>NZ_CP028137.1:2906505-4359758 GCF_004011135.1 Rathayibacter festucae DSM 15932 | reverse complement strand
TTGGACGCATGGCTGATGTCCACTTCGGCGTGCGCGCCCTGCAGACCCTCCTCGGCGACTGGCGCGAGCAGCGCGGCACCCGCCCCGCGTACCTCGCCCTCGCCGACCGCATCCGCCTGCTCAGCATCGACGGCCGCATCCCGACGGACAGCCGGCTCCCCGCCGAGCGCGAGCTGTCGGCGCGGCTCGGCGTGAGCCGCACCACCGTGGCCGCTGCCTACCGCGAGCTGCGCGACAGCGGCTACCTCGTCAGCGTCCGCGGCTCCGGCAGCGCGACCCGCCTGCCCGGCGCCGCGGTGCACGCCGTGCCGACCCTCGCGCCCGACTTCGTCGACTTCACCAAGGCGGCGCTGCCCGCCGTGCCCGAGCTCGCCGAGGCCTACGCCCGCGCCGCGCGCCTCGCGCCGGAGTACTTCGAGGACGGCTCCTACGACACCGTCGGCCTGCCGCTGCTGCGCCGCGCGATCGCCGAGCGCTACACCCGCCGCGGCCTGCGCACCGAGCCCGGCCAGATCATGGTGACGATCGGCGCGCAGCACGCGATCGCGCTCGTCGCGCGCACCCTGCTCCCGCGGCGACCGCGCCCTGATCGAGGCGCCGACCTACCCGCACGCCTACGAGGCGCTCCGGCTCGCCGGCGCCCGGCTGGTGCCGGTCAACGTGGACGGCGCCGACGGCTGGGACGGCGAGGGCCTGATCGCGGCGATCCGCGGCACCAGCCCGACGCTCGCCTACCTGATGCCCGACTTCCACAACCCGACCGGCCGCTCGATGGCCGTCGACCTGCGCGAGCGGGCCATCGCCGCCGCGGCCGCCAGGGCACGCTGATCATCGCCGACGAGACCACCGCCGAGCTCGACATCGACCGGCGGATGTCGCCGCTGCCCTTCGCCTCCTACGGGCCCGAGGGCACGGTGATCTCGATCGGCTCGGTCGGCAAGACGCTCTGGGGCGGCATCCGGATCGGCTGGATCCGCGCCGAGCGGAGCGTCGTCCGCAAGCTCGTCGCCGCGCGCTCGGCCGGCGACCTCGGCAGCCCGATCGTCGAGCAGCTCCTGGTCGCCGACATGCTCGGCCGGATGGACGGCGTGCTGGAGCTGCGCCGCGAGCAGCTGCGCGCCGGCCGCGACCACCTCGAGGCGGCGCTCGCCCGCGCGATCCCGGAGTGGAGTGTGCCGCGGGTCTCCGGCGGCCTCTCCACCTGGGTCGGCCTCGGCCGCCCGGCCAGCTCGCAGCTCGCTCTCGCCGCCCGCACCTCGGGTCTGCTGATCACGGCCGGCCCGCGCTTCGGGATCGACGGCGCCTTCGAGCGCTTCCTGCGCATCCCGATCGGCTACTCGCCGGAGATCACCGACCGGGCCGTGGACGCGCTCGCCGTCGCCTGGAGCCAGGTCGCGCGCCACCCGGCGGCCGACACCGGCTACCTCGCCGACGTCGTCTGATCCTCCAGGTCCTCCCGGAGGGGGACGAATACTCAGCCAGCTGATGGAAGACTCACGGCGTGCATCTCCTCGCGGTCCTCAGCATGAAGAACCGGGCGCTCATCGCGCTCGTCACCGTCGTCATCGCCGTCTTCGGCGGCGTCGCCCTCACCGGGCTGAAGCAGGAGCTCGCGCCGTCGATCTCCTTCCCGCAGCTGGCGGTGATCTCGAGCTACCCGGGCGCCGCTCCGGAGGTGGTCAACGACGACGTCTCGACGCCGATCGAGACCGCCATCCAGGGCGTTCCCGGGCTCGAGACGACCAGCGCGACCTCGTCCACGAACTCGTCGCTGATCTCCGCCTCCTTCGCCTACGGCACCGACCTGGCGACCGCCGAGCAGAAGATCCTGCAGGCGATCAACCGGATCAAGAGCACGCTCCCGGACGGCGTCGACCCGCAGGTGGTGACCGGCTCGTTCGACGACCTGCCGGTGCTGCAGCTCGCCGTCTCGAGCGACGGTGACGCGAAGGCGCTCGCCGACCGCCTGCGCACGAGCGTCATCCCGGACCTGGAGAAGGTGGACGGCGTCCGCGAGGTCGCCCTGGTCGGCGAGAGCGCGCAGCGCGTCACGATCACCCCGGACGACGCAGCGCTCAACGCCGCCGGCCTCTCGACCGCCGACATCCGCACCGCGCTGCAGCAGAACGGCGTGCTGGTCGCCGGCGGCGAGATCACCCAGGACGGCAGCACCTTCTCGGTGCAGTCCGGCGTCAAGCTCGACTCGACCGACGCGATCGCGGCGCTGCCGCTGATCCGGTCCGCCGGAGCCTCTGCGGCCGCCGGCATCCAGGTCGGCGGTGCCCTCGCGCCCACGCCGGCCCCCACCCTCGGCTCCGTCGCCACCGTGGCCGTCACCGACGCCCCGATCACCTCGATCTCGCGGGTGAACGGCCAGCCGGCGCTGACCCTCTCGATCACCAAGCTCCCCGCGGCGAACACGGTCGAGGTCTCCACCGGCGTCACGGCGCTGCTGCCGGATCTCGAGGCGTCGCTCGGCGAGAACGCGACCTTCACCTCGGTCTTCGACCAGGCCCCCTACATCCAGGACTCGATCGAGTCGCTCGCGCAGGAGGGGGGCGCTCGGCCTCGTCTTCGCGGTGCTCGTGATCCTGCTGTTCCTGCTCTCGGTGCGCTCGACGCTGGTCACGGCGATCTCGATCCCGACCTCGGTGCTGATCACCTTCATCGGCCTGCAGACCGCGGGTTACACGCTGAACATCCTCACCCTGGGCGCGCTGACGATCGCGATCGGCCGGGTGGTCGACGACTCCATCGTCGTGATCGAGAACATCAAGCGGCACCTCGACGCGGGGGAGGAGCGCGCGGCGACCATCGCGGTCGCGGTGCGCGAGGTCGCGGGCGCGATCACCGCCTCGACGATCACCACCGTCGCGGTGTTCCTGCCGATCTCGTTCGTCGGCGGCACGACCGGCGAGCTGTTCCGGCCGTTCGCGCTGACGGTGTCGATCGCGCTGCTCGCCTCGCTGCTCGTCGCGCTGACGATCGTGCCGGTGCTGGCGTACTGGTTCCTCCGGCCCTCCAAGCGCCCCGGTGTCCGCGAGGCGGCGCAGGCGGCGCTCGCCGAGGAGCGCGGCGCAGCCGGCGAGACCGTGGTCCCGGCTCCCGAGGCCGAGCCCGAGCACGCCCGCCACAGCGCCCGCGCCACTCCCGCCGCGCGGCCGGCCTGCAGCGGGTCTACGGCCCCGTGATCGCCTGGACCCTCCAGCACTCGGTCGCGACCGTCCTGCTCGCGCTGCTCGTGCTCGTCGGCACCGGCGCGCTCTACCCGCTGATGAAGACCAACTTCCTCGGTGCGAGCGGGCAGAACACCTTCACCGTCACCCAGACCGTGCCCGACGGGCAGAGCCTGGACGCGCAGGACGCGACCGCGCAGCAGGCCAGTGCGGCGATCCTCGAGGTCGGCGGCGTGCAGACCGTGCAGCTCTCGATCGGCTCGGCGGGCGGCGGGCTGCAGAGCGCGTTCGGCGGCGGAGGCGGCGGCACCTCGATCCGCTACTCCGTCACCACCGACGAGTCGGCCGACCAGGAGACCGTGCAGGCCGACGTCCGCACGGCGCTCGGCTCGGTCGCCTCGGCCGACGACATCAGCGTCGCCGCGTCTTCCGGCTTCGGCGCCTCCTCGAACATCGAGGTCGACCTCTCCACCGCCTCGCAGAGCGACCTGCAGAGCGCGAACGACGCGCTGCTCACGGCGCTGCGCGGCACCGACGGCATCAGCCAGGCCGAGAGCAACCTCTCCTCCTCGCTGCCCTACATCGCCGTGCGGGTCGACCGCGCGGCGGCCGCCGACGCCGGCTCACCGAGGTCGCGGTCGGCACGCTCGTCAGCCAGGCGCTGCAGCCGACGCAGACGGGCAGTGTCGTGATCGACGACCGCACCCTCTCCGTCTACCTCGCCGACGCGCAGCCGCCGGCCACCCTCGACGAGCTGTCGGCCCTCGAGATCCCGACGCGCACCGGGACGGTGCCGCTCTCCTCGCTCGCCGTCGTCGAGCGGACCGACGGGCCCGCGAGCATCACCACCGAGCGCGGGCAGCGCACCGCCACGATCACTGTGACCCCGGAGGGCGACGACCTCGCCTCGGCGAACGTCGCGGTGCAGAGCGCGATCGACGACACCGAGCTGCCGGCCGGCGTCTCCGCCTCGCTCGGCGGCGTCACGGCCGATCAGAGCGACGCGTTCTCGCAGCTCGGGATCGCGCTGCTGGTGGCGATCCTGATCGTCTACGTCGTGATGGTCGCCACGTTCCGCTCGCTCCTGCAGCCGCTGCTGCTGCTGGTGTCGGTGCCGTTCGCGGCGACCGGCGCGATCCTGCTGCAGGTGCTCACCGGCGTGCCGCTCGGCGTGCCCTCGCTGATCGGCGTGCTGATGCTGATCGGCATCGTGGTCACCAACGCGATCGTGCTGATCGACCTGGTGAACCAGTACCGCGAGCGGGGGATGCCCGTGCGCGAGGCGCTGCTGCACGGCACCGAGCGGCGGCTGCGCCCGATCCTGATGACGGCGCTCGCGACGATCTTCGCGCTGCTGCCGATGGCGCTCGGCATCACCGGCCACGGCGGCTTCATCTCGCAGCCGCTGGCGATCGTCGTGATCGGCGGCCTGGTGTCCTCGACCGTGCTCACCCTGGTCGTGCTGCCGGTCGTCTACAACCTGGTCGAGGGGTATCGTGAGCGGCGGCGTGCCGCCCGCGCCGGAGAGGCGTCGGCATGAGCGACACAGGATTCAGCACCCCGGCAGTGGAGACCACGGCAGCGGAGGTCGTCGCCGCGGCCCCGAGACGATCGGCTCCCGCTGGACGAGCGGCCCGACCGCGCCGCCCGCGCGATCGCCGAGGTCGGCCCCGAGCGCTTCGTCGCCGCGGACTACCGCCCGGGCACCATCCGGCACATCGTCCTGTTCCGCTTCAGGCCGACGGCGCTCGTCGCCGAGGTGGACGGCGTGATCGCGTCCTTCCTCGCGCTCGGCGAGGAGTGCCTCCGCGACGGCCGCCCGTACATCGTCTCGATCGAGAACGGCCCGCAGCTCAGCACCGAGGGCGCGGGCGAGGGCTTCGACCGCGCGTTCCTGCTGACCTTCGCGTCCGAGGGCGACCTGAACTACTACATCGGCCGCCCGGCGGTCGACGGCCCCGGCCTGTTCGATCCGGCGCACGACGCCTTCAAGGGCCTCGTCGGGCCGCTGCTCGACACGGCCGGGGTGGTCGCCTTCGACTTCCGTCCCGAGCCGTTCGACGCCGGCGCGCTCGCCGGCTAGGGCTCGGGAGCCGGACGACGTGGCGACCCCGACTTCATCCTCCGCCTGCGCGAGCGGGTGGGCACCGAGCTGCTCTGGCTGACCGGTGTCACGGCGGTGATCGTCCGCGAGGAGGCCGGTCCGCCAGGTCCTCCTGGTCCGCCGCGCGGACACCGGCGCCTGGACCGCGGTCACCGGCGTGATCGACCCGGGCGAGACGGTCACCGGCACTGCCCGCCGCGAGGCGCTGGAGGAGGCGGGCGTCGAGATCGAGGTCGAGCGCGTCGTCTGGCTGCACACCCTGCCGCCGATGGAGTACCCGAACGGCGACCGGCGCAGTACCTCGACCCACGTGCTGCGCGCCCGCTACCTCTCGGGCGAGGCGCACGTCGCCGACGACGAGTCGAGCGAGGTCGGCTGGTTCGCGCCGGACGCGCTGCCGCCGATGAGCGCCGATCACCGCGAGCGGATCAGCCGCGCGCTGTCCGACGAGACGGCCTGCGCCTTCGACTGAGCGCCGGCGCCTTCGACTGAGGGCCAGCGCCTTCTCAGACCTGCTCCGAGACGAGCACGGCGCTCGTCCCCGGCTCGAGGGCGTCGAAGACGTGCGGCTCGTCGCCCGGGTAGGACAGGCAGTCGCCGGGCGCGAGCTCGACCGGGCGTCGGCCGGACCGGCCAGGGCGCGTCCGGTGGACAGGATCAGGTGCTCGACGGTGCCGCGGGCGTGCGGCTCCGAGTTCCGTGCGGCTCCGGGCTCGGCGGTGAGGCGGTAGACGTCGCGGCGGGCTCCGGCGGGCAGACGCTGAGCAGGGTGGCGGCGTAGTCGGCGGTCGCCGAGGCGATGCGCGGCCCTCCCCGGCGCGGATCAGCTGGACGGACCGCCGCGGCGGCTCGACCAGATGCGAGAACGGCACCCCGAGCGCGCCGCCGAGCGCCCAGAGCGTCTCGAGGCTCGGGTTGCCCTCGCCGGCCTCGAGCTGCGAGAGCGTCGACTTCGCGATCCCGGCGCGGCGGGCGATCTCGGAGATGCTCAGGCCGAGGCGCCCGCGCTCGCGGCGCAGGGCGGAGGCGACCAGGTCGCGGGGTGAGACGGCGTCGGTCATCGCACCGAGCGCGCGAAGCAGACGCCCGAGTCGTCGCCCACGTGTGCGCCGAAGCCGTCGATCTCGGTGAAGCCGAGCGCGCGGGCGGCGGCGAGGGCCGCCTCCGCCTCGACCGGCACGCGGAAGCGGAGCGTGCGGATGCGCTGCACGCTCGCGTAGGAGAGCGCGGCGGCGACGAGCCGGCGGGCGACTCCGCTCCGCCGCGACTCCGGGGCCACTTCGAGGGCGAGCAGCTCGGCGAAGTCGTCGGGCCGGGCGTCAGCGCCAGCACGCCGATCGGCTGCTGCGTCGCGCCGTCGCGGGCGACGAGGAGCCGGGCGTGCGGTGGAAGGTCGGCGGTGAGCAGCGAGGCGAGCGCTGCCGGCTCCGGCTCCAGCCGGACGACGACCCCGGTGGCTCACGAGCGGGCGCCGCGGCGGCGGCGCGTGGCGGCTGCAGTCGCAGGCTCGCGAGGCGCTGGACGCGGCCGGCGCGAGCGTCGACTTCGTCCTCGTGCCCGGCACCCGGCACTCGATCGCGATGCTCGACGACTCGCTCCGCCGCACCGTCGTCGACTTCCTGCACGAGCAGCTCGACGCGCCGGCCGAGCAGACGCTCTCGCTCGAGCCCGCCACGCAGACCGAGCCGGCCGCGGCGCCCGCGTCGTGACCACCGGGGTCGTCGTCCGGCTGGAGCGGCCGGAGCCGGCAGCGCTCGCCTCGCTGCTCACCGCCGACCTTCCACCGCACGCCCGGCTCCTCGTCGCCCGCGACGGCGCGACGCAGCAGCCGATCGGCGTGCTGGCGCTGACGCCGGGGCCGACGACTTCGCCGAGCTGCTCGCCCTCGAAGTGGCCCCGGAGTCGCGGCGGAGCGGAGTCGCCCGCCGGCTCGTCGCCGCCGCGCTCTCCTACGCGAGCGTGCAGCGCATCCGCACGCTCCGCTTCCGCGTGCGGTCGAGGCGGAGGCGGCCCTCGCGCCGCCCGCGCGCTCGGCTTCACCGAGATCGACGGCTTCGGCGCACACGTGGGCGACGACTCGGGCGTCTGCTTCGCGCGCTCGGTGCGATGACCGACGCCGTCTCACCCCGCGACCTGGTCGCCTCCGCCCTGCGCCGCGAGCGCGGGCGCCTCGGCCCTGAGCATCTCCGAATCGCCCGCCGCGCCGGGATCGCGAAGTCGACGCTCTCGCAGCTCGAGGCCGGCGAGGGCAACCCGAGCCTCGAGACGCTCTGGGCGCTCGGCGGCGCGCTCGGGGTGCCGTTCTCGCATCTGGTCGAGCCGCCGCGGCGGTCCGTCCAGCTGATCCGCGCCGGGGAGGGGCCGCGCATCGCCTCGGCGACCGCCGACTACGCCGCCACCCTGCTCAGCGTCTGCCCGCCGGGAGCCCGCCGCGACGTCTACCGCCTCACCGCCGAGCCCGGAGCCGCACGGAACTCGGAGCCGCACGCCCGCGGCACCGTCGAGCACCTGATCCTGTCCACCGGACGCGCCCTGGCCGGTCCGGCCGACGCCCCGGTCGAGCTCGCGCCCGGCGACTGCCTGTCCTACCCGGGCGACGAGCCGCACGTCTTCGACGCCCCTCGAGCCGGGGACGAGCGCCGTGCTCGTCTCGGAGCAGGTCTGAGAAGGCGCTGGCCCTCAGTCGAAGGCGCCGGCGCTCAGTCGAAGGCGCAGGCCGTCTCGTCGGACAGCGCGCGGCTGATCCGCTCGCGGTGATCGGCGCTCATCGGCGGCAGCGCGTCCGGCGCGAACCAGCCGACTCGCTCGACTCGTCGTCGGCGACGTGCGCCTCGCCCGAGAGGTAGCGGGCGCGCAGCACGTGGTCGAGGTACTGCGCCCGGTCGCCGTTCGGGTACTCCATCGGCGGCAGGGTGTGCAGCCAGACGACGCGCTCGACCTCGATCTCGACGCCCGCCTCCTCCAGCGCTCGCGGCGGGCAGTGCCGGTGACCGTCTCGCCCGGGTCGATCACGCCGGTGACCGCGGTCCAGGCGCCGGTGTCCGCGCGGCGGACCAGGAGGACCTGGCGGACCGGCTCCTCGCGGACGATCACCGCCGTGACACCGGTCAGCCAGAGCAGCTCGGTGCCCACCCGCTCGCGCAGGCGGAGGATGAAGTCGGGGGTCGCCACGTCGTCCGGCTCCCGAGCCCTAGCCGGCGAGCGCGCCGGCGTCGAACGGCTCGGGACGGAAGTCGAAGGCGACCACCCGGCCGTGTCGAGCAGCGGCCCGACGAGGCCCTTGAAGGCGTCGTGCGCCGGATCGAACAGGCCGGGGCCGTCGACCGCCGGGCGGCCGATGTAGTAGTTCAGGTCGCCCTCGGACGCGAAGGTCAGCAGGAACGCGCGGTCGAAGCCCTCGCCCGCGCCCTCGGTGCTGAGCTGCGGGCCGTTCTCGATCGAGACGATGTACGGGCGGCCGTCGCGGAGGCACTCCTCGCCGAGCGCGAGGAAGGACGCGATCACGCCGTCCACCTCGGCGACGAGCGCCGTCGGCCTGAAGCGGAACAGGACGATGTGCCGGATGGTGCCCGGGCGGTAGTCCGCGGCGACGAAGCGCTCGGGGCCGACCTCGGCGATCGCGCGGGCGGCGCGGTCGGGGCCGCTCGTCCAGCGGGAGCCGATCGTCTCGGGGGCCGCGGCGACGACCTCCGCTGCCGTGGTCTCCACTGCCGGGGTGCTGAATCCTGTGTCGCTCATGCCGACGCCTCTCCGGCGCGGGCGGCACGCCGCCGCTCACGATACCCCTCGACCAGGTTGTAGACGACCGGCAGCACGACCAGGGTGAGCACGGTCGAGGACACCAGGCCGCCGATCACGACGATCGCCAGCGGCTGCGAGATGAAGCCGCCGTGGCCGGTGATGCCGAGCGCCATCGGCAGCAGCGCGAAGATCGTCGCGAGCGCCGTCATCAGGATCGGGCGCAGCCGCCGCTCGGTGCCGTGCAGCAGCGCCTCGCGCACGGGCATCCCCCGCTCGCGGTACTGGTTCACCAGGTCGATCAGCACGATCGCGTTGGTGACCACGATGCCGATCAGCATCAGCACGCCGATCAGCGAGGGCACGCCGAGCGGCACGCCGGTGAGCACCTGCAGCAGGATCGCGCCGGTCGCCGCGAACGGCACCGACACCAGCAGCAGCAGCGGCTGCAGGAGCGAGCGGAACGTGGCGACCATCACGACGTAGACGATCAGGATCGCCACCAGCAGCGCGATCCCGAGCTGCGAGAACGCGTCGCTCTGATCGGCCGTGACGCCGCCGAGCGAGGCGGAGACGCCGGCCGGCAGCTCGGTGTCGTCGATCGCGCTCTGCACCGCGACGTTCGCCGAGGCGAGGTCGTCGCCCTCCGGGGTCACAGTGATCGTGGCGGTGCGCTGCCCGCGCTCGGTGGTGATGCTCGCGGGCCCGTCGGTCCGCTCGACGACGGCGAGCGAGGAGAGCGGCACCGTCCCGGTGCGCGTCGGGATCTCGAGGGCCGACAGCTCGTCGAGGGTGGCCGGCGGCTGCGCGTCGGCGAGGTAGACGGAGAGGGTGCGGTCGTCGATCACGACACTGCCCGTCTGCGTCGGCTGCAGCGCCTGGCTGACGAGCGTGCCGACCGCGACCTCGGTGAGCCCGGCGTCGGCGGCCGCCGCGCGGTCGACCCGCACGGCGATGTAGGGCAGCGAGGAGGAGAGGTTGCTCTCGGCCTGGCTGATGCCGTCGGTGCCGCGCAGCGCCGTGAGCAGCGCGTCGTTCGCGCTCTGCAGGTCGCTCTGCGAGGCGGTGGAGAGGTCGACCTCGATGTTCGAGGAGGCGCCGAAGCCGGAGGACGCGGCGACGCTGATGTCGTCGGCCGAGGCGACCGAGCCGAGCGCCGTGCGGACGTCGGCCTGCACGGTCTCCTGGTCGGCCGACTCGTCGGTGGTGACGGAGTAGCGGATCGAGGTGCCGCCGCCTCCGCCGCCGAACGCGCTCTGCAGCCCGCCGCCGCCGAGCCGATCGAGAGCTGCACGGTCTGCACGCCGCCGACCTCGAGGATCGCCGCACTGGCCTGCTGCGCGGTCGCGTCCTGCGCGTCCAGGCTCTGCCCGTCGGGCACGGTCTGGGTGACGGTGAAGGTGTTCTGCCCGCTCGCACCGAGGAAGTTGGTCTTCATCAGCGGGTAGAGCGCGCCGGTGCCGACGAGCACGAGCAGCGCGAGCAGGACGGTCGCGACCGAGTGCTGGAGGGTCCAGGCGATCACGGGGCCGTAGACCCGCTGCAGGCCGGCCGCGCGGCGGGGAGTGGCGCGGGCGCTGTGGCGGGCGTGCTCGGGCTCGGCCTCGGGAGCCGGGACCACGGTCTCGCCGGCTGCGCCGCGCTCCTCGGCGAGCGCCGCCTGCGCCGCCTCGCGGACACCGGGGCGCTTGGAGGGCCGGAGGAACCAGTACGCCAGCACCGGCACGATCGTCAGCGCGACGAGCAGCGAGGCGAGCAGCGCGATCGACACCGTCAGCGCGAACGGCCGGAACAGCTCGCCGGTCGTGCCGCCGACGAACGAGATCGGCAGGAACACCGCGACGGTGGTGATCGTCGAGGCGGTGATCGCGCCCGCGACCTCGCGCACCGCGACCGCGATGGTCGCCGCGCGCTCCTCCCCCGCGTCGAGGTGCCGCTTGATGTTCTCGATCACGACGATGGAGTCGTCGACCACCCGGCCGATCGCGATCGTCAGCGCGCCCAGGGTGAGGATGTTCAGCGTGTAACCCGCGGTCTGCAGGCCGATGAAGGTGATCAGCACCGAGGTCGGGATCGAGATCGCCGTGACCAGCGTCGAGCGCACCGAGAGCAGGAACAGCAGGATCACGAGCACCGCGAAGACGAGGCCGAGCGCCCCCTCCTGCGCGAGCGACTCGATCGAGTCCTGGATGTAGGGGGCCTGGTCGAAGACCGAGGTGAAGGTCGCGTTCTCGCCGAGCGACGCCTCGAGATCCGGCAGCAGCGCCGTGACGCCGGTGGAGACCTCGACCGTGTTCGCCGCGGGGAGCTTGGTGATCGAGAGGGTCAGCGCCGGCTGGCCGTTCACCCGCGAGATCGAGGTGATCGGGGCGTCGGTGACGGCCACGGTGGCGACGGAGCCGAGGGTGGGGGCGGGCGTGGGCGCGAGGGCACCGCCGACCTGGATGCCGGCGGCCGCAGAGGCTCCGGCGGACCGGATCAGCGGCAGCGCCGCGATCGCGTCGGTCGAGTCGAGCTTGACGCCGGACTGCACCGAGAAGGTGCTGCCGTCCTGGGTGATCTCGCCGCCGGCGACCAGCACGCCGTTCTGCTGCAGCGCGGTGCGGATGTCGGCGGTCGAGAGGCCGGCGGCGTTGAGCGCTGCGTCGTCCGGGGTGATCGTGACGCGCTGCGCGCTCTCGCCGACCAGGGCGACCTCGCGGACGCCGTCCACCTTCTCCAGGTCCGGGATGACGCTCGTGCGCAGGCGGTCGGCGAGCGCCTTCGCGTCACCGTCGCTCGAGACGGCGAGCTGCAGCACCGGCAGGTCGTCGAACGAGCCGGTCACCACCTGCGGGTCGACGCCGTCCGGGAGCGTGCTCTTGATCCGGTTGATCGCCTGCAGGATCTTCTGCTCGGCGGTCGCCAGGTCGGTGCCGTAGGCGAAGGAGGCGGAGATCAGCGACGAGTTCGTGGACGAGGTCGCGCTGGTCGTCTCGAGCCCGGGAACGCCCTGGATGGCGGTCTCGATCGGCGTCGAGACGTCGTCGTTGACCACCTCCGGAGCGGCGCCCGGGTAGCTCGAGATCACCGCCAGCTGCGGGAAGGAGATCGACGGCGCGAGCTCCTGCTTCAGCCCGGTGAGGGCGACGCCGCCGAAGACGGCGATGACGACGGTGACGAGCGCGATGAGCGCCCGGTTCTTCATGCTGAGGACCGCGAGGAGATGCACGCCGTGAGTCTTCCATCAGCTGGCTGAGTATTCGTCCCCCTCCGGGAGGACCTGGAGGATCAGACGACGTCGGCGAGGTAGCCGGTGTCGGCCGCCGGGTGGCGCGCGACCTGGCTCCAGGCGACGGCGAGCGCGTCCACGGCCCGGTCGGTGATCTCCGGCGAGTAGCCGATCGGGATGCGCAGGAAGCGCTCGAAGGCGCCGTCGATCCCGAAGCGCGGGCCGGCCGTGATCAGCAGACCCGAGGTGCGGGCGGCGAGAGCGAGCTGCGAGCTGGCCGGGCGGCCGAGGCCGACCCAGGTGGAGAGGCCGCCGGAGACCCGCGGCACACTCCACTCCGGGATCGCGCGGGCGAGCGCCGCCTCGAGGTGGTCGCGGCCGGCGCGCAGCTGCTCGCGGCGCAGCTCCAGCACGCCGTCCATCCGGCCGAGCATGTCGGCGACCAGGAGCTGCTCGACGATCGGGCTGCCGAGGTCGCCGGCCGAGCGCGCGGCGACGAGCTTGCGGACGACGCTCCGCTCGGCGCGGATCCAGCCGATCCGGATGCCGCCCCAGAGCGTCTTGCCGACCGAGCCGATCGAGATCACCGTGCCCTCGGGCCCGTAGGAGGCGAAGGGCAGCGGCGACATCCGCCGGTCGATGTCGAGCTCGGCGGTGGTCTCGTCGGCGATGATCAGCGTGCCCTGGCGGGCCGCGGCGGCGATGGCCCGCTCGCGCAGGTCGACGGCCATCGAGCGGCCGGTCGGGTTGTGGAAGTCGGGCATCAGGTAGGCGAGCGTCGGGCTGGTGCCGCGGATCGCCGCGATCAGGCCCTCGCCGTCCCAGCCGTCGGCGCCGTCCACGTTGACCGGCACCAGCCGGGCGCCGGCGAGCCGGAGCGCCTCGTAGGCGTGCGGGTAGGTCGGCGCCTCGATCAGGGCGCGGTCGCCGCGGGCGAGCAGGGTGCGCGCGACGAGCGCGATCGCGTGCTGCGCGCCGATCGTCACCATGATCTGGCCGGGCTCGGTGCGCAGGCCGCGGCGGGTGTAGCGCTCGGCGATCGCGCGGCGCAGCAGCGGCAGGCCGACGGTGTCGTAGGAGCCGTCCTCGAAGTACTCCGGCGCGAGGCGCGCGGCGCGGGCGTAGGCCTCGGCGAGCTCGGGCACGGCGGGCAGCGCCGCCTTGGTGAAGTCGACGAAGTCGGGCGCGAGGGTCGGCACGGCGTGCACCGCGGCGCCGGGCAGGCGGGTCGCGCTGCCGGAGCCGCGGACGCTGACGAGGTAGCCGCTGTCGCGCAGCTCGCGGTAGGCAGCGGCCACGGTGGTGCGGCTCACGCCGAGCCGCGCCGACAGCTCGCGCTCGGCGGGGAGCCGGCTGTCCGTCGGGATGCGGCCGTCGATGCTGAGCAGGCGGATGCGGTCGGCGAGGGCGAGGTACGCGGGGCGGGTGCCGCGCTGCTCGCGCCAGTCGCCGAGGAGGGTCTGCAGGGCGCGCACGCCGAAGTGGACATCAGCCATGCGTCCAAGATAGCCGGATTGGACCGCGCGAAGAAGGCCACTCCTGCGATGGGATTCTCGGCATGACGATCACCGCGCCCCTCGCCGTCCCCGCTCCCCCGGTGAGCCAGTGGCGGCTGCGACCCGTGCCGCGGCTGCTGGTCGGGCTCGTGCTCTACGGCTTCGCCGACGCGATGATGATCCGCGCGTCGATCGGCGTGGACCCGTGGACCGTCTTCGCCCTCGGCGCCGCCCGCCAGACCGGACTGGGGATCGGACTGCTCACCAACGTGATCGGACTGCTCGTCCTGCTGCTGTGGATCCCGCTGCGGCAGCGGCCCGGCCTCGGCACGGTGCTGAACGTGCTGGTGGTCGGCACCACGATCGGCGTCGGGATCGAGCTGCTCGCCGTCCCCGCCGAGTGGTGGGGGAAGGCGCTGCTGTTCGCCGGGGGCCTGGTGCTGCTGGCCGTCGCGAGCGGGATCTACATCGGCGCCCGCCTCGGCGCCGGCCCGCGCGACGGCCTGATGACCGGACTCCACAACCGCTTCGGCGTGCCGATCTGGGCGGCCCGCGGCGGCGTCGAGCTCATCGTGCTCCTGATCGGCTGGGCCCTCGGCGGCGACGTCGGCCTCGGCACCCTCGCCTTCGCCCTGCTGATCGGCCCCCTCTGCGCGGTGACCCTGCCACTGCTGGGCGTCCGCCGCCACTGACGCCACCTGCTGATCGCGCGGCCTGCCCCGTCATGCTGAGCAGCCCGCGCAGCGGGCCCCGTTTCATGCTGATCGAGTAGCCCGCGAAGCGGGCGTATCGAGATCCACCACCGCCGGCGAAACGAGTCTGCAGACCGCCCTGCTGAGGACGGTGGGTCTCGATACGCCGCTGCGCGGCTACTCGACCAGCATGTGGCCGCACAACATCAGCTGAGACGAGGGTCCCTCCCCTGACAGCGGAGGCCCACCCTTCTCAGCTGATGTTGTGCGGCGCCCGGCCGCCCAGCGCTCCTCCTAGCGCTTCGCGCTCAGCTCCGCGCGGGTGCGCTCGGCCTCGTCCGAGTCCTGGATGGAGGCGATGCCCTCGGTGATCGAGGTGCCGGACGCCGGGGCCTCGTGCTCGTCCGCGCCGAGGGTGGCCTCGTCGAAGGGGGCGCGGCCACCGAGCACCTCGCGGACCTGCACCATGTCGATCTGCTTGGTCCAGGTGCCGACGAGGAGGGTGGCGACCGCGTTGCCGGTGAAGTTGGTGACCGCGCGGGCCTCCGACATGAAGCGGTCGATGCCGACGATGACGCCGACGCCGTTGACCAGGTCGGGGCGGAAGGACTGCAGGCCGCCGGCCAGCGTGGCGAGGCCGGCGCCGGTGACGCCCGCGGCGCCCTTGGAGGCGACCATCATGAAGAGCAGGAGCCCGATCTGCTCCGGGATCGACATCGGGGCGCCGGTCGCCGAGGCGATGAAGAGCGAGGCCATCGTGAGGTAGATCGCTGTGCCGTCGAGGTTGAAGGAGTAGCCGGTCGGGACGGTGATGCCGACGACGGGCTTGGAGACGCCCAGGTGCTCCATCTTGGCGATCAAGCGGGGCAGAGCGGCCTCGGAGGAGGAGGTGCCGACGATGAGCAGGTACTCGCGGGCCAGGTACTTCATCAGCGAGAAGATGCTGACGCCGGTGACCAGGCGCAGCAGCAGGCCGAGGATGACGACCACGAAGATCGCGCAGGTGAGGTAGAAGCCGATCATCAGGGTGGCGAGGGCGACGACCGCGCCCCAGCCGGTCTTGCCGACCACCGCGGCGATCGCGCCGAATGCGCCGATCGGCGCGACCCAGAGCACCATCGAGAGGATGCGGAAGACCAGCACCTGGAGCTGCTTGATCGCGCCGAGGATCGGCTGGCCCTTGGCGCCCATCTTCTGCAGTGCGAAGCCGACCAGGAGGGCGACGAAGAGCGTCTGCAGGATGCTGCCGTCCACGAGCGAGGAGAACAGCGAGACCGGGATGATCCCGAGGATGAAGTCGCTGGTCGACTCCGCCTTGAGGTCCGTGGTGTCGTAGGTGGCGCTCGAGATGTCGAGGCCCTCACCCGGGTGCAGGATGTTGCCGACGACCAGGCCGATGGCCAGCGCGAAGGTCGACATCACGATGAAGTAGCCGAGGGCGAGACCGCCGACCTTGCCGACCGTCGCGGCCTTGGCGATCGAGCCGATGCCGATCACGATCGTGCAGAAGATGATCGGCGCGATCATCATCTTGATCAGTCCCACGAACGCCTTGCCGACGGGCTCGAGCGTCGCGGCGAACGCGGGGGCGACCAGGCCGACGATCACGCCGGCGACGACCGCGATGATCACGGCGATGTAGAGCCAGTGGTTGCGGTCGATCCGCCGGCGGGTCTTCGCGGGGGTGACCGCGGGGCTGAGCCTGTCGGTGCGGGGCCGGTCGGCGGGGCTGCCGGGCGTCTTCGCCATGAGCGTGTCCTGTCTCTTCATCGAGCTGGGAGGGGGTGAGACGATGCTGACCCCCGCGGGTCGCCCGGCCGATGTTGCGTTCATACTGTTCACGGACATCGAGCTGTTCACGGACATCGAGGTCCAGGTCGCGGACGAGGAGGTCGGATGCCCGGAGCGAGCCCCCGCGGCAGCATCGCCGCCCGGCTGTTCGCGGTGCAGCTGGTCTGCATCCTCGTGATCGGCGCGGTGGCGGTGCTGGTCCTCGCGTTCGACGCCCGCGGGCGCGCCGGCGACGACGCGGCCCAGCGGAGCCTCGTGGTCGCGCGCACCGTCGCCGACAACCCGTTCGTCCTCGACGCGGCGCAGGGCGCGGACCCGTCCGCCTCGCTCCAGCCCTACGCGGAGGAGATCATGGCCGACACCGGCGTCGACTTCCTCACGATCATGAACCCCGACCGCACCCGCTACACCCACCGCGACCGCGCGCAGATCGGCCTGCCGTTCATCGGCACCATCGCGCCTGCGCTCGAGGGCCGCACCTTCACCGAGACCTACACCGGCACCCTCGGCCCCTCGGTGCGCGCCGTCGCCCCGATCGAGAGCGCCGACGGCACCGTCGTCGCGCTGGTCTCGGCGGGCGTGACCCTCAGCCGCGTGGACGCCTCCTTCCTCCCCCGCCTGCAGGTCGTCGCGGGAGGCGTGCTCGGCGCGGTGGCGCTCGGCGGCATCGGCTCCTGGCTGCTCGCCCGCTACCTCCGCCGGGTCACGGGCGGCCGGGGGCCCGAGCAGATGAGCCAGGTCTTCGCCTACTACGAGTCGGTGCTGCACTCGGTGCGCGAGGGGCTGCTCCTCGTCGACGACCGCGGGCGGCTGGTGCTCGCGAACGACCACGCGCTCGAGCTGCTCGGGCTCGAGGGCGTGTCGATCCCGGTTCCCGTCGCCGAGCTCGACCTCCCCGACGCCCTGCGCGCGGTGCTGCTCGCCGACGAGCCGGTCGCCGACCGCCTGGTCGTCGCGCACGAGCGGATCCTGGTGGTCAACGAGCGACCGGCCGCCTCCCCCGGTGCCCGGCCGCTCGGCACCGTCACGACGCTCCGCGACCGCACCGAGCTGCAGCGAGTGTCCGGCGAGCTGGAGTCGATGCGCACACTCTCGGACGCGCTGCGCTCGCAGACCCACGAGTTCTCCAACCGCCTGCACACCATCGCCTCGCTGATCGAGCTCGGCCGGCCGGAGGAGGCGCTCGCCTTCGCGGCCGGCGAGCTGAACCTCAGCCAGCGGCTCGCGGACCGGGTGCTCGGCTCGGTGCAGGAGCCGGTGATCGCCGCGCTGCTGCTCGGCAAGGCCGCTCAGGCCCGCGAGCGCGGGGTCGAACTGCACCTCGAGACGCACCTCGAGCCGGGCGCGCAGGGCTTCGAGCCCGGCGACCTGGTGACCGTGCTCGGCAACCTGATCGACAACGCGCTCGACGCGGCCGCCTCCTCCGCCGCCGACCGCGAGCCGTGGGTCGAGGTCTACCTCGGCCTGGCCGAGGCGTCGGGAGCCGAGGGCGCCGAGCTGGTGCTGCAGGTCTCCGACAGCGGACCCGGCGTCGCCGAGGCGGCCGACGTCTTCGCCCGCGGCTACTCGACGAAGGAGTCCGATGCGTTCGGCCGCGGCATCGGCCTCGCGCTGGTGCAGCAGGTGGTGCAGCGGCTCGGCGGGAGCATCGAGGTCACCCGGCACGTCGGCGCGGTGTTCACGGTGCAGCTGCCGCTGCGGGACCCGGCCGGGGCGACGCGATGAGCACGCCCGCGACCGCCGCGCCGATCCGCGTCCTCGTCGTCGAGGACGAGCCGCTGACCGCGAGCGCGCACGCCGACTACGTCCGCCGCGTCGAGGGCTTCGAGGTCGCGGCCGTCGCCGGCAGCGGGGCCGAGGCGATCCGGGCCCTGCGCGCCGATCCCGCGATCGCGCTGATCCTGCTCGACATGAACCTGCCCGACATGGGCGGGCTCGACCTCTGCCGTGCCGTGCGCACCGCGGGCCTGGACGTCGACGTGATCGCGATCACCGCCGTGCGCGACGCGGCAGTGGTGCGCGCCTCCGTCGCCGCCGGGATCGTGCAGTACCTGATCAAGCCGTTCGTCTTCAGCGTCTTCGCGGCGAAGCTCGCCAGCTACCGCCAGTACCGCGAGCGGATGCACGGCGCCGACGTCGCGAGCCAGCACGAGGTCGACGGCGCCTTCGCCGCGCTGCGGACCTCCAACGCGCCGGGGCTGGCGAAGGGACTCTCGGCGGAGACGCTCGACGCGGTGACCGCGCTGCTGGGCCCGGTCGGCCTCTCCGCGGGCGAGCTCGCGGCCCGCCTCGACGTCTCACGGGTCACCGCGCGGCGCTACCTCGAGCACCTCGCCGACTCGGGAGTCGCCGAGCGCGCCCCGCGCTACGGCTCGCCGGGGCGGCCGGAGCTGGAGTACCGCAGGGTCTGAGCGGCAGGGTCTGAGCGGCTACTGCGTGTACGACGACAGGAAGTTCCCCAGCCGCTCGATCGCCTCCGAGATGACCCGCTCCTCCGGCAGCGTCACGATCCGCAGGTGGTCGGGTGTCGGCCAGTTGAAGCCGGTGCCGGGCACCAGCAGGATGTGCTCCGCGAGCAGCAGGTCGTAGACCAGCCGTCCGTCGTCGCGGATCTCGTGCACCTCCGGGTCGAGCCGCGGGAACGCGTAGAGCGCTCCCATCGGCAGCTCGCAGGAGACGCCGGGGATCGCCTGCAGTCCCTTCCACGCGGCGTCGCGCTGGCGCCGCAGCCGCCCGCCGGGCGCGATCAGCGCCTCGATCGACTGCACGCCCGAGAGCGCCGCCTGCACCGCGTACTGCCCCGGCACGTTGGGGCAGAGCCGGGTCGAGGCGAGCAGGGTGATCCCCTCGAGGAACCCTGCGGCGTGCTCGCGCGGCCCGGTGATCGCCAGCCAGCCGGAGCGGTAGCCGGCGACGCGGTAGGTCTTCGACAGGCCGTTGAAGGTGAGGCAGAGCTGGTCCGGCGCGAGCGACGCCAGCGGGATGTGCTGGGCGTCGTCGTAGAGGATCCGGTCGTAGATCTCGTCGGCGAGCAGCAGCAGCGAGTGCTCCTCGGCGAGCGCGACGATCCCCTCGAGCACCTCGCGGGTGTAGACGGCGCCGGTCGGGTTGTTGGGGTTGATCACGACGATCGCCTTGGTGCGCGCCGTGATCTTCGAGCGGATGTCCTCGAGGTCGGGCTGCCAGCCGTCGTCCTCCGCGCAGCGGTAGTGCACCGCGGTGCCGCCGGCGAGGCTCGTCATCGCCGTCCAGAGCGGGTAGTCGGGCGCCGGGATGAGCACCTCGTCGCCGTCGTCGAGCAGCGCCTGCAGCGTCATCGTGATCAGCTCGGACACCCCGTTGCCGAGGAACACCCACTCGGGGTCCACCGGCGGGAAGCCGGGGACCTCCTCGTAGCGGTAGGTCACCGCGAGGCGGGCCGAGAGGATCCCGCGGCTGTCGCTGTAGCCGTGCGCGCTGGGCATCGCGGCGATCATGTCGCGGACGATCTGGTGCGGCGCCTCGAAGTCGAAGCCGGCCGGGTTGCCGGTGTTCAGCTTCAGGATGCGGTGCCCCTCGCTCTCCAGCCGCGACGCCTCCACGAGCGCCTTGCCGCGGATCTCGTAGAGGACGTTGCGGAGCTTGGAGGACTGCTCGAGGGGGCGCGGCGGGGTCATCGGTCCAGTATTCACCGGCCGACGACCCCGAGCGCCGGTCAGCCCCTCGTGGCGCGGACCGCGGCGGCGATCTCCTCCTCGATCAGGTCGTAGTTGATCGCGGCGGCGACGCGCAGGCCGTCGGCGGCCGCCGCCATCACCTGCGACATCGGCTCCACCAGCGAGCCGGCGGCGAAGACCCGCGGCGCGGTGGTGCGGCCCATCGGGTCGACGGTGAGGTGCCGGGCGGCGCCGGAGGGGTGGTCGACGAGCTCGAGGCCGAGGCCGTCGGGCAGGTTGCCCTCGACCCGCGGGCCGACGACGAGCGCGTCGAGCTCGAGTCGGCGGCCGTCGACGACGACGCCGACCAGGCGGTCGTCCTCGACGAGGACGACGCCGACCAGGCGGTCGTCCTCGACGAGGACCTCGGTGACGGCCCCGTCGATCAGCTCGATGCCGCGGGCGGCCAGCCCCTCGGCCTCCTCCGCTCCGGGCTGGAAGACGCCGTTGGTGAGGATCGACACCCGGTCGCTGAGCTGGCGGAACATCTGCGCCTGGTGGCCCGAGAAGCCGCTGCCGAGCACGGCGATCCGGCGCCCGCGCACCTCGAAGCCGTGGCAGTACGGGCAGTGCAGCACGTCGCGGCCCCAGCGCTCGGCGAGCCCCGGGATCCCGGGCAGCCGGTCCGTCGATCCGCTCGCGAGCAGGAGCCGGCGGGCGCGGAGCACGGCGCCGTCGGCGAGGGTCGCGGTGACGCCGCCGTCGGCGGTCGAGGCCGACACGATCCACCCCGGGACGACGCGCGCGCCGTAGCCCTCGGCCTCGATCCGGGCGAGGCGGGCGAGCTCGACGGGCGCGGTGCCGTCGCGGGTGAGCACGTTGTGGGCGCCGGGCGAGGGCGCGTTGCGGGGCGGCCCGCCGTCGACGACGAGCACGTCGCGGAGGCTGCGGCCGAGGGCGGTGGCGGCGGCGAGTCCGGCGAAGGAGGCGCCGGCGATGAGGACGTCGGGGAGGTCTGAAGCGGTCATGTCCCGAGCATCCGGTGGCGGCCGCGGTCCGTCGAGGATCCGTGCCGTTCCGGCACGACCGCGCGGCCCGCGTGCCAGGATCGGGGCATGCACCCCGAGCACGACACTCCCTCCGACACTCCCTCCGACGACGAGATCGTCGCCGCTGTCGGACCGCGGCTGAAGCGCCTCCGGCTCCGCCGCGACCGCACGATCGCCTCGCTCGCCGCGGAGACCGGCATCTCCGCGAGCACGCTCTCGCGTCTGGAGAGCGGCGGCCGGCGCGCGACGCTCGAGCTGCTGCTCCCGATCGCCCGCGCGCTCGGCACTCCGCTCGACGAGCTGGTCGGCGCCGCACCTGAGGACCCGCGCGTGCACGGCCGGCCGTTCACCCGGCACGGGATGCGGATCCAGCCGCTCAGCCGCGACGCCGGCGCCCTGCAGGCCTTCAAGACGACGATCCCCGCCGGGCCGATCCCCGCGCCGGAGCAGCAGCGCACCCACGAGGGCTTCGAGTGGCTCTACGTCCTCAGCGGACGGCTCCGGCTGCGGCTCGGCGAGCACGACATCGTCCTGCCCGCGGGCGAGGCGGCCGAGTTCGACACCCGGGTGCCGCACTGGTTCGGCCGGGCCGACGAGCAGCAGGTCGAGTTCCTCAGCCTGTTCGGGCGCCAGGGCGAACGGATGCATGTCCGCGCGTCGACCCGGCGCTGAGACGGCGGCACTGAGACGGCGGCGGCGGCTCAGCCCTCGCCGAGCACCTCGCGGACGAAGCCGGTCGTCTTCGCGCGCAGCATCGCGATCCGCTCGGCCTTCGCCGCCTCGACGTCGAAGCCGACGTAGGCGACCGAGGGCCGGGTGCGGACGTTGGCCGAGCACTGGAAGTCCGCGCAGACCAGCGTGCCGAGAGTGTCGCCCGCGCGCCCGGCCGGGCCGGCCTTCTTCGCGCCGAAGAAGACCACGTCGTTGGGCAGGCGGATGTCGCGGCACCAGGAGCACTGCGCCCGCGAGCGCGGGTTCGCGTCGGCCTGGCGGAGCAGGACGCCCACCAGCCGGTCCTCGAGCGGCACGACGACGTAGGCGCGGCGGCCGATCTTCCTGTCGCGCCAGCCGAGATGGTCGAACGACTCCCAGTCGAGCTCGTCGAAGCCGGCGGGGAGCGAGAGATCCGCGACCTCCTTGCGTGAGGCGTTCACGAAGGAGTCGCGGATCTGCTGGTCGGTGAGGGCGCGCATGTCCTCTCCAGCCTAATCAGCCGAGGTGCGCGACGGCCTCCCGCGGAGCCTGCGCGAGGAACTGCTCCTTCTTGATCCGGATCATCGTGAACGCGATGACCGCGGCGAGCACCAGGCCGACGGCCGCCGCGATGAACACCGCGGAGTAGCCGTCGACGAAGGCGACCGGCAAGGGCTGCTCCCCCGCGACTCCGGCGTAGATCGTGGTGAAGACGGAGAGGCCGATCGAGCCGCCGATCTGCATCGCGGCGTTGGCGGTCGCGCCGGCGGCACCGGCGTCGTGGCCGGCGATCCCGGTCAGCGCCACGTTCTGCACGGGCACGAAGATCATCGCCATGCCGACGCCGAGCAGGATCAGGCCGGGCAGCACCTGCACGAGGTAGGAGCCGTCCGCGGTGATGCGGCTGAGGTAGAGCAGGCCGGCCGCCGCGATCAGCGGGCCGACGATCATCAGCAGGCGCGGGCCGACGGTCGGCAGCAGCTTGGTGGCGATGCCCGCGACGATCATGATCGTGACGGTCATCGGGAGGTTCGCGAGGCCGGCCTCGAGCGGCGCGAGGCCGAGCACGAGCTGCAGATGCAGCGTCAAGTAGAGGGTCGAGCCGATCATGACGCTGCCGACGATCGCCTGGATCAGGAACGCGCCGCCGCGGATGCGGTCGGTGACGATGCGCAGCGGCAGCAGGGGGTGGTCGGAGCGGGCCTGGATGCGGACGAAGACCGCGAGCAGCAGGACACCGGCGAGCAGGAAGCCGAGGGTGTCGACGCGGAGCCAGCCCTGCTCGGCGAGCGTGAAGCCGTAGACGAGGCTCGCGAGGCCGAGCGCGACGGTGATCGTGCCGGCGATGTCGAAGCGGTTGCGGCCCTCGGCGCGGCTCTCGGTCACCAGCAGGGCGCCGGCGACGACGCCGACCAGCACGACGGGGACGTTGACCAGGAGGCACCAGCGCCAGTCGGCGAACTCGGTGAGCAGACCGCCGAGGACGAGGCCGACCGCGGCGCCCGCTCCGGCGACCGCGCCGAAGACCGCGAAGGCGGTGTTGCGCTCGCGCCCGCCCGGGAAGGAGACGGTGAGCAGCGCGAGGGCGGCCGGGGCGAGCAGCGCGGCGAAGGCGCCCTGCAGACCGCGGGCGGCGATCAGCTCCATGCCGGAGGAGGCGACGCCACCCCAGGCCGAGGCCGCGCCGAAGCCGACCATGCCGATCAGGTAGGTGCGCTTGCGGCCGGTGTAGTCGGCGATGCGGCCGCCGAGCAGGAGGAGCGCGCCGAAGGCGAGCGCGTAGGCGGTGACGACCCACTGGCGCTCGACGTCGGTGAGGCCGAGGTCGGCCTGCGCGGCGGGGAGGGCGATGGTGACGATCGTGCCGTCGAGGACGACGACGAGCTGGGTCATCGCGAGGATCACGAGGACCCACCAGCGGCGGGAGGAGGAGGGCGCGGGCATGGCGGTGCCTTTCGAAGCGGAGGGAGCGGGACCGGCGGGTCCGGATCCGAGCCGCGGCAGTGAGGCTAGACCACCCCAACTGGTTGGTTGGGCATCGACGAGTGTACAGTTCGAGCGCCCGGAGGTGTAAGCGTGAGCGAGAAGAAGATCGAGCACGACGCGACGGTCCCCGCCCGCGAGCGCATCCTCCGCGCCGCGACGGCCGAGTTCGCCGAGCACGGCTTCGCCGGCGCCCGCGTCGACCGGGTCGCCGCGGCGGCCGGCCTGAACAAGGAGCGGCTCTACGCCTACTACGGCGGCAAGCGCGGCCTGTTCGTCGCGACCGTGGTCGGCGCCCTGGAGGCGCTCGACGCGACACTGCTCGCCGAGGCGGCCGACCTGCCGGACCTCGCCGGCCGGATGTTCGACCACGTCTGGGACCGCCCCGAGTTCCTCCGCCTGCTCACCTGGGCGCGCCTCGAGGGCGGCGGCGTCTGGGAGGAGGCGGGCGAGCGCCTCGGCGGCATCCCCGCGCCCGAGGCCCGCGTGCTCGAGTGGCAGCGGGACGGGACGGTCGACGCGAGCTGGTCGGCGGAGGACCTCTTCATCGCCCTGCTCGGGCTCTGCGAGATCTGGCACCTGACGCCGTTCGCGCAGCGCGGGGGCGACGGCACCCGCGAGCGCCGCCGCGCCTTCGTCGTGCACGTGGCGACCCTGGTCGGTTCGCCCGCCGGCGTCAGTCCGCGGTCGTGAGCCGCTCGAGGTAGCCGGCGAAGGCGAGCAGGTCGGCCTCGGGCCAGCTGCTCAGGGCCTCCTGCATCCGCTGGCGCTGCTGACCGCCGAGGTCGCCCATCCGCTCGCGGCCGTGCTCGGTGAGTGTGAGGAAGCGGGCGCGGCCGTCGGCCGGGTCGGGGGCGGTCCCGACCAGCTCCAGCGCGCAGAGCTGGCGGATCTGCCGGCTGATCACGCTGCGGTCGACGCCGAGGCGCTCCGCCGCGACGCTCGAGTGCACGGGACCGCAGCGCTCCAGCATCCGGAGCAGCCGCAGCCCGAACGGCGGCAGCCCGGGGTCGATGCTCGCCGCCGCGTCGCGCACGGCCGTCCGGACCTGCACGGCGAGCGCGGTGATCTGCTCCTCGACCTGGAGCAGCGCGCTCGCCGGGGCGGCGGTCAGGACGGCCGGTGCGGCGGTCATCAGGGGCGCTCGGCCACGTCGATCGCGCCGGTGGTGGTCGCGGCGTGCCGGGCGTGGGCGACGGGAGCCGCGTGGCGGCCGTGCGCGCTGTCGTCGTGGGCGCGGTCGTCGTGGGCGATGTCGACAGCGACGCGGTCGACGTGGGTGCGCTCCTCCGCGTGCACCGCGCTGTCGCTCCGGACGCTCTGCCCGACGGGGCGCAGGCCCGCCTGGCCGTCGGAGGCCGCGATCAGCGCGTCCTCCGCGCCGGCGACGACGCCCGAGGGCTCCGTCTTGCGCTGCACGGCGTTCATCGTGCCGAGCGGCGCGTTCGGCAGCAGCAGGACCGCGATCAGCGTGATGACCGCGAGCGGGATGCTGTAGAGGAAGACGTCGCCGACGCCGATGCCGTAGGCGCTCTCGACCACGACGCGCACGGCGTCCGGGAGCGTGTTGACCTGCGGGATCGTGCCGCTGCCGAGCGCCTGGGCGGCGATCGCCTGGTCGGCCGGCGCGAGGCCGGCGATGCCGGTCTTGATGTGGTCGGCGATCACCGTGCCGAGCATCGAGCCCAGCACCGAGACGCCCACGGTGCCGCCGAGGCTGCGGAAGAAGGTGACCGCGCTGGTCGCGACGCCGAGGTTCTTGATGTCGATCGAGTTCTGCACGACGAGCACCAGGTTCTGCATCAGCATGCCCAGGCCCGCGCCGAGGATCGCCATGAAGACGCCCACCAGCACGAGGTTCGTGTCGTAGCGCAGGGTGCTGAGGAGGAAGGTGCCGACGACCGCGAGCACGCCGCCGGTCACCATGATCGCCTTCCACTTGCCGGTGCGCGAGATGATCCCGCCGAAGATGGCGGACGCGATCAGCAGTCCGGCCATCATCGGGATCGTCAGCAGACCCGACTGGGTCGGCGTGGCACCGCGCGAGAGCTGCATGTACTGCGCGAGGAAGACCGCGACGCCGAACATCGAGACGCCGACCGAGATGCTCGCCACGACGGCGAGGCTGAAGGTGCGGTTCTTGAACATCCCCATCGGGATGATCGGCTCGGCGACGGTGAGCTCGGTGATCACCGCGGCGACCAGCAGCACGACGGAGCCGCCGACCATGACCGCGGTCTCCCACGAGGCCCACTCGAAGTTCTTGCCGGCCAGCGAGACCCAGATCAGCAGCAGCGAAACGCCGCCGGCGATGAGGACCGCGCCGAGGTAGTCGATCTTGACCGTGCGCTTGGGGTGCGCGGGGAGGCGCAGCGTCACCTGGAGCAGGATGATCGCGACGATCGCGACGGGCAGCGCGATGAAGAAGTTCCAGCGCCAGCCGAACGCATCGGTGACGACGCCGCCGAGCAGCGGGCCGCCGACGGTGCCGATGGCCATCACGCCGCCGAAGAGGCCGGCGTACTTGCCGCGCTCCCGGGGGCTGATGATGTCGGCCATGATGATCTGGCTCAGCGCCGCGAGTCCGCCGGCGCCGAGGCCCTGGAAGACGCGGAACACGATCAGCATGTTCGTGTCCTGCGAGAACCCGGCCGCGGCCGAGCCGATCACGAAGATCGCGAGCGCGAGCTGGATCAGCAGCTTGCGGTTGAAGAGGTCGGCGAACTTGCCCCAGAGCGGGGTGGAGACGGTGGTCGCGAGCAGCGTCGCGGTGACGACCCAGGTGTAGGCGTTCTGGTCGCCCTTGAGGTCGGAGATGATCAGCGGCAGCGAGGTCGACACGACCGTGCCCGCGAGGATCGAGACGAACATGCCCAGCAGCAGTCCGCTGAGGGATTCGAGCACCTGGCGGTGCGACATGGCCCCGTCGGGGCCGGTGGGGGTGGTGCGCTCTTCTCGAGTGCGCGTGCGCTCTGCGCGGGACATACGGCTCCTTGTTCACGGTGCGGCACCGGTGACGGTGCGGCGGTACTAGTTGACGGCGGTCAACTATTGACCGAGTGCAACTATATAGCCGAGCGAGGTGTTTCCGCCAGTGCTCTGCCGGAGCGCTTCCGTGGGGCGGTCAGCGGGCGATGCCGCGCCGCCGGAGCAGCAGGACGGCCGTCACGACCGCGGCCGCGAGCGCGACGAGGATCCCGATGCCCAGCGGCGAGCCGGCCGCCGCGCCGATCACCGCCCAGAGCACGGCGAAGCCGACGGTCGCGTAGATCAGCGCCCAGGCCGCGCAGCCCGGCAGCATCGCGAGGAGGTAGACGCCGAAGCGCATCCGAGCCGCCCCGGCCGCCGCGTTGATCATCGTCTGGAGTCCGACGGTGAGGAAGCTCACGGTGACCGCGGGAGCGCCGTAGCGAGCGAGCAGTGCCGACGCGCGCTTCAGCGCCGGCGGCTCCAGCCACCGCCCCCACCGCCGCGAGGCCGCCCCGGTGACGACCGCCCGCGCGACCCAGTACGTCGCCTGCGCCCGCACCAGCACGATGACGAACAGCGCCGCGAGCAGCTCCACGAACCCCAGCTCGTCGAGGAAGGCGGGCATGCGGCGCCCCCCTCTCCCCGCTCGGCAGAAGGCAAGGCTACCCTTCCCTGCCCCGCGCCGAGTCACGCTGGTCGAGCAGGCCCCCAGGGGCACAGTCATGCTGGTCGAGCAGCCCCGCAGGGGCGTATCGAGACCCGCCGCCATCAGCAGGGCGGGTCTGCAGACTCGTTCTGCCGACGCGGGTGGATCTCGATACGCCCGCTCCGCGGGCTACTCGATCGGCATGAAGTGCCTAACCGCTCCCGAGGCCCGCCTCTCATGCTGGTCGAGTAGCGCGCAGCGCGTATCGAGACCCACGTGATCAGGCACGGACCCGCCGTGATCCCGCGGGTGCCCGGCCAGGCTCCGACCCCGCCCCTAGGCTCGACGCATGGACAACATCGATCGGAAGATCCTCGATCTGCTGCGCCAGAACGCCCGCGCGGGCTACGGCGACATCGGCGGTGTCGTCGGGCTGTCCGCGTCCGCCGTGAAGCGCCGCGTCGACCGGCTGGTGGCCGACGGCGTCATCCGCGGCTTCACCATCAAGGTCGACCCCGCCGTCGACGGCATGGCCACCGAGGCCTACGTCGAGCTGTTCTGCCGCGGCACGGTCGCCCCCGACGAGCTGCGCCGCATCCTCTCGGCCGTCCCCGAGGTCGTCGATGCCGGCACGGTCACCGGCTCGGCCGACGCGATCGTGCACATCCGCTCGCGCGACATCCCGAGCCTCGAGCTCGCCCTCGAGAAGGTGCGCATCGCGCCGAACGTCGACCACACCCGCTCCGCGATCGTGCTCTCCCGCCTGATCCAGCGCGGCGAGGCCTAGCAAGAGCGCTCCCGCCTCAGTGCGAGCGGCCCGCGACCACGTCGGCGATCGTCGCGAGCGGTGACGTCGTCGCCCGGCCCCGCGCCTCCGCCGCGTCGGCCAGGCCGTAGGCGCGGTAGAGCGACGTGACCGCCAGCCAGCGCAGCGGCTCCGGCTCCCACGGCCGCACCCGGTGGCCCACCCACGGCAGCTCGGTGAGCGGCGTGCTCTCGCCGAGCACGAGGTCGCGCAGCGTGCGCCCGGCGAGGTTCGTCGCCGTGACGCCGGTTCCGACGAAGCCGCCCGCCCAGCCGAGGCCCGTGGCGCGGTCGAGTCCGACGGTCGCGTGCCAGTCGCGGGGCACGCCGAGCACGCCCGACCAGACGTGCTCGATGCCGACGCCGCGCAGCACCGGGAAGAACCGCTCGAGGATCTCGCGCAGCCGGCCGACCGTGCGCGGATCGGTCGCCCCGTCGCGGTCGATCCGGGAGCCGAAGCGGTACGGCACGCCGCGCCCGCCGATCGCGATGCGGTCGTCGGCCGTCCGCTGCGCGTACATGTAGGCGTGCGCCGCGTCGCCGAGGGTCTCGCGGCCGGCCCAGCCGATCTCGTCCCAGACCTCGGGCGCGAGCGGCTCGGTCGCGATCAGCGACGAGTTCATCGGCAGCCACTCGCGGTGGTGGCCGGACAGCCCGGCGGTGAAGCCCTCGGTCGCGCGCAGCACGATCGGCGCGCAGACGACCCCGCGGGGTGTGACGGCCGCGCCGGGCCGGATCTCCTCCACCCGGGTGTCCTCGAAGATCCGCACGCCGAGCGCCTCGACCGTGCGGGCGAGCCCGACCGCGAGCTTCGCGGGGTGCAGCCGCGCGCAGTGCGGGTGCCAGAGGCCGGCCGACGCACCGCTGACCGCGATCCGCGCGGTCGTCTCCCGCGCGTCGAGCAGCTCGACATCGGTGTGGGCGCGGGCGCGGGCCGCCGCCGCGGTGGCCAGGAGCCGGGCCCGCTGCGCCTCGCCGCGCGCCACCTGGAACTCGCCGCCCTTGACGATGTCCGCGTCGATCCCCTCGGCGGCCGCGGCCGCGATCACCTCGTCGACCGTCTCGTTCATCGCGAGCTGGAAGCGGTCGACCGCCTCGCTCCCGTGTGTCCGGGAGTAGGAGGCGACGCCGCCCGTGATCTCGTTGGTCAGCCAGCCGCCGTTGCGACCGGAGGCGCCGAAGCCGGCGAAGCGCTGCTCGAGGATCGCGATCCGCAGCGACGGGTCGGCCTTCGCGAGCGAGTACGCCGTCCACAGACCGGTGTAGCCGGCGCCGACGATGCAGACGTCGACGTCGAGCGGACCGGGCAGGGCGGCCCGGGGCGTGGAACGACCGAGGGAGGCCCACCAGAACGACACGTCGCCGTTGATCACAGTGGGCCTCCCCCGGTCTCGCGGATCTCAGCGGGCGAGAGTCCCGCGAAGGATCAGAGTCCCGAGCTCGGGAACGTCTGCATCATCTCCGAGAACAGCGCCGCGGTCCAGCCGATCGCGATGATGAAGGAGACCGCCACCACGCCGAGGAAGATCCACAGCGGGAGCAGGCCCCCGCCGGTCACGCGCTTCACGACGACGCTGCGCCCGATCACGTAGACGTACGGAGCGGCGAGGAAGGCCCAGGCCCAGTGGAACGGGCGCTGCACACCGGCCTTCTTCAGCTGCCGGTAGTCGAGGAACGCAAAGACGACCTCGGCCGCGTAGATCAGGAAGCCGACGACCTGGACGGCCCCGAGCCCGACGAGGTAGGCGGTCGACATCCCCATCGAGGCGCGCGGACCGTAGGTCGACGAGACCGCCGAGTCGGCGATGGCGCCCGGTGAGAGCAGGAAGATCGACAGCGCCGACAGCAGCGGCAGGAGCACGACGACCCAGATCCACGGGGTGCTGGTGACGATGCTCGGGTCGCGCGGCTGCGGCGCGGGGCGGCCGGCGTAGGCCGGCTGCTGGCCGGGCTGCTGGCCGTACTGCTGCGGGTACTGCTGGCTGTACTCCTGCGGCGGCTGCTGGCCGTACTGAGGCTGCTGGCCGTACTGGGGCTGCTGGCTGTACTGGGGCTGCTGAGCGTACGGCTGCTGCGGCGTCTGCTCGCCGTACCGCGGCTGCTGCGGGATCTCGCGCTCCGGAGCCGACTGACCGGACGCCGACTGGCCGTAGCTCGTGGCCTGGCCGCTCGAGGTCTCGCCGTAGGCGGGCCCGGAGACGGGCGGCACGATCGGCGGCTGCGGTGCGCTCTGCGCAGCAGGAGAAGCCGGGGCGGCGGGAGGGGTCGGGGCGGCGGGAGCCGCGGCGGGGGCGTCGCGCAGCGAGTCGGTCCAGCCCTGGCCGTCCCACCAGCGCTGACGCGGCGAGCCCGCGGGATCCGGGTACCAGCCGGCGCGCGGTCCGGAGGCCGAGGCCGCGCCCCGCTCCTGCTCGCCGTTCCGGTCGTCGCCGTGCTCGTTGCCGCCCTGGTCGTCCGTCATCGCGTCCTCCGCTCCCCTTCGGGCGCTCTGCCCGCCATCGGAGACGAGCGTATCGCCGCGATCCCCGGTCGCACCTGGGCGCGGCCTTGCCACGACCTCTGCCGCGCCTGAGCGGACGCCGTGCGCCCGCCTCCGCCAGGATGGACGGATGCCGCACCTCCTCCGCGCCCGCGCCCTGCTCTTCGACATGGACGGCACCCTCGTCGACTCCACCGCGATCGTGGAGACGATCTGGCGCTCCTTCGCCGAGCGCTTCGCCCTCGACCCCGCCGTCGTCCTGGGCGCCGTGCACGGGGTCCGCGCGGAGGACAGCGTCCGCCGCTTCGCCCCCGCGGGCAGCGACGTCGCCGGGATCGTCGACGAGCTGAACGCCTACGAGCTCGAGCACACCGAGGGCACGGTCGAGATCCCCGGCGCCGTCGCCTTCCTCGCCGCGCTCCCCCGCGACCGCGTCGCGCTGGTCACCTCGGCGAGCCCCGCGCTGGCCGCCGGTCGCCTCGCCGCCGCCGGCGTGCCCTCCCCCGCGGCCGTCGTCACCGCCGACGACGTCGTGCACGGCAAGCCCGCCCCCGACGGCTACCTCGCCGCCGCCGGCCTCCTCGGGGTCGACCCGGCCGACGCGGTCGTCTTCGAGGACGCCGAGGCCGGGATCCTCGCGGGTCTCGCCGCCGGCATGCGCGTCGTGGTCGTCGGCGCGCACGAGTCCGAGACCACCCGCGGGCTCCCGCGGATCCCGCACTACGCCGACGCGGGCGTCGAGCGCGACGGCGACGAGCTGGTGCTCACCCTGCCCTGAGCCGGCACGCGCTTCCGGTGCTCAGTACCGGATCGCGTCGATCACCTTCACCCGGACCGCCACGATCGCGGGCACGAGCCCGGCCAGCGCGCCCACGAGCGTCGCCGCCCCGAGCCCCAGCAGCGCCGCCTCGACCGGGAACGGCGGGATGTCGCTGATCCCGTTCTCCTTGACGAGCGCGACCGTCCACGGATTCGTCACCAGGATCACTGCGATCGTCACGCCGACCACGCCGGCGACGACCGTCGCGACGACGCTCTCCATCATGATCGAGAAGAAGATCCGCCCCGAGGAGGCGCCGAAGCTGCGCCGGATGCCGATCTCGCGGATCCGCTGCCGCACGGTGACGAGCGCGATGTTGAGCAGCCCGAGCGCGCCGAGCGCCAGCACGAGGCCGGCGACACCGCCGATCACCCAGGTGAGCACCGCGAACGGGTCGGAGTCGTAGCTGAGGTAGTCCTGCCGGTAGACGTCCGCCTCGAAGCCCGGGCCGAGCGCCGCGGTGACGTCGCGCTTGACGGCCTCGATCAGCGGATCCGCGATCTCGAGCGGCACCCACATCTCGTAGTTCGGCAACTGCGGCCCGCCGAACGCGGGATCCGCCTCGGGCGCGACGGCCGAGTAGGCGTCGACGAGCATCATCGCGCTCGGAGAGGTGTCGTACTGGTTCGAGGGCGTCACCCCGATCACGACCGCGGTCGTGTCGTGCTCCCCGCCGAGGAGGGTCGCGGTCGGGTGGGTCCGCAGGTCCGGGCGCCCGAGGCGGTCCCAGAAGACCTCGTTGATCACCAGCGCGGGAGCGAGCCGCCGCTCGTCGCCCTCGACGAACCAGCTGCCGCTCGTCAGCTCCACCCGGTGCATCTCCGCGTAGGGCTGGTCGACCGCGGTGATCCCGACGTCGACCGCGCCGTCGGTGAACTGGACGCGGGTGCCGCCGTAGGTCGTGCGGCTCGCGTAGTCGATGCGGTAGCGCTCGAGCACCTTCTCCCAGGCGTTCTGCATCACGACCGGGTCGACGACGCCCTCGGGGCCGGTCGTGTAGGCGCTGATGTACAGGCTCGCGGGCCGGCCGCCGCTGCGCTCCGAGACCTCGATGTTCGCCTGCCGGGCGATCCCGCCCGCGGCGACGACGCCGGTGAGCGCCGCGACGGCCACCGCCACGCCGATCAGCGAGAGCAGCACGCGGCCGCGGTGGATCCGCAGCTCGGTCCACGCCTCGACGATCGCGCCGACGACGCCGGTGAGGCCGCCCATCAGTGCCGCCCCGAGCTCGTTGCGGGGGCGGCGGTCGCGGACGTCGAGGCGCTGAGCCTGCCGTGGTCGAGCCGGTAGTGCCGCTCGGCGCGCGCCGCGATCGCCGGGTCGTGGGTGATGGTGACCAGGGCCGAGCCGGACTCCTGGGCGATCTCGTCGAGCAGGCTCATCACGCTCTCGCCGGTGTCGGTGTCGAGCGCGCCGGTCGGCTCGTCGGCGAGGATCAGCCGCGGACGGCGGACCAGCGCCCGCGCGATGGCGATCCGCTGCTGCTCGCCGCCGGACATCCGGCCGGGCATCGAGTCGACCCGGTGCCCCAGCCCGACCCGCTCCAGCATCTCGGCGGCCAGCGACGCCCGCCGCCAGAACTCGGTGCCGGTGGCGTAGAGCAGCGGCGTCATCACGTTCTCGCGGGCGGTGCGGCCCTCGAGCAGATTGAACTGCTGGAAGATGAAGCCGATGCTGCCGCCGCGGATCCGCGCGCGGGCCCGCGAGGAGAGCGACTCGGTGGGCTTCCCCTCGAGCAGCATCCGCCCCTCCGTCGGCTCGTCGATCAGGCCGAGGATGTTCAGGAGCGTCGACTTGCCGGAGCCGCTGCGGCCGACGACCGAGACGTGGTCGCCCTCGCCGACCTCCAGGTCGACGCCGTCGAGGATCGTCAGCGGGGGTGCGTCGGGCAGGGGGACGACCTTGCGGATCCCCTCGAGCCGCAGGATCGTGCGCTTGCCGTCGGTCACGAGCCCGTCCGTCACGAGCAGTACACCGAGCCGTCGGCGTTCTGCACGCAGTTCCCCTCGAGCTGCTCGCCCTCGCCGGCGGCGGCGCCCGGCACGAACTGCAGGATCTCGGCACCCTCGTCCACGCCGCCGGTGACCTCGATGCTGATCCCGTCGGTGAGGCCGAGGGTGACCGGGACCTCCTCGGTCGAGCCGTCCTCGGCGAGGCGGTAGACGACGCCCGACTCGGCGGTGCCCTCGACGGCGGTGGTCGGCACGACGAGCACGTTCTCCGCGAGGCCGCCCGCGAGGGTGACGGTGGCGGCGAGCCCGGGGAACACGGTCACCTCGCCGGGGACCTGGCAGCGGAAGCTGGTGCCGGAGCCGCCGGTCGCGCCGGTGCCGCCGGTCTCTCCCGCGGGCGTCTCGCCCTCGCCGGCGAGCGGGGTGGTGATGGTGAGCCCGGTGCAGGTGAAGGCGGCCGGGCCGCCGGTGACGGCGATCTGCGCCTCGGTCGGCCGGTTCTGGATCCGGTAGAGCTGCTCGGCGTCGATCGAGCCGGTGACGGCGTAGGTCGGCGGGGCGACCTGGCCGGTGACCTCGCCGACCGCGACGGCCTGGTCGTGGATGACGCCGAGGGCGCTGAGCACGCCGGCGGCCGGCGCGTAGACGCGCTCGAAGCGGACGGAGGGCGGCGGCTGGGTGACGGTGACCAGGCCGTCGGCGCCGGTGGTCTCGACGGGATCGCGCACGGTCTCGACGCGGATGTCGTAGATCAGGTCACCCGAGGCGACGGTGGCGCCCTGGGTGATGTAGACGTCGTCGACGGTGCCGACGGCGGTCGCCTTCACCGGCACGGCCGGGTCGGCGGCGACCGTGCCCTGGAGCGTGAGGTCGTTGGTGACGGTGCCGCGGCCGACGACGACGGTCGGCTCGGTCAGCTCACCGGTGGGCACGGTCGGGTCGGCCTCGGCGGACCCGTCCGGGAAGAACGCGATCTTGACCAGCGCGACCGCGACGGCCCCGATGACCACCAGCCAGAGGATCGGGAACACCCATCGTCGAACCGCACCCATGTCTGTCCCCCGACTCCGGCGCCCGTGCGCCCTGCGGCGCTCCCCCGTGGCGCGCCGATCGGCAGCCTACCGACCACGCGACGCACCGCGCGTCAGCCGCTGTGACTACTCCGGGGGCGGACGCCCCACCCCTCCGCCTCATGCTGATCGAGTAGCCCGCGCAGCGGGCGTATCGAGATCCGCCGGCGTCAGAACTCGAGTCTGCAGACCCGCCCCGCTGAGGACGGCGGGTCTCGATACGCCCCTCCGGGGCTACTCGACCAGCAATGGTGCGCGTCAGGCGCCGAGCTTCGCGACGACCGCGGCGACGCGGCGGGCCCGAGTCTCGGCGGCCTTGGCGCCCTCGACGGCGGTGACGTGGGCCTTCCGCGCGCTGGGCGAGAGGGCGTCGAAGGCGGCGGTGGCCCCGGACGCGCTCAGCGCGGCGGCGAGGTCCTCCGGCACGGCGACCGTGCGCGGGGCGGAGTCGAGCTCGAGGTCGACCTCGATCGCGTCCCCGCCGGCCAGACCGGTCGCGGCGCGCTTCTCCGACGAGAAGGAGATCAGTGCACGGCCGCCCATCGCGCCGACCGTGCCCTGGAAGGCGTAGCCGTTGACGACGACGCTCACCGCGGGCCGCTTGCCGCCGCCGAGGGCGTCGAGCACCTCGGGTGGCACCTCGATGCCGGTGTTGGTGCCCGTCTGGAAGAGCGTCGTCGTGTAGTGCACGGGACGAGGATGGCATGCGGCCGTTCCGCCCGCCAGACGCGCTCGCTGGCCGGGGGCTCAGCAGTCGCGGTCGGCCGGGTCCTCGCCGTCCTGCCGGCCGGGATCGCCGAGGGCCGAGCGCACGGCGTCGACGGTCATCCGGCCCTCCGGATCGAGGCGCGTCAGCATCCGGGTCATGATGTCGGCGAGCTGCGGGATCTGCTCGGCGTCGAGCGGGTCGATGACGTCGGCGAGCACCGTCGCGACGTGACCCGGGGCGGTGTCGACGATCTTCTGCAGCCCGGCGTCGGTGAGCACGGCGTTGGTCGCGCGCCCGTCGGTCGGGCACGGCCGGCGCTCCAGGTAGCCGCGGGCGACGAGCCGGGTGACGACGTGCGAGAGCCGCGGGAGGGTGGCGTTCGTGCGGGCCGCGAGCGTCGTCATCCGCAGGGCCCGGTCGGGCGCCTCCGAGAGCATCGCGAGGGTCATGTACTCGAAGTGCGTCAGCCCCGCGTCGCGCTGCAGCTGGGTGTCGAGCGCGCCGGGCAGCAGCTCGACCACCGCGACGAACCGCAGCCACGCCGCCAGCTGCTCCTCCGTGAGCCAGCGCGTACCCGCCGCACCCGCCGCTCCCCCGTCATCCATCCCCCCACCCTACCGCTTTGTTGCCGCGACAAGTAAGCAAGCGAGAAGGACTGTGCGACGTCCCGCCTCCGAGATCGGCGACCACCCACGAGGCGATCCGCGGATTCGCGTGCCAGCGAATCCACGAAGCCGAACGCACCCCGCTCTGCGGAACGCCCCCACCTCGCGAGCCGACCGCGCCGAGCCGCACAGGGGGCGGCTCGGAATCAAGCTCAGACGACGTCGTCGGACAGATCGATCGCCGCTCCGAAGCGGTGGTTGGTGATCGAGATCGACTGCTCCCGGAGGAAGGGCAGCAGCTCCACGCGGCCGGCCGGAGTGACGGGGTCGGCGTAGATCGCGACGTCGGGCGAGCCGCCGAGCGCCTCGGCGAGCGCCGTCGACAGCGGCACCCGCGAGCCGTCCGCGCGCACGAGCGGGACGGGCTTGCCGGTGCTGCCGCGAGTCATGCCGCTCACCACGTCGGTGAAGGAGCGGGTGGAGTCGCGGACGCTCTGCAGCGCCTCGATCGAGGAGTCCGGGCCGAGTGACGGCGCGGTGCCGCCCTGGGGTCCGCCGAACTCGTCGACCCGGTCCGAGACGATGTCGCCGACGATCCGGATCCGCGAGGCGGTGATCCGGCCGGCCGCGGCACGGGCGAGCCACTGCGCGTCCGACTCGACGACCACCTTCGGGGCCAGGCCCGCCATCTCGAGCAGCTCGTCGCCGGCGAGCATCCCGGCGACCTTGGGCGGCAGCGGGATCGACGTCGACACGTCCAGGCGTGCCCGCACGAGCAGCGCGGCGGCGATGACGCGGAGGAGCTCGCCGAGGTCGCCGCCGTCGGCCAGCCGCACGGCGACCGGCACCCGGAGGTAGCGGAACAGGTTGCGCTCCACGCCGACCTTCGAGATGTCGGTGACGACGCCGAACTCGGTCGCCCAGGCGAGCTGGTCCGAGAGCGCGGAGCGGCGCAGCAGGTCGAACTGCTCGAACTGGAGCGAGGACTGCGCGGCCTCGATGAACTGCCGGGCGCGGTCGTCCAGGCCCCGGAGGTGCAGGGTCGTCGACGGGCGGGCCGGCGAGGGCTTCCACGAGCCGAGCCCGATCAGGTGGTTCGGGCCGCCGGCCTTCGCGCCGCCGCCGACCGAGGAGCGCTTCCAGCCGCCGAACGGCTGGCGGCGGACGATCGCCCCGGTGATGCCGCGGTTGACGTAGAGGTTGCCGGCCTCGACCGAGTCGAGCCAGAGCGCGAGCTCGTCCGAGTGCAGCGAGTGCAGCCCGGCGGTGAGGCCGTAGTCGGTCGCGTTCTGCAGGCGGATCGCGTCCTCGAGGGTCGCCGCGTGCATGATGCCGAGCACCGGGCCGAAGAACTCGGTGAGGTGGGCGTAGCTGTCCTCGGTGACGCCCTCGCGGACGCCCGGCGACCACAGGCGGCCGGTGTCGTCGAGGCGCTGCGGCTCGACGAGCCAGGACTCCCCGGCGCCGAGGGTGGTCAGCGCGTGCGCGAGCTTGCCGGTCGGCTTCTCGATCAGCGGGCCCATCGCGGCGGCCGGGTCGCTCGGCCAGCCGACGCGGAGGGACGTCACGGCGTCGACCAGCTGCGCTCGGAACCGCTTCGAGCGGGCGACCGAGCCGACGAGGATCACGAGCGAGGCGGCCGAGCACTTCTGCCCGGCGTGCCCGAAGGCGCTCCGCACGATGTCGGCGACGGCGAGGTCGTAGTCCGCGTGCGGGGTGACGACGATCGCGTTCTTGCCGCTGGTCTCGGCGAGCAGCGGCAGGTCGGGTCGCCAGGAGCGGAAGAGCTTCGCCGTCTCGTAGGAGCCGGTGAGCAGCACCCGGTCGACCAGCGGGTCGGTGATCAGGGCGCGGCCGAGCGTCTCCTCGTCGAGGTCGACGAGCGCGACGAGGTCCTGCGGGATCCCGGCGTCCCAGAGCGCCTCCACGAGCACCGCGGCCGAGCGCCGGGCCTGCGGGGCCGGCTTGACGACGACGCCGGAGCCCGCGGCGAGCGCCGCGAGGATCGAGCCGGCCGGGATCGCGACCGGGAAGTTCCACGGCGGCGCGACCACGGTGACCCGCTCGGGCACGAAGGTGGCGCCGCCGACGGCGTCCAGCTCGCGGGCGCGGGTGGCGTAGTAGTGGGCGAAGTCGATCGCCTCGGATACCTCGGGGTCGGCCTCGGCGACCGTCTTGCCGGTCTCGGAGGCCATCACCTCGATCAGCCGGTCGCGGTTGGCCGCGAGGGCGAGCCCCGCGCGGTCGAGGATCGCGGCGCGGTCGTAGCCGAGGCGCTCGCCCCAGCGCTCCGCCCGGAGCGCGACCCGGCGCAGCAGCTCCTGCAGCTCCGCCGCGTCGGTGATCCGGGCGCGGTCGGCCGCGAGGGTGCCGATGGTCGATCGCGCGATGCGGTCGGTGATCAGCCGGGCCCAGCGGCGGTTGCCCGGCAGTGCCGGGTCGGTGTCGGGCTCGTTGCGGAAGGCGCTGGTCGCCGCGGTCGCCCCGGAGCCGCGGCGCAGCCCCAGCACCGCCTCGGTGAGGCCCTCGGCGGCCGGGTCCTGCACACGGGCGCCGGCGCCGGCGTGCTCGCGCACGAGCCGGACACCGGAGCCGGACGACCACTCGCGCAGCCGGTCCTGGGTGCGGTTCGGGGTCGGCACCGTGTCGTCGGGCGCCTCGAGCGAGGCGCGGAAGCGGCCGAGCTCGCGCTGCAGCACGCTCTCGTCCTCGAGCTCGAAGACGGCCGAGAGGAAGTTCTCCGGGCTGGAGTTCTCCTCCAGGCGGCGGATCAGGTACGAGATCGCGACGTCGAACTCGCGCGGGTGCACGACCGGCGTGTAGAGCAGGAGCCGGCCGACGTCCTCGCGGACGGCGCGCGCCTGACCGGTCGCCATGCCGAGCAGCATCTCGATGTCGACCGCGTCGGCGACGCCGCGCTCGTTCGCGGTGATCCAGGCCCAGGCGATGTCGAAGAGGTTGTGACCGGCCACGCCGATCCGGACCGCGTCCGTCCGCTCGGGCCGCAGCGCGTAGTCGAGGAGCCGCTTGTAGTTCGTGTCGGCCTCGGCCTTGCTGCCCACCGTCGCGAGGGGCCAGTCGTGGATCGCCGCATCCACCCGCTCCATCGCGAGGTTCGCGCCCTTGACGACGCGGACCTTGATCGGCGCGCCGCCGAGCCGCCGGCGCTCGGTCGCCCACTCCGTCAGCGACACCAGCACGCCGAGGGCGTCGGGGAGGTACGCCTGCAGGACGATGCCGGCCTCGAGCTGCTGCATGCCCGGCTGCTCGAGGAGACGGCGGAACACCGCGACGGTGAGGTCGAGGTCCTTGTACTCCTCCATGTCGAGGTTGATGAACTTCGGCTCCGGGCTCGCCGCGGCGAACTGGTAGAGCGGGGTCAGCCGCTGCACGACGCGGTCGACGGCCTCGTCGAACGCCCACATCGAGAGCTGGCTGGCGATGCTGGAGACCTTGATGCTCACGTAGTCGACGTCGTCGCGCTCGAGCAGCCGCCGGGTGCCCTCGAGGCGCCGGTCGGCCTCGCGCTCGCCCAGCACGGCCTCGCCGAGCAGGTTCAGGTTGAGGCGGTCGCCGCCCTCGCGCAGCCGGCGGATCGCCGAGCCGAGCCGGGCGTCGGAGGCGTCGACGACGAGGTGGCCGACCATCCTGCGCAGCACCTGACGGGCCGCCGGGACGACGACCCACGGCAGCACCGGGCCGACGGCGCCGCCGGTCGCGACCGCGGCGCGCAGGTAGGAGGGGAGGAACGCGGGGGTCTTCGCGGTCAGCGCGGCGAGGTTCTCGGCCGCGACCACCGGGTCCTCCGGGCGGGCGACCCCGTCGACGAAGCCGACCGTGAAGTCGAGGCCGTTCGGATCCTGCAGGACGCCGGCGAGGCGCTGCGCCGCGGGGTCGACCGGGAACGCCCGGCTGCGCACCAGCCAGCGGCGCACCAGCGCCTCGACGCGGGACAGGATCGGCGCCTCGACGTCGAACTCGGGCTTCTGCCGGGGCAGCCGCAGCGCCATGCCGGTCTGGTACTGGCCGGTGTCGCTCAGGGCGTGGCGGTCGATCTTCTCGTCGTGCCCGGCCGGCTCGCCCGGCTCGCCCGTCTCGTCCGGCTCAGCGCTCGTCTCGTCCTGCGGGTCGATCGTCTCGTCCTGCTCCGGGTCGTTCCCGGGCACGGCTGAGGGCGTCGACTTCTCCATCCCCCGAGGCTATGCCCGAGGCGGCGCGACGGCCGGTCGTGTCGCCCCGTCTGTGGACACTCGACGGAGAACTGCCGCTGTGGACGACACCCGTGCAGGGGCGATGGACGCGGGCCCGGCGGAGGAGCACCATGGGGCGCACCCGACACTCCCGCTCCCGATCGGAGACCCCGATGGATCCGCTGCCCATCCCCCGCGCCGCGATGATCGCGGCGCAGGCCCTGATCGACAGCTCCGCGTCCTACGACGGCGAGGCGACCGGCACCGTCAACCGCGCCGTCCTCGAGCGCGCGCTGAGCCCGATCGAGAACGGCGTGCTGGACGAGGACGGCGTCGTCGTTCCCACCTCCTCCGACGTCGCCGGCGCCGCGGTGATCTGCCTCACCTGGCTGACCGGTCGCCTCGTCGAGGCGAGCGGCCGCTCCAGTGAGGAGATCCTCTTCTCCCTGCGCGAGTTCGTCACCGAGGCGCTGCGCAGCGACGAGGGCTGACGCCAGACTGGGAATCATGGCCCGACGCGACAGGCACCGCACCCGAGACCTCTCCGAGCGCAGCGGCACCGCGCCCGGCCCGCTGCGCTCCGACACCCCCGCCGCGGTCGATCCCTCGGTCGACGTCGTGATCGTCGGCGCCGGTCACAACGGCCTGGTCGCGGCGGCCTACCTCGCCCAGGCCGGACTCGACGTCCTCGTCCTCGAGCGCGGGGCGCGCGCGGGCGGCGCGACCGTCTCGGAGTACCCCTTCCGCGGCGTCGAGGCGCGGCTCAGCCGCTACTCCTACCTCGTCAGCCTGCTGCCGCCGTCGGTCCTCGCCGATCTGCGGGTCGACGTGCCGCTGCTGCGGCGGCGCTACTCCTCCTACACGCCCGACCCCGCCGATCCGACGCGCGGACTGCTCGTCGACACCGGCGACGCCCTGGCCACCGCGGACTCCTTCGCGCGGATGGGCACCCCGGAGGACGCCGAGACGTTCGCCGACTTCTCCCGGCACACCTCGCGGCTGGCGCGCGCCCTCTGGCCGACGCTCACTCAGCCGCTGCTGCGCCGGGAGGAGGCGCGGCGGCTCGTCGGCGAGGACGCGATCTGGCGGGCGATGATCGAGCGCCCGATCGGCGAGGTGATCGAGCGGAACATCGCCGGCGACGCGGCGCGCGGCGTCCTGCTCACCGACGCGCTGATCGGCACCTTCGCCGGTGCCGGCGACGCCGACCTCGCGCAGAACCGCTGCCTGCTCTACCACGTGATCGGCGGCGGCACCGGCGACTGGGACGTCCCGGTCGGCGGCATGGGCAGCGTCTCGGGAGCGCTGGAGCGGGCGGCCCGGAACGCCGGCGCGCGGATCCTCACCGGCGCCGAGGTGACGAGCGTGGATCCGGCCGGCGAGGTCGTCTACCGCCGCGGACCGCGCAGCCGCCGGGTGCGGACGCGCTTCGTGCTCTCCAACGTCGCCCCGTTCGTCCTCGACAGGCTGCTGGGCGACGGCGAGGCCCTGAGCCCGGGAGTCCCGCGCCCCGAGGGCGCGCAGGTGAAGGTCAACCTGGTGCTGCGCCGCCTGCCGCGCCTGCGCGACGAGAGCGTCGCCCCGGAGGCGGCCTTCGGCGGCACCTTCCACGTCAACGAGGGCTACCGCCAGCTCGACGAGGCCCACCGCGACGCCGAGCAGGGCCGCGTCCCCTCGCCGATCCCCTGCGAGATCTACTGCCACTCGCTGACCGACCCGACGATCCTCTCGCCGGAGCTCGCCGCGAGCGGCGCGCAGACGCTCACCGTCTTCGCCCTGCACGTCCCCGACCGGCTGCTGACCGGCGAGAACGCCCCGACGCGCGAGCAGCTCGAGACCGCGGTCCTCGACTCGATCGACTCCGTGCTCGCCGAGCCGATCCGCGACCTGGTGCTCCTGGACGCCGACGGGAACCCCTGCATCGAGACGCGCACGACCCGCGACCTGGAGGAGAGCCTCGGCCTGCCCGGCGGCCACATCTTCCACGGACCGCTCTCCTGGCCGTTCGCGGAGGACGACGAGCCGCTGGACACCCCGGCCCAGCGCTGGGGTGTCGCCACCGAGCACCCGCGGGTGCTGCTCTGCGGCGCGGGCGCGCGCCGGGGCGGCGGCGTCTCGGGGATCGGCGGCCACAACGCGGCGATGGCGGTGCTGGAGGCGCTCGGCGCCTGAGACCGGGACCGCCTCAGTGCACTCGGCGGATCAGAGCACTCGGCGGATCAGTGCCACCGGTGGTCCTGGATCGTCATCCGCGGGCCGTGCCGCGGCTTGCGGGCGCCGCTCGTCCCGATCAGGCGGATGATCCGCTGCCGGTGCCCGCGCCACGGCTCGAGCAGCTCGAGCATCCCGTCGTCGTCGACCCCGAGGCGCCCGGTCAGCGCGAAGCCGACCGCCGCGGCCAGGTGGTAGTCGCCCACGCTCACCGCGTCCGGGTCACCGTGGGCCCGCATCATCACCTCGGACGCCGTCCACGGCCCGATGCCGGGCACCGACTGCAGGCGCTGCGCCACCACCTCGCCGCCGCGGCCGAGCGCCAGCGTGCGCTCGAGCCCCTTCGCCACCAGCGCCGCCGTCAGCACGGTGCGCGAGCGCCGCGGATCGACGCCCGCCCGGTGCCAGTCCCAGGACGGGACCCGGCGCCACTGCTCGGCCGACGGCGCCACGTGCAGCGCCACCGGCCCGGGAGCCGGCTCGCCGTGCAGTCGCACCAGCGCGCGGTAGGCGCGCCACGCCTCCGTGCTGGTGACCTTCTGCTCCAGGATCGACGGCGCCAGCATCTCGAAGACGAGGTTGGCCCGGGTCAGCCGCAGCCCCGCCGAGCGGCGCAGCACCTCGGCCAGCGGACCGTGTGCGGAGAGATCGAGCGCGCTCCAGTCGTCGCCGTGGCCGAGCAGCTCGGGCACATGATCGATCAGCCACTCCGCGCCCTCGCCCCAGGCCCGCGCGTGCACGGCACCATCGGCCGCCTGCCGCAGGTGCAGCGTGCCGGGGCCGAGCGGCGTGCGGAACGCGCGCCAGAAGCCGGTCGCGTCGATCAGCATCGTCGGGTCGCCCGAGCCGCGCAGCAGCGTGCGGAGCGTGAGCGCGAGGCTCACCGGCACGGCCGGCGCGTAGACCGTGGCCAGGAACGGCACGGGAGCGGGGAGCGCGGACGACACGCTGCGATGCTAGCCGCGGCCGCCGACACCCGCCGGGACCGGTCGATCCCGGCCTTGATCAGGCCTCCCGCAGAACTGCCATCCACGACGTGTTCGGAGCGGCGCCCCGCCCGGATTGGTTCAACCGGGAAGAACACATGCGCAATCTGGATCCCCCGATTCCGCTAGGCAGTACCCCGATCCCGGGCGTAGTTTCGCGCTGTCGCGGCACAGTCCGTCAGCCCGGCCAACCGCCTATCACTGGAGATGCGCACATGTTCGACACCACATTCATCCGCAACGCGATCGTCAGGAGCTCGGAGACGGCTCTCGACCGTCGCCGCTTCTTCGAGGCCACCGGCGTCGCCGGACTCGGCATCGGAGCGGCGGCCCTGGCCTCCGCCCCCGCCGCCTCGGCCGAAGAGGTCGCCGCTGAGGGCCCCGGCGACGCCGCCGTCCTCAACTTCGCGCTCAACCTCGAGTACCTCGAGGCCGAGTTCTACCTCCGCGCCGTCACCGGCTCCGGCCTCGCGAGCAGCGACACCGGCGGCACCGGCAAGCTCGGCGGCGTCAAGGGCGGCCGCGCCGTCCCCTTCAAGACCCCGTGGCTGAAGTCCTTCGCCCGCGAGGTCGCCAACGACGAGAAGGCGCACGTCAAGTTCCTCCGCGGCCAGCTCGGTGCTGCCGCTGTCGCCCGCCCCTCGATCAACCTCGAGGCCAGCTTCAACGCCGCGGCCGCCGCGGCCGGCCTCATCCCCGCGGGCGGCACGTTCGACCCGTTCCTCAACGAGCAGAACTTCCTGCTCGGCGCCTTCGTCTTCGAGGACGTCGGAGTCACCGCCTACAAGGGCGCTGCCCCCCTCATCCAGTCGAAGCTCTACCTGGAGGCGGCCGCCGGCATCCTCGCGGTCGAGGCCTACCACGCCGGTGCCATCCGCTCGGCGATCTACGGCGCCGGACTCGACGTGCAGGCGGGCAAGCTGTCCGACGCGCGCGACAGCCTCGACGGCCCCACCGACGACGACCAGGGCGTCAAGGTCGACGGGCAGGCCAACATCCAGCCCACCGACGCCAACGGCATCGCCTTCAGCCGCAACCCCGGCCAGGTCCTGAACGTCGTCTACCTGAACAGCAAGGCCACGACCTCCGGTGGATTCTTCCCCGCCGGCGTCAACGGCGTCGTCAACACCAGCCAGGCCAACTAGTCACTGACACTCTCTAGTCCCTGAACGACGCAGGGCCCTTCCTCGAGGCGGCGAGGAGGGGCCCTTCGTCGTCCCCGCTCAGAGGCGCTCGAACGGCCGGCCCGCCGGAACCTGCCCGAACGGGTGCCTCGAGCGCTCTCCCGCGTCCTCTACTCTGAGCGGGTGAAGATCGGGATCCTGACCTCCGGGGGCGACTGCCCCGGGCTGAACGCCGTCATCCGCGGTGCCGTGTACAAGGGCATCAAGGTGTACGACCAAGAATTCGTGGGCTTCCGCAACGGGTGGCGCGGAGTGGTCGACGGCGACCTCCTCCCCCTCGGGCGGCCCGAGATCCAGGGCATCGCCAAGCAGGGCGGCACGATCCTCGGCACGAGCCGGACGAACCCCTTCGAGGGCGACAACGGCGGCCCCGAGAAGATCGCCGAGATGATGGACCGCAACGGCATCGACTCGATCATCGCGATCGGCGGCGAGGGCACCCTGGCCGCGGCGAAGCGCCTCACCGATGCGGGCCTCAAGATCGTCGGCGTCCCCAAGACGATCGACAACGACCTCGGCGCCACCGACTACACCTTCGGATTCGACACCGCCGTCGGCATCGCCACCGACGCGATGGACCGCCTGCGCACCACCGGCGACTCGCACGGCCGCTGCATGGTCGCCGAGGTCATGGGCCGCCACGTCGGCTGGATCGCGCTGCACTCGGGCATGGCGGCCGGCGCGCACGTCATCCTCATCCCCGAGCGGAAGACCTCGATCGAGCAGATCGTCGAGTGGGTGCAGAGCGCCCAGGACCGCGGCCGCGCCCCGCTCGTCGTCGTCGCCGAGGGCTTCTCGCTCGACTCGATGGACGACGCGCACTCCGAGCGCGGCCTCGACGCCTTCGGCCGCCCGCGCCTGGGCGGCATCGGCGAGATGCTCGCCCCGATGATCGAGGACCGCACCGGCATCGAGACCCGCGCCACCACACTCGGCCACATCCAGCGCGGCGGCACCCCCAGCGCCTTCGACCGCGTGCTGGCCACCCGCCTCGGCATGGCCGCGGCCGACTCCGTCGTCGCCGAGCACTGGGGCCGCATGGTCGCCCTGCGCGGCACCGACATCTACCACGTCGACTTCGCCGAGGCCCTCGGCACCCTGAAGACGGTGCCCGACTCCCGCTACGAGGAGGCGCGCACCCTCTTCGGGTAGCGCGCTGCATGCTGGTCGAGTAGCCGCGCAGCGGCGTATCGAGACCCGCCGTCATCAGCATGGCGGGTCTGCAGGCCTCGCTCCTGACGGCGGTGGATCTCGAGACGCCCGCTCCGCGGGCAACTCGACCAGCAAGCAAGGGGCGCACGCTGCATGCTGGTCGAGTAGCCGCGCAGCGGCGTATCGAGACCCCGGGCCGGTCAGCCCTTCGCGCCGTCCGGCGTCGCCGTCGCGACCAGCACCGCACGCGCGAGCGTGTGGAAGTGCGCGTTGAAGCCGAGGATCGCCGGCGTCGACTCCGGGTCGAGCTCGAGCTCCTCGACGTCGAGCGCGTGCACGACGAAGAAGTAGCGGTGCTCGCGGTCCGGCGGCGCCGCTCCGATGAACTGGCGCAGCCGCATCTCGTTCGGCAGGGTCTGCGCGCCCGCGGGCAGCAGCTCGAAGCCGGCCGCGCCTGCGCCGGTCGGCAGCTCGGTGGTGTCGGCCGGCAGGTTGTAGACCGCCCAGTGCCAGAAGCCCGAACCGGTCGGCGCATCGGGGTCGAACACGGTCACCGCGAAGCTCTTGGTCTCGGCGGGCGCTCCCGACCAGCGCAGCTGCGGCGAGACGTCCTCGCCGCCCGAGCCCTCGCCGTAGTGGCGCGGGGCGAGCGCTGCGCCGTCGCTGATGTCGTCGCTCTCTAGAGTGAAGGTCGGCACCTCACCGAGGCGGGCGTAGGGGTCGTAGTTCCAGTCGGACATCCGGTTCTCCGTTCGGGCGCGGCAGTCGCGCGCCTGGGACCAGCCTAGGAACCACCGGCCGCAGGTCGAGGGCTTGCGCCGCTCACACTGCGCCGCTCAGGAACCGAGGTAGCGCCCCGGCCGGTGGTTGAAGGCGAGCACGAGATTCAGCACCACGACGCCCGCGGCCGAGATCAGCACGTTCAGCGGCGGCACCACCAGCAGCGCCGCGACGACCACGCAGGCGTCGAGCGCCATCATCACGTAGCCCGCCCGCCAGCCCAGCCGCTCCTGCGCGAGGAGGGCCAGGATGCTGAAGCCGCCCAGGCTCGAGCCGTGCCGGAACAGGATGAGCAGGCCGATCCCCGCGAGCACGTCGCCGGTGAGCACCCCGTACACCGGGTCGATCCGGAGCGTCCCGAAGGCGAGCGGGTGCAGCCCGGCGAGCACCGAGACCAGCACGATCGAGGACATCGTCCGCAGGGTGAAGCGCCAGCCCTTCTTCCAGAGCGAGAGCGCCAGGAACGGCAGGTTGACGACGACCAGGATCACGCCGAACGGGATCGGCGCGACGTAGCCCAGCAGCAGCGCGAGCCCCGCGGTCCCACCGGTCACCGCCTCGCTCGCGCGGAGCAGGAACAGGCCGAGCGAGACGACGAACGCGCCGGTCACGAGGCCGAAGACGTCCTCGAAGCGGCTGTGCGGCACGGGGAGAGGGGCGTCGGTCACCGGGAGATGCTGTCACACCCGCGTTGCCGGAGCGTTTCGGCCGACCCGGCCCGGCCCTCGTAGGATGACCCGGTGCTGCCGAAGATCCTGCTGTTCTACCGCTTCGTGCCGCTCGCCGACCCCGAATCCGTCCGGCTCTGGCAGCGCGAGCTCGCCGAGCACCTCGGCCTGCGCGGCCGGGTCCTGCTCTCGAAGGACGGCGCCAACGGCACCCTCGGCGGCGAGATGGGTGCGCTCAAGCGCTGGGTCCGCCGTACCCGTGAGCACTCCGCCTTCCGCGGGCTCGAGGTGAAGTGGAGCGACGGCTCGGGCCTGGACGAGGAGGGCCGCAGCATCGACTTCCCCGGGCTCTCGGTGAAGGTGCGCGAGGAGATCGTCTCGTTCGGAGCACCCGAGGAGCTGCGGGTGGACGAGTCCGGCGTCGTCGGCACCGGCGTCCGGCTCGCCCCCGACGAGCTCGACGCCCTGGTCGCCGAGCGCGAGGACGTGGTCTTCTTCGACGGGCGCAACGCCTTCGAGGCCGAGATCGGCCGCTTCGACGGCGCGGTCGTGCCGGGCGTCGCGAGCACCCGCGAGTTCGTCGAGCAGCTCGACTCCGGCGCCTACGACCACCTCAAGGGCCGGCCGGTCGTCACCTACTGCACCGGCGGGATCCGCTGCGAGGTGCTCTCGAGCCTGATGCTCGCCCGCGGCTTCGGCGAGGTGTACCAGCTCGACGGCGGGATCGTCCGCTACCAGGAGGCCCGCCGCGACACGGGGCTCTGGCGCGGTGCGCTCTACGTCTTCGACGGGCGCGGCTCGCTGACCTTCTCCCCGGACGCCGAGGTGCTCGGCCGCTGCGCCGTCTGCGCGGAGCCGACCAGCCGGATGCGCAACTGCGCCGATCCCGCCTGCCGCGAGCAGCTCGTCGTCTGCGAGGGCTGCGGGAGCGCGGTCTGCGCCGAGCACCGCGCGGATTCTCCGGTCTGACCATCGACCTGCGCCAGCCCCCGCGAGCGCGCCCCGCGGGCCCCTACGGTCGAGGGATGAGCATCGAAGCGCGCGGCCGCACCCTCGTCGACCTCCACACCGCCCCCGAGCTGCTGAGCGTGGTGAACGTCTGGGACGTGGTCTCGGCGACCACGATCACCGCCCTTCCCGAGACCCGGGCGCTGGCGACGGCGAGCCACTCCATCGCCGCGACCTTCGGCTACGAGGACGGCGAGCGGATCCCGCTCGACCTGCACCTGAGCATGATCGAGCGGATCGTCGCCGCGGTCGACGTCCCCGTCTCGGCGGACCTCGAGGCCGGCTACGGCGACGCCGGCGAGACCGTCCGCCGCGCCATCGAGGTCGGCGTCGTCGGTGCGAACCTCGAGGACCAGGCGAAGCCGCTCGCCGAGGCGCTGCGCTCCGTCGAGAAGGCGGTCGCCGCCGCCGAGGAGGAGGCCGTGCCCTTCGCCCTCAACGCCCGCACCGACGTGTTCCTCCGCGCCGGCGACCGCGACCGCGGCGAGGTGCTCGCCGACGCCGTCGAGCGCGGACGCGCCTACCTCGACGCGGGGGCGACCTGCTTCTTCGTCCCCGGCCTGCTCCAGGACGCGGAGCTCGAGGCCCTCGTGGCCGAGCTCGGCCGTCAGCGGGTCAGCGTGATCGGCGTCCCCGGCTCGCAGTCGCCCGCGCGCTTCGAGGAGCTCGGCCTGGCCCGCGTCTCCTACGGACCGTGGACGCAGCGCGTCGCGCTGACCGCCCTGCAGGACGCGGCGACCGCCCTCTACGCCGGCGGCGCGCTGCCCGAGGGCACCCGTCCGCTGAACTGACCCCGCCGCCCGGGCGCGTTCCGCGCGCTCGGGCGTAGCGTGGGCTCATGTTCCGAGCCGTCGTCGTCGAGCAGCACTCCTCCTCCGACACCGAGACCCCGAATCGCGCACGACTGACCGAGCGGGACGATCCCGATCGCTCGCACGGGGACGTGACCCTCGCCGTCGAGTACTCGAGCGTGAACTACAAGGACGCTCTCGCGCTCGCCGGCCGGCCGGGTGTGGTCCGCCGCACCCCGCTGATCGCGGGCATCGACGTCGTCGGCACGGTCGAGTACGCGGACGGCGCCGCGGCCGAGCGCTTCGACTCCGGCGACCGCGTGGTGCTCAACGGCGCCGGCCTCGGCGAGCGCTTCGACGGCGGCTTCACCGAGCGGGCCCGCGTCGACTCCGCGTCGCTGCTGCGCATCCCCGGCGCGATCTCCTCCGCCCGCGCCGGTGCGATCGGCACCGCCGGCTTCACCGCGATGCTCGCCGTCCTCGCCCTCGAGCGGCACGGCGTCCGCCCCGGCGACGGACCGGTGCTGGTCACCGGCGCCTCGGGCGGCGTGGGCTCCCTCGCCGTCGCGCTGCTCGCGAAGCTCGGCCACGAGGTGGTCGCCTCGACCGGGCGCGCGGACGAGCACGGCGAGCTGCTCCAGCGCCTGGGCGCGACGGAGGTCCTCGACCGGGCCGAGCTGTCCGAGAAGGGCAAGCCGCTGCAGTCGGAGCGCTGGGCCGGCGCGATCGACTCCGCCGGCTCGCACACCCTCGCCAACGCGCTCGCGCAGACCCGCTGGGGCGGCACCGTCGCCGCCTGCGGTCTCGCGCAGGGCGGCGACCTGCCCGCGACGGTGATGCCGTTCATCCTGCGCGGAGTGACGCTGGCGGGCATCAACTCCGTGGAGGCGCCGCGGAAGCTCCGCGAGGAGGCCTGGCGCCGGCTGGCCCACGACCTCGACCTGGAGCTGCTCGACGGACTGACCTCGACGGTGCCGCTTGCAGGCGCGATCGACGCCGCGACCGACCTGCTGGAAGGGCGCGCGCACGGGCGCACGCTGGTCGACGTGCGAGGCTGACGCTCCGGAGCTCGGGTCGCGAGGCGGTCCGAGCTACTCGGCGGCCTCGGTCGCGCCGCTGGGCTCGGCGGAGGCGTGACCGACGGAGGAGTCGGGGCGCGGCTTCGCGGCGGGCTTCTTCGCGGACGGCTTCTTCGCGGCGGGCTTCTCGGGCGCCGGCGCATCGGTGGTGGTCTTCTCGGCGACCGGCTTCTCGGCGACCGACTTCTCGGGCGCCGGCTTCTTCGTGGGCGCCTTCTTCGCCGCGGGCTTCGTCGCGACCGTCTCCTTCGCGGCCGGCGTCTCCTCCGCAGGCCCCCGCTCGTCCCTGCGCTCCGCCTCCGCCTGCGCTGCGGCCAGACGCTCGGCGGCCTGCTCCGCGACGGCCGGCACGACGACGAGGTCGTCCGTCTCGATGACGGGGATCGCCGAGGTCGCGGTCCCCAGCTGCAGCGCCGCGATCAGCTCGGGAGCGTGCTTCGTGCTGACGATCAGGCGCGAGTACTCCTCGTCGACGAGGTCGATCACCACCGCGGCGGCCGTCCGCTTGATCAGCAGGAAGTCCTTGCCGCCGTGGAACTTCCAGGTGCCGGCCGCGAGGGTCAGCGGCACCGCGGTCCCCGGCGCCCGGATCCCGCGCACCCAGATCCACGGATCCTCGGTGACGGTCGCCGAGCGGATGCTCGAGCGCTCGACGACGACGTCGCCGCGGTGCAGGGCGAGCACCCGTTCGGCGCGGGTCAGGCGGAGTTCGAGGCGGTCGGGGAGCACGGTCACGACGGGCATGCCCCTAGTCTGCCCCGCCCATCGCACTCGGCGCCCGGGAGTCGCAGTGGCAGCATGGAGGGATGGCCACGGATCCGGACGAGCGGCGCCTCCTCGACGCGCGCCTCGCCGAGCGGCAGGCCGAGGCCCGCCGCGAGGCGGAGCGCCTGGACGAGTCCCTCCGCGAGCTCCTCCTCGACCGCGCCGACGGCACCGCCGACGACGAGCACGATCCGGAGGGCACCCCGCTCTCGGCGGAGTGGTCGCGGATGGCCGGGGTGCGCGACGCTCTCGCCCGCACCGAGCGCGATCTCGCCGCCGCCCGCGCGCGCCTCGCCGCCGGCGACTACGGCGACTGCGCCCGCTGCGGCCGCCCGATCGGCGCCGCCCGCCTCGAGGCCCGCCCCACCGCCGACCTCTGCATCGCCTGCGCCCGCGCCGCCGAGTCCCGTCGCCGCTGACGGCGGTTCCCCGCCCGCACCTGAAGGCCCCCACAGGCCAAGGCGTGCAGAAACCCGGGTGCTCCTGCGAGAGTTCACATGCGGTCGTACCCCCGATGGGTGGTCCCGCTTCCCCTCCCCCTTTCTGCCGCCTCTCGAAAGGCCTCCCTCCGCATGACCGAGACGTCGTCCGACCGCGTGACCGGCGCCCCGCCGGCCCCCGACCGCCGCGCCTGGCGCTCCCTCGTGGTTCTCCTGGCGGGCATGTTCATCGCCCTGCTCGACACCACCATCGTGAACGTCGCCCTGCCGACGATCCGCACCACCCTCGACGCCTCCGAGTCGACGCTCTCCTGGATCATCTCGGGCTACGCGCTCGCCTTCGGCCTCGCGCTGATCCCGGCCGGCCGCCTCGGCGACCGCTTCGGGCACAAGTGGGTCTTCGTCAGCGGCGTCGCGCTGTTCACCGTCGCGAGCTTCGCCTGCGGCCTGGCCGCCGACGACGTCCAGCTCGTCATCGCGCGCGTCGTGCAGGGCCTCGCGGGCGGGATCTTCGTCCCGGCGGTCAACGCCTACATCCAGATCCTCTTCCGCGGCCCCGCCCGCGGCAAGGCGTTCGCGGTGATGGGCGCCGTCCTCGGCGTCTCGTCGGCGCTCGGCCCGATCATCGGCGGACTGATCATCCAGGCCTTCGGCGACGAGAACGGCTGGCGCCTGGTCTTCTGGGTGAACCTGCCGATCGGCGTCGCGACGCTCATCGCCGCCGCGATGCTGCTGCCGACCCGCAGCGAGCTCCAGGACGGCGACCGCGCCCCGAGCGGCGGCGTCGACTGGCTCGGGCTGATCCTCGTCTCGGGCGGCCTCGTCGCGTTGCTCGTGCCCCTGATCCAGGGCGAGGACGAGGGCTGGCCGCTCTGGACCTTCCTCTCGATCGCCGGCGGCGTGATCCTCCTCGCCGCGTTCGGCGCCTGGGAGGTCGCGTACACCCGCCGCGGCCGCGCGCCGCTCGTGCCGCCGACCCTGTTCCACCACCCCGCCTTCACCGGCGGAGTGATCCTGGCGCTGGTCTACTTCGCGGCCTTCACGAGCATCTTCTTCACCATCTCGCTGCTCTGGCAGTCCGGCCTCGGCCACACGGCACTGGAGTCGGGGCTCGTCTCGATCCCGTTCGCGATCGGCAGCATCGTCAGCTCCTCGCAGAGCAACCGCCTCACCGCCAAGCTCGGCCGCAACGTCCTGGTGCTCGGCAGCGGACTGCTCGCCGTCGGCCTGATCTGGGTGTGGCTGGTGCTGCTGACCGCGACGCCGGACTCGATCACCAACTGGCAGCTGCTCGCGCCGCTGTTCATCGCGGGCGTCGGCAACGGCTTCTTCATCGCGCCGAACGTGCAGTTCATCGTCTCGACGGTCGACCCTCAGGACGCGGGCGCGGCCAGTGGCGTGATCTCCGCGATCCAGCGGATCGGCTCGGCGGTCGGCATCGCCGCGATCGGCAGCATCCTCTTCGGCGGCCTGGTCATCACCGGCCCGGACACCGTCGCCTCGGGCTTCCTCGACGCCGCGGCCCCGGCGATGCTGGTCAGCGCGCTGATGGCGATCGCGGCCTTCGCGCTCGTCTTCGTGCTGCCGAAGTCGGTGTCGCGCCGGGGCTGACCCCCGGCGCCACCGCCTACTCCTGCGGGCGGGCTGCCGCCGCGGCCTTCGCGGCGGCCGGCAGCGCGTCGACGATCCGGCCGATCGCCGCGTCGTCGTGCGCGGCCGAGACGAACCACGCCTCGAACACCGACGGCGGCAGCGAGACGCCCGCGTCGAGCATCGCGTGGAAGAAGGCCGGGTAGCGGAACGACTCCTGCGCCTGGACCTGGGCGTAGTCGCGCACCGGTCCGCCGACGTCGGTGAACAGGAAGCTGAAGAGGCTGCCCGCGCTCTGCACCGTGTGCACGACGCCCTCGGCCGAGAGCGCGGCCGAGACCTCGCGCTGCAGCGTCAGGGCGGTGCGGTCGAGCGAGGCGTAGACGGCGTCGTCGGCGAGCTGCAGGGTACGGATGCCCGCGGCCACGGCGACCGGGTTCCCCGAGAGCGTGCCCGCCTGGTACACCGGCCCGAGCGGGGCCAGGTGGTCCATCACGTCCGCGCGGCCGCCGAGCGCCGCTACGGGCATCCCGCCGCCGATGACCTTGCCGAAGGTGTAGAGGTCGGCGACGTAGGGCGCCTCGGCGCCGGCGTTCTCGAGCCCCCACCAGCCGCCGGCGCTGACGCGGAAGCCGGTGAGCACCTCGTCCATGATCAGCAGCGAGCCGTTGGCGTGCACGAGCTCGGCGAGTGCCGCGTTGAAGCCCGGCGCGGGCGGGACGACGCCCATGTTCGCGGCGGCCGCCTCGGTGATCACCGCGGCGATCTCGGAGCCGCGCTCGGCGAGGACCGCGCGCACCGCGTCGAGGTCGTTGTAGGGCAGCACGATCGTCTGCGCCGCGGTGGCCGCGGTGACGCCGGCCGAGGCGGGCAGCGCGAGCATCGCGAGGCCGGAGCCGGCGTCGGCGAGCAGGCCGTCGGAGTGGCCGTGGTAGTGGCCGGAGAACTTGATCAGCAGGTCGCGGCCGGTGACCCCGCGGGCCAGGCGGATCGCGGTCATCGTCGCCTCGGTGCCGGTGGAGACCAGGCGCAGCTTCTCGATCGGCGACACTCCGCCGGCCGTGATCCGCGCCTCCACCAGCTCGGCGAGCTCGGTCTCGGCCGGGGTCGACGCACCGAAGGAGAGCCCGCGGGCCGCCGCCTCCTGCACGGCGGCGACGACCTCGGGGTGCGCGTGACCGAGGACGGCCGGACCCCAGGAGCAGACCAGGTCGACGTACTCGCGGCCGTCGGCGTCGGTGATGTACGGGCCGGTCGCCGACACCATGAACCTCGGGGTCCCGCCGACCGAGCGGAAGGCGCGGACCGGCGAGTTCACGCCGCCGGGGATCGCGTGCCGGGCACGCTCGTACAGGGTGTCGTTCGCGGTGGGAGTCACCCGACCACGATACGGCGCGCGCCTCAGCGGACGCCGGACGCCGGACCGCCCGGCCTACTTCAGCAGATCGTTCGCCAGCTCGACGGCCCAGTAGGTGAGCACGGCGTCGGCGCCGGCGCGGACGATGCCGGTGACCGACTCCACGATCGCCGCCTCGCGGTCGATCCAGCCGTTCGCAGCGGCGGCCTCGATCATCGCGTACTCGCCGGACACCTGGTACGCCCAGACCGGCACGTCCGAGATCGCGGCGACGTCGGAGAGCACGTCGAGGTAGGACATCGCGGGCTTCACCATCACGACGTCCGCGCCCTCGGCGAGGTCGAGCGTCGCCTCGCGCAGCCCCTCGCGGCGGTTCGCCGGGTCCTGCTGGTAGGTGCGGCGGTCGCCCTCGAGCGTCGACTGCACGGCCTCGCGGAAGGGGCCGTAGAAGCTGGAGGCGTACTTCGCGGAGTAGGCGAGGATCGCGGTGTCGAGGTGCCCGGCGCCGTCGAGGGCCGCGCGGATCGCGCCGACCTGGCCGTCCATCATCCCGGAGAGCCCGAGCAGGTGCGAGCCGGCCTCGGCCTGCGCGAGCGCCATCTGCTCGTAGCGGAGCAGCGTCGCGTCGTTGTCGACCCGGCCGTGCGCGTCGAGCACGCCGCAGTGCCCGTGGTCGGTGAACTCGTCGAGGCAGAGGTCGGTCTGCACGACGAGCGCGTCGCCGACCTCCTCGACGACGACCCGCGTGGCGGCGTTGAGCACACCGTCGGGGTCGGTCGCTCCGGAGCCCACCGCGTCGCGGGTGGTGGGCACGCCGAACAGCATGACGCCGCCGAGCCCGGCCTCGGCCGCCTCGGTCACCGCCCGCCGGACGCTGTCCAGCGAGTGGTGCGACACCCCCGGCATCGAGCCGATCGGCTGAGGTTCCGTGATGCCCTCGGCGACGAAGAGCGGAAGGACGAGCTGGGCGGGGTGGACGCGCGTCTCCCGCACGAGCCGGCGCAGGGCCGGGGTCGTGCGGAGGCGCCGCGGGCGGATCGCGGTCATGCCTCCAGCCTAAGCCGGGCTCGCGTCGCGCCCCGTGACCGTCGACATCCACTCCTCCACAGGATCGTCTCGTCGTCCTTCCTGCACAGATCACCGACGAGCGCCCGCACCCGAGGCGGTGTTCCGCCACCGTCGACACCATGGACGGAGTCGGCTCTCTCCTCGCCTCGGGCGGCGGGTTCGCTCCCGCGAGCGCCTTTCGCGCCGCCGGCGTGGACCGGTCCGCGGTCGAGCGCGCCCTGTCGACGGGCGAGATCGTCCGCGTGCGGCGCGGCTGGTACGCGATGGCAGGAGCGCCCGAGGCCGAACTGGCTGCCGTGCGTGCGGGCGGAGTCCTCACGTGCGTCTCTCTGCTGCACGCTCTCGGGCTCTGGACCACCGAGCGGCCAGGCCTGCACATCGCGCTCGGCGACTCCTTCGTCCATACCCTGCGTCCGGGGGCGGTCGGCCACTGGCGGCGATGGCCGGGTCAGGGCCGGCGCTCGTTCTCGCAGGACGGGATCGGTGCGGCGATCCTGAATCTCATCACCTGCATCGGTGAGGACGACGCCGTCGTGACGATCGACTCGGCTCTCAACCTGGGCCTGCTCGCCGAGGACGACCTGCCGACGCTCCGCGCGCTCGCTCCGGCGGGGAAGCGGGAGGTCTTCGCCCGTGTCGACGGCCGCAGTCAGTCCGGCCTCGAGACGAAGACCCGCTTGAGCGTGCGCCGCCGCAACGTGCCGGTCCGCCCGCAGGTCCTCGTCCCGCGTGTCGGCCGTGTGGACGAGGTGATCGGCGAGCGGATGGTCCTCGAGACCGACGGCTACCGCTACCACTCCAGCATCGAGCAGTTCCACGAGGACCGGCGGCGCGATCTCGAGCTCGCCCGCCAGGAGTACCTCTGCATCCGGCTCGACAACCACCAGATCATGGACGACTGGCCCCGCACCGAAGCGGCCCTCTTCGAGATGATCCGCCGGAACGAGCACATGTGGACTGCAGCGCAGCGCAGGCGCCGGGCACTCGAACACTGGTGAGCACTCACCTCGACCAGCGACGGCCGCACAACATCAGCTGAGACGGGGGTCCCTCCTCTGTCAGCGGAGGCCCACCCGTCTCAGCTGATGTTGTGCGCGAACAGCGCCGGTCAGCGGGTGGCGCGCTCCGCGGCGACGCCGGCGACGGCGTCGATCAGGGAGGAGGCGGAGCGCTCGTCGGCGACGACGTCGACGCGCAGGCCGAAGGCGCGCGCGTCCTTCGCGGTCTGCGGGCCGATCGCGGCGACCAGCGTCGACTCGGGCACGGGGCCGAGCTGCTTCTGCACCTGCTCGGCCACGCTCCCCGAGGTGACCAGGATCGCGTGCACGGCACCGCTCGCGACATCGGCGACGACGCGGTCCTCGACCTGCACGCCGACGGTGCGGTAGGCGACCACGGAGCGGACGTCGTGGCCGATGCGCTTCAGGCCCTCGGTCAGCAGCGGCTTCGCGATCTCGGAGCGCAGCGTGAGCACGCGGAGCGGGTGCTGCCCGCCGGTCGCCTGCTCCCACTCGGCGAGGAGGCCCTTCGCGGAGTTGTCCTCGGACGGCACGAGGTCGACCGAGTAGCCGGCCGCCACGAGCGCCGCGGCCGTGGTCTCGCCGACGGCGGCGACCTTCGTGCCCGCGGGCACGGTGGTGCGCAGCAGGGACAGCACGTCGACCGTGGTCGCGCTGGTCACCGTCATCCAGTCGAAGGCGCCGGCCTCGAGGTCGGCCAGGGCCTGCTCGAGTGCCGGGAAGTCGTCGGTCGGCGCGAAGTTGATCATGGGCGCGACGACGGGCGACGCTCCCTTCGCACGCAGGGCACCGGCGACGCCGTCGCCCCACGGACCTCCGCGGGGGACGAGGACACGCCAGCCCTGCAACGGCTTCTCCCACTGGGAGTAGGCGGCGGGCACGATCACGAAGAGGCTCCCAGAGGTGCGAGTTGGGCGGCACCCGCACCGAGAAGCGCGTCAGCGAGCAGAGAGCCGCAGCGGAACGCGGCTTCGACGACGGGCAGTTCGCGACCACCATACTGCGAAACCGCCAGGTGTCGAGGTCCGTCGACCGAACCGTTATCGATCGGCTCCGCCACCTCCCGAGAGAGGGACGCCGAGCCGTCGACCGCGAAGACCACGCCGCGGGTCACCACCCGCCCGCCCTCGACCGTCGCGCTCGCGCCGATCGGCGCCGCGCAGCCCGCCTCGAGCACGGCCAGCAGCGCCCGCTCGGCGGTGATCGCCGCCCGGGTCGGAGCGTGCTCGACCGCCGCGAGGGCCGCGCGCAGCTCGTCGGACGGCTCCTCGTCCCGGACCTCGATCGCCAGCGCACCCTGACCGGGCGCGTGCGGTGAGACCCCGAAGTCGAGGACCTCGGTGACCGCGTCGGTGCGCCCGAGGCGCCGCAGCCCCGACAGGGCGAGCACGATCGCGTCCAGCGGCGACGAGCTCCCGGCGGCCACGCGGCCGAGCCGGGTGTCGATGTTGCCGCGGATGTCGACGATCTCGAGATCGGAACGTGCCGCGAGCAGCGCCGCGCGCCGACGCGGCGAGCCGGTGCCGACCCGCGCACCGCGGGGCAGCGTCGCGAGGGTCGCCCCGTCGCGGGCGCAGAGCGCATCGCGCGGATCCTCGCGCTCAGGTACCGCGCCGAGGACGAGGCCCTCGACCGGCGCCGTCGGCAGATCCTTCAGCGAGTGGACGATCGCGTCGCAGCGCCCGGCCAGCAGCGCGTCGCGCAGTGCGCTCACGAAGACCCCGGTGCCGCCGAGCGAGGCGAGCGAGCCGCGCATCCGGTCGCCGTCGGACTCGATGCGCACCAGCTCGACGGGCACGCCGGCGGCCTGCGCCATCCGATCGGCGGTCATCCGGGTCTGCGCCACCGCGAGCGCGCTCGCGCGGGTGCCGACTCGGATGCTCACGGGGCGGTGCTCCCCGTCACAGGGCGACCCCGCCCGTCACGGCGCGATCCCCGCCAGCGCCGGCTTGAAGCCCGCGCGCACGTTCTCGCAGCAGCCGGGACGGCAGACGTCGTACCAGGGGCCGAGCGCCGTCATCGACGGACGGTCCTCCACCGGCGTGCCGTTGACCCGCTCCATCACCAGGTCGACGAGACCGGAGACGTAGACCGGGTCGGTGCCCGGCGTCGCCACGCGGACGGCGACGAGGCCGTGCTCCTCCGAGGTCTCGAGCGCCTCGTTGTCGAGGTCCCACATGACCTCCATGTGGTCCGAGACGAAGCCGAGCGGAACGATCACCAGCGCCTTGCGGCCCTTGGCGGGCAGCTCGGCGATCGCGTCGTTGATGTCGGGCTCGAGCCACGGCTGGGTGGGCGGGCCGGAGCGCGACTGGTAGACGAGCTGCCACGGCACGTCCTCCGCGCCGGCGGCCGCCATCACGACCTCCGCGACCGCGAGGTGCTGCGCCTCGTACGCGCCGCCGTCGCCGAAGTGGTGCACGTCGACGACGGTGCCGTCCTCGTGCCGCTCGTGCGGGCCGCTGCGCGCGGCGTCGGTGGAGGGGATCGAGTGCGTCGCGAAGAGCACCTCGACCTCGGTGGTGGCGTCCAGCCCGGGCAGGCGCGAGCGCAGCTCGTCGAGCCCGTCGTGGACGGCCTTCACGAACGGCATGACGAAGCCGGGGTGGTCGAAGAACTGGCGGACCTTGTCGATCCGCAGCTCGCCCTCGAGGCCGGTCGCGTCGAGCGCTGCCGCGAAGTCCTCGCGGTACTGCCGGCAGGAGGAGAAGGAGGAGTAGGCGCTGGTGGCGATGGCGATCAGGTTCGAGAAGCCGCGCTCCTTCGCCTCCGTCACCGCCTCGCTCATGTACGGCGCCCAATTGCGGTTGCCCCAGAGCACCGGGAGGTCGATGCCGCGGTTCGCGAGCTCGGCCTCGAGGGCGGCCTTCAGCGCACGGTTCTGCGCGTTGATGGGGCTGACGCCGCCGAAGTGGCGGTAGTGGTGGGCGACCTCCTCGAGGCGCTCCTCCGGGATGCCGCGGCCGCGGGTGACGTTGCGCAGGAACGGGATGACGTCGTCCTGCCCCTCGGGGCCGCCGAAGCCGGCGAGCAGGATCGCGTCGTAGGCGACCGGCTCGGTCACGTGCTCGGGGCCCGACGCCGCGGCCGGCGTGGCACCGCGGACGAGGACGCCCTCGGCGACCTCGGGGACGGGTTCGGCGAAGTCGCGCGCCTCGGGGGCGGGGACGGTGGAGCTCATCGGAGGACCTCGGCGATCTGGTCGGCCTCGATGCGCCGACCGGTGTAGAAGGGGACTTCCTCGCGCACGTGACGGCGGGCCTCGGTGGCTCGCAGATCGCGCATGAGGTCGACCAGGTTGACCAGCTCCTCGTCCTCGAGCGCGAGGATCCACTCGTAGTCGCCGAGGGAGAACGAGGCCACCGTGTTGGTCAGCACGGAGCGGAAGCGCGAGCCCTGACGGCCGTGCTGGGCGAGCATCGTGCGGCGCTCCTCCTCGGGGAGGATGTACCACTCGTAGGAGCGGACGAACGGGTAGACCGTCAGCCAGCGGGCGGGCGCCTTGCCGCGCATGTAGGCGGGGAGGTGGTTCGCGCTGAACTCGGCGTCGCGGTGCACGCCCATCGCGTTCCAGGTGGGCAGCAGCGCGCAGAGCAGCTCGGTGCGGCGCAGCTCGCGGTAGGCGCGCTGCAGCTCCTCGGGCGCGGCTCCGGTGAGCCAGAGCATGATGTCGGCGTCGGCGCGCAGGGCCGAGACGTCGTAGGTGCCGCGCACCGTGACGCCCTCGCCCGCGAGCCGCGAGACGGTGTCCTCGTAGCCGGCGGCCGCCTGGGCGGCCTCGTCGGCGGAGAGGGTGAACGGACGTGAGGGATCCCTGCGGAGAACCGCCCAGAGCGTGTATCCCAGGGCCTGATCGGAGTGAACCTGATCGGCGGGGGGCTGCGGCGCCGGAGCGGCGCTCGTGTCGGGGGCGGACTGAACGGGACCCGCCGTGTCGGCGGTCTGATCGGTCATTGATCCATCATCCCTCCGCTCGTGCGGATGCACAAAAGCGGGAGGGGCTCTGGCGCCGAGGGGTCCGGAGCGCTAGCGATCCGGACCCCTCGGCGCAGGAGGTGAGGCGGGTGGGGTCAGTCCTCGACGACGGCGCGGACGATGCCCCAGACGACGAGGCCGACCGCGGCGGCCGCACCGGCGGCCCCGGCGATCAGCGCCTCGGGGTGGTGCTTGCGCACGACGGAGACCTTGCGCTCGAGCGTCCGCTGGACGTTCCGCACCTTGCGCGGGACGTTCACCTTGTACTCGATGGCGTCGAGCGTCGCGGCGAGCTCGGTGCGCGCGCGCTCGATGTCGGCCTTCAGCTGGCTCGGCTGGAGCTCCGCCGGGTCGACGAAGCGGGGCGTGGTGCTGGATACAGCGCGATCAGTGGTCATAGCTGCCGACTCCCTTGAACGCCTGGACGTCCTTCTTGATGCTCTCGATCGAGTCCTGCGGAACGGGCGGGACGGCCTTCTTGATCGACTTGACGCCGACCAGGATCAGCACGACCGCCACGAGCAGGAAGAACACGGTCACGATCAGCGCCGACAGCCAGGCGGGGAGCCAGGAGGCGATGCCGATGATCGCGAAGGTGACGAGGGTCGCCCACGCGGTGAGGAGGAAGAAGGCCGCGACCGCGAACAGCGCGACCGCGAGCCCGGCGCTCTTCGCCTTCCCGGACAGCTCGTTCTTGAGGGACGCGATCTCGGCCTTGACGAGCTCGATCACGAGACCGGGGAGGTCGCTGACCAGCTCGCCCAGCGATCGGGCGTTCTTCGGATTGCGTTCGTTCACCACGGGGGCTCCTCGGAGGGTGGTCGTGCCGGGCCTCGGCCGAACGGACGGCCCGGAGGGATGAGGACTACGCCTTGCTGGTGGAGGACGACGACGTCGATCCTCCGGAGCCGGCCGCGGCGGCGGCCTCGTCGACCTTCGACGCGGCCGAGCGGGCCGCGGCGGTCGCCTCGGCCGAGGACGCGCCCTGGGCCTTCTTGCCACCGGAGACGGCCTTCACCACGACGTTCCGGACCAGCTCGTAGGCCTTGTCCGAGACCGTGCTGAGCTGCGTCTTGGCGGCTCCGCCGACGGCTCCGGCGACGTCCTGCACGGGCTGCGTCTGCCAGAACCTGTTCGCCGCCGAGGCGATCTGCTCGTACCGCTTCCGACCGGCACGCGCTCCCAGCACGTAGCCGGCTGCGGCTCCTGCCACGAAAAGAATCTTGCCCTTCACGCCTACTCCTCGTCCTGGGCCGCTCTCGCGGCTCGTTCACGCGGTCGATGACCACTCGTGTCGGGGCACGCCGCAGTCATGCGGGAGCCTCCGACCCAGAGTAGCCGTCACCGTCATATTCTTCGCGCGGTATGCCGACGCCTTGACGCACCAGTCGGCGGCGGATAAGAGCGGCGGTCTCGGCGGCGTGCGGGAGCACCGAGGCCAGCCCGGTCCCCGCGAGCCAGGTGCCGGTGACGGCGATCCCGGCCACCGGGGCGAGCGCCGCGCGGAAGGCCTCCAGATGCGCGCGCCGGCCGAGCGCCGCGGCCGGGCGGACGTTCGCCCAGCGCACCCGGGCCGAGTCGACGAGGCTCGCGGGGTCGAGCTCGATCCCGAGCAGGACCGACGCGTCGCGCAGGGCGGTCGCGGCCGCCTCGGCGTCGCTCGCGCCCTCGAGCGGCGGATGCTCGCCCGGGCGTCCGTAGGAGAGGCGCAGGACGTGCCGTCCCGCGGGCAGGCCGGCCGCCAGCCAGGCCCACTTCGCGGTGGCGTGGGTGATCGCCTTCGCCGTGACGTCCCGGGCGGTCGGCGCGACGAGCACGCCGGAGCCGCGCGGCGCGGCGTCCAGGCGGGCGTCGTCGACGACGAGGGTGACCAGCTCGACGGAGTCGTGCAGCACCTCCGCCGCCTCGTCGCGCACGGCGGGGACGATCCCGGCGAGCAGCTCGCGCGCGTCGCGCTCCGGCGTCGAGACGATGACCGATCGCGCGGTGAGCACGGCGCCGTCGTCGAGGGTGAGCAGGAACGGCTCGCCGTCGCCCTCGAGCCGGGTCACGGCGGTGCCGGTGCGGATCTCGCCCGAGAGGTAGTCGATCCGCTCGACGAGCGCGGCGACCAGGCGGTGCATTCCGCCGTCGATCCCGCGGACGGCGACGCCCGCGGGGAGGTTCGCGCGCAGGGCGGCGACCGCGCCGGCGAGGGAGCCCGCCCGGGTGATCGCCCCGTTCAGCCCGGGGGCCGCCGCGTCGACGTCGATGTCCTCGGGGCGGCTGGAGTAGACGCCGGAGACGACGGGCGCCACGAGATCGTCCAGGACCCGCTGCCCCATCCGGGTGCGCACCAGCTCGGCGAGGGAGTGCGCCCGGCCGATTCGCAGCACCGGCATCACGGCGTCGAGCCAGGCGCGCGCGGCGCCGCGGCGGCCGATCGCGCGGACGACGTCGGGGGCGAGCGGGGTGCCGGGGATGCCGAGGATCCCGGCGCGCGGCGAGGGGACGGAGCGCCCGCCCGCGAGGTGCAGCCAGGAGCCGCCGGTCCGCGGCTCGACGATCGACTCGGCGAGCGGCCGGCCGTCGAGAGTGAGCGCGGCGAGCGCCTTCTCGACGTGGCCGCCGCGGGTGGCGAAGCTCTCGGCGCCGGCGTCGAGGACGGCTCCGGCGATCTCGAGCGGGGCGACCGAGCCGCCGACCGCGTCGCCCGCCTCGAGCACCACCACGCGCAGGCCGATCCGCAGGCACTCGGCGGCGGCGGCGAGTCCCGCCACTCCCCCGCCGACGACCGCGACGTCGTAGTCGGCGCCGGCCCCGGTGCCGTTCCCCTCGCTGCCGTGCCCCTCGGTCATGGCCGCCAGGCGTGCACGTGCGCGACCAGGCGCGTCAGCACGTCGGGGTCGGTCTCGGGCGGCACGCCGTGGCCGAGGTTGAGCACGTGCGCCGGCGCGCTGGTGCCGCGGCGGAGGACGTCGTCGACGTGCGCGGCCAGCACCTCCCACGGGGCGGAGAGCAGCGCCGGGTCGACGTTGCCCTGCACCGGGACGAAGCCGCCGAGCCGGTGGTTCGCCTCGTCGAGCGGGATGCGGTAGTCGACGCCGACGACGTCCGCGCCGATCCCGTGCATCGCGCCGAGCAGCTCGCCGGTGCCGACGCCGAAGTGCACGATCGGCACGTTGCGGCGGATCTCGCCGTGGTCGTAGGCCAGGTCGCGCACGTGGGTCAGCGCTCGCGAGGAGGCGGGAGCCACGTGCGCGGTGTAGTCGGCGAGGGACAGCGCGCCGGCCCAGGAGTCGAAGAGCTGCGCGGCGCTCGCCCCGGCCAGCACCTGCGCGCGGAGGAAGCGGCCGGTGACCTCGGCGGTCCACTCCATCAGCCGAGCCCAGGCCTCGGGGTCGGCGTGCATCAGGGTGCGGGCGCGGATGTGGTCCTTGGACGGCCCGCCCTCCACGAGGTAGGCCGCGAGGGTGAAGGGGGCGCCGGCGAAGCCGATCAGCGGTGTCCCGCCCTCGCCGATCTCCCGCAGACCCTCGACCGTGCGGCGGACGCCCTCGCGGATCGGCTCGAGCGTCTCGTCGAGCAGGGCCGGATCGAGCGCGACCAGCTCGTCGACGTCCGCGGCGGTGCGCACCGCCTTCTCGAGAACGGGTCCGCGCCCGGGGACGATGTCGACCGCGACGCCCGCGAGGCGCAGCGGGATGACGATGTCGCTGAAGAAGATCGCCGCGTCCACGCCGTGCCGGCGGATCGGCTGCAGGGTGATCTCACTCGCGAGCGCCGGGTCGAGGCAGGCGTCGAGCATCTGGGTGTCGGTGCGCAGCGCCCGGTACTCGGGCAGGCTGCGGCCGGCCTGGCGCATGAACCAGACGGGCGTCGACTCCGGCCGGTCCGAGCGGTAGGCCCGCAGGAGAGAGGAGTCGGCCGTGCGCCCGGAGGCGAGCGGGTGCAGCGGATCGAGCAGGCCGGCGATGGGGGAGGTCACCGCGGCATTATTCCAGGCCCCGCTGACCGGGAGCATTCGTGCAGTCTTCCCCAGGACCGCGGCCGACCCCCGGACGCCCCGGGTAGACTGCCCTGGTGCTTCTGTGTCTGACGGCGTCGCACAAGAACGCCAGCTTCGATCTCCTCGAGAAGCTCTCCGTCGACTCCTCCGCCGTCGCGTCGGCGCTCTCGGACGGCATCGACTTCGTCTCCGGGGCCGTGGTCGTCGCGACCTGCAACCGCTTCGAGGCCTACCTCGACATCGACGAGCCGCTCACCGCCGCGCAGGCCGTGACCGTCGAGGCCGCCACCGCCGCGGTCAGCGCCGCGACCGGCGTCGAGCAGGAGGAGCTGCGCAGCTCGGTCTCCGTCGTCTCGGGCGACCGCGTCGCCGAGCACCTCTTCGCCGTCTCCAGCGGGCTCGAGTCCGTCGTCGTCGGCGAGGGCGAGATCGCCGGCCAGGTCCGCCGCTCGCTCGAGGAGGCCCGCCGCCTCGGCACCACCTCCTCCGAGCTCGAGCGCCTCTTCCAGCGCGCCTCGCAGACCTCCCGCGGGATCAAGAACCGCACCGGCCTCGGCAGCGCCGGCCGCTCGATCGTCCGCCTCGCCCTCGACCTCGCCTCCAGCCGCATCACCGACTGGCGCGCCGCCCGGGTGCTGCTGATCGGCACCGGCAGCTACGCCCGCGCGACCGTCGCCGCGCTGCGCGACCGCGGCGTGCTCGAGATCGCCGTCCACTCCCCCTCCGGCCGCGCCGAGGGCTTCGCGACCCGCCGCGCGCTCCGCCCGATCGACGGCGCCGAGCTGGCGACCGAGGCCGTCGCCGCCGACGTCGTGATCACCTGCACCACCACCCAGGAGCCCGTCCTCGACGCGGCGATCCTCGCGGAGGGACGCCTGCGCGGCTTCTCCCGCGAGCGCCAGCTGGTCATCGACCTCGGCCTCCCCCGCAACGTCGCCGCCGACGTCACCACCGTGACCGGCGTCGAGCTGCTCGACCTCGAGACGATCAGCCTGCACGCCCCGCTCGACGTGCTCGACGCGTCGACCCAGGCGCGCGCCCTGGTCGACAAGGCCGTCCGCAAGTTCTCCGACGTCGCCGACGAGAAGAGCCTCACCCCCGCCGTGGTCGCCCTGCGCGCCCATGTCTTCGATGCGCTCGACGCCGAGATCGAGCGCGCCCGCTCGCGCGGCGACGAGGACGGCCGCACCGAGCAGGCGCTGCGGCACCTGGCCGGCGTGCTGCTGCACACCCCGAGTGTCCGCGCTCGCGACTACGCCCGCGCCGGCGAGCAGGAGGCGTACCTCACCGGCCTCGAGGCGCTGTTCGGCATCGAGGTGCCCGCCGAGCGCACCGTAGCCCGCCCGCTCGAGGCCGGCGGCGCGTCCGCGGCCTCGGCGTGACGCCGCTCCGGCTCCCGTACGAGGCGGAGCCGATCGAGACGGAGCGGCTGCTGCTGCGTCCGCTCTCGCTCGACGACGCCGAGGACCACGCCCGCTATCAGGGCGATGCGGAGGCCGTCCGCTATCTGCGCTGGCCGGCGCGGACGCCCGAGGAGTCGCGCGCGCACCTGGCCGTCCGGCTGCCGTCGGACCGCCTCGCGGCCGACGGCGACGTCGTCGTGCTCGCGATCGTGCCGCGTTCCGGGCCGTTCGCCGGCCGGGTCGTCGGGGATCTCACGCTGATCGCGACCTCGACGGAGCAGGCCGGCGTCGAGATCGGGTGGGTCCTGCACCCGGAGGCGCAGGGCCGGGGCTTCGCGACGGAGGCCGCCCGCGCCCTGATCGACCTGGCCTTCGACCGGCTCGGCGCCCACCGGGTCGTCGCTCAGCTCGACGCGCGCAACACCGCCTCCGCCCGCCTCTGCGAGCGGCTCGGCCTGCGCCTCGAGGCGCACCACCTCGACGACGAGTTCTGCAAGGGCGAGTGGACCTCGACCCTCGTCTACGCCCTCCTCGCCCGCGAGCGCTGACGCCCTCCGGGTCTCGATACGCCCCTGCGGGCTACTCGACCAGCATGATCCCTTCGCTGACCACTCATCCCGATCGATCGGCCCCACTGCAGACGGGCGGGACACTTCATGCTGATCGAGTAGCCCGCGAAGCGGGCGTATCGAGATCCACCACCGTCAGGACCTGAGTCTGCAGACCCACTCTGCTGACGACGGTGGGTCTCGATAGGCCCCTGCGGGGCTACTCGACCAGCATGATCCTCCGCTGATCGAGTAGCCCGCGGAGCGGGCGTATCGAGATCCGAGAAGGGTCAGGCGCCGCGCAGGCCCGTGAAGAGGTGGGTCTCCAGCTGGTCGAGCGGGATGCGCTCCTGCTTCATGGTGTCGCGGTCGCGGACGGTCACCGCGTTGTCCTCGAGCGAGTCGAAGTCGATGGTCACGCAGTAGGGCGTGCCGATCTCGTCCTGGCGGCGGTAGCGGCGGCCGATCGCGCCGGAGTCGTCGAAGTCGACGTTCCAGAGCGCGCGGAGCCGGTCGGCGACCTCGCGGGCGAGCGGCGAGAGCGCCTCGTTGCGCGAGAGCGGCAGCACGGCGACCTTGACCGGCGCGAGGCGCGGGTCGAGGTGCAGCACGGTGCGCGTCTCGACCTTGCCCTTCGCGTTCGGCGGCAGCTCCTGCTCCTCGTAGGCGTCGACGAGGAACGCCATCAGCGCGCGGGTCAGGCCGAAGGACGGCTCGATCACGAACGGCACGAAGCGCTCGTTCTTCGTCTGGTCGAAGAAGGAGAGGTCCTTGCCGGAGTGCTCCATGTGCGTCTTGAGGTCGAAGTCGGTGCGGTTCGCGACCCCCATCAGCTCGCCCCACTCGCCCGACGCGAAGCTGAAGCGGTACTCGATGTCGACGGTGCGCTTGGAGTAGTGGGAGAGCTTGTCCTTCGGGTGCTCGAACTGGCGGATGTTCTCCGGCGAGATCCCGAGGTCGACGAACCAGTCCCAGGCGAGCTGCATCCAGGTCTCCTGCCACTCCTCGTCCGTGCCGGGCTCGACGAAGAACTCGAGCTCCATCTGCTCGAACTCGCGGGTGCGGAAGATGAAGTTGCCGGGGGTGATCTCGTTGCGGAACGCCTTGCCGATCTGGCCGATGCCGAACGGCGGCTTCTTCCGCGCGCTCTGCAGCACGTTGGCGAAGTTGGTGAAGATGCCCTGCGCCGTCTCGGGGCGGAGGTAGTGCAGCCCCGACTCGTCGTCGACGACGCCGAGGTAGGTCTTCATCAGCCCGGAGAACTGCTTGATCTCGGTCCACTGGCCGATCTTGTCGGGGTGCTCCGGGTCCGGGATGTCGGCGAGGCCGTTCTCGGGAGCGTGCCCGTTGACCTCCTCGTACTTCTCGAAGAGGTGGTCGGCGCGGTAGCGCTTGTGGGTGATCAGCGACTCGGTCAGCGGGTCGGAGAAGACGCCGACGTGGCCGGAGGCGCTCCAGATCGCGGTCGGCAGGATCACGGCCGAGTCGAGGCCGACGACGTCGCCGCGGCCCTGGACGAACGCCTTCCACCACTGGCGCTTGATGTTCTCCTTGAGCTCGACGCCGAGGGGGCCGTAGTCCCAGGCGGAGCGGGTGCCTCCGTAGATCTCGCCCGAGGGGAAGACGAACCCCCGGTGCTGGGCGAGGGTGACGACCTTGTCGAGGGTGGTGGGTTCTGCCACGGGGAGCTCCTAGCTGTTCGGGCGCACGGGGCCCTGGCGCGCGCCGGCTGCGCGCGTCCTTCTGGTGTGCGTCCATGGTAGCCGCGGGCCCGGCGGCCGACCGCGGGCGGGGTCCGTCCGCGGGCATGATGGCGGGATGAGCAGCCTCCCTCCCCTCGTCGTCTCCGCCGTCGCCGTCCTGCGCGAGCGCCGCGTGCTGATGGTGACGGCCCGCGGGCGCGACGTCGTCTACCTCCCCGGCGGCAAGGTCGACCCGGGCGAGACGAGCGCCGAGGCGGCGGCGCGCGAGACGGAGGAGGAGCTCAGCACCGCGCCCACGGCCCTCCGCGAGCTCTTCACCGTCCGCACCCAGGCGCACGGCGAGCCGGAGGGGCGGGAGGTGCACATGACCGTCTTCGCCGCGGAGCTCGCCGACGAGCCGCGCGCCAGCGGCGAGATCGACGCCCTGCACTGGATCACCGGCGCCGACGCGCACCGCTGCCCGCCCGCCGGGGTCGACACGCTCGCGCGGCTGCGCGCCCTGGACCTCGTCGACTGAGCGGGCCGTCACCGGCCGACGACGCTGGCGAGCGGCCCTCGCGCAGGCGGCTAGCCTCGTGGCGTGGAGACGAGACGACGCGCCAGAGACCATCCGACCGGAGGCGACGTTCCGCGCCTGGAAGCGGTCCGGCTGGAGGCGGCTGTGCCGATCCTGAGGATCTTCTCCGTCGCGAAGGCGGGCGAGTTCTACGTCGACTACCTCGGCTTCACAGTCGACTGGGAGCACCGTGCCTCCCGAGACGCACCGGTCTACCTCCAGGTCTCGAGGTCGGGTCTGCGGCTGCACCTGAGCGAGCACCACCGCGACGGGAGCCCCGGAGCGGCGGTGCACGTGGCCCTCCGCGGGGTGCGCGAGCTGCACGCCGAGCTCGACTCGAAGGAGTACCCGTACCTCAACCCGCGGATCACGCGGTCGCCCTTCGGCTTCGCGCTCGATCTGATCGATCCGTTCGGGAACCAGCTCCGCTTCGCCGAGGCCGCCCCGGACGCCGGTAACGCCTGAGACTCCGCTGGTCAACCGTTCACCGCCTGTCCACCGCTTTCCGATGCGGGTCCCCTAGCGTGGCCGGGATGGTGACTCGGGGGACGACACGACGACCGGACGAGGTCCGGACGCAGGGGCTGCGCCTGCGCGCACCGCTGCTGTCGACGGCGGCGCCGCTCGTGGTCGGACTGATCGGCTCGCTCGCGATCCTCGCGGGCTCGCTCGCGGTCGGCTACCTGCCGCTCGACTCGCCGATCCGGAGCTGGCCGCTGATCGCGGCACTGCGCGCCTCCTCGGGCGCCACCGAGCTCGGCGTCGTCGCCGTCGTCGGCGGCGGGATCCTGCTGCTCGTCGCCTGGCTGCGCCTGCGCGCGGTCGCGCTGGACGACCGGCCCGGCTCGGTCCGGGCGATCCTGGTCGCCGCGCTCGCCTGGGCCGCTCCCCTGCTGCTCGCCGTCCCGCTGTTCAGCCGCGACATGTTCTCGTACGTCGCGCAGGGCCGGCTGATGACGGCCGGCGTGAACCCGTACTCCAGCGGAGTCGCCACCCTCCCCGGCTGGTTCGCCCTCGGCGTCGATCCGCGCTGGGCCGACACCCCGACGCCCTACGGCCCGCTCTACCTGCTCGCCGAGCAGACCGCCGTGCACGTCGCCGGCTGGACCTTCCCCGAGCTCTCGATCGCGATGCTCCGCGCGCTGTCCGTCGCCGGAGTCGCCGTCAGCGCCGTCTACGCGCTCCGGCTCGCCCGGCTGCGCGGGCTGTCCGTCCCGCTCACCGCCTGGAGCCTCGTCGCCAACCCGCTCACCCTCGTCCTCTTCGTCGTCGCCGGGCACAACGACTCGGTGATGATCGCGCTGATCCTCGCCTCGCTCTACTACGGGCACACCGACCGCCGGGTGGCGGCGGTGCTGCTGATGGGAGCGGCGATCGCGGTCAAGCCGGTGGCGGTCATCGCACTGCCGGTGCTCGCGCTGCTCTGGCTCCGCCACGACGCGACGCTGCGCGAGCGGATCCGCGCCTGGGCCTGGAGCGGCGCCGGCGCGCTCGCCGTCGTGGTCGCGATCGGCCTCGCCGCGGGCGTGGGCGTGGGCTGGATCGGCGCGATGATCGTGCCCGGCTCGATCCTGCACTGGTACGCGCCGATGTCCGCCGTCGTCGTCGCGGTCTCCACGGCCGTGCAGATGACCGGCCACGACCCGGCGACGGCGATCGCCGTGGTCAAGATGCTCGCCCTGCTCGCCGCCGGGCTGATCGCCGGCGCCCTCATGCTGTCGCGTCGGGCGATCGACCCGCTCGCCCGCCTGACCGGCGCGCTGCTGGCCTTCGTCACCGCGTCGACCGCCATCCACCCGTGGTACGCGCTGTGGATCCTGCCGATCGCCGCGCTCTCACGGCCCTGGCGCAGCACCCACCGGCACCTGGCGGTCTACGCCACGGTCTTCCTGATGTGCGTCACGCTCGCCGAGCCGGTCGACGGCGGAGGCGGCGCGGTCGACCAGATCCCGGTCCGCGTCGCCACCATCGCCGCGATCGTCGTCGTCGGCGTCTACGTGCTCGTGAGCTACTCCGACGAGGAGCACGTCGACGCGCGCCGTCTCGTCGGCGCGGTCCCGTTCGGCTCCGAGATCCTGAGCCGCCTCAGCGGCGGCCGCCTCGGCGCCCCGGCGCCCCTGCGCATCCCGGCCCGCAAGTAGCCGGCCCATGCTGGTCGAGTAGCCCCGCAGGGGCGTCTCGAGACCCACCGTCGCCAGCAGGGCGGTCTGCAGACTCGGCTTCTGATGCTGGTGGATCTCGATACGCCCGCTGCGCGGGCTACTCGATCAGCATGGCTTTCCCATCCCTACTAGGTGATCTTTCTTAGGAGACCCACCGGCCGCTGCAGGGTGGTCAGGTGCCGTCGGTCCTGCGCGCGCGGCGCTCGAGCGCCGCCTGCGCGGCGGCCGCGGCGGTGTCCTTCTCGGTGCCGCCGAGGACACCCGAGAGCGAGGAGAGCCAGTCGGAGTCGTTCCGCCGGTCGGCGACCGCGTCCGCGAAGAGCGGCAGCTCGCTCCGGGTCGCGTGGATCGCGTAGTCCTCGCGGCTGTAGTCGGCCGTCTCGGCGTCCGGCGTCGCGGCGTCGTCGCCGCGGTCGTCCTGAGTCATGGTGCCCTCTCAGCGGCCCGGTCCGTTCCGAGCACCCCGTCAGGCTAGCCCTGTTCAGGGGGTGTCGGCATCCTCGCCGCCGCCGCGCGGCAGCGGCCGCCAGACCACGAGCTCGGTCCGCCGCTGCGCGCGCGTGCCGTGCCGGAGGGTGACCACGTCGCCCTCGAGGCCCGCGGCGAAGACCCGGCGGCCGGGGCGGTTGAGCAGCTCGTCGGCCAGCGCGGACTCCAGCTCGCGCACGCGCTGCGACAGCGAGAGCACCTGGTTCTCGAGCTGGAGGATGCGGGCGATGCCCTCGAGCGAGACACCCTCGGAGGAGAGCCGGGCGACCTCGCGCAGCTGCACGACGTCGCGCATCGAGTACCGCCGCGACTTGCCGGCCGTCCGGGTCGGCCGCACGAGGCCCAGCCGGTCGTACTGCCGCAGCGTCTGCGGGTGCATGCCGGCGAGGTCGGCGGCGACCGCGATCGCGAACACCGGGGTGCTCTCGTCCACGTCTCCTCCTCTCCGGCCGGCCCGCTCGGGCCGGACCGCCCTGATGCCGCGCTAGTAGCGGGCCTTCTCCAGGATGTCGTCCCGCGGGTTGTCCGACGGCTCGGCTGCCGCGTAGGCCTCGAGGGCGTCGCGCGCCGCGCCGGACAGGTGATCGGGCACCGCGACCTGGATCTCTGCCAGCAGATCGCCCGTACCCTTGCCGGTCGCGACCCCGCGGCCCTTGACCCGCAGCACGCGGCCGCTCGGGGTGCCGGGCGCGACGCGGAGCTTGACCGGGTCGCCGCCGAGGGTCGGCACCTCGATCGTCGCGCCGAAGACGGCCTCGACGAAGGTGACGGGGACGGTGACGCGCAGGTTCAGGCCGTCGCGCTCGAAGACGGGGTGCTTGCGCACGGCGACGGTGAGCACGAGATCGCCGGGCTCGCCGCCGTCGGGGCTCGGGCGGCCCTTGCCGCGGACGCGGATCTTCTGCTGGTCGGCGACGCCGGCCGGGATCCGGACCGAGAGCGCGCGGCCCTCGCCGGTCTGCAGCTGCACGGTGTCGCCCTGGGTGGCGGTGCGGAAGTCGATGGTGGTGCTGGCGGTGACGTCGGCGCCCTTCTGCGGGCCGCCGAAGCCGCGGAAGCCGCCGCTGGGCTGGCCGAAGCGGCCACCGCCCGCGTTGCCGAACATGCCGCCGAGGATGTCCTCGAAGCCGGCGGGCGGACCCTGCTGGGTGCTGTACGAGGTGCGGCCGCCGCCGCCCTGGTTGAAGACGTTGCCGAAGACGTCGTCGAAGCCGCCGGGCTGGCCGCCGGCCGTGAAGCGGGCGCCGGAGCCCATCGCGCGGATCTGGTCGTACTCCTTGCGGTGCTCGGCGTCGGAGAGGACGGTGTACGCCTCGCTGATCTCCTTGAAGCGCGCCTCGGCCTTCGCATCCCCCGGGTTGGAGTCGGGGTGGAACTGCCGGGCGAGCTTGCGGTAGGTCTTCTTCAGGTCCGCCGCGGAGACGTCCTTCGAGACACCGAGGATCTTGTAGAAGTCCTTGTCGAACCAATCCTGGCTGGCCATGCGCCTCTTTCTTCTCGGTAGTGCGGCCTGTGCCGTCCTGCGGCCCGGGTCGTCGTGCGGCCCGGTGTCATCGTGCGGCCTGCGTCGTGGTGCGCGGCCCCCGCCGCCCGGCAGGGGCCGCCCGTGATCGGGACGGCCCCTGCTCGGGAGCGGAGACTCCGCAGTGGTGCGGGAGGCGGGTCAGTCGGCGGGGACCGCGACGACCACCTTGGCGGCGCGCAGCAGCGAGCCGCCGAGGTAGTAGCCCGACTCGACGACGTCCGCGACCGTGGAGGTCTCGGCGCCGGGAGTGGGCTGCTGGAAGATCGCCTCGTGGATGTTCGGGTCGAACAGGTCGCCCACGGCGCCCGTCTTCACCAGCCCGAGCTTCTCGATGCCGCCGCGCAGCTTCTGCGCGATGGCGGTGAACGGACCGCCCTCGGCGAGGTCGCCGTGCTTCTCGGCGCGGTCGATGTCGTCGAGCACGGGGAGGATGGCCTTCACCGCGTCGCCGATCGCCCGCTCCTTGTCGACCTGGCGGTTCGACTCGGTGCGCTTGCGGTAGTTCGCGTACTCCGCGGTGACCCGCTGGAGGTCGGCGAGGTGCTCGGCCGCGAGCGTCTCGGCGTCGGACTGACCGGAGAGGAACGAGAGGTCGGCGTCGGAGAGCGTCGTCTCGACGTCGGGACCCTCGGCCTCGATCAGGCCCTCGGTGTCCTGGGCGGACTCGGCCGCCTCGGCTCCGCTGGTCGGCTCGTCCTCGGGCACGCCGTTGTCCGGCTCCTGGTTGTGCTTCCCCATCGCTACTTCGTGTCCTTCGGCTCGTCCTCGTCGATGACCTCGGCGTCGACGATGTCCTCGTCGTCCTTCTTCTCGTCCTCGGCCGGCGCGTCCTGCGGAGCGCTCTGCGCGGCCTGGTCCTGCGAGTAGATGGCCTGCCCGATCTTGGTCTGCGAGGCGTTGAGCGCGTCGAACGCGGTCTTGACGGCCGCGTCGTCGTCGCCGGCGAGCGCGGTCTTCAGCGCGTCGACGTCGCCCTGGACCTCGGTCTTGACGTCCTCGGGCAGCTTGTCCTCGTTCTCCTTGATCAGCTTGTCGATCGAGTAGGCGAGGGTCTCGGCGTTGTTGCGGACCTCGGCGGCCTCACGGCGGGCCTTGTCCTCGGAGGCGTGCTCCTCGGCCTCGCGCACCATGCGGTCGATGTCGTCCTTGGGCAGCGACGAGCCGCCGGTGATCGTCATCGACTGCTCCTTGCCGGTGCCCTTGTCCTTCGCGGACACGTGCACGATGCCGTTGGCGTCGATGTCGAAGGTGACCTCGACCTGCGGGATGCCGCGCGGCGCCGGCGCGATGCCGGTCAGCTCGAAGGTGCCCAGGTTCTTGTTGTCGCGGGTGAACTCGCGCTCGCCCTGGAAGACCTGGATCGCGACGGACGGCTGGTTGTCGTCGGCCGTGGTGAAGGTCTCGGACCGCTTGGTCGGGATGGCCGTGTTGCGCTCGATGAGCTTGGTCATGATCCCTCCCTTGGTCTCGATGCCGAGCGAGAGCGGGGTGACGTCGATGAGCAGGACGTCCTTGCGCTCGCCCTTGAGGACGCCGGCCTGCAGCGCGGCGCCGACGGCGACGACCTCGTCCGGGTTGACGCCCTTGTTGGGCTCCTTCCCGCCGGTGAGCTTCTTGACGAGCTCGGCCACGGCCGGCATGCGGGTCGAGCCGCCGACGAGGACGACGTGCGCGATGTCGTCGACCTTGACACCGGCCTCCGCGATGACGTCGGTGAACGGCTTGCGGGTGCGCTCGATCAGGTCGTTCGTGAGCTCCTCGAACTTGGCGCGGGTGAGCGTCTCGTCGAGGTTCGCGGGGCCGTTCTCGGTGAGCGAGAGGTAGGGCAGCTGGATGCTGGTCGAGGTGCTCGAGGAGAGCTCCTTCTTGGCCTGCTCCGCCGCCTCCTTGAGGCGCTGGCGCGCGATCTTGTCCTTCGAGACGTCGACGCCGGTCGAGTCCTTGAAGCGCTTGACCAGGTAGTCGACGACGCGCTGGTCCCAGTCGTCGCCGCCGAGGCGGTTGTCACCCGAGGTCGCGCGGACCTGGATGGTGGAGAAGTCGTCGTCCTTGCCCACCTCGAGGAGGGAGACGTCGAAGGTTCCGCCACCGAGGTCGAAGACGAGGATGAGCTCGTCCTCCTTGCCCTTGTCGAGGCCGTAGGCGAGCGCCGCGGCGGTCGGCTCGTTGATGATGCGGAGCACGTTCAGGCCGGCGATCTCGCCGGCGTCCTTCGTGGCCTGGCGCTCGGCGTCGTTGAAGTAGGCCGGAACGGTGATGACCGCGTCGGTCACCTTCTCGCCCAGGTACTGCTCGGCGTCGCGCTTGAGCTTGCCGAGGATGCGCGCCGAGATCTCCTGCGGCGTGTACTTCTTGTCCTCGACGGCGAAGGTCCAGTCGGTGCCCATGTGGCGCTTGACGGAGGCGAGGGTGCGGTCGACGTTCGTCACGGCCTGGCGCTTCGCGGTCTCGCCGACGAGCACCTCGCCGTCCTTGGTGAACGCGACGACGGACGGGGTGGTGCGGAAGCCCTCGGCGTTGGCGATGACGGTGGGCTCGCCACCTTCGAGGACGGCCACGACCGAGTTGGTGGTTCCCAGGTCGATGCCTACGGCACGGGACATATGCGTGTTTCTCCTTCGCGGGCGGCCGTCGGGCCGCCCCTCACTGGTGGATCTTCTGCGGGAAAGTCGTTCGCGGGAGTTGAGTCCCGCACGCTCAAGTTTACGCACGGGTCGCGGGGAGTCAAGTCGAGAGCCGAGAACCTGAGTCACCTCGGCTCAACTCTCAGGCTGCAGAAAACGTCACGCTACCTCCCGTTCTCCGGCTCCCCCTACGGTGAGTCCATGACCGCCGGAACCGCCCCCCGCCCCCGCACCGGCCGCTGGCCCGTCCTCGCCTGGGGGCTGTGGGACTGGGGCAGCGCCGCCTTCAACGCCGTCGTCACGACCTTCGTCTTCACCGTCTACCTCACCACCGACGGCCTCTTCGGCACGCCGAGCGGTGTCTCGGCCGCGCTCGGCTGGACCCTCGCGGGCGCCGGGGTCGTCGTCGCGGTGATCGCCCCGGTCACCGGTCGCCGCGCCGACCTCGGCGGGAGCCGGCGCCGCTGGCTCGGCCTGCACTCCGCGGTCGTCGTCGCGTGCATCCTGCTGATGTTCCTCGTCCGCCCCGACCCGGCCTACCTCTGGCTCGGGCTGGGTCTCCTCGCCGTCGGCACGGTCTTCTTCGAGTTCGCGAGCGTCAACTACAACGCGATGCTCAGCCAGGTCTCCACCCGGGCGAGCGTCGGTCGCGTGTCCGGCTTCGGCTGGGGCATGGGCTACGTCGGCGGCATCGCGCTCCTGCTGATCCTCTACTTCGGCTTCATCTCCCCCGAGGTCGGGCTCTTCGGCGTCACGGGCGAGGACGGCCTCGACGTCCGCGTCTCGATCCTCCTCGCCGGCGTCTGGTTCGCCGTCTTCGCACTGCCGGTGCTGTTCGCGGTGCCGGAGCTCCCGGGACGGGTCGGCGGCGGGGAGCGGGTGAGCGTGCTCGAGTCCTACCGCGCGCTCTTCCGCCAGATCGGGGCGCTCCGCCGCGAGAGCCCGACGACACTCGCCTTCCTGCTCGCGAGCGCCGTCTTCCGCGACGGCCTGACCGGCGTCTTCACCTTCGGCGGCGTCCTCGCGCAGGGCACCTTCGGCTTCAGCGCCGGCCAGGTCATCCTCTTCGCGATCGCGGCGAACATCGTCGCCGGGGTCGCGACGATCGCCGTCGGCGCCCTCGACGACCGCCTCGGGCCCAAGTCCGTCATCGTCGCCTCGCTGATCGGGCTGATCGTCTGCGGCGGCGCCGTCTTCCTCCTGCACGACGCCGGCGCGACCGCGTTCTGGGTCTTCGGCCTGCTGCTGTGCCTGTTCGTCGGCCCCGCCCAGTCGGCGAGCCGCAGCTACCTCTCCCGGCTGATTCCGGAGGGGCGCGAGGGCGAGATCTTCGGCCTCTACGCCACGACAGGTCGTGCGGCGTCGTTCCTCGCGCCGGCCGCCTTCGCCGCGGCCGTCTCGATCGCCGCGGGCTTCTCCGGCGACGCCGACGTGCAGTACTGGGGCATCCTCGGGCTGGTCGTCGTGCTGGCCGCCGGGCTCGCGCTGCTGCTGCCGGTCAAGACGCCGGCCGCCGCCGCCCGGACGAGCGACTGATCAGCTCGCGGACTCCGATCAGGCGGCGAGCTCCGATCAGGTCGCGAGCCAGAACAGGATCAGGAGCAGCGTCACCAGGAAGCCGGTGAGGAAGTTCAGCGCGAGGAAGCGCTTCCAGCCCGCGTTCGCCCGCTCGGCCTGCTCGTCGGTCAGCGAACGGTACGGCCAGACGCTCAGCGCGTAGGGGATCGCCAGCAGCGCGGCGAGGGTTCCCGGCCAGGGCAGCAGCAGCAGGAGCAGCCCGCTGGCGACGTAGGCGGCGATCGCGAAGCGCACCGTCGCCTTCGCGCCGATCACCGTGGCGATCGAGCCGATGCCGCCGGCCCGGTCGGCGAGGATGTCCTGCACCGCACCGAAGGCGTGGCTCGCGATCCCCCAGAGGAAGAACGCGACCAGCAGGGCCCATAGACCCGGCGTCGCCGTCGTGCCCGCGAGCGCGAGGCCGTAGACCGCGGGGCTGACGAAGTGCGTCGCCGAGGTGAGCGAGTCGACGAACGGCCGCTCCTTGAAGCGCAGTCCGGGCGCGCTGTAGGCGATGACGGCGAAGACGCTGATCGCCAGCACCAGCCAGGAGAGCGGCGAGCCGAGCAGCACGAGCGCGATCAGGAACGGGACGTTGGTCGCCACCGCCGCGACGAGCGTCGCGCGGTGCTCGCTGCGGTCGAGGACCGCGCCCTCGACGCCGCCCTTCCGCGGGTTCCGCAGATCGGACTCGTAGTCGAAGACGTCGTTGATCCCGTACATCGCCAGGTTGTAGGGGATCAGGAAGTAGAGGGTGCCGAGCACGAAGGCGAGGTCGATCTCGCGGGTGGTCAGCAGGTAGGCCGCGGCGAACGGGTACGCGGTGTTGACCCAGCTCAGCGGGCGGCTCGAGACGAACAGCGCGCTCAGCCGCTTCACGGGGCGCTCCGGCGCCGGGCGGGCAGGAGGGTCCAGAGCGCCGGCAGGGCGAGCGCGGCGGCGATGGCGTAGGCGAAGTCCTCGATCGGCGCGACGCCGATCCGGATGCCGGAGATCAGGTCGTCGTCGTAGGCGACGAGGAGCCCGACGCCGATCATGATGTTGTCGAAGACGGCGGTCATCACGAGCAGCACCGCGAGGGTGCCGAGCAGCGCGGGCAGCCGGAGGCGGCCGCGGCGGAGCGCGACCACGAGCAGCACCGCGACCGCCGCGAGGAACACCGCGTTCAAGAGCAGGTAGGTCACGCGCGCGCCTCCGCCCGCTTCGCGAGGAACCCGTGCACGTCCATCGAGAGATAGCAGAGCAGCGTGAGGAAGAGGACCTCCTCGATCGGCAGCTCCGGCGCGATCTGCAGCCCCGTCATGTAGGGCGTCTCGCCGCGGAAGAAGACGCCGAGGCCGATCCCGGCGAGATCCCAGAGCAGGAAGAACACGACGCCGGCCGGGAGCACGATCGCGGCACGGCGGGCGTCCGCCCAGAAGAACAGGCCGAAGCGCCGGTCGAGCACGACCATCCCGGTGATCGAGACGACGAGCGCGAGCAGGTAGAGCACCCCCACGCGCTACTCCCCCGCGACCGCGACCGACTCGGGCACGGGCTCGGGCTCGGCCACGGGCTCGGGCGCCACGCTCGGCGCGACCGGCGCCGAGGGCGCCTCCCGCACCGGCAGCGGCTCGGTCGACACGTCGCCTCGCACGCGCTTGAGCATCACCTCGGCGCTGATCACGCACATCGGCAGGCCGATGCCCGGGATCGTCGAGCTGCCCGCGAAGAGCAGCCCGTCCACGTGCGCGCTGGCGTTGCCGGAGCGGAAGAACGCGCTCTGCGAGAGGATGTGCGCCGGTCCGAGCATCGAGCCGCGCCAGGCGCCGAGGTCGCTCTCGAAGTCGGCCGGGCCGATGGTGCGGCGCACCACGATGCGCTCGGCGAGGTCCTCGGCACCGGTCCAGGTCGCGATCTGGCGGATCGCGGCGTCCGCGATCGCCTCGACCTGCGCGTCGCCGGCGCCGTCGATGCCGCCGTGGCCGATCGAGGTGTCGGCCGGGATCGGCACGAGCACGAAGAGGTTCTCGTGGCCCTCGGGAGCGACGCCGGAGTCAGTCGCGCTCGGGCGGCAGACGTAGATCGACGCGGGGTCGGGCACGGAGGGGTTCTCGCCGAAGATCCGGCCGAAGTTCTCGCGCCAGTCGCTCGTGAACAGCAGCGTGTGGTGCTCGAGCTGCGGCAGCGCGCCGCGGACGCCGAGCAGCACCAGCACGGCGCTCGGGCCGGGCTCGCGGTTCTCCCAGTACTCCGGCGGGTAGCTGCGCAGCTCGTCGGGCAGCAGCGACTGCTCGGTGGTGAAGAGGTCCGACGCGTTGACGACGAGCTCGGCCGGGAGCCGCCTCGTCCCCTCCGGCCCCTCGTACTCGACGCCGACGACCTCGGCGCCGCGGCGGCTGCCGCGCGGGGCGCGCGCTGTGAGGATGCGGGTCGCGGGCGAGGAGGTGCGGACGGTGACGCCCGCCTCCTCCGCCACCTCGGCGACCGCCGCGATCAGGCGGGTGAAGCCGCCCATCGGGTAGAGCACGCCGTCGGCCAGGTCGAGGTGGCTCATCAGGTGGTACATGCTCGGCGCCGCGAACGGCGAGGAGCCGAGGAAGACGGCCGGGTAGCCGAGGATCTGCCGCAGGCGGTTGTCGGTGACCGCGGTCGCCGCGAAGGTGTCCAGCGGGGTGAGCAGGAGGCGGCCGAGCCGGCCGGTGCGGCTGAGCACGTCGCGGCGCAGCAGGGGCAGGAACGACGCGAAGCTCGTGTAGAGGAAGCGGCGCTTGGCCACCTCGTAGGTGTCGCGGGCCGACTCGAGGTAGACCCGCATCCGGGCCCCCGCGCCGGGCTCGATGCTCTCGAACAGGGCGAGGTTCGACTCGAGATCGGCGAGCACGTCGATCGGCTCGTCGATGCCCTGGCTGTAGACCCGGTAGCCCGGGTCGAGGCGCTGGAGGTCCAGGCGCTCGGCGGCGGTCGTGCCCATCAGGCGGAAGAAGTGGTCGAACACCTCCGGCATCAGGTACCAGGAGGGGCCGGTGTCGAAGCGGAAGCCGTCGCGCTCCCAGGAGCCGGCGCGGCCGCCGACGACCTCGCGCTGCTCGAGCAGCGTGACGTCCCAGCCGTCGCGGGCGAGCAGACCGGCGGAGGCGAGTCCGCCGATGCCGCCGCCGATCACGACGGCGCGGTGCGGGCCGCTCGCGGAGCGGGAGGCGCGGGCGGGGCCGGTGCCCAGGCGCGGGCCGAGGGTCGAGACGGCGGCGCGGGCGGCGAGCGCCGCCTTCGTCGCGGTCGGCACGCTGACTCGAGCTCGGAGGAGCTCCTCCGCGGGGGTCGCGCGGATCCGATCGGCGAGGGCGGCGAAGAGGGAGTGCGCGAGCAGCACGGCGCGGCGGCTCGAGCGCGGCAGCTCCGGCAGGATCGCGCCGGCGGCGGCGAGGTCGTCGTCGAGGTCGGCCAGCAGGGCCGCCTTGTCGGTCTCCGAGAACGCCCGCGGGTCGACGCCGGGGAAGTAGCTGCGGCCGAGGCCGTCGACGTCGGCGGCCAGATCGCGGAGGAAGTTGACCTTCTGGAACGCGGAGCCCAGGCGACGGGCGCCGGCGACGAGGCGCTCGCGCGCGGCGGGCGAGACGAGGCCCGCGTCGGGTGCGGCGAGGAAGACGTGCAGGCACATCAGCCCGACGACCTCGGCCGAGCCGTAGACGTAGCTCTCGAACGACTCGGGCGTGTGCACGGTCTCGCGGAGATCGGCGCGCATCGAGGCGAAGAACGGCGCGGTGAGCTCGGTGCCGAAGCCGGTGGCCCGCGCGGTGCGGACGAAGGCGTGGATCACGAGGTTCGCGCTGTAGCCGCTGGCGAGCGCGCGCTCGGTCTCGGCCTCGAAGGCGTCGAGCGACTCCTCGACGGCGGCGCGGTCGAGGTGCGCCTCCTCGGCGACCCCGTCCACGATCTCGTCGGCCACGCGCACCAGCGCGTAGACGTCCTCGACGCGCTCGCGCACGCCCGCGCCGAGCAGGCGGGTCGCCAGGCCGAAGGAGGTGGAGTAGCGCCGGATCACCTGCGCGGACGCCTCGTGGGCGACGCGGTCGTACAGTTCGCTCTGCCGGCTCATCGTGCCACCGTACGGCGCGCGCGGGCGTCGAGAAGCATCGGGGCCGAGATCCGCGCGTGGCGAGCGGTCCTCCGCTGCGCGGCCGCCGGTCCGGCGGTCATCGGGTGCGCCCGAGGACGCTGGAGACGAGGGGCCGCATCTCGGTGCGGAACGCCTCCGTCACCGCGGGGGTGTGCAGCGCGTCCCAGGCCCGGTTCGCGAAGTCGCTCGCGAGCGCCTCCGCGTAGCCGCGCGAGCCGCACTCCTCGAGGATGCAGCGCACCCGCTCCGCCGTGTCCGGGTCGAGGTGCTCGTCGCCGATCAGCCCCTCGATCTCCGGCCAGCGGTCGGTGCCGGCCGCGTGCGCGATCAGCACCGTGCGCTTGCCCTCGCGGAGATCGCCGAGCGTGGTCTTGCCGGTCTGCCCCTCGGAGCCGAAGACGCCGAGCAGGTCGTCGACGATCTGGTAGGCGATGCCGATGCCGCGGCCGAACTCGCCGAGCGCCTCGACCGCCGCGTCGTCGGCGCCGGCCAGGATCGCGCCGGCCTGCAGCGGCGCCTCGAACGAGTAGACCGCGGTCTTCATCCGCTCCATCTCGAGCACCTCGTCGACGGAGGGCATGCCGGGCATCAGCGAGAAGTCGACGTCGGCCAGCTCGCCCGCGGCGGAGGCGAAGACGGCCTCGTCGAGCAGGGTGAGCAGCCGGGCGCGGACGCCGTCGGAGGCGCCGACGCCCTCGACCAGGCGGTGCGCGCCGGTGAGCGCGAGGTCGCCCGCGATGACGGCGACGGAGGTGCCGCGGTGCTCGGCGATCGGGATCGAGAGGCCGGCGGTCGTCGCCTCGTCGCGGTAGCTGCCGGAGACGTTCGGGCCGCCGCGGCGGACGAAGTCGCGGTCGATCACGTCGTCGTGCACGATCAGCGCGGTGTGCAGCAGCTCGAAGGCCGCGCCCAGGTGGGCGGACGCCTCGGGGTCGAGTCCGCCGTGCGCCTCGTAGGCCGAGATCACCATCAGCGGGCGGAAGCGCTTGCCGCCGCGGGTGTTCGCCTCGATGGTCTGCCAGAGGGTCAGGTAGCGGGGTCCGAGCCGGGTCGCGCGCGAGCGCGCCAGCGAGAAGAACCGGTCGAGGACAGCATCGACGTGCTCCTGCCGCCTTCGGGAGAGAACCACGGGGTCGCGCGTATCCACGGGGTCGAGGCTAACAAACTCGCTTCTCTAGCAATAAGCCGGCTGAGTTCCGTCGTCGTGCTTGACTTACGGTCATGACTTCGGAAGGAATCGCCGTGCGCACCGACGAGCTCGAGCAGCTGGATCTCCTCGAGGAGGTGGTCCTCCTCGACGAGTCCGGGACCGCCGTCGGCGTGGCCGACAAGGCGACCGTGCACGACACGCAGACCCGCCTGCACCTCGCGTTCTCCTGCCACGTCTTCGCCCCCGACGGCGCGCTGCTGGTCACCCGGCGCGCGCTCGGCAAGCGCACCTGGCCCGGCGTGTGGACCAACTCGTTCTGCGGGCACCCCGCTCCCGGCGAGCGGATCGAGGACGCGGTGGTGCGCCGCGCGGAACGCGAGCTCGGTGCCCGCCTCGAGACGCTCGAGGTCGCGCTGCCGGACTTCCGCTACCGCGCGGTCGACGCCTCCGGGATCGTCGAGAACGAGATCTGCCCCGTCTACACCGCGACCGTGGCGAGCCGCGACGCGCTGAGCCCGCGCGCCGACGAGGTCATGGACGTGGAGTGGGTCGACCCCGAGGCGACCCTCGCCGCCGTCCGCGCGACCCCCTGGGCCTTCTCCCCCTGGCTCGTGCTGCAGCTCCCCCGCCTGCTCGGCTGACGCTTTGCCTCCTCCCGCGAGATGCCACTTGTGCACGCGACACGCCGTGGAGAGCGTGCACAAGTGGCATCTCGCGGAGGGGGTCAGTCGCTGTAGACGTCGGTGCGGTGGAAGTTGAGGGACGAGCGTGAGGCGGTCGGGCCGCGCTGGCCCTGGTAGCGCGAGAGGTAGGCCGCCGAGCCGTAGGGCTGCTCGGCGGGCGAGCTCAGGCGGAAGAAGCACATCTGGCCGATCTTCATCCCGGGCCAGAGCATGATCGGCAGCGTCGCGACATTGCTCAGCTCGAGCGTGACGTGCCCGGTGAAGCCCGGGTCGATGAAGCCCGCCGTCGAGTGCGTGAGCAGCCCCAGCCGCCCCAGCGAGCTCTTGCCCTCCAGCCGCGCGGCGATGTCGTCCGGGAGCGCGACCTCCTCGTAGGTCGAGCCGAGCACGAACTCGCCGGGGTGCAGGATGAACGCCTCGCCCGCCGGGGTCTCGACGAGGCGCGTCAGCTCGGGCTGGTCCTCGGCCGGGTCGATGTAGGGGTAGCGGTGGTTGTCGAACAGCCGGAAGAAGCGGTCGAGCCGCACGTCGACCGACGAGGGCTGGATCATCGCCGGGTCGTGCGGCGAGAGCCCGACGCGGCCGGAGGAGAGTTCGAGCTTGATGTCGCGATCGGAGAGCAGCACGAGGCGAGCTTAGGGCGCGGGGCTTGCTACCATGGCGTGATGCGCCCGAGCGGCGCCGCGCGAGTGTAGTTCAATGGTAGAACTTCTGCTTCCCAAGCAGATGGCGCGGGTTCGATTCCCGTCACTCGCTCCGACTCCCCTCCCCCGCCGGCTCCGTCTCGGCGAACAGCGCGAGGATCTCCGCCGCGATGATCGCGTGGCCGCGACCGTTCGGGTGGTTCACCTGCGACATCACGCCGGTCAGGGGCTCGCCGCCCTCGTGCATCGTGCAGAAGATCCGGAACGGGTCCGCCAGCAGCACACCGTCCCGCTCGGCGAGTCGACGGATCTGCTCCGCATGCCGCACGAGGTCGTCGGCGGGGTCGGCCAGGTCGGCGGTCAGGTCCGGCGAGGGCGTGACCAGCACGGGGACGACTCCCGACTCGAGCACCCGGTCGATCATCGACTCCCACGCGCGGCCGGCCCGGTCGAGCCCGATCGCCCGGTCGTTCAGCGCGTAGTCGAGGACCACGACGTCGGGGCGGTGGCCGAGCACCTCGCCCATCCGGCGCGCGCCCGACTCCGAGTGCTCGCCGCCGACGGCGGTGACGATCGCGTTGAGGACGGCGTGCGGGTGGCGCTCGGCGAGCCTGCCGGCGACCACGTGCGGGTAGGAGGCACGGCGGTCGATCAGGGGCGTCGCGAAGTAGCCCGCGGGAACGCTGTGCCCGTGGAAGACGAGGTTCACCGCCCTGTTGCCGGGCCAGGTCAGCTCCAGCGCGGCGATCACCGCGGCGAGGCCGGCCACGCGCGACGGCCTAAAGTGTCGCGGGCGGCGCGGTGCTCGCCCGGACGATCAGCGAGGTCGGCACCAGCTCGAGGACGGGGTCGTCGCTGACGCCGTTCGCGAGCTGCTCGAGCAGCAGCTCGACGCACTTCGCCCCGACCGCCCGGTAGTCCTGCCGGACGGTCGTCAGCGGCGGGGAGAAGTCCTGCGCCTCCGGGATGTCGTTGAAGCCCACCACGCTGACGTCCTCGGGGATCCGCAGGCCGTGCTCCGCGAAGGCGCGGTAGACCCCCAGCGCGGCCTCGTCGCTGGAGACCAGCACAGCCGTGCAGTCGCCGGCCTCGGCCAGGGCGGCGCCCTGGAGATAGCCGCCGTCCGAGCGCCAGTTGCTGTAGCGGGTCGGCGGCACGGGCGCGCCCGCCGCGAGGAGCGCCTCCCGCCACGCCGTCTCCCGGCGCTCGGCGGCGAAGGAGCCGCGCGGGCCCGCGATGTGGTGCACCGTGCGGTGCCCGAGCCCGAGCAGGTGCTCGACCGCGGCCCGGACGCCGCCCGCCTGGTCGGCGTCGACCACGGGCCCCTGGGCGCCGGCGGCCGCGTTGACGAGCACCCGGGGGATCTCGGGGAGGACCAGCTGCGTCGTGTCCCGCAGGTACGTCTCCACGACCACGATGAGGCCGTCCACCGCCAGCTCGCCGAAGCGGGTGAAGGCGCCGTTGAGCCCGGTCTGACTCGGTGCCGAGACCGGCACCAGCGTGATCGCGTAGCCCGCCTCCGCCGCTGCAGTGGCGATCGAGTCCACAGTCCTCATCATCCCGAGGGTGTCCAGGCTGAAGACCGCGACGCCGAGGGTGCGGAACGAGCCGCTCTTCAGGGCGCGCGCGGCGCTGTTCGGACGGTAGCCGAGGGTGCGCATCGCCTCCAGGACGGCCTGCCGCGTCGCGGGGACGACGTTCGTCTGCCCGTTCGCGACCCGCGAGGCCGTGACGGGCGCGACGCCCGCGAGGCGTGCCACGTCAGCCAGTGAGGGGCGGCGCGGAACGTCGGTCATCTCCCCATAGTGGCTCCTCTTCAGCCTCAGCTCGTCCAGGAGCTCGTCGAGGAAGTCCGGCGGGGGGATCGCCTCGAGCGCGTCATCTGCGGACATGGTGGCATGGTAAGGCAACCATTCCGGCCGGGCGTCTCGTAGGATCGGCGACGGCCTCCCCCTTCCGGGACGGCACCACGATCGAGCGAAGGACGACGATGTCACTCCGACACCACTCCCGCCCGGCGGCAGCACTTGCCGTCGCCGCCCTCGCGGCCGCGCTGACGGGCTGCGCCGACCGCACGGAGGCCGAGGACGACTCCCTGCTCGTGTGGAGCTGGGACGAGCAGCTGCCCGAGGTCGCGGAGCTCTACGAGGAGGAGCACCCGGGGGTCGAGATCGACGTGGTCGACGTGGGCACGGGCGACGAGCAGTACACCGCCCTCCAGAACGTGATCGCCGCCGGATCGGGACGTCCCGACATCGCCTTCCTCGACTCGACCGCGCTCCCCCAGTTCGCCCTCTCCGGCGCCCTCGCCGACCTCGGGCCGCTCGGCGCCGACGAGCTCTCGGAGGAGTTCGCGCCGGGGCCGTGGGCGGCGTCCCAGGTGGACGGCACCGTCTACGGGCTGCCGTGGGCCTCCGGGCCGATGGTCCTGTTCTACAACCGCGCCGTCTTCGAGCGGCTCGGCGTGGCGGTGCCCGGCACCTGGGAGGAGTACGTCACCGCCGCCGAGCAGCTGCACGCGGCGGACCCGGAGGTGTACATCCTCAACGACGTCGGCAATCCCGGACTCGCCACCAGTCTCATCGAGCAGGCCGGCGGCCGGCCCTTCTCCGTGGACGGCACCGCCGTCGCGATCGATCTCGCCGATCCCGGCACCGCGCGCTACGCCGAGAACTGGCAGCGCCTTCTCGACGGAGAGCTGCTCGCCCCGGTCGCCGACTGGAGCGACGAGTGGCGGAGGATGCTCGCGGCGGGCCGGATCGCGACGCTCCCGGCCGGCAGCTGGATGGCCTCCGCCCTGACCCAGAGCGCCCCCGACGCCGCCGGCGACTGGCGCGTGGCGCAGCTGCCGCAGTGGGAGCCGGGCGGGAGCGTGGCCGCCGAGCACGGCGGCGGCGGCTTCTCGGTGCTCGAGAGCAGCGGGAGCAAGGAGCTCGCCGTCGACTTCCTGACCTTCGCCACCGCGGGCGACGGCGTGGACGTGATCCGGGACTCCGGACTCTGGCCCGCCCACCGGGCCGCGACCGAGTCGCCCGCGTTCCTCGACCGGCCGAGCGAGTACTTCGGCGGGCAGGCCGTCAACCGGGAGTACGCGACCGCGTCGGAGAACGCCCCCGACGACGTCCGCTTCCTCCCTTACCAGGTCTACGCGGCCGGGGTCTTCAACGACTCCGTCGGCACGGCCTACACCGGCGAGACGACCCTGCAGGCGGGGCTGCTCGACTGGCAGGCCGAGCTGGAGGAGTACGGCGCGGAGCAGGGTTTCACCGTCGAGCGGTGAGCCCGGACCGCGACACGCCGACGGGATCGGCGTCGACAGGCCGATCGGGCCGTCCCGCGGTGCAGGGTGGAGAAATGAGCGAGCTCGTCCAGATCCCGTCTCCGGGCATCGCCCTCGAGTACGGGCACCCCGGCCGCCCCGTCGTGGTGATCCTCCACGACGTGTTCGGCCGGCTGCCCTGGCTGGAGCCGTTCGCCGAGGCCGTCTCGAAGCACGGCTACCACGTGCTCGTCCCCGACCTCTACGACGGCTGGGCGACGCTCGCCGCCGAGGACGCGCGGGACCTCGCCGCGATGGCGGCGCAGGACCGCGCGCTCGCCTCGGTCGCCGACGCGGTGCGCACCGGGGCGGCGGCCGGCGCGGCCCGCTCCGCGATCATCGGCTTCGGCTTCGGCGGGCGGCTGGCGCTGCTCGTCGCCGCCACCGGTCTCGTCGACGCCGTGGTCGCCTACTACGCGACCCTCGGCCAGGAGGAGCACGCGCTGGTCCCCTGCCCGACGCTGCTGCACTACGCGCAGAGCGACGACTGGCCGGAGGGCGACGACCCGGAGTCGTTCGTCGGCCGGCTGAAGGAGGCGGGCACGCCCGTCACCGCTCACACCTACCCGGACACCGGGCGGCACTTCGCGAACGCCACCCTGCGGGAGTCGGTCAGCCCGTCCGCCGCCGCGCTCGCCTACGCGCGGACCCTGTCGTTCCTCAACCCGCAGCTGATCGACTGCTGACGCGCCGCCCGGCGAGCCGGGCGCTCAGCCCTGGACGTCGTGCAGGTGGTGCTGGACGTCGTGCAGGTAGTACTTCGCGATCGTCTCGACCGTGAAGGACGCGCCGTCGCTCCGGCGACCCGGTCGCTGCCACTGCCGGCCGTCGACGCCCTCGAAGACGTCGCCGATGCGGTCCGCCTCCTCGACGAGCTCGCGGCCGACCGCCACCGGGTCCTGCTGGTCGTAGCGCTCCTCGACCGCGGCCACGTCCTGGTCCCAGTTCGGGAACAGCGGGTCGTCGCCCTCGAGCATCAGCCCGAGGCGCAGCCGGTAGATGCGGTGCACGTCGCGCACGTGCGCGGCGTACTCCAGCGGCGACCAGGTCTCGTCGTCGGGGCGGCCCGCGGCGTCCTCGCGCTCGAGGACGTACGGCCAGGCGGCGGCGTTCTGGCGGATCAGCGCGGGGACGGCGTCCGGCTCGACGAGCGAGGCGTCGAAGCCGCACTCGAGGCAGGGGCGCTCGAGCACCCAGGTCCAGTCCTTGGTGTCGGGAGTGATCGGCATGAGTCCAGGGTAGGACCGCTCAGCAGGGACGCGCGCCCTGGACGGCGCCGCGCTCGCCGTCGGCCGTCCACGGCAGCTGGGGCAGCCCGGTGGCGCCGGCCGCCGCGCCCTGCTCGACCGCGATCGCCGCGAGGGCGCGTGCGGCGGAGGCGGCGAAGCCGTCGCCCGCGGTCGAGCTGTTGAAGGAGACCGCGACCGTCAGCCCCGACTCCGGGTCGGAGTAGGCGGCGGTGAGGAAGCCCGGCGCGATGCCGGAGAAGCCTCGGAGCGGGCCGGCCTGGTGGCCGCCGAGACCGGCGAGCAGCCACTCCGCCCGCCCCTGACCCTGCGGGACGGGATCGGCCCACATCGCCTCCCCCGCGGGCTCGGCCGCCAGTCCCTGCGCGAGGCGGCGCAGATCGTCGAGATCGGTGACGGCGCCGCCGGCCGCTCCGAGCGAGGAGGGCGAGGCCTGGGACAGGTCGCGGGGGACCCCGCACTGGACGGCACCGGAGCGCGGATCGAGAGCGGCGGAGAAGCCGATCATCGCCGGGCCGGGCACCTCGAGCTCGGAGTCGCCGGGGAGGCGGGTGCCGCTCAGGCCGTAGCGGGGCACGACGTACTCGTCGTACAGCGACTGCATGCTGCGCCCCGTGGCCTGCGTCGCCACCACGCCGGCGAGCAGCGGTCCGGTCGAGGAGTCGGCCCAGGCGGCGCCCGGCTCGGCGATCGGCGCGCTGACCTGCGCGGCCGAGATCAGCTCGAGCGTGGGCCACTCGCGGGCGGGGTTCTGCACGACGGTCGGCCAGAGGATGGAGCGGAAGTCGGCGAGGCCGGAGGTGTGCGAGCAGAGCTGGCGGAGGGTCATCCCCTCGATGCCGGGGAGCGATGTGAGGGACTCGCCCACGTCGGCGTCGAGATCGAGCGTCCCCTTCTCCGCGAGCGCGACGACGACGTCGCAGGTCATCGCCGCGGTCCCGCCGGTGCCGAGGCGCACGTGCGTCTCGGTGGTCACCGGGGTGGCCTCGGAGTCGCCGATCGAGCCGACCGCGGTCTCCCAGCCTCCGGCCCAGGGCGACCAGACGCCCGCGATCGCGCCGGTGGCCCCCGCGGCGCCCTGCGCCTCCACGAGGAAGCCGGAGAGCGCGATCGCCAGATCGTCGGGCACGGGCCCGGGCGGCGCGTCCGGGACGACCGAGTCGGCACCGCCGGTGCAGCCGGTGAGGGCGAGGACCAGGGCGGGCACGACGAGAGCCCCGACCCGGGTCGGCCTGCGGCCACCGATCATGCCGTTCGACTCCCCCCGAAGACGCGTGCTGGAACCCCTCCACTGTACGGGCGCGGTCTCGCGCAGCACGGGGCGGGGGCCGTGCGCGGGGGCTTTCGTGTCCCGACCGTGACCCGGAACCACGCGGATCCGGATCCGGCCCCCCCCTTTTCCAAACCGTCTGAGCGGCTGCTACGAAGAAGGGACAAGCGACGCGGAGGCGTTGCCCGGAAGGAGAAGAGGAATCATGCGCACATCACCGAACCGGCTGCTCGCCACGCTCTTCGGCGCGGTCTACGTGGTCGTCGGACTGCTCGGCTTCGTCGTCACCGGCGGCGTCCAGTTCCTCGCGACGGAGGGCGGACTGCTCCTCGGCGTCTTCGAGGTCAATCCGCTGCACAACATCGCGCACCTGCTCATCGGCGGCGCGCTGCTGATCGCCGGTCTCTCCACCACCTCGGCGGCGAAGACGGTCAACACGACGGTCGGCGCGGTCTACCTGCTGCTCGGCGTCGTCGGCTTCTTCCTGGTCAACACCGCCCTCAACGTGCTCGCGCTGAACACCGCCGACCACTTCCTGCACCTCGCCAGCGCGCTCGTCCTCCTCGGAGTCGGGCTCACCGCCGACAAGGGCGCCCGGGCGCGGACCGCCGTCGCCTGACCCGGAGCGGATCCGTCCGCTCCCCCTAGACTCCGTCCGCCGTGGGCCCGCCGTTTTCCGCGGCGGACGGACTGAACGGCCCCGGACGACACGATGCGGTGTGTCGATCCGGGGCCTCTTCCTCTTGCACCTCCACCACGATCGGAGACCGCGATGAGCACCGTCGCCCGCGGAAACGCCGCCTTCGCCGGGATCGGCGCCGGGCTCGTGCACCTCTCGCTCGCCGCCGGGCAGCTCGACGCGGGGACCCTCCCGCTCGCCGCCCTCGGCGTCGTCGAGCTGGTCTGGGGTGTCGTCGTCCTCGCCCGCGGCCGGATCGTCCTCCCGCGGACCGCGCTCGCCGTCACCGGGATCACCGTCGCCGGCTTCGTGCTCGCGATCGCCGCCGGCCTGCTGCGCGACCCGCTGCCCGCTCTCGCGGCGGGCGCCCTGCAGCTCGTCGCCGCGGCCGTCGTCGCCGCGACCCTGCGCTCGCAGCGCACGGTGGAGCGGCCCGTCTCGGCCCCGCGCGCCGTTCTCGGTCTCTTCGCGGGCGCGCTCCTCGTCTCCGCCCTCGCGACGCCCGCGCTGTCCGCCTCCTCCGAGGGCTCGCACGACATGGGCGGGATGATGACGACGGTCACCGACAGCGGGCACTCGCACTGAGACCCGCCCTGGCGACTGCGGTGCCTTCGAGCTAAGGTAAGGGCAACCTAAGACGCCGAAGGAGGCCGCCGTGCCGAACGTCTCGAACGTCATCCCGTTCTCGCAGGCCCTTCACGTGCGCCTCGGTCGGTCCGGCGCGGACGACGAGGTCTCGGCCTTCATGACCGCGCTGATGACCGGGTCCGGCAGCCGCGACGACTACGTCGCGATGATCGCGCAGCACTACTTCGTCTACGAGGCGCTCGAGGCCGTGGCGGAGGCGATGGCGGGCGATCCGGTCGCCGCGCCGTTCATCTCGCCGAAGCTCACCCGGCTGCCGGCCATCGGCGAGGACCTGCGCTTCCTGGTCGGCGAGGACTGGCGCTCGCGGATCAGCCCGCTCCCCTCGACGGCGGCCTACGTCGAGCGGATCCGCACCGTCGCGAGCGGCTGGAGCGGCGGCTTCGTCGCCCACCACTACACCCGCTACCTCGGCGACCTCTCCGGCTGCTCGATCGTGCGGAGCCTGCTGCAGCGGCGCTTCGGCTTCGAGACCAACGGCGTGGGCTTCTACCTCTACGGCGAGATCGCGACGCCGTCCGCCTTCCGCGCTGTCTACCGCGAGCAGCTCGACGCCGCCGGCTGGGACGAGGACGAGCGCGAGCGCGTCATCGCCGAGGTGGCGGAGGCGTACCGGCTGACCACCGCGGTGTTCCGCGACCTGGCCGGCTCGCGCGCCGCGGCCTGACGGGCCGCTCAGGCGCTCGGGCGCTCAGGCGCTCAGGAGGACGCGGACTCCGGCTCCGCGACGGCCGCGGGCTCGGCCCGGCGCTCGGACATGAAGCGCAGCACGTCCTTGTCGACGATGATGTCGCTCGGCCGGAGCGGCCGGGTGAGGTAGAGCCCCTCGAGGCTCGTGATGCGGCTGAGCGCGACGTAGGTCTGACCGGGGGCGAACGCGCGCTGCCCGAGGTCGACCACGGCGGAGTCGTAGGTCTTGCCCTGCGACTTGTGGATCGTGACGGCCCAGGCCAGGCGCAGCGGGAACTGCGCGAACTCGGCGACGATCTCGCGGGTCAGCTTCTTGGTCGCGGCGGAGTAGGAGTAGCGGTAGCGCTCCCAGGTCGCGGGCTCGACCTCGTGCACCTCGCCGTCCACCTCGACCCAGACCGTGCCGGCGACCTTGGTCACGCGGCCGATCGTGCCGTTCACCCAGCGCTGCTCGGCGTCGTTGCGCAGGAACATCACGTGCGCCCCGATCTTCAGCTCGAGGTTCTGATCGGCCGGGTACGCGCGGCCGCCGAAGTCGCCGCTGATCTCGGCCGAGGCGGTCTTGACCGGGCCCTTGAGCCGCGCGAGGGCGGTCTGGTTGATCCGGTTGACGGTGTCGTTGCGGGTCGCGAGGGTGATCGCGTCGTTCTCGGGCGGCGTGCGCGCACCGGCGGCGTTGAGGACGTCCGCGATCTCCTTGGTGACCATGCCGAAGCGCACCGCGTTGAGCATCCACTTGAAGCGCTCGTCGCTCTGACGGTGGATCCTCCCGAGCTCGATGATCCGCAGCGGCGCCTCCTGCCAGACCAGCGCGTCGAAGAACCAGAGCGAGCGGTAGCGGTCGGCGAAGTAGGCGCGCTCCTCCGGATCGCCCGGAACGGGCGCGAGTTGGAACGGGTCGCCGAAGAGGACGACCTGGACGCCGCCGAACGGCTCGGACCGGCGCTGCCGCGCCTGGCGGAGGCTGCGGTCGATTCCGTCGAGGAGATCGGCGTTGACCATCGAGATCTCGTCGATGACGAGGGTGTCGATGGTGTTCAGCAGCTTGCGCAGCTCGGGCGGCTGATCGAGGTCCGAGTCGGCGATGACGCCGATCGGGAGCCGGAAGAGCGAGTGGATCGTCTGCCCGCCGACGTTGAGGGCGGCGACCCCGGTCGGCGCGCAGATGACGATCTGCTTGTCGGTGTTCCAGCTCAGGTGGTTGAGCAGGGTCGACTTGCCGGTGCCGGCGCGACCCGTCACGAACAGGTGCTCGCGGGTGTTCTCGATGAGGTCGAACACCCGCTGCTGCTCGTCGGAGAGGGTCGGCTGGGTCACCGCTCCACTGTACCCAGCCGACCCCCGCACCCCGGCGCCGCGGTCAGACGTCGCGGACGCGGGTCGCCGTCAGCGCCGGGACCCAGACGGCGAGGAGCCACCCGGCGCTGGCGAGCAGCGCGGACGTCGTGCTGATCTGCTCCACGCCGGAGCCCTCGCTCGGGACGCTGGACAGCGCCAGCCCGAGGTTCGAGAGCAGGTAGGGGCTGACGTCGATGATCCACTGGGCCTGCAGCAGACCGCCCGCGATGCTCGCGAGCAGCGGCAGCACGAAGAGCACGCCGACCGAGAGGCCGATGGCGGCCGCCGTGCTGCGCAGCAGCGCCGCCACGGCGACCGAGAACGCCCCGATGACCGCCAGGAAGAGGCCGCCGCCGAGCAGGCTGCCGAGCACGCCGTCGTCGAGCAGCGACGTGGGCGTGCCCTTCGCCGCGAGCATCCCGGCGATGACGGCGAACGAGCCGACGCAGGTGAGGACGCCCACCACGAAGGACGCGACGGCCACGACGACCCCGCGGGCGAGGAGCGACGGGACCCGGCGCGGCACGGCGGTGTAGGTCGAGCGGATCATCCCGGTGGAGTACTCGCCGCCGAGCGACAGCGACCCGAGGACGGCGATCACCAGGCCGACGAACTGCAGGTGCAGGGTCGCGCCGCCCGCGACGAACGCGGAGACGGAGCCCTCCTTCGGCGGTGTGACGACGGCGCCGAGGGCCAGGGCCAGAGCGAGCGCGAGGAGCACCGAGACGACGATCGACCACCAGGTCGAGCGGACGGTGACGAGCTTGAGCAGCTCGGAGAGGACGACCCCGTCGAGGCGGAGCCTCACCCCGCTCGGAGCGTCGCGGACGGGGCTCGGGGCGGTCGCGGTCATCGGGAGGCTCCTTCGAGGGGCTGGGATCCGTGGGGACGGGCGGCGGTGTACTCGACGGCGTCGGCCGTCATCGCGACGTAGGCCTCCTCGAGCGAGCGGGTCAGCGCGGTGAGCGCGTGCAGCACCGCTCCGGCCTCGTGGGCGAGCGCGCCGATCACCGGCGCCTCGAGCCCCTCGATCTCGAGCCCGCCGCCGGTGACGGCGACCGCGGCGCCGCGGGCGGCGAGGAGCGCGGCGAGCCGCACCGAGTCCGGGCTCTCGACGCGCACGCGCGGCCGCGCCTCGGCGAGGAAGTCGTCCAGCGGGGCGTCGGCGAGGATCCGGCCCCGGCCGAGGACGATGATGTGGTCGGCGGTCTGCGCCATCTCGCTCATCAGGTGCGAGGAGAGCAGCACGCAGCAGCCCTCCGCCGCCTTCGCGCGGACGAAGTCGCGGACCCAGCGGACGCCCTCCGGGTCGAGGCCGTTCACCGGCTCGTCGAGCAGGAGGGTCCGCGGGTCGCCGAGCAGCGCGGTCGCGATGCCCACCCGCTGGCCCATGCCGAGCGAGAAGCCGCCGACGCGCTTGCGCGCGACGCTGCCGAGGCCGACGACCTCGATGACCTCCTCCACCCGGGAGCGCGGGATGCGGTGGGTCGCGGCGATCACGCGCAGGTGGTCGCGGAGGGTCCGGCCGCGGTGCGTCGCCTTCGCGTCGAGCAGGGCGCCGACCTCGGCGAGCGGCGCGGCGTGCTCGCGATAGGGCCGGCCGTTGACCAGCACCGAGCCGGCGGAGGGCCGGTCGAGACCGACGATCATCCGCATCGTCGTCGACTTGCCGGCGCCGTTGGGTCCGAGGAACCCGGTCACCCTCCCCGGCGCCACGGTGAAGTCGATCCCGTCGACCGCGGTCTTCGCTCCGTACCTCTTGGTCAGGCCTCGTGCCTCGATCATGCGCTCCCCTTCTCGCAGCGCTGCGCCTCGAGCCCGCGGGACGCGGGCGAGGTCGGACAGCAGCGGCCAGCCTAGGAAGCGCCCGCGGAGCCCGCTCGGGGCTGTCGCGGGACGTCCGTCGACCGCAGACGACTCGACCGGGACGACTCGACCCGGGACGGCCCGGATCGGGGAGGGCCCGGCTCAGCCGCGCTTCTGCAGGGCGGCCAGGCGGTCGTTGTACGCGGTGAGCTCGGCCTCGCCGGTGCGGTCGGCCTGGCGGTCGAGACGCTTGGAGTCGCGCGCGTCCGAGCGGCTCCACATCACCGCGACGATGATCGCGAGGGCGAGCGTGGGGATCTCGCCGATGCTCCAGGCGATGCCGCCGGCCGCCTGCTGGTCGTCGAGGGCGTTCGTGCCCCAGCCCATCGCGCCGTACCAGTCGGCGAGCAGGAGGCCCTCCCCCGTCATCAGCGCCAGGCCGAAGAAGGCGTGGAACGCCATCGTGCCCAGCAGCAGCAGCAGGCGCATCGGGTAGGGCACGCGGTGCACGCTCGGGTCGACGCCGATCAGGACGCTCACGAAGAGGTAGCCGGTGATCAGGAAGTGGACGATCATCCACTCGTGGCCGATGTGGTCGGTCGTCGCCCAGCGGAAGAGCGGCGAGTAGTAGAAGCCCCAGAGCGAGCCGACGAACAGCAGCGCCGCGACGATCGGGTGCGAGACCGCGGTGGCGAAGCGCGAGTGCACGGCGAGCAGGACCCACTCCCGGCCGCCGCGGGAGCCGTCGGTGCGCCGCGCCGCGGCACGCGCGATCAGCGTCACCGGCGCGGCCGGGACCAGCAGCACCGGCACCGCCATGGTCAGGACCATGTGCGCGAGCATGTGCGCGCTGAACAGGTACTTCTCGTAGGCGTTGACGCCGCCGTTCGTGATGTACGCCAGCAGCAGCATGCCCGCGATCCAGAGCACGGTGCGGTGCACGGGCCAGCGGTCGCCGCGGCGGTGCAGGCGCACGACGCCGGCGACGTAGAACGCGATGCCGAAGCCGCAGACCAGCAGCCAGACGAGGTCGACGTTCCAGAGGGTGAGGAAGTTCAGGGCGGTCGGCGCGGGCGGGAGCGGCTCGCCGGTGAGCAGCTCCGCGGGGGTCGGGTTCGTCAGCTCGGTGGCGGCGACCTGGTCGACCGGCGTCGCCGTGCGCGCGAGGGCCGCCGCGACTCCGGAGGCGATGCCCATGAAGGCGATCTCCGCGGCGACGAGCCACCAGAAGCTGCGGCCGCCCGCTCCGCCGGCGCTGCGCATGCGAGCGATCAGGAAGCGGCGCTGGGCGAGGCCGAAGACGCCGAGCGCGGTCAGCGCCGCGACCTTGACGAGCACCAGCACGCCGTAGCCGGTGAGCAGGTTGCCGAGCGTCGCCAGCCGCAGCTCGGCGCTGATGTAGCCCGAGGCGGCGACCACGACGAAGCTGACGAGGGCGAGGCTGGAGTAGCGGCCGAGCACGGGCAGCAGGCGCGCGCCGCCGAGCAGCGGCCGCAGCGCGACGATCGTGAGCAGGCCGCCCAGCCAGATCGCGGCGAAGACCAGGTGCAGACCGAGGGCGGTGACCGCGGCGTCGTGGCCGCTCGCTCCGGCCGCGTGGCCCTGCTGCGCCATCGGCAGCAGCGTCAGGAGCGCGACGGCGGTGACGAAGACGAGCGCGGTCTGGTTGCGCACCGCGAAGCAGAGCACGGTGACGACGGCGGCGAGGAGGGTGGTGATCAGCCAGGCCTGGCCGACCGGGATGCTGCCGATGAAGTAGCTGAGCTTGGTGCCGAAGTCGCGGTCGAGGCTCAGCGGAGTCTGGGTGACGTTGAGGAAGGTGAAGAAGCCGGTCAGCGCGGAGGCGGCGGCGAAGAACGCGGCGCTCGCGGCGGCGACGTCGAGCGCGATCGTGTACTCGGTGCGCGGCTCCGCCTCGGCGGGGGCGCCGGTGCGCTTCGCGATCGCGCGGGGGCTGAGCGCGAACAGCGTCAGGACGAGCGAGCCGATCATGCCGGCGGCGCCGAGGTTGACCGCGAGCTTGGCGACCGGGAGGCCGAAGCGGACGACGGGCCCCGGGTCGTTCAGGAGCGGTGCGGCCGAACCGCCGCCGAACGCGAGCGCCGCCAGGAGCGCGACGAGAGCGGCGGCCACGAGCAGGAGCGCCGGGCCCGCGATCCGGACGGTTCGATTCACCCGGCAAGCCTACGTTCTCGCGGCTGGGGGGCGGCAGGACGACGAAGACCCCGGCGGAGGGCCGGGGTCTTCGTGCGGAACTGCTGCGCCGTGACGACGCGGGCCGTGACTACTTGGCGGCGGCCTTGAGCTTGGTGCCGGCCGAGACCTTGACCGAGTGGCCGGCGGCGATCTGGATGGTCTCGCCGGTCTGCGGGTTGCGGCCGGTGCGCGCGGCGCGGGACGTGCGCTCGACGGCGATCCAGCCGGGGATGGTGACCTTCACGTCGTTGGAGACGGAGTCGGCGAGGGTCGAGAAGAGCGAGTCGAGGACGCCGTTGACGGCGGCCTGGCTCTGGCCGGAGTCGGCGGCGATCTTCGCGACGAGCTCGGTGCGGTTGAGCGACTTGTCAGCCATTGGAGTGTCCTCCCAGGACGTTCGCGCTGTTGAGAACAGCTGGTGGTTGTGTGTCGTCCAACGGCCGGGGACGGACCCCGTCGACCGGTCGGACCGTCCGTAACCTACCAGCCCGATCCCGGATCGGCGGCGATTCGCGCGACGGAATCCCCGGAAACACGCCGATCGGCAGCCCGCGGAGCCGTCGGGAGCGGCTGGGAGGCGATGTCAGGGGCCGTCGCTACACTCGCCGACGGCGCGCACCCGAGCCCGCCGGGAGAGGCGGCCGCAGTGGCGGAGACGACGACGGACGGCTGGATCTCGACGGCGATCTGGTGGCAGATCCACCCGCTGGCGTTCCTCGGCGCCGAGGCGACCTCGGCGGACGGGCCGCAGCCCGGGGACGAGCCGCAGCACCGCCTGCGCCGGATCCTGCCCTGGCTCGACGACCTGCTCTCGCTGGGCTGCAACGGCCTGCTGCTCGGGCCGGTCTTCGCCTCGATGACGCACGGCTACGACACCGTCGACCACTTCCGGGTCGATCCGCGCCTGGGCGACGAGCGCGACCTCGACGAGCTGATCGCGGCCTGCCGCGAGCGCGGGATCCGCCTGGTCTTCGACGGCGTCTTCAACCACGTCGGCCGCGAGCACCCGTGGTGGCGCGAGGCCGTCGCGGCGGGCGAGGGCTCCCCCGCTGCTGCACGCTTCCGGCGGACGGGCGCGGCGCGCGACGTCGACGGCCTGCCGGTCGACGTCTTCGAGGGGCACGAGGCGCTCGTCGAGCTCGACACCGCGAACCCCGAGGTCGCCGCGCAGGTCTCCGCCGTGATGAGCCACTGGCTCGAGCGCGGGATCGACGGCTGGCGGCTCGACGCCGCCTACGCGGTGGACCCCTCCTCCTGGCGCGCCGCGATCGACCCGGTGCGCGAGCGCTTCCCCGAGGCGTGGTTCGTCGGCGAGGTCATCCACGGCGACTACGCCGGTTACGTGCGGGAGTCGGGGCTCGACTCCGTCACGCAGTACGAGCTCTGGAAGTCGGTGCGCAGCTCGATCGAGGAGGGCAACCTCTTCGAGCTCGACTGGACGCTGCAGCGGCACGCGGAGTTCCTGGAGACGTTCGTGCCGCTGACCTTCGTCGGCAACCACGACGTGACCCGGCTCGCCAGCGCGATCAGCGACCCGCGCCACCACGGGCACGCCGTCGCGATCCTCGGCTTCGTCGGCGGCGTGCCGAGCATCTACTCGGGCGACGAGCGCGGGCTCGAGGGCGTCAAGGAGGAGCGCGCGGGCGGCGACGACGCGATCCGGCCGGAGTTCCCGGCGGACCCGGCCGAGTGGCCGCGGAACGACGCCTACCGCGTGCACCAGAAGGTCATCGCCTTCCGCCGCCGGCACCCGTGGCTGGTCGCCGCGCGAACCAGGAGCGTCGACCTGTCGAACACCGCCGTGCTGCTGGTGGCCGAGGGTCCGGCCGGCGAGAGCGCCCGGCTCGCGCTCAACCTCGGCGACGAGGCGGCGGGCGTCGGCGGCGTGCGGGTCGAGGCGCACTCCTGGCTGCTGCTCGACTGACGCCGCGATCGGACACGCCGTGATCTACGCTCGGGGCAGCGGCGGGAGCGCACGGCCCCCATCCGGGACGACGCTGCCGCGAGGAGACGGACGAGGAGCGACGATGCCCCAGGGGTCGGAATCACAGCAGGAGCAGGCGCGGCGGATCGAGCACGAGCCGGAGGCCGGCGTCGAGCGGACGGGACTGGAGGCGGCGCTGGCCGCTCCGGTCGACGAGCTCACCGATCCCGGGCCGGGCGAGCGCAGCGGGCTCTCGAGCCGGATCGCCGAGGATCTGCTCGACGGCGTCTCGGAGATGATCGGCGGTGACGCGGACCTCGCACCGGGACGCGCCGTCGAGATCGACGACCCGGCGCGCGCGGTCGGCGACGACCCGGCGCACCCGATCCACGGGACGCTGCGCCAGGAGTTCGAGTCGCGCTGATCGGCGGGTCTCGATACGCCCCTGCGGGGCTACTCGACCAGCAGGCGACTCATGCTGATCGAGTAGCCCGCGGAGCGGGCGTATCGAGATCCACCAACGTCGAAAGACGAGTCTGCAGACCCGCCCATGCTGGCGACGGCGGGTCTCGATACGCCCCTGCGGGGCTACTCGACCAGCATGGAGGGCGAGGCGCCGAGCGACTCCGTGAGGAAGTGCAGGAGCTCGCGCAGCAGCGCCTCCTTGGAGTCGGCGCGGCGGTACTCGTGGCCCTCGCCGTCCAGCTGGAGGTAGCGGACCGGGCGGCCGAGCTCCTCGAGCGCCGCGACGATCTGCCGGGCCTCGCCGATCGGGACGTTGGTGTCGAGCTCGCCGTGCGCGACGAGCAGCGGGACGTCGATGGCGTCGGCCGCGTTCAGCGGCGACAGCTCCTCGAGCAGCTCCGCGTCGTGCTCGGGGTGGCCGTACTTGGTCATGGCGGCGGAGGCGATCCACGGCTCGGTGTCGCGGTAGAAGGTCTGCAGGTGCGACATCCCGCAGATGTCGACGCCGGCGGCGAAGACGCCGGGCGAGAAGGCGAGCGACGCGAGGGTCAGGTAGCCGCCGTAGGAGCGGCCGGTGACGGCGATCCGCGCCGGGTCGGCGATCCCGGCGTCGACGAGGTGCTCGGCGGCCGCGAGGACGTCGTCGAAGGCGCCGCGGCGCTTCTCCACGTCGTCGGCGTGGACGAAGTCGCGGCCGAAGCCCGAGGAGCCGCGCACGTTCGGGGCGAAGACGGTGATCCCCGCGGCGGCGACCGCCTGGTGCTGGGCGGAGAAGGTGGGCCGCTCCTGCGACTCCGGGCCGCCGTGCAGGCTGAGCATCGCCGCGCCCGGCCCCGTCGCCCCGGGCGCGCGGTAGAGCCAGCCGGAGAGCGCGAGGCCGTCGCGGCCCGTGAAGCGCTCGAGCGTCGGCACGATCAGCGGCGGTGCGTCGAGCGCCGGCACCCCGGTGATCCGGGACCACTCGTGGGTCGCCGTGTCCAGCCGCCACAGCTCGCGCGGGCGCTCCGGGCCCTCCACGCCCAGGATCACCGCGCCGCCGTCGCGGGACAGCACCGGCGTCGTCGCCACCAGTCCCGGGAGCCCGGCGACCGGGACTCGGGCGCCGGTGGTGGTGTCCAGCAGCTCGATCTCGCTCGAGCCCGCGACGTTCCAGACCAGCATCAGCATCCGGCCGGCGTCGTCGGCGTCCAGGCCCTCGAGCTCGGCGTCGTCGCGGGCGGCGAGGCGGCGGATCCGGCCGCGCCAGCCGTCCGGACCGAGGGGCATCGCGACGAGCTGGCGCCGCGGCAGGTCGACGTCGGTCGCGAGGTAGGCGACCATCGGGCTCTCGGTGTCGTACAGCGGCGACGGGCGCAGCAGCGCGACGTCCGTGGATCCGGTGCCGGAGTCGGGCAGGAGCGCGTGGTTCTCGTTGGTCAGCCGGTCGACGACCACGCAGTACTGCTGGCCGCGCTGGCCGTCGCGGACCACGACGAGGCGCTCCTCCACCGAGAGGTCGAGCACCGAGATGAGGTCGCCGTCGACGAGCGGCTTCCGCTCGCCCGTCACCGGGTCGACCAGGAAGGAGCGGGTCGGCTGCTCCGGCTCGGCCGACGGGATCGTGACGACGACGTGGTGGCCGCTGCGCGTCCACGGGCCGAGCTCGGCGTGGGCGTCGCGGGAGCCGGCGATGCGGCGGGCGTCCGAGCCGTCGGGGCGGACCACCCAGACCTGGCTGCGCACCCCGCCGTCGGTCGCGACGAGGCAGGCCAGCCAAGCGGAGTCGGCGGACCAGGAGACCTCGAGCACCGGATCCTCGGTGAGGGCGATGCGGCGCGCCTCGCTCGGCTCGGCTCCGACGACGACGTCCTGCACCCAGACCTCCGGCGACCCGCCGCGGTCACTGAGGAAGGCGACGCGGGCGGCGTCCGGGGTCATCGTCGGACCCCAGCTGCCCCAGGCGTGCACGAGCCCGAGCGCGAGCTCCTCGGCGGCGGCCACGCGGTCGGCCTGCGGCGAAACGATGAGAGGAGGCGTCATGCCTCCATCCTCCGGCACCGCTCAGCCGACGCCGTGCTCCTGGAGCCACATCTCGAGCAGGGCGAGCTGCCAGAGCTCGTTCGAGCCCAGGCGGGTGCGGGTCGCGTTCGGGTCGGCCAGCAGCGCGTCGACTGTCGCGGGATCGAAGACGCCGCGGCGCCGGGCGGCCGGGTCGGTCAGCGCCGCCCGCACCCGTTCCAGGTAGGGCCCCTCCAGCTGACGGATCGCCGGCACCGGGAACGAGCCCTTGGTGCGGTCGATCACCTCGTCCGGGACGATGCCGCGGACGGCCCGCTTGAGGATCCCCTTGCCGCCGTCGGCGAGCTTGAGCTCCGGCGGGATCGTGCCGACGAGCTCGACGAACTCGTGGTCGAGGAACGGCACGCGCGCCTCCAGGCCCCAGGCCATGGTCATGTTGTCGACGCGCTTCACCGGGTCGTCGACGAGCATGACCGCGGTGTCGTTGCGCAGCGCGGCGTCCACCGCCGTGTCGGCGCCGGTGCGGGCGAAGCGCTCGGCGAGGAAGGCGGTCGCGGCATCGGGGTCCCCGCGCCAGGCGGGGGCCAGCAGCGCCTGCAGCGCGGAGAAGGGGCGGTCGACGAAGACGTCCGCGTAGGCCTCGACGGCGCGCTCGCGCGGCACCCGCGCCAGGGGCGGGTACCAGTCGTAGCCGCCGAGCACCTCGTCGGCGCCCTGACCGGACTGCACGACCTTCACGTGCTGCGAGACGTCCTCGCTGAGCAGGTGGAAGGCGACGGCGTCGTGGGAGACCATCGGCTCGCTCATCGCGCCGACCGCCGCGTCGATCCCGGGCAGCAGCCGCGCGGAGTCGATCGGCAGGCGGTGGTGGTCCGTGCCGAAGCGCTCCGCGACCAGGCTCGAGTACTCGAACTCGTCGCCGGACTCGCCGCCCGCCGCGTCGAAGCCGATCGAGAAGGTCTGCAGCCCGGTCTGGCCGGCCTCGGCGAGCAGCGCGACGATCAGGCTGGAGTCGATGCCGCCGGAGAGCAGCACGCCGACCGGCACGTCCGCGACCATGCGGCGCGAGACGGCGGTGCGGAACGACGCGAGCAGCGCCTCCTGCCAGTCGCGCTCGGTCCAGTCGGCGCGGTCGGGATCGCGGGCGAAGACCGGCTCCCAGTAGACGCGCTCGCGGCTCGTGCCGTCGGGCTCGATCACGCGGACGGTCGCCGGCGGCAGCTTGGTGACGCCGGCGAGGATCGTGCGCGGCGCGGGTACCACCGAGTGGAAGCTCAGGTAGAGCATCAGCGCGGTGCGGTCGATCGAGGTGTCCACGCCGCCGGCCGCGAGCAGGGACTGGACGGTCGAGGCGAAGCGGATCCGCTCGCGGGTCTCGTCGAGGTAGAGCGGCTTGATGCCCAGGCGGTCGCGCGCCAGCACCACGCGGCCGGACTCGCGCTCGACGATCGCGAAGGCGAACATGCCGAGCAGGTGGTCGACGCAGTCCTCGCCCCACTGGGCGTAGGCCTTGCCGATCACCTCGGTGTCGGAGTGCGAGAAGAAGCGGTGCCCCTTCCCCTCCAGCTCGGCGCGCAGCTCCCGGTGGTTGTAGATGCAGCCGTTGAAGACGATCGTCAGGCCGAGCGCGGCGTCGACCATCGGCTGGGCGCCGGCCGCGGAGAGGTCGATGATCGCCAGCCGCCGGTGCCCGAGCGCCACGCGGCCCGCCGCCCAGAGGCCGTCGCCGTCCGGGCCGCGGTGCACGAGGCAGCCGGTCATCCGGTCGACGGCGCCGATGTCGGCGCGCGCGCCGTCGAACCGGATCTCGCCCGCGATGCCGCACATCTCAGCCTCCGACGATCCAGGTGTCCTTCGCGCCGCCGCCGCGCGAGGAGTTGACGATCATGCTGCCCTCGGCCGCCACGCGGGTGAGCGCGAGGTCGGCGAGGCGGACGTCGCCGGGCCCGGTGCCGGTGACGAAGACGAAGGCGCGGAGGTCGATGTGCCGCGGCTGCAGGTCGGTGCCGGAGAAGGCGGGCAGCGAGGAGAGCCGGACCACCTCCTGAGCGACCCAGGCGCCCGGATCCGCCGCGATCTCGGCGCGCCGCTCGGCGACCCGCGCCGCCGGAGCCGACGGGCCGATCATCACGCCGCGGCCGCCGTAGCCGTCGACCGGCTTGGTGACCAGCTCGCCGACCCGCTCGAGCACGATCCGGCGCTCGGCCTCGTCCTCGGGGCGGTAGGTCGGCACGGACTCGAGCAGCGGGCGCTCGTCGAGGTAGTAGCCGATCAGCTCGGGGACCGCGCAGTAGAGGGCCTTGTCGTCCGCGACGCCGTTGCCGGGCGCGTTCGCCAGGTACACGTCGCCGGCCGCCGCGACCTCGAGGATCTCCCGGCCGATCGTCCGGTCGCCGGCGACGAGGTCGGCCAGCTCGACGTCGAGCCGCAGGTAGAGCGCGTCGACGACCGTGCCGCCGGCCAGGACGCGGCCGCCCTCGACCGTGAGGTCGCCGGCCTCGAGCAGCAGGAGCCCGGCGCCCTCGGCGAGGCGGCGGTGCTCGAACCAGGCCGAGCTCGACGCTCCGCTGGAGAGCAGCCCGAGCACCGGGTCGGCGCGCTTCGTCCCGTGGGCCAGCGTCGCGCGCAGTCCGGCGAGCGCCGTCGACGCGTCGAGGAGGCCCGCGGGTCGCGGCAGATCGGGCAGCACGTCGTCGAGCAGCGCGCGGATGCCCAGGGCGTAGGCGAGGCCGCTGGGGTTCCGGAGGTTGTCCTCCAGCACCCGCCAGCCGCCGAACTCGTTGCGGACCAGGTCGAAGCCCATCACGGCGCCGCGGACGGTGCCGGCGGGCAGCCGCGCGGCGTCCTCGCTCCAGCCCGGCGCGCCGCGCAGATCGCGGACCACGCCGGCCCGCACCGCCCGGCCCTCGCCGTAGACGTCCTGCAGGAAGCACTCGAGGGCGCGGGCGCGCTGCTCGAGCCCGGCGGCGAGCTCGCTCCACTCGTGGGCCTGGAGCACGCGCGGGACGAGGTCGACCGGGAACGGACGGTCCTCCTCGCCGACGCGGAAGGTGAGCCCGGCCTGCTCGACGAGCCGGTCGCGCGACTCGTGCAGGGTCTCGAGCCGCTCGGGGCCGAGCCCGCGGAAGTGCTCGAGGATCGGCTGGTAGGCGCTCTTCGCGCGGCCGCCGGTCGCGACGGCCTCGTCGCCGGCGCGGACGCGGTAGGTGCGCAGGCTCGGGGCGGGCAGGATCGGGCCGCTCGCCGGGCCGTGCGTCTCGGCGACGACGGCGTCGACCACGGCGTCGAGCGTCCCGCGCTCGGCGAGGACGGCGCGCTGGCGGTCGGCCGAGTTGCCGCGCGCGATCAGCGCCTCAGCGAGGGCGCGCACCTGCTCCAGGTCGCCGAGCTCGTCCAGCGCGGGCTGGAGGCGCGCGATCAGGCTGCGCAGCGCTTCGGCGGCGGGGACGGGGCGGGGGTGCTCGGTGTGGTCGAGCAGCGGCCCCGAGAGACCGCCGCGGGCGGCCTGCCAGGTGGCGGCGCGCTGGATCGGCGGCGGCGTGTGCCGGAACGGGCGGCCCGCCTCGATGTCGAGCTCGGCGGTGCGGACGAGGCCGCGGAAGAGCCCGGCGATCAGCACCGCGTCGTCGACGATCGGCATCGCGTCGCAGACCCGCAGCTCCAGGGTCGGCGCGTGCGAGGAGGGGCGGACGTCGAAGTAGGCCATCTTCGAGTCGGCGATGACGCCGGTGGCGATCAGGTCGTCGAGGAGGCGGTCGTACTCGGCCGCGGACTCCAGCGGTCCGGTCGCGCCGGCGCTCGGCCAGCGCTGCCAGATGATCGTGCGGATGCTGGCGTAGCCGGTGTCCTGGCCGTTCCAGTAGGGGCTGCTCGCGCTGGCGGAGAGCAGCACCGGCAGGTCGCGGGCGATCCGCTGGGCGATCTGCACGGCGAGCTCGCGGTCGGAGACGCCGACGTGGATCTGGGTGCCGCAGATCAGCTGCTCGTCCACGAGCATCCGGTACTGCTCCTGCATGCGGCCGTAGCGGCCGGTGCTGGTGAGCTCGAAGTCGCCGTGCTCGGAGCGCGGCGCGGTGCCGACGGCCGCGATGCCGATGCCGTCGGGTGCCGCGGCGTCGATCACCGCGCGCCGGAGCGAGATCAGCTGCTCCCGGAGCCCGTCGAGCGAGTCGACCACCGCGGTGTTCGTCTCGACCGTGGTCCGCTGCAGCTCGGCCGAGAAGCTCTCCTTCGGCAGCCGGGCGAGCACCTGGGGGGCGTGGGGGGAGAGCTGCCTCGACTCGAGATCGATGAGGTGGAGCTCCTCCTCCGCACCGAGGGTCAGTTCTGCGCGCATGCGCTCACCGTACGACCCTCATGTTTCGGGCGGCTACCGGGTCGCCCGCGAGCGGCGCGGAGGACCGGGATCATGGAGGTCCCGCGTCGGACCGGCCGTGGCGCGACAGCCCTCGATCCGGCGGGCCCGCGACCATACAATCGTGAATAGGAGGTGGTGGCGCATGTCTGATCTGCACGTGATCCCCCCGAAGGAATGGCGCAGCGAGCTCGCTCGGGCGAGGACACGCCGCGACCACGGCAGTGACGAGTTTCTCGCGGCGGTCGCTCGGGTGGCCGATTCCGGCGTCTCGCAGACCGAGATCGCGGGTCAGCTCAGGGCGTCTCAGCCGCAGGTCTCCCGATGGGCGGCGAAGGGTCGCAGGATCCTCGGTCTCGTCGCGGAGGGCCGGATGCTCGGCCGCTCGCCGTACCACGTCGCCGAGCGCTACTCCCGCGGCGAGATCTCCCGCGAGCAGGTCGTCGAGGCGCTCACGACCTGGCAGTACGTGACGGCCGAGACGAGGACGGGCGGCCTCCACGAGGATCTCCTCAATGTCGTCGCCGGCTCGTTCGACGAGGTCCAGGCGGCGTCACTCGACGACCTGATCGACGAGGACGTCTACGCCGCTGCGCTCGACGCCCTGAGGGCGCAGACCGCGGCCCTCCGCCAGACCGACGGTGAGTAGCAGCAGCGTCACCGATCGGGTCGACGAGCACCGAGCGGTCCTCCTGGCCCTGACCACTGCGGGCGGAGCGATCGGCGCGGAGAGCCCTCACGCCTCCCAGCGGAATGCGGAGTGGTTCGACCAGGAGACCCGCCAGCCGCTCCCCGGCCGGGACACTGCGCAGAGGGAGATGATCCGGGCTCTCCGCGCGGGGGCTCCGGACGTGCGTCGCGATCGCGAGGCGGTCCTCCTGGCCGGCCCGCCCGGCGCGGGCAAGACGACGGCTCTGGACGAACTGCTGGCGAGCACCCGGACGACCGCGGCCGACTGGCGCATCCTCAACGCCGACGACGTCAAGGACCTCCTCCTCAGACGCGCCCTGGAGGACGGCAGCTACGAGTCCCACCTCACCCCTCCCGATCTCGCCGCGGTCGAGGCCGACGGCGGGAAGGTCTGGCCCCGCGAGCGTGCAGCCCTCGTGCACGAGGAGTCGTCGATGGTGATGAAGCGCGTACGCGACCAGTCCGTGCGACGGGGCGAGAACGTCGTCGTCGACGGGACGCTCGCGAACGCGGACGCCGGGAGGACCCTCGTCGAGCGTCTCGAGGGGCAGGGCTACCGCGTCCGCGTCGTCCTCGTCGACGGCCCGCGCGCTGTCACGGAGGCTCGAGTCGCGGACCGCTGGGCGCGGGGCTACCGGTGCGCCGTCGACGGGATCGCCGACCCGGGCGATCCGGACCTCCTCGTGCTCGGCGGTCGCTGGGTGCCCGCGCAGGTGACCGATGCGCTCTACCGCGACGGCGACGACAGCTCGATCTGCACGAGCTCGGCGCGAGTGATCGCGGAGAGCTCCGCGGCGGTGACGCAGCTCGACGTCTACCGGATCGGCCGGCCGAGCGGGACGCCCGAGCTCGTCGAACGGCGCATCGGCAAGCACGAGGACGGCCGCTGGATCGCCGTCGAGCGCTTCGGACCGGAGGAGCTCCGCTCCGAGAGGGGACGACGGGAGACGGAGCGACGGGAGATACCCTGACGCTCGCGACGTCAGCGGGCGGTGCGCGCGCGGATCTCGAGGTCGATCTGGGAGGCGTCGAGGGCGGCGAGCACCGAGGCGAGGACGTCGGCGTCGAAGGTGCCGTTGTCGCGGGCGTCGAGGAGGTCCGCGCGCTGGGCGGCGATCACGGCGAGCCGGTGCCACTGGGCCTGGAGGAACGCCTCGGTCCGCGGCGCGTCCGGGGCGGGCGGCGGCTCCTGGACGGCCTCGGCGCTGGTGCGCAGCAGGGCGAAGACGCGGGTGCGCTCCTCCTCGCGGGCCCTCTCCTCGGCCGCCTCGTCGACGTCCGGGGCGATGGCGCGCAGCAGCGGCCCGACCGTGCCGCCCTGCAGCAGCAGCGACAGCGCGGCCACCGCGAAGGCGATCAGCACGAGGACCGAGCGCTGCGGGGTGTCCTCGGGCAGGGTCTGCGCGGCGGCGACCGTGACGGCGCCGCGCATCCCGGCCCAGACCACGGCCGTGCCCTCGCGCCAGCCGAGCGGCGCGCGGACGAAGTACTCCATGTCGGCGAGCATCCGGGTCAGCCGGGTGCCGAAGCGCTCGAGATCGCGGGCGGTCGGCGACCGGCGCCCGCGGCTGATCCGCTTCAGGCTCTCCTCGCGGCCCTCCTCGGTGCCCATCTGCTCCTGCAGGCCCTCGACGCGCGGGCGCATCCGCTCGCGCAGCCGGCCGCGGCTCCTCAGAACGCCGAGCAGCGGGGCGACGTAGGCCGCCCGCACCAGGATCGTCAGCAGGAGCGCGCCCACCGCGATCAGCACGGCCGGGCCGACGCCGGCGTGGTCCTCCTCGACGCTCGTCACGATCGCCCGGACCTGCAGGCCCATCGTGAGGAACACCGTGCCCTCGAGCACCAGCTCGACCGTCCGCCAGTTCTGCGAGTCGGACAGGCGGTTCTGCGGCGAGAGCTCCCGCGGCGCGCGGATGCCCGTGACGACGCCGGCGACGACCGCCGCGACCAGTCCCGAGGCGCCGAGGAGCTCGGCCGGGACGGAGGCGAGGAAGGGCACGGTGAAGGACAGGATCGTGTTGACCGTCGGGTCCTGGACCCGGCGGCGCACGGCCAGGTTCAGCCAGCCGACGAGACCGCCGACGATCCCCGCGATCAGCACGGAGTAGCCGAACGAGCCGAGCGCGCCCCAGAAGGAGAAGCTCGCCGCGGCGGCCGCGATCGCGGTGCGCAGCAGCACCAGGGCCGTCGCGTCGTTGAGCAGGCTCTCGCCGTCGAGCATCGCGACGACCCGGCGCGAGACGGAGGTGCCCTTGACGATCGAGGTCGCCACCGCGTCCGTGGGGCTGACGATCGCGCCGAGCGCGACGCCCCAGGCGAAGCCGAGATCCGGCAGGACCAGCTGGAAGAACAGGCCGAGCACGAGCGAGGTGCCGACGACCAGCAGCACCGAGAGGCCGCTGATCGCACCGAACTCGCGGCGGAAGTTCATCGCCGGCATCGACACCGCGGACGAGTAGAGCAGCGGCGGGAGCACCCCGGCCAGGATCCACTCCGGCTCGATCTCGATCGGCCCGACGACGGGCAGGAAACTCGCGGCCACGCCGATCCCGACCAGCACGAGCGGCGAGGCGACGCCGAGGCGCGGGCCGACGACGGCGGCGCCGGCGATCACGACCAGCGCGAGGACCAGCACCACCAGGAGCGGGGTCACGCGTGCCCGGCGGCGTCGGAGGCGGGTCCGACCGCGCCGCGGCGGACGTCCTCGAAGAAGTCGGGGCGGAGCACCCGCCTCTCGATCTCGAACGCGCCGCTGCTCCAGCCGTCGCCGAGGGGGTGCTCGGGGTCCAGCAGCACGTGGCCCGGGGTGGCGCCACGACCGAGGGCGGCGGCGATCGACCGGTCGGGGTCGTAGAGCGCGTGCTCGACGAGCGGGGCGAACACCTCGTGGGCGGCGAAGTCGGCGGGGGCGCCGAGGAAGACGGGCATCAGCTCCTCGCCCTCGCGCAGGCCGTTCGGCCACCAGCGGAAGCGCTCGACCAGCTCGTGGCAGGAGATGCAGGACGGCGAGAAGAAGACGAGGTGCGTCGGCGGGTCCGCCCACTCGGCGAGGGCGATCGGCTCGCCGGCGGCGGTGAGGAAGGCGAGGTCGCCGAGGTCGCTCGGGGACACGGGTGCCGGCGCGGGCGTCGAGGCGGCGGGTGCTCGGGCGGCGAGCCGGTCGCGCACCGGGACGAGTGCGAGAGCGAGCAGCACGGCGAGCAGCGCCGGGACCCCGGGGACGAGCAGCTCCGCCGGTGCGCCGGCCCCGACGAGCCCGGCGAGCGCCAGCGCGAGCAGGACGGCGTTCCGCGCGACCGTGCGGCCGGTCATCCTGGCGTCGCCGAGGCCGCCGAAGCACTCGCACTCGACCGGCTCCGGGGCGCGGACCGCCCGGATCGCGACAACGAGGAAGACGACGTCGACCGCGACCGCGCCGAGCAGCGCGCCGCGGTGCAGCGGCGACGGGGCGAGCAGGATCGCCAGGCCGAGCGCGATCTCGACGACGGGGAAGGCGCGGGCGAAGAGCGGGCCCGCGGAGAGCCGGGCGGGCAGACCGAGCGCGGCGAGGCTCGCGCGGAACCGCTCCGTCCGCCCGAGCTTCAGCACGCCGCTGACGACGAGGACGGCACCGGCGGCGGCGCCGGCGACCGCGAGCAGGACCTCGAGCGCTGACGCGAGCATCCGTGTCCCTCCCCGCACCCGACGGTGCCCCCGCAGAGCACGCTACCGGGCGGAGGGCGCCGTCAGGAGTCGGGGCCGATCAGGAGCCGGGGCGGATCAGGAGTCGAAGCCCAGCCCGAGCGCGTCGAGGGTCCGCAGCAGCGGGTTCCGCCGGCCGCCGTCGTGGTCGGCGCGGTCGAGCGACCAGCGCGTGGCCTGGATGCCGGCGGTCGCGAACGGCTCGGGCGGGAACGGCAGCGGGCGCTTGCGGACCATCTCCAGCTCGGTCCGCTCGGTCGGCTCGCCGGCCAGGAGGTCGAGGAGCACGTCGGCCGCGAAGGCGGTCGTCCCGACGCCGAGGCCGGTGTAGCCCGCGGCGTAGGCGACGCGACCGGCGAGCGCGGTGCCGTAGAAGGCGGCGAAGCGGGTGCTGGTGTCGATCACCCCGGCCCAGCGATGGCTGAAGCGGAGGCCCTCGAGCTGCGGGAAGGTGGTCAGGAAGTGCGCGGCGAGGGCGCGGTCGGTCTCCGGGCGGTCCTCGTAGGCCGAGCGGATCCGGCCGCCCGGGTGGTAGACGGCGTCGTAGCCGCCCCAGAGGATGCGGTCGTCGGCGGTGCGGCGGTAGTAGTGGAACTGGTTGGCGACGTCGCTGAGGCCCTCGCGGCCGGTCCAGCCGATCGAGGCCAGCTGGGCGGCGTCGAGCGGCTCGGTCATCAGCACGTGGTCGTAGACCGGCACGGTCATCAGCCGGGTGCGCGCGAGCAGCGAGGGGAAGGCGCTGGTGCCGAGGATCGCCTGATCCGCCGTCACGGAGCCGCCCGCGGTGCGGACGACCACGCCGGCGCCGTCGCGCTCGAGGCCGAGCACGCGGCTGTCCTCGTGGATCTCGACGCCGAGCTCCTCGGCGACCCGCGCGAGCTCGCGGACGAGCTTGCCGGGGTGCACCAGGGCGCACTGCTCGGCGGGCGCGGCCAGGCCGGCCAGGAAGGTCGGCGAGTCGACCAGGGCGCGGACCTCGGCGGTGTCGAGGAAGCGGCCGCCAGCGACGCCGTCGCCGTCCGCGAGCGGGCCGACCTGGTACTCCTCCACCGCCACGGCGAGCGAGCCGGTGCGCTCGAAGTCGCAGTCCATGCCGTAGCGGGCGACGGTCGCCTCGATGTCGTCGAGGTTCCGCACGCCCAGCTCCTCGAGGCGGGCGGCCTCGGCGGGCCAGCGTGCGAGGCCGTTCTCGCGGCCGTGCGTGAGGCTCGACTCGACGAAGCCGCCGTTGCGACCGGAGGCGGCCCAGCCGAGCGAGCGGGCCTCGAGCAGCACCACGCGGCGGCTCGGGTCGCGCTCCTTCGCGCGCAGGGCGCTCCACAGGCCGGTGTAGCCGCCGCCGACGACCACCAGGTCGGCGCGGACGGCGCCGGCGAGGGCCGGGCGCCGGGCATCGGGGTCCTCGAGCCAGAACACCCCGCGCCGCGTGCCGGCCAGGGCGGCGTCGACGACGGTGGGATCGGGGGCGGATCGTTCGAAAACCGTGCTCGTGAGGGCCATAGTGCCTCCATTACGTCAGTTATCCGGTCGTTTCGCAACCGGATCCGTCGTTCCGGCGCGGGACTCCCGGGCAGGTCGTCCGCCGCGGTCGTACACTGCGAGGGAAATCGGAGGGGACATGCGAGGACGCCGACCGCGCGACGGGGGACGCGACTCGGTGGCGACCCCTGCGGCCGCGGCTCCGCCTGGCGCGACTCCCCCGGTCGCGACTCCCTCCGACGCCGTCGGGGACGAGCCGCACGACGTCTCCCCCGGCATGCGCATCGCCGCCGCCTGGGGCTGGCGGGTGCTGGCCGTCGCGGCGCTGCTCTGGCTGGTCGTGAAGCTGGTCGCGCTGGTGCCGGTCGTCGTGGTGCCGGTGCTGATCGCGATCCTGGTCACCGCGCTGCTCACTCCGCTCCGCGACCGGCTCGAGCGATGGCGGCTGCCGCGCCCGCTGGCCGTGCTCGTCTCGATCCTCGCGCTCCTGCTCGCGCTGGTCGGCCTCATCGGGCTCGTCGTCGTCCAGTCCCGCGCGGGCTTCGGCGGCGTCGGGCAGCGGGCGCTCGACGCGGTCGACGACGTGGAGGCCTGGCTGCAGGGCCCACCGCTCGGCTTCTCCGACGTGCAGCTCGGCGACTGGGCGCAGAAGGCGATCGACTGGGCCGACACCCAGGCGTCGACGATCGCCTCCGGGGCCCTCGCGGTCGGCTCGCAGGTGGCCGAGGTGTTCGCGGGCGCGCTGCTCACCCTGTTCTCGCTGATCTTCCTGCTGCTGGACGGCCGGCGGATCTGGACCTGGTTCCTCCGCCTGATGCCGCGCGCCGCGCGCCTGCCGCTGGAGACGGGGGCGGCGGCCGGCTGGCGGACGCTGAGCCAGTTCGTCCGGGCCCAGCTCGGGGTCGCGGCGATCAACGCGATCGGCATCGGGATCGGCGCGCTCGCTCTGCAGCTGCCGCTGGTCGTGCCGATCGCGATCGTGGTGTTCCTCGGCTCCTTCGTGCCGTTCCTCGGCGCGATCGTGACGGGGGCGCTCGCGGCGGTCATCGCGCTGCTGTTCAGCGGACCGGTGGCGGCGCTGATCATGATCGGCGTCGTCGTCGTCGTGCACCTGCTCGAGGGGCACGTGCTGCAGCCGCTGATCCTCGGCTCGGCCGTGAAGGTGCATCCGCTCGCCGTCGTGCTGGGCGTCGCGACCGGGCTCGAGGTGGCGGGGCTGGCCGGCGCGCTGTTCGCGGTGCCGGTGATCGCGACGCTGAACTCGGCGATCACGGCGATGCGGCACGATCCGGAGCAGGTCGACTCCGTGCCCCGCGATCCGGGGCGCTCCGCGTGAGCCGGCACCCCTTCGACCCGGCGGGCGTCCCCGGGTCGGCGGTCCTGCCCGCGCTCGCCTGCCCGGTCTGCGGGGCGCCGCTGGCCCCGGACGCGCTGCCGCGGCCGACCCTGCTGCGCTGCCCGGTCGGACACAGCGCGGATCTGGCGCGCCAGGGCTACGTCTCGCTGCTGCGCGGCCGGCACGCCACCTCGGGCGACACCGCGGCGATGGTGCAGGCGCGCGAGGAGCTCCTGGGCTCCGGGCACTACCGGCCGATCCAGGACGCGGTCGCCGCGGCGGTGCCGGCGGACGCGCGGCTGGTCGTGGACCTCGGCTGCGGGACCGGCGCGTACCTCGCGGCGGTGCTCGAGGCGCGGCCGGAGGCGAGCGGGCTGGGGCTGGACCTGTCCGCGGCGGCCGCGCGCCGGGCTGCGCGCGCGCATCCGCGAGCCGCGGTGGCGACGGCGGACCTGTGGCAGCCGCTGCCGCTCGCCGACGGCTGCGCGGACGCGCTGCTGACCGTCTTCGCGCCGCGGAACGCGCCGGAGATGCGGCGGGTGCTGCGGGCGGGCGGCGTCGCGATCGTCGTGACACCGCGCGAGCGGCACCTCGGCGAGATCCGCCCGGTGTTCGGGATGCTCGGGATCGACGCGGGGAAGGCCGAGCGGCTGGACGAGCAGCTGCAGGGCTTCGAGCGGGTCGCGCGCGAGGAGCTGGACTACGCGGTCGCGATGACGCCGGACGAGCTGCGGGCCGAGGTGCTGATGGGACCGAGCGCGCACCACGTCGACGCGGCGGCGGTCGACGCGCTGCTGGCGGGGCGCGAGGAGACGACGACGGTGACGGTCGCGGTGACGGTGTCGGTGTACCGCGCGGGCTAGGCGGAGCGGCGCGGGGGCGCTGGTCGTCTCACGACCCGCACCTCCTCACGTCGGTGGATCTCCTCGGAAGAGACGCCCGCGAGCATGCTGGTCGAGTAGCCCCGCAGGGGCGCATCGAGACCCACCGTCATCAGCAAGGCTGGTCTGCAGGCTCGTCCTTCTGACGCGAGTGGGTCTCGATACGCGCGCTGCGCGCACTACTCGACCAGCAAGAAGGGGGCCACGCCGGCCGAGCACCACGCAGGGCAGCCGGTCATGCTGCTCGAGTAGCCGCCTCCGGCGGCCCACCCATGCTGGTCGAGTAGCCGCCTCCGGCGGCGTATCGAGACCCACCATCACTGACACGTTCGGGAGCGGGTCTCCTCCACACTCGCGTTCCGACGGCGTTGTCCCCGATCAGCCCATGGTTCCGACCCGGCTGTCGGTGGCTCCTGCTTCAATACGCGTATGACTGAAGATGAGAATGCGGCAGCACTCGCGGAGGTGCGGGGCTGCTTCACCGACGCCGCGGCCGCCGAGCGCGCCGCGTCCCCGACGCGCCTGAAAGCAGCGGAGCGCCTGCACCGCGGCTACCGCATCGCTCTCACCGTCCCGGAATCGTTCGCCCGCGGCGCCTCCCGGAGCGAGACCCGCGACCTTGTCGAGCGCTCCATCCGCGCCGAGCTCGCGGTGACGCTCGGCGTGTCCGAGCGGGAGGTCTCCCGCCGCCTCGAGACCGCGCAGATGCTGCTGGAGCACCTTCCGCTCACCCGGGCGCTGCTCCGCGACGCGCGGATCCTCTGGGAGGCCGGCGAGGCGATCTGCCGAACCGCGAGCAGCCTCCCGGAGAACTCCCGCACAGCCCTCGACGAGCGCGCCGCCGACGCCGCCCTCACGATGACGACCACCCAGCTGCGCCGAGCGTTGCAACGCTGGCGCGAGGAGCTGCACGAGCAGCCCCTCGCCGAACGGCACGCGCGCGCCCGGGAAGACCGCGCCGTCTGGGTCACGCCCGACGTCGACGGGATGGCCACGCTCTGCGTCCACGCTCCCGCGCCCGCAGTGGCGGGCGCCTACGACCGACTCCGCCGCATCGCCCGCACCCTCCGCGACGACGGCGACCCCCGCACCCTTCAGCAGCTCAGCGCCGATGCCGCCGTCGACCTGCTCTGCGACGGCGACATCGCCGGCACCACGCCGAACGCCGAGCATCGCCCCGACCCGACCTTCGTCCCCGGTGTCCGCGCGGAGGTGCGGCTGACCCTCGCAGTGTCCACCGCCGCGGGTCTCGATGACGCCCCTGCGGATCTCGACGGCTTCGGGCCGGTCCCCGCCGAGATCGCCCGCGAGCTGATCCGCACGGCGGCCTCCTTCACCCGCGTCCTCACCGATCAGGACACCGGCGCCGTCGTGTCTGTCGGCCGCACCTGGCGCATCCCGCCCGCGCAGATGCGCCTGCACCTCCACCTCCGCGATCAGACCTGCCGCTTCCCCGGCTGCACCCGCACGGCCTCAACAGCCGAGGCCGACCACACGATCGAATGGCGCAACGGCGGCGAGACCTCGCTCGAGAACCTCGTCATGCTCTGCACGTCCCACCACCACGTCCGGCACGGAGAGCAGTGGAGCTACGACCGGATCGACGACGACGGGACGCTCGAGTGGACGAGCCCCACCGGCCGGCGGATCAGCAACCGACCACCACCTCTGCCCGGGCGGCCGCCGGACCGGCCGCCGGGGCCGCGCTTCGACAACGTGCCCGCGCCGTTCTGACGGGTGGTGGATCTCGATACGCCCGCTTCGCGGGCTGCTCGATCAGCAGGGGAGAGGACGTCGGCGACATCACCTGGCCCGCGTCGCATGCTGGTCGAGCAGCGCGCAGCGCGTATCGAGACCCATCGTGACCAGGCGTGCCGCCGAGGCTCTGACGCGCGTGGATCTCGATACGCCCACTGCGCGGGCTACTCGATCAGCAGGGGCGCGGAGCGCTCCGCTCGACCGGCCGCGGGTCAGTAGCTCTCGCGGTGGCGCTCCTGGTCGACGACGGCGGCGCGGTCGGAGAGGGCGCGGAGGCCCGCGAGGGGCTGCGCCATCCGGTGGTTGCCGCGGAGGACGGGCTCGGTGCGGTCGAGGAAGGCCCAGTAGCCGGCGGTGACCGGGCAGGCGTTCTCGCCCAGGCGCACCTTCGGGTTGAAGCGGCAGCCGCCGCAGTAGTCGGACATCTTGTTGATGTAGGCGCCGCCGGAGGAGTACGGCTTGGTCGCGACGATCCCGCCGTCCGCGTGCTGGGACATGCCGATCACGTTCGCGGGCATCACCCACTCCGTGCCGTCGACGAAGACGTCGACGAACCAGTCGTTGAGCTCGGCCGGGTCCCAGCCGCGCTGCAGACCCCAGTTGCCGAGCACCATCAGCCGCTGGATGTGGTGCGCCCAGCCGTGCCGGCGCACGTCGTCGAGGGTCTCGTGCAGGCAGTTCGCCTCGATGCCGGCCGGATCGAGGTCGAGCAGCTGCTGCGGCAGCGGAGCCTTCGCGCCGAGCGCGTTGCTGCGCTCGCGGTAGTCCGGGCCGAGGTGCCAGTAGAGGTGCCAGACGTAGTCGCGCCAGCCGAGGATCTGCCGGACGAAGCCCTCGACGCTCGCGAGCGGGGCGCCGCCGGAGGCGTGCTCGGCCGCGGCGGCGTCGATCACGGCGCGCGGATCGAGCAGCCCGAGGTTGAGCGGTGCGCTCAGCAGCGAGTGCGCCATCGTCCAGTCGCCGGAGAGCATCGCATCCTCGTAGGTGCCGAAGTCGCCCAGCCGCGACGAGACGAAGTCGGCGAGCGCCGCCTCCGCCTCCGCGGGGGTCGCCGCGAACCGACGCGGGCCGTCCTCGCCGACGAGCCGGATCGCGCCCTCGCGCTCCCAGCGGGCGAGATCGGCGCGGACCTCCTCGTCGATGTCGTCCTCCTCCGGCCACCACGGATCGGGCAGGCCGAGCCGCGAGGCGCCCTTGGGCGGCGGGTTGCGGTTGTCGTGGTCGTAGTTCCAGCGGCCGCCCTCGGGCTGGTCGCCGCGCATCAGCACGCCGGTGCGCTCGCGGCTCCAGCGGTAGAAGTCCTCGAGGAGGAGTCGCTTGCCGGACTTCGCGAGCGCCCACTCGCGGAAGTCCTCCTCCTCCGTGACGAAGCCGCGGCTGGGCAGGACGCTCATGCCCAGCCGGCGGGCGAGGCGGCGGCCGCCCCGGGTCGGCGGGTCGATCACCTCGAGGTCGTCGCGGCCCGCGAGCCCCTCGGCGAAGGTCTCGGCGCGGACGTACTCGGCGCGGTCGCCGAGCTCGCGGCCGCGGTGGCGCAGGGCCGAGAGCAGCAGCTGCGCCTTCGCGCGGTGCATCGGCCGCCGCCCGAAGGCCGAGCGGGCCTCGACGAGCAGCATCGGGCCGCCGTCGTCGAAGGGGGGGCCGAGCTGGCCGATGACGCTCCAGCGGGTGCGTGCAGTCCGTGCAGTCATGCTCGGAGGCTAGGCGGCGGCGGACGGGTCGCGACAGGAGTTGCGCTCGGGGCGGGGAACGGCGAAGTGCCCGGCACGCCGACGTGCGCCGGATGTCAAGGTGCGCGGATGTGCAGCCGCGACGGCTTGCACCGGCGGACCGGGTGCAGGATCGTCGACTGCATCCACCCGACGCGATGAGGCGAGGAGCCCCGCCATGGCACACGACGACGAGTTCGAGACCACCACGACCACCGAGAGCGGCGGCACGACCGAGGAGACGACCCGACGCGGCCGCCACCTCGCGGACGGCGACGCGGACGGCCACGGCACGGACGGCCACGGCACCGACGGACACAGCACCGACACCTCGGCCGAGGGCGAGTACACCGAGACCGACGGCGTCTCGCACACCGACGGCGAGCAGGAGGGCAGCTACGTCGACACCTCCTCGCACGAGGAGTCGAGCACCGAGAAGGGCAGCTACGTCGACACCGAGGGCTCCGGCCCCGACTCCACCGGCGAGGGCGAGTACACCGACCGCGACGAGTAGTCCGCGCGTGCGGGCCGGCCGTCAGTGCTGGGCGGCCGCCCGCTCCGCCGCGATGAACGCGGCGATCGCGTCGGCGCCCGGATGGTCGTCGGCGCTGATCGTCACCACTGCGTCGCCCGCGAAGATGAGCAGCTGGCCGTAGGCGCCGTGCAGGCGCCAGCTCGCGCCGGGGCCGTCCCAGCCGGCGAGGGCGTAGCGCCGGTAGCCCGGGCCGGTGCCCGCGGCGACCCAGTCGGAGTGCATCAGGTCGCTCCACTCGGGCGCGAGGATCCGCTCGTTCCGCCAGACGCCGCGATCGCGGAGGAGGCGGCCGATCCGGGCGGTCTCCTCCGTGCGGAGCGCCAGTCCGCTGCCGGCGACGATGCGGCCGTTCGGGCAGCGCTCCCACTCCGCGCCCTCGATCCCGAGCGGCCGCAGCAGGCGGCGGTCGACGTACTCGCCCACGTCGCCGACCCGCGTCTCCAGGAGCCGCATCGCGGTGTAGCTGCTGGCGTTGGAGTACTGGAAGACGGGCCCGGCGGAGGGCCGCCGGAGGAACTCGACGGCGAGGTCGGGCCAGTCCGTCATCAGGGTTGGCGACCAGGGCAGGTCGATGCCGCTGGTCATGCTGAGCAGCCGGCGCAGCGTGAGCTCGGCGACTCCCTCGCCCAGGTCGGTCGAGACGTCCGCGGCCAGCGGTCCCAGCGGCTCGTCGAGCGAGATCAGGCCTTCGTCGACGGCCAGCCCCGCGGCCAGCACGCAGACGCCCTTGGCGACGGAGTGCACGTCCTCGCGGACGTCCGGCGTCCAGCGGTGCTCGGCCGTGTCGTCGCCGATCAGCACGTGCAGGCCGTGCGCACCGAAGCCGACGGCGTCGATGTGCTCGACGAGGCGGTCGCGGAAGATCTGCGCTGCGGTCACCGGGACAGTCTGCCCGGCACGGGCGCTTCCTAAGATCGTGGGCATGGACGAGGACAGCGCACGGGGCACCTGGCGGCGCGAGCCGAGCACCGTCGTCGTCGCGGACACCGGTGCGCCGACGCGCATCGCCGAGCCGTTCGCGATCGCGGCCGGCAGCGTCCGGCTCGAGGCGCCGCACGAGTTCGCGCCGCACCGGCACGCGCTGCACGAGCTGGTCTGGGTCCGCGGCGGCACCATGACCGTCCGGCTCGAGCACCGGATCCTGACCGTGCCGGACGGCTTCGGCGTCTGGATCCCGGCCGGGACGGAGCACGCCGGGCGGACGACCGCGCGCACCGCCCTCTGCGACGCGCTCTTCGATCCGGAGCGCTCGCCCGTGCCGATCACGGCGCCGGTCCTCGTCGAGATCACCCCGGTGCTCGCCGCGCTGCTCACCCGGCTCGCGCGGACCGACCTCGAGGCGGCGGCGCGGCTGCGGGCGGAGGCGGTGGTCTTCGACGTCATCGCGCCGTCTGCGGAGCAGTACTCCGTCACCGTGCCGCAGGGCGAGCGGCTCGCGCCCCTGGTCGCGGCCCTCCTCGACGACCCGACCGACCGGCGGACGCTCGCCGACTGGGCGGAGCACCTCGGCGTCGGCGAGCGGACCCTCTCGCGGGTCCTCCGCGCGCAGACCGGGCTGTCGTTCCTGCAGTGGCGCCAGGCGCTGCGGGCGCACCGGGCGCTCGCGCTGCTGGCGGAGGGGCGCAGCGTGCAGGACGTCTCGGAGCTGATGGGCCACACGCATCCGAGCACGTTCATCGCGGCGTTCAAGCGGGTGATGGGGACCACTCCCGGCGCCTTCGCGCAGGATCAGCGCACGGCTGCGGCATCGGCCGCGGGCTGAGGACGGGCGTCCGACCGCGTCGGGTCTCGATACGCCCCTGCGGGGCTGCTCGACCAGCATGAAGGCGCCCTGCGGGGCTGCTCGACCGGCAGGAGAAGAGGCGGATCCGAGCATCATGCTGATCGAGTAGCCCGCGCAGCGGGCGTATCGAGATCCGCCCCTGTCCGAGCCGCCGCTTCGAGCGGCGCCGTCCCGTGCCACGCAGAGGCGGCTTGAGTGGCCGGAACGCTCTATCCGGTGTCGTCGGCAGTCGATTGCGGACGGTGGGGCGGCCGCCTAGCCTGAGGAAGGTAAGCCAACCCTTACTCAGCGGATCCCCTCCCGCTTCCCCCTCCGACGCAGGAATCCGCTCCTCCCATGCCTCCCTCCCCCGAGCCCGCGCGCGCGTCCTCGCGCCTCGCCGGTACCGACCTCGTGCTCGGCTTCGGCCGGCGCACCGTCGTCGACGGCGTCTCGGTGCGGCTCGAGCCGGGGCGGGTGACCGCACTCGTCGGCCCGAACGGCTCCGGCAAGTCGACGCTGCTGCGCGCGTTGGCACGGCTGCACGCCCCGAGCGGCGGCGCCGTCGTCCTCGCCGGCGACCGCCCCGCGACCGCGCTGAGCAGCCGCGACTTCGCCCGCGAGGTGACCCTCTTCGCGCAGAGCCGCACCGCGCCGCAGGGGCTCAGCGTCCGGGAGGTCGTCGCCTTCGGCCGCCACCCGCACCGCCGGGCCTTCGCCGGGCCGTCCGCCCGCGACCGCGAGGCGGTGGAGCAGGCGATGGCCACCACCGGGGTGCTGTCGATGGCGGAGCGCGCGGCCGGCGAGCTCAGCGGCGGCGAGCTGCAGCGGGTCTGGCTCGCGGCCTGCCTCGCGCAGGAGACCGGCGTGGTGCTGCTCGACGAGCCGACCAACCACCTCGACCTCCGCTACCAGGTGGAGACGCTGGATCTGATCCGCGATCTCGCCGAGGTGCACGGGGCCGCGGTCGGCGTTGTGCTGCACGACCTCGACCACGCGGCGCGCGTCGCCGACCGACTGCTGCTGCTGAGCGACGGGCGCGTCCTCGCCGAGGGCGACCCGCTCGCCGTGCTCACCGCCGAGCACATCGAGGCGGCCTACGGACTGCGGGTCGAGGTCGCCGTGGACGAGCGGACCGGACACCTGCGCATCGACCCCGTCAGCCGGCACAGCGTCCGCCTGCACGACCAGACCCCCGCCCGTTCCCGAGAGGACACCGAAGAATGACCCGCGCCCCCCTCCTCCCCGCCGCCCTCGCCGCGGCCGCCGTCGGAGTGCTCCTGCTCACCGGCTGCGGCACCACCGCCGTCGAGAGCGCCGACGCGGCCGGCACCGTCGACTCCGCCGACTGCGCCGCCGACGACACCGCGACCGCCACCGGCGCCGTCTCGCTCACCGACAGCCTCGGCCGCACCGTCGAGCTCGACGCGCCCGCCGAGCGGATCGTCGTGCTGGAGTGGCAGCAGACCGAGGACCTGCTGACGCTCTGCGTCGCCCCGGTCGGCGCCGCCTCGACCGAGGACTACGCCACCTACGTCAGCGCCGAGACCCTGCCCGCGAGCACCGCGGACGTGGGCGAGCGCGGCGAGCCGGACCTCGACACCCTCTACGGCCTCGACCCCGACCTGATCGTGATGGAGGCGTACAGCGCCGACGACGAGCTCCTCGCCCAGCTCGAGGAGCGCGACGTGCCCGTGCTCGCCACCATCGGCGCGGACGCGAGCGGCCAGATCGACAACATGAAGGAGGTGTTCTCGCTCCTGGGCGAGGCCACCGGCCGGACCGAGCGCGCCGACGCGGTGCTCGCCGAGTTCGACCAGCACCTCGCCGACGCCAAGACCGAGGTCGCCGAGGCGGCGCTCGCGACACCGGAGTTCGTCTTCTTCGACGGCTGGATCGAGAGCGGCAACGTCGTCATCCGCCCCTACGGGAAGGGCGCGCTGTTCACCGAGCTGGGCGAGGAGCTCGGCCTGGAGGGCGCCTGGACCGACGAGATCAACGACTCCTACGGCAGCGGCGGCGTCGACCCCTCCTACGGACTCGCGCAGACCGACATCGAGGGGCTGACCGCGGTCGGCGAGGCGAACCTCGTCTACTCCAACGACGGCACCCCCGACAGCTACGTCACCGAGCTCGCCAAGAGCCCGGTCTGGTCCGCGCTGCCCGCCGTGCAGCAGGGCCGCGCCTTCGAGTTCCCGCCCGGCGTCTGGGGCGCGGGCGGACCGAAGTCCGGCGAGCAGGCCATCGACGCCTTCGTGGACGTCATCGTCGGCGAGTGACGACGACGCCGACCGCCGCCCAGCGCCGCGCGACCGCCCCCTCCGGGCGGCGCGCGGCGCTCGGCGGCGTCGGCGTGCTCGCGGCCCTCACCGTCGCGGTCGTGCTCATCGGGCTCTGGCACCTGACCCAGGGCACCTCGGGCATCGGCGCGGACGGGCTGCTGCGCGCCCTGCTCGGCGAGGACGTGGCGGTCGGCGGAGTCTCGGCGGGCGACGTCTTCGCCGGCTCCCGGCTGCCGCGCCTCTCCGCGGGCATCGCCGTGGGCCTGGCTCTCGGCGCCGCCGGCGCGCTGCTGCAGTCGATCTCGCGCAACGCGCTCGCCTCCCCCGACACGCTCGCGGTGACCGCGGGCGCCTACTTCGCCCTCACCGTGGTCGCCGCCTTCTCGCTGACCGTGCCGCTCTGGGCGTCCAGCGGAGTCGCCTTCCTCGGCGGTCTCGCCGCGGCGGCGCTGGTGCTGGCGCTCACCGGGCGGGCCGCGGGCACCTCCAGCACCCGGCTGATCCTGGCCGGCTCGGCCATCGCGATGGCACTCGACTCCGGCACCGCGATGCTGCTGATCCTCTTCCGGGAGAACACCACCGGGCTCTTCGCCTGGGGCAGCGGCTCGCTCGGGCAGCTCAACATCGACGCGTCGGCGCGCGCCGCCCCGCTGATCGTCGTCGTGCTCGCGCTCGCGCTGCTGCTCTCGCGCCGCCTCGACGTGCTCGGCCTCGGCGAGGACGGCGCCGCCTCACTGGGCGTCCCGGTCCGCTCGACGCGGGCGCTCGCCGTGCTCTGCGCGGTCCTGCTCACCAGCACCTCGGTGACGCTGGCCGGGCCGATCGCCTTCGTCGGCCTCGGCGCCCCCGTCCTCACCCGGCTCCTGGCCGCGCGGGTGCCGGCGCTGCGCCGCCACGTCTTCCTGGTGCCCGCGTCGGCGCTGATCGGCGCCGCGCTGATCGTGCTCGCCGACGCGCTGCTGCGCGCGATCCTCAGCCCGGAGGGAGCCACGGCGATCCCGACGGGCATCCCCACCGCGGTGCTCGGCGGGCTCGTCATCGTGGTCCTCGCCCTGCGGATGCGCGACGCCGGTGCGGCGCGATCGGCGCGGACGGTCCGCTCGACGCTGCGGACGGCGCGGCGGTTCCGGGTCGTGCTCGGGGTCGTCGCCGTCCTGCTCGCCGTGACGATCGTGCTCGCCCTGCTCGCGGGGAGCCTGCAGCTGCGGCTCGGCGACGTCGTCCTCTGGCTGCAGAGCGCGGCACCGGACCTCGTCGCCCGCGCCCTCGACGAGCGGGCGCCGCGCATCGCCGCGGCCGTGCTCGCGGGCGGGGCGCTCGCCCTCGCCGGCACCGCCGTGCAGGGCACGGTGCGCAATCCGCTGGCCGAGCCGGGGCTGCTCGGCATCACGGCCGGCGCCGGGCTCGGTGCCGTGATCGTCGTCACCACCGGGCTGGGCGGCGGCGGCCGGCCGGTGCTGATCGCGATGGCGATCGCCGCGGGGCTCGCGACCTTCGGCGCGATCGCGCTGCTCTCCTGGCGCGGCGGGCTGCAGCCGGACCGCTTCGTGCTCGTCGGCATCGGTGCCGGCTACGCGCTGAGCGCCGTGACCGCCTTCCTGCTGCTGAGCTCCGACCCGTGGCGGACCCCGCGGATCCTCACCTGGCTCTCCGGCACGACCTACGGCCGCTCGCTCCCGGACGTGCTGCCGGTCGCGCTCGGGATCCTGGTGCTGCTGCCGGTGCTCCTCGGGCTGCGCCGCCGCCTCGACCTGCTGGCGATCGACGAGGACACGCCGCGGATCCTCGGCGTCCGGCCCGAGCGCACCCGCCTGGGCGTGCTGGCCCTCGCCGCCGTGCTCGCCTCGCTGGCCGTCGTCGCCGTCGGCACGGTCGGCTTCGTCGGTCTGGTCGCGCCGCACCTGGCCCGGACGCTGGTCGGCGCGCGGCACGGGCGCATCGTCCCGGTCGCGATGCTGCTCGGCGGCCTGCTCGTCCTCGTCGCGGACACCCTCGGCCGCACCCTGATCGCGCCGTCGCAGCTGCCCGCCGGGCTGATGATCGCGCTGGTCGGCGCGCCCTACTTCGTCTGGCTGCTCCGCCGCACCCGCGACTGAGCGAGGAGGCGGTAGGCCGCGCCCGCGACGAGCACCGCGAGGCCGCCCGCGATCGAGGCGGGCGGGAGGGTCGCCACGAGGAGGAGGCAGCCGGCGACGCCGACGACCGCCAGCGGGCGCGGATAGCGGCGGTGCGGGGCCTCCTGGGTCAGCGCCGCGACGTTCGCGACCAGGTAGTAGAGCAGCACGCCGAACGAGGAGAAGCCGATCGCCGAGCGCAGGTCGGCGACGAGCACCAGGACGACGACGATCAGGCCGACGGCGATCTCGGCGCGGCGCGGGACGCTGCGGATCGGGTCGATCACGGCGAGCGCCCGCGGCAGATCGCCGTTCCGCGCCATCGCCAGGCTCGTGCGGCCGATGCCCGCGATCAGCGCGAGCAGCGCGCCGAGGCTCGCCGCCGCGGCGCCCACGCGGATCGGCACCGCGGTCCACGGCCAGGCGGCGGCCGCGTCGACGAGGGGCTGCGTCGAGGCGGCGAGCCGCTCCGGTCCGAGCGCCGCGAGCAGCCCGGCGCCGACGACGGTGTAGAGCAGGACCGCGAGCACGAGGGCGCCGAGGATCGCGCGCGGGATCGTGCGGGCGGGGTCGCGCACCTCCTCCCCCATCGTCGCGAGGCGGGCGTAGCCGGCGAAGGCGAAGAACAGCAGGCCGGCCGACTGCAGCACGCCGTAGGCGTCGAAGGGCCGATCGGCGCCGGTGACGGACGCCGGTCCGGACGCCGCGGCCGCCGCCATCGCGACGACGAGCACCACGAGCACGATCGAGAGCAGGATCCGCGTCGCGAGCGCCGTGCGGGTCACCCCGAGGACGTTCACCGCCACGAGCGCCACGACCGCGGCGACCGCGACCGGCCGCTCCCAGCCCGCGGGCGCGGCGTAGGCGGCGACGGTCAGCGCCATCGCGGCGCAGCTCGCGGTCTTGCCGACGACGAAGCTCCAGCCGGCGAGGAAGCCGGGCCACTCGCCGAGGCGCTCCCGGCCGTAGAGGTAGGCGCCGCCCGAGCGCGGGTACTGCGCGGCGAGCTGCGCCGTGGAGGAGGCGTTCGCCCAGGCGACGATCGCGGCCAGCGCGAGGCCGACCAGCAGCCACGGCCCGGCCGCCGCGGCGGCGGGGCTGAAGGCCGAGAAGAGCCCGGCGCCGATCATCGAGCCGAGCCCGATGACGACGGCGTCGCGGAAGCCCAGGCGGCGGGCGAGGGAGGCGTCGGCTGTCACCGGACCGTCTTAGCGCACGCGGGGAACGCGCGGGTTAACCTGGGCGTCCGCGCCGAGACCGGGAGGCTCCCATCCGCATCCTCATCGTCGACGACGAGATCAATCTGCTGGGCGCGCTCGAGGCGGGGCTGCAGGGCGAGGGCTTCGCGGTCGACACCGCGACGAACGGCACCGACGCGCTCTGGCTCGCGCAGGAGGCGGAGTACGCGGCGATCGTGCTCGACCTGATGCTCCCCGACATCAGCGGCTTCCGCGTCTGCGAGCGGCTGCGCGCGGCCGAGGACTGGACGCCGATCCTGATGCTCACTGCGAAGGACGGGGACCTCGACCAGGTCGAGGCGCTCGACACCGGCGCGGACGACTACCTGACCAAGCCGTTCTCCTTCCCGGTGCTCGTGGCGCGGCTGCGGGCGCTGATCCGCCGCGGCGCCGCCGAGCGGCCCACCGTGCTGACCGTCGGCGATCTCGTGCTCGATCCGGCCGCGCGCCGGGTGGAGCGGGGCGGGGTCGCGATCCCGCTCACGGCCCGCGAGTTCAGCGTGCTGGAGTACCTCGTCTCCCGGGCGGGCGACGTCGTCTCCAAGCGCGACGTGCTCGGCGCGGTCTGGGACTTCGACTTCGACGGCGATCCCAACATCGTCGAGGTCTACATCCGGACGCTCCGCAACAAGATCGACCGGCCGTTCGGCCGCGAGACGATCCGCACTCAGCGCGGCGCGGGCTACACGGTGCTGCCGTGAGGGGCCTTGCGACGCGGCGGCGCTCCCTGCGCTCCCGGATCACGCTCGCGGCCGCCGCCGTCGTCGCCCTCGCGGCGGTGCTCGGCGCGGCCGGCTTCCTGCTGGTGCTCTCCTCCGTGCTCGCGGGCAGTGCCGCGACGGCCGCCGAGACCGAGGCGGAGCGGGTCGCGACGCTGGTCGAGCGCGGCGGTGCCGACGCGGTCCGGGCCTCGGAGGGCGTGGTCCAGCTGGTCGTCGACGGGCGCGTGGTCGCCGCGGGCGAGGACGCCGACGACCTGCCGGCGCTCGCGACCGAGGAGCGCGACGAGCCGTTCACGACGACGCCCGCGGACGAGGATCCGCTGGTCGTCGCGACCCAGGAGCTCGACGACGGCGCGCTCCTGGTCGTCGGCCTGCCCGACGAGGGCCGCGCGGAGGCGCTGGCGACGACCGCGGGTCTGCTGGCCGTCGCCGTCCCGCTGCTGGTCGCCTTCGTCGCGATCGTCTGCTGGATCGTCGTCGGCCGCGCCCTGCGGCCGGTGGACCGGATGCGCGCGGAGGCGGACGCGGTGACCGCCGCGGCCCTGGACCGCCGCGTCGCGGAGCCCGGCTCCGGCGACGAGATCGACCGGCTCGCGCAGACGCTGAACCGGATGCTTGGCCGCCTCGAGGACGGCCAGGAGCGGCAGCGCCGGTTCGTCTCGGACGCCTCGCACGAGCTCCGCTCGCCGGTCGCGGCCCTGCGGCAGAGCGCGGAGGTCGCGCTCGCGCACCCCGACCGGCTCGACGCGGCGCGGCTGGCGACGACGGTCGCCGAGGAGTCGGTGCGGATGGGCGGCCTGATCGAGGGCCTGCTGCTGCTGGCGCGCGCGGACGAGGCGCGGCTGGCCGTGCTCGCGGTCCCGGTCGACCTCGACGACCTGGCGCTGCGCGAGGTGCGGCGGCTGCGCGACTCCGGGATCGCCGTGGACGCCTCGGGCGTCTCGCCGGTGCAGGCGGTGGCGGACGAGGCGCTGCTCGGGCGGGCGCTGCGGAACCTCGTCGACAACGCCGTGCGGCACCGGGCCGCGCGGCTGGCGATCGCGACCCGCGGGGAGGGCGACTCCGCGGTGCTGGTCGTCGACGACGACGGGCCGGGGATCCCGGCGGCCGACCGCGAGCGGGTGCTGGAGCGCTTCGTGCGGCTGGACGAGGGGCGCGCCCGCGACGCCGGCGGCTCGGGGCTCGGGCTCGCGATCGTCGCCGAGATCGCGGCGGCGCACGGCGGGAGCGTCGCGATCGAGGAGTCGCCGTGGGGCGGCGCGCGAGTGACGCTGCGGGTGCCGCTGCGCTGACCGGCGCCGGGACCGCTCCGCTTCAGGCTGGCTTCAGCGGCGCCGCGGGACAGTGGCTGCGGCGTCGAGGAACGGCGCCGGAGACGGAGCGGATCATGAAGAAGAAGACCGGGATCATCGTCGGAGTCGCGGGCGCGATCGTGCTCGTCGGAGCCGGCACGGGCATCGCCTTCGCCGCGACCGACGGCTTCGAGCGCTCGGACGCGCTGACCGGCGCCGACCTCGACCGCGCCAGCGAGGTCGCGATCGCCGAGATCGGCGGCGGGACCGTCACCTCGGCCGAGCGCGACGACGACGGCACGCCGGGCTACGAGCTCGAGCTGCGCGGCGACGACGGCCTCGAGTACGACGTGCGGCTCGACGACTCCTTCGGCGTGCTGGTCGTCGACCCGGACGACGACGCGGCGCGCGGCACCGGCGGCGCGAACGACGGCACGGACGACGGCACGACCGGCACCGCCGAGGACAGCACCACCGGCACCACCGACGCGGTCGACCCCGACGACCTCGTCGGCGAGGAGCTGGCCCGCGCGAGCGAGGCCGCGATCGCCGCGATCGGCGGCGGCACGGTCACCGAGGCCGAGCGCAGCGACGACGCCGACCACGCCTTCGACGTCGAGGTCACCCGCGCCGACGGCACCGACGTGGACGTCGACCTCGACGCGTCCTACGCGGTCGTCCGCACGGAGGAGTAGGACGCGGGAGCGGAGGGGCTCAGCCCTTCCCCGGGCCGTTCCCGTTGCCGGGGTTCTGCCCGCTCTCCGGGCTGCGGCCGTCGCCGTTCCCGCCGCCGTTCCCGCCGCCGTTCCCCGGTCCCTCGACCGGCTCCTCGACCGGAGCCTGCGTCGCGGGCGCCTGCACGGCGGGCGCACCGGCGGCCGGCGTCGTCGCGGCAGGTGCCGGCGACTCCTCCTCCGGAGGCTCGGTCGGCTCCACCGGCTCGGTCTCCTCGGGCGTCGGCGACGGCTCCTCCTCGGGAGTCTCGACCGGGGCCGGCGTCTCCTCCTCCGGGGTCTCCTCGGCGGGCGGCTCCTCCTCGACGGGAGTGGTCTCCTCCGGCTCGGGCTCGGTCGACTCCTCAGGCGTCGGCACGGCGGCGATCAGCGCGGCGAGGTCGGCGCGCACGAGGTCGGCCTGCGCCCGGATCGACGTGGCCCGGTCCTCCCGGACGTTCCCGCCGGCGACCGCCGCGTCGAGCGTCGCCTGGAGCGCGTCGAGCTCGGTGAGCGCTCCGTCCCAGTCGTCGGCCGACGCCTTCTCGGCGACCGCCACGACCGCGTCGTCGAGCGCCTGCGCGGTGCCGTCGTCGATCGACGGATCCGCGGCGGAGCAGCCCGACAGCACGAGGACGGCGGCGAGCACCGCACCCCCGGCCCGCAGTCGAAGGCCCCGCCGGCTCACGCCCCGTCGGCCCGGCCCCCTCACGAGCGGATGCTCTCGCGCAGCTGACGGAGATGCTCGCCGAGCTCTCCGTCGACGGCGGGCAGCGGCGACTGCGGACCGTCGAACAGCACGATCACGAGGCCGACCGCCACGGCGACCAGCGCGAGCACCACGACGATCAGCCACGGGCTCGGCCCGGTGCGGCGACGGGCGACGGCGGCGGGCGGGGTGACCGGCGCGCTCGGCGCGACCCGCGTGGTCGTCGCGGTCGCGGGAGCGGCGCCGGGCAGCAGCGCGGTCGCCCCCACGGGCAGCACCGACGTCGCGTCCAGCAGCTCGGTCGCGGCCGCGGTCGGAGCGAAGCGCTCGGTCGCAGGCATCCGCTCGGTCGGCGGCGGTCCGGCGGGCTCCCGGACCGGCACGTCGGGGACGACGATCGCCGTCGGCGGTCCGTCGCGGCGCGGATCGATCAGCGCGCGCGCCGACTCCGCGACCTCGATCGCCGTGGGCCGCTCGGCCGGCTCGCGCCGCGTCATCGCGTTCAGCAGCGCCGACCAGCCGCCGCCGAGCGAGTCCGACACCTCCGGGTCGCGCAGCAGGCGCGCGAGGGTGACCTCGATCGCCGACCCGGTGAAGGGGCGGCGCCCGGTCAGCGATTCGAGCAGCACCAGGCCGAGGGAGTAGACGTCGCTCGCCGAGGTCAGCACGTCGCCGTGCGCCTGCTCGGGGCTGAGATAGGCGGCGGTGCCGATCAGCGTGCCGGGCGAGGTGATCCGGGTGGCGTCGATCAGGTAGGCGATGCCGAAGTCGGCGAGCTTGGGGCGGAACTCGCGGCTCGTCAGCGGGCTCGGCACGAGCAGCACGTTCGAGGGCTTCACGTCGCGGTGCACCACTCCGGCCGCGTGCACGGTGTGCAGGGCCTCGCCGAGGTCGGCGGCCATCGACGCGACGTCGTTCGGCAGGACGGGCCCGCTGGCCAGCCGCTCCGCGAGACTCGGCCCCTCGGCGAGCTCCATCACCATGTAGGCCTGGCCGCCGGTGTCGTCGCCGCCGTCGTCGGCGTCGTAGAGGGTCACCAGCGCGGGGTGGTTCAGGGCCGCGAGCAGCCGGATCTCGGAGGACTTGCGCTGGAGGTCCTGCGCGTCGTCGATGCCCGGCGCGAACATCTTCAGCGCCACCGAGCGGCCGAGGATCCCGTCGCGCGCCCGGTACACGGTGGCCATCCCGCCCCGGCCGATCAGCTCCTCGATCGTGTAGCGACCGCCGATCGTCGTGCCGACGACGCGGTTCTCGCCCGTTCGGTGGGATGACACGGTTCCTCCTCGGGCGGATGCTGCGGCAACGCCGCGCCCCCCGGTGCGACCGTCTCCCCAGGGTAGTACGTCCGTCTTCCGAGCCGCAGGGCTCGACGGGGAGCTCGCGAGCTGTCAAGCGGGTGCTCGCCCGAGGGGCCGCGCGTAGCGTGGCTGGTCCCGACGAAAGGCAGAGGCACATGGACGAGCACGAGCAGGGATCGACGATCGGCGCGACGGACGGCGCGGCTCCGGCCACGCGGACCAGCAGCGAGCAGGTCGAGAAGGACCGCGCCGAGTCCCCCGGCAGCGAGCGCGAGACCGAGGTCCGCCAGGACCAGGACCCGACCACCAGCCGGACGGAGGTCTCCGGCTCGGCCGAGGTCATCTCCGTGCCCGGCACCGGCGGCGCGGACGACGTCGGCACCGTCGAGGTCGACCCCGACGAGGTCAGCCTGAACGGCAAGCCGTTCCCAGGCCACGCCGGAACGAAATGATCCGGCCCGCCCCGGGAACCCTGCCCATCAGCCGGCTCCACCGGCGGGCGGGCCACGCCGGAACGAAATGATCCGGCCCACCCCGGGAACCCCGCCCATCAGCCGGCTCCACCCGCGGGCGGGCCACGCCGGAACGAAATGATCCGGCCCGCCCCGGGAACCCCGCCCATCAGCCGGCTCCGCCGGCGGGCGGGCCACGCCGGAACGAAGTGAAGCGGCCCGCCCCCGGGTGACCACGTCGTCGCCCGGGGTCCGCCTCAGGGCCTTCCGAGGTTGCGAGCCGCTCGTGCGTACGCGTCGAGATCAGCACGGCGACCGACCGCCACCGCCTGCACCCGCGTCGCTCGGTCTTCGTTCGGCAGGAGCCGATAGACAAGTCTGAACCGTGGCCGCAGTTCACGCGGATCGAGGTCGAAGTAGATCTTGCGGCAGTCGCTCAGGTCGGCTGTGAACTTCCGCTCCTCGAGCGGGAGACCCACGAGATCGCCGGAAGCCACCAGTGCAAGCAGGCCGATGACGCGGACCGCGAGAGGATGCGGAGAAGCAGTGCCGCCGCCTTCACGGGCGATGAGATCGGCGAGGTCGTCGCCGAAGCCGGGCTTCAGAGCGTCGAGCTTCAGTCTCACGATTCGTAGAGGACCACGCCGAATCGAGCGGCGACGTCCGAGAGCGGCTCGCTCTCCATGTCCCAGCGCTCCCGCACGAGTGCCGCGATCTCCTCGTCGTCCAGACGAGAGAGGAGCTGGTCGACCACGGCGATCGGCACGATCGCCGCTTCCGCTCGCCGATGCGACCCGAACACGAGGATCTCGGCGTTGGCGTCCTCGCGGAAGCGGCCTACGGCGCGGCCGAGTTCGTCGCGCGCCTCGCGGAAAGACAGTACGGGCACGGCACGGGACGTAGGCAGGCTGCGGGAAGTCATGGTCTCAGCGTACAGATGCGTACGCAAATGCGTGCGCATTCGCATTTCACCCGACGCGGTGTGCTTCACGCGCAATTCCCGTCGAGCGTCGCTGATGGACAGCTCGCCGACTAGAACGCGGCGACCGCGATCGAGGGCCTCCTTCGAGGGGAGATGGTCGGCGAGCTGCTGGCCCTTCTCGATCTCGGCCATGATCTCGTCGGTCCAAGCCGACAGATCTGGCTCAGTACGGATGTCCGATGCGAGGACAGGCAACGACAGGCGCGCGAAACACATCTGGCGAGGGTATTCGTGACGGTGACCGACCGTGCGGGCGGAGCGCTGCCTGGCGCACGATGCGACGACTGTCCCTGATCGCCGGCAGGAAGCCCCTACGCGACCGGGTCGAGCAGGCCCGGGTCGTGGCGGTCGACCGTCCGTGCGTTGTTGACGCGGCGGTCGACCGGGTAGGCGGTGATGGTCGAGGCGACCGCGACCGACGCGCGGTCGAGGGTCGCGAGCATCTCCTCGCTGGAGGCGAGCGGCTCCGGGCTCAGCCAGGCGTCGCGGACGTCGGGCGTGAGGAAGACGGGCATCCGGTCGTGCACCTCGCCGGAGGCGTCCCGCGCCTCGCGGGTGATGATCGTGAAGGAGACCCGCCACTCGTCGCCCTCCTTGCGCGCCGCGTACAGGCCGGCCGCCGCGAGGATCGACTCCTCGCCGTGCAGGAACCACGGCTGCTTGCCGTCGGCGCGCGCCTCCCACTCGTAGTAGCCGCGCATCGGCACGATGGCGCGCTGCTTGGCGAAGGCCCCGCGGAACAGCCCGTTCGAGGCGACCGTCTCGAGCCGCGCGTTGATCGGCGACGGCCCCTTCCCCTTCGCCCAGGACGGCCGGAACCCCCAGGAGGCCAGCTCGATCTCGCGCTCCAGCGACTCCTCGTGCCGGTGCTCGCGCACGATCGGCGCCGCGTCGGTCGGGGCGACGCTGAAGTCGGGCGCCCAGTCGGCCGCCCGGCCGCCCGCCGCCACGAACTCCGCGATCAGGGCGTCGGTCTCGGAATCCATCGCGAAGCGTCCGCACATGCGGGCGACACTACGCCGGACCGCCGACAGCGGCGAGGACGGGATCGCGCCGGCCTCGGCGGATCGTCGCGACCGCGAGCCCCGCGACCATCACCGCGCCGCCGATCAGCACGCCGACCGACGGCACCTCGCCCAGCAGCACCCACGCCGACAGCACGCCGACCACCGGCACCAGCAGCGTGAACGGCACCACCGACGCGGCGGGGTAGCGGGCCAGCAGCGAGTTCCAGATGCCGTAGCCGATGAGCGACGCGAACACCGCCGTGTACAGGGTGCTGAGGACCGCCGCGAGCGAGAGCCCCTGGATCGCCTCGGCGATCGCGGGCCCGCCGTCGACGAGGAGCGAGAGCAGCAGCGCCGGGATCGGCACGACCAGCGCCGACCAGACCACCAGCGAGAGCCCCGAGGCGCCCTTCGCCCGCCGGGTCAGCACGTTGCCGATCGCCCAGGAGAGCGCGCCGCCGAGGCAGACCACGAACGGCAGCCACGGCGCGACGGCCCCGTGCGAGAGGGCGACGATCACGAGCCCGGCGACGCCGACGACCAGGCCGATGCTCTGCCGCCGCGTCGGCCGCTCCTTCAGCAGCACCGCGGCGATCAGCACCGTCAGCACGATCTGCGCCTGCACCACCAGCGACGCGAGCCCCGCGGGCATCCCCAGCGCCAGCGCCAGGTAGAGCAGCGCGAACTGCCCGAGGCTCATGAAGGCGCCGATGGTCGCGACCGTCCGCAGCGGCGCCTGCGGCCGCGGCACGAGGAACACGGCCGGCACCGCGACCACCGTGAACCGCATCGCCAGGAACAGCAGCGGCGGCACGTCCGCGAGCCCCACGTCGATCACGACGAAGTTCAGCCCCCAGAGCAGCACGACGAGGAGGGCGAGGAGGCTGTACCGGCGGGTCATGCCCCCAGACAAGCGTGGATGACCCGGCAGCACCAGCGCCGGTCCGCACCGTCGACCCGGTAGCGTCGCTGCATGGTCGAACACACTGCAGGGATCGCGAGCCCCGCATGATCGAGCCGTCCGCGCTCCGCGCCCTGATCGCCGTCCGCGACTGCGGCACCGTCGCGGCCGCGGCCGACGCGCTCGGCTACACCCCTTCCGCCGTCTCGCAGCAGCTCAAGCGCCTCGAGCGCCAGTCCGGCGGCGCCGTCGCCGAGCGCTCCGGCCGCGGCGTGCTGCTCACCGAGCACGGCCGCGCCCTGGCCGACCGCGGCGAGCGCCTCCTCGCCGAGCTGGAGGCGCTCGGGCACCTCGGCACCGTCCCCGCGGAGGAGGTGACCGGCACGCTGCGGGTCGTCGCGTTCTCGACCGCGATGCGCGGCCTGCTCGTCCCCGCCCTGGCCCTCCTCCGCGAGCGGGCTCCCCGGCTGCGGCTCACCGTGGACGAGCTCGACCCGTGGGAGGCGTCCCGGCGGCTCGAGCGGGGCGCCGCCGACCTGGCGATCCTGCACGACTGGCCGGGCCTGGCGCTCGAGCTCCCGCCGGACACCATCGAGACCGAGACCCTGCTCGAGGACCGCGCCGACGTCCTCCTGAACCGGGCGCACCCGCTCGCAGGCAGTGCCGAGATCGCGCCGAGCCGGCTCGCGGACGAGACGTGGGTGAGCATCCCGGCCGGCGCGATCTGCCACGCCTGGCTGCTGCGCACCTTCGCCGGCACCGGCCGCCAGCCCGACATCGCCTACTACGACGAGGACTTCAGCACCCACATCGCCCTGGTCGAGGCGGGCGCCGCGGTCGCGCTGGTCCCGCGGCTGGGCCGCGAGCCGCTCCCGGAGGCGGTGGTCGCCGTCCCCGCTGTCGACCCCGTGTCGACGCGGGTCGTCAGCGCCGCCTGGCGCCGCTCGGGCCGCGGGAACCCCGCGCGGGCGGTCGTCCTCGAGGCGCTGCGCTCCGTCTGCTGAGGAGCGGGGAGCAGCGGCCGGCGAGCGTCAGCCGCCGACGACGCGGCTCTTCGCCGACCAGAAGCGCATCAGCGCGCCGGCCGCGATCGAGCCGGCCGCACCGGCCGCGAGGTCGCCCAGCGTGTCCTCGTAGCCGACGAAGATCGACGGGTCGACGAAGCGGTGCCCGGCCCACTCGCCCCACTCCCAGACCACGCCCATCGACAGGCCGAAGCAGGCGCAGAGCACGATCGCCGGGGCGAGCGGACCGCGGTCGCCGGCGACCGTCGGCACCACGCCGGCGCGCGCGGCGACGATGTAGGCGACGGCCGCGACCAGCCCGTTCAGCACGAAGTGCACGACGAGGTCCCACGACGCCCAGGCCTGGTAGAGCCCGAGCACGCTGCTCCAGGACGCGACCAGCAGAGCGAGTCCGAAGGTGGCGTCCAGCGCCGGGCGGATCCCGAGGAACCGCGGCAGCACCAGCCCGATCGCGGCGAGGGCGAGCACGGCGACGTCGACGAGGTCCCAGCCGATCATCGCGGCGACGATGCTCACGGCGCCGAGGACGCGGACCGCGTCGGCGAACCACTCGCCCCGTGTGCGCGGGGGCTCCATGAACGTCGAGATCAGGACGGGCTCGTTCTCGGGGCGGGCTCTCACGGCGGGTCGGGTCACGGCTTCGTGAAGCGGAGGACGGCCTGGACCGCCTCGTGGTCCGAGCCCGGCGCCGTGCCGTAGCGTGTCGCGTTGATCGCCGCCGAGACGACCTCGAAGGCCCCGGCGCTGACCGTGAGCCAGTCGATGCGGCGGCCGGCCTTCGGCGGGCGGTAGTTGGAGTAGGTGCCCCAGTGCGGGGTGAGGTGCGTGCCGGCGACGACCCAGGAGTCCGCGAGCCCGCCCTCGTCCAGCAGCGCCCGGTACGGCTCCGTGCCGACGTCGGTGTTGGTGTCGCCCATCACGATCGCGGGCCGGCCGAGGTCGGTGATCCGCTCGGCGACCAGCTCGGCCGAGCGCAGTCGCGAGCGCCGCGAGAGGTGATCGAAGTGCGTCGCGACGACGGTGAACTCGCGGTTCGTCGCGTGGTCGGTCAGCTCGGCGATCACCGCGGTGCGCGGGATCCGGTTGCCCCAGCTGCGCGAGCCGGCGACGTCCGGAGTCGCGGACAGCGCGATCTGCGACCAGTCGCGCACCGCGAAGCGGCTCCGGTCGACGAAGAGCATCACCCGCTCACCGCCGCGGTCGGCGTCGCGGCCGAAGCCCATGCCCTCGAACGAGGCGCCGAGCGACTCGTGCACCCACTGCGCCTGATCGGGCAGCGCCTCCTGCACCGCGAGGATCGACGGGCTCTCCTCCTGCAGCAGCCGGCGCACCATGGGCTTCCGGCGCTCCCACTGGTCGACCGCGCGGGCGGTCAGGCGGGGCATGCGGCGGCGGATGTTGTACGTCATGACGTGGAGCTCGGGCGCCGGGATCGGACCGATCAGGGGGGACGGGTCGGTCATGCCTCCACCCTACGGCGGCGATCGGAGCTGCCAGGGAGGCTTGCGGAGTCGCTCCCTCGCACCCCTACTCTTCGAGGATGACCCTCTCGCCCGCTCTCGCGGCCCTCTCCGACGCCTCGTTCGTCTCGCTCACGACCTTCCGGAAGACGGGCGTCGGAGTGTCGACGCCGGTGTGGATCGCCCGGGACGGCGCGGACCTGATCGTCACCACGCCCCGCAAGAGCGGCAAGGTCAAGCGCCTGCGCAACGACCCGCGGGTGACCCTCGTCCCCTGCGACCGCCGCGGCCGGGTCGCCGACGGCGCGACCGCACTCGAGGCGGAGGCGCACATCGTCTCCGACACCGACACCGTCGAGCGCCTCGGCCGCGTCTTCCTCCGCAAGTACCGCCTCGAGTACCGCGCCTTCATGGTGATCGAGCGGATCGTCTCCCGCGGCGACCGCACCCGCGTGATGCTCCGCATCGCCGACCGCTGAGCCCCGGAAGGGGTGGCGCTGGTAAAGTAGAGGGGCTCACGAGGGAGGTCGGCATGGCGCACGCACTCGGGGCGGTCACGCCCGATCACGCTGAGGTCGATCAGCACCTGATGTTCGCCGAAGCGGCTCTTTCGCTGGCAGGACACGAGGTCACGGATCCCGCACTACTCGCGATCATCGAGCGTGCCGCGCGCCATGAGCTGACAGGGGACGAGGCCGTCGCCGCGATTCGGCGACACATTCAGGGCTGATGCCGCTCGGTTCCACCTTCCGTACCTGGGATGACTACTTCATTCCGGGTACGACTGTTCTGCGCAACAAGTTCACAGGACCGAGCAAGCCCTACGGCGAGACGGATCCGGTGAAGCTGCGTGCGATGGAGGAGGCGATCACTGCTGTCCGCATTCGAGAACTGCACGAGAACCCCGTCAAGGGTCGGTTCGACTACGCGCACATGAAGGCGATCCATCGTGCGATCTTCCACGACGTGTACGCGTGGGCGGGCCAGGAGCGGGTCGCTCCGGTCGGCGCGCGCATGACGAAGGACGGGCACGCCTACTACCCTGCCGGCCCGGCCCTCTCCGAAGCGGCTGATGCCGAGTACGCGAAGCTCGCTCGCAAGGATCATCTCCGCGGTCTCGGACTGGAGGAGTTCATCGATGAGCTCGCCGAGAGCTGGGGCGAGCTGAACGTGATCCACTTCGCGAGGGAGGGCAACACCCGCACACAGTTCGTGTTCTTCTCACAGCTCGCCGAACAGGCGGGCTACCAGATCGATGCAGCACTCTTCGCGCCCGGAGCGCCACTGCGCGACGCCTTCGTGGAGGCGAGGTTCCACAGCCAGGACACCGGCAGCAACGAGGACCTCGCAGCCGTCCTCCGGCAGGCCGTCGCACCCCTTCCGGGTGGTGCCGACGCAGGATCGAAGTGATCGCCGGCATTTCGCCAACAAGCTGTTGGCGAAATGCCGTGGGGACGCGGGAGCGGCCCTCCATGCTGGTCGAGCAGCCCCGCAGGGACGCATCCATGCGGATCGAGCAGCCCCGCAGGGGCGTATTCATGCTGGTCGAGTAGCCCCGAAGGGGCGTATCGAGACCTACGTCCTCAGCAGGGCGGGTCTGCAGACTCTGGTGCTGACGGTGGTGGATCTCGAGACGCCCGCTCCGCGGGCTACTCGATCAACATGGATGTCCCGCCTACACCCCGGCCGGCGGTGGGGGATAGGGCTTCGGCGGCGGGGGGCCACGGCACTACGGTGGGGCGTCGCCCGCCGGTGCCCATCGCGCCTCCCGCGCACGCCGGCGCACGCAGAAGGAGCACGTATGAGCATCGGAGCAGGGATCTTCCTCCTCGTCGTCGGCGCGGTCCTCGCGTTCGCCGTGGACGTCCAGGTGTCGGGAGTCGACCTCAAGCTGGTCGGCTACATCCTGATGGCCGCCGGAGCCGTGGGCCTCATCCTCGGCCTGGTCCTGATGACGCGCCGCCGCCAGGCCGTCTCGACCACCCGCTCGGCGGTCGACCCCGCCAGCGGCGAGCAGGTCACCCGCCGCACCAGCGAGGGCAACGGCCCCGTCGTCTGACCTCGGAGAACGACGAGAGGGGCGTCACCGGCATCACCGGTGGCGCCCCTCTTCTCGTCGCCGAGCGTGCCGCGGCGGCTACTCGTCGTCCGGCTCGCCGCCCGAGACGGTGTCCGTGTCGCCGCCGCCGCTGGAGGTGTCGGTGCCGGTGCCGTCGGGGAGGTCCTCGGTCTTCTCGGTCTTCTCGTCCTCGGTGCCGTTGCTGCTGTCGCTGCTCATCGCCGCTCTCCCTTCGCCCGGCGCTCTGCCGGAACGCCCACTCTCCTCCGCGCCGCACGGACCGCGCCAGGGGGTGGCGGCGGGCGGCCCGGGGAGGCCACGATGCCCACGCCCCCGCACAATCCCCAGCGGCGCACCCCGCGCCTCCGGTTGACTGGGGTCGCTCCGCCGACCGACGGCGGCACTCTGGAGGAGACATGGCGAACCACCGATTCGAGCTGCGGTCCGGACGCGGGATGGGCGTCTCGGCCGCCGGCGACCCGATCGCGGACCGGCTGGTCGTGTTCTGCCACCCCACTCCCGGCGCGGGCGGCTTCGACCCCGACCCGCTGGTCACCGGCCCGTGGGGCCTGCACCTGCTGATCCTCGACCGCCCCGGCTACGGCGCCTCCGATCCCGTCGACGCGCAGCACGGCCGCGTCCAGGACCGCGCCGACGACCTCGCGGAGTACCTCCGCCGCTCCGAGCGCACCGCCCGCGACGTCGACGGCGCCCGCTTCGGCAGCGTCGGCGTGGTCGGCTGGGGCTCGGGAGGCGCCTTCGCGCTCTCGCTCGCCGCACGGCACCCGGACCTGGTCGACCGCATCGCGATCGTCGGCACCCCCGCTCCCCCGCAGGCCGGGGCGCTCGTGCACCCGACGACGGCGTGGGAGCGGCGGCAGACCCTGCCCGGCGAGGACGTCGCGGGGATCGCCGCGACGCTCCCCGCCGACGTGCCCGGCCTGGACTCGCTCGGCGTCGACCCCGGCGACCCGGTCCTCGAGAGCCACGGCGGGCTGCGCAACCGGCTCGAGCGGATGCTCGGCGAGGGCTGGCGCCAGGGCCCCGGCGGCGCCGCGACCGACCTGGTCGCGCTCCGCGACGGCTCCTGGGCGGACGAGCTCGACCGGGTCACGGCCGAGGTCCTGATCGTGAACGGCGACGCTGACCCGGTCGCCGGCTCGGAGGACGCGCGCTGGTTCCGCTCCCGGCTCGCCGACGCGCGCTCCGCGACCGTCGACGGCACCGGGCGGCTGGCGCTGGTGCGCGAGTGGCGCCGGATCCTCGACCACGTCGCTCCGCTCGAGCGCGGGGCGCAGGGCCGATGAGCCGCCGCACGCTCCGGCGACGGCGTTCCGCCCGCGCCGGGGCTGCCCGCCTCGGTGCCGGCCCGCTCGCGCTCGTCGGCGCGATGGCGGTCTCGGGCGTGATCCACCTCGCGCGCCCCGCCGTCTTCGAGCGCGCCGTCCCGCGGGCGATGCCCGGCTCGGTCCGCGGCTGGGTGCTCGTCTCGGGCGTCGCGGAGCTCGCCTGCGCCGCGACGACGCTCTGGCCGCCGACCCGCGCCGCCGGCGGTCTCGCCTCCGCGGCCCTGATGGCCGGGGTCTTCCCCGCCAACGTGCAGATGGCCCTCGACGCCCGGCGCCCGCGGACCCGGGCGATCACGCTGCTGCGCCTGCCGCTGCAGATCCCGCTGGTGCTCTGGGGGCTGCAGGCCGCCCGCTCGACCCCGCGCTGAGAGCGGCCGCCGAGGCCGACGCAACCCCGAGCGGCGCTCGCGATCGCGCTGCTACCGTCCAGGCATGAGCGACCAGAAGGCGGATGATCGCCGAGACCAGCTGACCAGCGCACCGAAGGCGACGGAGGCCGACGCGGCCCCGCGCATCGACGTGACGACCACCCCCGCGGGCGACACGCGCATCGACATCCGCGACGACGCCGCCGTGCGCCCGGGCCGGGTCGACGCCGACGGGAACGAGCTCGACGAGGACGAGGACGGCGCCGATGTCTGAGCTCCGCCGCGCCGCGATCGTCTACAACCCCGTCAAGGTCGACCTCGAGGCCGTGAAGGCCGCCGTCGCGCGTGCCCAGGAGGCCGCCGGCTGGGACGAGACCCTCTGGTTCGAGACCTCCGTCGAGGACCCGGGAGCCGGCCAGACCAGGGAGGCGCTCGAGCAGGGCGTCGACATGGTGATCGCGGCCGGCGGCGACGGCACCGTGCGCGTGGTGGCCGAGGCGCTGCAGGACTCGAAGGCGTCGCTCGCGCTGCTGCCCTCCGGCACCGGCAACCTGCTCGCCCGCAATCTGAACCTCACGCTCGACGACGTCGACAACGCGCTGACCGTCGCCTTCTCGGGTGAGGACCGCGCCATCGACATCGGCGTGATCGACATCGAGACCTCGAAGGGCCGCGACCGGCACTCCTACGTCGTGATGGCCGGTCTCGGGATCGACGCGAAGATGCTCGCGAACACCGACGACGACCTGAAGAAGCGGGCCGGCTGGCTCGCCTACGTCGACGCGCTGCGGAAGGCCCTGCTGGACAAGAACCAGCTCGAGTTCCGCTACTCCCTGAACGGCGCGAAGACGCGCAAGGTGCGCGCGCACACGATCATCGTGGGCAACTGCGGCGCCCTGCCGGCGAACATCCTGCTGCTGCCGGACGCCGCGGTCGACGACGGCGAGTTCGACATCGTGCTGCTGCGCCCGGAGGGCTTCTTCGGCTGGGTCCAGATCATCTTCAAGGTGGTCTGGGAGAACGGCGTGCTGCGCCGCAGCGGCGTGGTCGGCACGAAGCTGATGGGCCTCACGAAGGAGGTCTCGGCGCTGCGCTACGTGAAGGGCCACGAGCTCGTGGTGCGCCTGGAGAAGCCGCAGGAGATCGAGCTGGACGGCGACCCGTTCGGGACGACGTCGGCGTTCCGCACCTGGATCGAGCCGGGCGGACTGACCGTCCGAGTTCCCGCCGCGTAGCGCGGCCGTCCTGGACGAGCGCGGACCCGCCGCCTGATCGGCAGGCGGCGGGCACCGGCGAGCGACTGCGGCGCGGGTTCGGGTCCCGCACCCCATGCGCTTGCATGGACACGGCGACCCTAGTGCGCATTCCGTCGTCGAAGCAATGGATTCCGCACCTCTGCGCTCCTTTTCGCCGCAGACAGGCGATTCTGCTCAGTGGAGTCGACCGGACGCAACCGATTCCGCACTCCACGCCCGATCCGGCCGCCACCCGGCAGACCCCGTCTCCTGGGCGACCGCGCGGTCGTCAAGCGGGAGAACCGCGCCCCGTCCCTCCACTACGGTTCCCCCCATGGGCTTCTTCGACCGCACCGTCCCCCCGGCCGCCTCCCCGGCCGCCTCGCCGGCCACTCCTCCCGCCGAGCGGCGGCCGACGGTGTGGACCGACGGACTCGGGCGCTTCGCCCTGCGCTGCCTCCAGGTGCTCGTCGTCCTGGCGCTCGCGGCGGTCCTCGTCCTCGCGATGACCCAGCTGACGCTGGTGCTGATCCCCGTGCTGATCGCGATCATCCTCGCATCCGCGATCCACCCCGTCCTGGCCTGGATGCGCCGCAAGGGCGTGCCGTCGATCCTCGCCACCTGGATCGCCCTGATCGGACTGCTCGCGATCCTCGGCGCCATCGGCTGGCTGATCACCGTCGCCGTCCGCAACCAGTGGGACGAGTTGGTCAGCAGCGCCTCCGACGGCATCGCCTCGCTGCAGGACTACGTGCAGCACCTGCCGTTCCAGATCGACGAGCAGCAGATCGAGGACGCCCGCCAGAGCGTCGTCGACTTCCTCACCTCCAGCTCCTTCGGCTCCGGCGCCCTCGCCGGCGCTGCGGCCGCGGCGAACTTCGTCACCGGCCTCGTGCTGATGATCGTCGTCCTGTTCTTCTTCATGAAGGACGGCCCGAAGATCTGGGAGTTCCTGCTCCGCCCCTTCACCGGCTCGAGCTACGACCGCGCCAAGCGCGTCGGCGGCAAGACCGTCGACGTCCTCGGCGGCTACATCCGCGGCACGGCGACCGTCGCCGCGGTCGACGCGATCGGCATCGGCGTCGCCCTCGCGATCCTGCAGGTGCCGCTGGCCCTCCCGCTCGCCGTGATCGTCTTCCTCACCGCCTTCATCCCGATCGTCGGAGCGACCGCCGCCGGCATCCTCGCCGCGCTCGTCGCCCTCGTCGCGAACGGCCCGCTGGCCGCGCTGATCGTGATCATCGTCGTCATCGCCGTCAACCAGCTCGAGGGCAACTTCCTCCAGCCGGTCGTGATGGCCCGCTCGCTCAAGCTGCACCCGCTGATCGTGCTGATCGCGCTGACCATCGGCACCGTGCTCGCGGGCATCGTCGGCGCCGTGCTCGCCGTGCCGATCGCCGCGGTCGCCTGGGGCATCGTCTCGGTCTGGAACGGCCCCGACCGCCCGGCCGAGCCGGCCCGGCAGAAGCGCGACGAGTCCGTCTGACCCGAAACGGTCGCCGACGCACGACGGGTTCGTCGCCGTGCCGCTAGGGCGTGCGCCCGATGATCCCGTCGCGCAGCGCCTGGCGTCGCAGGGCGATCTTGGTGCTCACGCCCACGCCCTCGGCGCGGTACTTCGCCCGAGCGTTCCGCAGCGAGCTGCGCGCCGCGTCCTGGGTGATCCCGAGCTCGGTCGCGACCTGCTTGAGCGAGAGCCCCTCGACGAAGAGGCCGACGATCCGGCGCTCGCGGGCCGTCAGCGGGCCCGCGCCGCCGCCGCCCAGCAGGGCCCGGGTCTGCGGGGTGAGGAAGCACTCCCCGCGCGCCGCGGTGCGGATCGCCTCGAGGATCACCTCCGTACGCTCGCTCTTCACCAGGTAGCCGCGCGCTCCGGCCTCCAGCGCCCCCGCGACGGTCTCCGCCTGGGAGTGGGTGCTGATGATGACCGGGGCCGCGCCGGCGGCGGTGATCGTGCGGATCTTCATCGCGAGGTCGAGGTCGTCGCCGAGGTCGATGTCCAGCAGCACGACATCGGTGGGGAAGCGCGGATGCGCCAGCAGACCGGTCCAGCTCGAGGCCGTCGCGACGACGCGGATCTCGGCGCCGGAGCGGTTGATCCACTCGGTGAGCGCGCTGAGCAGGATCGGGTGGTCGTCGAGGATCGCTAAGGCGATCCCGGGCTGCTCGCCGGTCGCCGTCCCGGCGTCCGCGCTCACGCCGACCGCCCCGGCGGGCGGTGGTCCAGCTCGATCGTCGTGCCCGTGCCCTCGGGAGACGCCCGGTGCGCGCCGATCTCGCCGAGGATCCCCCAGACCGCCGGGTCGACGTCCCGCGGCCGCAGGCCCGGCGCGCGCAGGACGATCCGCACCGGCACCGCCGCGTCCTCGCGATGCGCGAGCACCAGCTCGAGGGCGGGCCGGCCCGCGGCGGCCTGCTCGGTGAGCAGCCAGAGGACGGAGAGCAGGCGCGAGCGGTCCGGCGGCGCCAGAGCCGCGGCGATGCCCCGCGGGTCGCGGACGAGCACCGCTCCGGAGAGCAGCGCGGACTCCTCCACGGCGATCACGAGCCAGGTGCGGTCGTGGCTGCGCGCCAGCACCTCGCGGAGCCGGTCGCCGAGCACCCGGGCCCGCTCGCCGAGGTCGGCGTCGGGCGCGGCGCCCCGGGCGACGACCTCCTCGAGCAGCTCCGCGATCTCCGCGTCGACCCGCGCGAGCTCCACGGCCGCGAGACTGCCCGGACCGGTGCCCGGCCCGTCGACCACGCTGTCCGCCAGGGTGCGGTCGAGCCCGCGGTGCACGTGGCGGTCGAGCGCGGTGAGCAGCGAGGCGTAGACCGCCACGGGGGTCGTCGCCAGCAGCACGTTGCCGACCGCGATGCTCGACCCCTCGCCGGAGATCAGCGCGTGGGCGAGCAGCCCGAGCAGGCTCAGCCCGACGAGCACGATGATCGCCGCGGTGCTCCGCGACGGCGGCTGGAAGCCGAGCAGCGCGATCACCGTCGCGCCGACCCCGATGCAGACCGTGGGGTAGTAGAGCGGCGCCGGCGCCGGCAGCGCGTAGTCGGCGAACTCCAGCACCATCGCCACCGCGTCGACGGCGAGCACCCCCGCGAAGACCGGCCGGGGCAGCTCGCCGTGCCGGGTCACCACGATGACGATCCCCACCGCGAGCGCGGCGAGCACCAGCGCCCAGGAAAGTCCGGACAGCCCGGTCGCCGACCGGTCGTTCAGCGCCCAGAGGAAGGACGCCAGCCCGCGGACCACCAGTGCCACGGTGATCGCGAGGAAGCCGGCGCTGAGATAGCTCGCGGTCAGGCGATGGGTTCGCGTGATCCGCTGGCGGACCGAGTCGAGCGTCCTCGGCCCCTCGCCGGCCGCGCGGACCAGCTCGACGAGCGTGCCCTCTCCGGCGCGGTCGGCGCGGTCGGAGCGGTCGGACCCGGCGGAGCGATCAGCGCGGTCGCCGGCCTCGATCGGCGCGGTCATCGCGGCACGCTCAGCAGGACGGTGGTGCCCGCGCCGACCGCGGAGAAGATGCGCACCGAACCGCCGACGGCCTCGATCCGCCCGACGACCGACTGCGCGAGGCCGAGCCGCGACGCGGGGACGGCCGCGGGGTCGAAGCCGCGCCCCGCGTCCGCGACGGTCACGCGGACCGCGTCCGCCCCTTCGTCGAGCGTGACGTGGGCCGTCGCCGCACCGGAGTGGCGCCGCACGTTCTCGAGGCACTCCCCCGCGGCGCGCGCGAGGGCGTCGAGCGCCGCGCCGGGCAGGGGCGGCGCGTCGGGCGCGGCCGTGCCGGAGTGCCAGCGCACCTGCACGCCCAGTGCCTCCGCGCGGCGGCCGACCTCGGCGAGCACCGAGGGCGCGCTGCCCGCGTTCTCGGCCGGCGCCGGGCTCCCCTCCGCGGAGTCGGCGGGTGCGGGATCGGCGCGGTCGAGCCGGCGCAGCAGCGCGAGGTCGGCCGTCGCCTGCGAGCGCAGCGTCGCGACGGGGACGCCCTCGCCGCGGTGGGCGAGCAGGGTGAGGGTGGCGAGGATGGTGTCGTGCATCAGGCGCGCCTCGCGGCGGCGCTGCGCCTCGCTCTCGCTCGAGCGGCGCTCGGCGGCGTGCGCCGTGCGCAGGCGGGTGGTGCCGGCGTGGGCGCGCTCGACGCTCGAGGCGAGCCAGCGGGCGCCGATGACGGCGACGACCCAGCAGACGACGACCGAGAGTCCGACGAACAGCGCCCGTCCCGAGCCGGTCGTCGCCGCCATCCCGAGGGCCAGCGCCGGGACGCCGCCGAGGACGGCCGCCCAGCCGAGCCGCGGCGACGAGCCGATCGCGAGCAGCGGGGCCGGCAGCGCCATCGAGGCGAGCATGGTCACGCAGCTGAGCACGGTGCGGTCGCCGTCCGGGACGCCCGGGCCGAGGAACGCCGCGAGCGCGACGACGCCGAGCACGAGGCCGGCGATCACGGCCCGCGCGCCGCTCGGACCGGCGCGGCGCGAGGAGAGCTGGATCGCGGCGCTGATCACGAGCAGGAGGGCGCTCGGCAGCACGGCGGGCAGCTCGGTCGGCACGAGCATCACCAGGTGGAGCGCGGACGCGCCCGCGAACAGTCCCCCGGCCCGGCGCGCGCAGGCGATGCCGACCTCGCTCTGCTCGCGGCGGAGCTCGAGCGCATCCGCGTCGGCGGCCTCGGCGCTCGGGAGCCCGGCACTCGTGAGCAGCATCGACACCTCGTCGTGAGGGGTGCGCGAGCCGCACCCGGAGTTGCATCGTGGCACAGGCGCGGGCCGCGCGAGGAGCCGGTCTGGGCCCGACGGTCGCGCTCGGGCGCTCCTCTCCCGTAGAGTGGAGACATCTCCTGGGCGATCGCCCGAATTCCACGGCTGAGAAGTCGCACGACGACGAAGAGACTCAGCCCCTGATAGAGACCGCAACGATCGAGTGCATCGCCCTCGATCCGCCGGTTCGAACGCCCGCCTCACCCGCGGGTACCGCCCTTCACAGGACGCCGCGGAAGCCGCGCCGTTCCTCGTTCGACCCCCGCTTCTCCGACACTCTCGGTGAGCGGGACGTTCTCCCCCGCGCAGTCGCACTCCCCACGAGGAGCCGCGCTCTCCGCCCCCAGACGACCCGGATCGATCGGCCGACGCGTGTTTCACCCGCGGCGGACGAGCGGACCGGGTACCGCACAGCTGTGCGAAATCTAACGACGGCCGCTCACGCGGGCGTCACCATCACGTAAGGAAAAGAAATGCCTACTGGCACCGTTAAGTGGTTCAACTCCGAAAAGGGCTTCGGCTTCATCGCTCCCGACGACGGAGGCGCCGACGTGTTCGCGCACTTCTCCGCCATCGCCAAGGAGGGCTACCGCGAGCTCGTCGAGAACCAGCACGTCGAGTACGACGTCGAGCAGGGCCGCAAGGGCCCGCAGGCCGCGAACATCCGCGGCGTCGGCGAGTAATCACCGACCCCAGCGTCACACGGCCTCCGGGTCGCAACGACCTCTGAACGCCCCGGCCACCGCGATCCTCGGATCCGCTGGGCGGGGCGTTCGCCGTTCCCGGTCCGACCCGCCCGGAGCGCGCCGCGGCGGTATCCTCGCCAGCATGGGACGACTGATCTACGGGCCGCAGTCACTCGAGATCGACTTCGACGATCGACTGCTCGCCCACCTCAAGGTGGCGATGTTCGCGAAGATGCGGCGGAACGAGTCGTTCAGCCTCTCCTGGACCGAGCCGGAGTCGAGCGGCTACGGCCGCAGCTCCGTCTGGATCCACCCGACCACGCCGCTGCACTTCCGCTTCCACGGAGGCCGGCGCCCGGCGCTCAACCGCGCCTGGATCGACGAGCTGATCGCTCACGCCAACAGCACCGGCGAGCTCGTGCTAACCGAGGAGCCCCCGGAGCACGCCTGACTCGCGATCTCGATGCACTGATCCGCGGCCTCATGCCGATCGAGTAGCCCGCTCAGCGGGCGTATCGAGATCCACCCCCGCCGGACGACGAGCCTGCAGACCCGCCTGCTGAGGACGCCGGGTCTCGATACGCCCCTTCGGGGCTACTCGACCAGCATGCAGGCGGCCGCTCGACCGGCAAACGGGCGGCCGCTCGACCGGCAAGCAGGCGGCCGCCGCGCCCCTCATGCTGATCGAGTAGCGCCCGCAGGGCGCGTATCGAGATCCACCGGCTCCGCGGTGCTCAGACCACGCGGGGGCGGGCGGTGTGCACGAGCTCGTCGTGGGGCAGGGCGCGCAGGCGGGACGCGATCTCCTCGCGGGCGGTGGTGTCGACCGAGGCCCAGGCGTACTCCTCCGGCCAGAGCGGGGTGACGGTCACCAGCTCGACGTCGCCCGTCGCCAGCTCGAGGCGCTCGGGGAGTCCGCCGCCGCGCAGGCCCAGCAGCACGCCGACCGAGCCGCGCTCGTCCGCCCAGGCGGCCGGTGCGGCCGCGCCCGGCAGGGTGGCCGTGTCGACGCCCGTCCGGCAGCACACGCCCTGCAGCGCCGCGAGCCGCGCCGCCTCGTAGAGGACACGGAACTGCCAGTGGTTCCAGAGGTCGGCCGCGGGGATGCCGCGCAGCGCCGAGGTCTCGAGGCACAGCTCGAGCCCGAGGCCGGTGCCGGGGCGGGCGAGGCGGTCGAAGGGATCGCTGAGGCCGTCGGTGGCCAGCACCACGGAGGGGCCGCGCTCGACGCGGAGGAAGGCGCGGTGATCGGTGGGCCAGCGGGCGCCTCCGCGGACGCCCGGGTCCTCGGTCGAGACGACGACCGTGCGGTCCAGATCGCCGACGCTGCGCCACAGCTGGGCGCGGTCCTCGGCCACGGCCTCCGCGAGGGCCTTCCGCTCGTCCGGGGTCCAGCGGAGCTCCCGGGTGCGGTTGAACAGCAACGACATGAGACTCTCCGTCCACGCGGCGGGCCTGCCGCGTCCTCCGGAACCGTACGGGGCCCGCCAGGGGGGCTCCTCCGAGCAACCGGAGTAGTTCCTGGACGCGGGGCCCCGCGCGGGAGGGCGTCAGCCGAGCGGATCGACGCCGTTCTGCCGCCAGGGCTCGTCGGCGAGCTGGCCCGAGCCGGCCTCGCCGTCGTGCGCGCCGAGCGGCTCGGCCTCGCGCCGCGCCTCGACCGGGACGGCCCCGAGCGAGGTGCCCGCGCCCTCGGCCGTGCTGCCGGGGGCGAGCAGCCCCTCCTCGTCCTCGCGGGAGCCGACCTCGTCCTCCGGGGCGTTCTCGGTGCCGCTCTCGGCCATCGAGTCGTAGGGGTGGTCGGGGTCGGCGCTCTCCTCGGGGGTCGTGCTCTCCTCGTTGTCGGCGTCGGCCGGCTGCACGTCGTCCGGGTGCTCGACGTTCGCCGAGCCTCCGCTGGTGAATCCGGCGAACTCGGGGCTGTCGTCTGCGCTCATGGCCGCCACGGTAGCACCGGGCGGCCAGCGCCTAGGCTCGGAGCACGACCGCCTCGGCGGCGCGACGACGGGAGCGGGAATTGCGACGACTCGGCTACGAGCGGTTCGGCGGACCGGACGTGCTGTCCTGGCGGGAGGCCCCGGTGCCGATGCCCGGACGCGGCGAGGTGCTGGTGCGCACGCGCGCCGCGAGCATCAACGCGACCGACGAGAAGATCCTCTCCGGTGCCGCCCGGATCATGGCGGTCGGCCGGAAGCGCCCCTACGGCTTCGGACTCGACATCGCCGGCACGGTCGAGGCGCTCGGCCCCGGCGACCACTCCGTCTCGATCGGCGACCGCGTCGTCGGCATGACCCGCGACGGCGACGCCTTCGCCGACGCCGCGATCGTCCGCGGCCGCTCGCTGGTCCCGCTGCCCGACGCCCTCGACGACGTGCAGGGAGTGACGCTGGCGATGTCCGGCGGCACCGCGATCGGCACGGTCGACGCCCTGCGGGTCCGGGCCGGCGAGCAGATCCTGGTGGGCGGCGGCTCCGGCGCGATCGGGAACCTCGTCGTGCAGCTGCTGCTCCGCGCGGGCTGCACCGTCGCGGCGACCGGCTCGGCCGCGTCCGCCGACACCCTGCGTGCGCTCGGCGCCGAGCCGCACGACTACCGCCTGCTCGACCTCGGTGTGCTCGGCGGCCGCTTCGACGCGGTGCTCGACGTCTCCGGGCACCTGCCGGCGAGGGACGCCGCGCTCCTCCTCGCCGACGGCGGCCGCTACACCACCCTCGTGCCGAGCGGCCCGGACCTCGGCGCCCAGGCGGCGAGCCTCGTCCGGCGCGGCCGCCCGAAGGTGAGCAACCTGATCGTCACGGCGAGCGCCGAGCGCATCGGCCGGGCCGTCTCGCTGGCCGTCTCGGGCGAGCTCGTTCCCACCGCCGGCGCCGTGCATCCGCTCGAGGACGTCATCGCCGTGCTCTCGCGGCGGGCGCAGGGCACCGACCGGACGATCGGCAAGATCGTCTTCACCGCCGACGACGCGGCTCCGCTGAGCTGATCGGACCCGAGCCGACCGGCTCGGCGGACTCGCGCTTCTCCTCGCGCGGCGCCGCGCCGAGGGAGAGGGTCGCCGCGAAGCCGACGGCGAGGAAGCCCGCCGCGGCGAAGGCGGCGAAGCGCGTGCCGTCCGACAGCGCCTCCCCGGCCGCGCGGGCGACGTCCGCCGAGCCCGGGTCGGCCGCGAGTCCGGCGATGGCCGCTCCCGAGGAGTCGACGACGGCGTCCACGGTGCTGCTGACCTGCGCGGCCGGCAGGCCCTGCTCCTCCAGCGACGAGGTGAGCACGCCCGCGGTCGAGGTGTAGAGGATCGTGCCGAGCACCGCGATGCCGAGCGCCGAGCCGATCTGCCGGGCGGTCGACTGGGTGCCGGAGCCCTGGCCGCTGAGCTCGACGGGCACGTCGCGGAGGACCACTCCGGTCAGCTGCGCGGTGGCGAGGCCGACGCCGAAGCCGTAGACGGCGAGGAAGGGCACGAGCGCCCACCACGGTGTCGTGTCGGAGACGACGGCGCCGATGCCGACCACGCCCACGATCTCGGCCGCGAGCCCGACCCGGACGATCAGCACGGCGGAGACGCGGTTGCCGAACGCGCCCGCGAAGCCGGAGGCGACGAACGAGCCGAGCGCGAGGGCGATCAGCACCAGCCCGGTCTGCACCGCGGTGTAGCCGAGCACGTTCTGCAGCCAGATCGGCAGGGCGAGGATGATGCCGAACTCGCCGAGCGAGACGATCATCGCGGCGATGCTGCCGTTGCGGAACGAGGCCAGCCGGAACAGCCGGAGCGAGAGCATCGCCGAGCGGCCGGCGCGCTCGCGGGCCCGGCCCCAGAGCACGAACGCGATCGTCGCGAGGACGGCGACGACGAAGGCGACCGGCACCGGCGAGGGCAGCCACCAGCCGAGGCTCCGGCCCTCGATCAGCCCGAAGACCAGGCCGGCGGAGGCGACGACCGAGAGCAGCGCGCCGACCAGGTCCACGCGGCCCGCGTCCGGCTGCTTCGACTCGTCGACGAAGAGCAGCGCGCCGACGACGATGACGATCCCGAGCGGGATGTTGATCCCGAAGGCCCAGCGCCAGGAGAAGTCGGTGGTGAGCCAGCCGCCGAGCAGCGGACCGACGGCGGTCATCCCGCCGATGGTCGAGCCCCAGACGGCGAACGCGATCGCCCGCTCCTTGCCGCGGAACGTCGCGTTGATCAGCGACAGCGTCGACGGCAGCACCATCGCGCCGCCCACGCCCTGCACCACCCGCGAGAGGATCAGCAGGTCGCCGGTGGCCGCGAGCGAGGCGGCCACGGACGAGAGGGCGAACAGCGCGATGCCGACGACGAGCATCCGGCGCCGGCCCCAGCGGTCGGCGAGGGTGCCGAAGGCGAGCAGGAGCGCGGCGAAGACGAGGGTGTACGACTCCTGCACCCACTGCACCTGGGTCGAGGTGATGCCGAGGTCGGCGACGATCGACGGGATCGCCACGTTCACGATCGTCGAGTCGACGATGATCGTCGCCACGCCGAGGCTGATCACGATCAGTCCGATCCAGCGGCGCCGAGCTGCTGCGAGAGCCATGATGCCGTCCTCCTCCGCCCCGGATCCGGTCCGGAGCTCCATTAGTAAGCCAGCTGACTATATGCCTCGGCGCGCCGCTCGCGCCAGGGTGGCGCGTGGAGAGGGGTCCGGAACAGTACCGGCCCGTGCCCCGCCGGACAAGGGCGAGAACCGCTCAGGGAGCGTTCGTCAGGATGGTCGCATGCCCGCATCTCCCCGTTCCTTCCCCTATCCCCTCGGCGTCTCCCTGCGCGGCGACGCCGGCGCGAACGTCGCCGTCTACTCCGAGACCGCGGACAGCGTCGAGGTCTGCCTCTTCGACTCCTCCGGAGCCGAGACCCGCGTCGCGCTCACCGAGCGCACCGGTCACGTCTTCCACGGCATCGTCCCCGAGATGACGGTCGGCACCCGCTACGGTCTGCGCGTCGACGGCCCCTGGGACCCCGCCAACGGCCTCCGCCACAACGCCGCGAAGCTCCTGCTCGACCCGCACGCCACGGCGATCGAGGGCGGCTACGAGTGGAGCGAGGACGTCTTCGGCCAGTTCTACGAGGACGCCGACACGCGCAACGACGCCGACGACGCGGCCGCCGTGCCGCGCTGCGTCGTGACCGACCCCGATTCCTTCGACTGGACCGGCGACGAGGCCCCGCGCATCCCGCTGGACGAGACGGTCGTCTACGAGGTGCACGTGAAGGGCTTCACCCAGCTGCACCCGGACGTGCCCGAGAACGTCCGCGGCACCTACCGCGGCCTCGCGCACCCCGCGTCGATCAAGCACTTCACCGACCTCGGCGTGACCTCGGTCGAGCTGCTGCCGGTGCACCAGTTCGTGCAGGACTCGCACCTGGTCGAGAAGGGCCTGCGAAACTACTGGGGCTACAACTCGCTCGGCTTCTTCGCGCCGCACAACGAGTACTCGCACGCCGGCGACGACGGCTCGCAGGTCGACGAGTTCAAGGCCATGGTCAAGGCGTTCCACGAGGCCGGCCTCGAGGTCATCCTCGACGTGGTCTACAACCACACCGCCGAGGGCAACGACAAGGGACCGACGCTGTCCTTCAAGGGCATCGACAACGGCTCGTACTACCGCCTCGTCGAGGACGACCGCGCCAACTACTTCGACACCACCGGCACCGGCAACAGCCTCAACGTCGCGCACCCCGCGGCGCTGGGCCTGATCATGGACTCGCTGCGCTACTGGGTGACCGAGATGCACGTCGACGGCTTCCGCTTCGACTTGGCCACCACGCTCACCCGCCAGACCGGCGAGGCCGAGGTGCACAGCGCCTTCCTCGACCTGATCGCGCAGGACCCGGTGCTCGCGCCCGTCAAGATGATCGCCGAGCCGTGGGACACCGCCGGCTACCAGGTGGGCGGCTTCCCCGCCGACTGGTCGGAGTGGAACGGGAAGTTCCGCGACGACGTGCGCGACTTCTGGCACGGCGCCGACTCGGTGCTCGGCACCACCGCGCAGCGGATCCTCGGCTCGCCGGACGTCTACGAGGCGGACAAGCGCTCCCCCGTCTCGAGCGTCAACTTCGTCACCGCGCACGACGGCTTCACTCTGGCCGACCTCACCGCCTACTCGCGCAAGCACAACGCGGCCAACGGCGAGGACAACAACGACGGCGAGAGCGACAACCGCTCCTCCAACAACGGCGCGGAGGGCGCGACCGACAACGGCGCCGTCAACGAGCGCCGCGCCCGGATGCGCCGCAACTTCCTCGCGACGCTGCTGCTCTCGGCCGGCGTGCCGATGATCCTCGGCGGCGACGAGATCGCGCGCACCCAGGGCGGCAACAACAACGCCTACTGCCAAGACGACGAGATCTCGTGGTTCGACTGGGAGAACGCGGACCTCAACCTGCTAGCCTTCACCCGCGAGCTGATCGCGCTGCGGAAGGCCGAGCCGGCCCTGCGGCCGAAGTGGTTCCGCCGCGCCCCCGGCGACGGCCCCGAGACCGTCGACATCCTGCGCTCGGACGCCGCCGGCTTCGCCGACGAGGACTGGGACAACCCGGACGCCCGCTCGATCACGTTCGTCTTCCGCGCCGAGGGCAGCGCCAGCTTCGCACTGCTGATGAACTCGGCCGAGAACGGCGTCGAGTTCACGGTGCCGGACGCCCCCGGTGCCGAGTGGCAGCTGGCCGCCTCGAGCGACCCGGAGCAGGTCGTCGAGGGCGAGGTCACCACGCTGATCGTGCGCGACGCGTCCTTCACGCTGCTGCGCTCCGCCGCCTCCTGATGACCGGGCCGGGCCGGACCTCGCGGCGCCTGCGCTTCAGCGGGCGCATCGCGGGGTTCGGCACGGCCTCCGGCACCCGGATCGTGCTCGGGCTGTGGGAGAGCACGCCGTTCGGCGCGTTCGCCGACGCCATGGTCGAGCGGGCGGACGGGCACCGGCTCCTGATCGCGCCGACGGACGAGGTCGCGGACTTCATCGGGTCGACCTACTCGTTCGACGAGGTGCGGCTCGCGCCGGTCGCCTGGCACCGCGTCGCCGGCGGGATCGAGGCCACGGCCGGCCCGCTCTCGCTCGCGCTGCGGCTCGGCGGGCTCACTCGGCTGGGCCGCCTGCTGAGGGTCGTGCCGCGGCCGCTCGCCGAGCACCCGGCCTGGCTGACCGCGATCTCCCCGGTCGCCTCCGTGCTGGTGCGCGGCGTGAGCACCGCCGGCTCGGCCGGCCACGGCAAGCGGGAGTACTACGGCGTCCGCGCCATCCGCTCGATCCTCGGGGTCACCGCCTCGCTCGACGGCGCGGACCTCGGCGCGCTCGGCCCGCTGTCGCCGCCGGCCCGCTTCGGCTTCTCGTCGGCACCGGCCACGCCGGCGATCGTCGACGTCACCACCACCATCACGCTGCCCCGGACCCCCGGTGCGGCACGAGAGAGAGGAAGCGCCTCGTGAAGAAGGGCGACAAGATCAGCTGGAACACCTCGCAGGGCGAGACCCACGGCGAGCTGGTCGAGAAGAAGACGAAGGAGTTCCAGTTCGAGGGGCAGAAGTTCAACGCCTCGGACGACGAGCCCTACTGGATCGTGCAGAGCGACAAGACCGACGCGAAGGCCGCGCACGAGGAGTCCTCGCTGAAGAAGAAGTAGCGGCGCACACTGGGGAGCATGAGCGACGACGACGACGTGCGCCGACTGGCGCTCCTGCTCCCCGGCACCGAGGAGCGGACCGCCTACGGCACCCCGGCCTTCTACGCCGGCCCGAGGATGTTCGCCCGCCTGCACCAGCGGCCGGGTGTCCTGCTCGTCTGGCGGGCCGATCTGGGCGAGCGCGAGGCGCTGCTGCAGAGCGACCCGGAGACGTACTTCACGACGAGCCACTACGACGGGCATCCGAGCGTGCTCGTGCGGCTGGAGAAGATCGGCGCGGACGAGCTCGGCGAGCTGCTGCGCGAGGCGTGGGCCGCGAGGGCGCCGCGCCGGCTGCTCGACGGCGAGGCCTGACTCCCAGGTCCCCCGGCGACGAGTCACAGCTGTGCGCCGCGGCGACGAGACACAGCCGTGCGCCGCGGCGACGAGTCACAGCCGTGCGCCGCGGCGACGAGTCACAGCCGTGCGCCGCGGCGCACCAGCTCGTGCACCCAGGCGAGCTTCTCGGCGATCGCGGGCGTGATGACGAAGGGGTAGAGGTCGTCCTTGCCCATCGAGCGGTTCACGCTGTTGAGCGCGAGCGAGAAGCCGTGCCAGCGGGCGAGGATCTCGGGCGTCTCCAGATCGGCGACGCGCTGCGCGCCCGTCGCCTGCACACTGCCGACCAGCGACTCGGGGAGGCGGCCCCAGGGTCCGGCGACGGTCAGGCCGACCGTCGCGGTCGTCTCCAGCGCGTCGGCGATGTGCAGGTAGTGCGCGAAGGTCTCGGCGAAGTCCTCCCACGGGTGCGTCGTGGCGTACTGCGAGATGTGGTCGCGGGCCCAGTCCTCGGTCGACGCGCCGCCGTAGTGCGCGTCGAGCGCGGCGCCGTAGTCGGCCCGCTCGTCGCCGAACAGCGCGCGGAACGCGGGCAGGAGCGGCGTGCCGTCCACGAGCAGCTGCCAGTAGTAGTGGCCGATCTCGTGCCGGAAGTGGCCGAGCATCGTCCGGTACGGCTCGCCGAGCCGCGCCTTGAGCGCCTCGCGGTGCGCGTCGTTCCCCTCGGCGAGGTCGACGGTGACCACGCCGTCGGCGTGCCCGGTCGTCGCGGCGCCCTGCGCGGAGGAGAGCAGCTCGAAGGACAGCCGCCGACCGCGGTGCACCGGCAGGTCGAGGTGCCGCAGCTGGCGCAGCAGCCGCCGCTTGGCGAACTCGGCGACCGTCAGCTGGCTCAGCGTCGCCGCGTCGTACACCGGCGGCCGGGCGCTCGTCAGCGCGCAGGAGGCGCAGGCGCCGCCCGTCCCCTCCGCCGCCAGCCAGGTGCAGTCGATCGTGCCGCGGTACACGCAGAGTGCGCGCCCCTCCGCCTCGACGAGCTCGTCCGCGTCGACGTCGTACGCGAGCGCCGTGCCGCAGCGCAGGCACCGCGCGTCCTCGAACTCCACCCGCGCCTCGCAGTGCGGACAGCCGAAGACGCGCATGACGGGCGAGCTTACCCGCCTTCAGGCGCGACGAGCCTCGAGTTCTCGCCTGCGCCGGCGCCGGCCAGGTCGGCGAGGACATCGGCGACGATGAGCCGGATACCCGAGAACGCCTCCGCCGATGAGTCCGCTGCCCAGGAGAGCGAGGGGAACTCCACCACGGTGCCGAGGAACTGCTCGTCCTCCTGCGACCACTGGACCCGATAGGTGCAGCGCTCCGCGTCGGTCATCGTCGCTCCCCTTCCCTTCTCGGTCGCCGCGAGCACCTGCTCGACGTGACCGGACGAGTATCACGGGCGATCTCAGCGAGGCAGTGATCGTGCGCCAGATCGCGTCGCCCTCGCGATCGACTCGACGCCGCGCGGTAGAGAGGTGCGATGGACGTCAAGCAGGTCGCCGAGCAGCTCGGTGTGACTCCGCGCCGAGTGCGGGCGCTGATCGCCGCGGGCCGGATCGAGGCCAGGAAGGTCGGTCGCCGCTGGGAGATCATGGAGGTGCCCGAGGTGCGCTCGCGCCGGCCGCTCTCCGCCAGGTCGCGACGGCTGCTGGCCCACGCCCTGCACGAGCGGACCCTGTCGGGCCTCGAGGGACAGGAGCGCGCCAGGACGGCCGCGCGCATCCGCCTGCTTCGCGCGTCGCCCGACCCCGCCGGGCTGCTGGCGGACTGGTGGGGCGGGACTGTGGAGTCCGGGCTCGTCGACTTCGGCACGAATCTCGTGCAGCACGCACTCCACGGCGACCCCGACTACGTCCGTGAGGCTCTGCACCGACCGCGACGGGAGTACCTCCGGCGCCCGGACATACTGGCGGCCGTCGTCGGATCGGAGCGACGCATCCAGGGTCTCTCCACCGACGAGCTGGCGCACGCCGCGGGTGTGGCCGTCTCCGACGTGCGACGCCTCGAACGCGGTCTGCCGATGTCGACCCCCTCGATAGCGCGACGGGTTCTGAACGTGCTGGGCGTCGAGCCGACCGCGCTTCCCGACCTGGACTGTCGATGAGGGAACGCCTGGAAGGCAGGCCCTCCGTCGCGCCGGCCCGGCCCCGCCGGGCCTAGGCGATGCGGATCAGCTTCTTGTTGACGAACTCCTCGAGGGCGCTGCGGCCCATCTCGCGGCCGGTGCCGGAGCGCTTGACGCCGCCGAAGGGGAGCTCGGCCGCGTCGCCGAGGACGAGGTTGATCCAGACCATGCCGGCGTCGATGCGGTCGGCCAGGCGGAGGGCCTGCTCCGAGTCGGTCGTGTAGAGGTAGGAGCCCAGGCCGTACGGGGTGTCGTTGGCGAGCGCGATCGCCTCGTCCTCGTCGTGCACGCGGTAGAGCGCGGCGACGGGGCCGAAGAACTCCTCGCGGTAGGCGTTCATCTCGGGGGTGACGTCCTCGAGGACGGCCGGCGGGAAGAAGTTGCCGGTCACCTCGCCGCTGGCGCGGACGGTCGCGCCCTGCTCGCGGGCGACGGCGAGCTGCTGCTCGAGGCGCTTGGTCGCAGCGGCGGAGGAGAGCGGGCCGAGCAGGGTCCCCTCGGCGAAGGGATCCGCGGGCTGGGCGGCGGTGAAGGCCGCGGTGAACTTCTCGGCGAAGGCGTCGTAGAGCCCGTCGATCACGATGAAGCGCTTGGCGGCGTTGCAGGACTGGCCGTTGTTGTCCAGGCGCGCGGCGACCGCGTCCTCGACGGCCTTGTCGAGGTCGTCGGTGGAGAGGAGCACGAACGGGTCGGAGCCGCCCAGCTCGAGCACGACCTTCTTGAGGTTCCGGCCGGCGATCTCGGCGACGGCCGCTCCGGCGCGCTCGGAGCCGGTGACGGAGACGCCCTGCACGCGCGGGTCGGCGATGACGGTCGCGGCCTGGTCGTTGCTCGCGTAGAGGTTCACGTAGACGCCGGCAGGGGCGCCGAGCTCCTCGGCGGCCGTGCGGAAGATGTCGGCGATCGCGGCGGCCGACTCCGGGCACTGCGGCGCGTGCTTGAGCAGGATCGTGTTGCCGTTCACCACGTTCGGGCCGGCGAAGCGGGCGACCTGGTAGTAGGGGAAGTTCCAGGGCATGATGCCCAGCAGCACACCCAGGCCCGAGCGGCGGACGAACGCCGAGCCGGTGCCGTCGGCCAGCGCGATCGGCTCGTCCTTCAAGAACTCCTCGCCGTTCTCGGCGTAGTAGCGGTAGATGTCCGCCGCGAAGCCGACCTCGCCCTGCGCCTGGTCGAGCGGCTTGCCCATCTCGCGGACGATGATCTCGGCGAGGGCGTCGGCGCGCTCGACGTGCAGGTCCGCGACGCGGGCGATCAGCGCGGAGCGGGTCGCGACGGGCACGGTGCGCGACCAGGTGGAGTACGCGTCGTGGGCCGAGGCGATGGCGTCGGCGAGCTCGGCGTCGGTGATGCCGGGGTACTCGCTCAGCGTCTCGCCCGAGGCCGGGTCGATGACGGCGTAGCTGCTGCTGCTCATGCGGGGAGTGCTCCTTCACGGTCGCGGGCCGGCGCGGTCGCGTCGGCGGTGTCGTGCTCGATGTCGGCGTCGGGGGCGTCGGCGGTGTCCTCGGCCAGGATCTCCTGCGCCAGGCGCCGGCCGACGCGGATCGCGCCGTCGACGTGCTGGTAGCCCTCGGCCGCGAGGTCGCTGGAGCCGAAGCGGAGCGGCCCCACCGGCTCGAGCTGCAGCGCGCCGTAGCGGGTCAGCCCGCCGAGGTCGAAGCTCGCGGCGTACGCGCCCTGCGTCCACTCCTCCGACGCCCAGTCGCTCTCGTAGTAGACGACGGGGTCGAGCGCGGCCGGGCCGTAGTAAACGGCGAGCGAGTCGAGGATCGCGGCCTTCCGCTCGGCTTCGGGCAGCGCTAGCACGCGGTCGGCCTTCTCGTCCGAGACGAATCCGACGAGGGTGCCGCGCTCCTCCCCCGCGTTGGAGTTGTCGTAGGCCTCGTGCACGAGGGCGTGCGGACTGAACGCGGTGCCGGAGAGGCCGTCGGCGCGCCAGAACGGGGTCGCGTAGGTCGCGTGCACCTTGATCACGAGGCCGAGGGACTGGTGCTGGAGCGCCTGCTGGCGGAGCCGGGGCAGCGGCGGGTCGAAGGTGATCCGGTTGACGAGGTTCGGCGGCACGGCGACGATCGCGCGGCGGGCCCGCACGGTGACGCCGTCGGCGCGGACGATCACGCCGTCGTCGCCGTACTCGACGGAGCGGACCGGCCGGCCGAGCAGGACGCGCTCGGCGCCCACGCGCTCGGCGAGCCGCTCCGGGACCTGCTGGAGGCCGCCGAGGACGCGCTTGTCGAGGATGAAGTCGGCGTCGACGAGGTTGCCGAAGCTGCCCGCGCTCGCCGCCATCAGCAGGGCCTGCAGCAGCGAGAAGGAGTGCGCGGGCTTGGTGAGCATGGCGTCGGCGATGAAGAGCGCGATGTTCGCGCGGGCCTCGGCGTCGTCGCTCTGCGCCTCCAGCCAGGCGCTGAAGCTGATCCGGTCGTAGTCGTGCGCCCGCGGGTGCGACCACGGCGCGGACGGGTCGGTCTCGGCCACGAGGCCGTCGAGGATCCCGATCAGGCGCTCGATCTCGGCCTCGGTGCTCGCGCCGCCGGGGAAGATGTCGCCGGTGAAGCGCCGGGCGCCGCCGTCGGCGCCGATGTAGACGCTCTCGCCCTCGCGGTAGCGGGAGTAGGTGTCGAGGCCCAGCTCGTCGAGCGTCTCGAGCAGGGCGGTCTGATCCGGCGAGACCCACTGGCCGCCGAGCTCGAGCATCTGGCCGTCGACCACGCGGGTCTCGAGGCGGCCGCCGACACGCTCGCGCGCCTCGAGGACGACGACGCGGCGGCCCTGCTCCTGCAGCCGGAGGGCGGCGGTCAGGCCGGTGGCGCCGGCGCCGATCACGACCACGTCGCAGTCGAGATCGGATTCGAGGGCGGTCGCGCTGGACTCCACCACGCTGTGCATGACAACTCTTTCCGTCGGTGATCCCCGCTTTCGACGAGGGATTGCGAACAATTCTGGCACAGCAACGGTGGAGAAGGGCAGTGCGGGACGCGACGGATCGGTCTTTCCCGCGATACATAGGCGTGCTATGTTTAAGCACGTGCTCGAACCCTCCGCTCCCGTCCGCCTCGCCTCCGCCGCCACCGCGCTCGCGCGGTACGCCGGTCGCTCCAGCGGCGCCACCGGGCTCGGCGCGCAGTCCGGCGCCGTCTGGTCGACGCTCGCCGAGCTGCGCACCGCCTCCCCGATCCGACTCGGCGAGCTCGCCGAGCGCGTCCGGGTCACCCAGCCGACGATGACCGGCATCATCGCGCGCCTCGACGAGGCCGGCTGGATCCGCCGCGTGCACGACGAGAGCGACGGCCGCGCCTGGCTGATCGAGGGCACCGAGGCGGGAGCCGCGGCCCTCGCCGAGCACCGCCTCCGCCTCGACACCGCCCTCGCCCCGCTGTTCGACGACCTCGACGACGACGACCGCCGCGCCCTCGAGCGCGCCGCGGCCCTCGTCGAGGAGCGCGTCCTGCGCGTCGCCGGCGGCCCCGCCTCCTGACTCCCCTTCCCCGCACGACCCCTCCCCCGAAAGGCCCCTCCGTGTCCACTCCCCACTCCCCCGCCGCGGGCGGCTCGATCCTCCGGCAGCCGCTCGCCGTCTGGGCCGTCGCCTTCGCCGCCGTCATCGCCTTCATGGGCATCGGCCTCGTCGACCCGATCCTCCCGGCCATCGCCGAGAGCCTGGAGGCGACGCCGACCGAGACCTCGCTGCTGTTCACCAGCTACCTCGTGATCACCGGCGTCGTGATGTTCTTCACCAGCTGGCTCTCCAGCCGCATCGGCGCGAAGAAGACGCTGATGATCGGCCTGGTGCTGATCGTGGTCTTCGCCGCGCTGGCCGGCACGGCCGGCAGCGTCGAGGGCGTCATCGGCTTCCGCGCCGGCTGGGGCTTCGGCAACGCGCTCTTCATCTCGACCGCGCTCTCGACGATCGTCGGCGCGGCCAGCGGAGGATCCTCCGCCGCGATCGTGCTCTACGAGGCCGCGCTCGGCGTCGGCATCGCGATCGGCCCACTGCTCGGCGGCCTGCTCGGGTCCGTTTCCTGGCGCGGACCGTTCTTCGGCACGGCCGTGCTGATGGCCGTCGGCTTCATCGCCATCGCGACGCTGCTGCGCGAGGACGGCCCGCGGCCCACCCCGACGCCGCTCTCCGCGCCGTTCAAGGCGCTGGCCGTGCCCGCGATCCGGACCCTCGCCGGTGCGGCGCTGTTCTACAACATCGGCTTCTTCGTGCTGCTGGCCTACACGCCGTACCCGCTCGGGCTCGACGAGATGGGGCTCGGCTTCACCTTCTTCGGCTGGGGCCTCGGCGTCGCGATCACCTCGGTCTTCGTCGCGCCGCTGCTGACCGCGCGGCTGCCGCGCACCGTCGTGCTCCGCTCGGTGCTGGTGCTGCTCGCGCTCGACCTCGTCGCCGGCGGACTGCTGATCTCCTCGCGGGTCGGCCTCATCGTCTGCATCATCGTCGGCGGCCTGCTGCTGGGCGTCGTCAACACCGTGCTCACCGAGTGCGTGATGGAGGCGACCGACCTGCCGCGCTCCGTGGCCTCGTCCTCCTACTCGGGCGTGCGCTTCCTCGGCGGCGCGATCGCCCCGCCCGCCGCCTCGGCGCTGGCCGCGGTGATCTCGCCGGCCTTCCCGATGTACGCGGCGGCGGGAGCGGTGCTGATCGCCTCGCTGATCGTGTTCCTCGGGCGGCGGACGCTGGCGCGCGCGGACGCGCACGGCCAGGAGTCGGAGGCCGTCGAGGCCCAGTCGATCGCCATCGGCGAGAGCCTCTGAGCGCGTCGGTCTCGATACGCCCCTCCGGGGCCTCTCGACCAGCATGCAGGACAGCGTCAGCTCCGTTGCAGCAGCTCTCTGTTGATCGAGTAGCCCGCGCAGCGGGTGTGTCGAGATCCACCACCGTCAGGAGCACGGGTCTGCAGACCGGCCCTGCTGGGAACAGCGGGTCTCGATACGCCCCTGCGGGGCTACTCGACCAGCATGAGGCGCCTGTGCGGCGCCTTCCATGCTGATCCGCCGGGCCGTGCAGCCCCGTTCATGCTTGTCGACCGGGCCGTGCAGGCCCGTTCATGCTGATCCGCCGGGCCGTGCAGCCCCGATCATGCTGATCGAGTAGGCCGCGCAGCGGGCGTATCGAGATCCACCACCGTCCGAGCCCGAATCGTCAGGGCGCGACCTCGAACATCCGGGGGCGCAGCGGCGCCGTGCGCGGGTCCGCGGCGCAGGCCTCGAGGGCGGCGGCGAGCACGCCTGCGGCCGGCCGCGCGTCGCGGACGTACACGTCGACTCCCGCCGGGGTGAACGGCGTGCGGGCGAAGCGGGTCAGCGCCCAGCCCGCCTCGGCATCGGCCGCGACGAAGGACCAGCGGCTGCGGGCCAGCAGCGTCAGCGGCTCGACGCCCCGCCAGCGGAAGCCGTCGGGATCCGCGGGGTCGGGGGCGTCGATCCCGACCACGTAGCGCGTCGAGCGGCGGCCGCGCCAGCTGACCACGTCGCCGACCTCGCCGCCGGGCAGGGGCGCGTAGGTGATCGCGACCCCCTCGCGCCCCCGCCAGAGCGGCAGGCTCGAGCCGCGCACGAACCAGGTGCCGGTCGCCAGCGCGGCGCGGTCGATCGCGGGAGCGTCGATCACGGCAGCGCGTGCTTGACGTTGGAGCGGGCCAGCGCGATCGCCTCGCCCGCGCCGCCGTTCATCACCATCTTCGACATCGCCAGCGCGAAGCCCTTCACCTGGGCACCGGTGACCGTCGGCGGCAGCGAGAGCGCGAGCGGATCGGTGACCACGTCCACGAGCACGGGCCCCGGGTCCGCGAGCGCCTCGCGCAGTGCGGACTCCACCTCGCGCGGGTCCTCGACCCGGATCCCCCGGATGCCGACCGCCGTCGCGACCTGCGCGTAGTCGACCATCGGCACGTCCACCGCGAAGTCCGGGAAGCCGTCGACCAGCATCTCCACCTTCACCAGCCCGAGCGTCGAGTTGTTGAAGACGACGATCGTCACCGGCAGCTTGTACGCCGCGACCGTCACCAGCTCGCCCATCAGCATCGAGAGCCCGCCGTCGCCGCTCAGCGAGACGACCTGGCGGCCGGGCTGCGCCATCTGGGCGCCCACGGCGTGCGGCAGTGCGTTCGCCATCGAGCCGTGCGAGTACGAGCCGAGCAGGCGTCGGCGCCCGTTCGGCGTGATGTAGCGCGCCTGCCAGACGTTGCCCATGCCGGTGTCGGCGGTGACGATCGCATCGTCGGCGAGCAGGGAGTCGAGCGTCGACGCGACCAGCTCGGGGTGGATCGGCCGCTTCGTGGCGACCTCGGTGTACTTGCCGACCACGCCGGTGACGAGCTTCTCGTGCTTCTTCAGCATCCGGTCGAGGAAGCGGTGGTCCTTCCGCTTCACCAGCGGGGTCAGCGCGTCCAGGGTCGTGGCGACGTCGCCGTGCACCGGGTGCGCGACGCTCACCCGGCGGCCGAGCTTGGAGGCGTCGCTGTCGACCTGCGCGATGACGACCTTCGACGCGTCCGGCAGGAACTGCTCGTAGGGGAAGTCGGTGCCCAGCAGGATCAGGAGGTCGGCGTCGTGCATGCCCGCGTGGGCGGCGCCGTAGCCGAGCAGCCCGGTCATGCCGACGTCGTAGGGGTTGTCGTACTGGATCCACTCCTTGCCGCGCAGGCTGTGCCCGATCGGCGCTCCGATCAGCTCGGCGAACGCGACCACCTCGTCGTGCGCGTCCCGCACGCCCGCGCCGGCGAAGATCGCGACCGTCTTCGCCTCGTCGATCGCCTGCGCGAGCGCGCGGACGTCGGCCGCGGCGGGCACCAGGGCCGGCCGCTCCGGCAGCACGAAGGACGGGAAGTCGCCCTCCGCCTCGAACTCGGCGACGTCGCCCGGGAGGGTCACCACGGCCACGCCGCGGAGCGCGACGGCACTGCGCATCGCCGCGTTGACGACCCGCGGGGCCTGCGCCGCCGTCGAGACCAGCTCGCGGTAGTGCGAGCACTCGACGAAGAGGCGGTCGGGGTGCGTCTCCTGGAAGTAGCCGGAGCCGATCTCGCCGCTCGGGATGTGGCTCGCGATGGCGAGCACGGGAGCACCCGAGCGGTGCGCGTCGTACAGGCCGTTGATCAGGTGCAGGTTGCCGGGGCCGCAGCTCCCGGCGCAGACCGCCAGCCTCCCGGTGATCTGCGCCTCCGCGCCGGCCGCGAAGGCGGCGGCCTCCTCGTTGCGGACGTGGATCCAGTCGATCCCGCCCTTCGCCGAGCCGCCGCTGCGGCGCACCGCGTCGACGATCGGATTGAGCGAGTCCCCGACGATCCCGTAGATCCGGGCGACCCCGGCGTCGATGAGCTGGGCGATGAGCTGGTCTGCGACGGTCTTCTGAGCCATGACCCCATTCGACTCCACCCGGCTGGACTTCGCCTGCCCCTCGCGGGGCCTTGCCGGGCGGCGACGATCGGAGTAGCGGACCGCACCGCAGAGGGGGTGCCCCGGCGGGCCCCGCCGCCCCTACCCTGGAGCCGACCCCGTCACCGCCGTCTGGAGCCTCCGATGAACCGCCGCCGTTCCGCCCTCGTCCTCGCCGCCGCCGCGGCCCTCGCCCTCGGCCTCACCGGCTGCTCGGGGATCAACAGCATGATGGGCGGCGAGACCCGCGACGACACCTCGGGCGAGATCGTCGACGGCGGCACGACCGACGTCTTCCAGCTCCGCGTCGGCGACTGCCTGAACGACGAGCTGAGCGAGACCGCGACCGAGGTCACCGACGTGCCGACCGTGCCGTGCTCCGACGCGCACAGCTACGAGGTCTTCCAGAACATCACGATGGCCGACGCGGACGAGTACCCCGGCGAGACGGCGACCACCGAGCAGGCCGACTCCGAGTGCCAGGCCGCGTTCGAGGGCTTCGTCGGCCTCAGCTACGAGGAGTCGCAGTACGACTTCAGCTACTACTACCCGACCCAGGAGAGCTGGGACGGCGGCGACCGCGTCATCAACTGCCTGATCACCGACCCCGCGGGCCCCAGCACCGGCACCCTCTCGGGCGCCGCCGCCTGACCGCCTGACCCTCCCCGCGAGATGCCACTTGTGCACGCTTTTCACGGCGTGTCGCGCTCATAAGTGGCATCTCGCGGCGGGGATCAGCGCGTGTCCACCGGGCGGGGGAAGAGGGTGAGGAGCAGGCCCGAGGCTATCCAGACGGCGGCGATGCCGAGGATGAGCCAGCCGGCGTCGAGAGAGGACGCGGCTCCGGCGAGGGCGGCGCCGACCGCGGCGGCGGCGGCGCGCAGGCCCGCGCCGATGGTGAAGACCTGGGAGCGGACGGCCGCCGGGCTCTCCTGATCGCGCAGCAGGAGCATCGCGGCGTTCGCGGGCGCGGTGAAGACTCCGGCGACGGCGAACGCGACGAGGGCCACGACGATCCCGAGGTCGGGCGCGGCGGCGAGCAGGGCGACACCGGTCGCGGCGAAGCCCGCGCCCATCACCCAGGCCGGCGGGCGGTGCGTCCAGCGCCGCATGGCGACCGCGATCGCACCGAGCAGCCCGCCGACGGCGAACGCGGTGAGCAGCCCGGCCGCCGCGTCGGTGCTCCCCACCCGCTCGAGCGACAGGCCGATCGCCGCGACGCCGGCCGCGCCGCCGCCGATCTGGCTGATCGTCCCGGAGAGGGTGACGATCGCGATCGGCCGATGCCGCACGAGGTGGGTGACACCGGCCGCGATGGTGCGCCGGACGCCGACGGTGGGGGTGGGCCGCGCCTCCATCCGCAGGGCGAGCGAGCCGAGGACGCCGACGAGCGCGAGGGCGGCCATCGCGAGCATGGCGAAGCGGGCCGACGCGACGGCGATCACCAGCCCGGCGATCGCGGGGCCGCCGATCGAGGCGACGGTGTAGGACAGCGAGTCCTGGGCGTAGGCGCGGCGCGGGTCGGCGATCGCGCTGGTCACGAAGCTCGACATGCCGCCCATGTAGACCGGGGTGGCCAGGCCCGCGATCACCAGGAGCAGCGCGATCAGCGCCGTCGGCACGTCGCCGAGGAAGGACGCGAGCGCGAACGAGGCGGCGGTGGCCAGCGCCGCGCCGACCAGCAGCCGGCGCGGCGCTCGCACCCGGTCGAGCACCGTGCCCACGAGCGGAGCGGCGATCACGCTCGGGAACAGGGCGGCGCCCGTCAGGAGCCCGCCGAGGGCGACGTCGTCGAGGCGCTCGACGGCGAGGACGGGCAGGGCGACGACCATGCCCGCGCTCGCGAGGCGCAGCGGGATCGAGGCGGTCAGGTAGGTGGCGGCGCTCATGCGGCTCGGGAGGACATCACCTCCCATTTTTCCATGCTCTCGAGGGCCCGCTCCCCGGCCGCGGCGATCAGGGCAGCAGGATCACCTTGCCGTCGAGCGTGCGCGACTCGGCGAGCTCCATCGCCGCCACGATCTCCGTGAGCGGGAAGCGCGCCGCGATGTTGGCGGTGAGCGAGCCGTCCGCGAGCAGCGCGAGCACGCGGCCCAGGTCCTCCTCGAGCCGCGCACGGAACCGGGCGGGCCGGAGCGAGTGCCCGGACCAGAGGTCGTAGAAGACGGCCCGCTTCCCGTTCGGCGCCAGCTGGTAGGCCTGCACCCGGGCGAGCTGCTTCAGGAACGGCGGCCAGATGCTGCCGGTGCTCGCGCTGACGATCGCGTAGGCGACGAGGGTGCCGCCGGGCGCGAGCAGCGACCAGGCCAGGCGGGTGGTCTCGCCGCCGATGTTGTCGAAGACGGCCTGCACGCCGCCCGGTGCGAGCTCGCGGACGCGGGCGGCGAGCTCCGGGTCGGCGTAGTCGACCGGCTCGACGCCCGCCGCGCGGAGGGCGTCGTGGTGCCGCGGCGAGGCGGCGCCGATCACCCGGATGCCCTCGAGCGAGGCGAGCCGGTGCACGAGGCCGCCGACGCCGCCGTTCGCTCCGAACAGGAGGATCGTGTCGCCGCAGGAGAGCCGGGCCGAGCGGTGCAGCATCTGCCAGGCCGTCACTCCGTTCACCACCACGGCCTCGGCGTCCTCGGGCGCGACGCCCTCGGGGACGAGGACGCAGTCGCGCGCGGCGACCCGGGCGTGGCCGGTCCAGCCGCCGGTCTTGGTGAGCGCGGCGACGCGGCGGCCCTCGAGCGAGGCGTCGCCGCCGGGACCGACGGCGAGCACCCGGCCGACGAGGTCGTAGCCGGGCGTGAAGGGGAAGGCGGGCTGGGCGAAGTAGCGGCCGCGGCGCATCGACTGCTCGGCGAAGGAGATGCCGGTGGCCTCGACGGCGACGAGCAGCTCGCCGGCCGCAGGCGGCTCGACGGCGGCCTGCTCGAGGAGGAGTCCGGACGGCTCGACGAGCCCGGGGAGGACGACGCGGGTGGTGGTGAGCGGGAGGGCGGTGGTCATGGGGTGCTCCTTGAGGGTGATGGTGAGTGACTGGACAGTCACTTTGTTTGAGTCGAAGAGATGACGATGTCGATGTGGGGAGATACATGGTGATCGAGTAGCCCGCGCAGCGGGCGTATCGAGATCCACCAGCTTCAGAGGCCGAGTCTGCAGACCCGCCCTGCTGACGACGGTGGGTCTCGATACGCCCCTGCGGGGCTACTCGACCAGCATGGAAAGCCTGCGGGGCTACTCGACCAGCATGTGGCTGCTCGCCGGTGCTCAGTCGTGGTGCCGGATGCCCGCGGAGACGATGCGCGCCCACTCGGAGTCGACGCCGCCGAGGTCGGTCTGCACGATCAGGTGGCAGAGCTGGCCGTAGGCGATGAAGCGCTGCACGGCCGGGCCGTCGGCGCCGGAGACGACGCTCACCGTGCGGACGACCGTCGAGATGCCGCGGCGGACGGCCTCGCGGATCTCGGGCACCCCGCTCGCGCTCTGCGCCTGCGACTGCAGCATGATCAGGTCGCGGTCGGCGATCAGATCGATGTAGGCGAGGGTCATCGCCTCGAGCCGGTCGGCCGGGTCCGACGAGACCGAGGCCTCCCCCGCCGCGGCGAGCGTCGACGCCACCAGCTCGTAGCAGCGGTCGACCGCGGCGACGAAGACGCCGAGCTTGCCGGGGAAGAGCCGGAAGACGTAGGCGGGCGAGACCCCCGCCTCCGACGCGACCTCGGTGATCGGCGTGGCGGAGTAGCCGGTGCGGGCGAAGACGTGCACGGCGGCCGTGGTGATCCGCTCGCGCTGAGCTTCTGCGGTGGAGCGGGGTGTCGTGGTCGGCATGTGACTGATCAAACACTTACATCAGGACGGTGTCAAGAGGCGACCGGTGCGGATCCCGGATCAGGACCGCTTCCCCCGCCCCTTCAGCGCGAGCTGCAGCGCCGCGAGGAGCAGCAGCGCGGCGAACAGCACGCCCGAGATCCGCGCGGGCAGCAGGAACGACAGCGCTACCCCGGCGAAGGAGAACCCCGTCGCGCAGAGGCCGACCACGAGCCCCGCGCGGACGTCGAGCAGCCCGCGGCGCGCGTTCGCGATCGAGCCGCTGATCGCCGTCGGGATCATCGCGGCGAGCGAGGTGCCCTTGGCGAGCAGGTCGGCGAGGCCGAACGCCCCGACGAGGACGGGCACGGCGATCGCGCCGCCACCGATCCCGAAGAGCCCCGAGGCGACACCCATCGCCAGGCCCAGCCCGCCGAAGCCCGGCCAGACGCCCCAGCCCTCGGCGACGTCGCCGGTCTCGTTCGAGCCGAACACCGCCATCCGCACCGCCGCGGCCACGAGCAGGGCGACGAACAGCCAGCGGAGCACGCCGAGCGGAAGCCTCGCGAGCAGCCAGGAGCCGAGGACCGCGCCGATCATCGCGGCCGCGGCGATCACCGCGGCGGGGACCCAGGCGACCTGCCCGCCCAGCGCATAGCCGAAGGCGCCCGCCACGGCCGTGGGCGCGATCGCCAGCAGCGAGGTCGCGGAGGCCCGACGCTGGTCCATCCCGGCCCAGGCGATCAGCATCGGCACCATCACGATGCCGCCGCCGACGCCGAACGCGCCCGAGAGCATCCCGCCGATCGCGCCGATCAGCGCCAGCACGAGCAGCGCCCTCGCGCGGAGGGCCGTCGGGCGGGTCGCCGGTGCGCTCGCCGTCGTCTCCGGGGCGGCCTGCGCGCTCGTCTCGTCCGTCACCCGCCCAGCCTGCCACCTGCGCCGTCGCACGGCGGAAACATGCGGTGCGTACCCTTCGTGATGCGTCGCCGGTGGGGGCCGGGCGATCGACGCGAGGAGGGGGCACCGTGCGTGCGACGCCGATCCGGGCCGCGTCCTGGCCGGCCGCGCTGGCGGTCCGCGCGGTCTTCGAGCGCGAGGCGCGGCGGACGGCCGCGGCGATGCTGCCGTTCGCTCCGGAGGGGATCCAGCGGGTCGCCGAGCCGATCCCGGCGCGTCCGGACGCTCCGGCCACGACGGCCGACGTCCTCCGCTCCGCGGGAGCCGGCTCGCGCCCGACCGTGGTCTGGATCCACGGCGGCGGCTGGGTCTCCGGCCACCGGCGCGACGTGGACCCCTACCTGCGCCTGCTCGCCGAGGCCGGCTACACCGTCGTCTCGCTCGACTACAGCCGCGGGCCCGAGGCGGTGCACCCGACCGCGCCGCGGCAGCTCCTCGCCGCGCTCGAGCACCTGCGCCGCAGCGCCGGCCGACTCGGGATCGCGCGGGACCGCCTCGTCCTGGCCGGCGACTCCGCGGGGGCTCAGCTCGCGAGCCAGCTCGCCACCGCGATCACCAACCCCTCCTACGCCCGCGCGGCCGGGCTCACGACGACCCTGCCCGTCGACGCCGTGCGGGCGGTGATCCTGCACTGCGGGGTCTTCGACCTCGCCGCCCTCGCCCGCGCCACCGGCCTCGCCGGCCGCGGGCTGCGCGCCGCCCTCTGGGCGTACACCGGCCGGCGGGCCTGGTGGACCTCCGACGCCGCCCGGTGGATGTCGACGATCGAGCACGTCACGCCGCGGTTCCCGCCGACGTTCCTCAGCGGCGGCAACGCCGACCCGCTCACCGCGCAGCAGTCGCGCCCGTTCGCGGCGCAGCTGCGCTCGCTCGGCGTCCCGGTCACGGCGCTGCTCTGGGGCGACGGGCACGAGAGCGAGCTCGGCCACGAGTACCAGTTCCACCTCGAGCTGCCGGAGGCGCGCGAGGCGCTGGAGCGGACCCTCGCGTTCCTGGCCCAGCAGACGGCGCGATGAGGCCCGTCTCCGTCCCGACCCTGGCAGTCCCCTGGGCAGCCGGGACTCCACCGTGACGTTCGCCGTGCACGCTCCGTCCTACCTCTGAACCGCCCGATCGACCGACCGGGCACCGAGACGAAAGAGGAGATCATGGCCGAGAGCACCGCGAACACCACGACGACGAACGGGACCGGACGCACGGTCATCGACGACGGCGTCATCGCGAAGGTGGCCGGCATCGCGGCTCGCGAGGTGCCCGGCGTGCACGCCCTCGGCAACGGCGCCGCCCGCGCCCTCGGCGCCATCCGCGGCGCGCTCGGCAACGACGACCGCGCCCAGGGCGTCAAGGTCGAGGTCGGCGAGCGCCAGGTCGCCGCCGACGTCACGATCGTCGCCGAGTACCCGGCCGCGCTCCAGGACGTCGCGGAGGGCGTGCGCTCCGCCGTCGGCCGCGCGATCCGCGAGATCGTCGGCATGGACGTCGCCGAGATCAACGTCACCGTCCAGGACGTGTACATCCCCGAGGACGACGCCCCCGAGGCCGAGCCGCGCGTCGCCTGATCACCCCGCACCACCCCTGACGCCCCGCGGTCGATCCGGCCGCGGGGCGTCTCGGTGCGTCCGGCCCCGAAGCCGGCAGCGCCCCCTCCCCCGCCCCACCCGCCCCCCCCCCCCGACCGCGTCCCCCGCGCGGCACCGAACCCCTGGAGATGCGCATGGAGAACAACTGCGCCCGACCCCTCGACGTCGACGACGCCGTCGCGCTCATCGGAGTCCTCACCACCCTCGAGGTGCTCACCTCCGCCGGCCGCCTCGGCACCCCCGAGCTCGACTCCCTCCGGCACAGCCTCGCGCAGGGCGGCGCGGTCCTGCCCGGCGCCGACGACGTCGAGATCGCCGCCGCCCTCGCAGCCCTGAATGCGCGACTTCGCGACAGCATCTCCTAGCCGCCGACATCGGCTCTCCGCAAGAGCGTGTTTGTGACAGGCTTGTCAATGCGCGCCACTGCGCGACGATGAAGGAGCAGCCATGAGCGTCGGTCACTACGTGCTCTCGACCACCGGGCCGTTCGCGGACGAGACCGAGATCCTCGGCGTCTACTCCACCGAGTCCTGGGCACGCGAAGCCGCCGCCAGCTGGCTGGACGCCCTCGACCTCGAGGCCTTCCCGCAGTGCGTGATCGAGAACTGGAACGGGTCGCACCTGCTCCACCGCGAGGTCCTCGGCGGCCTCGGCCTCGACGACGACGGCTCGGCCGCCGGCACCGTCGAGGGCTGACCCTCAGCGTCCGCTGCTCGCCGCCCAGTGCGACGGGCGCTCGAAGTCCGGCGGCAGCGCCGTCCGCGCGTCGCCGCGCGTGCTGCTGACCTGCGCCTGCGTGAGGTAGATCGCCGTCGAGAGATCGGCCCCCGCCACGTCGGCGTCCCGCAGATCGGCGCCGAGGACGTCGCAGCCGCGGAGATCCGCGCCCCGGAGGTCCGCGGCGATCAGCAGGGAGCCGCGCAGGTCGGCGCCCCGCAGATCGGCGCCCGCGAGGGCGGCCGCCACGAGGTCGGCGCCGGGCTGCAGGCGCAGCCGGCCGTGCCGCCGCCGCCGTGGCCCGTCGTTCCGCGCGGCCGCGCTCGCCGCGATCAGCAGCGGACGGGCGGCGCCGTACTCCGCATCGACGTCGGCCGCGAGGATCGCGTCGGCGTCGGCGAGCGTCAGGGCGTGCACCGCGTCGAAGCGGACGCGCACCGCGTCCCGCAGCGCGGCGTCGATCCCGCGCAGGCCGAGGGCCACGTCGAGGTACCAGAGCAGCTCGTGCAGGCGGCGCATCAGCGGGAAGACCGCGAACATCCGCGCGCGCACCTCCGCGTCGCTGCGCCAGGAGACGCCGCCGAACGTCTGCATCGAGACCTTCTGGCCGGCGCCGAAGCAGTCGAAGACGGTGCAGCCGGCGAAGCCCTCGGGGCGCAGCCGCCGGTGGATCGTGCAGGCGTCCTCAGTGTCGAGGTTCGCGCACGGCTCACCGGCCGGCTTGTCGACCGGGAAGTCGGCGGAGCGGGTGAACGCGAGGGCGACGCAGCAGAGGCCGAAGCAGTTGGCGCAGTCGGCGCCGAGGTCCTCCCGGCGGCCGAGCTCGACGCGGGTGCGGGTGCCGGTCACGATCGCCCGCCCCTCAGTGCGACAGGGCGAGCACGCCGACGACGGCGGCTCCCAGTCCGACGAGGCCGAGCAGGCCGATGATGCTCTGCCCGACACCGAGGCCGGCCCGGACGATCGCGATCAGGGCGATGCCGGCGAGGGTCGCGACGTAGACGCCGACGCCGATCCGCAGCGCGACCACGTCGTCGATCCAGCCGAGCGCCGAGGCGATCAGCACCAGGACGGGGAGCGAGGCCGAGGCGAGGGCGCCGCCGGCGATCCGGAGCATGACGCGAGCCTCGGCCGCGGTGGGGGTCGCGGCGTGGGCGACCTGGTGCGCGATCACGTCGGCGACGAAGCCGGCGGCCGAGATGCCGACGATCGCGATGACGAGGCTGCGCAGGGCGTGCGCGGAGTCGGCCTGCTCGTCGACGGCGTAGATCATCACGACGGCCAGCCCGGTGAAGGCGGCGTAGACCCGCTCCTTCAGCGCCTTCGCGACGACGTCGAGGGACCCGCCCTCCGCCGCCGCGCGCCGACCGGACGGCCCTCCCCCGCGCACGGCGCTCAGTACGACGCGGTGTCGACGCGGGCGGCGGAGGCGTCGCCGGACTGACGGGCGGTGAGGTCGCCGAGGATGGTCGCCGAGCCGCTCGTGCCGAAGCGGGTGACGCCGAGCTCGCGGAAGGCGAGGAGCGTGTCGAGGTCGCGGACGCCTCCCGAGGCCTTGACCTGGACGGCGTCGGAGACGGAGCCGCGCATCAGGCGCAGGTCGTGCTCGTTCGCGCCGCCGCCGCCGAAGCCGGTCGCGGTCTTGACGAAGTCGGCGCCCGCGCGCTCGGCGGCCTCGCTGCCGGCGACGATCTGCTCGTCGTCGAGGTAGCTGGTCTCGAGGATGACCTTGACGACGTGGCCCTCGGCGGCCTCGACGACCGCGCGGATGTCGGCCTCGACGTCCTCCAGGAGGCCGCTGCGCAGGCGCCCGATGTTGACGACCATGTCGAGCTCGACGGCACCGTCGGCGAGGGCCTGCGTCGACTCCGCGACCTTCGCCGCGGTCGACGTCGTGCCGTGCGGGAAGCCGATGACCGTCCCGACGAGGACACCCGAGCCCTCGAGCCGGCGGACGGCGTGCGCGATGTCGGAGGGGCGCACGCAGACGCTGAAGACGCCGGCCGCGCGCGCCTCGTCGAGCTGCGCGTCGACCTCGGTGCGGGTCAGCTCGGGCTTGAGGATCGCGTGGTCGATGAGCGCCGCGATCTCGGCGACGGTCGGAAGGCTGCTTGTCATGCCCGCCATTTTACGCGGCGCCATGAGGTGGCCCGGCGGCCCCGCCCATGCTGGTCGAGTAGCCCCGCCAGGGGCGTATCGAGACCCACCGTCATCGAGAGGGCGGCGTGCAGGCCTCACACCCGGTCACGGCGGATCTCGATACGCCCGCTCCGCGGCCTACTCGATCAGCATGCAAGGGGCCCGCCGGCGTGTGCGAGCCGTCGCCATCCGTCACGAACGGCTGCCAGAGAGCGGAAGAAGGAGCCGTTCGCGACGGATCACCGTCCGGAACAAGCGGCGCAAGCGGAACGCGCGAGCGAATCGGAGAATCGCGTGCCAAGCGATTCTCCGCAGCGGACGCAGGACGCTCTGCGGAACCCCGCCACTTCGAGAAGCCGACTGCGGGAGGGGCGGCAGGGACGCCCCGACCGGGAACGCCGAAAGGCCCCGCGATCTCGAGATCGTGGGGCCTTTCGGTGTTCACGCAGAAATGCGGGCGCCGCTTACCAGCTCGACTTGGTGATGCCGGGCAGCTCGCCGCGGTGGGCCATGTCACGGAAGCGGACACGCGAGATGCCGAACTTCGAGAGGTTGCCGCGGGGGCGGCCGTCGACGGCGTCGCGCGAGCGGACGCGGACGGGCGAGGCGTTGCGGGGGAGCTTCTGGAGACCCGTGCGGGCGGCCTCGCGGGACTCGTCGGTCCCGGCGGGGTCGACGAGGGCCTTCTTCAGCTCGAGGCGCTTGGCGGCGTAGCGGTCGACGACCACCTTGCGCTGCTCATTGCGGGCGATCTTGCTCTTCTTGGCCATACTTAGCGCTCCTCGCGGAAGTCGACGTGCTTGCGCACTACGGGGTCGTACTTCTTGAGCACGAGACGGTCGGGGTCGTTGCGGCGGTTCTTCTTGGTCACGTAGGTGTAACCGGTTCCGGCCGTCGAGCGGAGCTTGATGATCGGACGGACGTCCTGCTGCTTGGCCATTAGATCTTCACCCCACGAGCGAGAACATCCTTCACGACGGACTCGATGCCACGGGCGTCGATGACCTTGATGCCCTTGGCCGACAGCGTCAGCGTGACGTTACGGCGCAGGGACGGGACGTAGTACGTCTTCTTCTGCACGTTCGGGTCGAAGCGGCGCTTGGTGCGCCGGTGCGAGTGCGAGATGGCGTGTCCGAAGCCGGGAACGGCTCCGGTCACCTGGCAGACTGCTGCCATGGTTTCCTCCATGTGTGGGTACCGTGGGCCACGCGCGGCACGAGGCCTCGCCCGACCCACCCAAGGTCACTTGTCGGCGCACCGCCCGCCTGTCGAGGAGGACCGGGGTCCCGCCCGGAGGGCAGCGCGCAAGAGCGTGCAGATGCACGCAACCCGAGTAGCTTAGGCGACACGCGCGCACCCTGCAAGACCCGCCGGTGCTACGGTCGCTCCGGTGCACCGGGGGGTCCGGGTCGCCGCGGGGGGAATCATGAACGGCTCGAGGCCGGATGCACTGCGGCGCCGTGCGCTGCTGCTGGGGATCGCCTCCGCCGCCGTCGGCCTGGCCGGGTGCACGAGCACCGGGCGGCTCACGCCGACCGCGACGCCGGTGGCCGCGACCACGACTCCCACCCCCACTCCCACTCCCCCGCCGCGCCCCGTGCCCACGGCGACGGCGGCGCCCGTGCCGATCCGCGCGCGCTTCCCGCTCCCGGAGGGCACGATCACCGAGCTGCCCGGCGACGGGAACCTGATGGCGTGGACGGTCGACGACGGCGCCGACTCCGACGTCGTCGCCGCCTACGCGCAGTTCGCGAAGGACACCGGGACCCGGCTCACCTTCTTCCTCAACGGGAAGTACGACTCCTGGACCGTGAACGCGCCGGCACTCGCGCCGCTCGTCGCGAGCGGGCAGGTGCAGCTCGCGAACCACACCTGGTCGCACGCCGACCTGACCTCGCTCTCGGACGACGGGATCCAGGAGGAGCTCGGCCGCAACGGCGACTTCATCCGCGCGACCTACGGCGTGGAGGCCGCGCCGTTCTACCGCCCGCCGTTCGGCTACACCGACGCGCGCAGCCGGGCGGCCGCGGCGGCCGTCGGCTACACGGCGACGACGCTCTGGTACGGCTCGCTCTCGGACTCGGGGCGGATCACGCCGGAGCAGCTGCTCGGCTTCGCGGACCAGTGGTTCCGGCCGCAGCGCATCGTGATCGGGCACGCGAACTTCGACCCGGTCACGACGGTCTACGCGCAGCTGGTCGACCTCCTCCGCGCCCGCTCCCTCGAGACGGTGACCCTCCGCGACGTCTTCGCCGTCTGACCCCCGCCCCGTCGGCTCCGCGAGATGCCACTTGTGCACGCTTTTCACGGCGTGTCGCGTGCACAAGTGGCATCTCGCGGCGGGGATCAGACGCGCAGGGTCGTGTGGGCGGCGGTGGTGATCGCGGCGGCGACCGCGTCGAGGCTCGGGGTGTGCAGGGACCACTGCTGCCAGTAGAGGGGGACGTCGACGGGGGCGCCACCGAGGGGGACGAGGCCCGGCGCGCCGACGGGGGCCTGCAGCTCGGGGAGCATGCCCCAGCCGAGGCCCAGGCGCACGGCCTGCTCGAAGTCGGCCGAGCCGGGCACGCGGTGCTGCGGCGGGCGGGCCTCGACGCCGGCCGCGGCGAGGAACCGGGCCTGCAGGCGGTCCTTCTCGTCGAAGACGACGACGGGGGCGACGGCGAGCGCCGCCGCGTCCGGCCCCTCCGGGAACCAGCGCTCGGCGAAGGCGGGGGCGGCCATCGCCCGGTAGCGCATCACGCCGAGCGGGGCGACGGTGCAGCCGAGCACCGCCTCCGCCTCGGCCGTCACCGCGGCGAGCACGGTGCCGTCGCGCAGGAACGCGGTGGTGTGCTCCTGGTCCTCGCGGTGCAGCTCGACGACGACCTCGGGGACGGTCGCGAGCGCGGGCAGGACCCAGGTCGCGAGCGAGTCGGCGTTCACCGCCATCGGCACCGTCACCGGTCCGCGGCCCTCGCGCGCACCGCCGTCGAGCGCGCGGACGGCGTCCTCGGTGAGCAGCTCGATCTGACGGGCCAGCCGGAGCAGGCCGGCGCCCGCCTCGGTGGCGACGACGGGACGCGAGCGGACCAGCAGCACCCGCCCGGCCGCCGATTCGAGCGCTTTGATCCGCTGGCTGAGCGCGGAGGGCGTGACGTGCAGCTCGCGCGCGGCGGCGTCGAACGAGCCGAAGCGCACCGCGGCGGCGAGGGCGCGGAGGCGGGCGAGGTCGAGATCGTCGGTCAGCATCGCATTCCCCATCAGTCGCGCTTACGGTACTGAAGGAGCGTGAGCTGGTCTACAGGCGCGGTCGCCCCTAGCGTCGGAGTCGTGTCCCCCCTCCTCGCCGCCGTGTCCGGCCTCGGCTTCGGCCTCTCGCTCATCATCGCCATCGGCGCGCAGAACGCCTTCGTGCTGCGGCAGGGGCTCCGCCGCGAGCACGTGCTCGCCGTCGTCGCGATCTGCGCCCTGGCGGATGCGGCGCTGATCATCCTCGGCATCGCCGGGATCGGCGCGGTGCTCGAGTCGGCGCCGTGGCTGCTGGTGGTCATCCGCTGGGGCGGGATCGTCTTCCTGCTCGCCTACGCGGTGCTCGCCGCGCGGCGGGCCCTGCGCCCGGGGACGCTCGAGGGCGACCCGGCCGGTGCCTCCACCTCGCTGCGGACGGCGATCGGCACCTGCCTCGCCCTGACACTGCTCAACCCGCACGTGTACCTCGACACGGTGGTGCTGCTCGGCTCCGTCGCGAACACGCACGGCGACGAGCGCTGGTGGTTCGGCGCGGGGGCGGCGCTGGGCAGCGTGCTGTGGTTCACCGCGTTGGGCTTCGGGGCGCGGGCGCTGCGCCCACTGTTCCGCAGCCGGACGGCCTGGCGGGTGCTCGACGGCGCGGTCGCGGTCGTGATGGTGGTGCTGGCGGTGTCGCTGGCACTGTCGTCCTGAGCAGGGTCGTTCGGAGCCGGGCGTCCTGAGCGGGCCGTCCTGAGCGCTGTCGTGCTGAGCGGAGGCGTCCCGAGCGCTCTCGTGCTGCGGGGCGGCGCGCCGGTCAGCCCGCGCGGGCGATCGAGCGGGCCGCCAGCAGCCAGACGATCCCCGTCGCGAGGATCGACAGCGCTCCGGCGAGCGAGGCGGCGAGCGAGAGGCCGAGCAGCAGCTCCTGCGACGGCGTCGCGGTGACCAGGAGCGGGGCCGACACGGCGTACCCGCCGACGGCGTTGACGGCCACCGCGACGGCGGCGGTCACGATCACCCGCCGCGGGACCGTGTGCGAGCGCGCGAGCGCGACGAGCCCCACCACTCCCGCGGCGAAGGCGAGCACGGCGAGGACCAGCACGAGCGTCGCGGCGGTGATCATCTCGGGTGTCGCTGTCGAGCCGGTCGTGCTCGGCGAGGACCAGTTCACGATCGGCCGCAGCACGATCAGGACCGCGAAGACGATCAGCGCCGTCGCTCCGGTCGGGCCGACCAGCCCGCCCTTCGAGTCGGCGCCGCGCGCGAGGACCGAGGCGGCGGCCGCGAGCAGCCCCGCACCGAGGAGGACGACGGCGCGCGCCGCGAGCAGGGAGCCGGAGCCGGTCGGGGCGACGAGGAACACGACGTCCAGCAGTCCGGCGGCCGCGACGAAGAGGCCGGCGAGGCGCAGGGTGGCCGCGCGCCGGGCCGCGGACGGCGCACCGGTGACCGGAGTCGTCATCGGGGTCCCCTCTCCCGTGCTGGACCCTCCACGCTAGCGCGCTCGACTCCTCGCGCATTGTTCTACTAATATTGCAAACATGCTGCTGCGCGTCGACCACTCCTCGCCGCGCTCGCTGGCCGATCAGCTCGAGGCGCAGGTCCGCGCCGCTGTGGCGGCGGGCGAGCTCTCGGCGGGCGACCGCCTGCCCCCGGCGCGCGAGCTGGCCGACTCCCTCGGCATCAACATGCACACCGTTCTGCGCGCCTACGGTGCGCTCCGCGACGACGGGATCCTGCAGATGCGACGGGGGCGCGGCGCCTGGATCGCGGAGTCGGCCGGCCCCGGCCTCGTGCGCGTCACCGCCCTCGTCGAGCAGCTCGCCGCCGAGGCCCGCCGCAGCGGCATCAGCCGCGCCGACGTCATCCGCCTTCTCGAGAGGACCGCACCGTGACCACCACCGGCACCACCACCGACCGCAGCCCGCGCACGCTCGTCGCCGCCGCGTCGCTCCTGCTCCCCGCCGCGGCGGTCCTCGTCTCGCGGGCCGTCCTCGGCGACCGGCTCCCGCCCGTGCTCGCCTCGCACTGGTCGAGCACCGGCGCCGCGGACGAGTCGCAGAGCGTCGCGGTCCTCCTCCGGCTGGCACTGCTGCTGGCGGGGGTGCCCGCCGTCGCCGGACTCGTCGCCGCCGCGTTCGGCCGCGCCCCGCGCCTCCTGCTCGGCGGACTCGGGCTGGTCGCCGGTCTCGGTGCCGGCGGCTGGGCGACCTCGGTCGGCACGACGCTGGCCGCGGGGTCGGCGGAGGAGGCCGTGCTCGGCGCCTGGCTCCTCGCGCTCCTCGGCGGCGGGCTGTTCGCCGTGGTGCCGGCGCTGATCGCGCCGCCCACCCGGCACGCGCCGCGGGTCGCCGCCGACCGGCTCCCGCTCGGCGCCGAGGAGACCGGCGCCTGGTCGCACACCGTCACCGGCCGGGTGTTCGCCGTCACGGGAGTGGTGCTGCTGCTCATCGCGGCGGCCGCCGTCCCGGGTCTGCTCGCCACGGGCGACACGGGACCGGCGATCGCGATGGCGATCGTGCTCGGGACGAGCGCCGTCGTGATGCTCGGCTTCACCCGGCTGCGCGTCACGGCCGACCGCCGGGGGCTGCGCGTCGTGTCCCGGGTGCTCGGCATCCCGCTGCGGCGGATTCCGCTGGCGTCGATGGCCTCGGTGAGCACCGCCGCGCTGCGGCCTTCGGAGTGGGGCGGCTGGGGCTACCGGATGTCCCCGGGCCGCTCGGCCCTCCTCCTCCGCGCCGGCCCGGGGCTCGTCGTGACGACCACCCACGGCAGCGAGTTCGCGATCAGCCTCAGCGACCCGGAGACCCCGGCCGCCCTCCTCGAGACGCTGCGCCGACGCGCCGAGGACCGACGCGCGTAGGGTGCGAGCGCGGCCGGTCGTCGCCGCCGGAGTCTTCACGAGGGAGTGGGCATGGACGAGCTGCGCAGCAAGACGGTGACCTGGCACGATCCAATGGCCGGGGCGGCCGCGGCGACGCGGATGAACGGGCTGGACTACCTGCGGGCGATGCTGGACGGGACGATCCCGCCGCCGCCGATCATCACGCTGATGAATATGGAGCTCGGCGCGGTCGACGAGGGCCGGGTCGAGTTCCGCTGCTCGCCGGACGAATCGCACTACAACCCGATCGGGCGGGTGCACGGCGGCTTCGTCTGCACGGTGCTCGACTCGGCGGCGGGCTGCGCGGTGCAGTCGACGCTGCCGATCGGCGTCGGCTACACCTCGCTCGACCTCACCGTCAGCTACCTCCGCGGCCTGCACCAGGACAGCGGCGAGCTGCTCGCCGTCGGCACGGTCGTGAAGCCGGGCCGCCGCGTGGCGTTCGCGGAGGCGAGGGTGACCGACGCGCAGGGGCGCCTGGTCGCGACGGCCACGTCGACGCTGCTGGTGTTCCCGCTCGGCGAGAGCGCGTGAGCGCGAGGAGTCGTCAATCCTCGGATGCGCGCTCGCGCAGACGCTGGACCGCGGCCTCGAGCGCGGGCAGTTCCGTGGTCACCGTCGCCGCAAGGATGGCGTGCGTGGTGTCGAAGTAGCGGTGCGCGAGTCGGTCGCGCATCCCGGCGACATCTCGCCACGGCACCTCCGGTTCCGTCTCGAGAAGACTCTGCGGGAGATCTTTGACGGCCTCGCCGATCTCGACGAGGCGCATCCGCACGGCGTCGAACACCAGACCGTCGTCGAGTCCACCGCGGTCGAGGTGCGCTCGGATAGCCGCGGCAGCGGCAGCGATGTCGGCCAGACGATGGCGCGGCTCTCTGCTCACAGCGGCGTCAGGTCCGGCTCGATGGCGCGGCGCACGTGCTCCTTGAGCCCCTGCTCGGGGACGAGGTCGACGGGAGCGCCGAGGATGTCGCCCAGCTCGCGCTCGAGGCCTGCCAGACCGAGGACGCCGAGACCGGCTGGGATCGTCACGAGGAGATCGAGGTCACTGTCCGGGCGGTCGTCTCCGCGGGCAGTGGATCCGAAGATCCGCGCATCGGCGACGCCGCGACGACGCAGCGCCCGGCGGAGCTCGGCACGGTGGCGCAGGACCTGCCGCCCGACAGGCCCCGGGAGCGCCGAGGCCGGTGCGGCGCTCCGCTCGAGCGAGAGGTCGAGGGTGAAGCCTGCAGCCGAGAGGAGACGGCGCAACGTCGGGAGGGTCGGCTCTCGCGCGCCTCTCTCGTAGGCGCTGATCATGCTCTGGGCGACTCCGGCTCGCTCCGCCATCTCGCGCTGATGCAGTCCGGCCCGCGATCGCGCTTCGATCAGCAGGTCTCCGGTCTCCGTGCGCATGCAGCGAGCATATCAACGATCGCGTATGTCGGCATGGTGCTGCACCGCCGTCGCCTGGCATGAACGCGGGCCTGCCGCAAGTGGCAACGCGGGTTCCCGCGCTGTGGTCGCATGGAGGCCGGACGCAGCCGCTCGGGCGCCTCCCCGATGCGACAGGACCTGCATGCCCACGACCGCGAGCCGGCCGACGATCTTCGCCCTGCACGGGCTCGGCCTCAGCGGCCGCCTCTTCGATCCGCTCGCCCGCGAGCTCGCCGACACGGCGGAGGTGGTGGCGATCGATCTGCCCGGCTACGGCGACGCGCGCGACGCCGGCGACACCTCCCTCGACGCGATGACGTCCGCGGTGATCCGCACGATCCGCGAGCACGGCGCCTCGCGCTGGCTGCTCGTCGGGCACAGCATGGGCGGGAAGGTCGCCTCGCTGGTGGCCGCGCGCACGCTGTCGGGCCGCTCCGGACTCTTCGGGCTCGCGGGCGTCGTGCTGCTGGCCGGCTCGCCGCTCTCGCCCGAGCCGATGCCCGAGGAGAAGCGGAGCGAGATGCTCGGCTGGGTCGCCGACGGCCCCCTCGACGCGGAGCACGCGCGCACCTTCCTCGAGCAGAACATCGGCGGCGCCCTCCCCGCCGCCGAGGACCGGCAGGCGCTCGCCGATCTGCTCCGCTCCTCCCCCGCCGCCTGGCGCGACTGGCTGGAGACCGGCAGCCGCGAGGACCGCACGGACGTCGCCGATCTGCTCTCCGCCCTGCCCGCGCTGCTGATCGCGGGCGGCGAGGACGGCGACCTCGGCGCCGACGGCCAGCGCGCGACCAACGCCCGCAGCTACCCGCGCGCCCGCCTCCTCGAGCTGCCCGGCGCCGGCCATCTGCTGCCGATCGAGCGGCCGGTCGAGGTCGCCGCGGCGATCCGCGCCTTCTGGACCGACGAGGCCGGCACCGGACCGGCCGTGCCCGCCGACGTCGCGGAGACGATCCGCTCCAGCCGCACCACCTCCCGGATCCGCGCGCTCTTCGCCGAGCGCCTGCTCGCCGACGACCCGGCGTACGCGCCGAAGGCGCTCACTCCCGCCCAGCTGACGACGCTGCGCGCCGTCGCGGACCGGGTGGTCCCGCAGGACAGCGGAGACAGCGCCGCCCCCGGCCGGATCGACCTCGCCGCCCGCGTCGACGCCCAGCTCGCGGCCGGCCGCGGCGACGGCTGGCGCAACGCCGACCTGCCGAGCGACCCCGAGGCCTACCGCCTCGGCCTCGACGCGCTCGCCGGAGTCGACGACCTCTCCCCCGAGGAGCAGGACGCGCGGCTCGAGGCATTGGGCACCGAGCCGCTCGGCGCGTTCAGCGCGGAGCAGGCGAAGGCCTGGTTCGAGGACTGCCGCAACGACCTGGTCCGGCAGTGGCTCGCGCACCCCGCGAGCCTCGCGCGCATCGGCTTCGACGGCTACGCCACCGGCGGCGACGTCCTCCCGCTCCTGGGCTTCACCGCCCTCGGCGCCGACGCGCACGACACCTGGGAGCCCGGCACCCGCGAGCCCGGCACCGGCGAACCCAGCACCCCGCAGACCAGCACGAGGAACCCCCGATGAACACCACCGGCATGCGCCGCTACTCCCCCGACGAGGTCGTCGACGCCGTCGTGATCGGCACCGGCGCCGGGGGCGCCCCGATCCTGGCGACCCTCGCCGCGCGCGGCCTCCGGGTCGTCGCACTGGAGGCCGGACCGCACTTCGATCCGCTGACCTTCACCGCCGACGAGACCGAGGCGACCGAGATCAACTGGATGGAGGAGCGCCTCAGCGGCGGGAGCACGCCCACCGCCTTCGGCCCGAACAACAGCGGTCGCGGCGTGGGCGGCTCGACCCTGCACTGGGGCGCCTTCACCCCGCGCCCCGACCCGCGCGACCTGCTGCTGCGGACCGAGTCGGGCCTCGGCCGCGACTGGCCCGTGACGCACGCCGAGCTCGTGCCCTACCTGGAGCGGGCGGAGGCGACCATCGGCGTCTCCGGGCCGGCCGACTACCCGTGGGACCCCTCGCGCCGCTACCTGCAGGCGCCGGTGGACCGCAACGCCTCGGCCGAGATGATGCTGCGCGGCTGCGCGGCCCTCGGGATCCGCGCCACCGACGCTCCCGCCGCCGTCCTCAGCGCGGGCCGGGACCAGGAGGCGCACGGCGAGCGCGCCTCCTGCCGCAACTGCGGTCAGTGCCACCAGGGCTGCCGCACCGGCGCCAAGGGGAGCATGGACACCTCCTACCTGCCGCTCGCGGTGCGCGACGGCGCCGAGATCCGCGCGGAGTCCTTCGTGCACGGGATCGAGCTCGACGCGGCCGGGAAGGTCAGCGCCGTGCTCTACACCGCGGACGGGGTCGAGCGCCGGCAGCGCTGCTCCGCCCTCTTCCTCTGCGCCGGCGGCGTGGAGACGCCGCGGCTGCTCCTGCACACCGGCGTCGCGAACAGCAGCGGACTGGTCGGGCGCAACTTCCTCGCGCACGGCGCCACCCAGGTCTGGGGCACCTTCGACGAGGAGATGCGCGGCTACCGCGGCTACCCCTCTTCCGTGATCACCGAGGACACCGTGCGCCCGGCCGACGCGGACTTCGCCGGCGGCTACCTGATCCAGAGCCTCGGCACGATGCCGCTCACCCAGGCGACGTCGTTCGTCCGCGGCGGCGGGCTGTGGGGGCCGTCGCTGATGCAGGCGCTCGACGACTACCGCTTCATGGCCGGCGTCGGCATCAACGCGGAGTGCCTGCCCTCGGACGACAACCGGCTCGTGCTGACCGACGAGCTCGACGAGCACGGGGTGCCGAAGGCGCGGATCACCTTCTCGCCGGGCTCGAACGAGGAGGCGATCGACCAGCACGCGATCCGGACGATGACCGCGATCGTCGAGGCGGCGGGCGCGCGCAGCACCCGGGTGATCGCCCGCACGGCGCACACGCTCGGCACCTGCCGGATGGGCACCGACCCGGGCGACGCGGTGGTGGACGGCGACGGCCGCAGCTTCGACGTGCCGAACCTCTTCGTCTGCGACAACTCGGTCTTCCCGAGCGCGGTCATCGCGAACCCGGCGCTGCTGACGGTCGCGCTCGCGCTCCGCACGGCGGACCGCTTCCTCGCGGCGTAGGGGCGTCCTTTCCTCCCGCGAGATGCCACTTGTGCACGCTTTCGTCGGCGTGTCGCGTACTCAAGTGGCATCTCGCGAGGGGGATCGAGGGATTTACACGTCGGAAACTTCTCAGAAATCGCACAGCATCTGAGGGCGGTTGAGTGGGGGGACACCCCTCACCGATGGAGCCCGCATGCCCCTGTCCCGGCCGTCCACCCGCACCGCCCGCCGCGCCCTCGCCCTCGGCGCGGCGCTCGCCGCCACCCTCTCGCTCGTCGCCTGCTCCGGAGCGAGCGACGCCGCCTCCGGAGACGGCGGCGACACGGTCACCGTCACCGTCGGCACCCTCCGCGGCCAGCCGCACTTCTACCAGCCGTTCCTCTACGAGCAGTTCGCCGAGGAGGGCGTCGAGTTCGAGGTGATCACCCTCGACACCACGCCCGCGCTCAGCGATGCCCTGGTCGCCGGGACGATCGACTTCGCGATCTCGGGCGTCACCCCGACGATCGCCTCGATCGCGCAGGACCGGGACCTGAAGATCGTCGCGTCCGCCGCGGACGGCGGCTCGGGCTTCCTCGGCGGCGAGGGCATCTCCTCCGTCGAGGACCTGGCCGGCAAGAAGGTCGGCTACATCCAGGGCAGCGCCCAGGAGGTCGCGCTGCGCTACTACCTCGACCAGGCCGAGCTCACCGACGACGACCTCGAGCTGATCACGATCCCGGTGCCGGAGATGGCGTCCGCGTTCACCAGCGGCTCGATCGACGCGTTCTTCGGCGTGGAGATCGGCGTCTCGATCGCGGAGGCGGCCGGCGGCACCGAGATCGCCGACCCGTACGCGACGCCGATCGGCCGGGTGAACATCGGCCTGGTCACCACCGGCGCGATGATCGAGGAGCAGCCGGAGGTCGTGCAGAAAGTCGTCGACACCCACGCCGCGACGACCGCCTACATGGCCGAGAGCGTCGACGAGTGGCTGCCGGACATGATCGCCGAATTCGGCGGCGACCAGGAGGTGCTCGAGTCGGCGCTGGAGAACTTCTGGCTCCGCTCCGACCTCAGCGAGGAGTACCAGGGCCAGCTCGGCGCGCTCGCGACGCAGATGCAGGAGCTCGGCTTCATCGACTCCGCGCCCGCGATCGAGGACGTCGTCGACACGACGTTCGCGCCGGCGGCCTGAGCGGTCGGCCGATGACCACCACGACCCGCCCCGCCGAGGCGGCGACCGCCACCGAGCGGCTGTCGACCGTCCGGCGCCGGCGCCGCCCCGGGCGCAGCGGCTGGACGACCTTCCTGCTGGGCCTGCCCGTCCCGATCCTCTTCCTGCTGCTCTGGCAGTTCGGGCGGGCGGGCGAGTGGGAGCTGCCGTTCGGCATCCGGATGGCGTTCCTGCCCTACCCGGGCGACGTGCTGGTCTCGCTGATCGACTACGCCGTCGCGGGCTTGCGGAACGACGCGTTCAGCGGGCTGCTCTGGACCGACCTGGCGGCGAGCGCCGGCCGCGTCTTCGGCGGCTTCGCGCTCGCGACGGTGCTCGCGGTGCCGCTCGGGGTGCTGATGGGCCGGTACTACGCGATCAACTCGCTGTTCGATCCGTTCATCAACCTGTTCCGCCCGGTGCCGGCGACGGCCTGGGTTCCGCTGGTCGCGCTGCTGATCGGCTACGGCGACCAGGCGTCGATCTTCCTGATCACGCTGTCGGCGTTCTTCCCGATCGTGCTCGGCACGATCAGCGGGGCGCGCCAGGTGCCGCCGCGGCTGATCGAGGCGGCGCGGATGCTGGGCACCTCGCGGGCGGGAGTGCTCGTCCGGGTGGTGCTGCCGGCCTCCGCCGCCGCGATCGTGAACGGCATGCGCATCGGCCTCGGCCTCGCGTGGGTCGTGCTGGTGCTCAGCGAGACGACGGGCGTGAGCACGGGCCTCGGCTCGACGATCTTCCTCGCGCGCGACGTGGTGCGCACCGACCTGATCGTGGTCGGGATGATCTGCATCGCGATCGCGGGCTTCGCCTCCGACCGGCTGCTCCTGCTCCTGTTCCGCGTGCTCTTCGGCCGCCGGCCGCTCGTCAAGTGAGGATCCGATGACGCTCTCCACCCCCGCCCCCGGCCCCGTCGCTCCGGGCACTGCCCCGGCCCGCACCGCAGACGTCCACGTGCTCGATCTGGCGAAGCGCTACGACACCGCCGGCGGCGGCGTGCTCGCCATGGCCGACGTCTCGCTCGACGTCCGCTCGGGCGAGTTCGTCGCCGTGGTCGGCGCGAGCGGCTGCGGCAAGTCGACGCTGCTGCGCATCCTGGCCGGGTTCGAGGAGGCGACCGAGGGCGTCGTCGAGGTCGGCGGCCGGGCCGTCTCGGCGCCCGGCCCCGACCGCGGCGTGGTCTTCCAGGACTACGGGCTGTTCCCGTGGCTGAGCGTGCGCGAGAACGTCGCGTACGGACCGCGGCGGAAGAAGCTGGCGAAGGCCGCAGCCGCGGAGGTGACCGACCGCTTCATCGAGGCGGTGGGGCTCACCCGCTTCGCCGACCGCTTCCCGGGCGAGCTGTCCGGCGGCATGCAGCAGCGGGTCGCGATCGCGCGGGTGCTGGCGAACGAGCCGTCGCTGCTGCTGATGGACGAGCCGTTCGGCGCGCTCGACGCGCTGACCCGCTCCGATCTGCAGGTGGAGCTGAAGCGGATCCACCGCGAGACGGGCACGACCGTGCTGTTCGTGACGCACTCGATCGAGGAGGCGGTCTACCTCGCCGACCGTGTCGTGGTGATGACCGGCGGCGCCTCGCACGGCGTGCCCGGGCACATCAGCGAGATCGTGACGGTCGACCTGCCGGGCGAGCGCGACGTGACGGCGCCCGAGTTCAACGCGTGCAAGCGCCGCATCTCCGAGCTGGTGCACGCGCCGGCGTGACCCCCTCCCTGGCGCCCGCGAGATGCCACTTGTGCACGCTTTCCACGGCGTGTCGCGTACTCAAGTGGCATCTCGCGGAGGGGGACGGGGGAGGCTTCGGGGACCGTCTGAAGGAGGAGTCGTCGTGACCAGCACCGATCGCGCAGGCCGGATCGCCAGGAGCGCCCTTGCTGGGGTGCTGCTCGTCAACGCGGTGCCGCACGGCGTCGCGGCGCTGCAGGGGCGGAGGTTCCCCTCGCCGTTCGCCACGCCGCCGGGGCGCGGGCTGTCGTCGCCGCTCGTGAACGCGGGCTGGAGCGCGGCGAATCTCGTCGCCGGGCTGGCCGCCCTGCCGCGCCGCAGGTCGAGGCGCGCCGCGATCGTCGGCGCGGGCGCCATGGGCGTCCTCCTCGCCGCCTACTTCGGGAGCCTCGGCCTCGACTGACGTCCTCCTCCCCCGCGAGATGCCACTTGTGCACGCTTTCGTCGGCGTGTCGAGTGCGCAAGTGGCATCTCGCGGCACCGCGCAAGGGGCTCCTCCGCCCGGAACGGCGAGGGTGCGGCCAGCGCGATCGGACGGTGCGCCCGACGGTTCCCGCAGAAGGGGGGTCCGCGGATCGCTGAGAACGGGCGCAGGGGTGTGACCGGTCCTGGCACGCTGGGCGCAGGCTCCGTTCACGTCATCCCGAAGGGAAGCGATGCCCGTTCTCCAGCTGGTGCTGTACCTGGTCGACGATCCCGAGCAGAGGGCGCACGCCTGCACGTTCCACGGTGATCGCCACAAGCTCGCCCACGATCTGGAGACGCGGCAGTTCCTGCCGGTCGCGCGCGGGCCCGAGCAGTACAGCGTGGTCGCGGTGAACCGCATCCAACGCGTCGAGTTCGAGCGTGTCGACGCCGACGCGCAGGCGCTCCCGGACATCGTCGCCTGCTAGCCCGAGCGCAGGAGAGCGGATCGTTACCCGCTCGCCGCCCCCCGCACGCGAGGACGGGCGGTGGGGGACGATCCGCGACCCCCGTCGTCCGCTTCTCCGGGGGTCCGCCATGCCCGTCCCGTCCCGCTCGCTCCTGCGCACCACCGTCGCCGGCACCGCCCTCGCCCTCGGCATCGCCACCGTCCTGAGCGGCTGCGTCTCCTCCGACGAGCCCGCCGCCCAGCCGGCCGCGACGGTGACCGCCACCGCGACCGTCACCGCGACGCCGGCCCCCACCGCGACCCCCGCGCCGACCGCGACGCCCTCGACGCCCGCGGTCGCCGCGAGCCTGCTGATCGGCCCGACCTCGTTCTCGCTGGTGGACGCCACCGGCGCACAGCTGGGCAGCTGGGCCTACCGCGACGGCACCGGCGCGGTCGCGGCGCTCACCGAGGCGTTCGGCAGCGAGCCGACCGAGTCCGACGACGTCCCCTACGAGGGCTACCGCAGCCGCGCCTACACCTGGCCGGGCTTCGTCCTCCGGGACACCGAGGTCTACGACGCCGGCGGGCCGGAGCCGACGTACCCGGAGCCCGACTTCCTCCTCGAGGCCACGGCCGCCGCCGTCGGCGATGTCGCCATCAGCACCTTGGGAGGCGTCGCGGTGGGTGACGCCACCGCCGAGGTGGCGGCCGAGCACCCGGACAGCACCACCGACGGCGCCCCCGGATCCTTCCTCTTCGACACGACGCCCGTCGGCACCCTCGAGGGCTACGAGCTGACCAACACGGTGGGCGCGATCGCCGAGGACGAGGTCACCGTCTCGAGCCTGCGCGCGCCGTTCGTCAACTGGGGCGTCTGAGGAGTCACCGGCAGGCGATCGCGCTCAGCAGTCGCGGGCGCGGAAGCGCAGCGCGGTCAGCGCTGTCGAGTGCCAGCCCTGCTGACCGTCGTGCTGGCTCACGGTCAGCGTGCTCCCCGAGGGGAGGAGGTCGAACGCGAAGGTGTCGAAGCGGGGGTCGTTGACGAGGACGGGCTCGAAGAAGGTGCTGCGCCGGAACGGGTCGGCGACCGTGCCCGTGCCGACTCCCCGGTCGGGGCCCTGGGCGGAGATCGAGGTGGGCGCGAGGCTGAAGCCGACGGTGGTCCACCAGCCCGCCACCCAGGGGAGGGAGGAGTCCGAGAGCGACGTGATGTTCTGGAAGGTGAGCCGGACGTCGAGCGGGTCGAACGGCCGCCCGTCCGCTGCGAAGAAGCCGAACGTCAGCGTCTGCGAGTCGGACCCGGGCGACGGGGTCTCAGTGAGCGCCCCGGCCCGACGCTGGTTGAGCAGGAGCGTCCCGGTACCGAACGCGCCCGGCTCCCCGGCGCGCACGACCGTCTCGCTCGGCGGCGTGCCGGTCTCCTCCCCGATCCACACGGAGCCCTCCCCGGTCAGGTTGAAGCTCCGGCCCTGCGACTCGGTCGTGGTGCCCGGCGCGAGGACGGAGGTGATCCGCACCGTCGACACCGCTCCCCCCGGCGAGATCGCCGTGAGCACGGTCGGGTCGCTCGCGACGCTCGCCGGCGGGAACACCGTCGTGCTGAAGCACGTAGCGGGCGAGGCGGCGGCGAGCGGGGCGGCGACCGCCGCGCTGACGACGGGGACGCCCCACGCGGCGCTCGCGGCGACGGTGCGCCGGGTGGGGCCGTGCGGGTCGGGGCGGTACTGCGACATGCGGGATCCGTTCCGTGAGACCAGGAGTGCGGCCGGAGTCCGACCGGTCACCCCGGCAGCGTAGGAGCGGCGGTCGCGCGAGGGCGACGCTCCCCCACCGCTGGCGCGGAACGAGCGCTCAGCAGTCGCTGGTGCGGAAGCCGAGTCCGGTGATCGCGCTGTTGTGCCAGCCCTGGAAGCCGCCGAACTGGCTGTAGACGAGCGAGCTGCCCGAGGGGAGGGAGCGGAACGAGAAGGTGTCGTACCGCGGCGTGAGCGGGAGGGACCGCTCATCGGCGGTGGCGCGCCGGAACGGATCGGCGATCGTGCCGGCGCCGACTCCCGCATTCCCGCCGCGCGAGGAGATCGAGGTGGGCGCGACGCTGAGGCCGACGGTCGTCCAGGACTTCAGAGCCCAGTAGAGCCCCAGGCTGGTCGCGTCCGACAGGATGTTCAGGAAGGTGAGCTGGACGTCCACCGGGTCGAACGGCTTCCCGTCCGCGTCGAAGAACTACTCGATCAGCATGCTCGGCGGTGGGTCTCGTCTCAGGAGACCCATTCACGAAGGGGACGTCGGGCCCTCTCCCGGGCGGCGGGCACGGGCACGCCCGGCCCCGCGGCTCAGCGACCGCGGGTGGACGCGCGCTCGACGAGCTCCGGCGCGAAGACCCGGCGCCGGTCGACGACGCCGTCGCCCTCGGCGGATACCACCTCCTGCAGCAGGTCGACCGCCGACGCGCCGAACGACTCCTGCGGCGCGCGGATCGAGCTCAGCGGCACGATCGACGCCTCCGCGTACTCGATGTCGTCGTAGCCGATGAGGGCGATGTCCTCGGGCACGCGGATCCCCCGGCCGATGAGGACCTGCTCGAGGCCGATGGCCAGGAGGTCGTTGACGGCGAAGATCGCATCGGGGCGCGCGGCGGGCTCCCGGTCGGCGATCGCCTCGCCCACCTCGTGTCCCTCCGCGATCACGCGGTGCTGCACGTCGATCATCTCGAGGGTCGCGCCGGGCACCGCGGCGACCGCGCGGCTGGCGCCCGACAGGCGCTCGCCGACCTGCTGGATCGAGAGCGGGCCGCCGACGAAGGCCAGGCGGCGGCGGCCGAGCGCGAGCAGATGCTCGACCGCGAGGCGCCCGCCGAGCACCTCGTCGATCGAGACCGAGGGCTGGGTCTCGGCGGCCGCATGCCGGCCGACGAGCACGGTCGGCGTCCCGCGCGAGCGCACCGAGGCGAGGCGGTCCTCGATCGAGCCGTGCGACGCGACCAGCATCCCGCGCACCCCGTGCTCCTCGAACAGCTCGAGGTAGGCGTCCTCCCGCGAGGTCTCGCCGCCCGAGTTGGCGAGGAACAGCGACAGCCCGAGCTCGGCCGCGCGCCGCTCCGCTCCCTCCGCGATCATTGCGAAGAAGGGATTGGACACGTCGGGCGCGATGTAGGCGATGGTGGAGCTCTGCCCGAGCCGGAGCTGGCGGCCGGCGTTGTTGCGCACGAAGCCCAGCGCCTCGATCGCCTCCTGGATCCGCTTGGCCTTCGTGTCGGAGACGCGCGCGGGGTGGTTGAGGAAGTGCGAGACCGTCCCCATCGACACCCCGGCGGCGGCGGCGACGTCGCGGATGCCGACCCTGGTCATCGCTGTCTCCTCGTGCTGGCGGGCGCCGCGACGGGGCGTCGGACGGGCTTCGATGCTCTCACGCGACGCTCCCTACTCGCGGAGCGGTGACTCCGCCGGCGACTCCGGCAGCAGCGGCTCCGGCAGCGCGACGCCGTGCGCCTCCAGCGCCTCCGACACCACCTTCACCGCGTTGAGGGCGCGGGGGAAGCCGACGTACTGCACCGTGTGGATGACCGCCTCGACGATCTCCTCCGCCGTCGCCCCCGTGTTGACGGCCGCCCGGGTGTGCCCTCGGAGCTGCGCGTCCACCCCGCCGAGCGCGGTGAGGACTCCGAGGGTGATCAGCTCGCGCTCGCGCAGGGTGAGGCCGGGGCGCGAGTTGACGTCGCCGAAGTTGAACTCGAGGCCGTAGCGGGCGAGGTCCTGGGCGCGGCCGCGCTGCAGCGCGATCAGGCCGTCGGCCTTGCCCTCGCCGTAGACGGCGTCGAAGGCGGCTCGGCCGCGGGCGAGGCGCTCGGGGTCGGGAGTGGGCTGGGTCATGTCGGAGTCTCCTGGGATCACTAGATCGAGTGCCCGCCGTCGAGCGGCAGGATCACTCCGGTGATGTTGACGGCCGCCGGCGACGCCAGGAACACGATGGTCCGGGCGAGGTGCTCGGGCTCGCCGAGCAGCCGCGACGGGATCTGGTCGAGCAGCGCCGCGCGCCGCTCGGGGGTGTCGTTGTCCCGGCCGGGCGTGCGCTGCGCGCCGGGCGCGAGCGCGTTGACGGTGACGCCCTGGTCGGCGACCTCGATCGCGAGCGCCTTGGTGAGGCCGACGACCCCGGCCTTCGCGGCGGCGTAGGCGGTCGCCCCGCGGACGAGCCGCCCCCCGGCGACCGCCGCGACCGAGGCGATGTTCACGATCCGGCCGGACCTCCGCTCGAGCATGGCCGGCAGCACCGCGCGGGTGACCGCGAAGACGGTGTCGAGATTCCGCGACATCTGGGTGCGCCAGGTCTGCTCCGTCATCTCGTGGAAGAACGAGACCGCACCGCCGCCGGCGCCGTTGACCAGGACGTCGATCGCGCCGTCCTCCTCGATCACGGCGCCGAGGGCGCGCTGCACGGCGTCGAAGTCGGTCAGGTCGACCGCGACGGCGCGGGCGGCCCTGCCCTCCTCGCGCACGCTCCGGGCGACCTCCTCCGCTCCCGCCGCGTCGAGATCGACGACGACCACGTCGGCCCCCGCGCGGGCGAGCTCGCGGCAGACAACCCGTCCGAGCGCTCCCGCGCCACCGGTGACCAGGGCGCGCTGCCCGTCGAGTTCCATGCGATGTCTCTCCGATCCTCGTCGTGCGCCGCCGGAGCGGCCATCGGGCTCCAGCGCCCGGACGACGCTTCATCGTTCCGCAGCTTTTGAAACGTGTCAAGACAGTCTTGACAGCCCGTGCAGCCGTCGGTAGCCTCCTGAATTGTAACGTTTCAAACAATGCCCGCTCGGCATCGCCCGTTCGAAACGCCGTTGCACCTTTCAAGGAGGAAATGTGTCCCGCTCTGCAGAATCCCGCGGACGTCGCTCCCGCTCGGCCCTCACCGGGCTCGTCGCCGGCACCGGAGCCGCCGTGCTGCTGCTCACCGGCTGCGCCTCCGGCGACGGCGGCGGCTCGTCCGAGTCCGGCGCCGCCGGCTCCTTCTCGGTCCTCACCCCGGCCGAGAACTCGATCATCCGCGACGAGCTCGCCACCCTCGGCGAGGGCGCGTGCTCCGCCGAGAACGAGGCGATGCCGCTCGACAGCCAGACGGTCGCCCAGGCCGACGTGGTGCAGAAGATCACGCTGCTCGCGAGCCAGGACGCGCTGCCGACCAGCTTCGTCGCCGGCACCGCGCAGGTCCGACCCGACGGCGACCTCGGCAAGAACGACCTCATCGTCGACTACGAGGAGAAGCTCACCGAGCTCGGCGTCTGGGACGACGTCCTCCCCGCCGCCCGCTCGACGATCACCTCGGTCTACGGCGGCATGGTCTCGCTGCCGTTCCAGTACAACGTCGAGGGCATCTGGTACAACAAGCAGCTCCTGGCGGCGAACGGCATCGCCGAGCCGCAGACCTGGGACGAGCTCGTCGCCGCGCTCGAGACGCTGAAGGCCGCCGGTGTGGTCCCGCTCACCGAGGCCGGCAGCCAGGGCTGGCCGCTCACCCGCCTGATCGGCAACTACCTCTTCCGCTCGATCGGCCCGGACGCCATGAAGGACATCCAGTCGGGCGACGCGAAGCTCACCGACGCCGAGTACGTCGAGGGCGCACAGGCCGTCGCCGACCTCGGCAGCGCGGGCCTGTTCGGCGAGGGCGTCACCTCGCGCGACACCGACACCGCCAACGCCCAGTTCCTCACCGGCGAGGCCGCGATGACCTACAACGGCTCCTGGTTCCTCGCGAACCTCAACGACCCCGCGCAGAACCAGATCGGCGAGGAGAACGTCGGCTTCCTCCCGTTCCCGAACGTCACGGGTGGAGCGGGCGACAGCAGCCAGTGGCCCGCCAACGCCGGAGCGGCGACCGCCACCTCGACGAAGGCCTACGACGAGGGGGTCGGCGACTGGCTGACCTGCATCGCCGAGAACTACGGCTCGAGCGTGCTGCAGAACCAGGGCGTCATCTCGGGCTTCGCGCTGAACGAGGAGGTCACCGACGTCCCGCCGCTGACCACCACGGTCCAGGAGTACGTGAACGAGGCGGACGAGACCGTGCTCTGGTTCGAGGCCCTCTTCGATGCGAAGACCACCTCGGACGCGCAGACCAACGTCTCGCTGCTGGTCTCGGGCGGCATGAGCGCCGAGGACTACATGTCGGCCCTCCAGGCCGACCTCGACCAGGCGCAGTGATCCCGAGCGGGCCGGCGGCTCCTCCCGCCGCCGGCTCGCGTCCTCTCCCCTCACCCTCCCCCGCGTGCACGCCCTGCGCGCACGTCGAAAGGACAGCGCTTCCGTGAACAGCGTCCTCGGAGACAAGAAGGCGATCCTGATCCTTCTCGGACCGGCTCTCGCCGTCTACACGCTCATCAAGCTCGTCCCGGTGCTCTGGTCGCTCGGACTCACCTTCTTCACCGGCAATCCGCTCAGCGGCTTCGAGTTCTCCGGCGGCGAGAACTTCCTGCGCTTCCTGCAGGACCCGCAGGCGCTCGAGGCGCTCTGGTTCACCGTCCGCTACTCGCTCGTGATCACCGCGGGGCAGGTCGTGCTCGGCTACGCGCTCGCCCTGCTGTACGTCTTCGTGCTGAAGAACGCGTCCTCCTTCGTCCGGACCGTCGTGTTCTTCCCGACCGTGCTGCCCACGGTCGCCGTCGCGCTGCTCTTCAAGAGCATGTTCGCCGTCGGCGGCCAGGAGGGCCCGGTCAACGCGGGACTCGGGTTCCTCGGTCTCGGCAGCATCGACTGGTTCGCGACCGCCGAGGGCACCTTCGCCGTCGCTGTGATCATGGAGCTCTGGCGCTCGATGGGCTTCTTCGCGATCCTGCTCTACGCCGGCCTCGTCGACATCCCGGAGGAGACGCTCGAGTCGGCCCGGCTCGACGGGGCGACCGGCTGGCGCCTGGTCTCCTCGATCGTGCTGCCGCTGTCGCTGCCGGTGCTGCTGTCGTCGGTGATCTTCAGCTTCAACAGCACGCTCAAGGTCTTCGACACCCTGCTCGCGCTGAACAACGGCGGACCGGGCAGCTCGACGACACCGCTGACGCTCTACATGTACCGCACCGTCTTCAGCTACTCGGACTACGGCTACGGCTCGACGATCGCGCTGGTGCTGACGATCATGTGCTTCCTCGTCACCCTCTTCATCTTCCGCTCGTCGCGCCGTGACAACACGAAGGAGGCCTGAGGTGTCCACCGGAACCCTCTCCCGCCCCGCACCCCGCACCCGCCCCTCGGTGCCGGCCGGCCCGCACCGCCGGGTCCGCAGCCTCGGTCGCGGCACGCGGCGCTGGATCGGCCGCGTGCTGATCGGCCTCCTCGTCGTCGTCGAGGCGTATCCGATCTTCTGGATCGTGATGGGCTCGTTCAAGACGCAGAACGAGTTCTTCGCCAATCCGACCTGGGCGCTGCCGCAGAGCCTCGACTTCTCGAACTACGTCTCGGCGCTGACGGAGGGCGACCTGGCGACGAACCTGCGCAACAGCGTCCTGGTCACCGTCCCCTCGCTCGCCCTGATGATCATGCTCGGCGTCGCCGCCGCGTTCGCGCTCGAGGTCCTGGTCTGGCGCGGCCGCAACACGGTGCTGCTGCTCTTCATCGCGGGCATCATGATCCCCGGCCAGATGATCCTGGTCCCGCTGTTCACCGTGTACTTCCGGACCGGGCTGACGAACTCGCTCTGGCCGCTGATCATCACCTACACGGTGATGGGGCTGCCGCTGACGGTGTTCCTGATGACGGCCTACTTCCGCGCGATCCCCCGCGAGATCTTCGAGGCCGCCGCGATCGACGGCGCGAGCATGATCACCGCCTTCTGGCGGGTCGGCGTGCCGATGATGCGCAACGCCATCATCACGATCGCGCTGGTCGAGTTCTTCGCGGTCTGGAACGACCTGCTGATCGCGCTGACCTTCACGACGAACGACGAGCTGGCCACGGTGCAGGTCGGGCTGCTGAACTTCAGCGACGAGTACGGCTCGACGCAGTACGGACCGCTGTTCGCCTCGATCAGCATCAACATCCTCGGGATGCTCGTGCTCTACCTCTTCCTCAACAAGCAGATCATGGCCGGCCTCGCCGCCGGCTCCGTGAAGGGCTGACGGATGCACGCGCCCTCCCCTTCCCCGCGAGATGCCACTTGTGCGGGCGACACGCCGTGAAAGCCGTGCACAAGTGGCATCTCGCGGAGGAGGCGTACTGGGAGGATCCCCGGCCCGGTGAGGGGCGGCGGCGGCCCCGGGCGGACGTGCTCAGCGACGCCCCGCGGCTGCGGCTCGACGGGGACTGGCGCTTCCGGCTCGCGCCGACCGCGCACGGGACCGGGCCGGGGTTCGCGGATCCGCTGCTCGACGACGCGGACTGGGACCTGCTGCGCATCCCGTCGCACTGGGTGCTCGAGGGCCACGGCGACCCGCTCTACACGAACACCGCGTTCCCCTTCCCGCTCGATCCCCCGCACCTGCCGGAGGAGAACCCGACCGGCGACCACCGCCTGCGCTTCGAGCTCCCCGCCGGCTGGCCGGAGGGCGGCCGGACCGTGCTGCGCTTCCAGGGTGTCGACTCCTGCGGTGCCGCCTGGCTGAACGGCGAGCCGCTCGGCTGGTCGACGGGCAGCCGGCTGCCCTTCGAGTTCGACGTCACGGTGCCGCTGCGGCGCGGCGAGAACCTGCTCGCCGTCCGGGTGCAGCGCTGGTCGGCGGGGAGCTACCTCGAGGACCAGGACATGTGGTGGCTGCCGGGGATCTTCCGCGAGGTCGAGCTGCTCTGGCGCCCGGACGGCGCGGCGGACGACGTGCTCGTCACCGCCGACTACGAGGACGGCACGGGCACCCTGCTGGTGCGCGCGCTGGACGAGGCCGGCGGCGAGCTGCCCGGCGTGGTGCGGCTGCCCGAGCTGGGCCTCGAGGCCCCGGCCGGCGAGAGCGTCCGGCAGCCGGTCGAGCCGTGGAGCGCCGAGTCGCCGCGCCTGTACCGCGGCACGCTCGAGGTCGCCGGCGAGCGGATCGAGCTCGCCGTGGGTTTCCGCACGGTGCGGATCCGCGACGGCGTCTTCACCGTCAACGGCGCCCCCGTCCGCCTGCGCGGCGTGAACCGGCACGAGCACGACCCCGATCGCGGCCGCGCTCTCGACGAGGCGACCATGCGCCGGGACATCGAGCTGATGAAGCGGGCGAACGTCACGGCGGTGCGCACCTCGCACTACCCGCCGCACCCCGCCTTCCTCCGCCTCTGCGACGAGCTCGGGCTCTGGGTGCTGGAGGAGTGCGACATCGAGACGCACGGCTTCATCTACGCGGGCTGGCAGGGCAACCCGCCGACCGATCCGCAGTGGCGCGACGCCCTCGTCGACCGCATCAGCCGGATGGTCGCGCGCGACCGCAGCCACCCGAGCATCGTCATCTGGTCGCTCGCGAACGAGAGCATGGTCGGCGAGTCGTTCGACGTGCTCGAGCGGGTCGTGCGCCGGCTCGATCCGAGCCGGCCGATCCACTACGAGCGGGATCCGAGCTTCCGCAACTCCGACTTCTCCTCGGCGATGTACCCCGCGCTGGAGGAGCTCGAGGCGATCGCCGAGCGGCGGGAGCCGACCCCCGAGGGCGTGGTCCCCGGCTCGCCCGACGACGCGCGCCGCCGGCGCCTGCCCTTCGTGCTCTGCGAGTACGGGCACGCGATGGGCAACGGCCCGGGCTCGCTCGACGAGTACCAGCGGATCCTCGAGTCGTCCGAGCGGATGGCCGGCGGCTTCGTCTGGGAGTGGATCGACCACGGCTTCCGCGCGACCGCCGCCGACGGGTCGGAGCACTTCCGGCACGGCGGCGACATCGACTTCCAGCCCAACGGCGGCAGCTACTGCATCGACGGGCTGCTCTTCCCCGACCGCACCCCCTCGCCCGGCCTCGCGTCACTCAAGCGGGCGATCGCGCCGGTGGCGATCGACGTGGCGGAGGGGGCGATCGCGATCCGCAGCCGGCAGGACGTCGTCGACACCGCGGCGCTGCGCTGGCGCTGGCGGATCGAGGACGACGGGGCGCTGCTCGCGGAGGGCCTGCTCGACGTCCCCGCTGTGCCGGCCCGCGGGAGCGTCGTCGTGCCGTTCACGGCGCCGGTCGCGGGCGTCCTCACCGTCTCGGCCGAGCTGGCCGAGGCGGCGCCCTGGGCGCCCGCCGGCCACGAGGTGGCGTGGGGGCAGCGGCTCGACGTGCCGCCCTCCGCCGAGCGCCGCAGCTCCGCGCGGGTCGACGACGAGGAGGGGATGCTGCGCCTCGGCGACGCCCTGCTCGACCCGCGGACCGGCCGGCTCGTCTCCCTCGGCGGCGTTCCCGTCGACGGCCCCCTCGTCGACCTCTGGCGCGCGCCGACCGAGAACGACCGCGGGCAGGGGACGCTGAACGCTCTCGCCGCGAGCTGGTCGGCCGTCGGCCTCGACCGCGTCCTGCACCGCACCGTCTCCGTGGAGCGCGACGAGCACTCCATCACCGTGACCACCCGGAGCGGACCGGCGACCCAGACGCTCGCCGCGCTCAGCCGCCTGGTCTGGACGGCGGAGGAGGGGGCGCTGCACCTCGCCGCGCGCTTCGCGTTCACCGGCGCCTGGCAGGACACTCCGCACGGCCACCACTCGGTGACTCCGCCGCGCCTGGGCCTCCGCCTGACGCTCCCGGGCGGCTACGCGGACGCCGACTGGCTCGGCCGCGGTCCCGGCGAGTCCTACGCCGACACCGTCGACGCCGTCCGCTTCGGCCGCTTCGCCGCGAGCATCGACGCCCTGCAGACGCCGTACGTCGTGCCGCAGGAGAACGGCAACCACGTCGGCACCCGGCGGCTGACCCTGACCGGGCCGGGACTGCCGCCGCTCGTCGTCACCGGCGACGGCTTCGACTTCACCGCCCGCCGCTGGACGAGCGAGGCCCTCGCCGCCGCCGCGCATCCCCACGAGCTGCGCGACTCCGGCCACGTCGTGCTCGACCTCGATGTCCGCCAGCAGGGCGTCGGCAGCGCCTCCTGCGGCCCGGCGCTCCCGGAGCGCTACCGCATCCCTCTCGAGGACGCGTCCCTGGAGCTGACCTTCCGCCTCGGCTGACGCTCCGCGCTCCCGGGCGTCTCGCGCCGTCGTACGCCCCCCTGATGTCGGGCGAGCGAGGGATTCGATCGCTCGCTTCGCGCTGATCCGACGGGGCTGTGTCCGCTGAGGCGGGTGCCGCTCAGCGGCGGCGCTCGAGCTCCGCCTCGGCGCGCCAGAGGTGCGCGGGCTCCCAGCCGAGGGCCTCGCGGGCGCGGTCGATCGAGACGACCGTCTCGAAGCCCTCGAGGGGGCGGGTCAGCGGCACGTCCGGGAAGGCTCCGGCGACCAGCTCGGCCGAGGGGATCGTCAGGCCGGTGTCGGAGGCGGCGATGTCGTAGACGGCGAAGCCGGGCTCGCCGACCTCCAGGGCGCGCGCGATCGCGCTCGCGCCGTCGCGGGCGTCGACGTAGCTCCACAGCAGTTCGCGGCGGTAGGCCGGGTCGCCGGCGCGCTCGACGAAGCGGGAGTACTCGCCGGCCCGGGTGATGTTGGTGAAGCGCAGCGCGGTGATCGAGCAGTCCCGGTCCCAGCGGACGAGCTGCCGGGCCATCGCCTCCTCGAGGACCTTGACCAGGCCGTAGGTGTTGTTCGCGCGGTCGCCGTCCTCCTCCGTGAGCGGGAGGGAGGCGGGCGGCTCGGCGAAGGGGAAGCCCATCGCGGTGATGCTGGAGGTGTGCACGATCCGCTTCACTCCGGCCCGCAGCGCGGAGTGGAACAGGTTGAACGAGACGGTCATGTTGGCGTGGAAGGTCGCCGCGTCCGGGACCAGGCCGTTCACCGGGATCGCCGCGAGGTGGACGATCGCGTCGACTCCGCTGTGCCGCGCGGTGATGCCGAGCACGGCGTCGAGCGCCTGGCCGTAGTCGGTGAAGTCGACGCGGGTGAAGGGCACCGCGACCGTCGGCGGCGTCAGATCGAGGCCGATCGGCTCGTGGCCGTCGGCGAGCAGCCGCTCCAGGGTCGCGGTGCCGAGCGTGCCGGAGCAGCCGGTGACGGCGATGCGCATGGGGGTCCTCTCTCGGGGGTCGGGCGGGGTCGGGCGTCAGCGTACGGGGAAGTCCGCGGGCAGCGGGAGGGCCGGGACCTCGTGCCCGGCGGCGTCCGACTCGTCGGCGTGCAGGTGCCCGGTACGCCCGCCCGCCGGCAGACCGGTCTCGGTGAAGAACCCGCGGAGCGGCTCGTAGACCGCGACGATGTCGTGCACGTCGCCCGCCCGGGTGAGCACGATGTCGCCGGCCTGGACGTAGCGCTCGGCGCCGTCGACGAGGATCCGCCCCTTCCCCTCCGCGAAGAACCACACCTCGTGGTCGTCGTGGTGGTGCCGGTCGAACCGGCCGCCCTCCAGCGGCATGGCGAAGCGGCCGAGGGTGCCGACGGCGCACCACTCCGGCCGGTCGCCGGGGTGCAGCCAGGTGCCGGGCTCGTAGACCGGCATCAGGCCTGCGCCCAGCGCGGAGCGGTGCCGGGCTCGAGGATCCGCGCGCCGGGCAGCTCGTCGAGTCCGGTCTCGGCGCCGCCGGGCGTGTAGACGACGAGGAGTCGCAGCGGCCGCCAGGTGGTGTTGTAGGTCGAGTGCACCGTGTCGCGCGGGATGTGCAGGGCGTCGCCCTCGCGGATCGCGAAGGCCGGGCCGTCGCCGACGGTCTGCTCGCCCTCGCCCGAGACGACGTAGATGACCTCCTCCTCACCGGGGTGGCTGTGCGGGTCGTGGCCCTGACCGGGGTAGATGATCACCTCGCCGGTGGTCAGGCCGACGGGTCCGTCGAGGTGCGGGGTGACGAGCCACTTGATGGTGCCCCAGTCGAAGACGCGGGTGGGCACGTCGTCGGGGCGGCGGCCGGACTGCGCGGACGGGACGGACGGAGTGGCCGGCGCAGACGGAGCGGCCTGCGCGGACGGGGTGGCGGGCGGTGTCGTGGTCACGGGGTCTCCTTCGAGGTGAGCGGGATGCTGGTGAAGTCGACGAGCTGCTGGCGGATCGCCCGCTCGGTCGGCAGGCGCTCGACGGAGGAGGCTCCGAAGAAGCCGGCGACCCCCGTCGTGTGCTGGAGGACGTACGCCGCGTCGGCGGGCTCGGCGATCGGGCCGCCGTGGCAGAGCACGATGACGTCGGGATTCACGGCGACCGCCGCGTCGCGCAGCTCCTGCACGCGCGCGGCCGACTCCTCGAGCGAGAGCGCCGTCTGCGCGCCGATGCTGCCGCTGGTGGTGAGGCCCATGTGCGGGACGAGGACGTCGGCGCCGGCCTCCGTCATCGCCACGGTCGACGCGACGTCGAAGACGTAGGGGGCGGTGAGCAGGTCGCGCTCGGCGGCGAGCCGGATCATCTCGACCTCGAGGTCGAAGCCCATGCCGGTCTCCTCGAGGTTCTGCCGGAAGACTCCGTCGAAGAGCCCGACCGTCGGGAAGTTCTGCACACCCGTGAAGCCGAGCCGCGCCAGCTCGTCGAGGAAGACCTCCATCCGCCGGAACGGATCGGTGCCGCAGACCCCGGCGAGCACCGGGGTGTCGCGGATGATCGGCAGCACCTCGCGGCTCATCTCGACGACGATCTGGTTGGCGTCGCCGTAAGGCAGCAGCCCCGAGAGCGAGCCGCGGCCCGCCATCCTGAAGCGGCCGGAGTTGTAGATGATCAGCAGGTCGGCTCCGCCGGCCTCGGCGGCCTTCGCCGAGATCCCGGTGCCGGCTCCCGCGCCGATGACGGGTCGCCCCGCGGCGATGGTGCGGCGGAGGCGGGCGAGTGCGGTCGTGCGGTCCATGTCAGCTCCTGTCCTGGTCGGCGGCGGGGACGGCGGCGTGGTCTGCGGCGTGGCGGATCAGCCGGTCGAGCGCGTCCGCGGCGGCGCGGGCGAACTCCGGATCGTTGACGTCGAGCGGGGAGTCGAGGACCTCGACCGCGGAGCCGGCGACCGCGGCGAGCACCGCGTCGACCAGCGCGGCATCGGCCTCGGCGTCAGCGAAGACGGCGCCCGGCACGCCGATCGCCGAGAGCCCGCCCCTCGGCACGGCCAGCACGGTCGGCCCCTCGGCCGCGGCGAGCTTGCGGCCGATCAGACCGCCCAGCTCGGCGCTCTCGTCGGCGGTGGTGCGCATCAGCGTCACCGTCGGGTTGTGCACGAAGAACCGCCGCTGCGCGAAGCGCTCCGGGACGCCGTCCCGCGGGCCGAAGTTGACCATGTCCAGCGCTCCGAGGCTGACGACCTGCGGGACGCCGGCGCGCCCGGCCGCCTCGAGCCGGTCGGGGCCGGCCGTCAGAACGCCGCCGACCAGCTCGTCCGCGAGCTCGGTGGTGGTGAGGTCGAGCACCCCCGCGAGGTGCCCCGAGCGGGCCAGGGCCTCGACGGCCCGGCCGCCGGAGCCGGTGGCGTGGAAGACGAGGACCTCGTAGCCGAGCTCGTCGAGGCGGGCGCGGGCCACGTCGACGGCGGCGGTCGTCACTCCGAACATGGTGGCCGCGACGAGCGGACGGCCGGACTCGTCCGCGGGCTGCTCGCGCCGGGCGGCGTGCGCGGCGGCCATCCCCGCGATGCCGCCGGCGGCGTTGTCGAGGACCTCGCGGGAGAGGCTGTTGATGCCGGCGATGTCGACGACGCTGTAGGTCATCGTCACGTCGCTCGCGCCGACGTAGGGGGCGACGTCGCCCGCCGCCATCGTCGAGACGAGCATCTTCGGCAGCCCGATCGGCAGGTCGCGCACGGCGCGGGCGGCGATGGACGAGCCGCCGCTGCCGGCGAGGGCCAGGACGCCGTCGAGACCGCCGTCGCTCCGGAGGCGCTCGAGGACGACGGCGGCGCCCTCGCCCATCGCGGTCATGGCGGCCCCGCGATCGCCGCGGGAGCGCAGCTCCTCGAGCTCGGCGCCCGCGGCGCGGGCGGTCTCGGCGGCGGTGACGTCGGGAGCGACGGCCGCTCCGGAGTGGGCGCCGACGCCCACGTCGACGAGCACCACCTCGACGCCGAGGTCGCGCAGACGGGCGGCCGTCCAGGCGTACTCGGCGCCCTTGGTGTCGAGGGTGCCCACGAGGGCCACCCGGGGTGCGGGTCTCCGGGGTGCTGGCGTCATCGCGGCTCTCCTCCTCCTGGCCGGATCGCTCCGGTCCACGTCGTCGTGGTGCGCCGGGCCCGCCCAGCGACTGTCCCATGATGACGCGCATTTTGAAACGTGTCAAACAGCAGTTCCGCGGCTATGCTGGCGCTCGATTGAAACGTGTCAGAGTCGAGACGCTCACCAAGAGGAGTGCTCGCCCAGCAGGAACGAGGCACCCCGGTGGCCATCCCCTCCTCCCCCCGCATCGAGCACCACCGTGCGGCGCTCGGCATCGGCGAGCGCCGACCCCGCCTCTCCTGGACGAGCCTCGCCGGCGACGACTGGCGCCAGGAGTCGTACGAGCTCGAGCGCGTCGACGCCGCCGGCGACGTGCAGCGCCGCCGCGTCGGCTCCGCCGAGTCGGTCCTCGTGCCGTGGCCGTTCGCTCCGCTGACGAGCCGGGAGCGGGTCGAGGTCCGGGTGCGCGTCTTCGGCCGCGGTGAGGACGACGCCCCCTGGAGCCGCCCGACCGCCGTCGAAGCCGGGCTGCTGGAGCCGCAGGACTGGAGCGCGGTGCCCGTCGGCGCCGCCTGGACGGAGGATCCGGAGTCGGACCGGCGCCCGCCGCTGGTGCGCCGCTCCTTCACAGTCGAAGGCGAGGTCGCCTCCGCGCGCCTCTACCTCAGCGCCCACGGACTGTACGAGGTCGAGCTCAACGGCGCCCGCGTCGGCGACGACACCCTCGCGCCCGGCTGGACGGCCTACGCCGACCGCCTCCGCTACGCCACCCACGACGTCACCGACGCCCTCGTCCCCGGCGAGAACGCGCTCGGCTCCTGGCTCGGCGACGGCTGGTACCGCGGCCGGCTGGGCTGGCGCGGCGGCTTCCGGAACCTCTACGGCACCGACCTCTCCCTGATCGCGCAGCTCGAGATCGTCTACGCCGACGGCCGGCGCGAGACCGTCGCGACCGACCCGTCCTGGCGCGCTGCGCCCGGCCCGATCCTCTTCTCCGGCAACTACGACGGCGAGGTGCACGACGCGCGCGAGGAGCGGGACGGCTGGTCCTCCCCCGGCTTCGACGACGCCGACTGGACGCCCGTCGCGGTGGCGGAGCGCGATCCGGCGACCCTCGTCGCGCCGCAGGGCCCGCCGGTGCGCTGCACCGAGGAGGTGCGCCCCGTCGCCGTGCTGCGCACCCCGAGCGGCCGGAGCGTGCTCGACCTCGGGCAGAACCTCGTCGGCCGGATGCGGATCCGGCTGAGCGGGCCGCGCGGGGCGACCGTCACCCTCCGCACCGCCGAGATCATGCAGGAGGGCGAGCTCTACACCCGGCCGCTGCGCGACGCCCGCTCCACCGACGTCTACACGCTGGCGGGCCGCGCCCGGGAGGAGTGGGAGCCGCGCTTCACCTTCCACGGCTTCCGCTTCGTCGAGGTCGAGGGCTGGCCGGGAGACCTCGAGGCGGCGGTGGCCGCGGGGGACGTCGTCGCGCGCGTCCTGCACACCGACTTCGAGCGGACCGGCTGGTTCGCCTGCTCCGATCCGCTGGTCGAGCGGCTGCACGAGAACGTGCTGTGGAGCATGCGCGGCAACATGGTGGACATCCCCACCGACTGCCCGCAGCGCGACGAGCGGGTCGGCTGGACCGGCGACATCCAGGTCTTCGCGCCGACCGCGTCGTTCCTCTTCGACGTCTCCGGGATGCTCTCGTCCTGGCTCCGCGACGTGGCCGCCGAGCAGCTGCCCGACGGCACCGTGCCCTGGTACGTCCCGGTGATCCCCGCGCACGCGATGTGGACGCCGATCCGCCCCGGCGCGGCCTGGGGCGACGCCGCGGTCCTCGTGCCGTGGACGCTGTACGAGCGCTTCGGCGATGCGGGGGTGCTGGCGGTGCAGTACGACAGTGCGAAGGCCTGGGTGGAGCTCGTCGAGCGGCTCGCCGGGCCGTCGCGGCTCTGGGACGAGGGCTTCCAGCTGGGCGACTGGCTCGATCCGGACGCTCCTCCCCAGGACCCGGCAGACGCGAAGACCGACCGCTACCTGGTCGCCACGGCCTACTTCGCGCAGTCCGCCCGGCGGCTCGGGCAGACCGCCCGCGTGCTCGGCCGCGAGCAGGACGCCGACCGCTTCCTCGCGCTGGCCGCCGAGGTCCGGGCCGCCTTCGTCGAGCGCTATGTCGAGCCGGACGGACGGATGGTGAGCGACGCGCAGACCGCGTACGCGCTCGCCCTCGAGTTCGAGCTGCTGCCGGAGTCGCTGCGCGCCGCCGCGGGGGCCCGCCTGGCCGAGCTGGTCGCGTCCGCCGGCAACCGGATCTCGACCGGCTTCGTCGGCACGCCGATCGTCTCGGACGCGCTCTCGGGCACCGGCGGGATCGACCGCGCCTACGCGCTGCTGCTCGAGCGCGAGTGCCCGTCCTGGCTGTACCCGGTGACCCAGGGCGCGACGACGATCTGGGAGCGCTGGGACAGCCAGCTCCCCGACGGCACGGTGAATCCGGGGACGATGACCTCGTTCAACCACTACGCGCTCGGGGCGGTCGCCGACTGGCTGCACCGGGTGGTCGCGGGTCTCGCGCCGGCGGAGCCGGGCTACCGCTCGATCCTGTTCCGGCCGCGCCCGGGCGGCGGGCTCACCTCGGCGAGCGCCGCCCACCTCACGCCCTACGGCCGCGCCTCCATCGCATGGACCCTCGTCGACGGCGAGCTGCGCGTCGAGGTCGAGGTGCCGGTGGGCGCCACCGCGGTGCTCGACCTCGAGGGCGCGGAGCCGCGCCCCCTCGGGCCGGGACGGCATGCGGCCGTGGTCGCGGCCGGCGCGGCGGTCGCGGCGGCGCTCTGAGCGGCCGCCCGGTCGCGGGCCGGCACGGGAGCATCGAGACCCGGGGTGTGCGGGCGGATGATCGGCTGACCTGTGTCCTGACCGGGGTGGATCTCGATACGCCCGCTGCGCGGGCTACTCGATCAGCATGAATCCGACCGGGGCGAGGTGCGGGATCCACGAGACGCCCGCACACATGCTGGTCGAGTAGCCCCGAAGGGGCGTATCGAGACCCGCCGTCACCAGCAGGGCGGGACTGCGGACTCAGGTGCTGACGGCGGTGATCTGGCGCCGAGGAGCGGCGCTCAGCAGTTGCGGGAGACGAAGCTCAGCGCACTGAGTGCGCTGGCGTGCCAGCCCTGCTGGCCCTCGTGCTGGCTGTAGGTGAGTGTGCTCCCCGACGGGAAGGTGCGGAACGTGAAGGTGTCGACGAGACCCCCGCTCGGATCGTAGGACGAAGTCTCCTCGTCCCGCCGGAAGGGCTCCGCGAGCGTCCCCCTGCCGGCTCCCGGCCGCCCACCCGGCGAGGAGATCGCGGCGGGCTCGACGCTGAAGCCGACGGTGGACCAGTAGTTGACCAGCCAGGAGAACCCAGAAGTACTGTTGGAGGTGAGGTTCTGGATCGAGAGCCGGACATCGGTCGGGTCGAACGGTCGTCCGTCCGCGCCGACGAACTCGAAGGTCAGCGTCTGCGCATCGGACCCCGGCGAGGGCGTGTCCGTGATCGGTCCCGAGCGGCGTTGATTCAGCATCAGCGGCCCGGCCGGGTAGTTGCGGACAACCTTCTCGGTCAGGGACCCCGGCTGGAAGCTGCCGATCCAGCGGCTGCCGTCCCGCGTGAGGTTGAAGTCCTGGCCCTCGGTCTCGGTGGTGGTGCCGGGCGCGAGGACGGAGGTGATCCGGACCGTCGAGAGCACCCCGGCGGGCGAGACGGCCGTGAGCACTGTGGGGTTGCTCGCGACCTTCGGCGGGGTGAACATCGTCGTGCTGACGCAGGAGGCGGGCGACGCCGCGGCGAACGGCGCCGCGACCGCCCCGCTGACGACGGGGATGCTCCACGCCGCGCTCGCGGCGATGCTCCGCCTGGTGGGGCCGGTCGGGTCCGACGGGTGCTGCGACATGGTGGATCCGTTCGGGAGAGCGACAGGGAGCGCGCGGGGGGCGGACCCGTCGACCTCGGCAGGATAGAAGCCGCGAGCTCCCGGTGCCGACGTCCCCTCACGCCCTGGCGCGCGGAGCAGGGTCCGTCCGCGCGCCGCCCCCTCCCCTCACTCCCCGTCGGCGAAGTCCGTGCTGCGGCTGAGCCCCTCCCACGCGTCCACGTCGGAGCGGAGGGCGTCGAGTGCCGCGCGGAAGGCGTCGGAGGCGTCGTTGCCCAGCAGCAGGATCGACGGCGGGGCGTCCGACTCCACGGCCTCGATCAGCGCGGTCGCCGCCTTCGCCGGGTCGCCCTTCTGGGTGCCGTGCACGGTGTCGTGCTCCTTGCGGCGCTTGCCCGCCGTCTCGGCGTAGTCGGCGATCGGCTGCGACGACTGGGTGAGCGAGCGGCCGGCGAAGTCGGTGCGGAAGCCGCCCGGCTCGACCGAGAACGCGCGGATGCCCAGCGGCGCGACCTCCTTGCGCAGCGACTCGGTGAGCGCCTCGATCGCGGCCTTGACCGCCGCGTAGTAGCCGGAGCCCTCCGGCGAGATGCGGGCGCCGATCGAGGACAGGTTGACGATCACTCCGGAGCGGCGCTCGCGCATCCCGGGCAGCACCGCCTTGATCGTGCGCACCGTGCCGAAGAGGTGGGTGTCGAAGAGCTGCTGCACCGCCGCCTCCTCGCCCTCCTCGACGGCCGCGCGGTAGCCGTAGCCCGCGTTGTTGACGAGCACGTCGATCCCGCCGAAGCGCTCCTCGGCGGCGTCGACCGCGGCGGCGACCTGCCCGTCGTCGGTGACGTCGAGCGCGAGGGCGAGCGCGGAGTCGGGGTGCGCCTCCGCGATGTCGCGCACGGACTCGACGTCGCGCGCGGTGACGACGACGCGGTCGCCGTGGGCGAGGACGGCGGTCGCGAGCGCGCGGCCGAGTCCGGTGGAGCAGCCGGTGATGAGCCAGGTGGTCATGGCGGTCCTTCTTCCTCGAGGTGCCCGCGGACGGCGCGGGCGGGGACCATTCCACCGCCGTTCGCCTTCCCGGGACAGGGGTGGACGCGTGAGAGGGTGGTCCGGTGTCCACAGTGAGCGTGCCGACGCCGCGCTCGGGGGTGCGGACGCGGCGATTCCGGCGCCTCGCGCGCCTCGGCTTCGCCGTCAACGGCGTCGTGCACCTGCTGATCGGCGGCCTCTCGCTGCGGGTGGCGTTCGGCGACGAGACGACGCAGGAGGCGGATCCGTCCGGCGCGATCGCGCGCCTGGCCGAGTCGCCGGCCGGCCTCGTCGTCGTCTGGGCTGCGCTGGTCGCGCTCGTCGCCCTCGGACTCTGGCAGTTCACCTTCCAGAGCCGCTCGAGCGATCCGAGCCGCGCGAAACGCTGGGGGCGGCGGATCGTCGAGTCGGGCAAGGGCTTCGCCTCGCTCGCGCTGGCCGGGACGACGCTGGTGTTCGCGCTCGGCGGGTCGACGAGCTCCTCCGCGACCATCCGCGCGATCAGCACCGACCTGCTGGCCCGCCCGGCCGGATCGATCGTGCTGACGATCGTCGGTGGGATCGTCCTGGGCAGCGGGATCGGCTTCCTCGCCATCGGCGTGCGGCGCGGCTTCCGCAAGCTGGTGCGCATCCCGGCGGGGCGCCGCGGCCTGGCCGTGTTGACCCTCGGCGCTGCCGGCTACGTCTCGAAGGGGATCGCCCTCGGCATCGCCGGCGGCCTCTTCGTCGTCGCGGCGATCACCGGCGACGCCCGGCGGGCGACCGGGCTCGACGGCGCCCTGCGCTTCCTCGACGTCCCGCCCTACGGGACCATCGCGCTCACCGTCATCGGCGCCGGCCTCGTGATGTACGGCGGCTTCCTGGTCGCGCGCGCGAAGCTCGCCCGGCTCTGAGGGCCCGGGCTCAGCCCGCGGACTCGGCCGGAGGGAGCTTCTTCGCGTAGCAGCGGGTCGCCGGCTCGTCGCCCCAGTAGCCGAAGCCGGGGATCGGGTCGTAGCCCGAGCTGCTGTAGAGCGCCATCGCCTCGGGCTGCTCGATGCCGGTGACGAGGCGGAGCAGCGTCACGCCGTGGCGGACGGCCAGCTCCTCGACTCCCGCGAGGAGGAGGCGGCTGTAGCCGCGGCCGCGCGCCGCCTCCGTCACGAACATCCGCTTGATCTCTCCGACCTCGCCCTCGGCTGCGAGGGCGACGCAGCCGACGACCTCGGCACCGACGTGCAGCAGCAGCGCCGGCGCGTCCGCGGGCGGCCTCGGCCCGGGGTCGTCCCCGCCGTAGCGCCGCATGATCTCGGCCTCCTGCACGGCGAACAGCCGCCCCGCCACCGCATCCGCGGCCGTCGTCTCGACCAGCCGCTCCTCGTCTGCACCCACGCCCCTCACGCTCCCATCGCTCCCCGCGAGATGCCACTTGTGCACGCGACACGCCGAGGAAAGCGTGCACAAGTGGCATCTCGCGGAGGGTCAGCAGACGTCGGAGCGGAACTGGAGGCCGGTGAGGAAGACGGTGTGCCAGCCCTGCCTGCCCTCGTGCTGGGTGTAGGTGAGCGTGCTCCCGGAGGGGAAGACGTCGAAGACGAAGATGTCCTTCTTGAAGAACGTGATGGTCCCGTCGTCTCCTCCCACGCGACGGTACGGGTCGGCGAGCGTGCCGGCACCGGTCCCCGCGAAGATCGGGTCCTGGACGATCTCGGTCGGCGCGACGCTGAAGCCCATCGCGTCCCAGTGATCCGGAACCCAGGCCTGACGATCCTGCGAGGTGAAATCGAAGAACTCGAGCTGGAGACCGGCCGGATCGAACAGCCGCCCCTGCGAATCGAAGAACTGGAAGGTCAGAGTCTGCGAGTCGGACCCCGGGCTGGGGAAGGTCGTGATCGGACCCTCGCGCCGCTGATTCAGGACCAGCGCGCTTCTCGGCGCGGAGTCCCCGTACTGTGCCTCGGTGCTCTCGAGGGCGGTGTCCCCGATCCCCCCTCCCCATGCGGATCCGCTCTGAGTCAGGTTGAAGCTCCGCCCCTGCGTCGTCGTCGTGGTTCCGGGAGCGAGCACCGAGGTGATCCGCACGGTGGACACGGCGCCGGAGGAGCTGGGTGCCAGGAGCACCGCGGTGTCGCCGCCGGCGTTCCTGGTCCGCGCGAAGTCGACCGCGCTGTCGCAGAGGGCGGCGGTGGAGGCGGCAGCGAGAGGCGCCGCGATCACCGCGGCGGCGACGGGAGCGCTCCACACCGCCGCTGCGCTCACGGTTCGGCGGGACGGTCCGGGCGTGGGGGTGGAGGACGGGGACACGGCGGTCCTTTCGATGAAGAGGCGGAGTGCGCCTCGGTTCGGTGGAGTGGTAGCGCTGTCATGGCGCTGTGCGGCCAGCCAAGCGCACCTCCTCCGCCGCGAGCAGTCCCCCGTCCGCGCCACACCCCGGTGGCCCCCTCCGCGAGATGCCACTTGCGTACGCGACACGCCGAGGAAAGCGTGCACAAGTGGCATCTCGCGGGAGGGGACGAGGGCGCGCGGGTCAGGCGTAGTGGGCGGCGACCTCGGCGAGGCACTCGCGGAAGACGCGGACGGCGGGCGAGGCGAGCTGGGCCTCGCGCTGCGCCGTGAAGATGGTGCGGCGCGGGCGGCCGGGCAGCTCGAGCAGGCGGCAGTCGGGCTCGCCGCCGGCCCAGACCAGGTCGGGCATCAGCGCGACCGCGTTGCCCGACGCGGCGAGGCGGATCTGCGCCTGCAGGTCGGCGGTCTCGAAGCGCACGTCGGGCTCGAAGCCGGCGACCCGGCAGGTCTGCTCGGCGAAGTGCCGACTGGCGGTGCCGCGCGGCTCCATCACCCAGGCGGCGTCGCGCGCGCTCTGCAGGTCGCGCACGGCGGAGTCGCGGCGGACCGCGAGCCGGATCGCATCGGTCGTGAGGTCGCTGCGCACCAGGCCCGGCAGCCAGGACACGGAGTGGCCCGGGTACTGCTCGGCGACGACGAGGTCGAACTCGCGCGCCCAGGAGGTCTCGTGCAGCGCCCCCTCCGGCTCGCGCTGCACCATCTCGACCCGCACCTCGGGCGCCCGCTCGGCGATCGAGCGCAGCGCGCCCGGCATCAGCGCGAGCGCCGCGGACTGGAAGACCGCGACCCGGACCCGCCCGGTGACCGACTCCCCCGACGCGGCGAGCGCCGCCTCCGCCCGCTCGAGCAGCGCCAGCACCTCGCCGGCCGCCGCGACCAGGATCTCGGCCTGCGGAGTGAGCTGCACCCGCCGCCCGACCTTGCGCAGCAGCTCGACGCCGGTCTCGCGCTCGAGCACGGTCAGCTGCTGCGAGACCGCGGAGGGACTGTAGGCGAGGGCCTCCGCGGCGGCGGCGAGCGTGCCGCGGATGGCGACCTCGCGCAGCAGCACCAGGCGGCGGACGTCGAGCACGGGCGACCTCGATTCGGTGCAGAGGATCAGTAAGCAGGGGTGACCGGTACCGGTAAGGAACGGTCGCTTCTGCTCAACGGTACCCCGGTCGGATACTGACGTCATGACGGATCTCGCCGCGCCTGCCCGCTCCACCGGTCCCTCCTCCGACGACGCCGCCGGCCACGCCGGTCACGCCGGTCCCTCCCCGGACAGCGTCGACCCCGGCCTCGTCGACGCGAGCGTCGCGCTGGTGCGCCAGTGGCTGCGCGACGCCGCCGACGTCCCGGTCGACGCCTCCGGCGCCCAACTCGCCGGCGTGCTGAAGGACCCCACCGGCCTCGACTTCACGGTCGGCTTCGTCGACGGCGTGGTCCGCCCCGAGGACACGAAGGTCGCCGCCGCGGCGCTGCGCTCGATCGCCGGCGGCGTCCCGCGCTTCCTGCCCGCGCCGATGCGCGGCGCGGTCGCCCTCGGCGGCGCGGTGGCCCCGCTGCTCCCCGACGTCGTCGTGCCGATCGCGCGCCGGGTGCTGCGGCAGATGGTCGGCCACCTCATCATCGACGCGACCGACTCGCGCCTCGGCCCGGCGATCGCGAAGATCCGCCGCGACGGCGTCCGGCTGAACATGAACCTGCTCGGCGAGGCGGTCCTCGGCCGCAAGGAGGCACAGCGCCGCCTCGAGGGCACCCACCGCCTGCTCGCGCGCGACGACGTCGACTACGTCTCGATCAAGGTCTCCTCCACCGTCGCCCCGCACAACCCGTGGGCGTTCGACGCCGCGGTCGACGACATCGTCGAGGAGCTCGCTCCGCTCTTCACCCGCGCGGCCGCCGCGACGCCGCAGAAGTTCGTGAACCTCGACATGGAGGAGTACAAGGACCTCGACCTCACCATCGCGGTCTTCACCCGCCTGCTCGACCGGCCCGAGTTCCTCGGCCTCGAGGCGGGCATCGTGCTGCAGGCCTACCTGCCCGACGCGCTCTCCGCGATGATCCGGCTGCAGGAATGGAGCGCCGCGCGCCGGTCCCGCGGCGGCGCCGGCATCAAGGTGCGCCTGGTCAAGGGCGCGAACCTGCCGATGGAGCAGGTCGAGGCGTCCGTGCACGGCTGGCCGCTGGCGACCTGGTCGACGAAGCAGGACTCGGACACCAACTACAAGCGCGTGATCGATTACGCGCTGCACCCGGACCGGATCCGGAACGTGCGGGTCGGCGTCGCCGGCCACAACCTCTTCGACGTCGCCTACTCCTGGCTGCTGGCCGGCGAGCGCGGCGTCCGCGAGGGGATCGAGTACGAGATGCTGCTCGGCATGGCGCAGGGCCAGGCGGAGGCGGTGCGCCGCACGGTCGGCTCGCTGCTGCTCTACACGCCGGTCGTCTCGCCCGCCGAGTTCGACGTCGCGATCGCCTACCTGATCCGCCGGCTCGAGGAGGGCGCGTCGAGCGACAACTTCATGTCGGCCGTGTTCGAGCTCGAGGCGCAGCCCGCGCTGTTCGCCCGCGAGGAGGCCCGCTTCCGCGCCTCCGTCAGCGCGCTCGACGGCGCGGTGCCGCCCGCGCACCGGGTCGCCGACCGCTTCGCCGCCTCGGGCCGCCCCGGCTTCGGCGACTTCCGCAGCACCCCGGACACCGACCCGTCCGTCGCGGCGAACCGCGCCTGGGCCGACGAGATCCTCGCCCGCGTGTCCGGCTCCCGCGCCGGTGTCGACGCGATCGAGGCAGCGACGATCAGCACCCGCGAGGAGCTGGAGGCGGCCCTCGCCGCGACCCGCGCCGCCGGCTCCGCGTGGGGCGCCCTGCCCGCCGACGAGCGGGCGCGCATCCTGCACCGCGCCGGCGACGAGCTCGAGGCGCGCCGCGGCGAGCTGCTCGAGGTGATGGCCGCCGAGGCCGGCAAGACGATCGACCAGGGCGACCCGGAGGTGTCCGAGGCGATCGACTTCGCGCACTACTACGCCGAGCGGGCCCGCGAGCTCGACTCGGTGGACGGGGCGGTCTTCCACCCCGCGCAGCTGACGCTGGTCGCTCCGCCGTGGAACTTCCCGGTCGCGATCCCCGCGGGCGGCGCGCTCGCCGCGCTGGCCGCCGGCTCGGCCGCGGTGCTGAAGCCCGCCGGGCCGACCGCGCGCTGCGGCGCCGTGCTGGCCGAGGCGCTCTGGGCCGCCGGCGTGCCGCGCGAGGCGCTGCTGCTGCTCCGCCTGCCCGAGGAGGAGCTCGGCGCCGACCTCGTCGCGCACCCCTCGGTGGACCGGGTGATCCTCACCGGGGCCTACGAGACGGCCGAGCTGTTCCGCTCGTTCCGGCACGACCTGCCGCTGCTCGCCGAGACCAGCGGCAAGAACGCGATCATCGTCACGCCCTCCGCCGACCTCGACCTCGCGGTGAAGGACGTCGTCTCGAGCGCCTTCGGCCACGCCGGCCAGAAGTGCTCGGCCGCGTCCCTCGTCGTGCTGGTCGGCTCGGTCGCGCGCTCCCAGCGCTTCCGCGCGCAGCTGCTCGACGCGGTCGACTCGCTCACCGTCGGCCTGCCGACCGACCCGGCGACCCGGATGGGGCCGGTGATCGAGCCCGCCGCGGGCAAGCTGCTGCGCGGGCTCACGACCCTCGGCGAGGGCGAGCGCTGGCTGCTGCAGCCGCGCGCGCTGGACGACAGCGGGATGCTGTGGAGCCCGGGCGTCCGCGACGGCGTGCGCCGCGGCTCCGAGTACCACCGCACCGAGTACTTCGGCCCGATCCTCGGGATCATGACCGCGGCGACGCTCGAGGACGCGATCGCGCTCGTCAACGAGGTCGACTACGGCCTCACCTCCGGGCTGCACGCGCTCGACCCGGCCGAGATCGGCACCTGGCTGGGCGGGATCCAGGCCGGCAACCTCTACGTCAACCGCGGCATCACCGGCGCGATCGTCGAGCGCCAGCCGTTCGGCGGCTGGAAGAAGTCGGCGGTCGGACCGGGCACCAAGGCCGGCGGGCCGGACTACCTGCTGGGCCTGGGGTCGTGGAGTTCGGCGCCGTCGACCGCCACCACCGCGGTCGAGGACCCGCGCGTCGGCCGGCTCGTCGCCGCCGCCCGCGCGGAGCTGTCGCCCGCGGAAGCCGACGCCGTCGAGCGGACGGCCCTCAGCGCGGCGCAGGCTCTGGCCGCGGGCGCAGCCCGGGACGTCACCGGGCTGGCCGCCGAGCGCAACGTGTTCCGGCACCTGCCGTACGACGCCCCGGTGCTGATCCGCCTCGCGGACGGCGAGCCGGTGGGCTCGCTCGCGCAGGTCGTCGTCGCCGCGGCGACCGCGGGCACCCGGGTGGCGGTCTCGAGCGCGACGGCGCTGCCTCCGCAGCTCGTCTCCGCCATCGCGTCGGGAGCGTCGGCTGTCGCCGTCGAGGACGAGGCCGCCTTCGCGGCACGGGTCCGCGAGCACGGCGCCGGCCGGGTGCGCCTGCTCGGCACCGACGCCTCCTCGGTGACGTCCGTCACCGGCGGCCGCCCCGACCTCGCCGTCTACGCCGGCGAGGCCACCGAGTCCGGCCGCCTGGAGCTGCTCCCGTTCCTCCGCGAGCAGGCCGTCTCGATCACCGCCCACCGCTTCGGCACCTCGGACCACCTGACGGACGCCCTGCTCTGACCCCCCTCCCCCGCGAGATGCCACTTGTGCACGCTTTTCACGGCGTGTCGCGTGCACAAGTGGCATCTCGCGGGAGGGGAGGGGGACGTGGGTCAGAACAGGCCGCGCGGCGACTCCACGGAGGCGAGGACGCCGGGCGCCGCCACGATCGTCAGCCGCGCGACCTCGTCCGCCGTCAGCTCCGGCAGGCGCTGGGCGAGGTCGAGGAAGCGCTCGACCTCCGCGTCCTCGAGCACGTCGGCGGCGAGGGTGCGGAACTTCGCGACGTACTGCTCGCGCGTGAACGGGTGCGCGCCGAGCGGGTGCGCGTCCGCCACCGCGATCTCGTCCACGATCGTCGTGCCGTCGGTGAGCAGGATCTCGACGCGCGCGCCGAACGCCTTCTCCGCCGGATCGGTCGAGTGGTAGCGGCGGGTCCACTCCGCGTCCTCCTCCGTCGTCGTGCGCTGCCAGAGCGCGACGGTGTCGGGGCGGGCGGCGCGCTCGGGGGCGTAGCTGCGCTCGTGGTGCCAGGCGCCGTCCTGCAGCGCGACCGCGAAGATGTACGGCACGGAGTGGTCGAGCGTCTCGCGGGACGCCGTCGGGTCGTACTTCTGCGGGTCGTTCGCGCCGGAGCCGATCACGTAGTGGGTGTGGTGCGAGGTGTGCAGGACGATCCGCTCGACGCGCTCGGGATCGGCGGCCTCGGGGTGCGCATGGTGCAGGCGGCGCGCCAGGTCGATCAGCGCCTGCGCCTGGTACTCGGCCGAGTGCTCCTTCGTGTAGGTGTCGAGGATCGCGCGCTTGGCCTCGCCGGCGTCGGGCAGCGGCACGTCGTAGGACGCGTCGGGGCCGTCGAGCAGCCAGGCGATCACGCCGTCCTCGCCCTCGTAGATCGGCGACGGGCTGGTCTCGCCGCGCATCGCCCGGTCGACGGCCTCGATCGCGGCCTTGCCGGCGAAGGCCGGGGCGTACGCCTTCCAGCTCGAGATCTCGCCCTTGCGCGACTGCCGGGTGGCGGTGGTGGTGTGCAGCGCCTGGGCGATCGCCTGCTCGATCACGGCGACGTCGAGGCCGAGCATCGTGCCGAGTCCGGCCGCGGCCGAGGGGCCGAGGTGCGCGACGTGGTCGATCTTGTGCCGGTGCAGGCTGATCGCGCGGACGAGGTCGACCTGCACCTCGTAGCCGGTGACGATGCCGCGGACCAGCCGGGCGCCGTCGATGCCCGCGTGCTGGGCGACGGCGACCAGCGGCGGGATGTTGTCCCCGGGGTGCGAGTACTCGGCCGCGAGGAAGGTGTCGTGGTAGTCGAGCTCGCGGACCGCGACGCCGTTCGCCCAGGCGGCCCACTCGGGCGAGACGCGGCGGCCCGGATCGACGCCGAACACCGTCGCGCCCTCGCCGCCGATGGAGGCGGGGTGCGCCAGCGCCTGCGAGCGCGCGGCGACGACGGGGCGGCGCACCAGCGACGCGGCGGCGACGGCGGCGTTGTCGATGACGCGGTTGACGACCATCTCGGCCACCTCGGCCTCGACCTCGACGGGATCGGCGGCGACCTCGGCCAGGGCGTGGGCGAGCTGCCCGTGGCGCGGGAGGTCCTCGTCGCTGCGGTGGACGCGGACGTGGTGTTCGTGCACGGGGGCTCCTTCGGCTCGTCCCTGCCAATCTAGCGGCGGGGCCGCCGGGCAGACTGTCGGCATGACCGCCACCCGCGTGGCCGCGTTCGACTGCGGCACCAACTCCCTCCGGCTCCTGATCGCGGACGTCGAGGACGGCCGCCTCGTCGACGTCCTCCGCCGCACCGAGCTCGTCCGGCTCGGCCACGGCGTGGACCGCACCGGCCGCTTCGACCCGGAGGCGCTCGCGCGGACCCTCGCCGTGACCCGCGACTACGCGGAGCTGGTCCGCGAGGCCGGGGCCGAGCGCGTCCGCTTCGTCGCCACCTCGGCGACCCGCGACGCGGCCGACCGCGAGGACTTCCTCGGCGCGGTCGAGCGGATCATCGGCGTCCGCCCCGAGACGATCAGCGGCGAGGAGGAGGCGGCCCTCTCCTTCCGCGGCGCGCTCTCGGCCGTCGACGCGCCCCGGCCCGTCCTGGTCGTGGACCTCGGCGGCGGCTCGACGGAGCTGGTGCTCGGCGGAGCGGACCCCGAGCAGGCGCACTCGATGGACGTCGGCAGCGTCCGGCTCACCGAGCGCCACCGCGCCGGCGGCGGCACGCCGACCGCGGAGCAGCGCGCCGCGATCCGCGCCGACGTCCGCCGCGCACTGGCCGCCTCTCCCGTCGACCTCTCGGCCGCGCGCAGTGTCGTCGGCGTCGCGGCGACGGTCCTGACGGTGACCGCGCACGTCCTCCGCCTCGAGACCTACGACCGCGACGCGCTCGAGGCGACCCTGCCGATCCGCGACGTCCTCGCCGCCTGCGACGAGCTCGCCGCGCTCTCCCCCGCCGAGACGGCCGCGCTCCCCTACGTCCGCGCCGGCCGCGAGGACGTCCTCGGCGCCGGCGCCGCGATCTGGTCCGAGGTCCTCCGCGCCGTCCAGGACGCCTCCCCGGGTGTCACGTCGGTCACGACCACGGCCCACGACATCCTCGACGGCCTGGCCTTGCACCTCTGATCCCCGCCGCGAGATGCCAGTTGGGTACCCCTTCCTCGGCGTGTCGCGTACCCAAGTGGCATCTCGCGGGGAGGGTCAGCGCGTGAGGGTGCTGCCGGAGTCGTGGGGGAGGCGGGCGGCGGCGATCAGGGGGACGAGGGTCAGCACGGCCAGCGTCAGGAAGGCGAAGCGGTAGGGGACGAGACCGGGACCGAACGCGGAGCCCGCGGCCAGCGCGATGCCGCCCGCGGCGACGCCGAAGCCCGCGGCGATCTGCTGGGTCGTCGCGCTGAGGGTGTTCGCGCCGGACATCCCCTCGGGCGCCACCTCGGCGAAGGTGACCGTGTTGTAGGCGGTGAAGCCGGCCGAGCGCGCGACCCCGCTGAGCACCAGCAGCGCCACGATCGCCGGGATCGGCACGTCCGGATCGAGGAACGCCATCGCGACCATGCAGGCGATGCCGACGACGTTCGCCGCGACGAGCACCCCGCGGAAGCCGACCGTGTGCAGGAGCCAGGTCGTCGCCGGCTTGATCGCCAGATTGCCGACGAAGAGCGCGAGCACGATCGAGCCGGCCTGCACCGCGTTCCAGCCGAACGCGTCCTGGAAGAGCAGCGGCAGCAGGAACGGCACCGCGTTGATCGTCGCCCGGTAGAGCGAGCCGCTCGCGTTCGCCACCCGGAACGTGGAGAAGCGGAAGGCGTCCAGCGGCACCAGCGGGTGCGGCGTGCGGCGCAGGTGCCGCACCGCGACGGCGGTGACGAGCACGCCGGTCACGGCCAGACCGAGCGCGACGGTGTCCGAGCCGCTGCCGGTCACGAAGCCGGTCGCGCCGACCAGCGCGCCGAGGCCGACCGCGACCAGGAGCAGGCCGACGACGTCCAGCGGAGGCGGTGCGGCCTCGACGCCGGCCGGGATGATCCGCCGCGCGATCACGAAGGCGACGACGCCCAGCGGCAGGTTGATCAGGAAGATCCAGTGCCAGGAGGCGTAGGTCGTCAGCAGTCCGCCGACGAAGGGCGCGAGGATCGGCGCGACCAGCCCCGGCCAGACCAGGATCGCGATGGCGCGGATGATCCCCTCCCGCGGCGTCACGCGCAGCACCGCGAGCCGGCCGACCGGCACCATCAGCGCGCCGCCGACGCCCTGCAGCACGCGGGCCGCCACGAGCAGCGGCAGAGTCGGGCTGAGCGCGCAGAGCAGCGAGGCGAGAGTGAACACCGCGATCGCGGTCGTGAAGACCCGGCGCACGCCGAAGCGCTCGCTCAGCCAGCCGGAGGCGGGGATCAGCACCGCGACGGTCAGCAGGAACGCGGTGACGGTGATCGCGACGGCGGCGGAGTCGACGCCCAGGTCGGCGCCGATCGCGGGCGCCGCGGTGGTGACGATCGTCGCGTCCAGGTTCTCCATGAAGAAGCAGCCCGCGACGAGGAGGGCGATCGCGCGCTGACGGCGGGGATCCAGGGCGGGCCTCCTGCGGGGACGGGTGCGGCGGGGCGGGCGCCGGGACGACAAGGGCGAGCGTAGCGCGCGGCCCGGCACGACTCGGCCCGGTACCGTCGAGGGCATGAGCGACTCCGAGAACCGCACCGTCCAGCTCCGCCGCTACGAGCTCGTCGACGGGGTGATGGACGACTTCCTGGCCTGGTACCGGGCGAAGATCGTCCCCGCCCGCGCCGCGCACGGCTTCACGATCGAGTTCGCCTTCGCCGACCGCGAGGTGAACGAGTTCGTCTGGGCCGTCAGCACCCCCGGCGACGCGGAGGCGTTCGCCGAGATCGAGAAGGCCTACCTCGCCTCCCCCGAGCGCGAGGCCGCCTTCGCCGGCGAGCCGACCCGCGTGGCCGTGCACCACGTCCGGCTCGTCGAGCGCATCGTCTGACCGGGGCGGGGCGGCTCCCGGGAGCCGCCCCGGACCTCAGCTCCGGGCGCGGCGTGCGACGGCGAGGACGGCCCGGAGCGCGAGCGAGCCGACGGCGACCGACGCGACCGTGCCGAAGAGCCGCCAGCCGACGTGCTTCGGCGAGTCGAGCCCGGCGCGGTCCTTCGGCGAGGCCAGCGCGGCCGGCGGCAGGGTGCGGCCGTTGGCGCCCGCCTCCGCCATGTGCGCGAGCCGGCGGAGCGTCTCGATGTTGCGCACCCAGAGGAACGAGTGCAGCAGCGGCTTCGGGATGAGCGTGCCCGGCCCCTTCACCGCGGTCTCGTGGATGCGGACCCGGCAGCCGTCGCGGTGCGGCTCGACCTCGAGGCGGACGCGCGCCTCGCCCATCGGCCAGCCGGCCGCCTGGATGATGAAGCGGCTCGACGGGTCCCACTCGAGGACCGTCGTCTCGTCGTCGATCACCACCGGCCAGACTCCGAAGGAGTGGTGCAGCTTCGAGCCGACGTGCGGCCAGTCGCGGCCGACCCGGCGCATCCGGGACGAGCCGACGACCCAGGAGGGGAAGAGCCAGCCGGACGCGAAGACGGCGAAGACGGACTCGGGCGGGCAGTGGAAGACGCGGGTGTTGCGGGACATCGCGGGCTCCTTCGAGGCTCAGGCGGAACGCGGGCGGGTCGTGCCGCCCGCGTCTCAGCGTGCCAGATCCGCCGCGTCCCCCTGGTCCGGCCCCGCCGACCCGGCCGCCTGCCGGGCGGGATCGGGCGAGGGCGAGGGCGCCAGATCAGGCGCCTGCCGGATCCCGAACTCGTGCCGGAGCGCGCTGCGAGCGGCGTGCCAGCCGGCCATCCCGTGCACGCCCGGGCCGGGCGGCGTCGAGGACGAGCAGAGGTAGAGCCCCTTCGCGGGAGTGCGCCACGGATCGGAGGAGGGGATCGGCCGCGAGAGCAGCTGCGCGACGCTCGCCGCTCCGGCCGCGATGTCGCCGCCGATGTAGTTCGGGTTCCAGGCCTGCATGTCGCGGGCCGTCATCGAGGAAACGGCGAGGACGCGGTCGCGGAAGCCCGGGGCGAAGCGCTCGATCTGCGCGGTGATCGCCTCGCGCTGGTGCGCCGGCGAGTCGCGCGGCACGTGCGTGTACGCCCAGAGGACCTGCTTGCCCTCCGGCGCGCGGGTCGGGTCCAGCACGGAGGGCTGCGCGACCAGCACGTACGGGTTCTCGCTGTGGCGGCCCTGGACGACGTCGCGCTCGGCCGCGGCGATCTCGGCGCGGGTGCCGCCGACGTGCAGGGTGCCGGCCCCCGCGAGCTCCGGATCGGTCCAGGGGACGGGTCCGTCGAGCGCGAAGTCGACCTTGGCGACGCCGTTGCCGTAGCGGAACATCCCCAGAGCGGAGGCGTAGGGGCCGGGCAGGCGGTCGCCGGCGAGCGCGAGCAGCGCCCTCGGCGTGAGATCGAGCAGCACGGCCCGCGCGCTCGGCAGCTGCGAGAGCGAGGTGATCTCTACCCCGGTCTCGATGGTGCCGCCGTGGGCGCGGAGGTCGTCCGCCATCGCGTCGACGATCGCCTGGCTGCCGCCGACCGGCACCGGCCAGCCGCGCGCGTGCGCGTAGGAACCGAGCGCGAGCGCCGCGGCGGCCGTGGACAGGCTCGGCATCGGCCGGATCGCGTGCGCCGCGACGCCCGCGAACATGGCGGGCGCGACCTCCTCGCGGAACCGCGCGTTCCAGAGCGGCGAGCCCTGCTCGAGCACGCGCAGCCCGAAGCGGAGCAGCACCGAGGGGTCGGTCGGGATCTTCAGCAGGGCGTCGTTGGTGAAGCCCGCGACGCGGTCCGCGCGCTCGGCGAGCGGACCCATCAGCGAGCGCCAGGCCGCACCGTCGCGCCCGAGCGCCGCGGCGGTCCGCTCGAGGTCGCGGTAGGCGATGCCCGACCGTCCGCCGTCGAGCGGGTGCGCGTAGGAGATCTCGGGCAGCCGCAGGTCGATCCGCCGGTCGAGCTGGAACCGGCGGAAGAACCCGGAGGCGAGCGCCATCGGGTGCACGGCCGAGCCGATGTCGTGGTGGAAGCCGGGCAGCGTCAGCTCGGCGGTCCGGGCGCCGCCGCCCAGGGTCTCGTTGCGCTCGTAGACCGCGACCGAGAGCCCGGCGCGGGCGAGGGTGACCGCGGCGGAGAGCCCGTTGGGGCCGGAGCCGACGACGACGGCGTCGACCACGTCACTTCCTCCGCAGGGCCGCGACCGCGCCGACCAGGCCGGCCGCGCCGAGCACGGCCGCGCCGGCGTAGCTCGCCGCGCGGTGGCGGATCATCCAGATCTGCGGCGTCATCGTGTGCGCGCGGTCGCTGAAGAGGCCGCGGGCGCCGTGGTCGCCGGGGACCGGCTCGTAGACGTTGTTCGGGAGCATCGGCTCCTTCTTGTCCGGCGCCTGCTGGCCGTCGAAGGCGCTGCGGGCCAGGTACCAGTCCATGAAGGCGCCGGCGAAGCGGTCGCCCAGGATGGTGCCCGCGGTCGGCTCGCCGACCCAGGTGCGCCGGCGCGGCTTGTCGGCGACGTCGGCGATCGCGATCGCGCCGACCTCGGGCTCGTAGATCGGCGGCACCGGCTGCGGGTGGTGCGGCAGCTGCGACTTCACCCAGTTGAACTGGATGGTGTTGAGCGCCGGCATGTCGACCTCGGAGAGCTTGATCCTGCTCTTGGAGTGCAGCAGCTCGGCGGTGACCGCCTCGGTGAAGCCGCGAGCGCCGAACTTCGAGGCGCAGTAGGCGGCCTGGAGCGGGATGCCCCGGTGCGCGAGCGCCGAGCCGACCTGGATGACGTGGCCGCGGCCGCGCGGGGTCATCCGCGAGAGCGCCGCGCGGGTGCCGTTGACGAAGCCGAAGAAGTTGACCGCGACGGCGCGCTCGAAGTCGGCCGGGTCCGTCGAGAGGAACTCGCCGAAGACGCCGACCATCGCGTCGTTGACCCAGAGCTCGATCGGCCCGAGCTCGGCCTCGATGCGGTCGGCGGCCGACTCGACCGCCTCGCGGTCGGCGACGTCGGTCGGGATCGTCAGACCGCGGCGGCCGGCCTGCTCGATCTCGGCCAGCGTGGCCGCGAGACCGTCCTCGCCGCGGGCGAGCACGGCGACGTCCCAGCCGCGGGAGGCCAGCTCGCGGACGGTGGCGCGGCCGAGGCCGGCGGTGCCACCGGTGACGACGGCGACGCCGCGGCTCACGCGCGGGCTCCGTGGGCGGGGGTGCGGGGGTTCTGCGTCATGGTCGAGCTCCTTCGTGAGGGCGCCGGAGGCGGCTTGCTGCTCCTCCACGGTAGGCGGCTCCGGAGGCGCGCCGCGCGGGGTTGCGCACGATCGGTGGGAGCATCGCAGGACGAGCGCCTGGGGAGGAGCCTCGGCCACCTCCCGATCCGTCCAGCGGACATCCAGACCGCACCCAGACGTCGGCGCCAGACTGACCGCCGCCGCGCCTCGCGCGACCCCGCCCCTCGACGACCGGATCGACCCATGAACGCACTCCTCGGGCTCAGCCTCGTCTCCGGGCCGGTGGTGGTCGCTGTCTACGCGGTGTCGGGTCTCGCCCTGCTCCTGCTCGTCCTCGCCTTCGCGCGCTCCGCCCGCCGCGGTCGCCGCCGCCGCCTGGTGCTTGCAGCGGCCGTCCTGCTCCTGGGCTTGCTCGGCGGGTGGGCGCTCGGCGGACTGCTCGGCGGCACCGGCGGACTCTTCGGGGTCGACTTCACCCCTGTCACACGGGTGTGGATCGGGCTCGGTCTGGGCGGACTCGCCGTGGCGCTGATCGTCCTGGTGCACGCCCTCGTCCGCCGGCGCGGCCGGCGGGTGCTGGCCGCCGCGCTCGTCGGCGTCCTCGTCGTCGCGACCGCGGCGATGACCGTCAACATCGACTTCGGCCAGTATCCGACCGTCCGCAGCCTCCTGGGCATCAGCGCCTACCCGACCGTGGCCGATCCGATCCCGACGCCCGCCGGCGAGCACGCCTCGCTCGACAGCTGGACCGCCCCCGCCGGGATGCCGACCGCGGGCAGCGTCACCAACGTGGCGATCCCCGCCACGAAGTCCGGCTTCCCCGCCCGGGACGCCGTCGTCTACCTCCCGCCGGCCGCCCTGACCGAGGACCCGCCGCTGCTGCCCGTGATGATGATGCTCTCCGGCCAGCCCGGCTCGCCGTCCGACCCGCTCGCGGTCGAGCACCTCCAGCAGACCCTGGACACCTACGCGGCCGCGCACGCCGGCCTCGCCCCGATCGTCGTCTCGCCCGACCAGCTCGGCGACCCGACCGCGAACCCGATGTGCATCGACTCGCCGCTCGGGAACTCCGCGACCTACCTCACCGTCGACGTGCCGAACTGGATCCGCGCCAACCTCCCCGTCCTCGGCGACGCGCAGCACTGGGCGATCGGCGGGCTCTCGCAGGGCGGCACCTGCGCGATCCAGCTCGGCGCCGGCTACCCGCAGCTCTTCGGCAACATCGTCGACGCGTCCGGCGAGCTCGCCCCGACACTCGGCGACGACGCGACCACGATCCAGCAGGGCTTCGGCGGCGACGCGGCGGCCTACGAGGCGGCCAAGCCCGCGGCGATCCTCGCGAAGAACGCGCCCTACAAGGACTCCTTCGCGGTCTTCGGCGTCGGCGCGAACGACACCTCGTTCCTCGCCGGGGTGCAGACCCTGCACGCCGCCGCGCAGGCCGCCGGGATGGACACCGCCTACCTCGAGGTGCCGGACAGCGCGCACGACGCGACGGCGTGGTCGACGACGTTCGACAAGGGCGTCGAGCTGCTGACGGCGCGCTGGAACCTGGTCCCCGCGTCCTAGCGAGCGGAGGGGGCGCCTCCGGCGATCACCTCGCGGGCAGGGGGAAGCGCATGCTGATCGAGTAGGCCGCGCAGCGGACGTATCGAGATCCACCAGCGTCAGAAGCTGAGTCTGCAGACCCGCCCTGCTGACGACGGCGGGTCTCGATACGCCCCTGCGGGGCTACTCGACCAGCATGAAGCGGCGGGCATGCACAACCTGTCTTGCCCGGAACGCATGCTGATCGAGTAGGCCGCGCAGCGGACGTATCGAGACCCACCTGCGTCAGAAGCTGAGTCTGCAGACCCGCCCTGCTGGGGACGGCGGGTCTCGATACGCCCCTGCCGGGCTACTCGACCAGCATGAAGCGGCGGGCATGCACAACTCGTCTTGCGCGGAACGCATGCTGATCGAGTAGGCCGCGCAGCGGACGTATCGAGATCCACCTGCGTCAGAAGCTGAGTCTGCAGACCCGCCCTGCTGACGACGGCGGGTCTCGATACGCCCCTTCGGGGCTACTCGACCAGCATGAAGCGGCGGGCATGCACAACCTGTCTTGCCCGGAACGCATGCTGATCGAGTAGGCCGCGCAGCGGACGTATCGAGATCCACCAGCGTCAGAAGCTGAGTCTGCAGACCCGCCCTGCTGGGGACGTCGGGTCTCGATACGCCCCTTCGGGGCTACTCGACCAGCATGAAGTGAGCCGTCTCCGCGTCCTCTTTCTCACCACCGGGACGCGAAGCGGCTCCGCCGCTCCACACGCCCCCGCGCGCTCCGCCTAGGCGCGGGTCGCGGCTGCGACCGCGGCCGCCACTCCCCCGCCCCACGGCGCGCCGTGGCCGGGCAGCACCCAGGTGGCGCCGGTGGGCAGCAAGTGCTGCAGCGAGGCGAGCGCCTGCTCCGGCTCGTCGGTGAACGGCGCGGGGGCCGGCCCGGTCGCACCGGTCAGCACATGGCGCGTGGTGAGGCCGTCGCCGACGAACACGGCGTCGGCGATCGGCACGTGCACCGCGATGCTGCCGGCGGAGTGGCCGGGCAGCCCGATGATCCGCGGAGCTCCCGGGAGGTCGAGCGTCTCGCCGTCCTGCACCGTCACGACCTCGGTCAGCGGAGGGACGCGCGCACCGCCCTTGCGCAGGAAGTAGCCGAGGAAGCCGACGAGAGCGCCGAGCTTCATCGACTGCTTGCCGTTCGCGGGCTTCTTCCCGCCCTTCGCGCGCTCGGCGTCGGCCTCGTGCACGAAGACGGGCACGCCGTGCTCGCGCCGGAGCCGCTCGGCGAAGCCGATGTGGTCGGAGTCGCCGTGGGTGAGCACGACTCCCCTGATGTCGTCGACGGAGCGGCCGATCGCCTTCAGCTCGGCGAGCAGCTCGGGCCAGAGCCGGGGCAGGCCGGCGTCGATGAGGGTCACGCCCTCGGGCGTGTGGACGAGGTAGGCGGCGACGATGTCCGAGCCGATGCGGCGGAGGTGGGGGGCGAGTTCCATGATGGCTACGGTAGCTAGCCATCATGGCTACTGTCAATAGCTATAGTGGAGGCATGCCCACTCCTGAGCGCACCTCCCTCGACGCGATCGTCCGCGCCGCCGCCGAGATCCTGGAGGAGGAGGGGCTCGCCGGCGTGACGATGCAGGCCGTCGCGCAACGCGTCGGTGTGCGCGCCCCCTCCCTCTACAAGCGGGTCGCGGGCCGCGATCCCCTGCTGCGCCTGGTCGCCGAGGCGACGCTAAGCGAGCTCGCCGCATGCGTCGAGCCGATCGAGAACGCCGCCGAGCTCGCCGGCGCCTTCCGCGCATTCGGCCGTGAGCGGCCCGCCGCCTTCCTCCTGGTGATGGCGCCGGCGCCCGGGACCCCGGCGGCCCGGCAGGAGTTCCGGGACGCGGCGAGCGCCTCCGTCCTCCGCGTCGCCGCCCGGCTCGCGGGCGAGGAGCACGCGCTCGAGGCCGCGCGCACCCTCACCGCCTGGAGCACCGGCTTCATCGGGATGGAGATCAACGGGGCGTTCACCCTCGGCGGGGACGTCGAGAGCGCCTGGCGCTTCGGGCTGAGCCGGGTGATCGCGGCCCTGGAGCTCGCGGAGGCGGAGCTCGCGGAGCTGGAGCCGGCCGAGGTCAGCGCGCCGCGGCCTCGTCCTCGAGGAAGCGCGGCCGGCTCGCCGCGAGTCCGCTGAGCAGCAGCACCACGAGGCTCGCCAGCAGCAGGACGTACGAGCCGGTCCAGCTCCCCTGCGCCTCGTAGAGCAGGCCGATCAGCAGCGGCCCGGCGCAGGCGAGCGCGTAGCCGAGGCCCTGCGTCGCTCCGGAGAGCACCGAGGAGCCGGCCGTGCTGCGGGTCCGCGCGTTGACGAGGGTGAGCGTCATCGGGAAGGTGCTGACGCCCAGGCCGAGGCAGACCACCCAGGCCACGGCGCCGGCCAGCGGCGCGACCAGCAGGCCGACGTAGCCGACGGCGAGCAGCGCGACGCAGACGACGACCACGATCGAGGGGTTCCGCATCCCGAGGGTCAGCGGCGGGACGACGAAGGCCGCGCCGAGGCCGAAGATCGAGAAGAGGGCGAGCAGCGCCCCGCCCTGGGCCGGGTCCGCGCCGGCGTCGACGAGGATCGTCGGCAGCCAGGTGATGATCGCGTAGGTGTTCAGCGCCGTCATCCCGAGCATCAGCACCATCGCCCAGAGCAGGCGGGTGCACCAGGCGCCGGCGAGCCGGGTGGGCGCGACGGCCGCGGCGGCGCCGGCCTCGCCGCGCCGGGCGAGCGCCGCCCAGAGCAGGCAGGCGACGGCGGTCAGCGCCGCCCGGACGCCGACGGCGAAGCGCCAGTCGAGGGCCGAGGCGAGCGGGACGGCGACCAGCGGGGCGACGAACTGGCCGGTCTGCAGCAGCGCGAGGTAGAGCGAGCTGATCGTCTTCAGCCGGTCGGCGAAGTAGCGCTTCACGATCGGCACGATCAGGACGTTCGACGTGCCCACTCCCGCGAAGGCGACGACGGAGGAGAGCACCAGCGCGAGCGGGCTCGGGCTGAGCGCACGGAGCAGCAGGCCCACCGTGGTCACCAGCGTCGCCGCAGCGAGGGTGCGCTCGAGGCCGAAGCGGCGCGCGGCCCCGGCGGCGACGACTCCGAAGACCGCGAAGGAGGCGGTGACGATGGTGCCGAACGCGCCGTAGAGCGAGGGGCCGAAGCCGAGGTCGGCGCCGATCGTCTCGAGCAGCGGGCTGAAGCCGGTGACGGCCGTCCGGAGGTTGAGCGCCGTCATCACGATCGCGGCGAGTGCGAGGAGCGCGGTCCTCTGCGGGGTGACGACGGTGGACGTCATGGCGGCCTGCCCTGGGTAGGATGATGGGATGAATCCCGCCGAGCCTAGCGCGCCGGAGCCCCGATCGGTCGACCTCCGCGCACCGGAGCCGTTCCGCCGCGAGAGCGTCATCGATCACGTCACCGCGCTCTGCCACGAGGAGATCCGCTCCGGCCGGTGGGCCGTCGGCGCGCGGATCCCGACGGAGCCGGAACTGGTGCGCTGGAGCGGCGCCGGGCGGAACTCCGTGCGCGAGGCGGTGCAGACGCTCGTGCAGTCGGGGCTGGTGCGGCGGGAGCAGGGGCGCGGCACCTTCGTGATCGCGCGCTCGCAGCTCACCACGTCGCTCCGGAGACGGCTGCCGAGCGCCGAGCGGCGCGACGGCCTGGAGCTGCGCTTCGCGATCGACGGGGCGACCGCGGCCCTCGCCGCCGAGCGGCGGACGGCCGAGGACGTCGAGACGCTGCGGGCCCTGCTCGCCGCCCGCACCCGCTCCTGGACGGGCGGCGACCTCGCCGACCGGACCGCGACCGACACCGCGCTGCACCGCGCCGTCGTCGCCGCCACGCACAACGCGCTCTTCCTCGAGCTCTACGACGGGCTCACCGGCCTCTTCGAGACGGTGCTGCAGGACGACGTCGTCGGCGAGGAGGACCGGCACGCCCGCGAGCACGCGCTGCTGGTCGAGTCGATCGCCGCGGGCGATGCGGACGGGGCCCGGCGGGCGATCGAGGAGCTGCTCGCGCCGCTGCTGGAGCCGGACGGCGAGCAGAACATCAGCTGAGAGGCCTCGTCATCGGCCATCGGCGATGAGACGTGCTCTCAGCCGATGTTCTGCAGGAGCAGCGCCGATCAGCGCTGCGGCCGGCGCGTGGACCAGAGCGCCCAGGCCACCAGCAGCGGCTGGAAGACCAGCCGGACCGCGCGCTTGCGATCGGTGTCGAGGCCGAAGGCGCTGGTCTTCGTGACGTACTGCGAGACGTTGCCGGGGAAGATCGCGGTGAAGAACGCAGCGGCGGCTGCTCCGACCAGCGGTGCCCGGCGGCGCGCGAGCACCAGCGAGGCGCCGAGGCCGATCTCCACGACGCCGGACGCGAGCACGACCGTGTCCTTGTCCAGCGGCACCCACTCCGGCACCTGCGCCTGGAACTCCTCGCGCGCGCGGGTCAAGTGACTGACACCCGCGAAGACGAGGGCGGAGCCGAGGAGGACCTTGGCGCCGGTGCGGATCAGGGACGGAGTGGAGGAGGCCATCCCCCCATCGTTCCCGATCGAACGGGCTGGAGTGCCCGGCAGCGTCCGAACCGCACGGATGTGCCGTGTCGGAGGCCCGGCCTAGTCTGATCGGGTGTCAGACCGCATCCTCGTCCTCACCACCGGCGGAACCATCGACAAGGAGTACTCGCTCGCGGGCGAGCTCGAGATCGGGGCGCCGACGATCCCGCGCCTGCTCGAGCCCGTGCTGTCGACGCTCGAGTTCCGCGTCGAGGAGGTCCTGCGGAAGGACAGCCTCGACCTCGACGACGCCGACCGCGCGCTGATCCGCGAGCGCGTGCTCTCGGCCGAGGAGGACCGCATCGTCCTCACCCACGGCACCGACACGATGACGCTGACGGCCGAGGCGCTCGGCGCGGTCCGCGACCGGGTCGTCGTGCTGACCGGCGCGATGCAGCCCGCGCGGATGCGGGACAGCGACGCCGCCTTCAACCTCGGCGCGGCCGTCGCGGCGGTGCAGCTGCTGCCGCCGGGCGTCTACCTCGCGATGAGCGGGCGGGTGCTGCCGGCCGGCGCCGTCGTCAAGGACCGGGCGGCCGGGATCTTCCTGCCGGCCTGAGCCGCGACCGGACCCTCGAGCCCGGGGCCGGCGGCGTCACTCCGCCGCAGCGACCGCCCGCGTGCACTCCGCGCACAGCCCGAAGACGTCCACGACGTGGTGCGCGTCGGTGAAGCCGTTCTGCGCCGCGACGCTGTGCGCCCAGGTCTCCACCGCGTCCGCGGCGATCTCGACGGTCAGCCCGCAGCGCCGGCAGATCAGGTGGTGGTGGTGGGTGCCCGGGGTGCAGGCGCGATAGAGGCTCTCGCCGTCCGGCGACTGCAGCGAGTCGGCCTCACCCTCGACCGCGAGGTCGGACAGGGCGCGGTAGACCGTCGCCAGGCCGATCGGCGAGCCGGAGGCGTGCAGCGCGCTGTGCAGCCCCTGGGCGCTGACGAAGTCCTCGCGCTGAGTGAGCGCCTCGCGCACGGCCTCGCGCTGCCACGTGTTCCGCTTGACCACCGGTCCGCCTTCCCGTTTCACGACCCGCGCCACGCTATACCCCCGCCCCGACCGCGGCCGGCGAGCGCCGGCGCGAGGGCCGCCGCACGCCCTTGCGGCCGATGATCCGGCACACCACGTAGATCGTGAACGAGATCGTGGTGACGTAGGGGCTGATCGGCACGGAGCCGCCGAGCGCGAGCAGGATCCCGCCGACCAGCGCACCGACGGCGAAGAGCACGCTGAGCAGCGGCACGAGCACCGGCGACGCGGAGATCCGCAGCGCCGCGGCCGCGGGGGTGACGAGGATCGCGAGCACCAGCAGCGAGCCGACGATCTGCACAGACACCGCCACGGCGAGGCCGAGCAGCAGCATGAACACGATCGAGAGCGCCCGGGTCGGGATGCCGCGCGCGGCCGCCACGTCGGCGTCGACGCTCGCGAAGGTCAGCGGACGCCAGATCAGCGCGAGCCCGATCACGACGACGACCGAGATCGCGATCAGCCAGCCCAGCTGCGGGTCGTCGACCGCGACGATCTGCCCGGTGAGCAGGCCGAACTTGTTCGCGCTCCGCCCCGGGTACAGCGCGAGGCAGAGGATCCCGAGGCCCAGGCCGAACGGCATCAGCACGGCGATGATCGAGTTGCGGTCGCGGGCGCGCGAGCCGAGCAGCCCGATCAGCAGCGCCGCGACCAGCGAGCCGACGATCGAGCCCTGCACCACGCCGACGCCGAGCAGCAGCCCGGCCGAGGCGCCTGCGAAGGACAGCTCGCTGATCCCGTGCACGGCGAAGGCCATGTCCCGCGACATCACGAAGACGCCGATCAGCCCGCCGACGACGCCGAGGACGGCGCCCGCGATGACGGAGTTCAGCAGCAGCGCGAGCAGCGCGCCGTAGTCGGAGAAGTCGAAGATCTGCGACCAGACGTCGTCGGTCATGCGCGCTCCTCCTCGTGCTCGTGCACGTGCGAGTGGTCGGGGGCACCGACCACGATGACGCGGCCGCGCGCGCGGATCACGTCGACCGGCGCGTCGTAGAGCTCGCTGAGCACCTCGGAGCGCAGCACCTCGTCGGGGGTGCCGATCCGGAAGCGGCCGCCGGCCAGGTAGAGCACCCGGTCGACCATCCCGAGCACCGGATTCACGTCATGGGTGACGAAGAGCACGCCGAGGTTCCGCTCGCGCCGGTGCCGGTCGATCAGCTCGCTGACTGCGCGCTGGTGCGCGAGGTCGAGGGCGATCAGCGGCTCGTCGCAGAGCAGCAGGGCCGGGTCGCCGGCGAGCGCCTGGCCGACGCGGACGCGCTGCTGCTCGCCGCCGGAGAGGCTGCCGATCGGCGCGTCGGCGTAGTCGGTGGCGCCGACGGACGCGAGCAGGGCGTCGACCTGCGCACGACGCGAGCGCGAGGGCAGCGGCAGGCCGAAGCGGTGGCCGTCGATGCCGAGGCCGATCAGGTCGCGGGCGCGCAGCGGGGTGCCCTCGTCGGCGAGCTTCTGCTGCGGGATGTAGCCGATGCGGCGGTTGCCGCGGTGCACGGGCTCGCCGAGGACGCGCAGCTCGCCGCTGCTGAGCGGCTGCTGGCCGAGGACCGCGCGGAGGAGGCTGGTCTTGCCGGAGCCGTTGGCGCCGAGCACCGCGACGAACTCGCCGGCCCGCACGTCGAGGTCGACGCCGCCCCAGAGCTCGCGGTCGCCGAAGCGCAGACCGGCGCCGCGCAGCTGCAGCACGGACGCCGAAAGGCCCGCCTCCGAGGAGGCGGGCGCTGACGACGGACCGGATGGGGTCGAGGAGGGTGGCGTCACGACGAGAGGGCTCCCTCGAGGGCGTCGAGGTTGGCGGTCATCCAGCCGACGTAATCGTCACCCTCGGGCAGCGTCTCGGTGACGCCGACGGTCGGGACGCCGGCCGACTCCGCCGCGTCGAGCACGGCCTGGGTCTGCGAGCTCTCGGTCTGCTCGTTGAAGACGAGCGCGTCGACGGTGCCGTCGGAGAAGAGGGCGAGCGTCTCCTGCAGGGTGGTCGCGGGGACGTCGGTGCCCTCCTCGACCGCCTCGCTGAACGCCTCCGGAGTCGCGTTGACGAGCCCGAGCGCATCGGTCAGGTAGAGCGGGACGGGCTCGGTGATGGCGATCGAGCGGCCGCCGAGCGTGCCCTTCAGCTCCGCCTCGCGGTCGATCAGGGCGTCGAGGGAGCCGCCGAGGGTCTCGGCGTTCGCGGCGTAGGTCGCGGCGTTGTCCGCGTCGATCGTGGACAGCTCGTCGGCGATCGACGTGACCGTCTCCCGGACGGCGGACAGGTCGTACCAGACGTGCTCGTTGTACTCGGCGTGCTCGTGGCCGGCCTCGTCGTGGCCGGCGCCCTCGGACTCGGCGGCCTCGTCCTCGTGGGCGTGCTCCTCCTCGAGCCCGGCGACGACGGTGGCGGTGATCACGGGGGCGGTCGAGCCGGAGGCGTCGATCATGGTGTCGACGAAGGCGTCGTAGCCGCCGCCGTTCTCGATCACGAGCGCCGCGTTCGAGAGGGCGAGCTGGTCGCGGGCCGTCGCCTCGTACTCGTGCGGGTCCTTGTCCGGGCTGTCGATGATGCTCGTGACGTCGACCAGGTCGCCGCCGATGCTGCGGACCAGGTCGCCGTAGACGTCGGTCGACGCGACGACGGCGACCTTCCCGCTGTCGCCGGAGGAGCCGGTCGAGGAGGCCGTGCCGGAGCACGCCGAGAGGGCGAGCGCGGTGCTGCCGAGCAGCGCGACGAGGGCGAGGGAGCGGGTCTTCACGGGTGAGCCGATCTGGGTCTGGAGCGGGGCGGTCGGGATGCTGACACGGTAGCGACTATTGATAACGATTGTCAAAGTCACTGCAGAGCGCCGGGGTCGCGAGGAGTCGCCCGGGTCGCGTCGCGCGGAGTCACACGCGGTCACGGGTCGTCGCATTCCGGCAGGGCATCCGCCGCGGCTGCCACAGTCGCCGCAGCACCCCGCGATCGCCGCCTCCGCCGCGATCGCCCGCACCGGAAGGAACCACCGTGAGCAGCACCGTCTCGACCCCGACGCTCGACAGCCGACTCCCGCTCGACAGCCCGCCCCCGACCGATCGCTGGGTCCGCTCCCCGCGCCCCGCCACTCCGGCCGAGTGGCTCGCCCGTGCCGAGGAGGCCGCCGCGATCCTCGCCGTCGACGCGCTCGAGCGCGACCGCGCCGGCGCCGCGCCCGTCGCCGAGGTCGCCCTGCTGAAGAGCGCGGGCCTGGTCACCCTGCTCGGCCCCGTCGAGCACGGCGGCGGCGGCCAGGAGTGGAGCGTCGCCCTCCGCGTGATCCGCACGATCGCTCGCGCCGACGGCTCGATCGGCCAGCTGCTCGGCTACCACTACCTCTGGGCCTGGGCGGCCCGGCTGGTCGGCACGCCCGAGCAGATCGCGGCCGTCGAGCAGCAGGCGACCGAGGGGAACCTCCTCTACGGCGGCGCGGTGAACCCGCGCGACTCCGATCTCACGGTCCGCGAGGAGGGCGACGAGCTGGTCTTCACCGGCCGGAAGTCGTTCTCGACCGGCGGAGTCGTCAGCGACCTGACCGTGCTCGAGGGCGTCCTCGAGGGGACGGACAGCCACGTCTTCGCGATCGTGCCGACCGCGCAGGACGGCATCGTCTTCGGCCGCGACTGGAACAGCCTCGGGCAGCGCCTCACCGAGTCGGGCTCGGTCGAGATCCGCGGCGTGCGGGTGCCGTGGGCCGCGGCGGCGGGCTTCGTCGACCGGGTGTTCCAGCCGCTGGTCTACAACACCCTCAACGTGCCGGCGATCCAGCAGGTGTTCGCCGAGTTCTACCTCGGCATCGCGCAGGGCGCGCTCGAGCGGGCGGCGCAGTACACCCGCGAGTCGACGCGGGCGTGGCCGTACGGCGGCGACGACAAGGCACGCGCGAGCGAGGAGTGGTACATCCTCGAGGGCTACGGCGACCTGCAGTCGCGCCTCTGGGCCGACGAGGCGCTGATCGACGCGACCGGCGCCGACCTCTCGACCGCGCTGCACGCGCCGCGCGAGGAGCTGACCCCGCGCCGCCGCGGCGAGATCGCCGTGCGGATCGCGGCCGCGAAGGCGCGCATCGTCGAGGACGGCCTGGCCGCGGCCACCCGCGTCTTCGAGCTGACCGGCGCCCGGGCCTCCTCGAGCTCGGTCGGCCTCGACCTCTACTGGCGCAATCTGCGGACCCACTCGCTGCACGACCCGCTGCCCTACAAGCGCCGCGAGGTCGGCGTCTACACGCTGCTCGACGAGGTGCCGGAGCCGAGCTGGTACACCTGATCCGCGGCGGCGGAGCAGACGGCGTCAGAGCAGGCCGTGCCGCCGGAACGCCGCCAGGACGCCGTCCTCGCGCACGGAGGCGGTGACCTCGTCGGCGGCGGCGAGGGCCGCGGCCGAGGCGTTCCCCATCGCGATGCCCAGGCCCGCCGCGGCCAGCATCTCGACGTCGTTCGAGCTGTCGCCGATCGCCATCGTGTCCGCCAGCGGGTGGCCGAGGCGCTCGGCCAGGCGCACCAGCGCACTGCCCTTGTCGACGCCGCGGACGCTGACCTCGCCGCCGGCGTCGCCGAGGGACGGGATCGTGCCGGTGATCACGTGGAAGCGGTCGCCGAGGCCGTCGCGGACGAGGGCGAAGGCGGTGCCGTCCTCGCCGAAGAAGGTCGCCTTGGCGATGCCCTCGGTCGGGACGGTGCCGTAGCCGCCGCCCACCCCTCCGCTCGTGAAGACGTCGTCGTAGGACTGCAGCGAGTAGGCGATCCGGTGCGCCTCGAAGAAGCCGGCGATCGCCTCGACGTCCTCGGGCGCCATCGTCCGCGACTCGAGCAGGACGCCGTCGAGCTCGACGAAGCCGCCGGCCGCCGAGACGACCCCGTCGAAGCCGAGGTCGAGGACCTGCTGCGGGATCTCGGGACGCGAGCGGCCGGTCGCGACGAGGACGAGATGGCCGTTGCTCCGGGCGCCGGTGATCGCCTCGCGCACCGACGGCGCGACGACCCCCTCGTCCAGGAGCGTGCCGTCGACGTCGAGCAGGACCAGTCGGGTGCGTGTCACCCGCGGAGCCTACCGGCCGGGTCCGACGCCCCCGTCTGCCGGCCCGCGTCCCGGGATCAACCGAGCGTGCGCGGCGCCCGCCACTCCCAGGAGCGGTCCTTGTCGCCGATCGGCCGCAGCACCCGCGCCGGCACGCCGCCCGCGACCACCAGCGGCGGCACGCTCGCCGTGACGACCGCGCCCGCCGCCACCACGGAGCCCGCGCCGATGACCACGCCGGGCAGCAGGATCGCGCCCGCGCCGATCCAGGCGTCGTCCTCGATCACGACCGGCGCCGAGAACTGCGTGCCGTCGCGGCGCAGCTCCGGGTGCACGGGGTGCCCGGTCGTGCTGATCGTGACGTTCGGCGCGATCATCACCCGGTCGCCGATGACGACCTCGACGTCGTCGACCAGCGTCAGCCCGAAGTTCACGTAGACGTCCGCGCCTAGGCGGACCCGGTTGCCGTAGGCGACGTGCAGCGGCGGCTCGACCCAGGCGCCCTCGCCGACCGCCTCGAACAGCTCGTGCAGCAGGCGCCGGCGCTCGTCGACCTCGCGGGGGCCGGTCGCGTTGTAGGCGTGGGCGAGCTCCTTGCCGCGGATCCGCTCCTCCTCGAGCGCCTCGAGGCCCTCCCCGGCGTCGACGTACAGCTCGTGGGCGTCCATCCGCCGGCGGACCTCGTGCTCGCGCGCGTCCATCGCGTCCCCTCTCGTCGTCACCAGCCTGGCACGGGGCGCCGACGGCCCCGGGTGCTCGGCGATCGGAGGAGGGACGGGGATTGCGGGGAGCAACGGGGAGGGCTCACGCGGCGCGAGGTCGCCGCGTCGCGTCAGCAGGCGCAGATCTCGCAGCGGATCCAGTCGCCGGCCTCGGCGACCGGCAGCTCGCCGCGCCGCAGCAGCCGGCTCCACTCGACCGCGCGCCCGGTGAGCCGGTCGTCCGCGGTGCCGCGGTGATCGCCGCCCGCCGTGCGCATCAGGAGGTGCGCGATCGGGCCGCCGAGGCGCAGCGTCGCGCCGGCCACCCCGGCGAAGTGCCGGGCCTGGCCGCGGGTGTCGTCGTCGTAGGGCGGCGCGAAGCCGCGGCCGCGGATCCGGTTGCTGCCGCCGGAGGCGAGGTCGATCAGCCCGCGCGGCCAGGGCCGGATCCCGGCGACCTCGCGCGCGACCGCGGCGATCAGGACGCGGGGGCGGGGCGAGGCGGCGGCGAGGGCGTCGACGCGGTCGGCGAGGGCGGAGCAGGCGTCGGAGGCGGGCACCCGCCCAGTGGAGCACAGGACGACTGGGCGGTGGCGGGGAGCAGCGGCCTTGACACCCGCGGCTCGCGCCAGCACCATCGACGGTACAACGTTAGAAACAGCGGGCGGCGATCGCCGACGATCACCCCGTCCGGCCCGGCCGGAGCCCGCCGACGCCTCGGAAGGGCCCCGAATGACCGACTCCTCCGCCACCTCCTCCCCCGCCGCGCGCGTCTTCCTCGACCCGGCCGCGGTCGTCGCTCCCGTGAACCCGCGGCTGTTCGGCTCGTTCGTCGAGCACCTGGGCCGCTGCGTGTACGACGGGATCTACGAGCCCGGGCACCCGACCGCGAACGAGGACGGCTTCCGCCTGGACGTCGTCGAGCTGGTCAAGGAGCTCGGCTCGACCACCGTCCGCTACCCGGGCGGGAACTTCGTCTCCGGCTACCGCTGGGAGGACGGCGTCGGTCCGCGCGAGGACCGTCCGCGCCGCCGCGACCTGGCCTGGCACTCCCTCGAGACCAACGAGGTCGGCCTGGACGATTTCGCGAAGTGGGCGAAGCTGACCGGCAGCGAGATCATGTACGCCGTCAACCTCGGCACCCGCGGTGTCCTCGAGGCGCTCGATGTCCTCGAGTACGCCAACGGCAAGGCCGGCACCTTCCTCGCGGACCAGCGGATCGCGAACGGGTCGCCGGAGCCGCACGACATCCGGATGTGGTGCCTGGGGAACGAGATGGACGGCCCGTGGCAGGTCGGTCACATGAACGCCGACGACTACGGCAAGCTCGCCTCCCGCACCGCCAAGGCCCTCAAGATCGCCGACCCGTCCCTCGAGCTCGTGATCTGCGGCTCGTCGGGATCGTCGATGCCGACCTTCGGCGAGTGGGAGCGCGTTGTCCTCGAGCACGCGTACGACGACGTCGAGTACGTCTCCTGCCACGCCTACTACCAGGAGTACGACGGCGACCTCGGGTCGTTCCTCGCGTCCTCCGTCGAGATGGAGTACTTCATCGCGACCGTCGCGGCCACCGTCGACCACGTCAAGCACAAGCTCCGCAAGACCAAGGACATCAAGCTCTCCTTCGACGAGTGGAACGTCTGGTACCTCCAGGAGTGGAACGAGAAGGAGAAGGCGGACGCCGCGGGCGACCAGAGCACCCGCGAGTGGGCGTACGCGCCGCGCCTGCTCGAGGACGTCTACTCCGTCGCCGACGCCGTCGTGCTCGGCAACCTGATGATCACGCTGCTGAAGAACTCCGACCGGGTCACCTCCGCGTCGCTCGCGCAGCTCGTCAACGTCATCGCGCCGATCATGACCGAGCCCGGCGGAGCGGCCTGGCGGCAGACCACGTTCTTCCCGTTCTCCACCACCGCGCGCCTCGCGTCGGGCTCGGTGCTGCGGCCGCGGATCGAGGTCGGGTCCTACTCCACCGCGCGCCACGGCGACGCACCGCTCGTCGACTCGGTCGCCACCCTCGACGACGGTCGCGCCGCGGTCTTCCTCGTGAACCGCTCGACGACCGACGCCCTCGACGTGACCGTCGACGTCAGCGGCCTCCGCGTCTCCACCGTCGCGGAGGCTGTCGGGATCTTCGACGAGGACGTCTACGCCAAGAACACCAAGGACGACCAGAACCGCGTCGTCCTGAAGCCCGTCGACGCCGAGCTGGCCGACGGCGTGCTGACGCTGACGCTGCCCCCGATCTCCTGGACGGCGGTCTCCCTGACGGCCTAGCGCCCGGCCCGGGTGGGTCTCGATACGCGGGCCTGCGACCCGCTACTCGACCAGCATGAAAGGCGAGCTGCGCTCCCTGTTCTCCAAGGACGCGGGCGGCTCATGCTGATCGAGTAGCCCGCACCGCGGGCGTATCGAGATCCCCCGGCGCCGGCCGACGCCGGCAGGAAAGGCGAGCTGCGCTCCATGCTCTCCAAGGACGCGGGCGCTCCATGCTGATCGAGTAGCCCGCACCGCGGGCGCATCGAGATCCCCCACCGCCGGCACCTCGGCCACCGGGTCTCGATACGCGGACCTGCGGCCCGCTCCTCGACCAGCATGGTCCGCCGCACCTCCCGCGAGGCACGCCTGCTTTCATGCTGATCGAGTAGCCCGCACCGCGGGCGTATCGAGATCCACCCACCGCAGGCACATCGGCCGCCGGGTCTCGATACGCGGGCCTGCAGCCCGCTACTCGACCAGCATGAGAGGCGACCTGCACTCCCCGCCCTCTCCGACCCGCGCATGCACGGGCGCGGGCGCGCACGCGGTTGCGGGCGCTCCCTGCTGATCGAGTAGCCCGCGCATCGGGCGTATCGAGATCCCCCACCGCCGACACGTCAGCGCAACAGCGCCTCGAGGTCCGCGACGCCGCGCCCGGCGAGCGTCGGCCAGAGCGTGCGGTCAGGGCCCGGCGCGAGCTCCGCGTCGTGCGGCACCCCGACCGCGCACGCCCCGGACGCCACGGCCGCCGCGAGCCCGGTCGGCGAGTCCTCGATCGCGACGCAGCGCGCGATGTCCACGCCGAGCGTCGCGGCCGCCAGCAGGTACGGCTCCGGATCCGGCTTGCCGCGCGACACGTCGTCGCCGGTGACGAGCGCGGCGAGCGGCACCTCCGCCGCCAGCGCATCGACGACGACCTGCGCCATCACGCGCGAGGACGTGGTCACGATCGCCTGCCGCACTCCCGCACGGTGCACCTCGCGCAGCAGCTCGCGCGCCCCCGGCCGCCACACCAGCCCGCGGTGCATCTCCGCGAGCACATCGCGCTCGAGCGCCGCCTCCACCTCGGCGTCCGGCAGCTCGACCCCGGCGGCCTGCAGCGCCCGCACCGTCTGCTCCATCGTGCTGCCGATCAGTGCGAGCGCATCGGCTTGCGTCCACTCGCGGCCGAAGCGCCCGGCGAGCACCTCCTGCGCCCGCACCCAGGCGGGCTCCGAGTCGACGATCGTGCCGTCCATGTCCCAGAGCACCGCCTGCAGGCCGGTCGCACTCTCCGGGGCGGGCACCGCCTCGAGCCCGGTCACGACGCGACTCCCGTCGTGCGCCGGCGACCGAGGACCCCCGCGAGCAGCACCGCCACGACCCCCGCGATCGGCACCACCAGGAGCCCGACGCGCAGCCCCGCGCCGTCGGCGACCAGACCGACGATCGGCGGCGAGAGCAGGAAGCCGAGCCGCATCAGCCAGGAGACGATCGTCACTCCGGTGCCCGCGCGCAGCCCCCGGATCTCGTCGGCCTCGTGCATCGCCGCGGGCACGGTGGTCGCGAGCCCGAAGCCGGCGGCCGCGAAGCCGGCGATCGTGCCGGGAACGGACGGGAACGCCAGCGCCGCACCCATCCCGAGCGCCGCGATCGCCCCGCCGACCCGCAGCACGGTGCGCTGGCCGAAGCGGTCGACCAGCCGGTCGCCGAGGATCCGGCCGACGAACTGCGCGCCGACCAGCGCGACGAAGCCGTACGCCGCCACCGCCGCGGTCGCCCCGAGCGAGCCGCCCAGGTAGACGGCGGCCCAGGTCGAGGCCGCGTCCTCGACGAGGGTGCCCGCGATCGCCACCGCGACCAGGGCCGCGAGCAGCAGCACCACCCGCGGGCGGATCCGAACCCGCCCGACCGGCGCGGCCCCCGACTCGGCGGCCGTCTCGTCGTCCCGGCCCCGCAGGAGGAAGCGCAGCGCGGTCAGCGCGACGGCCGCGAAGAGCACCCCCGAGATGCTCAGGTGCACGGCGCGGGGCAGGCCGAGCGCGATCGCCCCGGCCGCCATCGAGCCGCCGAGGACCGCGCCGATCGACCAGATCGCGTGGAAGGAGTTGATGATCGAGCGCCCGTAGCGGCGCTGGACCCGCAGACCGTGACTGTTCTGCGCGACGTCGGTGATCGCATCGGTCGCGCCGGCGAACGCGAGCGCACCGGCGAAGACCAGCAGCGACGGCGAGAAGCCGGCCAGCACCGTCCCGATCGCGGTGAGGATCGTGCCGAGCACCGCGGCGCGGCCGCTGCCGAGCCGCCGGATCACGACGGCCGCAGCGAGCCCGGCGACGACCGCGCCGGCCGGGAACGCGGCGATCGCGACTCCGTAAGCCGCGTTGTCGAGCGCCAGGTCGGCCTTGATCTCGGGGAAGCGCGGGACGAGGTTGGCGAAGAGCGCGCCGTTGGTGAGGAAGAGCGCGGCGACGGCGGTGCGGGCGCGGCGCGACTCGGCGGACGGCGGCGCGAGGGCGGTGGACATGCGTACGACCGTACACGCAGTGTGTACGATCGTGCACATGGACAGCACCGACCACTCTGCCGCCGACCACTTCGCCGGGGACGTCCGCAGCAACCGCGAGCGGATGCTCGCCGGCGACCTCTACATCGCCGACGATCCGGAGAGCACGCGCCTCGCGCAGCGCGCTGCGCGACTCGCCGACGCCTACCACCGCGCCGCCCTCGCCGACGAGGACGCCGCCCGCCCGCTGCTCGTCGAGCTGCTCGGCTCCCTCGGCGAGGGCGCGTTCGTGAAGCCGCCGCTGTTCGTCGACTACGGCGAGAACATCACGATCGGCTCGCGCACCTTCGTCAACTACCACCTCACCGCGCTCGACGTCGCGGCGATCACCATCGGCGCCGACTGCCAGATCGGCCCGAACGTCCAGCTGCTCACCCCCACGCACCCGGTGGAGCCCGGTCCGCGCCGCGACAAGCTCGAGGCCGCGCGGCCGATCACGATCGGCGACAACGTCTGGCTCGGCGGCGGGGTGATCGTCTGCCCCGGCGTGAGCATCGGCGACGACAGCGTGATCGGAGCGGGCGCCGTGGTCACCCGCGACATCCCGGCCGGCGTCGTCGCCGTCGGCAATCCGGCACGCGTGATCCGGAGCGTCACGGAGTGACCGGGACCGCTGAGAGCGAGCCCGCCCCGCGCGCGCCGCGCCGCACCGATCCGCACCGGCGCGACCGCATCATCGACGCCTGCCTCGACGTGATCGCGGAGGAGGGGGTCGCCGGCACCTCGCACCGCCGCGTCGCCGCCGCCGCCGACGTGCCGCTGGGCTCGATGAGCTACCACTTCGCCGGGATGGACGACCTGCTGCACGAGGCGTTCACCCGCTTCGCCGACTCCGTCGCCGAGCAGACGCTGCGGCGGATGACCGACGCCCGCACCCCCGACGAGGCGCGCGAGGCCGTCGTCGACGTCGTCCTGCACGACATCTTCGGCAGCCGCCGCGAGCTCGTGATCACCCACGAGCTCTACACCCTCGCCGCCCGGCGCCCGTCGTACCGCAGCATCACGCACAGCTGGATGGCCCGCTCCCGCGCCGCCCTCGAGCGCCACGTCGACCCGACCACCGCCCGCATGCTCGACGCCCTGATGGAGGGCCTCACCATCCACCGCGCCCTCGACGAGGAGCCCGCCGACGACGCCGTCGTCCGCGAGGCCGTCCGCCGCATCCTCGGCTGACCCGCCCCCCTCCCCCTCCGCGAGATGCCACTTGTGCACGCTTCTCAGGGCGTGTCGCGCTCACAAGTGGCATCTCGCGGAGGGGTCAGGCGGGGGTGGCAGGGTGGAGGGATGACTTCTCCCCAGGACTTCGACCTCGACGAGCTGCGGGCGCGCGTCCTCGAGGAGGACGGCGGGGAGGTGGACGACAGCATCCCCGAGCTGGCCGCGGCCGATCCAGCGCTGTGCGGGATCGCGCTGGCGCTGCCGGACGGCACCGTGCGCTCGAGCGCGCAGGCGGACGTCGCGTTCAGCATCCAGTCGGCGGTGAAGCCGTTCCTCTTCGCACTCGCCCTGCTCGACACCGACGGCGACGCGCTCGACCGCGTCGGCATCGAGCCGACCGGCGAGGCCTTCGACGCCCTGAAGCTCGAGAGCGGCACCGGCCGCCCGCCGAACCCGATGGTCAACGCGGGCGCCCTGCTGACCGCCGCTCTGGTCGACGGCGGCGACGCGGACGGCCGCGGCGAGCGCATCCTCCGCGGCCTCTCCGGCTTCGCCGGCCGCTCGCTGGAGGTCGACGAGAGCGTCGCCTCGAACGAGCACCTGCTCGGCGACCGCAACCACGCCCTCGCGCACCTCATGCGCGCCGAGGGCACCCTGCGGCGCAGTGCGGACGACGCCGTCGCCGCCTACGCCCGCGCCTGCGCCGTCCTCGTCGACGCGGAGGCCCTCGCGGTGATGGGCGCGACCCTCGCCCTCGGCGGCGTGAATCCCCTGACCGGCGAGCGCGTCGTGCCGGCGGAGGTCGCCCGCGACGTCGTCTCGGTGATGGCGACCTGCGGCGTCTACGACGGCTCCGGCCGCTGGATGCGCGCCGTCGGCGTCCCCGCCAAGTCGAGCGTCTCCGGCGCGATCGTCCTCTCCGCCCCCGGCCGCCTCGGTGCCGCCGTCGTCAGCCCGCCCCTCGACTCCCAGGGCACCAGCGTCCGCGGCGCCGCCGCGAGCACCCTCCTGTCCGCAGCCCTGTCCCTGCACTCCTTCGACCCGACCCCGCGCTGATGCTGATGCTGATCGAGTAGCCCGCGCAGCGGGCGTATCGAGATCCCCCACCGTCAGGACGCTGAGTCTGCAGACCCGTCCTGCTGGTGACGGTGGGTCTCGATACGCCCCTGCGGGGCTACTCGACCAGCATGACGCGGCGCAGCCGCGTCCTTTCCCTGACCACCGAGACGCGAAGCGGCTTCGCCGCTCGATACGCCGCTGCGCGGCTACTCGACCAGCATGGAAGGGCCGCTGCGCGGCTACTCGACCGGCATGGGTGGGCCTCTCCGCGAGAGCCGCGACCGCGAAGCGGAGCCCACCAGTCCGAGCCCGCCACTCCCGGTGCAAGGCCGAGGTCACCGAATCGCGTGCCAGCGATTCGTCGTACTGGTACGCGACACGCTCCACAGGACGCGACCGTCCTCCCGAGCCGACCGCGGAGCGGATGACGACGAAGGAGGAATCCGCTCTAATCGAGCAGCAGCGCAGGCTCCTCCAGCACGCTCGCGACGTCGGCGACGAAGCGGCTGACGACGTCGCCGTCGACGACGCGGTGGTCGAAGGAGCCGCCGACGGTGGTGACGAAGCGGGGGCGGACCTCGCCGTCGACGACCCAGGGCTTCTGCTTGATGGTGCCGAGGGCGATGATCGCGACCTCGCCGGGGTTGAGGATCGGGGTGCCGGTGTCCATGCCGAAGACGCCGATGTTGGTGATGGTGATGGTGCCGTTCTGCATGTCGGCGGCGGAGGTCTTGCCGTCGCGGGCGTCGAGGGTGAGCTTCTCGAGGGCCTGGGCGAGCTCGAGGAGGCTCATCGACTGGGCGTCCTTGACGTTGGGCACGAGCAGGCCGCGCGGGGTCGCCGCGGCGATGCCGAGGTTGACGTAGTGGCGGACGAGGATGTCCGTGTCGGTCCAGGCGGAGTTGACCGTGGGGTTCCGCCGCACCGCCCAGATGATGGCCTTGGCCATGATCAGCAGCGGCGAGACCTTGACGCCGGCGAAGTCGGGCGAGTTCTTCAGGCGCTTGACGAACTCCATCGTGCGGGTCGCGTCGACGTCCACGAAGACGCTGACGTGCGGCGCGGTGAAGGCGCTGCGCGACATCGCCGAGGCGATGGCCTTGCGGACGCCGCGGACCGGGATGCGGTCCTCGCGGGAGTCACCCCAGGCGGGGGTCTGGATGTTGCGGAAGACGCTGGCCTGCGAGGCGTGGCGGATGACGTCGTCGCGGGTGACCTCGCCGGCGAGGCCGGTGGCCTGCACCTCGAGCAGGTCGACGTCGAGGTCCTTGGCGAGCTTGCGGATGGGCGGCTTCGCGATGACGGGCAGCGCCGAGGAGGCGGGGACCGAGGTCGGTCGCGGCGCCGCCGCCGGGCGGGCCGGCTTCTCCGGAGCGGCGCCCGCGGCCGGACGGCGGCGGCGGGTGGCGACGTGGCCGCCGGCGGTGCCGTAGCCGACCAGCGCGGCGCCGGAGCCCTCGCCGGGCTCGGTGGTCGAGGGGGCGGGCGGGGCGGCGGGCGGCGCGGCCTGCGCGGGCATCGCCGGGATCTCGGAGCCGACCGAGCCCGCGCCCTGCACGGTGATGATCGGCGTGCCGACGTCGACCGTCTGGCCCTCGTCGACGAGCACGTCGACCACGGTGCCGCTGAACGGCGAGGGCAGCTCGACGAGCGACTTGGCGGTCTCGATCTCGACGAGGACCTGGTTGACGCTCACCTCGTCGCCGACCTTGACCCGCCAGGAGACGATCTCGGCCTCGGTGAGGCCCTCGCCGACGTCGGGGAGGAGGAAGTGCTCTGTCATCGTCGGGACTCCTGGCTGTGCCGGTTCTGCATGAGGAAAAAGGGGGGCGCGTCGGAACGCGGGGGCGTCGTCCGGTGCGTCAGTACGCGAGCGAGCGGTCGACGGCCTCGAGGACGCGGTCGACGTCGGGGAGGAAGAGCTTCTCGACCTTGGCGGGCGGGAAGGGCGTGTCGAAGCCCGCGACGCGGAGCACCGGCGCCTCGAGCGAGTAGAACGCCTTCTCGGTGACGGTCGCGGCGATCTCGGAGCCGAGGCTCACGTTCGCGGACGCCTCCTGGGCGACCACGAGCCGGCCGGTCTTGCGGACCGAGGCGAGCAGCGGCTCCCAGTCGATCGGCGAGATCGAGCGCAGGTCGACGACCTCGACGCTGGTCCCCTCCTCACCGGCGAGCTCGGCGGCCTGGAGCAGCACGGAGACCATCGGCCCCCAGCCCACGACGGTGACCTCGTCGCCCTGGCGCACGACGCGGGTCGCGTGCAGCGGGGCGGCGGAGGCGCGGAGGTCGACGTCGCCCTTGGGCCAGTAGCGGCTCTTGGGCTCGAAGAACATCACCGGGTCGTCCGAGGCGATGGCCTCCTGGATCATCCAGTAGGCGTCGTTCGGGGTCGACGGGCTGACCGCGCGCAGACCCGGGGTGTGCGCGAAGTACGCCTCGTTGCTCTCCTGGTGGTGCTCGACCGCTCCGATGTGCCCGCCGTAGGGCACGCGGATGACGACGGGCATCGTGAGCGTGCCCTCGTGCCGGTTGGTCATCTTCGCGAGCTGCGAGGTGATCTGGTCGAAGGCCGGGTAGATGAAGCCGTCGAACTGGATCTCGCAGACCGGGCGGAAGCCGCGCATCGCGAGGCCGATCGCGGTGCCGACGATGCCGGACTCGGCGAGCGGGGTGTCGAGCACGCGCTGCGGCCCGAACTCGGCGTGCAGGCCCTCGGTGATGCGGAAGACGCCGCCGAGAGGGCCGATGTCCTCGCCCATCAGCAGGACGCGGTCGTTCTCGGTCATGGCGCGGCGGAGCCCGGCGTTCAGCGCCTTCGCCATCGACATGGACTCCAGCTGCGTGTCGCTCAGCGGCGGCTGGACGGTGGTGCTCGTGTCGATCGTCATCGCGGGTCGCCTCCCAGCGCGTCCTCGTAGCCCTGGAGCCACGCCTTCTGCTCCGCCACCTGCTGGTGCGGCTCCGAGTACACGTGGTCGAACATCACGTCGACGGGCGGCGCCTCGAGCGCGAGCAGGCGCTGCCGGATGTCGGCGGCGAAGTCCTTCGCCTCCTCGTCCACCTCGTCGAAGAACGACTGCGGGGCGCCGAGTCCGCGCAGGTACGCGGCGAAGCGGGTGATCGGGTCCTTCGCGACCCACGAGGCGAGCTCGTCGTCGGTCCGGTACTTCGTGGGGTCGTCACTCGAGGTGTGCGCGCCGATGCGATAGGTGAGTGCCTCGATGAACTGGGGGCCGCCGCCGGAGCGGGCGTCGGCGAGGTGCTTCGCGGTGACGGCGTAGCTGGCGAGCACGTCGTTGCCGTCGATCTGCACGCCCGGGATGCCGAAGCCGGAGGAGCGGAGGTAGAGCGGGCTGCGCGACTGCGTGGCGACGGGGACCGAGATCGCGTAGTGGTTGTTCTGCAGGAAGAACACCTCGGGCGTCTGGTAGCTCGCGGCGAAGACCATGGCCTCGCTGACGTCGCCCTGGCTGGAGGCGCCGTCGCCGAAGTAGACGATGACCGCCGCGTCCTTCTCGGGGTCGCCCGTGCCGGTCGCGCCGTCGAAGGTGAGGCCCATCGCGTAGCCGGTCGCGTGCAGCGCCTGCGAGCCGAGGACCAGCGTGTAGAGGTGGAAGTTGCCGTGCGCGGGGTCGGCCGGGTCCCAGCCGCCGTGCGTCACGCCGCGCAGCAGCGCGAGGACGCGGAGCAGGTCGACGCCGCGGACCTTGGCGACGACGTGCTCGCGGTAGGAGGGGAAGACGTGGTCCTGCGGGCGCAGCGCGAACGCGGAGCCGACCTGCGCCGCCTCCTGCCCGTGGCTCGGCACCCAGAGTCCGAGCTGACCCTGCCGCTGCAGGTTCGCCGCCTCGATGTCGAACCGGCGGACGACCGCCATCTCGCGGTAGAAGGAGCGGTGCTGCGCCTCGTCGATCCCGTCGAGAAGGGGGGCGTACTGCTCGGCCGCGGGGGTCGGCGCGAACCGGCCGTCCGCGGTGAGGAACTGGACCGTCGGCGTCTCGCTGGTGGCTGCCACCCGACTAACCTATCCGCCTCGCGGGATGCCCCTTCGGGAGGGTCCCGACAATCTCCGCCGCCGCCGTGAGGAGCTTGTCGACAGAACTCGCCTCGCCCACCGACACCCGGATGCCCTCGGGCGGGAAGGCGCGGACGACCACGCCGGCCCGCTCGAAGACCGCCGCGGCCGCCTCCGTCTGCTCGCGGGTGTCGAACCAGAGGAAGTTCGCCTCGGATTTCGGGATGGTCCAGCCCTGGTCGAGCAGCGCCTGCCAGAGGTGGTCGCGGAGCTGGGCGATGCGGCCGACGCGCTCGAGCAGCTCCTCGCGGTGCTCGAGCGAGGCGACCGCCGCGGTCTCCGCGAAGCGGGTGACCGAGAGGGGGATGGCGGTCGAGCGGGCGGCGTCGAGGATCCGCGGGTGCCCGATCGCGTAGCCGACGCGCAGCCCCGCCAGTCCGTAGGCCTTGGAGAAGGTGCGGGCGACGACGAGGTTGGGGTGGCGGCCGAGGAGGGTCGCGCCGTCCACCGCGCGCTCGTCGCCGACGAACTCGGCGTAGGCCTCGTCGAGCAGGACGAGGACGTCGGCCGGCACCTGCTCGAGGAAGGCCGCCACGTCGTCCGCGGTGGCGACGGTCCCGGTGGGGTTGTTCGGGCTGCAGACGATCACCAGGCGGGTGCGCTCGGTGATCGCCTGCGCCATCGCGTCGAGGTCGTGCGTGTCGTCGGCGCGCAGGGGGATGCGCACGCCGGTGGCGCCGGCGGTCGTGATGAGGGAGGGGTAGGCCTCGAAGGAGCGCCAGGCGTGCACGACCTCGTCGCCCGGTCCCGCGGCGGCGGTGATCAGCTGGGCGATGACGGCGACGGACCCCGCTCCGACGACGACTTCGTCGATCCCCACGCCGTAGCTCTCGGCGAGCGCCGTCCGGAGCGCCGTGGCCGCGGCGTCCGGGTAGCGGTTGAAGTCGGTGATCGCCTGCACCCGCTCGAGCACCGAGGGCAGCGGATCGAACGGGTTCTCGTTGGAGGAGAGCTTGAACGCGTCCGCGGAGGCGGCGCGGCCCTGGCGGTAGGCCGGCAGAGCGAGGATCTCGGGGCGGAGGCGGACGGGTGGCTCCTGCTGGTCGGTCACCCGGACCATGCTATTCGGGCGGCGGCCGGGCGAGCCGCGCGAGGCACCCTCCCGCGCCGAGGGTGCGCCCGGGTGGCGGCGGGCTGCGCCAGAGTGGAGGCATGCGCAGACTCCTCCTCGGCCTCGCCACCAACGCCGTCGCCCTCTGGCTGACCACGCTCGTCGTCGCGGGTGTCCGCGTCGATCCGTACGAGCAGGGGCCGACCGCCGCGGTGCTCACGTACCTCCTCGTCGCAGTGATCTTCGGCGTCGTCAACTCCGTGGTCGGCAGGGTGGTCCGCGTCGTGGCCTTCCCGCTGTACGTGCTGACGCTCGGTCTCGTCTCCTTCCTGGTGAACGGCCTGCTCCTGCTGCTGACGGCCTGGATCAGCGGCCTCTTCGGCTTCGGCCTGGTCGTGGACGGCTTCTGGTGGGGCGTCCTCGGCGCCCTCGTGCTCGCGATCGTCAACTGGTTCATCGGGCTGCTCCTGCGCCCCTTCGCTCGCGACCGCCGCCGGGACTGACCGGCACGGTCGTCAGCCGGGCGGCGACGCGCGAGTCCGGCGCTCCCCGCCAGAGCGAGAACAGCGCGGCCCCGGTCGCCGCGAGCCGGGGGTCGGCCGCCGCATCGAGGGCGCGCCCGGTCGCGACGTAGGCGTCCAGCGCGTGCGCGGGCACCGGGGTGTCGCGCACGATCCCCGCCGGGGAGTCGCGCTCGACCAGCACCACCCCCGGCTCCTCCGCCGCCGTCCGGCCGAAGCCGCCGAGCGCCGGCACCAGGTCGTCGGAGTGCTCGATCGAGAGCGAGCGCGTCCCCTCCGGCAGATCCAGCCCGCGCACCGGACTGCCGAAGGTGACGACGTCGTGCACGTCGTAGCGCCCCGACTGCGCCACTCGCAGGGCGACCAGCCCGCCCTGCGAGTGCGCGGCGATCGTGACGGGAGCCCCGGCGGGGATCCCCGCCGCCGCCATCGCCGCGAGCGCTCCCTCGACGGAGGCGGCGCGCCTGCCCGCCATCGCCTGCAGGTTCGACGGAGCCCCGAGCGCCTGCTCCGGGTCAGCGCTCCAGTCGGTGGTGCCGGAGAGCGTGACGAGCCACTCCCCGCCGTAACGCTCGATCACCACCTGCGGACCGTCGGGGTCGCTCGGCGGGATCCGCGCCGCGAGCTCCCCCCAGCCCGCCGGTGCGGCGAGCGGGTCGACCGGCGGCGCCACCCGCTCGACCCGCAGCTCCCGCTCGCCCGGCGCCGGCAGCACGCCGAACACCGTCCCCAGGATGACGAGCACCCCCGCCGCCGACTGCACCCCGTTCCCGATCACCTGCTCGGACGTCGGTCGCCCCACCGCGTCGGCCAGCGGCGGCGGGAGCAGCAGCACCCCGATCTCGGTGCCGAGGCCGATCGCGGAGATCACCCCGCGCAGGCCCTCGATCAGGAGCGGGTCGCCCAGCAGCGCCCGGACGAGGTCCTCCCCCTCCTCCGCCAGGTCGGCCTCGGCGCCCTCGTCCCCCGCGAGGGCCCGCACCGCCGCCGAGACCGACCCGAACGCGGCGTCGGCGACCGCCCGGACCAGCACCGCCGCGTCCTCGACGGCACCGGGGAGCCGCCGCGCGAGGGACTCGCCCGCACGCCGCTCGAAGAGCGCGACGGCGGTCTGCGGCCCGAGGATCCCCGGCATCCCCGGTGCCGCGTCCTCCTCCGCCCGTTCGTATCCCGCAGCCGCCGCGGCGAGCGCCTCCCGGAGCGCCACAGCCTCGGCCTCGAGCAGGCGGAGCCGATCGCCGAGCGCCGCCGACTCGCCCGCCCGGGCCGGCGCCGCGAGCTGCACCGCGGGGACGAGCCCGTCGCCGAGCACCGCGCACTCGGCCAGCCCCGCAGCGAGCTCCTCGAGCACCCGCCGGCGCTCGTCGAGCTCGGCCGTCTCCACCCGCACCGGGGACGGCGCCCTCATCCGCCCGCCCCCACTGCCAGCCCGCGCGCCGCCGCCTCCGCCGTCGCGAGCCCGGCCAGCAGCTCGGCCGCCCGCTCGGCGTACTCCCGCGCCGCCGACCCCTCCCAGTCGGCGTCGGGCAGGAGTCCGCCCGCCTCCCCGCGCAGCACCCCGATCCGCTCGGCGAGCGCCGCCACCGCCGCGCTCGGCCACGGCGCCGCCGCACCCGTCGCTCCCCCTGCAACCGCCTCGACGCCCATCCGCCACCTCCCTTCTCTCGATGCCCGCGGCCAGCCTCGGGCACCGCGGTCGGCCGCGGGCGGGCGCTCCCCCGAACGGTGGAGAGGTCGAGAATCCGCCCTCTGTGGAGGACCGCCGGTGCGCCATGATGGGCGGGTGACCCCCTCTTCCGCGCCGTCGGCGTTCGCCGTGTGCTTCGTCTGCACCGGCAACATCTGCCGGTCGCCGATGGCGGAGGTGGTGCTGCGCTCCCTCGCCGAGCAGGCCGGGCTCGGCTCGGTCATCACGATCACCTCCGCCGGCACCGGCGAGTGGCACCTCGGCGAGCACGCCGACCACCGCGCCCTCGAGGCGCTCGATCGCCGCGGACTCGACGGCGCCCCGCACCGCGCGCGGCTCTTCGACCCCGCGCTCTTCGAGGAGTTCGACCTCGTCGTCGCCCTCGATCACGGCCACGAGCGGGCGCTGCGCTCCTGGGCGCGCACCGACGTCGACCGGCAGAAGATCCGGCGCCTGCTCGCCTTCGAGCCGGGCCTCTCGGCGCAGGGCGACGTCCCCGACCCCTACTATTCCGATGCGGCGGCGTTCGACTCGGTGCTCGCGCTGATCGAGCGCGCGTGCCGGGCGCTCTTCGCCCAGATCGAACCGGGACTGCGCGGCAACCGCACGGTCCGCACCGACCCGCGATCGAGCCTCCAGACCGCGCGGGACCCCCGAGAACCGGAAGGCACCACCGCATGACCTCGCTCCCTCCCCAGCCGCTCAGCCCGCTCGACGGCCGCTACAGCGCCGCCGTCTCCGCCCTCGGCGAGCACCTGTCGGAGGCCGGGCTGAACCGAGCGCGCGTCTACGTGGAGGTGGAGTGGCTGCTCGCCCTCACCGACCGCCGCCTCTTCGGCTCCGAGCCGGTCGACGCCGCCGCCGCCGAGGAGCTCCGCCGTCGCGCCCGCGACTTCGGCCAGCCCGAGATCGACCGCCTGGCCGAGCTCGAGGCCGTCACCCGCCACGACGTGAAGGCGGTCGAGTACCTGGTGCGCCAGTGGCTGGCCGAGCTGGGTCTGGACCGCATCGCCGAGCTCACCCACTTCGCCGCGACCAGCGAGGACATCAACAACCTCTCCTACGCGCTCGTCGTCCGCCGGGCCGTCGAGGACGTCTGGCTGCCGAAGCTGCGCTCGGTCGTCGCCTCCCTGCGCGAGCTCGCCGTGCGCTACCGCGACGAGTCGATGCTCAGCCGCACCCACGGCCAGCCCGCGACGCCCACCACGATGGGCAAGGAGTTCGCCGTCTACGCCTTCCGCCTCGAGCGGGTCGTCGTGCAGCTCGAGGCCACCGAGTACCTCGGCAAGTTCAGCGGAGCGACCGGCACCTTCGCGGCGCACCTCGCGGCGGATCCGGACACCGACTGGGCGGCCCTCGCGGCGGAGTTCGTCGGCTCCCTCGGCCTCGTCTTCAACCCGCTGACCACCCAGATCGAGTCGCACGACTGGCAGGCCGAGCTCTACGGCAAGGCCGCGCACGCGAACCGGATCCTGCACAACATCTGCACCGACGTCTGGACCTACATCTCGCTCGGCTACTTCCGGCAGATCCCGCAGGCCGGCGCGACCGGCTCGTCGACGATGCCGCACAAGATCAACCCGATCCGGTTCGAGAACGCCGAGGCGAACCTCGAGCTCTCCAGCGCACTGCTCGACTCGCTCGCGCAGACCCTGGTCACCTCGCGGCTGCAGCGCGACCTCACCGACTCGACGACGCAGCGCAACATCGGCGTCGCGTTCGGCCACTCGCTGCTCGCGCTCGACAACATCGCCCGCGGTCTGCTCGAGATCGACCTCGACCCGCGCGCCCTCGCCGCCGACCTCGACATCAACTGGGAGGTGCTCGCGGAGGCGATCCAGACCGTCATCCGCGCCGAGGTCGTCGCGGGACGCTCCTCGATCACCGACCCGTACGCGATGCTCAAGGACCTCACCCGCGGCAAGCGCCTCGGCGCCGAGGACCTCGCGGTCTTCGTCGACGGCCTCGACATCGGAGCTGCCGCGAAGGCCCGTCTGCTCGCGCTGACGCCCGCCGGCTACACCGGGCTGGCCTCGGAGCTGGTCGACCGCCTGAGCTGAGCCGCTGTCGAGCTCGCCTGCGAGGGAGCTCGACGGAGACGGCCCCCGGCGCGGATGTCGGGGGTGCTGCCTAGGGTCGGAGCATGTCCCCCGATGCAGTGCCCGCCCCGGACTGCGACGCCCCGGACCGCGCAGCCCCGGACCGCGCTGCCCCGGGCTGCGCCCTCGACGGCTGCCGCTCGGCCGCCGAGCCGGGTGCGCCGGTCGCTCTCTGCAGCGCGCACCTCGGGCTCGCTCACGACTGGGTGGCGCGCCAGGACGGCGTCGTCGACGCCCTCCCCTCGCCGTGCCTCGTCTGCGGCTCGCGGCTGGGCGTCCGGCACCCCTCCGGCTGGCTCTGCGCAGCCTGCGAGTGGCGGCTCGGCGACGCGCCCGACGGCGAGCTGCCGCCGCCGCGGGTCGAGGTCGTCTACTACATCCGCTTCGCCGGGCGGATCAAGATCGGCACCAGCGGCAACCCCCGGCAGCGCCTGCACCGGCTGCGGCACGAGGAGCTGCTCGCCTTCGAGCGCGGCGGGCGGGCTCTGGAGCAGCACCGCCACGCGCAGTTCGCCGTCGAGCGGCTGGAGCGGACGGAGTGGTTCACCCGCAGCGACTCGCTCGACCGGCACGTCGAGGCGGTGCGGGCGGGCGAGCCCGACCCGTGGGCCCTGTACCGCCGCTGGTGCAGCGAGGCGCTCGCGCTGCAGGCCTGAGACGCCGCGGGGGGCGCACGGTCGGCGGGCACGCCCCTGCGACCGGTCAGCGCGTCCAGGCGTCCGATCAGCGCGTCCAGGCGTCGACGAGCAGCGAGCCGCGGATCTCGCGCAGCTCGTCGAGCAGCCGGTCGACGAGCCCCGCCGAGACGCCCGACGCGAGGACGTCGTGCGGCCCGAGCGGAGGCAGGCGCCCGGTCCGCACCCGCACCACCTCCCAGCCGACCGCCCGCAGCGCGCGGTCCTTCCGCCGGTCCGCCTCCTCGCGATGCCCCACGTGCTCGAGCCCGTGGCGCCCCGTGGAGTCGTACTCGATCGCCACCCGCAGCTCGCTCAGCACGATGTCCGGCCACGCCTCCAGGTGCTCGAAGAACGGCCGGCTCAGTCGCACCGCCGTGAACCCCGGCTCGAACTCGAGCCGCTCGGCGAGCAGCGCGCGGAGCCGCGCCTCGACCGCCGACGCGGGCGGAGGCGCGCAGGCGCTGACGAAGGGCTCCCCCGGCGGGAGCTGCGGGGTCTTCGAGCAGATCCGCGGCGGGCGCGACCTCGTCCGCGTGCGGGCGGGACGGGGCGCACGCGCGGCAGCAGGCTCGGGAGCAGGGGTCGACGGACGCTCGACCACCGGCTCCACCGCGGGCCGCGGCGTCCGGGGCTTCGCGAGCGCCGCGCAGTCGGGGCACCAGGAGGAGCGCCGCCGCTCCCGGCCCGGACGGTGCCGCTGCTCCTCGGGAGTCGCGACGAACACGTGCCCCGCGTCGCACAGCCAGCACAGGTAGACGTCGGCCGCCGGCGGGATCTGGCTGAGCACGATCCCCCCGTTGTACTCGGGCCGGTACTGGAGCACGAGCACCGGGAACGACGCCCACGCCTCCCGGTACGTCCCCACCGGATACGGGACGTCGACCCCTCGCGAGAACCGCCGCCGCTCCCACCACCGCCCGATCGCCTCCGCCACCCCCGCACGCTAACCCGGACCACCGACGCCGCCGCGTGCATGCTGATCGAGGAGCCCGCGGGGCGGGCGTCTCGAAGGGGATCGGCGGCAGAAGGGGCGTCTGCAGGGCCGCCGTGCTGAGGACGGTGGGTCTCGATACGCCCCTGCGGGGCTACTCGACCAGCATGCACGCCCTCGGGGCTACTCGATCAACGTGCACGCCCCTGCGGGGCTACTCGACCGGCATGCACGACCAGCATGCGGGGCACGTGGGGCTACTCCTGTGGCGAGGGGCGGCGCCGGCGGGCGAGGAGGGCGGCGGCGAGACCGAGGACGAGGGCGGCCAGGCCGCTGCCGAGCCACGGGCCGGGATGGGCTCCGGAGTCGGCCAGGGTCGTGGTCACCTTCGGGACGACCGGCGTCGGCGAGACGACGGTCGTCTCGCCCGGTGCTCCGCACTCCCCGCGATGGAGGACCGTTCCGTCCTTCGTGGCGAGCGTCTCGACCCAGTAGTAGTCGCCGGGCTCGGTGAACCGGGTCTCACCGGACCAGTAGGAGACGTCCTCGTTCAGGCCGGGCGTCGTGGCGACGGGGCTGCCCGACCCGTCGAAGACGCGGTTCGCCGGCGTGCACGTGTCCTGGTCGCCGCTCCTCCTGAACGCCTCGAACGTGATCACCGCACCGGCCGGGACCCAGCCGTTCACGACGGCCTCGTCCCGCACCGGGTCGCCCACCTGCACTGCCGGGGTGGCCTTGGTGCGGACGTCGGGAGTGTGCACGGTGGTCGTCTCGCCGGGCGCTCCGCACGCACCCTGGGCGAGGATCCTCCCGTCGTAGGAGTGCAGCTCCTCCACCCAGTGCACGGCGCCCGCGGTGGTGAAGACGACCGGGGGCGAGGTGTAGGTGCCCGCCTTCTCGACGACGACCGGGGTGCCGGTCGTGTCGGCCACCAGCGTCGCCGCGTCGCAGACCGGCGGCACGCTGTCAGCGGAGGATCCCGTGTCGGCAGCCGCCCGGTAGGCCTTCCACACCAGGTACGCGCCCTTCGGCGTGTCCCCGGTGACGACCGCATCGTCGGTCGCACCGTCGTGGACCGCGCTGTCGGTCTGCGCCTTCGACGACACATCGGGCACGGTCACCTTCGTGGTCTCCCCCGGCACTCCGCACTCGCCGCGGTGCAGGACGCGGCCGTCCTTCGTCCGCAGCGTCTCCACCCAGTGATGGACGCCCGGTTCCGCGAAGCGGACCTCGCTCGACCAGTACGACCTCTTCTCGTTCCGCCCCGCGGCGACCGCGACGGGCGACGTCGAGCCGTCGTAGACCCGGGATTCGACGGTGCAGGAGGCCCTGTCGCCGGTCTGCCGGTACGCCTCGAAGGTGACCACGGCGCCCTCCGGCACCTCGCCGTCGACGACCGCCTCGTCCTTCGCGGTGTCCGACAGCGGCACCGAGGGCGTCGCCTTCGTGCGGACCTCCGGGGTCGTCACGCGCACGACCTCGCCCTTCGTGTTCCACCCGTCCGCCCAGCCCGTGGTGAAGAGCGTCTCGGGGGCGGACCAGACCCAGACGATGTGGCCCGCCGAGTCCGCCGGCGCGGTCGCCGGCTCCGAGGTGAAGGTGCCGGGTCCCTCGACGACGATGCTCGACGTCGTCAGGACCCTGGCGTTCTCCGGTCTCGTCGCCGGGACCGCTCCGGTGCCGGGCAGCCAGTAGGCGGTGCCCGTGAAGGTGACGGGGACGCTCCTGCCGTCCTTCCTCAGCCAGGCTCCGGTGTCCTTCACCGTGAGGGTGTCCGTGGAGGTCGTGGCGACGGGGATCTCCTCGTCGGTGACCTGCGTCTCCGCCGCGACCGTCGTCGGCGAGAGATGCGTCTCCGCGACCAGCCCGAACCCGTCCGACCAGGTGTAGCCGTCGGGGAGGAACGGCTTCACCCGGTCCGGCTGCGACGCCTCCTCGACGCGCCAGACCCAGGTGTAGAACCCGGCCGAGGGGACCGTCACTCCCGGGGACGTGTACGTCCCCGGGCCGGTCGCGGTCAGCTCGACGCTTCCGGCGACGGGCGCGCCCGGCGGCACCGCGTCGGACTGCGCCGGCTGCTCGGCGTACGGACCGTGGAGCGTGCCGCGATAGACCACCGGCACGGGCGCGCCGTCGAGGGTGCGCCACTCCCCCGATCCCGGCGCGACGCCTGCCGTGACGGTGTCGGTCGCCTGCGTCCCGGCCTCCACGCGTCGTGTCGAGACCTGCGTCGATCCGATCGGCGAGAACAGGTTCGGGATCGGAGCGGAGGCCGCCGTGGCGGCGGCGATCGTGAACGAGCCGTCGATCTTCTGCCCCTTCGACGCGGTCCACTGCTCGGAGGTCACCCCCGGAGCCCAGGTCATGATGTTGCCCAGGTAGCCGGAGGCACCCGCCACCCGGATCTCGTCGGTCCGCGCCTCGACGGCGAAGGAGGGGCCGGCGCTCGGGACGACGCGGAACGTCCGCGACTCCCCGCCCTTCATCGTCGACTCCCCGGATCCGGTGTCGTCGAACACCGCGTTCGTCAGATGCACCGTCCCCGTCTGCCCGGGCGGATCGGTCCGAGCCGTGACTCTGCCGGTGCCCGCGCTCGACTGCATGTCGAGACTCAGCGACGCCGACCCGGACGTCCGCCCCGGCTGCACCGCCGTCACGCCGGCGGCCTCCGCCCGGTACTGCCGCAGCAGCCCGAGCACGGCGTCGCGGTTCCCGCCGGCGCGGGCGCTGTAGTAGACGTCGCCCGGCATGCCGTTGCCGTTGTACGCGGCGTTGTCCGCCACGTCCCACACGTACAGCGCGACGGCGGCCGCGGTGTTCGCGTCCTCCGTGTTCCCGTGGACGTCCATGACGTAGCTCAGCCGTGCGAGCTGATCCGGCGACAGGGAGTTCCAGTCGCTGTTCAGCGACGGACCGGACGTCGGGCTGTACGGGATCGACGCCCTGATCTGCAGGCAGTAGGCCAGCGTCCCGTCCGGGTGGCGATACGCGCCGAGGAAGCCCTTCCCCAGGTCGAAGCCCGCGCCGTGCGTGGCCGCCGACGCCGACAGCGGCGCGAGGAACGACGAGGTCACCGCCAGCGACGTGCCCGCCCCGCCGACCAGTCCCGCCGCCAGGAGGCCTGCGGCCAGCCGGCGCCCCGCCCGCATCCGGCCGCGGTGGGCGCCGCTCGGCCACACCACCGCTCGTCTCCGGTCACGCTGCGCGCCCACCGCGGCCCTCGCGGGCTCCCCCGCCCGTCGTCGTCGATCCATGCCGTTCTCTCCCCTGCGTGCGTCGAGGCTCGCGCCTCACGCGAGCGCCGGATGCGATCGCGTACCGGCACGCGAGAGGCGTGCCGACGGAGACCAAGGTAACCGTTCCGTGGGATCATGATTCCACTGGCGCGAATCATCCGGTACCCAGACGGTGTGGCAATACGCGCCTGTGGGACCGCGATGCGATCCCGTGCGGGAGGATGGGCGTCATGCCTTCGTCCGCGTCGTCCACGAGGAGCCGAGCGACCCCGGAGGAGGCCGACCTGGCCGTCCGGGTGGTCGGCAGCGAGATCAACCGGGGGATCCTGCGGTCGCTCTCCCGCGCGGAGCGTCCCGAGCAGGGCCTGCTCTTCGGCGAGCTGGTGGAGGCGATCGGCCCGGAGCTGCCGACCGGCCGCGCCACGACGACGAGCCTCTACCGGCACCTCATCGAGCTGGAGGACGCCGGAGTGGTCCTCGGCAACCTCCCGCGCGAGCAGCGCCGCGGCCGCTCGGTCCAGTACCGCATCGTCGCGTCCCGCCTCGAGGAGATCTACGCGCGCAGCCTGGCGTACGCGCTCGGCGAGACCGCCCGCGACGACGTCTCGCCGTAGAGCGGCCGGCTCACCGGGCGAGGGTGCTGCCGCACGGCGGACGACGGCGGGGCTCGATACGCCCTGCGGGGCTACTCGACCAGCATGCAGGGGGAGCCCGCGACATCAGCAGTGGTGTCCGCGAGCTCCTCTCGCCGGCGACGGTGGGTCTCGATACGCCCCTGCGGGGCTACTCGACCAGCATGGGCGCGCGGACGCCAGCAGAGCTCCACCGCAGGTGCGAGCGCACCGCGGAATCGCGTGCCAAGCGATTCCGCGCAGCGGACGCTACACGCCCTGCAGGACCCGGCCCCTCAGGAAGCCGACCGCGGGGAGGAGCGACGCAGTCGCTCCGACCTAGTGAGCACCGTCCTGCTCGTCGAGGTCGGCGATCTCGGCCTCGTCGGGCTTGAAGGTCAGCGAGAACATGGCGATGGCGACGAGGACGACGATGAAGGCGACGCCGAAGCCGATCAGGGCGACGACGAACTCGCGGGTCGACATCAGCACGACGAGGCCGACGAAGGCCGCCATCACGGCGGAGAGGCCGACGAGCTCGAGCGGACGCAGGCGGTCCTTGCGGGTGGGGCGGAAGGTGCGCGGCGCGAAGTCGTCGTCGGAGGGCGACGGCTCGGAGGCGGGGTCGGGGGCGGTCATCGGTCTCCTCCGGTGGTGGGGGTGGAGGGTGCGGCGGCATCGGCGCCGGCGGCCCACTTGAGCGAGAACGCGGCGATCGCGAGGAACACGGCGAGCATCACGGCGTACGCGCCGAGGAGTCCGACCGAGACGACGGGGTGCGGCGGGAGGAGGGCGAAGACCGCTCCGAGGAGGGCCGTGCCGAGGCCGACGATCACCGCGTCGCGGGCGGAGAGGCCGGTGCCGCGGCGGCCGCTGGAGAACTCGAGCGAGCCGGAGACGAGCGCCCAGCCGGCGATCAGCGCGATGAAGGGCAGCAGCGCCGCGACCGGCAGCGCGACGAGCGCGAGCACGGCCGCGGCGAGGGTGACCCCGGCGGAGGCGAGGGCGAGCGTGCGGCCGCGACCGGCGAGGGTGCGCAGGCCGATCACGAGGGCGACGGCGCCGCTGAGGATCGCGAAGCCGGCGAAGACGGCGAAGCCGAAGGCGGGGCCGTGGTCGGGCGAGAAGGTGATCACCACACCGGCGACGGCCGCGACGGCGGCTCGCGCGAGGTGGAGGGTCCACAGTCGGCTGGCGGTGTCGGCTTCGGCCACGGTCAGGCCTCTCTGGTGGTGCGGGCGGGTCGGGGTCGCGCGAGGGCGGGGACCGAGCGGCGTCGCCGGGTCCGTCGGTGCGGTGTCCCGCACGATCCGGAGGACGCGCCGGCCCGGAGCGGGCGGCCGCCTCCGCGGACCCTGCGATTTTACGCTCCCCGGGGCGCTCCCGGCGCCGGGAGCCTCCCGAGCGCCGGGATGCTCGGCCACCGTGCAGGTGACGACCCCCGTTCTGAGCACGCACCGAGCCCGCCTCGGAGAGCACAGCGTGTTTCCGCGGGGTAAACACCGCGGATCCGATCCGCACGGACTCGTGGCGCACAGGAGGCGCTCGCTATCGTGGGTCACACCCGCGCGCCTCACCCCCGGGCGCGATCACCACACCCCCCAGGCTCAGGACGTCCACCCCCGCCGTCCGGCCCGCCGCTATCCCCTGGAGTTGATGCCTTGAACGGACTGGATCTCGCGATCCTCGCGCAGCGAGCACGCGATCTGGCCTTCAGCAAGCTGGTCGCCGGCGGTTTCCACCGCTTCGGCAAGGGTTCCCGCATCTGCCTGCCCTTCCGGATCGGACCCGGGCAGGGCAAGCGGATCTCCATCGGCGAGAACGTGCTGATCAGCGCGAACTGCATGCTGATGGTCCCGACCGACGACGCACCCACGCCCGCCCTGATCATCGGCGACCGCGTGCGGATGAATATGACCGCGATCAGCGCGGTGCAGAGCGTGGTCATCGAGGAGGGCGTCGGCATCGCCCGCGGCGTCTACATCTCGGACCACTCGCACGGCTTCAAGGACCCGACGCGCTTCATCCGCGACCAGGGCGTCGACCGGATCGCCCCGGTGCGCATCGGGCGCGGAGCGTGGCTCGGCGAGAACGCCGTCATCATGCCCGGCGTGACGGTCGGCCGCGGCGCCGTGATCGGCGCGAACGCCGTCGTCCGCGAGGACGTCCCCGACTACTCCGTCGCCGTCGGCGTGCCCGCGCGCGTCATCCGGACCTTCGCGTGAGGAACGCCGTGCCCCAGCAGCCAGCGCCCGACCACACGGCGCCCGAGGCGACCGCCGACGGCGTCGTCCGCGACGTCGTCTTCACCTTCTCCTACGAGACCTACACGGATGCGGCCCGCCGCGGGATGATGCGCCCGCCGGACCGGATCCTGCACTCGCTGATGGAGAGCCCGCAGGTCGGGCGCCTCATCGTGGCGAACCCCTTCCGCTTCCTGCCGACGACGCTCGTCCGCGGGGCTCTGGGCCGCGAGGTCGAGTTCCCGTCGACGCCGCAGCGCATCCTGCACACCCCGCTGCGCCTGCGCCGCTCCGACCCGACCGACATCGCCGGCCTGGAGAAGGAGTACCGCGCCTACGACCAGGGGATCGCGAAGCTCGCCGACGAGATGGAGCTCGTGCGCCCCGTCGTCGTCACGACCAGCCCCGTCGTCGCCGGCTTCTCGCCGTTCGAGTGGGCCGAGCACGTGATGTTCTTCGCCCGCGACGACTGGACGACCTCGACCCGCTGGAAGGGCCACTGGCCCGCCTTCCAGGAGGCCTACCGGCGCGTCGCGAGCAGCGGCCGCTCCGTCACCGCCGTCTCGCAGGAGATCATCGACCGCATCGCGCCGACCGGCCCGCACGCCGTCGTCCCGAACGGCGTCAGCCCGGAGGAGTGGACCGGCCCCGTGCCCGACGCCCCCGAGTGGCTGAGCCGCATCCCCGGCCCGCGCGCCCTGCACGTCGGCACGCTGGACGACCGGCTCGACGTCGAGGGGATCGTCGCGGTCGCGACGGCGCACCCCGAGCTGCAGATCGTGCTGATGGGTCCGCAGCCCGACCCCGGCTACCTCGCCCCGCTCGCCCCGTTCGCGAACGTGCACCTGCACCACTCCGTCGGCCGCCGCGAGCTGGTGGCGACGATGCGCAACGTCGAGCTCTGCCTCCTCGCGCACCGCCGCACCCCGCTGACCGAGGCGATGAGCCCGCTCAAGCTCTACGAGTACGTGGCGAGCGGCTGCCCGGTGATCTCCGTCGATCTGCCGCCGATCCACGGCATCAGCGACCGGATCCGCATCGTCCCGACCATGGCGGAGTTCGCCGCGGTCGTCGACGACGCGCTCGCCGACGGCCCGGCCACCGAGGACGCGCGCCTCGGCTGGATCCACGCGAACTCCTGGGCCGCCCGGCACGAGACGGTGCTCGACATCCTGCTCGACCGGAACGACGGCCGCGCCCGCGCGGGCGGAGCCACCCCGTCGGCACTGCAGGCGGGCTAGGTCAATCCACCCGGGGGTCCGACTCCGAAGTAGCCAGGGAACGGGCGCCTCACTATCGTGGGGGTGGCACCGCGGCCCGTTCCGCTGTGCCCTCGTCCTCGGACGGCGAGCACTCGCCCAGGCGCAGGAGCGGATCCCGCCGCGCCGGCACCGCGTCGCACCCGACGTCACGATCCTCACCCGCCCGAGAACCACCCGACCGACCAGGACCACGATGCAGCGCAGGCTCCCCGCCCCACCCCGCGCGCGTCCCCCTGGACGTCGACCCGCCGATGCCCGGGACGCCCCCCCGTCCTGACGCACTCCGGGGAGAGCGCGGTCACGACGCCGCCGGATCTCCCTCCCACCGGGCCGCTCCCGTGCAGAGCGGGGCTCCCGCCCGGCTCCGCGCCGCCCCAGCACCACCAGCACCACCAGCACCACCCACCCCCACACCACCCAGCCCTGCACTACCGCCTCAGTCAGCTTCCGCCGGAGGAGAGCCCGAGAGCTCCCCCGGACGCGAGAAGGGTCGCCATGTCACAGTTCCTGTTCGTCTGCTCCGGTGGAGGGCATCTCAAACAGCTCTTCACGCTGTCCTCCCGCTTCGGGATCGACCCCGCCGACCAGCACTGGGTGACCTTCGACAACGGCCTCAGCCGCTCCCTCCTCGAGGGCCGCCGCGTCACCTACAGCCGCTTCGCCGCTCCCCGCGACGCCCGCCCGATCGCCGAGAACGCGCTGATCGCGCATCGGATCCTGGCCAAGGGCGACTACTCCGCCGTCTTCAGCACCGGCTCGAGCCCCGCCGTGTCGTTCATGCCCGAGGCCTCGCTCCGCGGCATCGAGTGCCACTACATCGAGAGCGCCGCGCGCGCCGACGGCCCCTCGATCACCGGCAAGATCATGGCCCGCCTCCCGGGCGTGAACACCTACACGCAGTACCCGGTCTGGGCGGACGAGCGCTGGCTCTTCGGCGGCTCGATCTTCGACGCGTACACGACCGGGCCCGACCAGCCCGTCTCCGCGATCCGCCGCGCGGTGATCTCCGTCGGCACCCAGGACCTCTACCCCTTCGACCGGCTGATCGCCGCGTCCGTGCCGCTGCTGAAGGACGCCGAGGTGCTCTGGCAGACCGGCCTCGCCGACGTCTCCCCCTACGGCATCGAGGGCCGCGCGAGCGTGCCGCACCACGAGCTGCAGGAGGCCGTGAAGGAGGCGGACGTCGTCATCGCCCATGCGGGCACCGGCGCCGCCATCACGGCCATCGAGAACGGCAAGGTGCCGATCCTCGTGCCGCGCCTCGTCGCGCGCGGCGAGCACATCGACGATCACCAGATCCAGATCGCCCGCGAGCTCGACCAGCGCGGCCTGGCGATCGCCGCCGCCCCGGAGGAGCTGACCGAGGAGCTGCTGCTGCGCGCCGCGAGCCGCACCGCCGCGCTGGCTCCCACCGTGCCGCCGTTCCGCTTCAGCCCGTCCCGCGCGCGCTCGCGCCGCCGCGCCTCCGCGAGCGTCCCCTCCTGGCGCCCCGAGCGCGGCGACACTCGCTTCGAGACCGCCTGACGCGGGGGCCGCTGCGCCCACCTCGCGCCGGATCGCCTCCGGCACGCTGAACCACCTCCGGCTCGCCGAATCCCCACGATTCCGCGAGCCGGAGTCGTCTCCACGTGCCGAGCGCCGCCTCGGAGACCTCCGGCACGCGGAAAGACCTCCGGCACGTCAGAAGCACCGGCTCGCGCGAGCCGGACGCGAGATCGCGAGCCGAACCGGTGCCGCCGGGACCTCCGGCACGCGGAAACCGGCCCGGCACGCCGGAATCGCAGGACCCGGCGAGCCCGAGCCGGAATCTCGTGCCGAACCTCACCCCCGGCACCTCCGGCACGTGGGAAGACCCCCGGCACGTCAGAAGCACCCGATCCAGCGAGCCGGACGCCGGATCGCGAGCCGGACCGGCTCCGTCGAGACCTCCGGCACGCGAAAACCCGCCCGGCACGCCGGATCCACGGGTTCCAGCGAGCCGGAGGAGGAATCGCGAGCCGGACGAGCGCGCCGTCACCACACCCGCCGCCGGCACGCGAGAAGCCGCCCGCACGCGCAGAAGGGCGGAGGAGCCGCAGCTCCCCCGCCCTCGTCCTGCCCCCTCAGCGAGCGCAGGCGGCGCTCTCAGCGCCTCAGGAGGCGTTCGCGAGCAGCGCCGTCCAGGCGATGTCCGCGAGCTTCGCCTGGCCCGCCAGGGACGGGTGGAAGTGGTCGACGTCCGAGATGTCATCGGAGGTGACGTCGAAGTCGTGCAGGGCGCCCTGGTCGTAGACGCAGTTCGCGGTGGCGCCGCAGACGTCGGCGAGGACGTCGTTGTAGGCGTCGATCGTCGTCGAGACGTTGTCGCGGCGGGCCTGCGCGTCCGCGTCGTCCGACGTGGGCTGGTAGAGCAGCGAGTTGCAGTTGGAGCTGCCGGCCCAGCGCGAGACGGCCTCGGCGTCGGTCCGCTCGGTCTCGAAGAAGTCGAGCAGGTTCGGCACCGAGGAGACGAAGATCGTCGCCTCGGGAGCGCCGGTGGAGAGCGTCGTCAGCGCGGTCGTGACGTTGGCGCGGAAGGCGTCCGGCGTCGTGATGTCGGCGCTGTTCTTGCGGCAGACGTCGTTCGCGCCGATCAGGACGGTGACCAGGTCGGGAGCGGCGGCGACCGCCTTCTCGGCCTGGCCGGGCAGCTCGGCCGAGGTCGCGCCCTTGGAGGCGACGTTCTCGATCTCCGGCACGGCTCCGACCGACTCGCCGGCGCGGCGGGCGACCGAGTCGACCGTCTCGTCCTCGCCGGTGGTCCAGGACGCGCTGGGGCAGGGCTTGTTCTGCCCGCAGGCGGCCACGCCGACCGAGATCGAGTCGCCCAGCGCGGCGATCGAGCCGGCCGCGAAGGGCAGCTCGCCCGAGGCGGCGGGCTCGGTCGTCTCGGCGGGAGCCGGGGCGGAGGTGCAGCCGGCCAGCAGCGCGGCGGCGACGGCCACGACGGCGAGGACGCCGGCGCGACGGGAGCGGGTGGTGCGGGTCATGCAGTGCCTCCATCGGCCGGGGTGGTCTGCGCGGCAGGCGCGGCAGAGGTCGCCGGGCCCTTGGGCTTGGGCTTCCGGACCTGCTTCACGAACGCGAGGATCTGGTTCATGTCGCGGCGGTAGGCCGGGATCGCCATCGCGAGCGCCAGCGGCACCAGCGAGGCGAGTCCGCCGACGAGCAGGTGGACGATCGCGGGCAGGTCGGTGTACGCGCCGACGGCCCAGGCCGCGCCGAACATGAACGGCACGACGAGGACGGGGCGCAGCACCGGACTGACGATGTCGGATCCGCGCACGAAGGTGCCGCGGATGGCGAGCCAGAAGCCCGGCACGAGGAGCGCGAGCGTCGTGAGCCCGTAGAGCAGGGCCAGACCCTCGACACCGTTCCACCAGATGCCGACGAAGAAGGAGGCGATGACGATCGGGCGGGTGACGACGTAGTAGATCAGCTGGCGGTGCACGCGCCCGAGCGAGATGTAGATCCAGCCCTGCACGTTGCCGATGCCCTGCGCGATGCCGGCGATCGAGAGGAGCGAGAGGATCATCGCGGCACTCGTCCACTGCGGGCCGAGGATCAGATCGATCAGCGGTCCGGACAGAGCCGCGAGCACGCCGAACGTGGGCAGCGTCAGATAGCCGACGACGAGCAGTGCTCCGCGGACGTACCGGCGGTACCGCTCGGCGTCGTCCTGCAGCGAGCTCAGAACCGGCAGCGCGACGCGGCCCAGCGGGCCGTTGAGCTGCTGGAGCGGGAGCAGGAAGAGCCCGTAGGCCTTGCTGTACTGACCGAGAACGCCGGTGCCGAGCTGCGCGGCGATGACCACGTTGTCCACGTTGCGGGCGAAGTAGTTCAGCAGCTGAACGCCGAAGATGCTGCCGCCGGTCGAGACGAGGGGGATGACCGCCTTCGAGATGCGGGGACGTCCGAAGGTCGGACGGGCCGCGACCCAGAGCGCGACGAGACGGTAGAGCAGAGCGCCGCCCTGGAGGACGACCAGCGCCCAGACGCCCCAGCCGAGGAGTCCCGCGACGATCGAGGCGCTCACCCCGACGAGCATCGACACGACGTCGATCTTCGCCATCAGGCCGAACTTCATCTCCTTCTGCACGCGCGCCTGGAGCGGCATGCAGAGGCTGTTGATGAACAGAGTCGGCGCGACGGCGAGCGTGAGGATGATCAGCTGGTCGTTCTGATAGAAGCCCGCGATGAGCCAGGCCGAGCCCGCGATCGCGAGAGTGCCCACGACGCCGAGCGCCACGGACAGCCAGAGCACCGACCGCCAGATCTCCTCGCTCAGCTTCTTCGACTGGATGATCGCACCGGTCAGGCCGAAGTCGCGGACCAGGTCGGCGACACCGACGATGGCCGTGATCGACACGAGCAGACCGAAGTCCTCCGGAGTGAGCAGGCGCGCGAGCACGATGGTCGAGATCAGCTGGATCGCGGTCTTGCCCCAGAGCCCGCCGAGGGTCTGGATCACGCCACGGCTGGCCGTGTGGCCGAGGCTGGACTTCTGCGCGGTCGGCGGCAGGTTCGGCCCGTCCCCCACGGTCGGCGACTGCGCGATCGCGTCGGTCGCCAGCGTCTCGGTGGTGTGCGCGGTGTCGTCGATCGCCGCCTCGATCTGGGCGTCGCTCGCCGTGGTGCCGTGGCGGGCGGAGGAGCCGCCCGCGGGGGTCAACCCCGTCACGCGCGCGTCGTCTCGTCGCGGTTCCATTCGGGTACGCCTCCTCGAGCGATGATCGACCGCGCCTCGAGGCGGGGTCGCAGATAGCCGTAGCAGTAGATCGGGAAGGCCGGCCACAGGGCGGGCCGGCGCAGGACGCGCTTCAGCAGCGCGACCGGGCCGCCGCCGCCGCCGGCGCCGGCCTGCTCGGGCACGAGCCCGGAGGCCGCCAGCTGGGCGTTGCCGATCGCGATGCGGACGGTGCGCTTGATCTGGTTGCGCATCCGGCGCGGCGCCTTCACGGAGAAGGACCGGCCGGGGAGCGTCAGCCGCTCCTCGGGGGTGAAGAGCTGCTGGACGAAGCGGTCGTCCGCGATGATCTCGGGGAACGCGCCGAAGCGGCTGCGCCCCTCGGCCGAGAGGCCGTAGATCCCGGAGCCGACCAGGCCCGGGGCCCGGTAGTCGGACAGCTCCCAGATCGAGTAGTGCGCCCGCACGGGCCACGAGGCCCCGCGGGTGTCGACGCGGAACTCCGGCGCCGCGGCGAGCGGTCCGCCGGGGCGGGCCAGCTCGTCGCCGAGCGCCAGGAGCGTCTCGGCCGAGACCGAGACGTCCGCGTCCACGTAGATCCTCGGGAGGACCGTGGCGAGCTCGTCGGCCGCGTTGAGGCCGGCGATCTTCGAGGCCCGGGGCGTCTCCGCCACCAGGATCCGCGGATCGACGGCCCGCGCCACAGCCGCGGTGTCGTCGGTGCAGCCGTTCGCGCCGACCACGATCTCGAGCCGGCCCTCCGGGTCCCCGGCCACCAGGGCGCGGAGGAGCCGGGCGATCACCGCCCCCTCGTCGTGCGCGGGGATGACGACGCTGACGCGTGCGCTCACGACTCGATCTGCGTCGGCTTGCGGACGACGTGAGCGCCGACGTGCGAGCCGAGGGCGGGCTGCCCGACGGGGATGTGGGGGCCCCCGCGGGTGAAGGCGGAGACGTGCCCCGCCTCCTCCGGCGACAGGCGCCGGCGGGTCGACTTCCGCGGAGCCTCGGTGAGCACCCAGGCGCCGACGGCCAGCAGGATCCAGAACAGCATGAAGGACTGGAAGAAACCGAAGGCGTCGTAGAAGTACGCGGCGATCGTGTAGCCGAGCAGCAGAACCGCGACGGCGAACGCGAGGCTCGCGTACTGCGGCGTGGTGGTGCTCTTGAACGAGTAGCGCAGCAGCATCACGATCGGGACGAGGAACAGCACGGCCAGGCCGATGACGCCCACGGCGCCGCCGTCGAGCAGCGTGCCCAGCCACTGGTTGTCGAGGATGAACGCGTTCTTGTCCTCGCCCACCACGATGCGGCTGCCGACTCCCGTTCCGAAGAAGGGGTGCTCGCGCACGATCGCCATGGCCGGCTCGAGGTCGGCCAGGCGGCCCGCGCCCGCCATGCCCGCGGAGGTGTACTGCGAGGCGATGAGCGCGTCCGGGTCGAGGAAGGACCCGATCATGTCCGTGAGGATCTTCGGGATCAGCACGAAGCCGAGGCCGAGCACCGGCACCATGCCCAGGAGCAGGTAGCCGCCGACCTTCGGACGCAGGATGACCGTCAGCAGGAACATCACGCCGAGCGTGACGATCGCCGTGCGCGAGACCGCGGTGACGACGCCGAGCAGCAGGGCGAGGATCGTGCCGTAGTAGATGATCCGGCGGTTGATCTCGTTGAAGGGCCAGCGGGCGTACTTCGAGAGGTAGATCGCGATCGGGATCATCATGGTGAACATGACGGCCAGCGCGATCGGGTGCTGCGACGAGCCGAACGAGCGGTAGCCGCCGGCCCGGTAGGCCTCCTGCTCGGCGCCGAGGCGCTCGAGCGGCAGGAACTTGTCGAGCATCGTGAAGACGTTCTGCTGCGTCGCGCGCTCGATGACCGCGAAGAAGGCGACGACGACGGCCGACCAGACCAGGAAGGTCAGGAAGGCCTCGACGAGCTTCTCGTTGCGCATCACGAGCCGGGCGACGAAGTAGACCGAGAGCATCAGCAGGTCGTTGACGATCGCGCCGGCGACACCGCTGCCGAGGGCGCCCTCGGAGATGAACTGCACGTTCGCGGCGATCGAGAGCAGGCTCGACGCCACCCAGATGCCCAGCGGCCAGCCGAACGCGGCCGGGCGCCAGACGAAGGTCGGGTCGATCATCAGCGCGACGATCGCCGCGACGACCATCAGCACGATGACGAGCCGGTACGGCTCCAGAGCGAAGCCGAGCGGGATCGGCAGCGCGTAGTAGCGCACCGGGATGAACATGATCACGCCGAGCAGGACGATGAACGCGCCGGTCCAGTTGAAGACCAGCTTGCGCGTCAGGTACAGGAAGGAGATCCCGAAGAGGATCGCCCCCGCGTACAGCGGATTGAGGTAGTAGACCGCTGCGACGGCCACGGCCGCCAGCAGGACGGTCGACAGGACGGCGCGGACCGTGAAGGTCCGGCGGACGAGGATCTCACCCGCGTAGGGGTCGTCGTTCCCGGGGACCCCGAGCGGGGTCCCCTTCAGCGTCGGCGTGCTCATCTGCTGCGACCGCCTCAGGTGGCGCTGCGCTTCCCGGAGGAGGCCAGCTCACCCGGCCCGGCGGTGTTCTCGGGGGCGGTGCCGAGGGCGGCGGGGCGCTGGCCGTTCTCGGACGCGGTGCCGGTCAGGGCCGGGCCGCGCCGGAAGGACTCGCCGCGGCGCTGGTTGCCGCGGTTGGCGGTGACGCGCTCCCGCGAGATGCGGATGTTGTAGAGGATGAAGGCGAGCGCGATGAACGCGAGGAAGACGCCGAGACCGGTGATCGCGATCGGGATGATCGGGTTCGACCCCTCCTGCTCGACGGCCGCACCCTGGTCGGTGGTCTGCAGGGTGACGCGGAGCTCGGGGGCGACGCCCTGGGCGTCCTGCTGCGCGGTGATGTAGCCCTGGAAGATCTGGGTCGCGGTCTGCGAGATCAGGACGGCGCGGGCCGGGTCGGTCGACTCGCCGACGATCGAGAGGATCGGGAGGCTGAAGCGGCCCGGGTTCTGCTCGGTGCCGGCCGGCTGGGTCGTGCGGCGCACGGCGCTGAGGGCCTCGGTCGGCGCGAAGCCGCCGATGGCCTGCTCGACCTGGGTGCGGATCTCGGAGCCGCTGACGATGTACGCGTAGATGACCGCGGTGTTCGTCAGGTCGTTCTGCTGGGCCTCGGAGGTGCCCTCCTGCAGCGCCTGACCGGGCTCGACGGCCTGGAGCGGGTTCCGCGAGCCACCGCCGAGAAGGATCGTGGTGTCGGAGCGGTACGCCGACTCGGCGCGCGAGACGATCTCACCGTCCTTCACGGTGTAACCGGCGACCATGGCGGCCAGGACGGCGACCACGAGGCCGACCGCGAGGAGCCATTTGTAGCTCCAGAGCACTCGAAGGTAAAGGGGGACGGACATCTCGGTCTCGACTTCCAGACGGCGAGGTGTGGTACCTCGGGGCGACGCGCCGCGTGCTCGGAGGTCGCATTGCTGCTGCAATCGTTGGAGCAACGCCTCCGTCCATCACGGCGGTGATGGCGGAACGGGTTTTGCGGCTGTCGAGGTGTCGACGGAGCCTGGTGCGAAGGGCGGTTTCGGAGCGGTGCGGTGCTGCTTTCGCACCGGCCTTCGGGCATGCCTCGATGGGGCCGGAACGAGCACAGAACCGGGACCCCACGAGTGCGGTGCCCCGACACACTCATTGTGACCATAACCCACGGCATGCGGATGCCGGAAGTATTGCGGCTGTGTTAAGTCTGCGGGAGCGACGACTCGCCGAGCCGGGAGTGGACTTGCGTTCCTCTCAGGTGGTCGAGGATGGTGGCTATCGTTCATTCCTGAGCGCGCCGCCCTCACGACAGGAGACGCATGGATGATGAGCACCAGTGCTCCACCACTGCCGCAGGCCCACCCGACCATCGAGACGACCCCGAGCACGACCGCACCGACCGCGACGCCCGTCCGCTGACGAGCGTCGCCTCCGGCGCGCCCGCCGGGGCTCCGCTGTCGATCCTGTACTCGTTCCCGCACGGCATCGGCTCGCCGGGGATCGGCTGGACCGCGCTGCAGCAGGTCCGCTCGCTCGTCGCCGCGGGGCACCGCGTCACCGTCGTCGCCGCCTCGATCACCGAGTCGCTCGGCCCGGTCGCCCGCGCCGTGACGACCCTCACGGTCGGCGGCGTCCGCCTCCCGCACCGCCTCTTCGGCCGCAGCCGCTCGATCGCCCACCACGACCGCGTCACCGCGCGGATCCTCGCCGAGGGCGACTACGACGTCGTGCACGGCTGGCCGTGGGGCTCCGCCCGGACCTTCGACGAGGCCGCCCGCCAGGGCGTGCCCGCGGTCCGCGAGGCCCCGAACACGCACACCGCCCACGCCTTCGAGGTCGTCGCCGAGGAGTACGAGCGCCTGGGCATCACGCCCCCGGTCGGCTCGCCGCACACCTACAACGCGGTGCGCCTGCGCCGCGAGGAGCGCGAGTGGGCGTCCGCGACCGCCATCCTCGTGCCGTCCGCCTCGGTGGAGCAGACCTTCCTCGAGAAGGGCTTCTCGCCGCGCAAGCTCCTCCGCCACCGCTACGGCGCCCTGGTCGACACGACCCGCAGCTTCGATCCCGACCCGCGCGACGAGCCGGACCACGTCTTCACCGCGGTCTTCGTCGGCCGGATCGAGCCGCGCAAGGGCCTGCTCTACGCGCTGCAGGCCTGGCAGCAGTCCAAGGCGAGCAGCACCGGCCGCTTCCTGATCTACGGCGACTTCACCCCGGGCTACCAGGAGCGCCTCGCCGGACTGCTCGAGCAGCCGAGCGTCGAGCTGCGCGGCTTCACGGGCGACGTCGCGGGGGTCTTCGCGAGCGCCGACGTGCTGATCCTGCCGACCATCGAGGAGGGCAGCGCCCTGGTCACCTCGGAGGCGCAGGCCGCCGGCTGCGTGCCGCTGGTCTCCTCCGCCGCCGGGGCCAACCTCGAGGACGGCGTGCAGGGGCTCGTGCACGAGCCGCGCGACGTCGAGACGCTCACCGCGCAGATCGACCTGGTCTCCTCCGACCGCGCCCTGCTCGCGCGGATGCGCCGGGCCGCGCTCGACAACCGCGGCAACCTGACCTGGGAGCGCGCGAGCATCGACCTCGTCGCCGCCTACCGCGCCGCGATGGTGCTCGTCCGCGAGGACCTGGCGGGCACGGGCTCAGCCGCCACGGGCTCAGCAGCGACGGGCCCAGCCGCCGACTCCGACGACCGCTCCGACCAGCCGAGGACAGACACGCCGTGAACCCCTCCGTCCTCACCCCGGGTGACGTCTCGATCATCCTGTGCACCCGCGAGCGGCCCGACATGCTCCGGGAGGCGCTCGCGGCGATCGCCGCCGGCACCGACCCCGCAGTCGAGGTGATCGTCGTCGACTCCGCGTCGACCGACTCCCGCACCCGCGAGGTCGCCCTCGCCGCGGGCGTGCGCTACGTCCGCACCGACACCAAGGGCCTCTCGATCGCGCGGAACCTCGGGCTCGACTCGAGCGACCGGCCGATCGTGGTCTACACGGACGACGACTGCTCGCCGACACCCGGCTGGATCGAGGCGCTGCTGCGCGCCTTCGAGGAGGAGCGGGTCACCGTGGCGACCGGGCGGATGCTCGACCACACCCTGGTCGACACCGACGTGCCGCCGACCGACCGCATCGTCTACCGCTCCGCCGTCCGCGGCCTCGACGCGGGACACGGCGCCGTGATGGCCTTCCGCCGCGACGTGCTGCAGACGCTCGGCGCCTTCGACGACACCCTCGGGGCGGGCCGCTACCTCGCCGGCGCCGAGGACCTCGACATCTTCTGCCGCGCCCTCGCCGCGGGCGGCACCGCCGTCTTCGTGCCCGACAGCGTCGTGCTGCACGTCAACACCCGCAACCCCGTCGCCTACCGCCGCCTCATGCGCGGCTACGGGCTCGGACTCGGCGCGCTCGTCGGCAAGTGGTGGCGCCTGTCGCCCAAGGTCGGCGCGCGGCTCACCGCGACCCTCGCCGTCCGCAGCGGCCGGCGCCTAGTGCGCTCGGCCCAGCGGCGCGGCCGCGGTGCGAAGGACGAGCTCGCGATGGTCGAGGGGATCCTCCGCGGCTACCTGCGCTCGCGCCACCTCCGCCTCTCCGGCTCGACCTTCGTCGACGAGTACCCGCCGACGCCCATCCGCCTGCCTGCGACCCCGGCCCAGCCCGGCACGGCGCAGGCGGACCCGGCCCCCGCCGGCACCCCGAGCTGACCGCTCCCCTCCTCCGCCTCCGACCAGGGAGCACCGCCATGACCCGACCCCCTCGCCGCACCGGGCGACCGCACGCCGAGCCGCTGCGCACCCTCGACGAGAAGTTCGTCTCGAACGCCGTCGTCTACGAGGTCGCCCGGCCGACCGGCTCGATGATCATCGACGGCGCCCCGTTCCGCCGCGCGGACGGCTCGCTCGACCGCGACCTCGTCTACTCGGCGTGGGAGGCGTTCATCCGCACCTCCCCCTCGGTGCGGCAGCGGCTCGCCCGCGCGCCGCTCGGGCTGTTCACGCCGTCCTGGGTGTCGGTCGACACGATCGACGTCCGCGACCACGTGCGCTTCCACCCGGGCGTCGTCGAGTGGGACCCCCGCCACGTCGAGCTGCTCACCGGCGCCTTCAACGGGCCGATGGATCCGAAGGGCCCGCTCTGGGACATCCTCGTCATCGAGCTCTCGACCGGGCAGCTCGGCTTCGCGGTGCGCATCCACCACGCGCTCGGCGACGGGATGTTCGGGCTGGTGCTGATCCAGGCGTTCACCTCCGGCGAGCCGGTCGAGTTCCCGGCGTACAGCCGCGCGCCGATGCGCTTCCCGGACGACCCGCGGCCGCCCCGCGGCCCGCTCTCGCTGACCCTCGCCGCCCGCCGCCAGATCGCGTCGACGCACGCGTCGCTCGCGGACGAGTGGACCGAGTGGAAGCGCAAGCCGCTGAAGAAGCGGATCACCCGCATCGGCGGCCGCAACATCCGCTCCGCCCGCGACTGGTGGATCCGCCGCTCGGGGCTGCTCGAGCGCAGCATCAAGCCGCGCGACGCCGCGATCCTCACCGTGGACCTCAAGACCGCGAAGGCGGCGGCCCGCGCGGCCGGCGGCTCGGTCGCCGACCTGACCGTCGCGCTCGCCCTGCACGCCTTCGCCGCGCTGCACCCCGAGCGCGCCGAGATCGCGACGCTCGTGCCCGTGTCGCCGCGCCGCGACAAGAACGAGGTCAAGCGCAACCACGTGTCGATGGTGCGCGTCGCCGTGCCGGTGTCGCTGGGTCTCGCGAAGACGGTGGCGAGCGTGCGCGAGCAGGTGCAGCTCGCCGTCGAGACCGGCGAGAGCGGCATCACCCGCGGCCGGAAGGACTGGCAGGGCTACGCGTCCTACCTCCCCGTCTTCCTGCGCCCGCGCTGGTTCGGCGGCGCCGAGCTGGCCTCGATGACCCTCTGGCCGGTGACCGAGCCGGACGACGAGGCCGCGGTCTTCGCGAGCTCCTTCACCAAGCGGCTCGACATCGCGATCTCGGTGCGCTCGGACCTCGACGCCGACCGCTTCATCGGCTCCATCGCCGCCTCGCTGACCGAGATCGGCGCCCCGGTGATCGACCCGCTCGCCGAGCAGACCCCCGCCGGATCGCCGGACGACCTCGAACCGAACGGAGCCGGCCGATGAGCCAGGGCGGCGGACCGCTGCGCACCCTCACCAAGGTGCGCACCTACCTGCAGGCCGTGCGCCTGCTGCACTTCCACGCGTACAGCCACGCGGACCAGGTGCCGCGGCTCACCCGCGGGGCCGACGTCTCGTTCGCGCCGAACGTGTCGTTCCGGAACGCCGAGCGGATCACCCTCGGCGCCGGCACCCACATCGGCGAGAACTCGCTCCTCTGGGCCGGCAACAGCACCGGACGGATCACCCTCGGCGCGAAGTGCCTGCTGGCGCCGAACGTCACGATCACCGCCTCCAACTACGGCATCGTCCAGGGCACGCCCGTGATGGACCAGCCGAAGATCGAGAAGGACATCGTGATCGGCCGGGACGTCTGGCTCGGCGCGAACGTGGTCGTCGTCGCCGGCGTCACCATCGGCGACGGCGCGATCGTCGGAGCGGGGGCCGTGGTCACCAAGGACCTGCCCGCGAACTGCATCGCGGGCGGCGTGCCCGCCAAGGTCATCGGCCAGCGACCGGAGGCCGACCGTGCCTGAGGCCGTCGACACCAGCCTGGCGATCGTCGTCGTCAGCTACAACACCCGCGAGAAGACGCTGGCCTGCCTCGCGTCGATCCCGCTCGGCGACGCGCCGACTCCCCCGCACATCATCGTGGTCGACAACGGCTCCGAGGACGGCAGCGCCGAGGCGATCCGCGCCGCGCACCCCGAGGCGACGGTGATCGAGGCGGGCGACAACCTCGGCTTCGCCCGCGGTGTGAACCGCGGCGTCGCTGCGGCGACCGAGCGCTTCGTGCTGCTGCTGAACCCCGACACCCTGGTGCTCGAGGGCTCCTTCCGCGCGCTGCTCGAGTTCGCCGTCGCGAACCCGCGCTACGGCGTGTACGGCGGGCGCACCCTCCGGCCCGACGGCTCGGTCGACCCCTCGTCCTGCTGGGGCGCGCCGAGTCTCTGGTCGCTGCTGACCTACGCGACCATGCTCTCCACGGCCTTCCGCGGCAACCCGCTGCTCGACCCGGAATCGCTCGGCGGCTGGCAGCGCGACAGCGTGCGCGAAGTGCCGATCATCACCGGCTGCCTGCTGCTGATGCCCCGCGAGGAGTACGAGCGGGTCGGCCGGCTCGACGAGCGCTTCTTCCTCTACGGCGAGGACGCCGAGTTCTCGATCCGCGCCCGCCGCGCCGGCCTGCGCCCGGTGATCGTGCCGACCGCCGTGATCGTGCACGACGTCGGCGCCTCCACCCGCGACGCGGCGACCGCCGGGAACTCCGGTCGCAAGATGTGCATGGTGATGGCCGGCAAGGCCACGATGATCCGCCTGGCGTGGAAGCCGCTGCCCGCGCGGATCGGCATCGCGCTGCTCCAGGCCGGGGCGCTCGTGCGCACGGTGCTCGAGACCGCGACCCGCCGCAAGCGACGCGCGTGGACCGAGGTCTGGCAGCGCCGGGCCGACTGGCGGGTCGGCTACCCGGAGGCCGAGCGCACGCTGTTCGGCCGGGTGCCCGGCACCGGCGCGGCGGAGGTCGCCCGATGATCGCGGGCGGGACCCGCACCCTGCGCGGCCGCCTGCGCACGCGCGTGCGCGGACTGCTCTCGGGCGAGGACGCCCGGAGCCGCCGGCTGCGGGTCGAGGCCGAGCCGGCCTTCCGCACCCGCTACGCGAACCCCTACAACGCGCGGCTCTACACGGCGATGACCGCCGAGGGCGTGCTCGTGCGCGACCTCTCCTGGCTGCGCCTGCTCGTCGCGAAGGTCGACGTGGTGCACCTGCACTGGCCGGACCTGACCTTCCTCAGCGGGGTCCGGCGCTACCGGATCGTCGCGCGGCTGGTCTTCTTCTTCGCCTTCCTCCGCGTCGCGCGGCTGCGCGGCACCCGGCTGATCTGGACCGCGCACAACGTCACCTCGCACGAGGAGCGCGGCACCCCGTTCCTCCGCAACTGGTACCGCCGGCTGCTGACCGAGAACCTCGACGCGATCGTCTGCCTCTCGGAGGAGGGCGTGACCGCGATGCGGCGCTCCTACCCCGAGCTCGCGGCGGTGCCCGCCTTCGTCACCCCGCACGGGCACTACCGCCACGACTACGACTTCTCGGCGAGTCGCGCCGAGGCGCGCGCGGAGCTCGGCCTGGACCCGGACGCGCGGCTGGTCGTGTCGGTCGGCCAGATCCGGCCGTACAAGAACGTGCCGACGCTGATCGAGCGCTTCCGCGAGCGCGAGGACGACGGCACGCTGCTCGCGGTCGCCGGCAACCCGGCCCGCGGACCGCTGCGCGGCGTCATCGAGGAGGCGGCGGCCGGCGATGCGCGCATCCGGCTCGAGCTGTCCTTCCTCAGCGACGAGCGGATGGCGCTCTGGCTGCGGGCGAGCGACCTGGTCGTGCTGCCCTACTCGGCGATCCAGAACTCCGGCTCGGCGATCCTCGCGGTCTCGGCCGACCGCCCGGTGCTGGTGCCCGACCTCGGCGCGATGCACGAGCTGGCCGCGCTGGTCGGCCCGGACTGGGTGCGGCTCTACGACGGGGCCTTCGACACCGCCGCGCTCGACGGCGCGCTGGCCTGGCTCGACGAGCGCGCGGTGGCCGCCGACGCCTCCGCGGACCTGTCGGCGCTGGAGTGGGACGCGATCGCCCGCGCGACGATCGACGTCTACCGCCGCGTGCTGCGCGCTCCGCGCCCGCGCTGAGCGGCGCGGGTCTCGATACGCCCCTGCGGGCTACTCGACCAACATGCTCCGCCAGCAAGCCGCACCTCGGCAGAGCGGGCGATGCATGCTGATCGAGTAGCCCGCGCAGCGGGCGTATCGAGATCCACCCTCCTCCACAGCCCCGCGCGCGGAACCAGCGCACTGAGAAATCACGAAGAGTAGTGCATCCCGAACCTGGGACCGCTAGCTTGGGCTCCTGATCCCCCTTGCACTCCTCCGTCGGCCGTTCCCAGCGTCCGTCGGTCGTCGGTCACCGCAGCCCGGCGAGCCCTCCGGTTCCCCCGCCCCGCCCGCCGCACAGAAACACAGGACCTTCGTGATCCCTCGCTCCACCCCGTCGCGCCGCCCCGCCGGCCGACTGCGCCGCTTCCTCGCGGCCACCGCCACCGCCGCCGTCGTCACAGCCGGTCTCGTCGGCGCCGCCGCGCTCCCCGCGCAGGCCGCCGAGTCGGCGCAGACCGGCGCCGGCCGCTACGTCGTCACCGTCGACTCGAAGGCCGTCTCGACGACGCTCGCGAGCGCCCTCGGCCTCTCGCTCGACGCGTCCTACGGCGGAGGCGTCTCCGGCTTCACCGCGACCCTGACCGCCCGTCAGCACGCGATCCTCGCCGCCGACAGCCGCGTCCTCGGCCTCTCGCCCGCCGACCAGGTGGTCGAGGGCCAGGCGCAGACCATGCCCTCGCACGTCCTGACCGCGGAGGCCGACAAGGCCCCGGTCAGCGCCGGCGACGGCGTCACCAACTGGACCGGACCCGCCGTCGCAGTCATCGACTCCGGCGTGAGCGCGCACCCCGACTACAACCTGGCCAAGCAGGTCAACTGCTTCGGCTCCGGCACCGCCGAGGACGCCAACGGCCACGGCACCGGCGTCTCCGGCTACATGACCGCGCTCGACAACGGCTCCGGCACCGTCGGCATCGCCCCCGGCGCGCCGGTCTACTCGGTCCGCGCACTCGACGCGAACAACAAGGGCAGCATCTCGACCCTGATGTGCGCGCTCGACTGGGTCTCGCAGAACGCAGCGACCTACAACATCAAGGTCGTCAACATGTCGCTCGCCACCAACGGCGTCGACGACAACAACTGCGGCCGGACCAACGGCGACACCATCCACCAGGCGGTCTGCGACCTCGTCGCGAAGGGCGTGACCGTGGTCTCGGCCGCCGGCAACTCCGCCGCCGACCTGTCGGCCTACATCCCCGCCGCCTACGACGAGGTCCTCGCCGTCACGAACTTCGCGAACTACGACGGCAAGCCGGGCTCGCTCGCGGCCGTCCCGTGCTCGAACGTGACCACCAAGGACGACAACTACACGCTGAACAGCAACTTCGCGAGCCCCGCCGACGCCGGTCACACGATCGCCGCGCCCGGCACCTGCCCCTACACGACGAAGAAGGGCAACACCTACGCGTACATCCAGACCGGCACCAGCATGTCGACGGCCGCCGCCTCCGGTGTCGTCCTCGACTGCCTCGCGGCCGGCGGATCCTGCGTGGGCAAGAGCCCCGCGCAGGTCATCGCCCAGGTGATCGCCCAGGCCAAGTCGGCCACCGTCGACCGCGGCCGCACCTTCGCCGGCGACCCGACGCGTCCCGTCTCGGGCCGCTACTACGGCTACGGCGTGAGCACGATCCCGGTGGGCACGGTCGTCACCCCGACGCCGACCGCGACGCCCACGCCGACCGCGACGCCGACCGCGACCGCGACGCCGACCGCCACGCCGACTCCGACCGCGACGCCCACGGCGACCGCGACGCCGAAGCCGACCGCGACGCCGACGGCCACGCCCACCGCGACCGCCACGCCGACGCCGACCGCCACCGCGACGCCGAAGCCGACCGCGACGCCCACCGCGACCGCGACGCCGACCCCGACGCCGACCTCCGGCGCCGACACGGTGAAGCCGCAGGCGAAGATCGTCTCGCCCGCCAGCCAGACGACCGTGACCGGCACCGTGACCCTCGTCGCCAATGCGAGCGACAACGTCGCGGTCACGGGCCTCGCCTTCTGGTCCGGCTCGACCAAGCTCGGCGACGGCGTCAAGCAGGCCGACGGCAGCTGGTCGCTCACCGCGAACAGCAAGAACTGGCCGAACGCGACCTACGCCGTGGTCGCCCGGGCCACGGACGCCGCGGGCAACGTCGGCTCCAGCGCCTCGATCACCCTGGTGATCAAGAACTGACCCGCTCCGCCTGAACGGCCCGGCTCCCTCCTCGGGGGGAGCCGGGCCGTTCGCATTTCCCACGGGGCGGTCGCGGCGTCAAGGGCGGGCGCTCCGGCGGCGCGGTCCGTAGCGTCGGAGGCGCGCGGTCGACCTCCGTCCGCGCGGAGAGGCAGTCATGAGCGACACCCAGAACGGCCCCGTCATGGACGGCGCCGAGGACGCGAGCAACGACGACAAGCTGAGCGGCCTGATCGAGCAGGTCGACCACGACCACGGCGACGAGGGCGCGGGCGCCATGGCCGACGCGCTGCGCGACCGCGCCGACGAGACCGACACCGAGATCACCTCCTCCGACGAGACGGAGACCCGCACCGAGACGGAGTAGCGCCGCCGGTCGAGCAGCCGCTGCATGCTGGTCGAGTAGCCCGCCGGGCACTGCCTGCTGGTCGAGCAGTCCGCGGGGCAAAGCATGCTGGTCGAGTAGCCCCGCAGGGGCGTATCGAGACCCACCCTCACCAGCTCGGCGAGTCTGCAGACTACTGTGCCGGCGCCGGTGGATCTCGATACGCCCGCTCCGCGGGCTACTCGATCAGCATGGTGCGGCCCGGCCCTCCGCTGGTCGAGCAGCCCGAAGGGCGTATCGAGAGCCACCCTCGCCCCGAGGGCGGTCCATGCTGGTCGAGTAGCCCGAAGGGCGTATCGAGACCCACCTTCGCCGGGACATCCGGCGGCAAGCCTCTTCACCCCCGCGTCGACCGCCACCGGACGATCACCTGGACGACCCCACCGGAAGGCGGGTCAGCACTCGGGTGCAGCCGGGATCTCGGTCGCGCGGGCCGATTCCGCCGTCCGCCGCGCACCGTCCACCCGCCCATCCCCTCCGAGAGGCAGCCGTGCCCGACGCTCTCCTCGTGCCGCTCCTGCTCGCCGCGCTCGTCACCAACGGCCTGGCGGCGGGCTTCTTCTACGCCTTCGCCTGCGCGGTGATGCCGGGCCTGAGCCGGACCGACGACCGCGCCTTCGTCAGCGCGATGACCGCGATCAACGCCGCCGTGCAGAACCCGCTGTTCGCCCTGTCGTTCGTCGGCAGCGGTCTCTCCTCCGCCGCCGCGCTGGTCGCCGCGCTCGCCGGCGGCGCCGGTGCCGCGACGACCAGCGCGGTCGCGGGGGCCCTCGCCCTCGCCGTGCTCCAGTACGTCGTCACCTTCGGGCGCAGCATCCCGCTCAACCTGCGACTGGACCGCGCCGCCGGCGGTCCGCTCTCCGACGCCCGGCGCGGCTTCGAGCGCGCCTGGGTCCGCGCCAACACGGCGCGCGTGCTCGCCTCGGGTGGTTCGCTCCTCCTGCTCGGGATCGCCCTCGCGACAACCTGACGGCCGCGCCGTCGATCCGCGAGTCCCTCGACTCCCGGAAGACGGCAGGCTGGTCAGCACCACCCCGATCCAGGAGAGACACCATGACCGCACCCCGCCGCGCCCTGATCCTCGTCGACGTCCAGCTGGAGTACTTCGCCGGGCCGCTCGAGATCCGCTACCCGCCGCACGCGACCTCGCTGCCCGCCATCACCGCCGCGCTCGACGCCGCCACGGCCGCCGGTCTGCCGATCGCCGCCGTCCAGCACAGCAGCGGCGAGGGAGCACCCGTCTTCGCACCGGGCACCCCCGGCTTCGAGCTGCACCCCGAGATCGAAGGCCGCCGCAGTGATGAGTGGAAGTCGATCACCAAGCGGTTCGGCACCGTCTTCGCCGGCACCGACCTGCTCGCCTGGCTGCGCGAGCGCGACGTCGACACGATCACCCTGGTCGGCTACATGACCAACAACTGCATCCTCGCCTCGGCGGCCGAGGCCGAGACGCACGGGCTGACGGCGGAGGTGCTCTCCGACGCGACCGGCGCCATCGCGATCTCGAACGCCGCGGGCTCCGTGGACGCCGAGACCGTGCACACCACGCTGCTCGCCCTGCTGAACTCGAACTTCGCGGCCGTCGCCGACACGGAGGCCTGGACCGAGGCCGTCGCCTCCGGCGAGCCCCTGCCTCAGAGCGATCTCGGCAGCTCGGCCGTCGCGGGCGCCGCGCTGCCGCCGCGCTGAGACCTCGATCCACAGGACCTCGCTCAGCGCGATAGGAGGAGCTGCAGCGTCACCTTGCCCGGGTTGAAGGGGCTGGGGTGCTCGCAGTACACGGTGAACGGGACTCCGCGGGCGTCGCTCTCCGCCCAGTCGACGACCTCGAGGACGTCCCGCGCGCCGGTGATCCGGATCTCGTCGACCATCGTCTCCGTCTCGGCGAAGTAGACGCGGTAGACGGGAGTCGTCACCTCGGCGTCGACGTCACGCGGATCCACGGAGCTGGTGTGCATCGTCCCGCACCTCTCCTTCTCGTTCCGTTCAGCGTCTCAGAGGGCGCCGCGACGAGCGTTCGCGGCGCGTCAGCGGTCAGGTGGGGGCGGGAACGGGCGGGTCGAGCGCGGGGCGGCCGGGGGCAGGGCCGCGCGGGCGCGGTGCAGGGAGACGGCGGTGAGCAGCACGCGGGTGCGGGCCGGGGAGGCGTCGAGCGGGCCGATCAGGGACTCGATGCGGGCGAGGCGGTCGTAGAGGGTCTGCCGGCCGATGCCGAGGGCGGACGCGGTGGCGGTCTTGCTCCCCCAGTGCGACGCGAACGACTCGAAGGTCGCGAGCAGCTCCGGCCGGCCGCGGCGCAGCGGGCCGAGCACCTCCTCCACCAGAGCATCCGCCTCGGGGTCGTCTCGCAGCGTGCTGGCGAAGCGCTCGAGCCGGTGCAGCCGCGCATCGACGACGCCGCTCTCGGCGCGGGTCCACTCCCGCACCCCGCGCACCTCCGCGAGCTCGCGCGGCACCCGCGCCACCGCGTCGGCGCCGCTGCCCACGCAGACCAGCGCGGCCGCCCCGGCAGCGGGCGGCCACTCGCCGAGCAGCAGCGCCCTCGCCCGCTCCTGCGCGGCGGAGTCCGCGAAGGCCAGCAGCGCGAGCAGCTCGCCGCCCGCGACGCAGATCACGCTCGCGGCGTCCGCTGACCCCCGCACCGAGCGGTCGAGCGCGGAGCGGACCGCACGGAGGGTGCGCTCGTCGTCGCCGACGTCGGCCCAGACTCCGAGGAAGCACTCCCGCCCGCCGACGCCGAGCCGGCCGAGGAGCGCGTCGATCTGCAGCTCCGCGCTCGGGTCGGGGCGCGCTGACGGCGCCGTCGCGACCGCGAAGAGCTGCGCGGTGAGCCGCTCGCGCGCGGTCGGCGGCCGCAGCCGGAGCAGGGCGATCGCGAGCACGTCCGGCGCGCGGTCGAGCGCGACGGCCACGCCGTGCAGGTCGGCCTCGTCGTGGGCGCGGAGGTAGAGCGTGCCCAGCAGGGAGTCGCCGGCCCGCAGCACCCCGGACGAGGCGCCCGCGGTGCGCGCGGTGTCGACGCCGCGGCCGGGATGGGCGCGCACGATCTCCTCTCCCGCCGGCGAGACGAGCGCGGCACTGGCGCCCGTGGCGCTCGCGACGACCTTCAGCAGCTCGTCGATCCCGGCGTCCGCGGCCGCCGCCTCGCCGAGAAGTCCGGACACTCTGTCCGCCACCCGCAGGCTCCGGAACTTCTGCTCGGTGAGCCGGGTGTTGATGCTCTCGCAGACCTGCACGAACGGCACCCGCCGGGGCAGCGCGAGCACGGCGAGCCCGAGGTCGTCGGCCGCGGCGACGAGCGGAGCCGGGACACTCGGCAGCCGCTCGGACAGCTCGACGGCCAGGGCGCCGATACCGGCCGTGACCAGGGATTCCACGTAGCGGCGGCACTCCTCGGGATCCTGGTCCGAGGAGAGGTTGACACCCTCCATCAGCAGCAGCTCGCCGCCCAGGAGGAGCGGCGCGACGTCGAGCTGCTCACTGGCGTGCGCCCAGCGGATCGGCACCCGCGCGGCGGCCTCCCCGCCGGCGACCACGACCGGTCCGGCGGCCGCGAGCAGCGGGTCGAGGAGCGCCTCGGACAGCGGGATCACCATGCAGAACGTCCTCTCGCGTCACGGCGAATTTACACGGCGAGGCGGCCGCGGAAACCGCCCGCCGGGAGGGTGGACCCCGACCCGCCGCACTCCTCCACAGCCGCTCATCCGCAGCGCCGTCCACCGTTCCCCGCTCCGCCTCCCCGCTCCACCTCACGCTTCGAGAGGATCCACCCATGAGCTCCGACACCCTGCACGGCACGACCGACACCGAGGACGCGCTGACCCCGCTCCCCGAGAGCCGTCGCAACGCGCGCCTCGACGGCCAGTTCTGGATCTGGGCGGGCGCCAACATCGCCCCGATCAACTGGGTCCTCGGCGCGCTGGGCGTGAACATGGGCCTCGGCCTCTGGGACACGATCACCGTCCTCGTGCTCGGCAACGTCGTCGGCATGGCCGTCTTCGGCTTCTTCGTGCTGCTCGGCCAGCGCACCGGCGCGACCGGGATGCTCGTGGGCCGCGCGGTCTTCGGCCGCCGCGGCAACTACGCGCCCGCCGTGATCCAGGCCGTCGTGGTGATCGGCTGGTGCGCGATCAACACCTGGATCGTGCTCGACCTGGTGATCGCGCTGCTCGGCTCCGTCGGCCTCGTCGACCCGGAGGCGGCGAACATCGGCTGGAAGGTCGCGGTCGCCGCGGTGATCATGGCGATCCAGGTCGCGATCTCGTTCCTCGGCTACCGGGCCATCGCCGCGTTCGAGCGCTGGACCGTGCCGCCGACGCTGCTGGTGCTGGCCGTGATGTCGATCGTCGCCTGGTTCTTCCTCGACATCGACTGGTCCTACGCCGGCCCGGCCGAGGGCGCCCTCACCGGCGGTGACCGGATCGCGGCCATGTCGATCGTGATGACCGCGATCGGGATCGGCTGGGGCCTCACCTGGCTCGCATACGCGGGCGACTACTCCCGCTTCGTCAGCCCCCGCGCCTCGCGCAGGAAGCTCTACTTCGCCAGCGTGCTCGGGCAGTTCGTCCCCGTCGTCTGGCTGGGCGTCCTCGGCGCGACGCTCGCCACGAAGAACGGCTCGGTCGACCCCGGCCAGCTGATCGTGGAGAACTTCGGCGCCCTCGCGATCCCGGTGCTGCTGCTCGTGGTGCACGGGCCGATCGCGACCAACGTGCTCAACATCTACTCGTTCGGGATGGCGACCCAGGCGCTCGACATCCGCCTCGGCCGCCGGACCCTCAGCCTGATCGTCGGGGTGCTCGCCTTCGCCGCCTCCGTGTTCTTCGTCTTCCAGGACGATCTGGCGACGACGCTGGACGCCTGGCTGGTCGGCCTGGTCGGCTGGGTCGCTCCGTGGGGCGCGATCGTGCTGGTGCACTACACGGTGTTCGAGCCGCGGGTGCGCTCGTTCGGGCACCTCTTCGCGCCGGTCGGCTCGCCGCTGCTGCCCGACGTCCGCTGGCGCGCGCTGCTCTCCTTCGCGATCGGCGCGACGCTGACCTGGCTGTTCATGAACGGCTCCGTGCCCGCGCTGCAGGGACCGGCCGCGACCGCGCTCGGCGGCGTCGACGTCTCCTGGCTGGCCGGCGGCGTCTCGGCGGGGCTCGCCTATCTGCTGCTCGGCCGCGGCGACGCCGCGTCCTGGGTGCGGAAGCGCGAGGCCCTGGAGCCGGCCGCGCGCGAGTCCGAGCCCGTCCTCGGGTAGCCGGCCGCGTCACTCCGCCCGCTCCTCTTCTCCCGCACCACCCGCTCCCGCACCACCCTGCTCCTGCACCACCGCATCACGAACGGAACCGCCATGCCCCTCCTCATCACCGACGCCGCCGTCATCACCATGGACCCCGTCTCGGGAGCCGTCCCGATCACGGCGAGCATCCGGATCGTCGACGACGTGATCACGGCGATCGGCCCGGGGCTCGAGCCCGAGCCGGGCGACGAGATCCTCGACGGGCGCGACCGCCTCGTGACGCCGGGCTTCGTCAACGCGCACACCCACTCGTGGGAGTACCTCTACAAGGGGCGCTACGACAACCTGCCGCTCGAGCTGTGGATGCTGCTGTCGTATCCGATCCTCGGGGACAGCCGCGTCGCTCCGGACCTGATCCGGCTGCGCTCGTCGCTGTTCGCGCTCGAGTCGCTGAAGGCGGGCGTCACGACGCTCGTCGACGACGTGCTCGAGAATCCGGACCAGGACGCGGCGCAGCTGGCGGCGGTGTTCGACGCCTACGACGAGATCGGCATCCGGGCGAACATCTCCGGCCACGTGATCAGCAAGCCGTTCTTCGAGACGATGCCGTTCCTCGAGGAGTACCTGCCGGCCGAGCTGCTCGACTCGGTCCGCGGGGCGGCCCGGCCGACCACCGAGGGCTACCTCGACTTCAGTCGCACGGCCTTCGCCGCCCAGCACGGGCGGGCCGGCGGACGGCTGCGCTACATGGTCGCCCCCTCGGCCCCGCAGCGCGTGGGCGCCGACCTGCTGGTCGGGGCGACGGAGCTGGCGCTCGAGCACGACGCGGAGTGCCACATCCACGTCCTCGAGACCAAGACGCAGCTGGTCACCGGCGAGGAGTTCCACGGCTCGACGCTGGTCGAGTACATGGCCGGGATCGGCGCTCTCTCCGCGAACACGACCTTCGCGCACGGGATCTGGCTGACCGACTCCGACATGGCGTCGATCGCGGCGGCGGGAACCTCCGTCTCGCACAACCCGATCTCGAACCTCAAGCTCGGCTCGGGCATCGCCCCGTGGCGGGCACTGCACGACGCGGGGGTGAACCTCGGACTCGGCACCGACGGCTGCTCGAGCAGCGACTCCCCGCGGATGCTCGACGTGATCAAGGCGGCGGCGCTGCTGCACAAGGTGACCGATCCGGACCTGTCGACGTGGCCGACGGTGGCGGAGGTGCTGACCGCGGGCACGATCGGCGGCGCGCGCAGCGCCGTGCTCGGCGACGTCACCGGCAGCATCGAGGTGGGCAAGCAGGCCGACCTCGTGCTCTTCGACCTCGAGACGCTCGCCTTCACCCCGCGCCAGCGCCTGGAGAACCAGCTGGTCTACTCCGAGAACGGCTCGTCGATCGACACCGTGATCGTCGCCGGGCGGGTCGTCGTCGCGGGCGGCGAGTCGACGACCGTGGACGAGGCGGCGCTGCGGGCCGACCTGGCGGCGCAGCTCGGCGACATCGTCGCCTGGCAGGACGCCCTCGACCGCTCCAACGGCGTGCTGACCGAGCCGTTCCACCGCATGTACGAGCGGGCGATGCGCCGCGACGCCCCGATCGACCGCTTCAGCGGGAGGCGCCTGGTCTGACGGCGCTCGGGCTGACGGCGCTCGGGCTGATGGCGCTCGGGCTGATGGCGCTCGGGGTTACGGCGACGGGGCCAACGGCATGCATCTTCGGCTCGTGGAACCCCCTCCGGCGCGCAGAACGTGCGCGGTTCCGCGAGCCGGACGCGATGTCGCGAGCCGAACTCGCCCGCCCAACCGCCCGCAGCCACCTCCGGCACGCAGAACCCGCCTCGGCACGCCGGATCCGGACAGTCCCGCGAGCCCGACGCGGTTCCGCGAGCCGGACGCGTCTTCGCGCTCCGGGCAGCACCCGGGGCCCGTGGCACCCGTCCGGGGCGGGATCGGACGGACCGGCGGCGCGTCGAGCCGGAGTGCGCCCCCTGAACGGGAACCCCCGTCCGGAGGAAGGTTCATTGCGAACAGGCGTTCGAACGCCCCGCCTAGGGTCGCAGCAGACGCGCCGGACTCCTCCGGCCGACCTCTCGAGCGACTCCCCCACCGCAGTGCCGCGGTCAGGGCATGAGCCGCTCCTCCGCCCTCGACGCCCGGAAGGACGCCCGTGCCGACGACCCCCGCGACAGCCCGCCCGCGCCGCTCAGGCGCGCGGCAGGCCGGCGAAGTTCGCGGCGCTGAGCTCCTGCACGGCGGGCAGCTTGGCGAGGATGGCGGCCGAGACGCTGTCGCGGTCGGAGAGGACGCGCTCGAGGGCGTCGCCCACACGGCCGGCGAGACCGGCTCCCGGCTCGACGCAGAGGTACGGCAGCTCGAACATCGCCATCAGGCCCTCGACCTTGCCCTGGGTGGCGAGCGTGATCGCGGGGACGCCCTTCATCAGGGACATGATCGCCAGGTGCATCCGGCCGGTGACGGTGACGGTCGCGCGCTCGGTGAAGCCGCGCACCTCCGCCGGAGTGAGGACGTCCTCGACGAAGGCGACGCCGGTCGTGTCCGGCAGGGCCGCGTGGACCTTGCGGCAGGCCGCGAGGTCGTCCGGTCCGTGCTTGATGACGTGCGGGAGCAGCACGACGGCGAGGCCGCGGGCGCGCAGACCACCGATGATCTCCACGTAGGCGCCGGTCTGGTCGGTGTCGATCAGGCCGGAGACGTTGACGATCGCGATGCCGCCGGTCGTGTCCAGCGCGGCGAGCTCGGTGCTCGCGCGGCCCTGGTCGACGGAGCGCGCCGAGAAGACGATGTCCGCCGAGGCCTTCGCGTCCAGGCCGTCGCGGCGTGCGCGCTCGACGGAGAGCGGGTCGCGGAGGAAGAGGGTCGTGCCGGCGCGGTCCGCGTCGCGGAGCTGCGCGAGGGCACCGGGGTGCGCCTTGCCGTTCCAGCTGAAGCCGAGGACGCGGGTGTCCACTCCGGCCGACGCGGCGCTGCGGGCGACGAGCGCGCGGCTCGTCGAGGCGCGGAAGTTGTAGGCGCCGTCCATGATGTCGGCGCCGACGATCGAGACCGACGCGGCACCGGGCAGCATGGCCCGGAAGCGGCGCAGGTCGCGGACGAAGCTCGGCAGTCCGCCGTAGAGCAGGGTGCCCAGCGAGACGATCTCGACGCGGTCGGCCTGCTCGGCCGGGATGCGGAAGTCGCCCTTGTAGCGGGTGATCACGGTGATCGGCCCGGCCACGTTCTCCAGGAACGCGCCGACCAGCGCGGCGTCGCCGATGTTTCCGGCGCCGGGGGGCGCGATCAGGATCGCGCGGCCCTGAGCACCACTGGCTCCGCGGGCCCCGCCGGAGCGGCGGGCGCTGCGCAGGCGAGGGGCGTCGAGGAAGACGCCGCGCGCGCCGAGCGAGAGCACCGCCGGGCTCTTCAGCAGCGGGGCGGTGCGCTTGCGCAGCCCGCCCAGCACCGTCCGGACTCGCGAACCTACTCCGCTCACAGCGATCCCGTTCCCGGCCCCGTCGCGGAGCCGTGCTCATCGATGGCGGAGGCGGCCCGTCGCCGCATCCGTCCGTCAGGGCGCGAGCTCGGCGGCACGTGCATCGGTGGTGCTCGGCCGCCGGGGACGCTCCCGCCGCGCCCAGTGTACGGAGTCGTCCCCCGTTCGCCCGGCGCGCACCGCCGAGGCCCGGTGAGGCCTCCCCTCGTCTTCTCCCTTCTCCTCTCCCAGCCCCGAGTCCCCGCTCACACCTTCCCCGATTGGACACCACGCCCATGACTCGAACGCTCAGCGCGACTCTCGCCGCTCTGCTGGTCGTGATCGCCGCGTTCTTCGCGGCCGCGCCCAGCTTCGCGGCGGCGAACCGCTACGCCTCGCCCAACGGCACGGGAACGGCCTGCTCCGCAGCCGCTCCCTGCGCCCTGACCACCGCCGTCCAGAACGCCGCCGCCGGCGACACCGTGCTGCTCACCGCCGGCACCTACCCGACGACCACCCTCAAGGGCGGGAAGGCGACCGTCGCCGCTCCCGTCGTCGTGCAGCCCGCCCCGGGCGCCTCGCCCGTGCTCGGCTCGACGAAGGTCTACACGCCCAACACCGTGTGGAACGACATCTTCTCCAAGAGCACCTTCTACACCTACGGCTCGGGCATCACGGTGAACCGGATGCACATCGACGGCGCCGGCATCTTCGTGCGCAGCGCGAACGTCGTCGTCCGCGACTCGCTCTTCGAGAACGGCTCGTCGATGGACGGCATCCAGGTCGGCGGCACGGACAACGGGCTGATCGAGAACAACCTGGTCCGCAACTTCGACCAGAACATCGACAACGGCCTGCACGCCGACTGCATCCAGGTCTTCGAGAGCAACGACGTCACCCTCCGCGGCAACACGCTGATGAACTGCTACAACGCGGGCATCATCTTCTCCCCCGGCGGCGGCGACGGCATGACCGACATCACCGTGGAGTCGAACTTCGTCTCCGGCTGCATCGTGATCACCAGCGACTGCCGCGGCGGCTCGTCCGCGGACTTCCGCGAGGCCTCGGCCGACGGCATCCACATCCGCAACAACACCTTCGAGTCGGGCGCACTGCGGGTCGGCGGGGCGAAGAACACGGTCTTCGACCGCAACATCGTCAGCTACCTCTCCTCCTGCACCAGCCCGATGACGAACACCATCGTCGAGAACTGGAACACCAAGCTCTGCAAGACGCCGTCGCTGCTCAACCAGCAGGGCAACGTCCAGGGCGCTCCGGCGCTCGCCTCGGTGGCCACCGGCGACCTGCACGTGCTGTCCGCGACCGGGACCCAGATCGCCGGCTGGGGATCGACCACGTCGGCCCGCACCGACATCGACGGCCAGGTCATGGGCTCCCGCACCGCCGGCGCCGACCAGTTCGGCGGAGTGACCGCTCCGTCGCCGACCGCCACGCCGACGGCCACGGCAACCGCGACCGCGACCCCGACGGCCACCCCGACCGCGACTCCGACGGCGACGCCGACCGCGACTCCGACGGCCACCGCCACCCCGACCGCGACCCCGACGCCGACCGCCACGCCGACTCCGACCGCGACGCCGACGCCGACCGCGACGCCGACCGCGACTCCGACCCCGACGGCCACGCCGGCGCCGGTCGACCGCACGGCGCCGACCGTCGCGATCGTCTCGCCGGGCTCCGGCTCGTCGGTCACCGGAGTCGTCAGCCTGATGGCGACCGCCGCGGACGACACCGCCGTGACCGGAGTCACGTACTGGGTCGGCACCACCAAGCTGGGCGACGCCGTGAAGGCGTCGGACGGCAACTGGTACCTCACGGTCAACACCGCGGTGTTCCCCAAGGGCACCTACTCGGTGACGGCGAAGGCCGTCGACGCGGCGGGCAACGCCACGACGAGCGCTCCGATCCTCCTGAAGCGGGTCTGACGCCCGGAGTGATCACCGCCTGAACGACGAAGGGCCCCTGCGCAGTGCAGGGGCCCTTCGTCGTCCGCGGGTGACGGAGTCGCCGTCAGCCGGAGTCGCCGTCAGTCGGAGTCGCCGTCAGTCGGCGAAGATCGCGCCCACCGGCTCGCGCTTCTCCGCCTGGAAGCGGTCCTCGGCGCGGCCGAGTGCCCAGTAGGCCGAGAGCGAGAGCGCCGCGCGCTCCACGCCCCAGTCGTCCTGGAGGATCGCGCGGAGCCGCTTCATCGCCGTCCGCTCGCCGTGGGCGAAGACCTCGACGGCGCCGGCCGGGCGGGTGAGCTCCGCGACGGCGGCGGTCAGCGCCTGCCCCGCCTCCTCGTCGCCGCGGTGCAGCCAGCGCACCTCGACGCCCGCGGGGACGGTCAGCGGCAGCTCGTCCTCGGCGCCGTGCACCTCGATCAGCGCCGTGCCGCGGGCCTCGGCGGGCATCGCCTCCAGGGCCGCCGCGATCGCCGGCAGCGCCGACTCGTCGCCGAGCAGGAGGTTCGCGGCGTCGGCGCGGGGCGCCCAGGCGCCGCCCGGGGCCGACATCTCGAGGCGGTCGCCGGGGCGCGCGGAGGCGGCCCAGGGTCCGGCCACTCCCTCGTCGCCGTGCAGGACGAAGTCGATCGCGAGGCTTCGCGCCTCGAGGTCGACGGAGCGGATCGTGTAGGTCCGGCGCACCGGGAGCTCCTCGGGGGCGAGGCGGGCGCGCAGGGCGTCGAGGTCGTGCGGCGGCTCGAGCGCGACTCCGGGCGGGGCGAGCAGCAGCTTGACGTAGCGGTCGGTGGCGGCGAGCCGGTCGGGATCCGCGGCCTCGACGAAGGCGTCGAAGCCCTCGCCGCCGAGGTGCACGCGCACGAAGTGCTCGGTGAGCCGCTCGGTGCGCAGCACGGTCAGCACGAGCTGCGGGCGGGGCGGGCGGGCGCGGCGCTCGGACGGCGCGGCGGGCGTGGTGGCGTCGGTCATCCCTCCAGCATGCCGCCCGCGCCCGTCCGGCGCGCGCGCTCGGCCCGGGCTCGCAGGAACCTCATGACCCGGCCGCAGTGCCGGCTCGCCGGGGCACCTCCGGCACGCGGAAGCGTCTCCGGCACGCGAGACCGGCACGCGGAACCGTCTCCGGCACGCGAGAACCGTCGGATCCGACGAGCCGAGCCGCGATTCGCGTGCCGGAGGTGTGAGGGGAGCGGCGCGCTCGGCCGACAGACGGCTCCGGCACGCGAGAACGCCTCCGGCACGCGGAAACCGCCGAATCCGACGAGCCGGACCGCGTTTCGCGAGCCCGAGGTGCGACCGACGCGGAAGTCGGCGCCCGCCGGGCGTCTCCGGCACGCCAGAACACTTTCGGCACGCGGAACTCGTCCGATCCGACGAGCCGGACCGCGGTTCACGAGCCGGAGGTGCCGCGGAGGCGGGCCGGGACGCGCGGCGAGCGTCGCCTGGCGCGAGGTGGGGGCGCCCCGGCGCGCGACGGCGCGCGGGCGCGGGCGGCCACGCCGTAGCCTCTCCCCCATGGATGCGACCACGACCGTTCCGCGCGCCGCGACCCTCGCGCCCCGGCTGCAGCCGGACCGGGTCCTCGTGCCCGACGTCCTGCGCGGGGTCGCCATCGTGGCGATGCTGATCGCGCACGCGATGCCGCTCCTGCCGAGTCTGCGCGACGGAGCGGCCGGCTTCGCGGCGGGGAACATCAACGACCTCGCGTCGCCGCTGTTCGCCCTGGTGATGGGGATGTCGGCGGCGCTGGTCCTCGCGCGGCCCGGCGCCTCCGGCGGACGGGTCGTCGTGCAGAACCTGATCCGCGGTGCCGTGCTCGTCGGGCTCGGCGTCTGGCTGGGCGGCTGGGGCAGCTGGATCGCGATCGTGCTGCCGCACCTCGGGCTCACGCTCGCGCTCGGGACGCCGATCCTGCTCCTGCGCAGCCGCCTCGTCGCGATCGTCGCCGCCGTCGTGCTCGTGGCGGGTGCTCCGCTGAACGCGCTGGTCGCGGCGTCGGTGGACCCGGCGGTCCTCTACGCGCGGACGCCCATCGGATACCTGCTGCAGTGGAGCTTCATCGATCCGCACTACCGGCTGACGAACCTGCTCCCGTTCCTCCTGCTCGGCGCGCTGCTGCTGCGGCACGGCTTCCGGCGCGACCGCCTGCTCGCCGTGCTCGCCGTCGTCGCGGTGCTCGCGTACCCGGTGCGGCCGGCGCTCGAGCGGCTGATCGGCCTCCAATCCGTCTCGGGCAGCCACCCGGACACGCTGCACGACCTCGGCCTGGTGCTCGCCGCCTACGTCGTCGTCGTGCTGCTCGCGACGGTCCGCGAGCGGCCGGCGAGCACGGTGATCGCGGCGGTGCTCACGCCGTTCCGCGCCGTCGGCTCGCTCGCGCTCTCGGTGTACGTGCTGCAGGTGGCGGTCGTCGCCGCCTTCGCGACGCAGGGCCTCGGCTACGTCGCCGACACCCCCGGCGCGGCCCTCCTCCTGGTGCTGGGAGTGTGGGCGGTCGCGGTGCTGTGGTGGCGCTTCGTCGGCATCGGACCGCTGGAGTGGCTGATCGGCCGGCTGACCCGGCTGGTGCCGGCGCCGCGGCGCTGAGCCGCCTGGCCGATCGCCGCCCGGCCGGTCAGCTCTCGACGACCGGCAGCTCGGCGACCGCGACGGCTCCGCCGCTCTCGTCGGTGATCTCGATCGAGGCGACGGAGGCGCGCAGGACGGCCGCGTTCATCGCGCAGTCGAGCTCGGCGGTGCTGCCGAGGAAGGAGCCGGAGGGCAGCCGCACGCCCGTCGCCGTGACGAGGACGACCTCGTAGCTCTCGCCGACGGCGAAGCCGCTGCCGCGCAGGATCGTCTCGGTGCCCCAGGTGTGCGCGACGAGCTCGGCGTCGATGTCGAGGGCCGGGTCCTCGGCGAACGCGATCGGCTCGACGGCGCCGAGCGTACCCGGCCCGCCCTGGGACGGTCGGTCGCCGAGCGCCTGCAGGGCGAGACCGCCGACGGCGCCGAGCGCCACGCAGGCGGCCGCGGCGGCCACGCCGAGCGCGATCCGGCGGGCGCGCGCGGGACGCTTCGGTGCACCCCGCTCCTCCGGGGCGTCCCGGAGGGCCACCGGCGCCGGGCCGGCGAGCGCCGCCACCCGCGCGCGCAGGTCCGCCGAGGGCTCCGGCTCCTCCCAGCGGCCGACCCCGCCCAGCCCGGAGAGCACGGCGCCGAAGGAGGCCAGCTCCTCGTCCACGCTCGGGTCCTTCGCCCGCAGCCGGTCGAGCTCGGCGGCCTCCCCGGGCGACAGCTCGCCGGCGAGGGCCGCGGCGATCAGCTCCTCGCGACGGCCGCCCTCGTCCGGGCCGCCGCTGCGGGGTCCGCCGCTGCCGGGTCCGCCACTGCCGAGTCCACCGCTGCCGGGTCCACCGTCGCCGGGTCCGCCACTGCTGGTCACGATCGGTCCTCCGGAGTCGGGTCGGGCGCCGCGAGATGCGTGCGGAGCGCCTTGAGAGCGTAGAACGTGCGGGTCCGGAGCGTCGCGACCGCGACTCCGGTGGCCGCGGAGACCTCGGCGTAGCTCTCGCCGCGGAGGTGGATCGCGACGACGACCTGCCGGTGCTCGGGCGAGAGCCGGGCGAGCGCCTCGACCATCATCAGCGACGCGAGAGGATCGACGTCGTCGCCGGGGACGTCGTCGAGCACCTCGGCCGGCACGATCCGCGGCAGCCGCTGCAGGGAGCGGTGCGCGTCGACGATCACGTTGCGGGCGATCGCGAAGAGCCAGGTGCGCGGGCTCGCGCGCTCCGCCGAGTAGCGCTCGCGCGAGCGCCAGGCGCGCAGGAACGTCTCCTGCACGCAGTCCTCGGCGAGCCCGCGGTCGCGCAGCGCGTTGACGGCGAAGCCGAGCAGGGCCGAGCCGTGCTCGTCGAACGCCGCGGTGAGATCGAGGGGCGCGGGGTCGCCGGGCGCGGGGTCGAGAGGCGGGGGGTCGAGAGGCGGGACGGCGGGTCCGGCGGCGGGCACGGGCGCCGGGCGCGGGTCGGGCTGCGTCATCGCGGTGCGGTCCCCTCGTCGCCTCGTCGTCGGCCCGGTCGTCGTCAGCCCGGTCGTCTGCGGCCCGGTCGCCGTCGGCCCGATCGTCGTCGGCCGGAGAGCGGTCGGCCCGATCGTCGTCGGCCCGATCGTCGTCGGCATCGTCAGCGCCGCGAGTGCCATCGGCGCCTCCTGTCCCGACCGGCCGGGCGGCCCGTCACAGGGGGTACGGAGCGGAGGAGCGAGACGTTCATCCGGGCACTGCGGTCGAGTCTATGAGAAGGATCTCAGACAGCGGGGAACGGGCGCGCTCAGCTCCGGGGCGCTCGGCTCCGCGGCGCTCGGCTCCGCGGGGCTCGGCTCCGCGGGGCGAACGCGCCGAGGGCGTACGCGAGCAGGAGCAGCGCCATCGCCGCTCCGGACGCCACCGCCGCCAGCACGGCCGCGTCGCCGCTGCCGACGAGCAGGCCGAGCCCGCCGAGCACGACCAGCGCGCCGCCGAGCAGCGCGAACATCCGCTCGGAGAACGCCCATGCGAACGGGAGGAAGTGCAGCCCGACCACGAGCGCGATGAGCGCGGGCCTGAGCTCGCCGCGACCCGCCGACTCGAGGGCGCGGCTGCCGACGGCGATGAGCGCGAACTCCGCGACCACGCAGGCGCCGTAGACGGCGAGCCGCGCGGGCCTCGGCCGCGCGAAGGGCCCGAGCGGACGCGGACGGACGAAGAGGAACCAGAGCGCGGCGGTGACGGCCGCGGCGACGAGGACGCGCGCGACGAGCGCGACGGGCTCCGCGGGCGAGTAGGAGAAGGCGAAGACGACCGCGCCGGCCAGGCCGACGACCGCGCCGAGCCGGCGCGGGTCCGCGAACCGCGGGGGGCCGTCCTGCTCCGATGCCATCCGGGCAGCCTCGCACACTCGCCCTACTCGGGGGCCAGAGGCGGACCGCACTCGGCGCCGATCCGCTGCGAGGATCGGGGTGGCCCCTCTCGTCCCGGTGGCGCCGCGCCCGCCGACCGAGAGGCCGCCATGACCGAGATCCACCACTCCGCCGCCGCGTCCTCGGCGTCCTCAGGATCCTCGGCGTCCCGCGGACTCTCCCGCCGCGCGCTCACCGCTGCCGCCTGGACCGTGCCGGTGGTGGCGGTCGCCGTCGCCACTCCCGCCGCCGCCGCGTCCACCGCCGACATCGGGGCGTTCGTCCTCGCGGGCAGCTGCGGCAACGCCGGGATCACCGGCCCCGGCTTCACGCTCCGAGCCGGCAGCGGCGACGTGCCCGTCGGCACGACGATCGTGATCGTCGGCAGCCGCGTCCCGAGCATCGGTACGTTCACGGCCACCTCGGACATCGTGACGATCAGCTCGCCGAGCAGCACCGCCCGCCTCGTCACCTTCATCGGCCCGCTGCCGGCCGGCGCCTTCCTGGGCCTGCGCACCACGCTGTCGCTCACCACCGCTTTCGTGCTCACCGCGACGCTGACCCTGCCCGAGGGCTACGTCGGCTCCGGCGCGAAGAGCACGGCGTCCGTCAGCTCCGACCGAGTGTTCTGCTCGGTCAGCTGACCGCGGCCCGGGCCCGAGGAGCGGCTCCGGCGCTTCAGGTCGCGGAGCGGCGGGCGTCGTCGAGCTCCTCGCGGTTCCGTTCGACGTAGCCCGCCATGCCGGGGACGGTGAACGCGATCTGTCCGTGCTCGGGCGAGTAGACCAGACCCTTGCTGATCAGAGCGGCCCGGTACGGCCCGACACTGCTGGTCTGCGGGCCCATCCGCTGGGCGACGAGCGCCGTCGAGCACGGGCCCTCTCCGTCAGCGGCCATGGCGAGCAGCATCCGCCGCTCCGACCGGGTCGCTCGCTGCCACCGGGAGCGGAAGAATCCGGCGTCGAGCTGCTCCGTCCCGTACTGGACGGCGGCGATCGCGTCGGACCGGTCGATCAGACGGTCCGCGGCGAGATTCCACGCCGCCTGCCCGTACTCCTGGAGGAAGTACGGGTAGCCGCCCGCCGCCTCGAGGAGCGTCGCCAAGGCGTCCGTCGCGTACTCGGCACCGAGACGCTCGGCGGGTTCGCGGAGCGCCTGCGCCGCGTCGGTGGGAGCGAGGGTGCCGATCCGCCGGTAGTTGAACAGCCGCTCGGCGTACGACCGCGTCTCGGTGAGGACGCGCGGCAGGTCCGGGAGGCCGGCGGCGATGACGAAGAAGGGCCACTCCCTCTGGTTCGCGGTGTGCTGGGCCGCGAGCAGAGCACCCATCGTCTCGGGGTCGAGATCCTGCATCTCGTCGATGAACACGGCGAAGGCCCGCCGCTGCTCGCCGAGCGCGATCGAGACGTCCTCGACGAGTTCGAGGAGGTCGACCTCGGCGTCGCCGGAGGGATTGGGAATTCCTAATCTTGTGCAATCGATGGCAATCGACGCTCCGAGTCGCTCGTCCTGACGACGCGCGACGACCGATCAGTACGGGACCGACAGCGACAGCACCGTGACGTCGAAGCCCGGCGCGGTGATGACCAGGTCCGCCACGGGGACCGGGCTCTGCGTGCGGTCGGTGCTGGCGATCAGCAGGAAGAGGACGACGGACTCCTCGCCCGGTGCGAGCGCCGGGTCGTAGCGGAGGGCGACCCGCCCCTCCGGGAACCCGTACGCGTAGCTCCACTGCTGACCGTTGTAGCCGTCGAAGACGTAGCCGTCCCCCGGATCCTGGAGGACGGCGATCACGGACCCGCCCTCGAGCGGGGTGGAGCCGGTGTTGGTCACGAAGACGCGGTACTCGGTCGAGGACGACGGCCGGTACTCCGCGGGGCCGTCGGCGCGGGCGCCGAGCGGCGGCTGCGTCCCGCTGGCCGCGGCGGTCGGTGCGGAGACGGCGAGCGCGACGACCGGAGCGGCCCACGCCGCTCCGACGAGGGTGCGGCGTGCGAGCGGCGCGGCGGGAGCGGTCGGGTCGGTCATGACGGAGTCCTCTCGGCACGGGTGGGCAGGACCGAGCGTAGGTCGGTGCGGCGCCGCCGGGGAAGCGGATCCGGGCGCCGAGCCCTACTCGGGGGTGGGCGCGTCGGAGGTGGGCGCGTCGGGGGTGGGCGCGTCAGGGGTGGGCGCGTCAGGGGTGGGCGCGTCAGGGGTGGGCGCGTCAGGGGTGGGCGCGTGACGGACGAGCCGCGGGAGCAGCCGCACGAGCACGACCATGCCGATCAGCTCGACCAGGGTCTGCGTCACGACGACCACGGGTGCGAGTGCCAGCGGCGCGGGGAGCGCGAGTGCGAGCGGCAGCACCACGAGGGAGTTGCGGGTGGCGCCGCTGAACACCAGCGCGCGGGACGAGGGGACGTCGAGGCGGAAGAGCCGGGCGACGCCGAGTCCGGCCGCGACCATCACCGCGAGGAACGCGGCGTAGAGGGGGACGAGGACGAGCAGCCTCCCGGCGGCGGCACCGACGGCGCCGATCTGCGAGGCGACGACGACGAGGAGGGTCGCCGCCATCAGCGGCACCATCAGTCCGAGCATCGTCGATTCGACGACCCGCCCCGCGCGATGCCGGCGGCCGAGCGCCTGCACGAGCGCGGCGGCGGTGAGCGGCAGCACGATCAGCAGCAGGAGCGCCCGCGCGAACGGGGCCACCTCGACCACGGCGACGCCCTCCGGCCCGAGGAACAGGAGGAGGTAGAGAGGAAGGAGCAGGAGCTGCGCGAGCATCAGCAGCGGCGCCGCGGCGAGCAGCCGGTCGGCGGCGCCGCCCGCGAGGCCGGCGAAGACGATCACGTAGTCGATGCAGGGCGCCAGCAGCACGAGCAGCACCCCGAAGAGCAGCGCGGGGCTCTCGGCGACGAAGCGGGACAGCCCGAACGCGACGACCGGGACGACGACGAAGTTCAGGACGCCGACCGCGGCGAGGAAGCGGACGTCCCGCAGGGCGCGGCCGAGCGCCGCGAACGGGACGCCGAGGAACGTCGCGAACAGCAGCAGCCCGAGCACCGGCTCGATCGCGCCCTCCAGGTGCCGCGCGGCGGGCAGCAGCAGCCCGAGCACGGCGCCGGCGGCGATCGCGCCGAGGTACACGGCGATCTGCCGCCGCTCGAGCCGCGCGACGAGCGCGCTCACGGGCGGGGGCACGGCGGTCGGAGGGGCACACGCCAACGCTAGAGGCTCGGCGCGTCAGTGCGGGCCGAGCAGCGGCCCCTCCACGCCGGCCGAGTAGCCGCCTCCGGCGGCGTATCGAGACCCGCTGTCGTCAGCGGGTCGCGTCTGCAGACTCCCGTTCTGACGGGGTGGATCTCGATACGCCCGCTGCGCGGGCTACTCGATCAGCAGGGGGTCGCCGTCCGCAGCCGCGATGCGTGTCGTGAACGTCATGCAGGTCGAGCAGCCGCCACCGGCGACCCCTCCATGCTGGTCGAGTAGCCGCCTCCGACGACCCCTCCATGCTGGTCGAGTAGCCGCCTCGGGCGACCCCTCCATGCTGGTCGAGCAGCCGCCTCCGGCGACCCATGCATGCTGGTCGAGTAGCCGCCTCCGGCGGCGTATCGAGACCCACCATCACCGAGACATCCGGGAGCGAGTCTCCTCCACACTCGCGATCCGACGACGTTGTCCCCGATCAGCCCATGGTTCCAGTCCCGGTGTCGGTGGTCCCTGCTTCAATACGCGTATGTCAGAAGATGAGAATGCGGCAGCACTCGCGGAGGTGCGCGACTGCTTCACCGACGCCGCCGCCACCGAGCGCGCCGCATCCCCGACGCGCCTGAGAGCCGCGGAACGCATCCACCGCGGCTACCGCGTCGCCCTCACCGTCCCGGAATCATTCGCCCGCGGCGCGACGCGCAGCGAGACGCGCGACCTCGTCGAGCGCTCCATCCGCGCCGAACTCGCGGTCACGCTCGGCGTCTCCGAGCGGGAAGTCTCGCGCCGCCTCGAGACCGCGCAGATGCTGATGGAGCACCTTCCCCTCACCCGCGCCCTACTCCGCGACGCACGAATCCTCTGAGAGATCGGCGAGGCGATCTGCAGAACCGCGAGCAGCCTCCCCGAGAGCTCCCGCTCCGCACTCGACGAGTGCGCTGCCGACGCCGCGCTCACGATGACGACCACGCAGCTGCGCCGCGCCCTCAGCCGCTGGCGCGAGGAGCTGCACGAGCAGCCCCTCGCCGAACGCCACGCCCGCGCGAAGGAGGACCGCGCCGTCTGGGTCACCCCGGACATCGACGGCATGGCGACCCTCTGCGTCCACGCTCCCGCGCCGGCGGTGACGGGCGCTTACGACCGCCTCCGCCGCATCGCGCGCACCCTCCGCGACGACGGCGACCCCCGCACCCTCCAGCAGCTCAGCGCCGACGCCGCCGTCGACCTCCTCTGCGACGGAGACATCGCCGGAACCACGCCGAACGCCGAGCACCGGCCCGACCCGACCTTCGTCCCCGGCATCCGCGCCGAAGTCCGCCTCACCCTCGCCGCCTCCACCGCCGTCGGCCTCGACGACGCACCCGCGGACCTCGACGGCTACGGCCCCGTCCCCGCCCCGATCGCCCGAGAACTGATCCGCACCGCCGCCTCCTTCACCCGCGTCCTCATCGATCCCGAGACCGGCGCGGTCGTCTCCGTCGGCCGCACCCACCGCGTCCCGCCACCGCAGATGCGCCTGCACCTCCAGCTGCGGGACCAGACCTGCCGCTTCGCCGGCTGCACCCGGCCCGCCGCGACCAGCGAGGCCGACCACACCCTCGAGTGGCGCAAGGGCGGCGAGACCTCGCTCGAGAACCTCGTCTCGCTCTGCACCTCGCACCACCATCTGCGGCACGGCGACCAGTGGACCTACGACCAGGTCGACGACGGGACGATCGTGTGGACGAGCCCCACCGGCCGGCGGATCAGCAACCGGCCGCCCCCACTGCCCGGGCGGCCGCCCGAGCCGCCGCCGCGGCCGCACTTCGTCGACGCGCCGGCACCGTTCTGACCGGTGGATCTCGATACGCCCGCTCCGCGGGCTACTCGATCAGCATGCAGCGCCAGCAGCGCACGCAGCGCACGCAGCGCCCCTCGGTGTGCGCCCCTCCATGCCGGTCGAGTAGCGCGCAGCGCGTATCGAGACCCTGCCCCGGCAGAACCTGGATCCTCTTCGAAGGGACACCCGCAGACTCTGCTGGTCGAACAGCCCCGACGGGGCGTGTCGAGACCCGCCCACCCGAAGACATCGGCCTCTTCCCCGCCCTGCGCCGGCGCTGAAGGCGCCCCCTCCGCTCGACGGAGTCGCTGCGCGCGCTGCTCGAGCGGCCCGGTCGGCGACCGGAAGCCGCGTGCGCCGGCACCGCCCGGCACGCTACGCTCATTACTCAGCCAGCTGACTAATCGAGGAGTGACATGACCGCCACGACATCCCCCACCCGCGCGGACCGGATCCGGCAGTCGACCGTCGCCGTCAGCGCCGTGCTCGCGGTGATCGGCTCGTTCATCGGCTCGGGAGCAGCAGGCGGCACGCAGATCCAGGACGCCGCCGGCGGTGCGCTGTCCGCGTCCTCGACGCCGGTCGCGCCCGACGGACCCGCCTTCGCGATCTGGAGCGTCATCTACGCCGGCCTCCTCGGCTACGCGATCTGGCAGTTCCTGCCGTCGCAGACCACGCGCACCCGCCACCGCCGGCTCGGCTACTGGGCCGCCGCGAGCCTCCTGCTGAACGCGGCGTGGATCCTGGTCGTGCAGGCCGGACTGCTCGCGCTCAGCGTCGTGGTGATCGCGCTGCTCCTCTCCGTGCTCGCGCGGATCTTCGTGCTCCTGCGCAGCACCCGCACCGGCGGCGTCGTCGACGCGGTCCTCACCGACGGCACGTTCGGCCTCTACCTCGGCTGGGTCTGCGTCGCGACGGTCGCCAACGTCACGGCCGGCCTCGTCGGCGCGGGCATCGGCAGCGCCGACGGACCCGGCGCCGCACCGTGGGCGGTCGTCGTCCTGATCGTCGCCGCGCTGATCGGCGTGCTGATCGCCGTCACCGGACGCGGCCGGATCGCTCCGATGCTGTCGCTCTGCTGGGGCCTGGCCTGGGTCGCGGTCGGCCGCTTCTCCGGCGAGCTCGTGTCGATCCCCGCCGGCACCGCCGCGCTGATCGCCGCGGCCGTCGTGCTCGTGGCGACGCTCCTGCTCCGCGTCGCCGCCGCCCGTCGCACCGGCACCGCGCGCGTCGCCGCGGCCTGACGCCGCCCGCGCCGCTCAGGCGGGCGGGAACGCGCGCCCGACCGCCTGGCGCAGCAGCGCGCGCCGGCGCTCGTGCTCCGACGCGGCCTCCTCCGCCGTGGCGGCGTAGACGTTGCTCACCGGCGACCAGGCCATCGACATCGCGATGACCAGCGCCATCACGTCGAACGGGTCGGCCGCGACGCCCACCGTGCCGTCGGCCTGAGCGGCGCGGATCGCCTCGAGCTTGCCCTCCTCGCGCACGCGCGCCTCGTCGTCGGCGACGAGGTGGCCGGCCGGGCGGCGCTCGAGGCGCGCCCAGGTGGCCAGCCGGATGAGGTCGGGGCGGCGCAGGTACTCGTCGTAGAGGCGGACGGCCCAGTCGCCGAGGTCGGACGGGTCGATCGGCACGACGTCGACGATCCGGTCGAGGGACGCCTCGAAGACCGCGTCGAAGAGCAGCTCCTTGCTGGTGAAGTAGGAGTACAGCTGCGCCTTGTTGCTGCGGGCCTCGGCCGCGATCCGGTCCACCCGCGCGCCGGCGATGCCGTAGCGCGCGAACTCCGCCGTCGCCGCGGCCATGATCCGCGCGCGCGTCGCCTCGCCCTTGCCGGTGGCCGGTGTCGCTCCCATCCCTCGAGACTACCGACCGGTCTGTTCTCCGACGTCCGCGAGTGCTAGCGTCAACAAAACAAACCGGTTAGTAGAAACGAGCGCGCAATGATCAGTACCACCGCCTACGCGGCCACCGCCGAGGGCGGCCTCGCTCCCGCCGTCATCGAGCGGCGCGCCCTCCGCTTCGACGACCTCGCCGTCCGCGTCGACTACTGCGGCGTCTGCCACAGCGATCTGCACGCCCTCCGGACCCACGCCGCGCACTCCGCCGACCCCGCCGCCGACCCCGGCCCGCTCGTCCCGGGTCACGAGTTCGTCGGCACGGTGCTCGCCGTCGGCGCGGCCGTCACGGCCTTCTCCCCCGGCGACTCCGTCGCGGTCGGCAACATCGTCGACTCCTGCGGCGGGTGCGACATGTGCACGGCCGAGCAGGAGAACTTCTGCCGCGAGTTCCCGACCCTCACCTACGGCGGCACCGACCGGCACGACGGCAGCACCACGCTCGGCGCGTTCTCGCGCGAGTACGTGGTCCGCGACCGCTTCGCCTACCCGCTGCCGGCCGGCCTCGACCCGGCGGCCGTCGCTCCCCTGCTCTGCGCGGGCGTCACCGTCTGGGAGCCGCTGCGCGCGCACGCCGTCGGCCCCGGCTCACGGGTCGGCGTGGTCGGGCTGGGCGGCCTCGGCCACCTCGCCGTGAAGCTCGCCCGGGCGCTCGGCGCCGAGGTGACGGTCTTCACGACCTCCGCCGCGAAGACCGCCGACGCCCTCGCGCTGGGCGCCACCCGGGTCGTCGTCTCCCGCGACGAGGAGGCGATGGCGGCGCAGCGCGGACGCCTCGGCCTCGTCCTCGACACGGTCTCGGCCCCGCACGACCTCGCACCGTACCTGCACGTCCTCGCGCTGGACGGCGCACTGAGCGTCCTCGGGATGCTCGCGCCGGTCACCGTGGACGTCACCGACCTGCTGATCGGACGCAAGAGCCTCACCTCCGGCGGCAGCGGCGGCACCCGCAGCACCCGCGAGCTGCTCGCCTTCTGCGGCGAGCACGGCATCACGGCGGACGTCGAGGTGCTGCCCTCCGCTCAGGTGGGCACCGCACTGGAGCGTCTCGTCGCGAACGACGTCCGCTACCGCTTCGTCCTCGACCTCGCGGACCTCGACACGGCACACTGATCGCGCCGAGTACCTCGTGTACTTGACGTACTCGACGGCCCGGTCGATGATCGGAAGATGACCCTCCTCGGTGCCCAGCACTACGACACCACCAGCAGCGCGCGGACCAGCTTCAAGCGCGTCATCGACGGGGCGGTCCGCGGCAGCAGCGTCACCGTGCGCCGCGACGGCGACTCCGTGGCCGTCGTCGACGCGTCGCGCTACCGCCGGTTCCTCGCCCGGACGGTCACCCCCGAGGTCCGCGTGCTCGAGGAGGACGGCGTCTTCGCGATGATCATGGTGGACCCCGCGATCGCCGTGGAGGACGAGGACTACGAGGCACTAGTCGCCGACATGGTGCTCGCCCTCCGCGAGTACGCGGAGGACTGGCAGGACCACCTCCTGACCGCGCCGAACCACGCGGAGAACTGGGGGCTCGTCCAGCTCGTCGAGCTGTCGGACGACGCGCAGCTGACCGCGTGGCTCCTCGGCACGGACGAGTGAGCACAGACGAGTAGGCACCGTGAGCAGGCACCCCGCGCCGACGCGCGAGCACCACGACGACTTCTGCCTCACCGAGAAGTGGACGCTCGTGCGCGGCGCGACCGGGAAGCCCGTCCGCCACCACAAGACCTTCGAGTTGCCGCTGCACGACGGGCGCATCCTCCGGACCCGGATCTCGAAGCCGGTGAACCGCACCGCCTACGGCGCGAGCATCTGGGCCGAGATCCTGCGCAGCCAGCTCTGCGTCGAGTCCTCCGTCTTCTGGGCCTGCGTGCAGGACGGCGTCCTGCCGGATCGGGGTCGCCCCGCCGCTCCCGCGTCCGGCGGCCTCCCGCTCTCGCTGATGACGCAGCTCGTGCGCACCGTCGGCCTCGAGCCGTCGGCGGCGGTGCGGCTGAGCGTCGCAGAGGCCACGGCCGCGATCGCCGAGCACTGGGCCCGCGTCAGCGACGAGCACTGACGCGCCGCTTCTGAGGAAGTAACCGACCTCGAGGATCGACGGAGGTTCCGCGGAGCGGAGACGCGCAGGTCTCGCATCCCCGTGACGACGCGAGCCGCGCGAGTGGACGCGGGACGGGCGCTGCGGAAGCTGCAAGGCCCGTCGCGCGTCCACTCGGAGCCGCCCCGAGCCCGGCCGCGCGTCAGGCGCGAGCCGCCGCCGCCGCGCGCGCCAGCGCCGGGCCGTGCGCCGCCAGCACCAGGTCGCGCACCGCCGTCACCGGCAGCGACGCTGCCCCGGCCGGCAGCAGGTCCGCGTCCGACGTAAGCACCAGCGGAGTGTCCGCCGCCGACACCGGCAGACGGCCGTGCGTGCCGCGCACCAGCGACGCGTCCAGCGGCACGAGGTTCATCGCGTAGCGCAGGCCCAGGGCCTTCTTCGCGAGGTTGCCGGCCGCCTTCGCCTTCACAAGCCGGTCGGCGGGGTCGAAGAACAGCTCCGCCGGGTCGTAGCCGGGCTTGCGGTGGATGTCGACGCCGCGCGCGAAGTCCGGCGCGCGGTCGTCGTCGAGCCAGTAGTAGTAGGTGAACCACGCGCCCGGCCGCGCCACCACGACGAGCTCGCCGGAGCGCTCGTGGTCGAGGCCGTACCGCGCCTGCGCCTCGCGGTCGAGCACCTCGTCCACCCCGTCCAGCGCCTTGAGCAGCGAGCGCACCCGCGGCAGGTCCGCCGCATCAGGCACGTAGACGTGCGCGATCTGGTGATCCGCGACCGCGAAGGCGCGCGAGGTCCACGGGTCCAGCTGCTCGCGGCCGTCCTGCACGTACACCTCGAGCAGGCCCGCGCGCCGCAGCGCCCGGTTGACGTCCACGGGGGTGTCCGCCGCCGCGATCCCGTACTCCGCCACCACGACGACCGACGCACCGAGCGCCTCCGCGTCGTCGAGCAGCGGCGCGAGCACCACGTCCAGCTCGCCCGCCGCCCGCCGCGCCTCGGCCGAGTCCGGCCCGAAGCGCTGCAGGTCGTAGTCGAGGTGCGGCAGGTACGCCGTGGTCAGCTGCGGCGGGCCGGAGCCGTCGCCGGCGAGCACGTGCCGGGTCGCGTCCACCATCCACTGCGTGGAGCGCAGCGACGCGGTCGGCCCCCAGTACTGGAACAGCGGGAAGGCGCCCAGCTTCCCGACCAGCTCGTCGTGCAGCGCCGGCGGGCGGACGTAGGCGTCCGGCGACTTGCGGCCGTCGGCGTGGTAGATCGGCCGCGGCGTCACGGTGACGTCGGTCGTCGCTCCCATCGCGTACCACCAGCCGATGTTGGCGGCGCGGTAGGGGTCGCCGTCGGACAGCCGACGGGCCGTCTCCCAGACCTTCTCCCCCGTCACCAGGCGGTTGTGCTGGCGCCAGAGGTGCACCTCGCCGAGGTCGCGGAAGTACCAGCCGTTGCCCACGATCCCGTGCTGCGCAGGCATCGTGCCGGTGAGCATCGACGACTGCACGCTGCAGGTGACCGCCGGCAGGATCGTGTCCAGCGGCAGCTGCCCACCGGCCCGGGCGAGCCGGGACAGCCGCGGCATGTCGGCGAGCGCCGTCGCGGTGAGGCCGACCACGTCGATCAGCAGCACCGGCGTCACAGCGCGACCTCCTCGGCGACGAGGGCGGCGACCGGCACAGGTGCGGGGCCCGCCTCCAGAACCGCGGCGCGCGCCTGCGGCGTCAGCAGGTGCTCCGCCGCCCAGGCCAGCTCGGCGCCGATGCCGACCGACAGATCGCTCGGCGCGTCCGCGAGCACCGCCCAGGTGTAGGTCTCCACGTCGAGGTGGATCTCGTCGTACGGCCAGGCGGCGTCGACCACGGACACCGCCTCGGCCAGCACCGCGGTGGTCGCCGACAGCGGTGCGGCCGGCCGGTGGTGCAGCGGCACGTGAAAGTGCACGCGCCAGGGCCCCGCTCCGGGCAGCGTGTCGAGCGCCTCCGGCAGGTCGTCGACGCGGAGCACCCCGCCCGCGCCGTTCTCGCGGGTCTGGTGCAGGTAGCGCTTCTCCACGAACGCCCCGACGGCGAGGCGCGCGGCCGGATCGGCCGGGTCCTCGACGTGCAGCGCGGCCGAGGCCTGCACCTTCACGACCCGGAGCCCCGCGTCCCGGATTCGCCGGACCGCCGCGGCGGGGTCGGCGAACGACACCGCGAGGTGACAGGTGTCGAGGCAGACGCCGACGTAGGCCGGGTCGACCAGGCCGATCCGCGGGTGCAGCCAGGCGACGACGTCCTCGACCGTGTCCAGGATGCAGCCCGGCTCGGGCTCGATCGCCAGGCGGATCGCGTGCCCGGTCGAGCGCCGCAGCTCGCGCAGCTCGTCGACCAGCCGCGCGAGCTGCCGGACGGCCGCCGCGTCCTGCTCCGCGCCCCAGCCCTCGCGCCAGCCCAGCGGCAGCGTCGAGATGCTGCCGTCGGCGCCGGCGGGCAGCAGATCCGCGAGGATCCGCGCACAGTCGATCGTGTAGGCGAGGCGCTCGGGCGTGGTCCAGTCGGGCCGGTAGACGTCGAGCTTCACCACCTCGGCGTGGAAGGCGGCGTAGGGGAACGCGTTCAGCGTCCGCACCTCGAGGCCGTTGCGCTCGAGCGCGGCGCGCAGCACGGCGCGGTCCTCGCGGCTGGCGACCAGCCGGGCGGCGAGGTCGCGCGGGATCCACAGCCCCACGCCGACGGTGTCGAGCCCCGCGGCGGCGCGGGCGGGCCCGGCGTAGACGTCGAGCTGACGGACGACGCCCTCGAGGTCCTCGGCCGGGTGGACGTTGGTGCAGTAGGAGAGGTGCATCAGACGACCTCCGCCACGCGCGGCGCGCCCCGGAGGATCGAGTTGCCCTCGAAGCTGCGCCCCATGGCGTCGACCGCGTCGAAGCCCGGGATCGGGTCGAGGTTCAGCCGCCCGCTCTGCCCGTAGAAGTCGATCGGGTTCTGCCAGAGCAGCCGGTCGACCTCGGCGGCGCTGAAGCCGGCGACGAGCAGCAGGTGCCCGGTCTTCGCGGTGGTCAGCGGATCGGAGCGGCCCCAGTCGGCGGCGGAGTTGACCAGCACGCGGTCCAGGCCGATCCGCTCGACGAGCGTCACCAGGCGGGTCTCGTCCATCTTGGTGTCCGGGTAGATCGAGAAGCCCAGCCAGCAGCCGGAGCCGAGGACGAGGTCGACGGTGGTCTCGTTGAGGTGGTCGACGACGACGAGGCCGGCGTCGATCCCCGACTCGGCGACGACGTCGAGCGTCTGCTGCGTGCCCGCCGCCTTGTCGCGGTGCGGGGTGTGCACGAGCACGGGCAGGCCGTGGTCCTTCGCCAGCTCGAGCTGGTGGCGGAAGACGGCGTCCTCCTCCGCGGTCAGCGAGTCGTAGCCGGTCTCGCCGACCGCGACGACGCCGTCCTTGGCGAGGTAGCGGTCGAGCTCGGGCAGCACCTCGCGGCAGCGCGGGTCGTTCGCCTCCTTGGGGTTCAGGCCGATCGTGCAGTGGTGCCGGATGCCGTACTGCGCGGCGCGGAAGCGCTCCCAGCCGATCAGGGCGTCGAAGTAGTCGGTGAAGGAGCCGACGCTGGTGCGCGGCTGGCCGAGCCAGAACGACGGCTCGACCACGGCGCGGACCCCCGCGTCGTGCATCGCCTGGTAGTCGTCGGTGGTGCGGGAGGTCATGTGGATGTGCGGGTCGAAGATGCGCATCGTCGCGCCTTTCTCGTGAGGGGTCGTGATGGTGTGCGGGGCCGGCGGTCGTGTCGAGGGACGCGCCGGGGTCCCTCAGCTCGGCAGGAGCACCGCCAGGTCGTCCGGCACCGTGCGGCCGGCGGCGCGGCGCTCGTCGGCGAAGCGGCCGGCCATCGCGGCGAGCTCGGGGTCGCTCCGCCGCTCGAGACCGGAGACGGCCGCGAGCGGGACGCCGCAGAAGACGAGCTTGAGCACGCCGTGCCGCCAGGCGTGCGCGTCGAGGTGCTCCTCGGCGAAGCGGCCCATCGCCGCGGCGACCAGCCGGGTGTCGTTGGCGCGCAGGGCGTCCGCGATCAGCTCGCGGCCGGCCGCGGCCACCGGCTCGCCCGCGCGGCCGGCGGCGGTCAGCGCGTGCAGCCCGACCAGCACGCCGCGGCGCTCGGCGTCGTCGCCGCCGCGGTAGAGCCGGAGGAGCAGGGCGGCCAGGTCCTCGTCGTCGAGGGCCGAGGCGGCGGCCGTGATCAGCGCCGAGCGCGCCGCGTCGTCCTCGGTGCCGTGCACGAGGCCCTGCGGATCCGCGTCGGGGCGGAGCGGGGCGCGACCGGCCTCCCGACCGGCGGCCGGGAAATAGCGGTCGATCCGCCGCGGCTGCTCGCGGAGCACGGCGCAGGCTGTCGCGGTCCAGGGGTGCTGCGGCGACTCCGCCCCGGTCCCCCGGGTCCGGATCGCCGCCCGCATCGCCGCGAGACTCGCGACCGCCAGGCGAGGCGCGTCGTGCGAGTGGCGCGGCAGCTCCACCGCGGCGATCCCGCGGTAGCCGATCTCCTCGAGCGTCGCGAAGGCGGCCGCGAGATCGAGCACGCCCGTGCCGAGCTCGAGGTGCTCGTGCCGCTCGGGCAGCATGTCGTCGACCTGCACGTTCACCAGCAGGCCGGCCGCGCTGCGGAGGGCGCCGACGACGCCGTCCGGCTCGACCACCACGCAGTGGCCGAGGTCGACGGTGAGACCGAACGCCTCCGGGTCGCCGAGCTCGCGCCGCAGCAGCAGCGCGTCCGCGACGGTCTCGACGAGCATGCCGGGCTCCGGCTCGAAGCCCAGCCGCACGCCGTAGCGCTCGGCCTCGGTGACGACGCCGCGCATCCGCTCGACCAGGAGCCGCCAGCCGCGGGCGCGCTCCATCCCCTCGGGCAGCACGCCCGACCAGAGCGAGACGGCGTCGGCGCCGAGCAGCGCGGCGATCTCGATCGCGCGGTGCAGGAAGGCCAGCCGCGGGCCGGCCTCCTCGTCGACCAGGGTCGGCCGGTGCTTCACGAACGGGTCGAGGAGGTAGCGCGCCCCGGTCTCGATCACCACGCGGAAGCCCAGCTCGTCGAGCCGTCGACGCAGGGCGAGGGTGCGCTCGCGGACGTCGTCGGCGAACGGGTCGAGGTGCGGGGTCCCGAGGGTCAGCGCCACCGCGCGGTAGCCGGCGGCGTGCAGCACGGTCAGGGCGTCGTCGAGGGTGTGGTCGGCGAAGCCGTTGGTGCCGTAGCCCAGGACGGGGCCGGCGCCCAGGACGGGGCCGGCGCTGTCCTGCATGCCCTGCTCCTGCCCGCTCATGTGATGTCCGCCGAGACCCTCGGGCGCCGCAGCACGACGGCCCCGAGCGCGTCGAGCCCCAGCAGGGCCGCGCCGAGCTCCGGCCGCCGCAGCCCGGCGAGCGCCGCCTGCAGCGGGACCATCCCCGCGATGCCCGAGCGGGTGGCCGTCCGGGCCGAGGCCGCGTCGGACGTCCGCACGGCGCGCAGCTGCGGGACCAGCACGAGCGCGATCCAGCGGGCGAGCGCGACGGCGACGACCGCGCCGAGAGCCGGGCCGCCCTTCGCGCGGACCGCCCCGGCGCCCAGCGCGAGGGCGAGCGCGGCCGTGCCGGTCGCCGCCGCTCCCGCGACCGCCGGGCGGGTGCCGTGCACCTCGCCGCGCGAGAGCACGGTCACTCCGAGCGTGTGCGCCGCGACGGCGGCGGAGGCGGGAGCCGCCGCGCGCACGCCGGACGCCCCCGCACCGAGCAGCACGTCGAGCCCGCGGCAGGCCGCCATCACGACCGGCCCGAGCGGAGTCGGCTTGGCCAGCAGGTCGTACGACCAGATGCTCGCCGCGAGCGGCACGCTCAGGAGGAGTGAGCGGCGACCGTCGACGAGCGCCGCGACCGCGATCCCCGCCCCGGTCAGCCCGGCCGCCAGCCCGAGTGCGGCACCGCGCCGGATCCGCCCCGACGGGATCGGCCGCTCCGGCCGCTCCACCGCGTCGAGCTCCGCGTCGGCGTAGTCGTTGAGCGCCATGCCCGCCGAGTAGAGGAGCGCGGACGCGAGCGGCAGCGCGACCGTGCGCACTCCGGGCGCCCGGCCGGCCCACGCCGCTCCGGCCACCGTGTCGCCGAGCACCGAGAGCGCCGCCTTGGCGCGCACGAGCTCGAGCCAGTCGCGCAGCTCAGCCATGGCGGATAGCGCCGCCCGCCACGAGCGAGCGCTGGACGACGGCCGCGCCGGTGCGCGCCGACCAGGCGACCAGCTCGGCGGTCTGCTCCGCGAAGCCGTGCACGTCGCTCCCCCACGGGTCCTTGAAGAAGAAGCCCATTTCGGCGACGGGCCCCGAGATCCCGGCCGCGTCGGCGAGCGACATCAGGCGCGCCAGGTCCAGGATCAGCGGCGCGGCGAGCGCCGAGTCGTACGCCGACCAGATGGTCTGCACCGTGATCCGCGAGCCGAGGAACCCCTCCGCGTGCACGTGGTCCCACGCGGTCTTCACGTCGCCGAGGTCCGGCACGTTGTCGATGTGCAGCGGAGTGACGACCTCGTCGCCGAGCAGGCTGCGGAGCCCGCGGTTCTTCGAGACCAGCTTCGAGCGCACCGCCTCCGGGTCGGCGAGGGTCTGCCCGTCGCCGCCGCCGAGCAGGTTCGCGCCCGCCCAGGACAGCACGCGCATCCCGCGCGCCGTGAACATCGGCGCGAGCACGCTCCGGAGCAGGGTCTCGCCGGTCTTGCCGTCCTGTCCTGCGATCGGGACGCCCGCCTCCGCGGCCCACTCCTCCAGCGCGGGCAGCGCCAGCGCGGTGGAGGGGGTGAAGCAGACGTAGGGCGAGCCGGCGGTCACCGCGGCGAGCGCGCTGATCGAGCTCGGCGGCAGCACGGTCTCGCCGGGCCGGGCGAGCGCGGCGCGCAGGGCGGCGAGGTCGTGGAACTCGGGGCGGTCCTGCGGCAGCACCTCGGTGGAGGCGACGTCGATCACGACGACCCGGGCGAGCGCGTGCCGCTCGCGGAACTCGACGATGTCGGCCGCCTGACGGTCGATCTCGTCCTGCTGCGAGCCGCCCTCGACGCCGAAGGAGCGGCGGATCTCGCGGTCGGTCGCGTCGAGCCGGTCGGCGACCTCGGCGACGACCGAGGTCGGGAACATCCCGCCGGCCGCCAGGCCCATCGCCTTCTCGAGCAGCGGGGTCGACGAGACGTCGTGCCCGCCGATCACGATCGCGTCGAAGCCGGCGAGCGGGACGTCCTCGAAGGCCGGGGTCGCGGTGGCGCAGCCGTTGCTGGGCGCCGCGCCCGAGGCGATGGCGTGCAGGCCGACGGCGGCCGTGGTGGCGACGCTGCCCCGGGCTCCGATCAGCCAAAGGCCGATGCGCTCCTGCTGCGGGGCGCGGTCGGCGGTGGAGGCAGTGCCGGTGGTGCCGGTGGTGTGGGACGAGGTCATCGTTCTCTCCTGTCTGTGGACTTCATTCGGGGGGACGTCATTCGGGGTCTCCTCGCGCGTCGAGATTGCGTCACCTCGCGGCGACTGCTTTCCTCAGGTGTGCCGAGCCGCGACCCGTCCTCCCGAGCAGTCGCCTGCGACATCTGCACCGTCGACATCCGAGCGGGCGGGCGCTGAGCGTGGGAGTGCGGGCCGGCTCGCAGACCGGCGACCTGCTGCGGCTCTTCGCCGACGGCCGTCCGCGCACCCGCGCGGAGCTGGTCGAGGAGACGGGACTCGCCCGCACGGCGGTGATGACGCGGCTCGACCTGTTCTTCGAGCTCGGCCTGATCACGCACCTCGACCGCGCGCCGTCGACCGGCGGCCGCCCGTCGGCCCGGCTGGTGTTCGATCCGTCGGTCCGCGCATTCCTGACCATCGACCTCGGCGCGACGCACTCGACGATCGCGCTGACCGACTTCGACGGCCGCATCGTCGTCGAGCGGCGCGAGGAGCTCGACATCGCGCAGGGCCCGATCCGGGTGCTCGACCACGCGCTCGACGTCTGCGACGAGATCCTCGCCGACGCGCACCTGGCGCCCGAGGCGCTGGCCGGCTTCGGCCTCGGCGTGCCCGGCCCGGTCGAGCACGCGAGCGGCCGCCCGGTGCGCCCGCCGATCATGCCCGGCTGGGACGGCTTCGACATCCCGGGCTACATCCGCCGCCGCGTCGACACCACCGTGCTCGTCGACAACGACGTGAACCTGCTGGCCCTCGGCGAGCGCGCCTCGCGCTTCCCGCACGCGCAGGACCTGATCTTCGTGAAGATCAGCACCGGCATCGGCTCGGGCATCGTCTCGGGCGGCGTCCTGCAGCGCGGCGCGCTCGGCGCGGCCGGCGATCTCGGTCACGTCCAGGTGCCGCGCACCGCTCCGGAGGCGGCGGACGGCCGCGACGGCGACCTCGAGGCGCTCGCGAGCGGCGGGGCCCTGGTGCGCGCACTGGCCGAGGCGGGACGCGACGTGCACTCGGTCCGCGATCTGCTGGCGCTCCTGCGCGACCGCGACCCGGAGGCGATCGAGGCGGCGCGCCTCGCGGGCCTGCAGATCGGCGAGGTCCTCGCCACCTGCGTGAGCCTGCTGAACCCGTCGGTGATCGTGCTCGGCGGCAGCGTCGCGCTCGCCGCCCCGGAGATCCTGGCCGGCGTGCGCGAGGTCGTCGATCGGCGCTCCCTGCCGCTGGCGACCCAGCGCCTCCATGTGGTGACCGCCGAGCTCGGCGGCAGCGGCGGCGTCCGCGGTGCGGCCCTGATGCTGCGGCAGCACCTCCTCGGCCCGAGCAACGTCGACGCGTTCCTCGAGCAGCTCCGCGAGCAGAGCCTCGCCGAGCGCTGAGCCCTCGCCGAGCGCAGAGCCCTCGCCGAGCACTGGCGCCCCGGCGACGACGGAGGTCAGGAGCGCACCCCCGCACGGTCGGAGCCGGACGGGTCGGTCGCTGCCGGGTCGGTCGCTGCCGGGTCGGTCGCTGCCGGGTCGGTCGCTGCCGGGTCGGTCGCTGCCGGGTCCGTCGTCTCCCGCGAGATGCCACTTGTGAGCTCGACACGCCGCGAATCCTCGTCATAAGTGGCATCTCGCGGAGGCGCGGAGGCCCCGGTCGTCGAGGCGCCGGCCACCGCGGCGGCGACGGCGGCGTCGATCCGCTTCTGCTCGCCCGCGGCGCGGCGGCGGCGGCGCACGACCGCCAGCACGATCAGCCCGATCAGCAGCGCCAGCAGCAGCAGCGCGCTCCACGGCACGGCCGCGGTCGAGGCCTCGGAGGAGACGGCGGCGACCTCGGGCACGGCGGCCGGGTCGGCGGCCTGGCCCGCGAAGTCGGCGGTGACGACGGTGCCGGTCAGCGCGATCCGGGCGGTCGCGACGAACAGCGGCCAGACCCCGGCGACGGTGACGCTCCGGCTGGTCGAGCTGCCCGGGAGCAGCTCGGGCAGCGGCTCCGGATCGGTCGCGGCGACGCTGCCGAGGCCGAGGAGACCGGAGACCGCGAGCTCGGCGCCCGGGGCGAGGCGGGTGTTGCCCGCGTTGGTGACGGTGTAGTCGATGGTGGTCGTGCCGGGGGCGAAGGGGTTCCACTCGCCCTGGTACGAGACGGCGAGGCCGTCGACCGAGAGGCGCGGGGCGAGGTCTCCGCCGACGCGGAGGTACATCCGCGAGCCGAGGCGGCGGTCGACCGAGACCCCGGTCTCGCCCTGGACGAGGATCGAGGAGACGACGCCCGCGGCGTAGTCGCCCGGCACCGCGTCGGCCGGCACCTCGAGCTGGAACGGGATCTGCACGCTCTCGCCCGCGGGGACGACGACGTCCGGGGCCTCGAAGGAGATCCAGCTGCCCAGCTGGGTGGACGGCTCGGCGGCCGGCAGCAGATCGAGCTGCCCCGCCTCGGTGATGAAGCCGTCGGAGCCGTAGACGCGGAAGGTCTGGTCCTCGTCGTCGTAGTTGGAGACGATCAGCGCGTCGCTCAGCTGCCCGCCCGGCTCGAGCGCGTAGGCGTAGTTCGGCCGGTCGCTGCCCTGCTCGGTGTCGGCGGGCCGCACCCCCCAGGTCACCGGCGAGCTCGCCGGCGAGGTCGCCTCCTCGGCGAGGGCCTGCGCCGGCAGCGCAGCGGCCCCGAGCCCGACGACGAGCAGGACACCGAGCGAGCGGAGTGTGGAGCGGAACATCATCGTCCAGCCTTTCGAGGGGGGGGTGGGTCCCCCCGCGAGATGCCACTTGTGCACGCGACACGCCGTGTCAGGCGTGCACAAGTGGCATCTCGCGGAGGGGAGGAGAGAGGGGGGCCGGCCGCCGGGGCTCCGGCGGCCGGCCGAGGGGGCTAGCCGAGCGCGGTGAGCGTCAGCGTCGCCGTGTAGGTGCCGGTTCCGACCGACAGCGGGAGCTGCAGGTCGAGGTCGGCGCCGAGGACCGAGGATCCGGTCGGGTGCCCGGCCGCGGCGGAGCCGAGGACGCGAGCGGTGGCGAGGCCCTCGCCCGAGACGAACCCGGAGACGACGGGGGCACCGGCGACGGCACCGCCCTCGTTCTCCAGGACCTTCGGGGTCCAGCCGAGGTACTTGCCCGAGACCGTCTGGTCGCCGGCACGGAAGTCGCTGATCTGAGCGGTCACCGACCACTCCGGTCCGGACAGGCGCGAGTCGGTCACGCGGACCGGCACGAGCTCGCCCGACGCGGCGAAGTGGTCGCCCTGCTCCTCGGCGACACCGAGGTTCACCAGGTTGCTGGTGCCCTCGAGGCTCCAGGTCAGCTCGCCCTCGCGCGCGTCCGGAACGATGACCGCGACGGCCTGGTCGCCCTGCGCCGCAGCGCCGGCGGCCGTGCCGGTGAAGTCCCCGTCCACTCCGGCGGCGGTGTTGCCCGCGCCGAAGTTGACCGCCGGAGCGTTCTCCGCGAGCGTGATCCGCCCGCCGACCGTCGAGCCCGCGAGCTGGACGTTGCCGGAGTTGCCCGAGAGCACGAGGTTCCCGCCGACGGTGTTGCCGAGCGCGGCCGCGGAGCCGTCCTCGTTCGCGCCGAGGAGCACGCCGCGCGAGGATCCGCTGACCGTCAGCGAGCCGCCGACGATCGCGCCGCCGACGCTCACGCCGAAGTCGCTGCCGGCGAAGGTCGCGTCGCCGCCGACGCTGGTGCGCGCCACGTCGACGTAGTTCGCCGCATCGGTGCTGACCGAGCCGTCGACCGAGACGTCGCTGAGCTCGACGTCGATGCCGCCCGCCTCGACCATGCCCGCGACGGTGAGGTCGCGGAGGTAGAGGAAGCCGGCGCGCGAGCCCTCGGAGAACGACACGACGTCGCCGCCGACGCTGGTGCCGTCGATCGAGATGCCGTACGCGTCCGTGCCGATGACGTCGCCCTCGATCGTCGCCGAGGTGGCGTCGAGCCAGGCGTCGTCGCCGACGGTGATCGAGCCCTGCACGACGACGTTGCCCAGCACGCAGGTCTCGCCGGCGGCGACGGTCAGGTCGCCCGCGATCGTCGTGTTGCCGAGCTCGGTCGTGCAGTCCGTCGTCGCCGCGAAGGCGGACGGCGCGGCGACCATCGCGAGGGAGGCGGCCGCGAGGACCGCCGTGGTCGTCTTCCACTTCATGGGGGTTCTCCTCGGTGCGCCGGTGCGCGTGGTGGTGCGGGGAAGGGAGGCGCCGGCGCGGCGCGAGGACTCAGCCACGGAGAGCCTCGATGGCGTCGTAGCTGCGCGCGGCGTTGCCGAGCGAGTTCACCGGGTTGGGCGCGACGGCCTGGGTGGGCGCGGTGTCCTGCTCCCAGACTCCGTAGCGCTGGCCGCGGTCGCGCAGCTCCGACAGGAACGCCTGGTACGGCAGGTTGCCCGCGCCGAACTCGATGATGTCGTAGCCGTTGGTGTTGGCGTTGTTCGTCTTGCCGTCCTTGAGGTGCAGGATCGGGTAGCGGCGCGGGTTGCGCTTGATGTAGTCGAGCGGCTCGAAGCCCGGGTAGAGCTTCTTGCCCACGTAGGCCCAGTAGACGTCCATCTCGAGGTAGACGTGCTTCGGGTCGGTGTTGTCGTAGAACACGTCGTAGAGGCGCGTCTTCGGGTCGTCCGAGCCGAAGGCGAACTCGCCCGCGTGGTTGTGCTGGTAGAGCTTCATGCCGGCGGCCGAGACCTGCTGGCCCCAGGCGTTCCACTCGTCGGCAGCGGCGCGGTAGCCCGCGACGGTGTTGACGTTGGTCGGCGCGTTGCCGGTGCCGAGGTGCGGGGTGCCGAGGATCTGCGCGATCTCGATCTGCTTCCCCAGCTCCGAGCGGAGCAGGTTGGTGCCGACGTGCGAGCCGACGGCCCGCAGGCCGTTGTCGTCGAGCAGCTGGCGGATCTCCTGGGGGGTGATCGCGCCGACGTTGCCCTGGGTGTAGCCGGCGAACTCGATCTCGCTGTAGCCGATGCGGCCCAGCTCCTCGAAGACGGCCCGGAAGCCGATCGACGAGACCTTGTCGCGGACGCTGTAGAGCTGGATCCCGATCCGGTTGATCGGGACGAGCCGGTTGGCGCCGGACGAGGGGGCGGGAGCGGCGAGGGCGCCGGGCGCCAGCGCGCCGGCCCCGACTCCGACGGCGACCGTGGAGGCGGCGAGGGCCGTCATCAGCGCGCGTCGGCTCATCGGCTTCGCCGTGATGGATCCGTGGTGGTGGTGCATTGTCTCTCCTTCGAAACGGAACATGCAGGTGGATCAGGGGGGGGACCGGCCGGCCCGGGCTCGGGGCGCGAGCCGGCCGGTCCCGCCGCGGCTACTGCTGGACGGTGAGGTTCAGCAGGCTGGACGCGGCGTTGGTGTTCGCCGTGGCGGTGTGGGTGACGGTCAGCTTGTAGCTGCCCGCCGCGAGCTTCGGCAGGGTCACGACGACCTTCCCGTTCTCGTCGAGGGTGCCGGTGAGCATCGCGACGGTGGAGAGGTTCCTCTTCACCATCACGGTGACCTGGCCGGTCCCGGCGACGCCGGTGGACGTCTTCGACTCGACCGAGACCTGCGCGCTGGCACCCGGCTTGACCGGGTTCGGCGAGACGGTCGCGGTGAGCACGGAGTCGGCCTTCGACACGATCAGGCGGGCGGTGCCGGCCGACGCCTTGAAGGTGCCGTCCGCTCCGTAGGCCGCGCGGAAGGTGTGCGTTCCCGCCCCGAGGGTCTGCGGCAGGGCGATGGTCGCCTTCCCGCCCTCGAGGGCGCTGCGGCCGATCTCGCTGTCGCCCTCGTAGAGGACGACCTCGCCGCCGGGGGTGCCGCCCTGGCCGGAGACGGTGACCGTCGCCGATCCGGGAGCGCCGAAGGTCACGCGCGGGGCGGCGAGCGCCACGGTCGTGGTCGAGTCGACGGTCGGCGCGTTCCCCGCGGCGAGGTCGATCGTGAACGAGACCGTGCCGACCGCGGAGACGTTGCCGCCGGTGTCGGTGGCGCGGTACTGGACCGTGCGGGCGCCGTTGGTGGTGAAGGGCACCGAGTAGGCGCCGTTCGCGGCGCGGACCGTGGTCCACGTCGTCCCGTTGTCGACCGAGTACTGCACGCTGGCGAGCGCGCCGTTGTCGGTCGCCGCCAGGGTGAGGTTCACCGCGCGGTTGTAGACGCCGCCGACGCCGGTGGGCGCTGCGGGGTCGAGGGTCGCGCTGACGGTCGGCGCCGTCTTGTCGCCGGCACCCGCACCCTGGAAGGTGAGGGAGTCGAGCGACAGGCCGGAGGGCGAGGTCACGTAGAGCGAGCCGGTGCCGGTGGGCTGGCCGGAGAACGGCACGAGGACGTCCTGCCAGCCGGCGCCGGCGGGGATGGTCGCCGTTCCGAAGGGCGCCGCGTCGGCGGCGTTCCAGCGGAGGTCGACCGTGCCCTCACCGGTGGCGCGGACCACGACGCCGGTCAGGTTCGCGAGGTTCACCGGGTCCCAGCGCAGGAAGGATCCCGCACCGAGTCCGCTGACCGCGTTGCCGCCGCTGGCGGCGGTGTCCGCGTAGGGCAGGACGCCCTCGCGGGCGGCGTGCTCCGCCTCCTGCGTCTTCGGGTTCAGCCGCAGCGTCGCCTCGGCCGCGGCCGGGGGCAGTCCGTTGTAGCCGGCGTCCGTGTAGGTCACGACGACGGTGCCGTAGAGCAGCGCGCCGGGGCCGTGCTCGGGCGAGTCCTTCGACGTCGGGAACGCTCCCGTGGCACCGGTGCCGGTGACCTCGGGGTGGGCGTGCTCGTCGTGGCCGAGACCGTAGGTCCAGCCCACGCGGCTGCCGACGATCTGGTCGCCGTCCTCCGCGTCGCGGCCGGTGACCCGGTAGGGGATCGCGTCGCCCCACTCGAAGAACGAGCCGTTGCCGGGCGTCGTGATCTCGATCTGCGGCGCCTGGTTGCCCACCGAGATCACCCGGGAGGTGAGGCTGAACTTGCCCTTGGCGTCGGTGACGCGCAGGCGGGCCGTGAACTGGCCGAGCTCGGTGTAGGTGTTCTTCGCGGTGACGCCCGTGGCGTCGAAGGTGCCGTTGCCGTCGAAGTCCCAGTCGTAGGTGAGCGCGTCGCCCTCGGGGTCGGAGGATCCCTTGGCGTCGAACGTCACCTCGAGTGGCGTCTCGGAGGCGGACAGCGGCGTCGCGGTGAAGCGCGCCTGGGGGGCCTTGTTGCCCTCGGCGTAGTCGATCCGGTACAGGCCGGCGTCGGGGTTGGCGCGGAAGAAGCCGTCGCCGTACTCGAGCACGTACATCGACCCGTCGGGGCCGAACTCCATGTCCATGGGGTTGTCGTGGATCGGCTGGTTGCGCGAGCTCAGCGCCGTGTTGGGCAGGAAGTCCTCGATGTGCGTGACCGCGCGGTCGTCATCGAGCGTGAACGCCGCGATGTAGTCCTGCGAGAACTCGCCGAAGAAGGTCTTCTCGTTCCAGTAGGCCGGGAACTTCGACGTCGAGGTGTTCTCCTCGTCGAAGTGGTACACCGGTCCGCCCATCGGGCCCTGGCCGGTGCTCGTCCCGAAGTTCACGAGCTCGTCGAACGGCTGGTCGCCCGGGTTGTCGCCGTAGTAGACGGTCGCCGGCGTGGCCGCCGGGATGTCCACGAGGCCGGTGTTCCAGCGCGAGTTGTTCTTCAGGTTCTGCGGGTCGAAGAAGCCGCGGGGCGTCGCCGTCTCGAAGTTCCACTCGTTGTACGGCAGGTTCGGGCCGTGCACGTAGGGCCAGCCCGAGTTCTGCGGCTGGTCGAGACCGGTCGCGTTCCACTCGACGAGACCCATCGGGCCGCGCACGCCGTCGGCCGCGGCGGCCTTCGTCGCGTCGGGCCCGTAGTCGCCCCAGGAGAGGGTGTTCGTCTCCGCGTCGACGTCGATCTTGAACGGATTGCGCACGCCCATCACGAAGATCTCGGGGCGGGTCTTCTCGGTGCCCACCGGGAAGAGGTTGCCCTCGGGGATCGTGTACGAGCCGTCCTCCTGGACCGCGATCCGGAGGATCTTGCCGCGCAGGTCGTTCGTATTGCCCGCACCGCGACGCGAGTCGAAGCCGGGGTTCATGCCGGGCGCGTCGTTGTTCGGCGCGAAGCCCGCGGCCCCCGGAGCGCTCGCCGGCGTGTTGTCGCCGGTCGAGAGGTACAGGTTGCCGTCGGCGTCCCAGTCGAAGTCGGCGCCCACGTGGCAGCACTGCCCGCGCTGCGCCTCGACCTCGATGATCTTCTGCTCGCTCGCCAGGTCGAGTCCGGAGCCGGTCCACTTGAACCGGGAGAGGCGGTTGACGCCCTTCCACTGGTCCCAGTAGCTCTCGTCCTCACCCGCGGGGAGCATGTTCGGGGCCGCACCGGTCGGCGTGCCGCTCTGGGGCGCGTAGACCAGGTAGACCCACTGGTTCTCGGCGAAGTCGGGGTCGACGCCGACGCCCTGGAGTCCGTCCTCCGAGTTCTGGTAGACGGGGATCGTGGCCACGACGCGCGTGGTGCCGGTCTTCGGATCGGTGTGGCGGATCTCGCCGTTCCGTGCCGTGTGGAGGACCGACTTGTCCGGGAGGACGGCGAGGTCGATCGGTTCGCCGACGTTCTTCGTCAGCAGCACCTTCTCGTAGTTGCTCCAGTCGAGCGCGGACTCCGCGCCCGGCTCCGAGCCGTGGTCCACTCCGTCGTGGGCCGAGGCGGGCAGGCCGAGGGCGGTGAGTCCGGAGACCGTCACCATCCCGGCGATGCCGAGGGCGAAGAGAGACCTGATGCTTCTCTTCGTGGATCGCTTACCATTCATGCGTGATGTGATTCCTTCAACGAGGTGTTCATCGCAGAGGCCGGATCCGTCTCTGTCCGCACGACGTGCGGATCCGGTCTCCTCTGGTCGGCCCGTGGGCCGATGTCTTCGTCGTCGCCTCCTCTCGCGGGATGCTGTCGCGGCGCCGGTCGCTCCTTTTAATAGGGGCGCGGTTCCGGCTGGTCCGGGCCGGCGCGAGGTCTCCCCCGCGCCGGCGGGTCAGTGGGCCGGTCGGATCAGTGATCCGGCCGGATCAGCCGATCAGGACTCGAAGGCCGAGGGCAGGTACTCGGCGACGTTGTCCTTGGTGACGACCGGCGCGAAGAGCTGGATCTGGCGCGGGACGCCGAGCGAGGTGGTGTCGCTCATCGACTTGTTCTGCTCGATCAGGCGGGCGAGCTTGATGCCGTCCGCGGCCTGGGTCGAGGGGTAGACGACCGTGGCCTTGACCACGGAGTCGTCGGCCTCGATCGAGCGCATCACGTTCGCCGAGCCGGCGCCGCCGACGAGGATGAACTCGTCGCGGCCCGCGGTGTCGATCGCGGCGAGGACGCCGACGCCCTGGTCGTCGTCGTGGTTCCAGATCGCGTCGATCTGCGGCGCCGCCTGGAGGAGGTTGGCCGCGGCCTGCTCGCCGCCCTGGACGGTGAAGTCGGCGGCGACGCGGTTGTCCACGTCGAGCCCGCAGCCCGAGAGCGCGTCGGCGAAGCCCTGGCTGCGGTCCTGGGTCAGCGGCAGCGAGTCGATGCCGGCGATCTCGGCCACGACCGCGTCCGGGTTGTCACCGAGCTGCTCGCAGAGGTAGGTGCCGGCGCTGACGCCCATGCCGTAGTTGTCGCCGAGCACCGTCGAACGGGCGGCGAACGGGCTGGAGAACTCGCGGTCGACGTTGATGACGGTGATGCCCGCCTCCATCGCCTCGGTCGCGACCTCGGTCAGCGCCGCGCCGTCGATCGGCAGCAGCACGATCGCGTCGACGCCGTCGTTGATGAAGGTCTCGACCTGGCTGATCTGCAGGTTGACGTCGTTGGTGCCCTCCGCGGTGCGCAGCTCCACGTCGTCGTACTTCTCGGCCTCGGCGATGGCCGCGCGGCTGACGGCGCCCATCCAGCCGTGGTCGGCGGCGGGAGCGGTGAAGCCGATCACGACGGTGTCGCCGGAGGCGTCGTTGTCCGAGGCGGCGACCGCGGCGGCGGTGCCGCCGCCGGAGGCGTTCCCGGTCTCGACGGGGGCGTTGGAGATGCAGCCGGTGAGCATCAGCGCGACGGCGCCGAAGGCGAAGCCGGCGGTGCCCAGGCGGGCGGTGCGGCCCAGTCGGGTGGTGCGGTCCAGGCGGGAGCCGGAGGGGTGGCGAACGGACATGGAAGTGATCTCCTTCGATGGATCCATGAGGGGCCGCAGGGCACAGCGGTGCCTGCGGAGGGTGACCGGAGTGGTCGAGGTGGGTGCTGCTGGTGCTGGGAATCGGGGCGAGCGCCCCGGGAAGAGGTGGGGCGGCGGCCCCTCGGGTCAGGACTTGCCGCGGGCGGCGAAGCGCTGCTGCAGCAGGACGGCGGCGACGATGATCGCGCCCTTCGCCACGGCCTGAGCCGAGGTCGACATGTTGTTCTGCGTGAAGACGTTGGTGAGGGTCGTGAAGATCAGGACGCCGAACACGGTGCCGACGATCGTGCCGCGGCCGCCGGCGAGCAGCGTGCCGCCGACCACGACCGCCGCGATGGCGTCGAGCTCGTAGAGCGTGCCGTTGGTCGAGGAGCCGGCGGTGGTGCGGGCGAGCATCATCACCGCGGCGATGCCCGCGGTCAGGCCGGCGAGGCCGTAGACGTACATGGTGTGCCGGCGGACCTTGATGCCGGCGAGGCGGGCCGCCTCCGGGTTGCCGCCGACAGCGACGGTGCGGCGGCCGAAGGTGGTGCGGTTGAGCAGGATCCAGCCGGCCACCGCGACGAGCGCGAAGATCAGCACGAGGACCGGGATGCCGAGCACGTCGGCGCGGAAGAAGTCGAGGAACGGGTCGACGGTGACGATCTGCGTCTGCCGGTTCGAGATCAGCTCCGCGAAGCCGCGGGCCGCGACGAGCATCGCCAGCGTCGCCATGAAGGCGACCACGCGGCCGTAGGCGATCAGCGCCCCGTTGATCAGCCCGCAGACAAGGCCGACGAGCACCGCGGTCAGCACGATGACCAGCCACGAGGTGTTCGCCGCGTAGTACTGCGTCGAGACCGTGCTCGCCCAGACCGTCGCGAGCCCCATCACCGAGCCGACCGAGAGGTCGATGCCGCCCGAGGTGATGACGAAGGTCATGCCGATGCTGAGCACGCCGATCACGGCGGCCAGGCGGAGGATCGTCAGCACGTTGTCGACGCTGGCGAAGCGCTCCCCCGCGGTGGCGAACCCGACGATGCAGAGGATGACCAGCGCGAGCACCAGGCCGATGTTGCGGCCGAGGGAGCCGCCCATCATCCCGGCGAGCCCGGAGCGGGCGTCCTTCGACGGGGTCCCGCCGCTCGGCCCTCCGGTCGCGGCCGAGGCGTGACGTCCGGCGTCCTCCTGCGGACCGCAGATCGACGGTGACGCGGTGTCGAGCTGTCCGCTCACGCTGCACTTCCTTCCATGACGAGATCGAGCACGCGGTGCTCGTCGATCGAATCGGCGGGGCCCTCGTGGACCACGGCGCCGTCGGAGATCACGAGCACTCGGTCCGAGAGCCCGAGGACCTCGCCGATCTCGCTGGAGACCACGAGCACGGCGGCGCCGTTGGTCGCGAGGTCCCGGATCAGGGTGTAGATCTCGGCCCGCGCTCCGACGTCGACCCCGCGGGTCGGCTCGTCGAGCAGCAGCACGCGGCAGCCGCGCACCAGCCAGCGGGCGAGGAGCGCCTTCTGCTGGTTGCCGCCGGAGAGCGTGCGGGCGTCGCGGTCGACGCCGTGCGGGCGGAGGTCGAGCGCCACCGCCTGCTCGGCCGCCGCCGCGCGCTCGGAGCGCTCGTCGAGGAAGCCGCGCTTGGCGAAGCGGTCGAAGGTCGAGAGGGTGATGTTGCGGTAGACCGGCTCGTCCAGGAGCAGGCCCTGGCTCTTGCGCTCCTCCGGGCAGAGGCCGATGCCGGCGTCGACCGCGGAGGTGACCGAGCCGGCCCGCAGCCGCTTGCCCGCGACGCTGACGGTGCCGGTGCTGGCGCGGCGCGCCCCGTAGATGGTCTCCAGGATCTCGGAGCGTCCGGAGCCGACGAGCCCCGCGAGGCCGACGACCTCTCCGGCGCGGATCTCGAGCGAGACGTCGGCGAACGAGCCGCGCAGCCCCAGGTTCTCCACCTTCAGCAGCGTCTCGGCCTCGGCGGGGAGCTCGGTGCGGTCCGGGAAGACGTACTCCACGGCGCGGCCGGTCATCAGCGTGATCAGCTTCGAGGTCGGGGTGTCGGCGACGGCGAGGTTCTTCGCGACCGTCGCGCCGTCCTTGATGACGGTGATCCGATCGCCGATGGCGCGGATCTCCTCGAGGCGGTGCGAGATGTAGACGATGGCGACGCCGTCGGCGGTGAGCTGGCGGACCACGTGGAAGAGGTTCTCCACCTCCTCGGAGTCGAGCACCGCGGAGGGCTCGTCCATGATGATGACCCGCGCGTCGTGGGAGAGGGCCCGCGCCATCTGCACGATCTGCTTGCCGGCGGCGGAGAGGCTGCCGACCTCGCGGTGCGGGGCGATCTCGGGGTGGCCGAGGCGCTGCATCAGCTCGCGGGTGATCCGCGCGGCCTTCGAGCGGGCGGTGAAGCCGCCGCGGGAGAGCTCGTGGCCGAGGTAGATGTTCTCGGCGACGGAGAGGCCGTCGACGACGTCCAGCTCCTGGTACATCGTGGCGATGCCGAGCGCGAGCGCGGCCGTCGGCGAGGGGATCGTGACGACCTTCCCGTCCACGAGGATCTCGCCCTCGGTGGGCTGGTGGGCCCCGGCGAGCGTCTTGATCAGCGTGGACTTGCCGGCGCCGTTCTGGCCGAGGAGGCAGTGCACCTCGCCCGGGCGGACGTCGAGGTCGACGCCGTCGAGGGCTCGTGCTCCGGGGAAGACTTTGACGATCCCGCGCATCTGCAGAAGCAGTTCTGACGCGGTGTCCTGGGTGCGGGAAAGAGGCTGGGCGGCGGTGTCGCCGGGGTCTGCGTTGACCATGCGGACGAAGCTACAGCGACTTAAGTCGCGGGTCAACCAAAAGTTCTGAGCCGTTTCGAAGGAGATCCCGGCGGTCGCCCAGCGCATCGAAACGCTTCCGTCACCCGCGCCAGCCCTGGGATCCGCGGGTTTAGGCGACATCTGACGGCGCAGTGCACGGCGCGTCTGGACACGGAGTCTCGTCATAGAGCGCTCTCCGACCCTATGAATAGCGTCCGGGCCGCAACCGGATCGTGACCTGCCGCCTCCCGAGCCCTCCGTCGCCGCCCTCCCGCTCGGCAGAAAGAGCTGGCGGAGCCGAGCGCGGGCATGGGAGGGTCGACCCGCCGACGAAAGGACGACGATGTCGAACGACCGAGCACTGCGCGTCGCGATGGTGGGGACCGCCTTCATGGGCCGCACCCACTCGCACGCCTGGCGCACCGCCCCCCGCTTCTTCCCGCTGCCGCTGCGCCCCGAGCTGGCCGTGCTGGTGGGCACCGACCCGCAGCGGACCGCCGAGCGCGCCGCGACCCTGGGCTGGAGCGAGTCCTCGACCGACTGGCGCGCGGTGATCGCGCGCGACGACATCGACCTCGTCGACATCTGCACCCCCGGCGACACCCACGCCGAGATCGCGATCGCCGCCCTCGAGGCCGGCAAGCACGTCCTCTGCGAGAAGCCGCTGGCCAACTCCGTCGAGGAAGCCGAGCGGATGGTCGCCGCGGCCGCCGCCTCGGGCCGCGTCGCGATGTGCGGCTTCAGCTACCGCCGCACCCCCGCGCTGGCCCTGGCCAAGCGCTTCGTCGACGAGGGCCGGCTCGGCGCGATCCGCCACGTCCGCGCCCAGTACCTTCAGGACTGGCTCAGCGACTCCGAGGCCCCGCTGACCTGGCGCCTCGACGCCGCGAAGGCCGGCTCCGGTGCGCTCGGCGACATCGGCGCGCACATCATCGACAGCGCGCAGTGGCTGACCGGCACCCCGATCTCGTCCGTCTCGGCGGTCCTGCGCACCTTCACCACCGAGCGCCCCGTGCTCGCGACGCAGTCGGGCCTCGGCGGCCGCGCGGAGGAGGGCGCCGAGCGCGGCCCGGTCACGGTCGACGACGCCGCCGCCTTCACCGCCTCCTTCGAGGGCGGCGCCCTCGGCGTCTTCGAGGCGACCCGCGTCGCCACCGGCCGGAAGAACGCCAACCGCATCGAGATCAACGGCGAGACCGGCTCGATCGCCTTCGACTTCGAGCGGCTGAACGAGCTCGAGTACTACGACGCCCGCGACCCCGAGGACGCCCAGGGCTTCCGCACCGTCCAGGTCACCGAGCCCTCGCACCCGTACATGTCGGCCTGGTGGCCAGCCGGCCACGGCATCGGCTACGAGCACCTCTTCAGCCACCAGGTCGTCGACCTCGTCGAGGCGATCGCCGCTGGCACCCCCGCCACCCCGACCTTCGCCGACGCCCTCGAGGTCCAGCGCGTCCTCGCCGCCGTCTCGACGAGCGCCGCCAACCGCTCCGAGTCCACCCCCGTCCAGCGCGGCACCGGCCCGGTCTGACGCCGGAAGGCACCGCGCCCGTCACCGCGGAGGGGATTTCCCAGCAGGCTGCTGGGAAATCGAGTGATCCTCCTCATCCTTCCCTCGCTGGACTGCGAGCCGAGTGTCAAACGGTTCCGAGAGAGCGCAGCGTCTCCGTCGGGCACGGAGTGCCAGGCTGGGGCGATGCGCCGACGACGGAGTTCTGCGGCGGCCGTCGCGGTCGTCGCGCTGCTGCTCGGCGGCTGCGTCGAGGCGGAGTCCGGGCCGGCGGCGGTCGGTGCCGGTGGTGTGGCGGACGGCACCTCGGCGAGCGTCTCCGCGGCGGGGACCGTCGACGTCTCCTATCAGCGGCAGGGCGACTTCGCGGTGGTCGTCGCGCTCGACTGCTCGGCCTGCTCCGGGACCGTCACCGTGTCGGCGCCCGGGCGCAGCACTCCGGTCGGCGAGGCCGCGGCGGGGACGCAGTCGTCGTGGCTCCTCGAGACCGTCGCGACCGACCCCGTCGACCAGTCGCTCCTCGTGCGGACCGCCGGCCACTGGACGCTCACGCTGCAGAGCTGGAACGACCTGCCCGAGGTCTCCGGCGAGCAGTCGGGCAGCGGATCCGCGGTACTCGCGTTCTCCGACGACGTCGACAGCCTCGACGTCGCCTACGGCCCCGCGAGCAGCGAGGACTCGCTCTCCGGCCGCGTCCTCGGCACCGCCGGGACCCGCCAGACCTTCGGCGACACCACGGCCTTCGCCCGCGTCGTCGACGCCACCCTCCCCGGCGTGGTCGCGATCCGCACCGACGGCGCCTGGACCCTGACCCCGATCCCGTGACACGCGCGCCGGGTCCCCCGGTCGCGCTCCGCGAGATGCCACTTGTGAGCACGACACGCCGTGGAATCCGCGCACAAGTGGCATCTCGCGGAGGGGGTCGGCGGGGGCGTCCCGGGGGCTTCGCCTCGTGAGGCGATCCTGCGCCATACTTCCTGGATGAGCAAGAAGATTGACGCGGCGCATCGCGCCCTGGTAGCAGCCCTCGACAAGCACGCCGGCCTCGTCGGCGACAAGTCGTCGAAGCCGAGCAAGGTCGCGCGTGCCGCGTCCGAGCTCCGCGCCGCGACGAAGGCCTACTCGGCGCTCGTCTCGGCCCGCACCGGCACCTCGAGCCCGTTCGCGGACCTGGCCGACCCGCGCCTGGACCAGCCGACCATCGCCTCGCTCCGGGCCGAGCGCGACGCGATCGCCGCGCGTCTCGCGAAGCACGAGGCCCTCGCGGCGGAGTCGGGCGACCAGGCCCTCGCGGGCTGACCCTCCTCCCCCGCTCTCCCTCCCCCGCGGAAGTCGCCGTGTTACGGGCGTGTTTCGCGTGCCCGGTGGCGCCCTGCGTACGGTGGTCTCCGGGATCCGCGCAGTCGCGGCGTCGAGCGACCGGAGACCGGTCGCAGCGCCGGCGGTGACCAGCACCGCCCGTGGACGCCGCCCGGATCCTCTCCACGGAAGGATCCACCGCATGTCCCTGCGCCGCACTCTCCTCGCGACCACCGCGATCGCCGCCTCCGCCCTCCTCCTCGCCGGCTGCTCGTCCGCCGCCGGCGCGAGCGACGACACCGTCCGCATCGGCGTGGTCGGCGCGGGCGACCCCTACTGGGCGACCTACGAGCAGGCCGCCGAGGACGCCGGCATCGACGTCGAGATCGTCGACTTCACCGACTACAACCAGCTGAACCCCGCGCTGACCGAGGGCGAGATCGACCTCAACCAGTTCCAGCACCTCGTCTACCTGGCGCAGTACAACACCTCGGCCGACGCCGACCTCGTGCCGATCGGCGCGACCGCGATCTACCCGCTCGGCCTCTACTCGACCCAGTACGACAGCGTCGAGGACATCCCCGAGGGCGAGAGCGTCGCCGTCCCCAACGACGTGACCAACCAGGCCCGCGCCCTCCTCGTCCTCCAGTCGGCCGGCCTGATCGAGCTGACGGACGGCGGCACCGCCTTCTCCGGCCTCGACGACATCGACACCGACGCCTCGAAGGTCACCGTCACCGCGCTCGACGCGGCGCTCGTGCCGACCTCGCTCCCGGACGTCGCCGCCGCCGTCGTCAACAACGACTACCTCGCGGGCGCGGGCCTCGAGGCCACCGACGCCCTCGCGCAGGACGACCCGAGCGACCCGACCGCCGTGCCCTACGTCAACGTGTTCGCCGCCCGCGCGGACGACGCGGAGAACGAGACCTACCTGAAGCTCGTCGACGTCTACCAGACCTCGCAGGACGTGCTCGACGGCGTCTCCGAGCAGTCGGGCGGCACCGCCGTCTTCGCGACGACCCCCGCCGCCGAGCTGCAGTCGACCCTCGCCACCGTCGAGGCCGACGCCGCCGCCCAGGGCTGACCCGCCCCTCTCCCGCCGCGACCCCGCGGCACAGCAGTGCCCGACCCGGAAGTGCCCGACCCGGGCAGTGCCCGACCCGGGCAGTGCCCGACCCCGGCAGTGCCCGACCCCAGCAGTGAAGGAAGCGCCGTGCCGCTCATCCGCCTCGCCGACGTGAGCAAGGTCTACCCGCCGCTCGCACGCGGCGCGTCCGCCCTGACCGCCGTGGACGGCGTCAGCCTCGACATCGAGGCCGGCGACGTCTACGGCGTGATCGGCTACTCCGGAGCCGGCAAGAGCACGCTCGCGCGCCTGATCAACGCCCTCGAGCCCGCCACCGGCGGCAGCATCGAGATCGACGGCCGCGAGATCGTCGGCCTGCCCGAGCGGGAGCTGCGCCGGCTGCGCCTCGGGATCGGCATGATCTTCCAGCAGTTCAACCTCTTCGGCTCCAAGACCGTCGAGCAGAACGTCGCCTATCCGCTGCAGGTCGCCGGCACGCCGCGCGCCGAGCTGCGCGCCCGCGTCGACGAGATGCTCCGCTTCGTCGGCCTCTCCGACAAGGCCCGCAGCCACCCGGAGCAGCTCTCCGGCGGCCAGAAGCAGCGGGTCGGCATCGCCCGCGCCCTCGCCGCCTCGCCCCGCATCCTCCTCGCCGACGAGGCCACCAGCGCCCTCGACCCGGACACCACCGGCGAGGTGCTCGCGCTCCTGCGCCGGATCAACGAGGAGCTCGGCGTCACCATCGTCGTCATCACGCACGAGATGGACGTCGTCCAGCAGCTCGCGACGAAGGTCGCGGTGATGGAGGCGGGCCGCATCGTCGAGCGCGGCCCCGTCTTCGACGTCTTCTCGGCCCCGCGGGAGGCGGTCACCCGCCGGTTCGTCTCCACGGTCGTGCGCACGGTGCCCTCGCGGGAGGAGGCGGCGGTGCTGCGCGCGCGCCACCCCGGCCGCCTCGTCACGCTGTCCTTCTCCGACGGCTCCGCCTCGCAGGGCGAGGTCTTCGCCGAGATCGCGCAGGCCGGCGTCCCGCTGGAGCTCGTCTACGGCGGCATCACCGACGTCCGCGGCCGCGCCTTCGGCCACCTCACCGTCGCCCTCGACGCGTCCGACGCCGTGATCGACCCCCTGCTGGCCCGCCTCGGCGCCCGCGTCGCCCTCACGGAGGTGCCCCGATGAACGAGCTCATCCCCCTGCTGCCCCAGCTCGCCGAGGCGACCGGCGAGACCCTCTACATCGTGGCCCTCAGCCTGCTCTTCGGCGGGATCGGCGGGCTCCTGATCGGGCTGGGCCTCGCCGTCACCCGCGGCGGCGCGCTCTACGCCAACCGCTTCGTCTTCGGCCTGCTCAACGTGATCGTCAACGTCTTCCGGCCGATCCCGTTCATCATCTTCATCGCCGCAGCCCAGCCGCTCGCGCGCCTGGTGGTCGGCTCCGGCATCGGCACCGACGCGATCGTCTTCACCCTCTCGCTCGCCGCGGCCTTCGGCATCGGCCGCATCGTCGAGCAGAACCTGCTGACCGTGCAGCCCGGCGTGATCGAGGCCGCACGCTCGGTCGGCGCGAGCCGCTTCCGGATCGTCCGCACGGTCCTGCTGCCCGAGGCTCTCGGACCGCTGATCCTCGGCTACACCTTCGTCTTCGTCGCGATCATCGACATGTCGGCCGTCGCCGGCTACATCGGCGCCGGCGGCCTGGGCACCTTCGCGATCCAGTACGGCTACCGCCAGTTCGAGCCCGTCGTCACCTGGGCGGCCGTTCTCGTCATCATCGTGATCGTCCAGCTCGTCCAGCTGCTCGGCAACGTCCTGGCCCGCCGAGTCCTCCGCCGCTGACCCCCCCCTCCCCCTCCGCGAGATGCCACTTGCGTACACGACACGCCGCGAAACGCGTACCCAAGTGGCATCTCGCGGGAGGAGTCAGCACGGTGGGTGTCATGAGGATCCGATACGACCCGCAAGCGAACGCCGCGTACCTGCCCGTCGGGCGTGAGCCCGAGGCCGGGGAGTCCGTCGAGCAGGTGTGCGACATCGCCGACCCGCACGGGTTCGGCGAGATCATCCTCGACTTCGACGCCGCCGGGCACCTCATCGGCGTCGAGATCCTGGGCGCGCGCGCACTCCTGCGCCCCGAGGCCCTGGCCGACGCCGACATCCTCTGACGCGCGTTAACCACCTCCGCGAGATGCCACTTGTGTACGCGACACGCCGTGGAAGGCGTGCACAAGTGGCATCTCGCGGAGGAGGGGCAGGGCTCAGTAGCGGGGCTTGCGCTCCGGGCGGTCGGTGGAGCGGGACGGGCCCGAGGGGCGAGCGCCGCGGTCGGCGCCGGCGCGGCTGGGGCGGCGGTCGGGCTTGAGCTCGATCAGCTGGCCGCTGATGCGGGTGCCGGCGAGGCGGTCCAGCACGTCCTGGGGCAGGTCGGCCGGCAGCTCCACGATCGAGAAGTCCGGGCGGATGTCGATGTGCCCGAAGTCGCCGCGGTTGAGCCCGCCCTCGTTCGCGAGCGCGCCGACGATCTGGCGGGGCTCGACGCGCTGACGGCGGCCCACCTCGATCCGGTACGACGCGAGGTTGCTGTTCGACGAGCGCTGACGACGCTCGGGACGCTCGCGGTCGTTGTCGTACGAGGACCGGTCGGAGCGCTCGGGGCGGTCGCCGCGGCTGTCCTCGCGGCGGAAGCGCGGGTCGTCCGGCGAGAGCAGCAGCGGCTCGTCGCCCTGGGCGACGATCGCCAGCGCGGCAGCGACGTCGGACTCGACCACGTCGTGGTGCTCGACGTAGTGGCCGATGATGTCGCGGAACCGGTCGAGCCGCTCGCGGTCGGCCAGCGCCGTGGTGATGGCGTCGTCGAAGCGGGAGAGGCGCGTGACGTTGACGTCCTCGACGCTCGGGAGGCGCATCTCGGTCAGCGGCTGGCGGGTCGCCTTCTCGATGGCGGAGAGGAGGCGGCGCTCGCGCGGGGTCACGAAGCTGATCGCGGCACCGCTGCGGCCGGCCCGGCCGGTGCGGCCGATGCGGTGCACGTAGGACTCGGTGTCGATCGGGATGTCGTAGTTGACGACGTGGCTGATCCGGTCGACGTCGAGACCGCGGGCCGCGACGTCGGTCGCGACGAGGATGTCGAGCTTGCCCGACTTCAGCTGCTCGACGGTGCGCTCGCGCTGGGCCTGCGCGACGTCGCCGCTGATCGCGGCGGCCGTGTAGCCGCGGGCTCGCAGCTTCTCGGCGAGCGTCTCGGTCTCGCTCTTGGTGCGGACGAAGACGATCATGCCCTCGAAGTTCTCGACCTCGAGGATGCGGGTCAGCGCATCGACCTTCTGCGGGTACGACACCATCAGGTAGCGCTGGGTGGTGTTGGCGGAGGTCGTGGTCTTGGCCTTGACCGTGATCTCCTCCGGGTCCTTCAGGTACTTCTGCGAGATGCGGCGGATCTGCGACGGCATGGTCGCCGAGAACAGCGCGATCTGCTTCTCGACCGGGGTGTCGGCGAGGATCGTCTCGACGTCCTCGGCGAAGCCCATCTTGAGCATCTCGTCGGCCTCGTCGAGCACCAGGTACTTCAGGTGCGTGAGGTCGAGAGTGCCCTTCTCGAGGTGGTCCATGATGCGGCCGGGGGTGCCGACGACGACGTGGACGCCGCGGCGCAGCGCGGAGAGCTGGGTGCCGTAGCCCTGACCGCCGTAGACGGGGAGCACGTGCACGCCGCGCAGGCCGGACGCGTAGCGCTCGAACGCCTCGCAGACCTGGAGCGCGAGCTCGCGGGTCGGCGCGAGGACGAGCGCCTGCGGGGTCTTCTGCGAGACGTCGAGGCGGGAGAGGATCGGCAGCGCGAACGCCGCGGTCTTGCCGGTGCCGGTCTGCGCGACGCCGAGGACGTCGCGGCCGGACAGGAGGGAGGGGATCGTCGCGGCCTGGATCGCCGAGGGCGTCTCGTAGCCGACCTCCTTGAGGGCCTTGAGGACGGGGTCGCTGAGACCCAGGTCCGAGAAGACCATCGAGGGGCCGGTCTCGGCTGCCGGCGCGGCCGGGGCGGTGCTGTCGGCGACGGGCGCGGTCGCGCCGTCGGCCTGGGGGGCGGGTTCGGGTGTATCGGTGGACGCCATAGTGCAACGGTAGGCCGTCGGAGGCGCGCGCGAGCGCAGATCCGGCCTCTGAGCGGGCATTCGCGCCGGATCGGCGGCTGTGGAGGGGTCTCTCGGGGTCGCGCGAGCCCTCGCGTCAGTAGAACTCGACGGTGTCGACCCGGTTGATCAGCTCCTCGCCGTCGAGGTAGCGGGTGGCGTTGCGGGCGAAGAGCTCGGCGATCAGGCGGTCCTCAGCCGCGTTGAGCGCGGCGGTGTGCGGGCTGAGCAGCACGTTGGGGTGGCTCCAGAGGGGGCTGCCCTGGGTGAGCGGCTCCTCCGCGACGACGTCGAGGGCGGCGAAGCCGACCCGGCCGTCCTCGAGCGCGGCGACCAGCGCGTCCTCGTCGATCACGGTGCCGCGGCCGACGCTGACGAGCGTCGCTCCCGGGCGCAGCGCGGCGAAGAAGTCCGCGCCGACGAGCTTCTCGGTCTGCTCCGTGCCGGGAAGGGTGACGACCACGCCGTCGATCCGCCCGGCGACCTCGGCGATCGCCGACGGCTGCACGATCTCGTCGACGTGCTCGACGGAGTCGGCGTGCCGGCTGGTGCCGATCACCCGGGCGCCGAGGACCGACAGCTTCTGCGCGGTCGCCCGGCCGATGGTGCCCAGCCCGACGATCAGGATCGTCTGCTCCGAGAGCAGCCCCATCGTCCAGCGCGACCCCCACTCGCGGGCGCCCTGCAGTGCCTGCAGCTTCGGCAGCGTCTTCGCGCCGGCCAGCAGGCCGAAGAGGGAGAACTCGGCCAGCGGGTCGGAGTGCACGCCCGCGGAGGTGGAGAACGCGACCCGTGAGAGCTGCTCCTCGCTCAGGCCGGCCTTCTTCACCTGCGCGCCGCCGCCCGCGGGCATCGTCTGCACCCAGCGCAGCGCCGGGTTCGCGACGACCGTGCGAGCCAGCTCCGTCGGTTTCTCGTCCGGGATCCCGTAGAGCACCTCGGCCGAGTCGACCAGCTCCTCGAACGCCGCCTGCTGCTCCGCGGTCCGCTCGAAGGCCGGGTCGCCGCCGTGATCGCCCGGGTGCCGCATCGGCGGCAGCAGACTCTGGTCCGCGACGAAGTCGATCCGCGGCTCCAGCTCCACCACACGCGCGATCAGCTCGTCGCTGATCGGCGTGGCGGCTACCACGCGCAGGCGTCCGGTGCGGTCCGGGCCGGGCTCGGTCGATCGGGGCGGAGTCGGAGCGGGCGTCGTCACGGGAGTCCCTTCGAGCGGCGGGCGAGCGGTGCGGCGGGCACCGACGCGATCGACCGCGGTCTGCCGTCAGCGTATCGAGCGGAGGGGGCGCGTCAGGTTCGGGCGCAGGGCGGGGAGGAGGCCGACGTTCGGGGGGAGGCGGGTCTCGATACGCCCCTTCGGGGCTACTCGACCAGCATGGGTCCGTGGGCGCCCCTTCGCAGAAGGCGGAACATGCGCGACGCCCGATCGGCGACGGATCGCGCCCGATCCGGCGGAAGCAACCCCTTGGCCGCCCGCGTTGCTGTGGATCTCCGCGTCGCCGGCCGTCAGTCACCGGGCCGCCGGCTGGACGAACGGTGAGGACGCCCCTCCGCGCCTCAGGCCCCGCCCTACCGTGAGCGGACGGGAACATCGATCGAAGGAGACCGGATCATGGCGGCAGCAGGAGTGGCGACGGTATGGGTGCCGGTCGAGGACATGGAGCGGGCGGTCGCGTTCTACCGCGACACCCTCGGCCTCGACGTGAAGAGCACCTCGAGCGACTGGTCGGAGCTCGACGCGGGCGGACTGATGATCGGGCTGAACGCCCGCGAGTCGGCCTCGGTCGCGGAGAGCGGCGGAGCGGTCATCTCGTTCCAGCCCGACGGCAGCATCGAGGACGAGCTGGAGCGGCTGAAGGCCCGCGGAGCGTCGATCGAGGGCGAGATCAGCGACCACGAGTGGGGTCGCATCCTCCCCTTCAAGGACTCCGAGGGCAACGACCTCCAGTACTACACGCCGCCGCAGAGCTGACGGCGGGCTGAGCGCCGGAGAGACGGCGCGGAGCGAGGGGGAGGCGGACGCAACCGCCTCCCCCTCGTCGTGCCAGGACGGCTCGTCCGCTCAGGACGGCTCGTCCGCTCAGGACAGCCGCAGCGGCAGCCGGCAGGCGAGCCGCGCGCCGCCGAGGGCGGCCGACGGGGCCAGCTCGATCGAGCCTCCGTAGACCGCGAACTGGCGCGAGAGGCGCTCGAGCCCGGAGAGCACCGGCGGGGCCGCGAGCCCGCCGCCGTCGTCGTCGAGACCGATCACCACGGCGTGCTCCCGCTCCCCGCGCGCCACGTCGAGCTGCAGCCGCACGGCCCGTGCGCCGCCGTGCTTGAGCGCGTTGGTCAGCGCCTCCTCGATCAGCCGCACCAGAAGCACCCGCTGCTCGATCGGGACACCGCGCTCCTCGAGACCCGGGTAGTCGTCGTGGACGTCCAGGTCGACGGCGATCTCCGGCGGGAGGCGCGAGAGCAGATCGCGGGCGGCGGCGACCAGCCCGTGCTCGATGTCGACCGGGTAGAGCGCCCCGCTGACCGCGCGGACCTCCTGCTCCCGCAGCTCGTCGAGCCGCCTCGCGATCCCGCTCAGGCGCTCGGCGGTCGCGGCGGAGGGAGGAGTCGCGGCCAGCCCGCGCAGCTCCGCGGCCAGCACCACGAGCGTGTTCTGCAGCCGGCCGTGCAGGCCCTGCGCGACCTCGCGGCGCACGCGCAGCTCCTCCTGCTGGAGCGCCTGCACCGCGTCGACGGCCTGCAGCAGCACGCGGGCGCGCTCCCGCTCCTTCTCGCGCACCCGTCGGGTCGCATCGACGAGCAGGAACCCGAACGAGACGATCAGGCCGACGACCACCGCGCCCACCACGAGCTCGACCACGAGGGCGTCGAGCGCGGTCGGCAGGTAGACCCCGACGATGAGCTGCAGCGCGACCCGGACGACGGCGACGGCCGCCGCGATCCCCGCCGAGACCAGCAGCCGCCCGGTGCGCGCGCGGCGCTCGGGACGCAGCAGAGCGACGAGCACGACCGCGAGGCCGATCGACGCGGTGTTGACGACCACGCGCACGACGACGTCGACGACCGGCCCGCTCTCGACCCCCCGGACGGTCTCCGACAGCATGCCCAGCGCGAAGACCGCCTGCAGCGCCGCGAGGACGGCCAGCACCCCGCCGAGGATCGCGACGGTCCCGCGCAGGATCCGGTTGTCCTCGGCGTCGTCCGCGCGGCGCGGCCGGGAGTCGTCGGGGAGGGTCACCGGGTGTGCTCCAGGAACAGCAGGGTCGCCTCCACGCGGGGGTTGCGCGAGCCGTCGGAGCGCAGGCTCAGCGCTCCGTAGAGGGCGTTCACGTGGTTGTCGACCGAGCGCACCGCGATGCCGAGCCGCTCCGCGATCGCGGCGTTGGTGAGGCCCGAGGCGAGGGCGCCGAGCACCTCGTACTGCCGACGGCTGAGCGCGTCGACGGGCGAGCTCCGGCGGGCGGTGCGCGCGGCGACCAGGGCGGGGTCGAGCACGGTCCGGCCGTCGAGGGTCGCCCGGATCGCGGTCATCAGCGCGGGGGACGAGAGCGACGAGCTCTTCGAGAGGTAGCTCCAGCCGCGCACCTCGTCGCGGCCGAGGCGGAGGAAGCGGTGCATCGAGTCGACCGCCGAGAGCAGCACGACGGCGAGCTCGGGGTCGCCCGCGCGCAGCTCGCGGCCGAGCTCGATCCCGTCGCCGTCGCCCAGCTCGATGTCGATCACGGCGACGTCGAGCTCGGCGGGCCGCAGCCGCTCGCGCGCCTCGGCGGCCGAGGACGCCTCGACGACGCTCCGGACTCCGGGCACCGCGCGCAGCAGGGACGCGAGCATCTGCCGGTAGAGCGGCTGGTCGTCGACGACGGCGAGCCGCAGCTCCCGCAGACCGCCCCCGAACGTCACACCGCATATCTTGTCCCGGCGCCGGGGGCGGGATCGGCGGAGATCGTGCTCAGAGGCCCCTGGACCCCGTCAAAGGGGGGCACTGCGAGGCAGGCGAGGTGGGTCGCGGAGCGGTCGAGGAGACATCCCGTCTCACCGAGCGAGGATCGCCTGCGTCAGTGCGAGCCCGGCCGCCGCCGCGGCGAGCGCCGCCGCCCACATCCCGAGGCCGTAGCCGAGGCCGGCGGCCCAGCGCCGCTCGAGCAGCATCCGCGCGGCCTCGACGCTCGCCGTGCTGAAGGTGGTGAAGCCGCCCAGGACGCCGGTGCCGAGCACGAGGCGCCAGGAGTCGTCCAGAGCGCCGGTCAGGGCCAGCCCGGTGACGACGCCGAGCAGCAGCGAGCCGGAGACGTTGATCAGGAGCGTGCCGACAGGCCAGCGCACCGGGATCAGCGAGCGCGCGACGCCGTCGAGGACGAGGCGGGCCGCGGCGCCGACGCCACCGGCGAGGGCGATGCCCAGGAGGAGGAGCGGCTCGGTCACGCGATCGCCCCGCTCCGCCGCCGGCTCGCGAGCACGACGCCGAGCGCGGCCGCGAGGGTGCCGAGCACGAGCGTCACGGCCGTGTAGAGGAGGACGTCGGCCCAGCGTCCACCCTCGACGAGCGCGACGGTGTCGAGCGAGAAGGTGCTGTAGGTCGTGAAGCCGCCGAGCACGCCGGTGCCGAGCAGGAGGCGGAGGGTGAGCCGGCGGCCGGTGTCCGGCCCGCGACGGGCGAGGCCGGCGAGCAGCAGGCCGAGCAGGAAGGCGCCGAGGAGGTTCACCGCGATCGTCGCCACCGGGACGGCGCCGAGCGGCGGCAGGGCGAGCGCGGTCCCGTAGCGGGCGGCCGTGCCGACGGCGCCGCCCGCGGCGACCAGGAGGATCGCGCCCGGCCGCAGGTGCGGCGGCCGGGTGCTGAGCGACGCGGCGACGGGCGGGCTGGCGCGGGGAGGAGTCATTCCCCCGTGTCCCACGGGACGCGGCGGCGGGTGCCCTCGTCGGCGCGGGGCACGACGAGGACGGGGCGGCGCTGGCGGTGCGCGAGGTGCACCGCGACGCTGCCGCTGAGGAACTCGGCGATGCTCGCGAGCACTCCGGCGTCGCGGGTGCCGACCACGATCATCCGCGCGTCGACCTCCTCGGCGACGTCGGTGAGGACCAGCGCCGGCTCGCCCTGGACGGTGCGCAGCGTCCAGTCGACATCCGTCCCGGCGAGGGCCGCGCCGATCTCCTCGCGGAGTCCGGGCGGCTCGGTGGGGCCGGCGCCGGTGCCGCCGGAGCGCGGCACGAGGCCGACGGGGATGCCGCCGGTCATCGGGTCGACGTACTCGCCGACGAGGTACGGATCGGCGACCACGGTGAGCAGCAGCAGCGGCGCGCCGAGCCCGGAGGCGAGCTGCGCGGCGGTGCGGACGACCTCGGGACGCTGCCCGTCGACGACGCCGACGAGCACGGGTCCGGAGGGAGTGGATTCGGTCATGGACGGCTCCTTCCCTGGTCGTTCCATCCTCCCACCGGGGCCGGAGCGGGAGGAGACGCTGCGCGACGAGTTCCGTCGTGATCATTCCGTTACCGAGCGGTGGCGGGCTAGAGTGACGAGTCGCCGGGCCCTGCCGGCGCCCCGCACCACCCCGCAGGCCCCCCTGCACCACCCCAGTCCGCCCACCCGAGGAGAGCGCACGCGTGTCGACCACTGGCATTCCCGATCCGCAGGAGTGTCACGACACCTCTCCCTCCGCGCCGGTGCACCGCACCCGCCGCGAGGCCCGCGCCGCTGAGGCCGCCGCCGCTTCACGGGCGGCCGGTGCCGCTGTGCCTGTCGCTGCCGCGGCCGTCGCTTCCGTGCCCGTCGCGACTCCTCGTGCCACGGTCGCCCCGCGCACTCCGGTCGCCCCACGCACTCCCGCCGCCCCGCAGCCCGCTCGCTCCGGCGGGCTCAGCCGGCGCACCCTCGGCTTCGCCACGTTCTCGATCGTCGGCGGCCTCTTCGCCACCGCCGCGCTCCCCGCGTACGGCGCCCGCAGCACCGCGGCCACCGCGGCGGGCACCGCCGCGAACCGCGCCGGCCTGCAGAACCTCACCGTCTCGTCGGAGGCGGCCGGGCAGACCGCCGTCCGCGACGCGTTCGCCGCGCCGACGCAGGCGCAGCTCGACGAGGCCAGCCGCCAGGCGGCCGTGCTGCAGAACGCGAACGGCGGCGGCTTCAGCACCGTGCAGACCCGCGCCGTCGGCGACGACTACCCGTGGCCCTACGAGACCATCGACGACAACGGCGGCGGGCTCTCCCCGCTCGGCTACTTCTACCGCGAGTGCGTCGACTTCGTGGCCTGGCGCCTCAACCGCGACGCCGGCGCCACCGCCGCGCCGTGGAAGTACACCTGGGGCAACATCACCCCGATGGGCGGCAGCGCCTGGGAGTGGCCGGACAACTGGGCCGCGAAGGGCTGGGCCACGAGCTCCGTCCCGATCGTCGGCTGCGTCGCCTGGTGGACCTACAACCACGTCTCCTACGTGCAGCAGGTCAACGACGACGGCACCGTCCTCCTCGAGGAGTACAACTACGGCGGCCGCCACAGCTACGTCACCCGCACCTTCCCCACGGCGCAGGTCCCCCTCTTCCTCTACCCGCCCGCCCTGTAGCGATCAGCACGGTCTCGGTGACACCGCATGTCCCCTGCGCGTCACGAGGGAAGGGCGTCGAACCGAAGTCCGCTCGTCTCCGTGATCTTCTTCGCGGTCGTGGGGTCGCGACGACTCCACGAGCCCGAGACGACATCGGTCCGGACGCGCCTGCTCGACGGACACCGGCACCGCGCTGGACCGCAATGACGTCATCCCGTTGCTCCAGCGTGAGAAGCGGAGTGATCACACTACTCGGGGAGAGATGATGCAACGGTCGGCGCCCTGGGTATTGATGGCGTTGGGCTTGCTCGACATCCTCTGGGGATATCACGCCTGGAGCCCGTGTTTCGTCTCGAACGACCTGGCCTGTCGAGAAGCACTGAACGAGCGCCCGGAAGAGCCCTTGTCAGTAGCCGTCTGGATCCTGTCGTTCGCCTCGATCATCCTCACCATGCTCTTCCGCACCGGACGAGTCGGGACATTCATCGGCCTCGTACTGATCGCGATCGCGAATCCGCTCTTCGATCCGGGCTTCTTCTGGCGGGATTGGAATTCCGCGGACGGAGCGGCCGGCACGGGCATGACCGCTGGTGCGGTCATCGTCGTCTCAGGAGTGATCGTCCGGATCTTCCTCTCCATCGACCGAAGGAGAGTCGCCGGCGGACTGCTTCCTCTTGGAGAAGGCGGAAGCTGATCCGCTGTATCGCAGAACGACGAGATCGATGTGCTCGGATCGCGCACCAGCGTCACCTGGGGCAGCTTCCACTCTTCACGATCACCCACCAGTAGCCGTTGGGTACCTTCACCCAGGAGCCTTCGCCGTTGACGTGACGAGCCACCAGCGCCCGTCCCGCTCGGCCTCGCTGCAAGGTCGTATCCGGTCAGAGTCACTTCTCGTCCAGCTACGTCACCCGCACCTTCCCCACTGCGCAGGTCCCCGTCTCCCTCTACCCGCCGGCCCTGTAGCGGCGGAACCCGCCGCCTCGCGGGTCGCTCACCGCCTCCATGCTGATCGAGTAGCCCGCGGAGCGGGCGTATCGAGATCCACCACCGCCAGCAGGACGAATCGGCAGACCGCCCCGCTGCGGACGGTGGGTCTCGATAAGCCCCCTCGGGGCTACTCGACCGCCATGACGACGTGAAGCGACGTCCTCTCAGATCAGCTCAGGAGGCGACGGGCGTCGTCCCGCGCTCGAGCTGCTGCACCCGGGTCCGGGACACACCGAAGGCAGCGGCGGCCGCATCGAGCGTGTAGCGGTCCGCGCGAGCGATCGCGACGGCCCGGCGTCGAGCGGCGGCCGAGCGCTCCTGCGCCTCCCGCGACTCGCGCTCGGCCTCCTCCGCTTCGCGCCAGGCCGCCTCCGCGGCGGGAGTCACGTGCACGGTGACCGTGACACTCACGGCCTCCTCAGGGACGTTCAGGAAGAGCGCGGCCACTTCTCGAGCAACGGCGTCGACCTCGCCCACCGTTCGGGCCTGACCCACGGTGTCGAGCTCGGGGATCGTCACCAGCCACCAGCGGCCGTCCCGCTCAGCGGTCGCTGCAAGGTCGTACTTCGTCACGGTCACCCTCCTAGCGCCATTCCCTCGGGACATCGGGAAGCTTCTTGCCGAGCTGACGAATCACGCCCGCCGATACCTCGGCATGCCGTGGGATCGTCTCCTTCACCGACTCGTCGGGCAGACCCCAGATCTCGTGGCTGCCCTTGCCCCGCCGCAGGAGCACCCACCCGCGCGAGCGAAGGAACGATACGACATCTCGATACTTCTGCGGCTTCGGCACCAGGATATTACAGCCCCCCTTACGACGACAAGGAAAGGGGGACTGTCGAGACGGCGCACGACGCACGGTCGTCTTCCCGCGCGCAGCGGACGATCACCTCTGAGGCGACGCGCACAGACCATCGAGGACGGCCAGGAGGGTCGCGAACGCCGGGGTGCGCGGGTCGATCGGGGCGTAGTGGTCGGCGTCCGGGAGCTCGACGAGGTGCGCGGACGGGTGCGCGACGCAGTAGCGGCGGCTGTACTCGACGGGGACCTCGTCGTCGAGGGCGCCGTGCAGGAGCACGGTCGGCATCGGCGGCGCGGGGAGCCGCGCCGGGTCGAGGTCGTCGAGCGGGCCGTCCGGGCCGAGCAGCTCCGCCACAGCGCCGTTCCCCAGCCGCTCGTCGGCGGCGGCGCGCAGGTCGGCGACTCCGGCGAGCGACACAACGGCGTCGACGTGCGGCGACGGATGCGCGGCCTGCGACCACAGCGCAAGATGCCCGCCGGCCGAGTGGCCGATCAGGACCGTGCGCGGCCGCTCCACGACGGGGACCAGAGGCGGGAGCGCCGCGACGGCCGCGGGGACGTCGTCGAAGGTTCCCGGCCATCCGCCGCCCGCGTCGCCGACGCGCCGGTACTCGAGCAGCAGCACCGACCAGCCCGCGTCGGCGAGCGCGGCGGCCAGCGGACGCGCGTGGCTCCGGTCCCAGCGCGCGCGCCAGAAGCCGCCGTGCACGAACAGCACGAGTCCCCGACCGGAGCCGCGGTAGTGCTCGGCGATCTGCTCCGGCGCCTCGCCGTAGCGGAGCACCTGGTCGGCCTCGCGCGCCGCGAGGTCGAGGACCCCGCTCACGCGCCGCCGTGGACCTCTCGGGACTCGCGCGCCCCCTCGAGGAGCAGGTCGCGCACCGCCAGGATCACGGTCTCGACCTCCGCGAAGGACGTGGAGAGCGGCGAGAGGCCGAGCCGGATACCGCTGGGCGTGCGGAAGTCCGGGATGATCCCGCGCTCCCAGAGCACGGGGACCATCGCGGCGAACTCCGGGTGGTCGACGGTGATGTGGCCGCCGCGGCGCGCGGGCTCGCGGGTGGTCGACAGCTCGACGCCGAGCGGGGCGAGGTGCTCGTCGAACAGCTCGACGGCGAAGGCGGTCAGCGCGATCGACTTGGTGTGAATCGCGGGCAGGCCCGCCTCCTCGATCAGGTCGAGCATCGCCTGCATCGCGAGCATCCCGACGATCGGCGGCGTCCCGCTGAGGAAGCGGCGGATCCCGTCGGCGGGGTCGTAGTCCTCGCCCATCCGGAACGAGTCCTTGACGCCCATCCAGCCCTGGATCGGCTGCCGAGCGCTGGCGATCAGCTCGCGGCGCACGTAGAGGAAGGCGGGGGCGCCCGGGCCGCCGTTGAGGTACTTGTAGGTGCAGCCCGTCGCCAGGTCCACACCCCAGGCGTCGAGCTCGATCGGCAGCACGCCGACGGAGTGGCAGACGTCCCAGAGCACCAGCGCGCCGTGCTCGTGCACGATGTCGGTGATCGCCGGGACGTCGGCGGCGTAGCCGGAGCGGTAGGCGACCTGGCTCAGCACGACGACGGCCGTGTCGGCGCCGACGACCGCGCGGACGTCGTCCGGGGTCACCCCGGAGCCCGACTCGGTCTCGATCCAGCGGATGCTCGCGCCGGTCTCGGCGGCGATCCCCTCGACCACGAAGCGGTCGGTCGGGAAGTTGCCGCGGTCGATGACGATCTCGGAGCGGCCGGGCCGGGCGGTCAGGGCGGTGCGGATCAGCTTGTAGAGCGAGACGGTGGTCGAGTCGCCGACGACGACCTGGCCGGGAGCGGCGCCCAGCACGGAGCGGCCGAGGCGGTCGCCGAGCGCCAGCGGGAGCTGGAACCAGCTGTCGTCCCAGCCGCGGATGAGGCGGGTCCCCCACTCCTGCTCGACGAACGCGGCGTAGCGCTCGGTCAGGACCTTCAGCGGGCGGCCGAGCGAGTTGCCGTCGACGTAGGCGGGCAGCGCCGGGTCGTCCGCGCCGACGAAGCGGGAGCGGTAGCCGGCGAGCGGGTCGAGGCGGTCGAGCTCGGCCGCGGAGGAGCGGACGGTCTGGTCGAGGGCCACGGCGGCCCTCCTCTCGTGTGGGGCGCGGGTGCGGGGTGGAGCGGGGACTCCTCACAGTCGCACGACCGGGCCCCCGCGGGACAGCACTCGCGCGAGGATGGTCGGGTGACCTCCTCCGCAGCGCCCGTCCACCCTCGCCCGCGCCTGCTCCCGAGTCTCGGGGCCGGCGTCGCGGCCGGCGTGCTCGGACTGCTGCCGTGGCTGCTCACCGGGCTGCGGCTGCCGCTGCAGAACCTCTGGGCGACCGACGTGCTGCCCGAGGAGATGCCGCTCGCGCTGCTGCCGTTCAGCCAGTACTTCCTGACGCTGATCGTCTCGGTGATCGTGGTCGGGTCGGCCCTCGCGGGGCTCGCGGCCCGCGTCGGCCGGCGCCGCGGCATCGGCCCGCTCGGCGCCGCGCTCGGAGCGGTCGGCGTGCAGGTCGTCGCGCTGGTGCAGTCGGCGCTGACCGTGTCCGCCGGGCTGCGGGAGGACCGCGACTCGGACCTCTACCTCGCGGCGATCGTCGGCGGCACCGTCGCCGCGATCGCGGTCGGCGCGCTCCTCCTGCTCGTGATCGCCCGGGCGCCGCGGGCGGGGGCGGCCGTCGCGATCTCGTTCGCCGCGGTGGCCGCCGGCGGGTGGCTGACCGGAGTGGTGGCGCCGCTCAGCCGCGACGGCTCGGCCGCCGGAGTCGCGCTGCTGAACGCGGTGCAGTGGCTGCCGGGGATCCTGGCCGGCCTCGCCCTCGCCTGGTGCGGGGTGCTCTCCGTCGGCCGGGTGGTCGCCTGGATCGTGAGCCTCGCCGTGCTCTGGGTCGGGCCGGTGCTGGTCACCGCCGTCTCGGCCGCCGCCGGCTCGCGGGTGCTGGCCCGCCATCCGCTCGAGATGCTCGACTACGCGCAGGCCGTCTTCACCAGCGCGCTGATGCTCCCGGCCGTCTCGCTCCGCACGCCCGCGACGGCGCTGGTCGTCGCCGCCCTCGGCGTCGCGGCCCTGCGCGCCTGGCACGCCCGCCGGACTGCCTCGCCGACCGAGTAACCGCACCTTCGCGAGATGCCACTTGTGCGCGCGACACGCCGCGAAAGGCGTGCACAACTGGCATCTCGCGGGAGGGGTCAGGACTCGAACCAGCCGCGGGGGTGGTGGTCGGCCGTCAGGGGCGTGCGCTCGCGCTTGGGGCGCGCCCACTGCACGGCGTTGGCCAGCACCCGCTTGATGTCGGGGTGGTGGTAGACGGGGTAGTCCTGGTCGCCGGGCGAGAAGTAGAACACCTTGCCGAGGCCCCTGGTGTAGGTCACTCCGGAGCGGAAGACCTCGCCGCCCGAGAACGTCGAGAGGAACACCGTCTCCTCGGGCACCGGGATGTCGAAGTACTCGCCGTACATCTCCTGCTCGGGGATGACGATCGGGCTCGGCACGCCCACGGCGATCGGATGGGTCGGCGCGATCGTCCAGACCAGCTCGCGGTCGTGGTCGTTCCGCCACTTCAGCGAGCAGGTCGTGCCCATCAGCGCCTGGAAGATCTTCGAGTAGTGGCCGGAGTGCAGGATCAGGATGCCCATGCCCTCCTGCACGTGCCGCAGCACCCGCTGCACGACCTCGTCCGACACCTCCGGGTGCGCGATGTGCGCCCACCAGAGCAGCACGTCGGTCTTCGCGAGCGCCTCCTCGGTCAGCCCGTGCTCGGGCTCGGGCAGGGTCGCCGTGCGCACCGAGACGGCGTCGCCGAGCGACTCCGTCAGCCCGTCGGCGATCACCCGGTGGATGCCGTCGGGGTAGTGCCGCATGACGGTCTCGTCGCCGCGCGTCTCGTGGCGGAACTCGTTCCAGACCAGGACCTCGAGGGGAGCGCTCATGCGACCGCCACCTCCTTCTTCTCGGCGGCGGAGCGGTAGATCGCGTCGACCACCCGGCTGCGGTGCAGCGCGTAGTCGCCGTAGTGGCCGGCGTAGCGGGGTCCGCCGGCGGGCGCGTCGGCACCCGAGGCGATCGCGGCGAGGAACTCCGCGATCACCGAGCGGTGGTGACCGGCGGGCACCGGCACGTCGGGGCGGGAGACCGTGGGCGCACCGGCGACCTCGGAGTAGAACGTGAGCGTCCCCTCCGTCGCGTAGTCGGCGACGTGCAGGCGGGCGCCGCCGGCCGAGCCGAGCAGCTCGACCTCGATGTCCTCGTGCACCTTGGAGTAGCTGGCCCAGGAGGCGTCGAGCTGCAGGCTGCGTCCGTTGTCGAGGCGCAGCAGCGCGCTGGAGAAGTCCTCGACCTCGAAGGCGTGCGTGCCGGTGGCGGCGACGCCGTGCGGGCGCCCGCCGCGGCCGGAGCGGCCGATCTCGCCGTAGGCGACGGCGGAGACGCTGGTCACCCGCGGCTCGCCGAGCAGGTGCAGCGCGATGTCGAGGACGTGCGAGCCCAGGTCGATCAGCGGTCCGCCGCCGGCCAGCTCCTTGCTGGTGAACCAGGAGCCGATGCCCGGGATGCCGGTGCGCCGCTGCCAGCTCGCGCGGGCGTGGTAGATCTCGCCGAGCGGGGCGTCGTCGAGGTAGGTGCGCAGGTAGGCGACGTCGGCGCGGCGGCGGTGGTTGTAGGCGATCTCGAGGACGCGGTCGTTCGCTCGGGCGGCGTCGACCATCTCGGCGGCGAGCTCGGCGGTGGTGGCCAGCGGCTTCTCGCAGAAGACATGCTTGCCGGAGGCGAGCGCGGCGACCGCGATCGGGTGGTGCAGGTGGTTGGGCACGCCGATCGAGACGACGTCGAGGTCGTCGCGGGCGACGAGCTCCTCCCAGTCGGCGTAGAGGTCGGGGACGCCGCGGGTGGCGCCGAGCTCGCGCAGGCGCTCCTCCTCCTGGCCGGCGAGCGCGACGACGCGCGCGCCGGGGAGGGCCTGGAAGGCGTCGAGGTGAGTGGTGCCGGCGAAGCCGAGGCCGACGACGCCGACGCGCAGCTCCCCCGGGATCTCGGTCGTGCCTGTGTTCTCGGTCATGCCGTCGAGCCTAGTCGAATTGATTCGAGTCCTCGATAAACAGGGGGACTCACGATGAGGACAGCCGCACCCATGCTGGTCGAGTAGCCCCGCAGGGGCGTCTCGAGACCCACCGTCGTCAGGAGGGTGGATCTCGATACGCCCGCTTCGGGGGCTACTCGATCAGCATGAGGCGCCCGCTCCGCGGGCTACTCGATCAGCATGCAGGCGCGCGCTGCAGGCGGACCGCGATGTGCTCGCGGCCCGGCAGGTCGATGCGGAAGCGGCCCGAGTAGGTGCCGGGCAGGCGCTCGATCGTCATCGCCCAGGTGTCGAGGACATCGACCGTGTACGAGACGTCGGGCTCGAGCAGGAAGCGGCGGTAGGTCGGCCGGTCGAAGCCGAAGTAGTAGAGGTAGTACTCGCCCTCGACGCCGGCGCGCGGCACGTCCCAGTCGAGCGGGATCGGCTCGAGGCCGCGAGCGGGCCCTTCGGCCAGCACCGACTCCAGGAACGCGATCCGCGCCGGGCTCGTCCCGCGCAGCTCGCCGCCCTTCGACCACCAGAGCACGTCGTCCGGGTGCACGTAGGTCTCGCCGTGGCCGACGTAGCCACCGCGCAGCGCGCCCTCCCAGAAGCGCCGCACCAGCTCCTCGCCGGTGATGTTGCCCCAGCCCTGGTCGATGTCGCCCTCGTAGGCGCACTCGTCGATCACGACCGGCTTGCCCCAGCGCCGCCACTCGGTCGTCATCTCGGCCGTCTTGTAGACGTCCTGCCGCTGGATGCTGGCGTGCGTGATCCACGGGCGGGAGTGGTCGTAGAACTCGCGGCAGTTGTGGATCGAGAGCAGGTGCCGCGACGGGTCGTCCTCCCCCACGATCCCGGCGAAGCGCTCCCAGTCCTCCTCGGTCTTCTCGAACAGCAGGTCGTACTCGTTCGCGAGCGACCACCAGACGTTCGCGAACGAGGCGAGCCGCGCCACGGCGTAGCGCACGTAGCGGTCGTCGGCGACGGCGTCCATCGTCGAGAAGCCCCAGCGGTCGTAGGCGTGGAAGAGGATGAGGTCCGCCTCGATGCCGAGCTCGCCGAGCTGCTCGATCCGCCGCTCCAGGTGCGCCCAGAACTCCGGATCGAAGCGCTGCCAGTCGAAGCCCGCCTCGGGCGAGCCCTCGAACGGGTAGAGCTCCGGCTCGTTCTCGTTGAAGAGGTACGACTTCGGGAAGACGCACATCCGCATCTTGGTGAAGGGCGAGGTGGCGAGGGAGGCGAGCGTCCGCTCCTCCAGCGCGTCGCCCTGGTGCGTCCAGGCGTAGGAGGTGGTGCCCAGCGGGCGGTGCCGGGTGCCGTCGGCGTGCGCGAAGTGGAAGGTGTCGGCCACCCGCACCGGGCCGTGCCGCCCCGCCACGGCCGCGGTCACCGAGACGGAGCCGGTGACGCCGTCGAGCGAGCGGGCGCTGCTCGAGGTGGTCCAGGCGTACTCGCCGGGCGCCTCGGGCATCCAGCGCAGGCGGTACACGCCGTCGCCGTCGTAGAAGCCGGGCACGCGCACCGACCCGTCGGGCCCGTCCACGATCGCCGAGAGCGCGACGTCGACGAACGGGTTGCCGTGCGCGGGCCCGCGCAGCTCGATCTCGAAACGCCCGAAGACGGAGGCGGTGGCCGGCGCGGACACGACGGCCGACGCCAGCGGGACGTCCGCGGTCTCGTAGTCGCCGGAGGGCTCGACGTACCGCTCCTGCTCGCGGACCGGCGCCGGCTCCTCCGTCGGGATCGCGGCGACCTCGGCCAGCAGCGCCTCGCGCTCGGCCGCGTCGAGCGACTCCTCGGTGTCGACGACGAGCCCGATCGGATACCCGTGCAGCGTGTGCAGGATCGAGGAGTGCACCAGCCCGGGGAGGCGGCGCTCGACGATCGCGTGCCCGCGCGGGTCGCGGAGGACCTCGAACAGGCGCGTCTCGCGCGAGAACCGCTCGGCGGTGTCGGTGGTGTGCGGCACGGTCAGCCCTTCACGGCGCCGGCGAAGGCGCCCTCGACGAAGTAGCGCTGGAACATCAGGTAGACGATCAGCACGGGGAACACGGACATGATGGTGAAGGCGTTCAGCGGCCCGTACGAGCTGGTGAACTGCGACTGGAAGCCCTGCAGCGCGAGCGGGATCGTCCAGGAGTCCTGGCTCTGCAGCAGGGCGAGCGCGATGGAGTACTCGTTCCAGGTGGAGACGAAGTCGAGGATGAACAGCGCGGCGAGGGCCGGGCGGGCCAGCGGCAGGATGATCGTCAGGAACAGCCGCCAGTTGCCGGCGCCGTCGATCCGCGCGCTCTCGTCGATCTCCTCGGGGATCTGGCGGAAGAATCCGTAGAGGATGAAGGTCTGGTACGGCAGGCCGAACGCGATGTACGGCAGGATGATCCCGAAATTGCTGCTCAGCAGCCCCAGCCCGTTGATCACCTGGAAGAGCGGCGCGATCGCGACCTGGATCGGCACCATCGCGCCGAGCGCGATCACGCCCATCAGCAGTCGCTGCCGGCGGAACCGCATCCGGGCCAGCGCGAAGGCGGCGGCCGCCGAGATGAACAGGCCGATCGGCACCTTGAACAGGGCGATGATCAGGCTGTTGCCACCCGCCGTGAGCAGATTGCCGCGGTCGAGCGCCTCGACGTAGTTGCCGAAGTCGGGCGACCACGGCGGCACGAAGGCCGGCGTGCTGAAGATGTCGGCCTCGCTCTTCAGCGAGGTGAAGACCATGAAGATCAGCGGGACGGCCCAGATCAGGACGGCGAAGACCAGCGCGATCCAGAGGCCGATCCGGATCCAGTCGCGGCCGCCGACCGGGCGGCGGGTGCGCTTGGGCGGCGCGACCAGGCCGGGCGCGCTGGTCGGGATGCTCGTGACGCTCATGAGTTCTTCTCCTGACGAGCCGTCCACACCATGTAGGGGACGACGATGACGAGGGTGATCACGAGCAGGACCGTGGCGATCGCGTTGCCCTGGCCGTACTCGTGGTTGTTGAAGGACTGCTGGAACGACCAGAGCGCGAGCACCTGCGTCTGCTGCGCCGGGCCGCCGCCGGTCATGCCGACGATCAGGTCGAACACCTTGATCGAGTTGATGATCGTGAGGACGACGACGATGACCGTGGTCGGCCGCAGCGCCGGGATCGTCACGTTGCGGAACACCTGCCAGGCGTTCGCGCCGTCGAGCCGGGCCGCCTCGACATGATCGGGCGAGACGCTCTGCAGACCCGCGAGGAAGAGCACCATGTTCGTGCCCGCGATCTGCCAGACGAAGGCCGCGAAGATCGAGTAGAGCGCGAGGTTCTTGTCGCCCAGCCACTGCACCTCGGCCAGCCACGGCAGGTCGAACAGCTGGGCGAGGTTCACACCCACGCCGTAATTGGGGTTATACATCCAGCGCCACATGTTCGCGATGGCGATCGGGGCGAGCACGCCCGGGATGTAGAAGAGCGAGCGGAAGGCGTTGCGCCCGAACAGCGGGCGGTTGAGCGCCAGCGCCATCACCAGCCCGAGGCCGACCGGGATGAACAGCGAGAGCACCACCCAGATCAGGGTGTTCGAGAACGCGGTCCAGAACACCGGGTCCTGGGTGAAGATGCGGACGTAGTTCTGCAGTCCGACGAAGATCTGCGGGGCGCCCTGGAAGCCGGACCACTCGAAGAAGCTGAGCCGCACCGACTCGAGTGAGGGGCCGACGACGAAGACGAGGTAGGCGGCCAGCGCCGGCGCGAGGAACGGCAGGGCGGCGAGGAAGCCGGTGCCGCCGAAGCGGGCGAGGGCCCGGCGGCGCGGATGCTTCCTCCGCGGCTGCTCCGGCGCGGACTGCCGCGGGCGGGCGGGGGTGGATGTCGTCATGGCGGACCTCTCGGACGTCTCGGACGCGGGGTGCTCGGGCACGGCGGCGCTCGGGCGGAGGGGACGCGCGGCCCCCTCCGCCCCGGGCGTCACTGCTGGTCGATGAACTTCTGGAACTCGGCGCCGGCGTCGGCCGGGTCGAGGTCGCCGGTCGCGACCAGGTTCTGGATGCGCCAGTACTCGGTGGTCTGCGACTGCGAGAGGTTCTGGTCGTTGTTCATGTAGACGCCGGTCGCCGCCTCGGTGATCGGGTTCCAGAGGGCGTCGAAGGCGCTCTGGTCCTCGGGGGTGACGTCGACGTTGACCGAGCGGCTGCCGAAGGTGGCGATGAACTTCGCCTGCGACTCGGGCGAGGTCAGGTAGTCGAGGAACTTCGCGGCCTCGTCGGGGTGCTCGGAGTTCGCGGAGATGTAGTTGTTCTCGTTGAAGCCGTAGATGCGGTCGGTGCCCGTGGGGAAGGCGAAGATGCCGACCGAGTCCTCGGACATGCCGGCGTCGCGGATCTGCTGGTTGAACCAGTCGCCCTCGATCGCCATGGCCGCCTTGCCGGCGAAGAAGAGCGAGCTCGACTCGTCGTTGTTGATCGAGATGAAGCCGTCGTTGACGTAGTCCGACGTCCAGGTGGCGAACTCGGTGAAGGTGTCGGTGACGCAGGACTCGTCGGCCCAGCTCGCCTCGCCGGTCACGAGGGCCTGGTAGCCGTCGGCGCCGCACTCGGTCTCGAGCAGGCTGTCGAGCAGGCGCATCACGTGCCAGTTGACGGTGCCGCCGAACTCGAACGGGGTGATGCCCGCGTCCTTGAGCTTCCCGGCGTCCTCGACGAGCTCGTCGTAGGAGGTGGGCGCGGCGTCGATGCCGGCCTGCTCGAAGAGGTCCTTGTTGTAGAAGACCGCCTCGGTGCGCTGGGTGTAGGGCACGCCGTCGTAGCCGCCGTACTGGGTGACGGTGGACATCGTGGTGTCGGAGAAGCGGTCGGCCCAGCCGTACTCGTCGTAGTACTCCTTCAGGTCCAGGCTCGCGCCGGCGTCGATGAACTCGCCGCCGAGACCGGGGCCGGCCCAGGAGAAGAAGAGGTCGGGGGCGCCGCTCGTGCCGAGCGTGGTGCGCAGCGCGTCCTTGTGCGCGTCCACCGCCCGCTGCTCGACCTTGACGGTGATGTCGGGGTTCGCCTCCTCGAAGTCGCTGACGATCTCGTTGATCGTCGCGTTCGCGGAGTCCGCCGACTCGGTGAGCTTGAACCAGGTGATCTCGGTCTTGCCGCCGGAGTCGCCGCCGCTCGCTGAGCAGCCGGCCAGGCCTGCGAGGAGGAGAGCGCCCGTGGCGAGGGCGACCGATCGGGTCAGAGCATGGGAACGGGTCAGAGCACGCATCGTCGCGTCCTTTCGCTGCTCGACATCGCAGCAGCGCGACATCGACGTCGGATCCGCCGATCGGGGCCGGGACTGGAGCTCCAGCGGCGGTGGATGAGGGATACGTTATCGATAACACATTCGGTCGACAATGCGCGCAACCGGTTGATGGGTCACGATCGGGTAACGGCGATCGGCTCGGGACCGGCTCAGTAGAGTGAGCGGGTCGCCGCCAGGGAGGGAGCCTCGATGTCGAGCACGTCCCCGCCCCGCGCGCGGCCGAGCATGGCCGACGTCGGGCGGCATGCGGAGGTCTCGGCGCAGACCGTCTCCCGCTTCTTCACCGGCGGGTACGTCGCTCCGGCGACGCGGGTGCGGATCGAGGCGGCCATCGCCGAGCTCGGCTACCGGCACAACCGCGTCGCCCGGAACCTCCGGGTCCAGCGCACCGACACGGTCGGCTTCCTCGCGATGGGGCCGCTCAACTACGGCCACTCCGAGCTGCTGACCGGGGTGAGCCGCGCCGCGCGCGCCGAGGGGCTCTCGCTGATCACAGCCCTGCTCGAGGTCGGGCCGGACGCTCCCGGAGCCCGCGAGGAGATGCGGCACGCGGTCGACAAGCTGCTCTCGTTCCAGGTCGACGGGATCATCGTCGGCACGCCCTACGGCGGGCTCGACGAGCTGGTCGAGTACATCGCCGCCTCGGTGCCGGTCGTGACGCGCTCCGAGCGCGGCGGCCCCGCGGGCGACTCGACCTACGCCGACTCCTACGGCGCCGGCTATCTCGGCACCCGCCACCTGCTCGAGCTCGGGCACCGGCGGATCCTGCACCTCGCGGGCCCCGGCGACCGCAACGAGGCCGTCGACCGCGAGCGCGGCTACCGGGCGGCGCTGACGGAGGCGGGGGTCGCCCCGCTCGAGGTGCTGCGCTGTGCGGAGTGGGACGCCGAGTCGGGAGCCGCGCAGGGCCGGGCCGTCGATCCGGAGTCCTTCACCGCGGTCTCGGCCGCCAACGACCAGATCGCGCTCGGCTTCCTCCGCGCGATGTCCGAGCGCGGCCGGACGGCGCCCGGCGACTACTCGATCGTCGGCGTCGACGACATGCCCGACTCCGCGTACTACTCGCCGCCGCTGACGACGATGCACCTCGACCACCAGCTGCTGGGCGAGAAGGCCCTCCAGATGCTGGCCACGCGGATCCGCACCGGCGAGCGCCAGGAGCGGACCGCGGTCACCGCCCGCCTGGTGCTGCGCTCGTCGACGGCGCCGCTGCGCTGACGCCGGGTCTCGATACGCCGCTGCGCGGCTACTCGACCAGCATGGGAAGAGCCACCCGCCTCATGCTGATCGAGTAGCCCGCGCAGCGGGCGTATCGAGATCCACCACCGTCGGAAGCCGAGTCTGCAGACCTGCCCTGCTGGTGACGGCGGGTCTCGATACGCCCCTGCGGGGCTACTCGACCAGCATGTCTGCGGGGCGAGTCATGCTGATCGAGTAGCCCTCGCAGAGGGCGTATCGAGATCCGCCGTGCTTCACGACGTGGGGCTCGATACACCGCTCCGCGGCTACTCGACCAGCATGCTTCCGGTCACTCATGCTGATCGCGGCCTTCGCAGCGGGCGGCCCCCACCATGCTGATCGAGTAGCCCTCGTAGAGGGCGTATCGAGATCCGCACCTCTGCAGGACACGGGTCTCGATACGCCGCTCCGCGGCTGAACGACCTACATCGGGTGCGGCTCGACCGGTGATCCGCCGGCCTCGTGAGTCCGCAGTGCGACCGCCTAGGGGAGGCGGATCAGGCGCGCGCCCCGGACCTCCAGGTGCACGAGCGCTCCCTCCGGAGTGCGGCCCGAGACCTGGGTGATGCTCGAGACGCGCCTCGTCTCGAGATCGTGCGCGGACAGCGTCGTCGACCGGGTGAGGGTCCGGGTCTCGCCCGGCGCGAGGAAGACCCGCTCCTTTCCCCCGCGCAGCCGCACGTCCTGCAGCTCGACGTCGCCGGTGTTGGTGACCGTCACGGTCCACGTCACCCTCGTGCCGATCCGCGGTCTCTCCCCCGGAGCGAGGTCCAGCGAGCCGGCGACGCGGCCGGCGAGCTCGGGATGCTCCTGCTGTACCGGCTGCTCACCCGGGACGGGCAGCTCGAATGTGACGACCGGGGTCTCGTAGACGGCACCGGAGGGGGTTCTCGCCCAGTACTGCGCCGCGCTCGTGATCGATCCGGAGGCGAGGTCCACCTCCGTCACGACGTGGTCGCGGACGATGTCCGCCGCCTCGCCCGGCCGGAGCGTGCGGGAGCCGTCGAAGCCGGTCAGGGTCACGTCGCCGGTGTTCACGAGGTGGTCGGTGAACCGCGCCGTCGTGCCCACCACGACCCGCTCCCCCGGCGCGAGGACGAACCGCCCGGCGATCGTCGTCTGCACCGCGGGGTGCTCGACCGCGGCGGTCGACGTCGGGGTCGGAGTGGGCGTCTGCGTAGGCGTGGGAGTCGGGGTGGGAGTCGGCGTCGCGGCGGAGATCGGCAGACGGTAGGAGTAGCCGGGTCTCGAGTACGAGCCGCTGGGAGTGGGGATCTGCCCGAGGCTCCCTGCGGTCTCCGCATACCCCCTGTCGAGGTCCTCCTGCGTGACCGTCCTGTTCTGGACGACGTCCGTCGATCGCCCCCGTTCGATCGCGGTCCCGGCCACAGTGAGCGGGACGTCGCCGGTGTTCGCGAGGTGCAGGGTGTACTGCACCGGTGTGCCGACCTGCACCGTCTCGCCCGGCTTGACGAGGTACTTCCCTGTGACGGTGATCGTCAGCTTCGGATGCTCGACGGCGGCCTCTCGTGGCGGACCGACGGGAGGTATTCGGAGCCTCGCCTCGTCGAGGTCGTACTCGGCCTTCGCACCCCCGGGAGTGGTCAGGCTGCCGGACGTTCCCGCCATCAACATGTATCCGTTATCGAGCACCACCTGTTCGATCGTCCTCTCGTAGACCACTTCCGAGGAAGCTCCGACGGCGAGCGTCGGAGTGTCCTGAAGACCGAGGAGAGGCACATCGCCGGTGTTCGTCCAGCGATACGTGAAGTTCACCCGGGTACCGACCCCGATCGGTCGACCCGGCTCGACGAGGAACGACCCGACGACGCTCACCTCCACCGCGGGATGCTCGACCGCAGGCGCGTGGGACGACGCGGGTGGGACGGTCTGTGAAGTGGACGGGGTCGGGGCGGGATCCGCGGCGTGGGCGGCGGTGGCTGCCGCGCCGAGGAGCGCGACGGTCATCAGGATCGAGGCGGCGGCTGCGGGGCCGCGGCGGCGACGGCGGGCGCGAAGAGGTCGGGGATGGGGACGGGGCACGGGTGCTCCTCAGGGGTGGCGAGCGGGGTTCGGGGGTCGAGCCCGGGCAGGGTCGCACCCGAGCGGAGAACTCGCCCAACATCTGACGCAGGCACGCCCGGACGGCACGGATCGTGCGGCGCGGGAGCTGATCGAGTAGCCCGCGGAGCGCGGCGCATCGAGCGGAGGGGCGCCTCCGGCTCAGCGCAGGGCGGGTAAGAGACCGACGTCCTTGGGGTGGGCGGGTCTCGATACGCCCCTTCGGGGCTACTCGACCAGCATGTTCTGCGGGCGTCTCTTCCAAGGAGATCCACCGGACTCAGAACAGGGGTCTGCAGACCCGTCCTGGTGAGGACGGTGGGTCTCAATACGCCGCTGCGCGGCTACTCGACCAGCATGGGTGAGAGGCGCCTGCCTTGTGCTGATCGAGTCAGCAGGTGCTCCTCAGTCGCGCGAGCGCTCCGCGGTAGAGAGGCGGGCGAGCAGCTCGGCCAGGTCGCGGCGGACGACGGGGGCCTCGAGCGCGTCTCGGTCGGCGGCGTCGTAGGCGCTCGTGAAGGCCTCGAGCTGGCGGTGCAGCTCGGTGCGCGCGGTGCCGCGGGCGACGGGTTCGAGGCGCTGCGCCAGGCGGAGGCCGGCGCGGACGACGAGCGGCTGGTCCAGCGCGTAGGCGCGCAGGGCGAGGTAGACCTCGGCCAGGAGGTCCGCGGCGGTCGGCCAGGTGCACCACAGGCGGGCGACGCCGTCGGTGTCGCGGAAGCGGGTGCGCGGGCCGTCGCCCCGGCAGAGCTCGACGAGCGCGCCGGTGAGGGCGTCGAGCGCGCTGACCGCGGTGTACGGGTCGTTGGTGCCCGTCGCCAGGCCGCGGACGCCGATCTCGACGACCTGCTGCACGGCGTAGCGGAGGTCCTGGTGCGGGGTGCGCGCGTCGGCGATCACGACCGCGGCGAGCGCCGCCTCCTCGAGGTCGCTGCCGCCGACGAGCTCGAGCACGGGGTCGCCGGCCAGGACGTGGTCGCCGGGTGAGGCGAGCATCCGCAGCACCGCGTCGTGGCGGGCGCCGAGCGCGACGAGGCGCTCGAACTCGAGCTGCTCGACGTAGCCCGAGCGAGGCGCCGTCAGCACGACACCGCCGGCGGGGAAGGGCTCCTCGCGGCGGTCCGGCTCGTCCTCGTCTCCCGACAGCTCCGCGATGACGTCCTCGAGCTCGCCGAGCACGCGCTTCTGCAGCGTGGTCACCTGCACCGACAGCGCGATGTGGTGGATGAAGTAGACCAACACCGCGACGTCGCCGACGGCCAGCACCACCGCGAAGCCGACTGCGACGACGGGCACGAAGGCGAGGGTCGCGTCCTCCTCGGTGTGCACCGAGCGGAGCACGATCAGCGAGTAGAGGAACGTCGAGGTGAGCACCGCGAGGACGACCTGGTTGCCGCGGTCGGCCATGAAGTTGCGGACCAGCCGGGGCCCGTACGCGGAGGAGGTGGTGGCGAGGACGGAGATCGTGATCGAGAACGAGGTCGCGGCGACCCCGAGCATCGTGCCGCCGATCGCGGAGAGGATCGCCCGGCCGCCGGTCGCGGAGAGGTCCTCGACGAGGGGGAGGTCCTGGATGCCCGCGCGGATCAGCAGCCGGTCGAGCTCGATCAGCCCGAACGCCAGGGCGATCGCGAGGACGCCGAACAGGGTGGGCAGGAACCAGAACGATTCGCGGGCGTGCAGGAGCCGGGAGCGCATCCTCGAAGGCTAGACGGGTGGGCGGGTCTCGATACGCCCTGCGGGCTACTCGACCAGCCTGGTCGGTGCTGACCGCGGGCTTCGCGGGGGCGGCACCTTTCATGCTGATCGAGCAGCCCTCGGAGAGGGCGTATCGAGATCTGCCGTTCTGCAGAGGTCGGGTCTCGATACGCCGCTCCGCGGCTACTCGACCAGCATGAGCCTCGGAGAGGGCGTATCGAGATCCGCCGTTCTGCAGAGCGTGGGTCTCGATACGCCCTGCGGGCTACTCGACCAGCATGGGAGGCCGCCGCATCGCGGTTGCTCGACCAGCAGGGGAGGCCGCCCCTGCGGCAGTCGCGGACCTACGGGACGATGACCGCGCGGCCGCGGACGGTGCCGTCGTGCAGGTCGGCGTAGGCCTGGGGGGCGTCGGCGAGGGCGTAGCGCTGGACCTCGACGTCGATACGGCCCGCCTTGGCGAGCTCGAAGACCTCGATCAGCTCGCTGCGGGAGCCCCAGTAGGGGATCCGCAGGGCCGCGTCGTAGGCGATCGTGCCGAAGCCGACGGTCGCCTGGCCGCCGCCGATGCCGACGATGGTGACGTCCGACTCGACGGCCGCGACCGCCGTGGCCGTCGCGATGGTCGGGCCGGCGCCGACGAAGTCGAAGACGGCGTCCGCGCCCAGCCCACCGGTGATCTCGCGGATCCTCTCGGCGGCGGAGGCGTCGCTGATCAGCGTGACGTCCGCTCCGACGTGCTTCGCCAGCTCCAGCTTCTCCTCGCTGACGTCGAGCACGATCACCGTCGCGCCGGAGAGCGCCTTGAGGATCTGGATGCCGACGTGGCCGAGCCCGCCCGAGCCGATGACGACGGCGTAGGTGCCCGCGCCGAGCTTCGGGAGGCTGCGCTTGATCGCGTGGTACGGCGTGAGGCCGGCGTCGGTGAGCGAGACGTTCTTCACCGGGTCGAGGTCGCCGATCGGGATCAGGTGGCGGACGTCGTCGACGATCATGTACTCCGCCATCGAGCCCTGATTGCCGAGGCCGGGCGGGCGGATGCCCTCCGCCTCGGCGTTGGTGCAGTAGTTCTCCGCGCCGCGCGAGCAGTTGAGGCAGTGGCCGCAGCCCCACGGTCCGTAGACGGCGACGGCCTCGCCGATCTGCAGGCCGGTCTCGACGCCGGGGCCGAACTCCTCGATCACGCCGGCGCCCTCGTGGCCGAGGGTGAGCGGCAGCGGGTAGTGCTGGGCGAGGTAGTCCTCCTCGGGGAGGCTCATCACGTAGTCGTCGGAGTGGCAGACGCCGGCGGCGGTCACCTTCAGCAGGATCTCGCCCGGCCCGGGCACGGGCTTCTCGATCTCGACGACCTCGGGGGCCTGTCCGACGGTGGTGTAGCGCAGTGCCTTCACGGTTCCTCCTTCGCCGGGCCGCGCTCCGCGCAGTCCGACATCTGTCTGCTATCGGGTGCCCCTCCAGTATCCGCCGCTCTCCGTCGGCGTGCTCGGACCGCCGGGGAGGGTTGACCTCGGCCCTCGCGCAGGACGAGGTCCGAGCCGTGGTGTATCCATGGGGAGGGCGCAGGCGGACCGCCCGGGACGACGGAAGGCGCGAGGACATGGCCCCACCGCGCCGGAAGGCGACGCTCGAGTCGGTCGCCGAGCGCGCCGGGGTCTCGCTGAAGACGGCGTCGAACGCGGTCAACGGCACGGGCCGGATGGCCGACGGCACGCGGGAGCGCGTCCGGGCCGCGGTCGAGGAGCTCGGCTACACGGTGAACGTCGCGGCCCGCAATCTGACCCGCGGACGGACCGACGCGGTGACGCTCGCCGTGCCGACCCTGAAGGCCGCCTACCTCGCCGAGCTGGCGGAGGCGGTCATCGAGACCGCCCGCGACATGGACCTCGCGGTCTCCGTCACGACCTACCCCGACGACGGCGGGGACGGCTCGCGCCGGCTGCTGCAGCGCTTCAACTCGCAGCTCACCGACGGGCTGCTGCTCTCGCTGTCCGAGCACGAGACCCTCGACCGCTCGGCGCTCGCCGTCGAGTACCCCCTGGTCTGCCTCGGGACCCGCGACACCTACGAGCTGGTGGACCGGGTGACGACCGACGACGTCGCCGACGCGCGCGCGGCCACGGCGCACCTCCTCGCACGCGGCAGCACCGCGCTCGCCGTCGTCGGCGCGCACTCGCCCTTCGACGCCGGCCGGATCGGCGCGGCCCGCGAGGGGAACGCCGAGCAGCGGCTGCGCGGGGTCGTCGAGGAGCTCGCCGCCGCGGGCCGCTCGCTCGATCCGCGCCTGGTGGGCGTCACGGGCTACGACTGGACGATCGGCTCCGGCTTCCGGGTCGCCCGCGCGCTCGTCGAGGCGGGGGTGCCGTTCGACGGCCTGGTCTGCTTCAACGACGTCCTCGCGACCGGCGCGATCTCGGCCCTGCGCGAGGGCGGACTGCGCATTCCGGACGAGGTGCAGGTGATCGGCTTCGACGACATCGAGGAGTCGGCGTTCCTCTCCCCGCCGCTCACCTCGATGGACTCGCGGATCGAGTGGATCGCCCGCACGGCGCTCGAGCGCCTGGTCGCGCGGATCGACCGGGTGGAGGCTCCCGCGACCACGCTCTTCGCCCGATCTCAGGTCGTCGCCCGCGGCACGACACGCTGATCAGAGAAAAGTCTCCTTGCCCTCACAGGATCCTCCAGGCTAGATTCGCGTTCGTGGTACAGCGCTGTACCACGGTGGACCTGCGATGACGGAGGCACGACATGACGCGTACGACGACGAGGCGGCTCCCCGCCCTGATCGCTGCTCTGCTCGCCGGGCTGCTCGTGCTCGCCGGCCAGTCGCCCCTCGCCGGGCAGACCGCCGAGGCCGCCGAGATCCGGACCACGACGGTCGCCTTCACCGAGACCACGACCGTGCGCGGCACGCCGAACGCCACCTTCTACGAGGGCGCCTGGTCGAAGAACAGCACGCACACCTGGGCGACCGACGGCGCGGCCTTCGAGATCGCCTTCACCGGCGAGACGGTCGCCCTCTCGGGCCGGAAGGCCACCACCAACGGCACCGCCGACGTGTTCGTCGACGGCGTGAGGATCGGCTCGGCCGACTACCGCGGCACCCGATCGACCACGACGGTCCCGATCGCGAGCTTCACCGGGCTCGCCCCCGGCGACCACGTCCTCCGGGTCGTCACGGTCGGCTTCATCAATCACGCCTCCGCCGAGTTCACCAGCGCCGTGCTCGTCGACGAGCGCGCCCGCCTCGCCACCGCGCTCGACCGCGTGAGCGCGCTCGCCGCGACCGACTTCACCGCCTCCTCCTGGGCCCCCTTCTCGGCCGCCGTCGCGACCGCGACCGCCGCCCGCGACGACGCCGCCTCGACCGACGCCGCCCTGCTCGCCGCCCGCAGCGCCCTCGAGACGGCGGAGACCGGCCTCGTCCGCATCTCCGGGCTGCGCGAGCGGCTCGACGAGTACCGCACCCGCGTCCCCTCCGCCTACACGGCCGCGTCCTGGGCGCCCTTCGCCGCGGCGACGGTCACCGCGGGCGAGGTCCTCGACGACCCCGGAGCGAGCGCCGCGGCCGTCGTCGCCGCGAAGAACGGCCTGCAGACCACCGCCGCCGCCCTCGTCCCGCTCGCCGACGGCACCCTCGAGACCATCGAGAACAATCGGTTCTGGCTCGACACCGCGGGCGACCCGATCTTCTCCCAGGGCGGCGGGATCTTCCGCTTCGGCGACCGCTACTACTGGTACGGCGTCGAGTACACCGGCTCGCAGCTCTACTACGACTCCCCGACCCGCACCTACACCCGGGCCGGCGAGGGCGACTTCGTCGCGGTGACCGCGTACTCCTCCGAGGACCTCGTGCACTGGACGTTCGAGAACGACGTCGCCACAAGGGACACCGCGCTGCACATCCCCACGTCGAAGGACGTCACGGGCACCTACTTCTCGGACATGGACACGCTCGCCGACGCGGTCTGGATCGGCCGGCTCGGCGTCGCCTACAACGAGCAGACCGGGAAGTACGTCCTGCTCACCCAGTTCGAGAGCCCCGACCCCGCCCGCGTCACCAACGCCGGAGTCCTCTTCCTCAGCGGCGACTCGCCCGTCGCCGACTTCGAGTACGCGAACCTGCAGACCCACATCCCCGGCGTCTACCGGAACCCGAGCAAGCCGGGCTGGGAGCAGGGCACCGGCGACCAGACGGTCTTCACGGACGACGACGGCGCGGACTACCTCGTCTTCTCCTACCGCGACGGCCGCAGCCGCACCTACGTCGGCCGGATCAGCGACACCGACTCGCTCTCGGTCGAGACGGCCGTCGAGGTCTACCGCGGCGCCGGGCGCGAGGGCAACGCGATGTTCAAGCTCGACGGCCAGTACTACGTCGCGAGCTCGGACCTGCACGGCTGGAACACCTCGCAGACCTACCTCGTGCGCTCGCTCGAGGGCCGGATCCAGGGGCCGTACTCGAGCATGTACGTGCTCCCCGGCACCGAGAAGGACTACAGCCACGTCACCCAGAGCGGCTTCTTCCTGACGGTGCAGGGCACCGAGCAGGACACCGTGATCTACGCCGGCGACCGCTGGGCCGACTTCGCCTGGAACGGCCTCGGCTACAACCAGTGGCTGCCGCTCAGCGGGACCGGCGCGGACGTGCGCTTCGAGTCGCTGAGCGAGTGGGACCTGAACGCCCGCTCCGGCGAGTGGCAGGCCGGCGCCGGCAACAACTGGATCCTCAACCCCGACTTCGCCGCCGACCGGATCGCGGTGACCACGGTCACCGGCTGGACGCAGACCACCGACCCCGCCTCGACGACCACCGGCTTCGTCTCGAACCCCTCGCCCGGCGCCGACGGCTCGCGCTTCGCGCTCCGGCTCGGCGCGGCGCAGGCCTTCTCGGGCGGCGTGCAGCAGCAGGACGAGGTCCCCGCGGGCGTCTACACCCTGTCGCTCCGCGCGGACCGGCCGGGCGGACTCGACTCCGCGCGGATCGTGGTCACCGGCGCGGACGGCGTCGAGCACCGCACCGAGATCCCCGCGACGAGCGGCTGGGCCGACGTGCGCTCGGCGGAGTTCTCGCTGCCGGCCGGCACCGCGACGATCGCGATCCTGGCGAGCGGCCCCGGCGGCGCCGGACTGACGGTCGACGCGCTGGCCCTCCGGCGCCAGGCCGCGGCCTCCTGGTCGGCGACCTCCGTCTACCAGCAGGGCGACAGCGTGCTCTTCCAGGGCTCGCTCTGGCGGGCCTCGTGGTGGACGAGCAACCAGACCCCCGGCGACCCGAACGGCCCGTGGCAGCAGCTCGCGACCGCACCCGACGGCACCGCGGTCTGGACCGCCTCGCGCATCTTCGACACCGGCGACGTCGTCGTCCACCAGGGCCAGCGCTACCGCGCGAAGTGGTGGACCCGCAACCAGGCCCCGGGCGACCCGTACGGGCCCTGGCAGCCGCTCGGCTGAGCCCGAGCCCCCCTCCTCCTCCCTCCCGCAGCACCACTGTCTTCTCTCCCGCAGCACCACTGCACTCCGCAGCAGCACTGCATCCCGCAGCAGCACCCCACCCACACAGAAGGAACGAATCCGTGCGAAGAAGCTCCAAGAAGTTCACGACCGTCGTGGCCGTCTCCCTGCCCCTCGTCCTCGCGCTGAGCGCCTGCGCGGCCGGCGGCGGCGGTGGTGGCGGGAACGCCGCCGGCGGAGGCGACGGCGACGAGACGCTCAGCGTCTGGGCCTGGGACCCGGTGTTCAACATCGCGGCCCTCGAGGAGGCCGAGAAGATCTACCAGGAGGACCACCCGGACTTCAAGCTCGACATCATCGAGACCCCCTGGGACGACCTGCAGCCCAAGCTGACCACCCTCGCCCAGTCGCAGCAGTACGAGGAGCTGCCCGACGTCTTCCTGATGCAGAACAACGCGTTCCAGAAGAACCTCGTCAACTACCCGGAGATCTTCAGCGAGCTGCCCGCCGACGCCGTCGACTTCGCGGAGTTCCCCGAGGCCGTCGCCGCCTACTCGACCCTCGACGACGTGCACTACGGCGTGCCGTTCGACTCGGGCACCGCCGTCACCGCGCTGCGCACCGACGTCCTCGAGGCGGCCGGCTACACGATCGACGACTTCACCGACATCACCTGGGAGGAGTTCCTCACCAAGGGCAAGGACGTCCTCGCGAAGACCGGATCGCCGCTGCTCTCGGGCCAGGCCGGCTCCTCGGACATGATCATGATGATGCTGCAGAGCGCCGGAGCCAGCCTCTTCGACGACGAGGGCAACCCCACCATCACCGACAACGACGCACTGCTCGCCGCGATCGACGTCTACAAGCAGCTCGTCGACTCGGGCGTCTTCGTCGAGGTCAACTCGTGGGACGAGTACCTCGGCACCTTCGTGAACGGCTCCGTCGGCGGCACCATCCAGGGCATCTGGATCGTCGGCTCCATCCAGACCGCCGAGGACCAGGCCGGTGACTGGGCGATCACGAACGTCCCCTCGCTCGACGGCATCTCCGGCGCGACCAACTACACGGCCAGCGGCGGATCGTCCTGGGCGATCAGCGCGAACGCCGACGTCGACCTCGCGGCCGACTTCCTCGCCTCGACCTTCGCCGGCTCGACCGAGCTCTACGACACGATCCTGCCGAAGTCCGGCGCCGTCGCGAACTGGCTGCCCGCCGGCTCCTCGACCGCCTACGAGCAGCCGAACGAGTTCTTCGCCGGCCAGCCGATCTTCGCCGAGGTCGCCGAGTTCGGCGCCGAGGTGCCGAGCAACAACACCGGCGCCTACTACTACGAGGGCCGCGACGCCGTGAGCGCCGCGATCACGCAGATCATCGGCGGTGCGGACCCCGCCTCGGCGCTGGAGGAGGCGCAGAAGAACGTCGAGTTCGCCATGAGCTAGGGCTCGCCGCGAGCCGGCGTCACCGCGAGCCGGCTCGCACCCCGGGCCGGGGAGGACTCCTCCTCCCCGGCCCGCCCCTCCCCGTCCCTCTCCTTCCAAGAATGCGAGCCCGCCCGTGTCGACCTCCGCCCCTCCGCGCCCGCGCCTGCGCGTCCCACCCCGGCCGCAGCGCGATCTCCGCAGCCGCCCGATCCGCCTGACCGGGGAGCGCCGCCGCAGCCTCACCGGCTGGGCCTTCCTCCTGCCGGCGGCGGTGCTCATCTTCCTGGTGAGCTTCCTGCCGATGATCCAGGCGTTCCTGCTCTCGCTGCAGACCGGCCGCGGGGCGAACCTCAGCTACGCGCAGCCGTTCTGGCTCAACTACGAGCGCCTGCTGCAGGACGAGATCTTCCGGCTGACGCTGCAGAACACCTTCATCTACCTGATCATCCAGGTGCCGGTGATGCTGATCATGGCGCTGGTGCTGGCCAACCTGCTCAACACCAGGAACCTGAAGTTCAAGACCTTCTGGCGCACCGCGATCTTCCTGCCGTGCGCCGTCTCCCTCGTCGCCTACTCCCTCGTCTTCCGCACGATCTTCGCCAACGACGGCTTCGTCAACGACGTGCTGATGGGCATCGGCCTGATGGACTCGCCGATCAACTGGCTCGGCAATCCGGACACCGGGCGCTTCGTCATCATCCTCGGACTGCTCTGGCGCTGGACCGGCTACAACATGGTCTTCTACCTGGCGGCGCTGCAGAACGTCGACTACTCGAGCATCGAGGCCGCGCGGATGGACGGCGCGAACGCGCTGCAGACCTTCTGGCACGTCACGATCCCGCAGCTGAAGCCGATCATCCTGCTCACCGCGATCATGTCGACGAACGGGACGCTGCAGCTCTTCGACGAGTCGTGGGCGCTGACCAGAGGCGGCCCGGCCTACACGACCATGTCGATGTCGCACTACCTCTACGAGGTCTCGTTCCTGAAGAACCCGAACTTCGGCTACGCCTCCGCCCTCTCCTACGTGATCCTCATCCTCGTCGCGGTCCTCGCGTTCGTTCAGCTGAAAGTCGGTGACAAGCGTGATTGAGCGCGTCAGCACCCTGCCCGCGATCGAGGACGTCGAGTCCGTCACTCCGAGCGAGTCCGTCCCCGTCCGCAGCGCGCCGCTCTCCTCGCGGCTGCGCGGCCTGCCGAAGTACCTCTTCCTCTCGGTCTTCGCGCTCTTCTCGATCTTCCCGCTCTACTTCATGGCCGTCTCGGCGACGAACACCAGCCAGGACGTCCTCGACTCGCGGATGATCCCGGGCCTGGCGCTCTTCGACAACTTCGCCGGACTGCTCGATCTGCAGGACGTCGGCTCGGCGATGTGGAACTCGGCGACCGTCGCGGTGGGCACCACGGTGCTCGCGCTGATCGTCTGCTCGATCGCCGGCTACGGCTTCGAGGTCTTCCACTCGCGGGCCAAGGACCTCCTGATGGCGGTCCTGCTGATCGCGATCATGATCCCGTTCGCAGCGACGATGATCCCGCTCTTCCAGGTCTTCGCCGAGGTCGGGATGATCAACTCCCTCGGCGCGGTCATCATCCCGGCGATCTCGACCCCGTTCCTGATCCTGCTGTTCCGGCAGGCCTCGCGCTCGTTCCCCTACGAGATCATCGAGGCCGCGCGGATCGACGGGGTCAGCGAGCTCGGGATCTTCGCCCGGATCTACCTGCCGTCGATGCGCTCGACCTACGCCGCGGCTGCGGTCATCACCTTCATGACCGCCTGGAACAACTTCCTCTGGCCCAAGGTCATCCTGGTGAACAACGACTTCCAGACCATGCCGATGCTGATCTCGAACCTCAGCGCGGGCTACGTCGTCGACTACGGCGTGCTGATGCTGGCCGTCTTCCTCGCCTCGGTGCCCACCGTCATCGTCTTCATGGTCCTGCAGCGCTCCTTCGCCGAGGGCATCACCGGGGCGATCAAGTGAGCCTCGCGGAGCTCCCGGGCGAGGCGGCGCCCGCCGCCGGGTTCGACCTCGCGCGGCTGTCCGACCCCGGCTTCTTCGCCGAGAACCGGCGGCCCGCGCACTCCGACCACCGCTGGTTCCGCTCCTCGGACGAGGCCGCGACGGGCGTCAGCTCGTTCGAGCAGTCGCTGAACGGGCTGTGGCGGATCCACTGCGCGCCCCGGCCGGCCGACGCGCCGGCCGGCTTCGAGCGGCCGGAGTTCGACGCGGGCGACTGGGAGCTCATCCCCGTGCCCGCCCACATCCAGCTGCACGGCCACGACCGCCCGCAGTACGTGAACACGCAGTACCCCTGGGACGGGCGCGAGAGCATCCTGCCCGGGCAGGCCCCCGAGCGGTTCAACCCGACGGCCTCCTACCGGACGACCTTCGAGCTGGACGCGCCGCTCGCGCCCGGCGAGCGGATCGCGCTCGACGTGCGCGGCGCCGAGAGCACGATCGCCCTCTGGCTGAACGGCGTCTACCTCGGCTTCTCGGCCGACAGCTTCTCGCCCGGCGAGTTCGACCTCACCGAGGCGCTGCTGCCCGGCGAGAACCTGCTCGCCGCGCAGGTGGTCAAGTGGAGCGCCGGCTCGTGGCTCGAGGACCAGGACTTCTTCCGCTTCTCCGGGATCTTCCGCGACGTCGTGCTGCTGCGCCGCCCGCGCGCGCACGTCGAGGACCTCCGCGTGCGGACGACCGTCGACGACGACGGGGCCGGCATCGCGGTCGAGCTGCGGCTCGACGGCGCGGGCTCGGCGACGGTCGAGCTCGACGGCGTCGGCCCGCTGCGGCTCGATCCGGACGGCGTGCACCGCCTCCGGCTCGCGGAGCCGCGGCTGTGGAGCCCCGAGGACCCGCACCTGCACCGCCTGACGGTGCGCGTGCGGGACGCGGACGGCGCCGTGACCGAGGTGATCCCGCAGACCGTGGGGCTCCGCCGCTTCGCGATCGAGGACGGCGTGCTCAGCCTCAACGGCAGGCGGGTCGTCTTCCGCGGGGTCAACCGGCACGAGTTCGGCCTGCAGGGGCGGGTCGTCGACCGGGCGCAGACGGAGGAGGACCTCCGGATACTGAAGCGGGTGGGCGTGAACGCGATCCGCACCAGCCACTACCCGAACAACTCCTACTTCTACGACCTCGCGGACGAGTACGGCTTCCTCGTGATCGACGAGATGAACCTCGAGACGCACGGGCTGTGGGACCGCGTCCGCTACCTCGACGCGCCGCTCGCCGAGTCGGTGCCCGGCGACGACGGCCGGTGGGCGCCCGCGCTGCACGACCGGGCGCGGAGCCTGCTCGAGCGCGACAAGAACCACCCGAGCGTGGTGATGTGGTCGCTCGGCAACGAGTCGTTCGGCGGCACCGTCCTCCGCGATCTCGCCGACTGGTTCCGCGCGGTCGACGACCGTCCGGTGCACTACGAGGGGGTGCACTGGGACTCGCGCTACCCGGAGACGACCGACGTGGTCAGCCAGATGTACACGCCGGCGGCGGAGATCGAGCAGTACCTCGCGGAGCACCGCGACAAGCCGTTCCTGCTCTGCGAGTACGCGCACGCGATGGGCAACTCCTTCGGCGCGGTCGACCGTTACCTCGATCTGGCCGAGCGGGAGCCGCTCTTCCAAGGCGGCTTCATCTGGGACTTCGCGGACCAGGCCGTCGCGATGACCGACCGGCACGGGGTGCCGTTCCTCGGCTACGGCGGCGACAGCGGGGAGTCGCCGCACGACGGCGACTTCAGCGGCAACGGCATCCTCTTCGCCGACCGCACGCCGACGCCGAAGCTGCAGGAGGTCGCGCACCTGTACCAGCCGTTCCGCGTCGACGTCTCGGCGTCGGGGATCGCGATCGGGAACCGGCTGCTGTCCACCTCCTCCTCCGCGTACGCGGCGGTCGTCGTGCTGCGGCGGGAGGGGCGGGTGCTGGCGGAGCGGGAGCTCGCGACCGACGTCGCCGCGGGTGGGTCCTCGACGTACCCGCAGCCGGTGCCGCTGCCCGAGCTGCCGGGCGAGTACACGCTCGACGTCGAGCTGCGGCTGCGCGAGGACACCCGGTGGGCGGCGGCCGGGCACGTCGTCGCGCGCGGGCAGCACGTCTTCGAGGTCGCGGGGTTCTCGCGGCCGGAGCACGCGCCGCGGCCCGAGCTCATCGACGGCACCCACAACGTGGGCGTCGTGGGCGAGCACTTCAGCGTCCTGTTCTCCCGGCTGCACGGCGGGCTGATGTCGTACCGCTGGGGCGGCGGGCCCGAGGGCGGGCGCGAGCTGCTCACCTCGATCCCGACGCCGTCCTTCTGGCACGCGCCCACCTCGAACGAGCGCGGCTGGGGAGGCCCCTTCGAGGACGGGCAGTGGCTGCTCGCGAGCCGCTACGCGCGGGCCGCGGGCGAGGCGCTGCGGACGGCGCGGGTGTCCGTCGACGAGCACGCGGTGACCGTCGGCTTCCGTTACGAGCTGCCGACCACGCCGCGGGCGTTCTGCGACGTCGACTACCGGGTGACGGGCGACGGGCGGATCGAGGTGACCGTCGTGATGACGGTGCCCGACGGACTGCCCGATCTGCCCGAGTTCGGGATGCAGCTGACCACCGGCGCCGACGCGCACCGGCTGCGCTGGTACGGCGACGGACCGGACGAGTGCTACTCCGACCGCCGGCTCGGCGCGCGTCTCGACGTCTGGGAGAGCGACGTCGCGCGCGAGCTGACCCCATATCTGAAGCCGCAGGAGTCGGGCAGCCGGACGGGAGTGCGCTGGGCCGAGGTGACCGACGACGGGGGCTTCGGGCTGCGGCTCGACTGCGCAGGCGGGATGGAGTTCTCGGCCCTGCCGTGGACGCCGTACGAGATCGAGAACGCGCAGCACCCGAACGAGCTGCCGCCGGTGCAGCGCACCGTGCTGCGCCCGGCGCTGCGCCGCCGCGGCGTCGCGGGCGACGACTCCTGGGGCGCCCGCCCGCACCCGGAGTACGAGGTCCGGCCGGTCGACGGCCGCCTCGAGTTCCGCTTCGGCCTGACGGGCGTCGGCGGCTGACGCGCGGGTCTCGATACGCCGCTGCGCGGCTACTCGACCAACATGAGGCCGCACCCTCGGTGGCCGAGCAGCCCGCGTCTCATGCTGGTCGAGTAGCCGCCGGAGGCGGCGTATCGAGACCCACCAGCGTCAGAGCAGGAGCCTGCAGACCCGCCCTGCTGAGGACGCTGGGTCTCGATACGCCCCTGCGGGGCTACTCGACCAGCATGCTGGCGCCCCCTCTGCCGGTCGCGCGCATTGTGCTGGTCGAGTAGCCCGCGCCGCGGCCCTCCATGCTGGTCGAGTAGCCCGCGCCGCGGGCGTATCGAGACCCCGCCGCGCACAACATCAGCTGAGAGCACAGGGCCTCCCCTGTCAGCGGAGGGACCCCCGTCTCAGCTGATGTTGTGCAGGGTCGGCGGCAGCCCACGCCTCCCATGCTGGTCGAGTAGCTCGCGCAGCGGGCGTATCGAGACCCACCAGCATCAGAGCAGGAGTCTGCAGACCCGCCCTGCTGAGGACGCCGGGTCTCGATACGCCCCTGCGGGGCTACTCGACCAGCATGAGGCGCGCACCTGCTGGCCGAGCGGCCCGCGCAGGGGGCGTATCGAGACCCGCCCCCCACGCCCTCCCCCGCAACAGCCCCGAAACGCGCGCTCGCTAGGGTTCCCGGAGCAGTGCCGGCGGACGCCGGCCGGAACGCGGGAGAGCATGCAGAAGCGGATCGTCCTCGGAGTCTTCGAAGCGGGCACCCCGCACGTCGGCGGCACCATCAGCTGGTCGCACCCGCGCAGCCGCGACGGCGACTTCCGCGACATCGACTACTGGCAGCGGATGGCGCGCCTCCTCGACGACGCCGGCTTCGACTTCCTCTTCTTCGCGGGCGGCTCCTTCGGCTACTCCTCCCGCCGCGGCGAGCTCTCCGACGTCCTCGTCGAGGCCGGCATGACCTTCGCGCTCGACGGCGCGTACCTCATCCCCGCGCTGGCGGTCGGCACCGAGCGCCTGAACTTCGTGGTCACCAGCACCACCGGCGCCGACCACCCGCTGCACGCGGTGCGCAAGTTCTCCACCCTCGACCACGTCACCCGCGGACGGATCGGCTGGAACATCGTCACCGGCGCCTCGCAGAACACGATGGCCGCGATGCTCGGCCAGTCCGCGATGGTCCCGCACGACGAGCGCTACCGCGCCGCGCAGGAGTACGTCGACGTCGCCTTCTCCTTCTGGGAGGGCGGCAACGACGACGACGTCATCGTGCTGGACCACGAGCGCAACGTCTTCGCCGATCCCGAGAGGATCCGCCCGGTCGCCTACGAGGGCGAGTTCTACCGCTCGCACGGCTACCACACGCTGCCGCCGTCGCCGCAGCGCTCGCCCCTGCTCTTCCAGGCGGGGACCTCGCCGGTGGGCCGCGCCTTCGCGGCGAAGAACGCCGAGTGCGTGTTCGTGCAGGGCTCGACCTACGGCAAGGTCGCGGCCGACATCGTGGACATCCGTCGCCGGGCAGCGGAGAACGGCCGCGACCCCGCGTCGATCAAGGTGATGGTCGGCGTGACGATCGTGGTCGCACCGACCTCGGCGGAGGCGGCGCAGCTGCGCGCCGAGTTCGACGCGCTGCAGACGGACGAGCTGGCCGCGCACTACTACGCCGGCAACACGGGCGTCGATCTGCTGGCCTACGACCTCGACCGGACGCTCGCCGAGCAGCTGGTCCTCGACGACCAGGCCGGCCAGATGGGCACCAGCAACATCGAGCGCTTCCTCACCCGCCCGGACGGCACCGCGCCGACGGTGCGCGAGATCCTCGACGAGCTGAAGGGCAAGGGCACCCGCGGCTTCGCGATCACCGGCGACCCGGTCGAGGTCGCCGACGAGCTCGAGCGGATGATGGACGAGACCGACCTCGACGGCATCATGCTCGAGGCCGTCTTCGGCCTCGCCTCGATGCGCGACTTCATCGAGCTCGTGCAGCCCGAGCTGCGCCGCCGCGGCCGCCTCGACCCCGAGCCCACCGGCGCCACCTTCCGCGAGCGCATGCTCGGCGCCGGCCCGCACCTCGCCCCCGAGCACCACGCGGCCGGCTTCCGCCCCTGACCCACCGGTCTCGATACGACGCTGCGCGGCTACTCGACCAGCATGTGCCGACCCATGCTGATCGAGTAGCGCTCGCAGAGCGCGTATCGAGATCCGGCTCCCGCAGGCGCGTGGGTCGCCAGGCGCCGGGTCGCGTCAGCTGACGCGGACGAGGGTGCGCTGCCAGCCGGAGGAGCCGTTGGGGGCGACGCCCGCGCGGTCCTCGATCTGGAGCATGCCGTTGGCGTCGGTCGCGCGGACGGCGACGTAGTGGGCGCCGCTCGCGGCCTCCCAGTCGACGTACCACTGCACCCAGGTGTCGAGATTGACCGGGGTCGAGAGGGTGGCCTCCTGCCAGTCGCCGTCGTCGATGCTGACCTCGACCTTGGCGATGCCGGTGGTCTGCGCCCAGGCCACGCCGGCGATCTTGGTCGCGCCGGCGGGGATCGCGGCGTCGATGCGCGGGGTGTCGATCCGCGAGGACATCTTGATCGGAGCCTCGGCGTCGTAGCCGCGCGGGGTCCAGTAGGCCTCGTCGGCGGCGAAGGTGGTGACCTTCAGCTCGGTCAGCCACTTGGTGGCGGAGACGTAGCCGTAGAGGCCGGGGATCACCATCCGCACCGGGAAGCCGTGCTCGAAGGGCAGCGCCTCGCCGTTCATCCCGACGGCGAGGATCGCGTCGAGGTTCTCGTCGGTGACCGCGGAGAGCGGGGTGCTGGCCGTGTAGCCGTCGACGCTCGTGGAGAGCAGCATGTCCGCGCCGCTCTGGACGCCGGCCTTCTTCAGCACGTCGCGGAGCGGGACGCCGAGCCACTTGGCGTTGCCGACGAGGTCGCCGCCGACCTGGTACGAGACGCAGGTCATGGTGATGCCGTACTCGTCCAGGCCCATGTCGAAGATGTCCTGCAGCGACATCGTGATCTCCTGGTCGACCATCCCGGAGATCTTCAGCGACCAGGTGGAGGGGTCGATCGAGGGCACGGTCAGCGCGGTGTCGACGCGGTAGAAGTCGGCGTTGGGCGTGTAGAGCGGAGTGAGCCCGTCGATCCCGAGATCGGCGCCGGCGGGCACCGAGACGGTGCTGCGCGGGCTGGGCAGGCGGAGCGCGTCGCGCACGCTGGCGAGGGACGAGGTGGCGGCGTTGATGGCGCGCGACCCGGCGCCGATCACGGCGGCGCCGACGGCGGCGATCAGGGTCACGCGGAAGAAGCCGCGGCGCTCGATGCCGACCGGGCGGGCGGCGGGGGCCGCGCCGGTCTTCTCGGCGGCGGACGCGGCGCGCCAGCGGCGGAGGCGCGAGACGGTCAGGTGCATCACGATCATCGCGACGACGAGGCCGACCAGGGTGGGCACCGCGGAGAGCGGGGTCGCGCCGGTGCGGGTGACGATCGCGGCGATCGAGAGGCCGCCGGCGATCACGAGCAGGATCTGGCCGAGCGGCGGGCGGATCAGCTGCAGCACGCCGGCGAGGGCGGCGGCGACCAGCACGGCGACGCCGATGCTCGCCAGCAGGAAGATCTTGTCGTTCGCGCCGAAGGTCTCGATCGCGAACTCCTTGAGCGGGCGCGGCACGATGTCGACCACGAACGCGCCGAGGGCGAGCACGGGGCTCGCGTTCTTCGCGACGACGAGCGCGACGAGCTCGGCGATCGCGAGCAGCACGCCCGCGACGACGATGCCGGCCACGGCCGAGAGCGCGATGAACCGCAGCTTCGGCACGCGCGGGTTCTTCCCTGTCTGTTCCATGGGAGTCATGCTCCGCCCTTGACCTGCCCGTTCGCAGTGTGGTGCCGGTTTGGTCGAGTTGTGTAACGAATGGATAACGCCCGGCGCCTCCCCACGCCCTGATCCGACCGCGAGATGCCACTTATGAGCGCGACACGCCGCAGAAAGTGCTCATAAGTGGCATCTCGCGGAAGGAGGGGGAAACGGAGCGGCCGCCCGGGAGGGTCCCCGGGCGGCCGCTATCGGTGGGCGGGGTCAGCCGCAGGTGCGGGCGGAGTAGGGGGCCGCCTTCGTCGTCGTCACCGACTTCCCGTCGATCGTGGCCGTCGCGGTGACGGTCGCGGTGCCGGCCGGGATCGAGGCGGCGCGGGTCGTGTCGGCCTGCGTCGCGCTCTTCCCCGCCGCGATGCCCGGGTAGGACTTCGTGGCGTAGGGCGTCGCGATCGAGATCGACGCCGCGGTCTTCGAGTCGTTGCGGGCCGTCGTCGTCAGGACGACCTTGCCGGCCACGCAGCGCGTCGTGGCCGAGACCGTCAGGTCGATCACGGCGGCCGGAGCGGCCCGCACGATCGCGAGCCGGTAGGTCGCGAGCGTCGTGTGGTCCTGCGCGGAGGAGGTGATCACGACGTTCGTGGTCCCTGAGGCCGCCAGGGTCACGGTCCGGGCGACGGTGTCGTCGATCAGCACGCCGTCGACCTTCACCAGTCCGCTGGCCACGGCCGGGTCGAGGTCGAGCGCGACGCTCGTCGTCGAGACCGGCACGGTCAGCGTCAGGTCACGCACCCCGGCGGCGAGCGCCGGCGAGAACGTGCCCACGGACGAGGTCAGCTTCGACAGCTCCGCGTTCGTCGCGAACCCGGTCGACTCCGTCGTGTAGACGCCGAAGACGCCGCCGACGTTGCTCGCGGTGCCCGTGCCCTGGAAGCGCACCGTCACCTTCGGCACCCTGTTCCCCTGCGCGTCGAGGACGTACGCGCCGGCCTGGTTCCGCTTGAAGCTGTCCTTCGCCGCGATCCCGTCGAGCACCGCCCGAGGGATCTCGTCGTACTGCACGTACCAGTTCAGCGCGCCCGCGGCGCCCGAGACCACCTCGGTCTTGAGCTTCACGTCGTTGAGGTAGACGTCGAAGGTGCGCCCCGCGTCGCCGCCGTAGTAGCGGACGCCGAGGTAGTTCTTCGGCAGCGCCGGGTCGACGATCATGTCGTACTGGAAGTACGCGTCCGCCGACCGCTCGCCGTCGCGATAGCCCTCGCCGCGCCAGGTGCCGACCGCCGAGCGGTTGTACCTGTAGTTCTTGTCGGCCTCGCTGTTGTTGTTGTCGAACGAGGTGAGCGAGTCGATCGTCGTCTCCTCCACCCGCAGCTGCTGCTTCTCCTTGAGGATCAGCGCCTGGGCCTCCGCGGAGTCGGGGGCGATGAGCGTCATGTAGGTCGCGTAGCGCGCGTTGTAGAGGCTGTAGTACGGCTGGAAGATCCGCGCCTCGGAGGCTTCGTCGACGTTCGTCATGCCGAAGCGCATCGTCGTCGTCCCGTTGCCGTTCGCGCCGTTGGGCAGGCGGAGCAGGTTCTGCTTCACCGAGGACTTCCACGCGGCCGCGTTCGCGACGACCACGTTCGAGTTCACCGACTTGTCGGCGACGCTCATCTGCACGAGCACGCCCGCGGGGTACGAGGCGTCGACGTTGTTGCGGTTCAGCTCGGTCGCGAGCAGCACGGGCCCGTAGGTGAAGGCCGTCCAGTTCGCGTTCTCGGTGTTCGCCACCGTGGCGACCGCGGCGGGGAGCTTCCAGGTGAGGGTGTCGCCCGCCGCCACCGGGACGACCGCGTAGCCGCCCTCGGTCAGCGCGGCGACGTCGCGGACGGCGCCGTTCACGGTGAGCGTCGGCGCTCCGTCGACCCAGGCCGGGATGCGCAGGCGCAGCGTGGTGCCCTCGGCGACCGCTCCCGCTCCGAGCGCCGCGATCGTGAAGCGCGCGGTGTCGGTGTTCGGGATGTCGGCCGTCTGCGTCACCTTCAGGTTGCTGCCGCCCGAGCTCAGCACCGACGAGCGGAACTGGTTCACGTAGACCGTCTTCGGCCCCTCGAAGTAGATCGAGTCGCCGAGCTTGGTGAAGCTCTCGACGCCGGTGCCGTGGTCGCACCAGAACTCGTCGTGCTCCTCGCCGAAGACCTTGGCGTAGCCGGCGGTCTGCGGCTGGAAGTAGGTGACCATCCCCGTCTCCGGGTTCTGCACCGAGAGCACGCCGTTGATGAACGCGTTCTCGTAGAAGTCGGCGTACTTCACGTCCTTCGTCACCTGGAACAGCGCCCGGGTGAGCTTGAGCATGTTGTAGATGTTGCAGCCCTCGGAGGTGGAGTTCTCCCCGTAGCCGGTCGTCTGCCCGTTGGTCGCGTACTGGTAGAGGGTGTCCGCGCCGTGGAAGTGCTCGGACTGGCTGTTGCCGCCGTTCGCGTAGCTGTGGCTCTCGTCCACCATCCGCCAGAAGTTCTCGGCGGCGCGGCGGTACATGTCGAGGTCCGCCTTCTCGGTGGCGGTGAGCGTCGCGTAGAGCGCCGGGTCGTCGGTGAAGAGGGTGTAGCGCTTGAGCGCGCCGATCAGCTTGGGGATCGTCGTGTTCGCGTGCAGTCCGTTGAGAACGTCCTCGTTGTTCGCGAGCTTCCGGAAGAGCGCGGTCTCGTCGAAGTACTCGGCCGCACGCTTGTGCGCCGGCTTCTGCGTGGTCTCGTAGAGACGGTAGAGCGCCTCGTTCATCCCGCCGTACTCGGTGTTGAGCAGCTGACCCGGGTTCGCCTGGCGGCCGGCCCAGTTCGTGATCCAGGAGCCGAAGCCGTCGGCGACGACGAGCGCCTCCGCGGACACGGCGCTCGGCGCGTACTGGTGCGCGTCGAGCAGTCCCGCGAGCACCTTGTGCAGGTTGTAGAACGGCACGAGCAGGCCGTCGGCGCCGGAGGGCAGGTAGCTCACCGGGAACGGGGAGACGTAGCCGGCGTTGGCCGGGTCCTTGAGCGCGTAGGCGTCCTGGACCTTCTTCAGACCGTCGACGGAGGCGGTCAGCTTCGCGAGCAGCGCGGCCTTCGTGGTCGGGTCCTGCTCGCTCGCGTAGGCCTGCGAGAGGCCGGAGATGTAGTGGCCGAAGAAGTGGCCCTGGAACCGGGTGCCGCTCTCGCGCTCCCAGCCGCCGTAGCCGCCGGCCGTGGTCGGGGTGAGACCGGCCTGCGTGTAGAAGGAGTGCAGGAACATCTCGGGGTCGAGGCTGAGCAGATACTCGACGGTCTGCTGCTCGCCGTTGTCGAGGTACGGGTCCTGGACGGTGACGTCCGAGAGGCCGGCCTCCTGCAGGTAGCTCGAGCTCTTCACGCCCTTCGGCTGCACCTGGATCGCGAAGGTGCGGGTGACGGCCGTGCTGCCGCCGTAGGTCGAGGAGCCGGTGAGCGTCACGGTCGTCGCGGCGCCGGTGGGCGGGGTGACCGTGGCGGTGCCGCCGGAGATCGCGATCGCGGACTCGTCGGAGGAGGTCCAGCTGAGGTCGGAGCCCTTCGCGCCGCGGGTCGGCACGGAGAAGCCGGTGCTCGTGCTCGCGGGCAGGGTGACGGCGTCGAGGTCGGCCTTCGCGACGGCGGCCGGGTCGAAGGACGCGTTGTGCGCCTTCGTCAGGGCGACGACGTCGGTGGTCGTGGCGACCTTGCCGTAGAGGACGTAGTCGTCGAGGAGCCCGCGCAGGTGCGCGCCGTTGTACTGCGGTCCGTTGAAGCCGAGGGTCTTGGTCGAGGTGCCCTCGGAGCCGAGCACGCCGGTGGCCGCTCCGGTCGCCTCGGACTTGGTGACGGTGGGCTGCTTCACGCCGTTGCGGTAGAAGGCGACCTGCTTGGTCGCCTTGTCGTAGCTGGCGACGACGTGGGTCCACTCGTTCGCGGGGAAGAAGCCGGCGCGCGCGGTGTCGATCGCGACCTTGTAGGGCTGCCCGGTCGAGGGGCCGATCGAGAGCGCGAGCGGGGTCGCGTCGCTCTCGGAGGTGAGATACCAGCCGTCGGAGTTGTAGGCGGTCTTGTTCCAGGTGAAGACCTGCTCGCCGGTCATCGCGGCGGTCGGCTTGTACCAGAACGAGACCGTCAGGTCGGCGGGCTGGAGCCGGGCGTCGGTGCCGAGCGACACCGCGTTGCTGCCGGTGAACTCGAAGGCCTGGCCGGCGAGGCCGGTGCCGTACGCGGCGGTGCCCTTCTGCATCCCGACCGTGTTGCCGCGGCCGCTGGTGTCGGTGATGCTGCCGTCGAAGGGCAGCTCGAGCACCTTCGCGCTGTCGAGGGAGGTGGCCGGTGCGGCCTGCGCGGTCGGGCCGACTGCGAGCAGTCCCGCCGTCAGCGCCATCACCGCCGCGGTCGCGATCGGGATCCGTCGTCTCGTCGTCATTGGTGGAGCCTCTCGTCGTTGAGATCGGTACTGAGCGCGATGTTACCGTGAACAATTAGCTTTCGGTGAGGTTTCGGCGCGCGGGCTGAGCGGGCTCGAAGGCGTCCGTGTCGCCCTGCGCCATCGTTCGCAGCGAGCGCCACCGATGCGGGCTGTGGAGCGGAGAAGGGGAACGCTGGTCCGCGGCGAAGGGCGGGCGAGAGTGACGATCAGAGCGGATCCGACGGCGCCGCTGCTCGACGTCCGCGAGGTCTCGCGCCGATTCGGCACCGGGCCGGACGCGCCCTGGGCCGTCCGCGACGTGAGCCTCCGGGTCGAGGCCGGCGAGGTCGTCGCGCTCCTCGGCCCCAACGGCACCGGCAAGACGACGCTCGCGCGGATGATCGCGACGCTGCTGACCCCGACGAGCGGCGTGATCCGGGTCGCCGGGATCGACGCCGTCGCGAGGCCGGACGAGGCGCGGCGCCGGCTCGCCCTCGTGCTCGGCGGTGAGCGCGGCTTCTTCCTGCGCGCGACCGCGCTCGAGAACCTCCGGTACTTCGCCTCCCTCGCGGGCGTGCCGCGTCGGCGGACGGACGGCCGCATCCTCGAGGTGCTCGACGCGGTCGACCTCACCGCCCGGCGGAACGACCGCGTCGAGGAGTTCTCCCGCGGGATGCGCCAGCGGCTGCACCTCGCCCGCGGGCTGCTGGCGGAGCCGCCGCTGCTGCTGCTCGACGAGCCGACGGTCGGGCTGGATCCGGAGGCGGCGCTCGCGCTCCGTGCGCTGATCCGCGAGCTGCGCCGGGACGGGCGGGGCGTCCTCCTGACCACCCACCACCTGCACGAGGCGGAGGAGCTGTCGGACCGGAGCCTCGTCCTCCTCGACGGCCGGATCCGCGCGGCGGGGCGACCGCGGGACATCGCCGCGGCGGGCGGGCTCGGCGAGGTGACGACCCTCGCCGCTCCAGCGCTCACCGTGGAGCTCGCGAACCGGATCACCGCGCTCGACGGTGTCCGCTCGGTCCGCTCCGACAGCATCGCCGGCCGACCCGTCGTGGTCGTCGGCTGGGACTCCTGCCGGCCCGACCTTCGCGCGCTGGCCGCCGTCGTCGCCGACCTCCCGACCGGGACCTGGACCACCCGGCCGGCGACCCTCGAGGAGGGCTACCTCGCCCTCGTCGACCGGTGCCGAGGAGGGCGGGAGTGATGACGGGGCTGGGCGGGGTGCTGCGCGAGGGCGCCTTCCACCTGCGGCTGCTGCTCCGCAACGCCTACTTCGTCCAGGCCGCGCTGATCGCGCCGGTCGTCTTCGTCGTCCTGCGCATCCAGGCCGGGCGGGTCGGACCGGCGCTGGGGGTCGACGGCGCCGTCGTCGGCGTGTGGACGGTGACCGCGGCGGCGGTCGGGATCCTCGGCTACCAGCGATCGCAGGGGACGCTGGAGCAGATCGCGCTGACCTCTCGGCCGCTCGGCAGTGCGCTCGCGCCGATCCCGCTCGCCTGCGTCGGCGCCGGGGTGCTGTCGATCCCGGCCGCGATCGTGGGCTCCTGGGTTCTCGGCAGCGAGTTCGCGCCGCACTCCCCCGCGCTCGTCGCCCTCGGTCTGGTCCTGCTCTTCGCCGCGTGCGGCACAACGGCGCTCCTGCTGTCCGGGCTGTTCGTGCTGACGCCGCACGCGACCGTCTACGAGCCGGTCCTCGTCGCTCCCGTCCTCCTCCTCTCCGGCGCCGTGATCGACCGCGCGCAGCTGCCGGTGCCGCTGCAGCTGCTCGGGGTCGTCGATCCGCTGACGGGGGCGGTAGAGGTCCTGCACGAGGGCGTCTCGGGCGACGCGTACGGCGGCGCGGTCGCGCTCTGGTGCGCGCAGGGGCTGATCGCGTCGCTGTTCTCCTTGCTGCTCGCCCGCCTGATTCTGCGGACGGCCGTCCGACGGGCGCGGCTCGCCGGGACGCTGGCGGTGTCGTGAGCGGGCCGGTGGTGGCCTCGGTCGTGGTGGCGCTGCGGTCGTTCGACGCCACGCGGACGCGGCGGACGCTCCTGGTCGCGGTCGTGCTCGGGCCGGTGCTGCAGGTGCTGTACTTCGCGGCGGTCGCGGCGCCGTCGCTGGTCGTCGGCGCGGGTGCGAGTCTCCTGCTCGCCGTCCTGACCGCCGTCGACGCCGTGACCGTGTCGCTCACCCGGATGCGGCACGACGCGGTGCTCGGGAGCGTCCTCCTCAGCGCCCGGCCGGCGGTCCTGCTCTGGAGCGGGGTCGCGCTCGCGGCGGCGGGCGTCGGTTCCGCCGCGGGTCTCGTCTCCCTGGTCTGGGCCCTCCTGCTGTTCGGTCAGGGCGTCCCGGGGCAGGTCGCCGCCGGCGCGATCGCGCTCACGGGCTGCGCCGCCCTCGCCGGCAGCGGCTGCGGGTTCGCCGCCGGGGTGCTCGGCCTGCGCTCGCGCGACGGGCTGGCGTGGGTCGGGCCGTTCACGGCGGTCCTGACCGTCCTCGGCGGAGTCGTGGCGCCGGTGGCCGAGCTGCCGCCGGTCGTCGAGGCCGTCGCCCGGGTGCTGCCGCTGGGGTACGCCACCGACGCCCTGCGGACGCTCCTCGGCGAGGGGTGGACCGGCGCGCTCGCGGTGCAGAGCGGCGCCGTCGTCGTGCTCGGCGCCGCGTGGTTCGGGCTGGGGCTGCTCGGCTGGGCCCTCGCCCGCCGGACGCTGCGGCGGACGGGCGGCACGGATCTGCTGTGAGGACCGCGCGCGACGCATAGCAGGGCCGCGCGGATCCGGGCAGGGGGCTGCCGTCCCGCCGCGCCCCTGATGGGATGGCGTCATGTCCGACTCCGCTGCTCGCCCGTCCCAGGACGACGACCTCCGCTCCATCGTCTACGCGAGCCACACCGCCGCCGGCCTCGAGGAGGCGGATCTGCCCGCGCTGCTCGAGCAGTGCCGCGCGAACAATGAGCGCCTCGGCCTGACCGGCATCCTGCTGTTCCGCGACGGGCGGTTCCTGCAGCTGCTCGAGGGGCCGGCCGCGACGCTGCGCGAGCGGATGGCGATCATCGCCGACGACCCCCGGCACGCCGGGCTGCGCGTGCTGCTCGAGGAGGCGCCGGCGCAGCGGCTGTTCCCCTCCTGGACGATGGCCTACGAGGCGATCACCGACTCGATGACGACCGAGCTGCCGGGCTACCGCAGCACCTTCGAGGACATCGACACAGACGTCGACGCGAGCGCGACCCTGCCGGCCCTGCGCGAGCTGATCCGCTGGTTCCAGGTGCGCCACTGACGCCGAGCCCTGCAGGGCGCTCGCTACAGTGACGGCGTGAACGAGGACGACGGGCGGGACGACGGGCGGGACGACGGGCGGGACGACGACGGCGAGCGCGAGGTCGCGGCCGAGTACCTGCGGGCCGAGCTGCGGCCCCGGACGCTGACCTGGCTCCGGATGACGATCGACGCCCTGCTCGGCGGCGGCGTGATGACGACGCACGACCTCGTGATCACCCGCCTCGACACCGGCGCCGAGGTCATCCGCACCCCCGCCGACATCGGCGACCCCTACGTCCTGCTCGGTCAGATCGAGCTGGAGCTCGAGACGAAGACCACCGCCGAGTTCCTCGAGGAGTGGCGGCGGGAGTAGCGGCGGGAGCAGCGCTCTCCTCCACAGATCCGATCTCGCGGAGTTGTCCGAGGGTCCCGCTCGACGGCCGCTCGCGTGTCGGTGGTCCCTGCTTGAATACGCGTATGGATGACCACAGCGACCCGGGAGCGGCAGGGCAGCCGAGCGCGCTCGCCGCCGTCGACGCCCTGACCGACGTCGCCGCGGAGATCGGACGCACCTCCGCGCAGCTGCTCCTCACCCGCGCGCAGACCCTGCACCTCGCCTACCGCGCGGCCGTCACCGTCCCCGACGCGTTCGCCCGTGCGAAGTCACTCTCCCGCAGCGAGGCGCGCACCCTCGTCGAGCGCTCCATCCGAGCCGAGTTCGCGGCGAAGCTCCGCCTGTCCGAGCGGGCGACCGAGACGGTCCTCGAGCACGCCCGGCTCCTCGTCGAGGACCTCCCCTGCACCCGCGCGCTACTCGCGGAGGGCCGGCTGCTCTGGGACTCGAGCGAGATCGTCTGCGCGACCGCCGCGACCCTGCCTCCCGGCTCCCGCGCCCGGTTCGACGAGCGCGCCGCCGAGGTCGCCCCGGAGGTCACGCCCACGCAGCTGAGGCGGATCGTCGCCCGCCTGCGCGACGAGATGCACGAGGAGCCGCTCACCCAGCGGCACGTCCGCGCGAGGCAGGACCGCGCCGTCTGGGTCTCGCCGGAGATCGACGGCATGGCCACGCTCTGCGCCCTGCTCCCCGCGCCCGATGCGATGGGCATCGCCGAGCGCGTCGACCGCATCGCCCGCAGTCTCCGCGACGATGGCGACGAGCGCACGCTGGCGCAGCTGAAGGCCGACGTGCTCACGGATCTGCTGCGCGACGGCGACATCGCCGGCACCACCCCCGCAGGCGACGGACCTCAGCTGTCCCCGTCGTACGTCCCCGGGATCCGCGCCGAGGTGCGCCTCACGCTCGCCGCATCCACCGCCGTCGGGCTCGACGACGCCCCCGCCGACCTCGACGGCTACGGCCTCATCCCCGCCGACCTCGCCCGCGCCCTGGTCGCCACCGGCGCCTCCTTCACCCGAGTCCTCACCGACCCCGATACCCGCGCGGTCGTCTCCGTCGGCCGCACGCACCGGGTCCCGCCGCCGCAGATGCGCCTGCACCTGCAGCTGCGCGACCAGACCTGCCGCTTCCCCGGCTGCACCCGCACCGCCTCGAGAGCAGAGGCCGACCACACGCTCGAGTGGCGCAACGGCGGAAAAACGTCGCTGGAGAACCTCGTCTGCCTCTGCACGTCCCACCACCACGTCCGCCACGGCGACCGCTGGACGTACCTCCCCCGCCCGGACGGCAGCATCGTCTGGACCACCCCCACCGGCCGCCGCATCACGATCCGCCCACCCGCGCTCGCCGGCGCCCCGCCGGGCCCCCGCTTCAGAGACGCACCGCCCCCGTTCTGACGGACGCCGGTCTGCACCCGCGCCGCCCCATGCTGATCGAGTAGCCCTCGCAGAGGGCGTATCGAGATCCACCGTCACCCGGCGGGTGGGTCTCGATACGCGCTGCGCGCTACTCGACCAGCATGAAGCGCGCGCGCCTGCCTGCGAAATACAGCGCACCCGCGCCGAATCATGCTGATCGAGTAGCCCTCGCAGAGGGCGTATCGAGATCCACCATCGTCCGGCGGGTGGGTCTCGATACGCGCTCCGCGCTACTCGACCAGCATGGGCCGCGTTGCGCGCTACTTGACCAGCATGTTCGCGTCAGTTGCAGGTGCGGGCCGCGTACGGGGCCTGCAGGGTGGCGCCGCCGGCCGTCGCGGTCAGCGTGCCCGCGGCGACGGACGTGGCGCGCGTCGTGAAGGCGTGCGTCGCGTTCGCGCCGGGAGCCGCGGTCAGCATGGGCGACGTGCCCCAGGCCGAGCGGATCACGACGGTGAGCGGCGCGGTGCCTGTGTTCTTCACGACTCCGGTCACGACGACCTTGCCGGCCACGCAGCGGGTCGACGCGGTGAGCGTCGCCGTGGACGCCGCCACGACCACCGTCGCGGTCACCCGCACGGCCGTCGAGCTCGAGAGCACGCGGTTCGGCGCGTTGTACGCGGTCGATCCGCCCGCTCCGACCCACTGGTTGTCGTTCGCGCCGATGGTGCGCACGACTCCGGTGACCGGGTAGCGGCCGGGAGCGGTGCCGACGGAGGACGTGTCCCAGGTCACCGGCTGCGAGGCGGTGCCGCGGCTGTAGGCGAGGACGACGTCGGTGCGGGCGGGCAGCGCGGCGACGGAGCCCACCTCACCCAGGTCGGAGCGCACGGCGGTCGCGGCGTCGGCCGCGCGGACCTCGGCGTACTGACCGGCGGTGAGCGACACGATGCCGCCGTGCTTGGTCGACGGCGCCAGCGAGAAGCCGGGGTCGTTGAGCTGGGTCCAGCCGGCGTCGAGGTCGGTGGTCACCATCGGCCGGTAGCCGGTCGAGGGGATCACGTCGACGTAGAGGTACCAGCGGTCGGCGTCATGATCTTTGAAGACCGCGGGCCCCTCGACTCCCCCGGCGTTGCCGCCGGCCCAGACGGCGCCGATGCGGTCCTGCAGCTGCGTCCACGCGGTGGACGGGAGCCACCACTGCTTCGCGGTCGTCGACTCCATGTAGATGCCGCGGCCGGTGCCGTTGTCCTTCGAGATGCGGTAGGTCGTGCCGCCGTCCTGGATCATCGTCGTGTCGATGACGTCGGCGCCGGTGTCGATGAAGGTGCCGCCGTAGGAGTACGTGCCCTGGGTGAAGTCGGTGGTCGCACCCCAGAGCACCCGCGACGCCCCGGTGCCGGGCGTGTGCGCGGCGTTCGGGTACACGGTCGAGGACCAGTAGACGACGAACGCACCCTTGCCCGCTCCGTTGTAGTCGGCGACCCAGGTGGCCTCGGGCGCCCACATCATGCCGGCCTCGAGCTGCTTCGTGCCGGCCGCGTCGAGTGCGACGTCGAACTGGCGCAGGTCGCTCCAGGAGACGAGGTCGCTCGACTCCCAGACGTTCATCTTCGTGCTGCCCTGCGTGGTCCAGTAGCACCAGGTGGTGCACGAGCCCGAGCCCTGGTCGCCGCCGAAGACGCGGAGGTCGGTGGCGATGATGTAGTACTTCTTCGTCTCGGGGTTGTAGGTGAGGTACGGGTCGCGGACGCCGGTCGTGCCGAGGTCGGACGCGAGGATCGGCTTGCCGCCGTTCAGCGGGTCCCACTTCTCCGGGTCGTCGCCGCGGGAGACGTCGAGGTAGATCTTCTCGGCGTAGCCCTGCGCGTCCTCGACGAAGTGCACCATCAGGTAGCCGTAGGGGGTGTCGACGCCGACCTGCGGCTCGACGGTGACGGCGACGGCACGGGACTGCGCGACGCCGCGGATCGACGCGGTCGCGGTCAGCGACGATGTGCGGGCGGCCTGGCCCGCGGCGGGGCGGTCGGCGGCGAGCGTGCGGCCGTCGGCGGAGACGCGCAGGGTGGGGTCGTTCGAGGCCCAGGTCACGGTGCCACCGTAGTCGGGCAGGTTCGTGGTCGAGTCGTCGATGGTCAGCGCAGTGACGCCGTCGAGGACGGCCGCGGTCAGCGGCGCGAAGGACGAGGCGTGCAGCTTCGCGTCGACACTCGACACGGCCGCGACCTCCTCGCCGGTGAGGGCGCGGTCGTAGACGCGGAACGTCGACACCTCCCCCTTGTAGAAGGGGTCGGGGTAGGGCGCGCGGCCGATGGCGTTCAGCGACTGGTCCGCCACCGAGGCGGGCCGCAGCGCGGTGGGCGCGGAGGCGACGCGGGTGCCGTCGACGTAGAACGAGATCGTGCCGGCGGCGCCGTCGATCACCGAGCTGAGGCTGTACCAGCGGTCGGCCGCAATGCCGGACGCGCTGCGGGCGTTGTTCTCGCCGCCACCGCCGGTGGTCGTGATCGCGGTGCGCACCCTGTCGCGCACGGAGGCGAACCAGTACTGCGAGGTGCTGTCGCTGCCGATGTTCCAGAGGAAGTGGAAGGTCGAGAGCATCGAGGCGTCGGCGCGGGTCTCGATCGTGACCGTGGCGGACGTCTTGCCCGTGAGCAGGTCGTCGGGCAGCTCGACCCAGGGGGCCGCGCTGGTCTTCGCGCCGCCGGTGAGACGGAGTGACGTGCCGGTCCAGAGCGCGTCCGTCCCGTTCACGACGCGCGCGGCTCCCACGGCGCCGCCGGCGGAGTTGGGGACGGTCGCGCCGGTCGTCTGGCTGAAGCGGTAGTCGGCGAGGAGGCCGGCGGTGGGGACCGCGGCGTCGGCGGCCGTCGCGGTGGGGGCGACGAGGCCGGCGGCGAGCACCGCCCCGAGGCCGAGGGCGGCGAGGGCCGCGCGGAAGGGCGCACGGCGGGTGGGGGTGGGCATGGTGCTCCTTTGCACGGGGGGCGGGTGGTGGGCGGGTCTCGATACGCCCGCTGCGCGGGCTGCTCGACCAGCGAGAACGGGCGGGTGGGTCTCGATACGCCCGCTGCGCGGGCTACTCGACCAGCAAGAAAAGGGGGCACCTCATGCTGGTCGAGTAGCCGCGCAGCGGCGTATCGAGACCCGGCGTCAGCAGGTGATCGAGGGGTAGGCGGCCGACTGCGTGGCCGCGCGGCCCGCGTCGTCGACTCCCGCGCCCGTCACCGAGGCCGAGCCGGCGACCAGCGTCGGCTGCCGCACCGTGAAGCTCGCCGTGGCGTTCTTCCCGCCGGCGACCGCCGGGAAGGTCTTGGTGCCGGAGGCGGTCGTGACGGTGATGTCGGCGGGCAGGTCGTCCGTGTTCTTCACTGTCGTGGTGAGCACCGGCTTGCCCGCGACGCAGCGCACCGACGAGGTGGCGGCGAGCTGCAGCGCGACCGGCGCAGCCGGCGCACCGAGCGAGATGCGGAAGCGCTGGCAGTCGTTGTTCAGCACGCTCCACTGGCCGATCCGGGTGCCGTTCTGATCCGAGCAGTTCGACAGGTCGAGCGCCTTGCCGCTGTGCACGGCGCGGAGCTCGACGGTGCCGTCGTTGCCCGGGCGGAGCCGCCAGCTACTGCCGGTCACTCCGCACGCGCCCTGCGTGACGGTCGCGCCGTCGGCGGTGGAGCCTCCGGTGACCGCGAGGCACTTGGACGCGGCCGAGACGGGGTGCAGCTCGACGGCGCCGTCCGCGGCGGCCGTGAAGGTGACGCGCTGGCACGGCGAGCCGAGCCACTCCTGCTGCTGCAGCACCGCGCCGTCGGCGGTGGAGCAGTTCGGCAGGTCGAAGGCCTTGCCGGTGACGAGCGAGGTGACGGCGACCGCGCCGGCCGGGCGCAGCGCCCACTCCTGCGCGGCGGCGGCACTCGGCGTCGACTGGCGGATCGCTCCGGAGACCGCGTCGAGCGCCTTGCCGCTGGTGCGGTTCGTCAGCGTCGAGTAGCCGCCGGAACCCGGAGCCACCGTCCACTGCTGGCAGGAGGTCGTCAGCCACGCGGACTGCTGCAGCGACGCACCCGAGGCGGTCGAGCAGCCGACCGGGCCGAGCGACTTCCCACTGCTCGCGTTCACGACGCGGACGAAGCCGTCGCCGGTGCTGTCGAGCGTCCAGCTCGCGCGGGGTGTGGCGCAGGAGCCCTGCACGACGCCGGCGCCGTCGCCGCTCTGGGCGGAGGACACCGTGGCGCAGAGGCCGGTGCTGCGGCTGACCAGCTGCCAGGCCGCACCCTCGACGCGGGCCGTGATCGGTGCGTTCTCGCCGCTGGGCACGGGGATCCGGGCGGCGGTGCCGAGCGGCGTGCCGAAGTCGGGCTCGCCCTCGGCGGTCCAGTCCACGACGTGCGCGCGGGCCGAGCGCTGGCGGCTGCAGCCGTCGTTCGGGCCGGGGTTCGCGTGGTACAGGTTCCAGGTCTCGGTGCCGTCGGGCGAGTCGAAGAAGTCGTTGTGGCCGGTGCCGTACTCGCCGTTCGCCTTCGAGAAGACCGGGCCGTCGCTCTTGGTCCAGGAGGAGGCGAGCACGGGGTCGCCGGTCCCGTCGTACTCGAGCGTGCCGAGCTGGTAGTCCTCGGTGCCGCAGAAGCTCGCCGAGTAGACGATCCAGGTGCGGCCGTCCTTCTGCAGCGGGACCGGGCCCTCGTTGACCGGCATGCCGATGGTCTCCCACGGCTCGACCGGCTCGGACAGCACGTTCAGCGGGCCGACCGCGGTCCACGGGTCCGACATCCGGGCGATGTAGTTGCTCTGCAGCCCGTTGCCCGGCTGGAACGCCGACCAGGTCATGAAGAGCTCGCCGTTCAGCTGCAGGTAGGCGCCGTCGATGTTCCAGGAGTCGACCGGGACCGGCCGGCCCTTGTAGCTGTACGGGCCCATCGGGTCGTCGCCCGCGCTCTCGATCACCTGGAGGTGCTGGCCGTCGAAGTTCCCCGCGGTGCCCATCGTGTACATCAGGTACCAGCGCCAGCCGTTCGGGCCCTCGAGACGCTGCAGCTCGGGCGCCCACATGTTCGCGTTCCGGCCCGGGTTCGTGTCGGAGTAGACGGTGACCGGAGTGGCGGTGCCGAGCGCCGCGAGCGTCGGCGCCTTGCGCATCACCACGCGGTTGTCCCAGGTCGTGGCGACCAGGTAGTAGTTCCCGTCGTGGAACTCGATCGTCGGGTCGGCCGTGTCCGGCTCGAGCGGGTTCGTGAAGGTCGACTCGCCGATCGCGGCCGCGGGGCTCGCGGCGGCCAGCGGCAGCGCCACGATCGCCGCCAGCAGGATCAGGAGACCGGCGATCAGCCGGCGGCGCAGGCCCGGTGCGGGCGCGGTCAGGTGCATGGATGACTCCGTCGTCGATCGTGATGCGGGCGCCCCCGTCGGGCCGCGGGAGCGCGGCCCCGAGAGCCGGGGCGAGAGTTTGTTCACGGTAACAGCGGCAGTTGCGCAAGGTCAAACCCCTCTGAGCACCCCTTCCCCGGCTCTTTCCCACCATCGGGGCGAAACGTTTCGCTTCCGCCCTTGATCCCTCCCGCGCACCCCGCCTAGAGTCCGAGGCGAACGTTTCGTGCGATCGGAGATCCCCATGTCAGCGCAGACCCCCTCCTGGCGCGCCGGGCCGCTCGAGCTCGAGTTCGACCGCTCCCCCGACGCCCCCGTGAGCCTCGCGCGACTCGTCTCCGGCGAGCTCGAGATCCGCTTCGAGCACGCACTGCCGCTGGTCGGGATCCTCACCGCCGGCCGGGGCCACGTCACCTCCACCGACCGTCTCGTGCAGACCGCGATCGGCGACTCCCTCCGCTACGTCTCGCACGAGGCCGGGGCGACCGTCCTTCGGATCGTCTCGGCGAGCGCCGACGGCCTGCGCGCCACGACCACGATCGACGCGCTCGGCACGGCCCTCCGCGCGAGCGCGACCGTCGAGAACGCGGGCACCGGGCCGGTGCTGCTCACCGCCGTCACCAGCTGGGCGATGCCGCTCGGCACCCGGCTGGACGTCGGCGCCGCCGCCGACCCGGCCGCGGACTGGGAGCTGCTCGAGGGCCGCAGCGAGTGGCTGGGCGAGGGCCGCTGGGAGGCCCGCGAGCTGCGCGCACTCCTGCCCGACCTGCATCCGGAGCACACCGAGCAGCCCCCGCGCGAGTCGGTCGTCCGCACCGCGACCGGCACCTGGTCGACCGGCGGCGCACTCCCGCTCGCCGCGCTCCGCTCACAGCGGCAGGACGTCACCTGGCTCTGCGAGGTCGCGCACAACGGCCCGTGGCGCTGGGAGGCCGGCGAGCAGATCGGCGACGCCTACCTCGCCGCCTCCGGCCCCACGGACCGCGACCACCAGTGGTCCCTGCTCCTCGCGCCGGGCGAGTCCTTCACCTCGGTGCCGGCGCTCGTCGCCGTCGGCACCGACCTCGAGCACGCCGCCGCGGCCCTCACCCGGGCGAAGCGGTCGGCCCGGCGCGCCCACCCGGACGACCGCCGCCCCGCGCTGGTCTTCAACGACTACTTGAACACCCTCGGCGGCGACCCGACCACCGCGAAGCTCCTGCCGCTGATCGCCGCGGCGGCCGAGGTCGGCGCCGAGGTGTTCTGCGTCGACGCCGGCTGGTACGCCGAGACCGAGTCCTGGTGGGACACCGTCGGCGAGTGGACGCCGTCGACCCGGCGCTTCCCGGGCGGACTCGGCGAGGTCGTCGACGCGATCCGCGGCCACGGCATGGTGCCCGGGCTCTGGCTCGAGCCCGAGGTGATCGGCACCGGCAGCCCGCTCGCCCGGTCACTGCCAGAGGAGGCGTTCCTCTCCCGCTCGGGGATCCGGGTGGAGGAGAGCGGCCGCCACCACCTCGATCTGCGCCATCCTGCAGCCCGTGCGCACCTCGACGAGACCGTGGACCGGCTCGTCCGCGAGTTCGGCATCGGCTACGTCAAGCTCGACTACAACATCGATCCGGGCCCCGGCACCGACCGCGACGCGACGAGCGCCGGCGCCGGACTCCTCGAGCACTCCCGCGCGCACCTCGCCTGGATCGACGGCGTGCTCGACCGCCACCCGCAGCTGATCCTCGAGAACTGCGCCTCCGGAGCGATGCGCGCCGACTCCGCGATGCTCTCCCGGCTGCAGCTGCAGTCGACCTCCGACCAGGAGGATCCGCTGCTCACGCCGCCGATCGCCGCAGCGGCCCCGCTCTCGATGCTCCCCGAGCAGGCCGCGAACTGGGCCTGCCCGCAGCCGGAGATGAGCGACGAGGCGATCGCCTTCACGCTCGTGACAGGGCTCGCGGGCCGCTTCCACCTGACCGGGCACCTGGACCGGATGACGCCGGCCCAGCGCGCGCTCGTCGCCGAGGCGGTGCGCACGGCGGACGGACTCCGACCGGACCTGGTCGCCTCGGTGCCGCTCTGGCCGCTCGGCCTGCCCGGCTGGACCGACCGCTGGGTCGCCTCCGCCCTGCGCGCCCCCGATGCCGTCGCGCTCTCGCTCTGGGACCGCGGCGACGACGCCGGCGAGACGACCCTCGCGTTCCCGAGCCTGCTCGGCCGCGCGGTCGAGGTGCGGACGGCCTTCCCCGCGGGCCTGCCCGCCTGGGCCACCCGCTGGGACGCGGGGGCCGGGCTGCTCACCGTCCGCTCCACCGCCGGGGAGCCGGGCGCCCGCTCGTTCGCCCTCCGCGTCGCGGACTGACTCCCGAGAGAGCGATCCCACGGGTCCGCTTGGCTATGCTGATCGGACCCGCGATGTCGAGCCCTCGTCATCCCGCCGCACCGAGGGTGCCCGGCTCTCCCCCCAGGGGAGCGGAGGAGGTCCGCGCCATGGCCGATCGGCCCAACCTCCGGCATGTCGCCGCGGTCGCCGGGGTCTCGCACATGACGGTCTCCCGCGTGCTCAGCGGGCACCCGAACATCAAGGAGTCGACCCGGCAGAAGGTCCTCGAGGCCGTCTCCGAGCTCGACTACCGCCCCAACATCGCGGCGCGCTCCCTCGTCACCCAGCGCACCGACCGCATCGGCGTGATGATCGAGAGCGGCGCCGAGTTCGGCCCGTCGAGCACTCTCCGCGCCATCGAGCGGGCCGCGCGCGAGAAGGGCTACTCCGTCACCTCCGTCGCGCTGCGCGACGACCAGGACATGAGCCCCGTCGACGCGATCCGGCACCTCTCCGGTCTCGGGATCGACGCGCTCTGCGTGATCGCGCCGCGCTCCTCGTCCGTCGCGACACTGCGCACCGTCGAGATCGGCGTGCCGACCCTCGTCGTCAAGTCCGACAAGGACCCGAGCTTCCTCACCGTCTCCGTCGACCAGCAGGGCGGGATGAGCCAGGCCGTCGACCACCTCGCCTCGCTCGGCCACCGCGACGTGCTGCACATGTCCGGCCCGCTCGACTGGCTCGACGCCCGCGCCCGCGAGCGCGCCTTCCACAGCCGGGCGAAGGCGTGGGGGATGCGCGAGCGCCCGATCGTCATCGGCGACTGGACCCCGGACTCCGGCTACGAGTTCGCGCGCAGCCTGCAGTCCGTCCCGGAGTTCACCGCGATGGTCGTCGCGAACGACGAGATGGCGCTCGGCGTCATCCACGGTCTCGTCGAGCGCGGCATCCGCGTGCCGCAGGACGTCAGCATCGTCGGCTTCGACGACCTGCCGACCGCCCGGCACTTCCTGCCGCCGCTGACCACGGTGCGGCAGGACTTCGACAAGCTCGGCACCACCGTCGCCGAGGTGATCCACGCGCGGATCCGCGGCCAGGAGATCCCGCAGCGCACCCGCATCCCCACCGAGCTCGTGGTGCGCGAGTCGACGGCGCCGCCCCGCAGCTGACGCTCGCGACCGGCGCTCGCGTATCATCGGCGGCACCCCTGGTGCGACGCTCCCCCGGCGCCGCCCCGCACACGAACCGAGGACGGCACGTGTCAGTTCAGTCGACGACGACTCCCGCACGCCCCGGTCCCGCACGCCCGGACCCGGTGGTGGAGATGACGGGCATCCACGTCTCCTTCTCCTCCGGGCCCGCGCTGGCCGGTGCGCGGCTGCGCCTCGTGCCGGGCGAGATCCACGGCCTGATGGGCGAGAACGGCGCGGGCAAGTCCACGCTGATCAAGACGCTCACCGGGATCCACCAGCCCGACGCCGGCGAGATCGTCGTCGACGGCGTCACCCGGCGCTTCAGCGGACCGGCCGATGCGAAGGCCGCCGGCATCACCGCGGTCTTCCAGGACGAGCGGCTGACCGACAACCTCAGCATCGGCGAGAACGTGATGATCGGGCACGAGATCCGCGGGCGCCTCGGCATCTCCTGGTCGCGCACCCACGCGCGGGCGGCCGAGATGCTGGCCGAGCTGGGCCTCGAGGACCTCGACCCGCGCCTGCCGCTGCGCTCGCTCTCGCCCGCGATCCGGCAGCTGGTCGCGATCGGCCGCGCGATGGTCGACCGGCCGCGGGTGCTGATCCTCGACGAGCCGACCTCGAGCCTCGACCTCGGCGACGTCGCCCGGCTCTTCACGGTGCTGCGGCGGCTGCGCGGCCAGGGCGTCGCGATCGTCTTCGTCTCGCACTTCCTCGAGCAGGTGCTCACCCTCAGCGACCGCATCACCGTGCTCCGCGACGGCTGCACCGAGGGCGAGTACCCGGCCGGGCGGATGGACCGGGCCGAGCTGATCGCGAAGATGATCGGCAAGGACATCGACGCGCTCCGGCAGATCGGCTCCGACCGCCGCGAGCACCGCCGCCAGCCCACCGGACCGGCGATCTACCGCGCGGTCGGCATCGGCCGCCGGGGCGCCGTCTCCCCCACCGACATCGAGCTGCACCGCGGCGAGATCGTCGGCTTCGCGGGCCTGCGCGGCTCCGGACGCACCGAGCTGGCGTCGCTGCTCAGCGGCGTGGAGCGGCCGGACAGCGGCGAGGTGCTGATCGACGGCGAGCACGCGGACATCGTCGACCCGGTGTCGGGGCTGCGGAACCGCATCGCGCACTCCAGCGAGAACCGCCGCGAGGACGGGATCATCGGCGACCTGTCGCTGCGCGAGAACCTCGTGCTCGGGCTGCAGGCGCTGCGCGGCTGGGCGCACCCGCTGTCGGCGGCCGAGACCGACACGCTCGTCGCCACCTACGTCGAGGCGCTGAACATCACGCCGGCCGACCCCGACATGCCGGTGAAGTACCTCTCCGGCGGCAATCAGCAGAAGGTCGTCCTGGCGCGCTGGCTCGCCACCCGGCCCCGCCTGCTGGTGCTCGACGAGCCGGCCCGCGGCATCGACGTCGCCTCGAAGGTCGAGATCCAGGCGCACATCGCCCAGCTCGCCAAGGAGGGGGTCTCCATCGTCTACATCTCCTCCGAGCTGGAGGAGGTGGTGCGCCTCAGCGACCGCATCGTCGTCTTCAAGGACCGCGAGAAGATCGGCGAGGTCAGCAACGGCCCCTGGCTCACCGTCGACACCATCGTCGAGATGATCGCCGCCGACACCACGGACGACGACTCGGCCGACGACGGCTGGTGACCTGCATCCCGCGCCATGACCGGCACGAGCCGCAGGCGCGGACAATGTCCGCTGCTACGCTCGGGGCAACAGATCCCCCCAGGGCTAGTGCGCGAGCATCCTCAATACCGGGGGGCCTTTTCTTTTCCCCTAGGCCATCCGCACGATGTCAAAACCGTCACTCAGCATCGCTCAGCAGATCGAGCTTCTCCGCGAGCGCGGCTTCGACGGCGCAGTCTCCGACTCGGTCCTCGCCCGATTCCTTTACGACCACTCGTACTATCGGGCTTCGGGCTACTGGCGCTACTTCCAGGTCGCCCCTCACGACGGTGACAATCGCTTCGAGCCCGGTGTCACCCTCGACAGGATCCGCGATCTCTATCGCTTCGACGCCGTCGTCCGCAGCATCGTCATGGACGGCCTGTCCGATCTGGAAATCGCTGTCCGCGCGCGCTTGGGTCACCATCTGTCCGAAGGCGAGGACGGCGCGGGCCGCTACCTACGCCCGCACACCTATGCCACCCCACGCTCCCGCAACGGCGCCGCAATGCGAGTCGATCTCCTGAGAACGATCGGCGCCGAGGTCGCTCGCACCAAGGAGCACTGCGTGGCGAAGTATCGGGATACCGGCGACGTCGTGCCGGTCTGGGTCGCGATGGAGGTCCTCTCGTTCGGCACCGTCTCCAAGATGTACCGACTTCTCGACGATGAACCCGTCCGGGAGACGATCGCGAAAGGATTCGGTCTCAACGAATCGCGGCGGCTGGACTCCACTCTCCATTCGCTCAGCGTCCTGCGGAACGTCTGCGCGCACCACGGTCGGATCTGGAACAGAGTCGTCGCCGTGAAGCCCTTCGTTCTGAACCGGCTGCGAACGGAGGCCGACCCGAGCATCTATCTCGGCACCCCTTGGGGATGGTTCGTCGTTCTCGCCGATCTCGTCGACGGCGTCCGCGGAGGAAGCGGTTTCAGCACGAAGCTCTTCGACTTCATCGCCGGCCATCCCGAATGGGAGGACGGTCTGAAGCATCCGCACCGGCGATGAAGGGATCCGGGGGACACGGTTGACCCCTGTGAAACGTCTCACGTAGGGTGGCGCGGGACCGGGGAAAGCGCATTCCTGCATCCCGGACCATCGATGCCGAGGGATTCAATGCCGAATTCACGTCCGTTCCGTCCGACCATCGCCGCCGGGGCGCTCCGCTCCGGCCTCGGCCTCGCGCTCGCCGCGGGGCTCGCGCTGACCGGGGCCGCGCCTGCGTCCGCGGAGACCGCAGCGCCTCCGACCAACCCCGTCCTCACCGCGCAGCTGGAGGACCTCGATCGCGGGGTCGTCGCGCTCGCGTCGCCCGACGGCGGCGTCTTCGTCAGCTGGCGGCTGCTCGCGACGGAGGTGACCGGCTCCTCCGACAGCGGGATGGTCGGCGCCGACTTCGCCGTCTACCGCGGGGCGGAGCGGATCGGCGTCGTCACCGACAGCACCAACCTGCACGACCCGGAGGGCGCGCCCGGCGACGAGTACCGCGTCGTCCCGCTCGTCGACGGCGAGCCCGGCGAGCCCAGCGCGGCGGCCGTCGCCTCGGCGGACGCCTTCGAGACGCTGCCGCTGCAGAAGCCGGCCGACGGCGTCACTCCGGCCGGCGAGGCCTACACCTACGTCGCCAACGACATGAGCGTCGGCGACATGGACGGCGACGGCGACTACGAGTACGTCGTGAAGTGGTACCCCTCGAACGCGAAGGACGTCTCGCAGAAGGGCTACACCGGCAGCACCTACCTCGACACCTACCAGGCCGACGGCACGCTGCTGCACCGCATCGACCTGGGCGTGAACATCCGCTCCGGCGCGCACTACACGCAGTTCCTCGTCTCGGACTTCGACGGCGACGGCCGCTCCGAGATCATGACGAAGACGGCCCCGGGCACGACGATCCTGCCCGGCGGCGACCCCGCCCGCGCCGAGTCGATCACGCTCCTCCCCGAGGACGTCGCCGCGGGCGTCACCCCGCAGGACGACTACCGCCTCTCCGCCGCCGGCTACCGCGAGCACCTCATCGAGGTCTTCGAGGGCTGGGGCACGCGCGAGGAGGTCACCTCCGGTCAGTGGCCCGCCACGCTCGAGGAGGCCTTCGGCATCGCGCCGACGCACGACTACCCGCTCGATCGCGCCGGGGCGACGGAGCTCGCCGACTACTTCATCGACGTCTACGCGCCGAGCCGGAGCGACCGCAACGACCTCACCACCTTCGAGGGATTCATCCTGAGCGGCCCCGAGTACCTCACGGTCTTCGACGGCGAGTCCGGCGAGGAGCTGCAGACCGTCGCCTACGAGCCGGCCCGCGGCGACGACGGCCTGCTCTGGGGCGACTACGCCTACTCCCGGATCGAGCCGGGCAACCGCAACGACCGCTTCCTCGCGGGCGTCGCCTCCTTCGACGGCGAGACGCAGTCCGCCGTCTTCGCTCGCGGCTACTACACCCGCGCAGTCGTCGTCGCCTACGACTGGGACGGCAGCGAGCTCTCGCAGCGCTGGGTCGCCGACAGCGGTCACGTCCCGCTGACCAACCCGTTCAACGACACCCCGCACGGCCGCGAGGGCACCAGCCCGGAGTGGGCGACGCTCACCACCCAGGGCTTCCACTCGCTGAGCGCCGCGGACGTCGACGGCGACGGCCGGCAGGAGATCGTCTACGGCTCCGCCACCCTCGACGACGACGGCAGCCTGCTCTACAGCTCCTACGACACCCTGCCCGAGGGCAGCAGCGCGCCCGGCACCGTGGCCAAGCTCGGCCACGGCGACGCGATGCACGTGACCGACATCGACCCGGCGAATCCCGGGCTCGAGATCTTCTCCGTGCACGAGGGCGGTGTCGGCGCCCCCTACGGCTACGCGCTGCGCGACGCCGCGACCGGCGAGGTGCTCTTCGGCGCCTACTCCGGCAAGGACACCGGCCGCGGGATGATCGGCGACATCGAACCGGCGATCCCCGGCCAGGAGGTCTGGGCGATCGGAAAGCTCTCGGCGAGCGGCGAGCCGATCGACGGCGGGGATCCCGCCGAGCAGCCCGGCACCAACCAGAGCATCCGCTGGGCCGCGGACATGACCACGCAGATCGTCGCCAGCACGACGATGCAGGACGCGACGCCCGTCACTCCGACCATCGTCACCGGTGACGGCACGGTGCTGCTCTCGGCCGAGGGCACGGTGACGAACAACGGCACGAAGGGCAACCCGTCGCTGGTGGCGGACGTGCTCGGCGACTGGCGCGAGGAGCTGCTGCTGCCCACGAGCGACTCCACCGCGATCCGGATCTACTCGAGCACCGAGGTCACCGACCGCAAGCTGACCACGCTGATGCACGACCCGCAGTACCGGGTCGAGGTCGCGCGCCAGCAGACCGCGTACAACCAGCCGTCGTACACCTCGTACGGGCTGGCGAGCGACATCGACTGGTCGACGGTCCCGGTGCTCGCGCAGGAGGGTGCGCCGCAGCCGACGCCGGAGCCCACGCCCACGCCCACGCCTCAGCCCACCGGTACGCCCGTGCCGATGCCGACCGAGACCGCGCCGCCCGTGGTGCCGGCGCCGGGCGATCCCGCGCCCGGCCGGCCCGCGCCGCACGCGCCCGCGCCGGTCGCCGGCCTCGACGGCGACCTGGCCGCCACCGGCGCCGACCTGTCGCTGCTGCCGCTCGGAGCGCTCGCGCTGCTGCTCGGCGGCGGGGCGCTGCTGCTGCGGCGCCGCCACATGCTGGTCGAGTAGCCGCGCAGCGGCGTATCGAGACCCACCCTCTGCACACGGTGGATCTCGATACGCCCGCTCCGCGGGCTGCTCGATCAGCATGAACCGGACCCGTCGCCTCTCCGGAGGCGGCGGGTCCTCGGCGTTAATGCACGATCGTTACCGAAGGGGCCGGAACGCTGTTGCGTCACAAGAATTGTTCACGGTAACATTTTGCCCAGGACGCACCCGGACGTGTCACTGCACGACGGGCGTCCACCGCACATCCTGCACTCACTGCACCTCGGGCGCCAGGCCCGCACTGCACTCATCACATCCGGGCCCCTGGGCCCGCACCCACGGACGCTCCCGCGCGTCCGTGATCTCAAGGAGGAGATCCATGTACAACACGAGGCGTTTCGGCCAGTTCCTCGGTTTCGCAGCAGTCGGCGCACTCGCGCTCGGCCTCGCCGGCTGCTCCGGCGGCTCGGACACCGCCGCAGGCGGCGGTGGCGACGACGTCACCACCATCGGCTTCGTGGCCGTCGGCCCCGAGGGCGCGTGGCGTCAGGCGAACGAGACCAACATCGAGGAGACGTTCACCGCCGACGCGGGCTACGACCTCAAGTACGCCCCCGCCACCAACGGCGACCAGAAGTCGCAGATCGACTCCTTCACGTCCTTCGTGGACGAGGGCGTCGACATCATCCTGCTGTCGGCCACGGAGGGCTCCGGCTGGGAGGACTCGCTCGAGCGCGCTCAGGAGGCCGAGATCCCGGTCATCCTGATCGACCGCGGCATCGAGCCGGACAACAGCGACCTCTACGTCACCCGCATCGCGCCGGACAACATCGCGGTCAGCACCTCGGTCGCCGACTGGGCGAAGACCGCCTTCCCCGACGGCGCCAAGTACTTCACCCTCGAGGGCCCCGCCGGCGTCTCGGTCGTCAACGAGCGCAACGAGGGCTGGGACGAGGTCATCGGCGCCGACTCCGCCTTCACCAAGGTCGGCGCGCAGACCGCCAACTGGTCGACCGAGGAGGCCAAGAGCGTCTTCGAGACCGTCCTGAAGTCGAACAACAACGACGTCCAGATGGTCTTCGCCCAGAACGACGAGATGGGTCTCGGCGCGGTCCAGGCCGTCCAGGAGGCCGGCCTCACCCCGGGCGTCGACGTCAAGATCGCCACGATCGACGGCACCAAGAACGCCCTGCAGGCCCTCGCCGACGGTGAGCTCAGCTTCGTCGCCGAGTACAACCCGCTCTTCGGCGAGACCGCCCTCGACGCCGTCGAGAAGACCCTCGCCGGCGAGACCGTCGAGTCCTCGATCGTCGTCCCGAGCGAGACCTTCGACTCGCCCGAGGCCGCGGCGACCGCCCTGCCCGACCGCAAGTTCTAGGCACCACACCCCCACCGGAAGCGACCGGGGCCCCACGCGGGTCCCGGTCGCTCCCACCTCCGGCGCAGAGCAGCGCCACTCGAGAACGGAACGACGCGACATGGCGGATTCGCCTCCGATCGTCGAGATGAAGAACATCTCGATCAGCTTCCCCGGCGTCAAAGCCCTCGACGGTGTCGACTTCCGCCTGTTCCCGGGCGAGGTCCACACCCTCATGGGCGAGAACGGCGCCGGCAAGTCCACCCTCATCAAGGCGCTGACCGGCGTCTACAAGATCGACAGCGGCGAGATCGTCGTCGGAGGGACGCCCCGGCGCCTCGCCGGCACCGCCGATGCGCAGGCGGCCGGCATCTCGACCGTCTACCAGGAGGTCAACCTCTGCACCAACCTCAGCATCGGCGAGAACGTCATGCTGGGCTACGAGGTGCGCGGTCCCTTCGGCATCAACTGGCGGGCGACCCACGAGGCCGCGAAGCGCGCCCTCGAGCGCCTCGGCCTCGGCCACCTCGACCCGCGCCGCCCGCTCTCCTCGCTCTCGATCGCGATGCAGCAGCTGGTCGCGATCAGCCGCTCCACGGTGAGCGACTCGCGCGTGCTCATCCTCGACGAGCCGACCTCGAGCCTGGACGCGAACGAGGTCGAGAACCTCTTCGTCGTCATCCGCCGCCTCCGCGCGGAGGGCGTCGCGATCCTCTTCGTCTCGCACTTCCTCGACCAGGTCTACGCGATCAGCGACCGCCTCACCGTGCTGCGCAACGGCACCTACGTGGGCGAGTACCTCACCCACGAGCTGGACCGCACCTCGCTGATCTCCAAGATGATCGGCAAGGACATCGCCGCCCTGCGCTCCCTCGACTCCGAGCGCGCGGACAGCGACCACCTCTACCGCGAGGCCCCGCTCTACACCGCGAAGGGCCTCTCGAAGAAGGGCTCCATCGAGTCCACCGACCTCACGCTGCACCGCGGCGAGGTCGTCGGCTTCGCCGGCCTCCTCGGCTCCGGCCGCACCGAGCTCGCCCGCCTGATCTACGGCGTGGACAAGCCCGACACCGGCGAGATCACGCTGCACGGCAAGAAGATCGACGTCCCGACGCCGACAGCCGGCCTCGCGCACAAGATCGCCTTCTCGAGCGAGAACCGCCGCGACGAGGGCATCATCCGCGACCTCTCGGTCCGGGAGAACCTCATCCTCGCCGTCCAGGCCAAGCGCGGCTGGGCCCGCCCCCTCTCCAAGAAGGAGAAGGACGAGATCGTCGCCAAGTACCTGGTCGAGCTCAACGTGCGCCCCGCCGACCCGGACCGCCCGATCAGCAAGCTCTCCGGCGGCAACCAGCAGAAGGTGCTCCTCGGGCGCTGGCTGGCCACCGCCCCGGAGATCCTCATCCTCGACGAGCCGACCCGCGGCATCGACGTCGGAGCGAAGGCCGAGATCCAGGAGAAGGTCGTCGCCCTGGCCGGCGAGGGCGTCGCCGTGGTCTTCATCTCGTCCGAGCTCGACGAGGTCGTCCGCCTCAGCGACCGCATCATCGTCCTCAAGGATCACCGCGTGATCGCGGAGATCCTCAACGGACCCGCTGTCACTGCGGAGTCGATCGTCACTACCATCGCCGCAGAGGGAGTCGTCGACGAGGACGTCGTCGTTCTCGAAGGCGCCACGCAGGAGGCCGCATCATGAGCAGCGACACGCGACCGGACCGGGGCTCGCTCCTCGCGAGCCTGATCCGCCGTCAGTACTTCTGGGGAGCGGTGGCCATCGTGCTGCTGCTGCTCGTCAACGTCGTCAAGGACCCGAGCTACCTCGGCGTCACCGTCAGCCCGACCACGGGCTACCTCGTCGGCAACGTGATCGACATCGCCCGCGCCGCCGCCCCGATCCTGATGATCGCGGTCGGCATGTGCCTGGTGGTCGCGACCGGCGGCATCGACCTCTCGGTCGGCTCGATCATGGTCGTCGCCGGCGCCGTCTCGATGGAGTTCCTCAACGCCCAGGGCGCGCCGGACTCGCTCGGCGCCGCCGCGGCCGCCTTCGGCCTCGCGCTGCTGGTCGCCGGAGTGCTGGGCGCCGTGAACGGCATCCTGGTCTCGGTGGTGGGGCTCCAGCCCTTCATCAGCACGCTCGTCGTGATGCTCGCCGGCCGCGGCCTGGCGAAGGTCATCACGGGCGGCCAGAACACCGCCGCGACGAACGAGCCGTTCCGCTGGCTCGCCAACGGCTACGTCTTCGGACTCCCCGTCGTCTTCCTGCTCGCCATCGCGATCGTCGTGGTCGTCGGAGTCCTGGTGCGCCGCAGCGCGCTCGGCCTGATGATCGAGGCCATCGGCATGGACCCGAAGGCGGCCCGCCTCGCCGGCATCAACCGCCGCGGCCTGCTGATGACCGCCTACATCGGCTCCGGCGTCCTCGCCGGCGTCGCGGGCGTCTTCGCCACCGCGAGCGTGATGACGGTCGACGTCTCGCGCACCGGCTACCAGCTCGAGCTCGACGCGATCCTCGCGGTCGTGGTCGGCGGCACCTCCCTCGCGGGCGGCAAGTTCAACATCACCGGAGCGGCCGTCGGAGCGATCCTGATCGCCACCCTCGACAAGACGGTCGTCTTCCTCGGCGTCTCGTCCTCGGCGACGCCCGCCTTCAAGGCGATCGTCATCGTCGCCCTGTGCCTGCTGCAGTCGGAGCGGGTCCGCTCCGCCTTCAAGAACCGTCGCGAGGCGCGCCGCAGCGTCCCGCAGAAAGAGGCGATCCCCGCATGAGCGCCGTGCTGACCCGACCCGCCCCGCCGGCGAAGTCGAACCGCTCCTCCGCCACCTCGTGGCTGAGCCAGCACCTCGACAAGCTGCCGACCCTCGCCGCCCTGGTCATCTTCCTGGGCATGATCGTCTACGGCGAGGTCGCCTACGGGCGCATCCTTCAGGCGAGCACGATCTCGAACCTGCTGATCAACAACGCGCACCTGATCATCCTCGCCGTGGGCCTCACCTTCGTGATCCTCACCGGCGGCATCGACCTCTCGGTCGGCGCGGTGATCGCCTTCAGCAGCGTGAGCGGCGTGCTGCTCATCAACAGCGGCTGGAACCCCTGGCTCGTGATGCTCCTGATGGTGCTGATCGGCTCCGCGTTCGGCCTGATCTCGGGCGTGCTGATCCAGTACTTCAACGTCCAGCCGTTCATCGCGACCCTCGCGATGATGTTCCTGGCCCGCGGTCTCGCCTCGATGCTGAGCACGGTCCCGGAGCGCCTCCCCGAGGACTCGGCCGTGCTGTCGCTCGCGACGCCGATCAAGCTGATCGACGGACCGAAGGTCAACGACTTCGTGATCAGCCCCGGCGTGATCATCGCCGTGCTCGTCGTGGCCGCCGCGTTCTTCGTGCTGCACCGCACCCGCCTCGGCCGGACGGTCTACGCGATGGGCGGCTCGGAGCCGTCGGCCGCGCTGATGGGCCTGCCCGTCGTCCGGACCAAGCTGCTCATCTACGTGATCAGCGGCACCCTCGCGGGCCTCGCCGGCGTCGTCTACACCGCCCGCCTCGGCAGCGCGCAGAACATCACCGGCACCGGCTGGGAGCTCGACGCCATCGCGGCGACCGTCATCGGCGGCACGCTGCTGACCGGCGGCGTCGGCTTCGTCCTCGGCTCGGTGATCGGCGCCCTGGTCCTCGGCCTGATGAACGTCCTGATCACCCGCGACGGCGGCATCCCGCCCGAGGCGACCACCATCATCACCGGCGGCATCCTGCTCGTCTTCGTGCTCCTGCAGCGCGCGGTGATGGCCCGCAACCGGACCTGACGTCCGGACTGCACGACGTCCCGCGACAGCGCTTGACCATACCCCCTTGTCTGCTTTGACAAGGGGGTATGGTCCGCTACCGTGGTCAAGGAAGTCAAGCAGCGCGAGGTCGAGCGGTTCCTCGAGTCCTGCGGATGGCGGCTCCTCCGCGAGAAGGGTCCGCACAACGTCTGGGGCTCCCCGGACGGCACGCAGGTCCTCGCGATTCCGCGGCACGGCAAGGTGTCTCCGGGAGTCGTCCGCCAGGTCATCAAGGCCCAGCCGGGCAGTCCGGCGGGCTGGCGATGAACGACCGCAACAAGTGCGAACGGCATCGCGGGGAGAGGAGGAGGGCGTCATGACCAGCACGGATCTGCTGCGCACCACGGAGCGCTCCTTCGACGCCGTGGTGACCCGGGAGGGCCGCTGGTGGATGATCCACGTCCCCGCCCTCGACGCGGTGACGCAGTCGCGGTCGCTCCGAGAGGTGCCCGCCATGGCGACCGGTGTCGTCTCGGCCCTCCTCGACGTCGAGGAGGAGGATCTGACGATCCGCCTCTCCTATGAGCTGCCCGCCGAGGTCGCGACCGCGTGGCACGAGGCGGAGGCTCTGCGCACGCAGGCCGAGGAGGCCGAGGACCGCGCGGCCGCCCTTCGCCGGGAGGCCGTCCGCACCCTCCTCAGCACGACGCACATGAGCCAGGCCGACGCCGGCGTGATGCTCGGCCTCTCGAAGCAGCGCGTCCAGCAGCTCGCGTCCTGAGCGCCGCTCGGACCCCACTGCGCCTCGCCCGGCCCGCGATCGAGGCGCGTGGAATCCGCGAGGAATGCCCGTCGCGTTGACGTCAACATCGTGTTACCGTGAACATCTCCGGTGCGTGCCGGACCCTTTCCCTTCAGCAATGGTGCCGAACAAGGAGTTAGTGCGATGAAGCCCTTCCTGCGACCGGTCGTCCTCGTGACGGCTCTCGCGCTCACCGTCCCGCTGCTGACGGCGCAGTCCGCCGCAGCCGCTCCGGCCGATGATCTCGTCCTCCGCTACGCGCTCGACGCGACCAGCGGCACGACCGCCGTCGACAGCTCCGGCAAGGGCCGCGACGGTGTCCTCTCCGGCGGCGCGGTCGCCTCGGGCGCCGCGGGCGTGACGCTCGACGGCGTCGACGACTTCGTGAAGCTGCCCGACGACGTGCTCGCCGGCCTCAGCTCGATCACCGTGAGCACCGAGGTGCTGGTGAAGCCGAGCCAGGGCACGCCGTACTTCATCTGGGGCCTCGGCAACACGACGAACAACGCGGGCAACGGCTACCTGTACACGACGGGCAACAGCTACAAGACCTCCATCGCCACCGGCAACTGGACCACCGAGCAGACCGTGAACTCGGGAGCCGACCTCGCCCGCGGGGTCTGGAAGACGCTCACCTACACGCTCGACGACGCCTCCGACACCGCGCGGCTCTACCTCGACGGCGCCCAGGTCGCGCAGCAGACCGGCGTGACCATCACCCCCGGCGCGATCGGCGGCGGCAGCACCACCGCGAACGCGATCGGCCGCTCGGTCTACACCGGCGACAAGTTCCTCGCCGGCTCGGTGCGCGACTTCCGCATCTACAGCAGCGCGCTCAGCGCCGCCGACGTCGCGACCCTCCAGGCGAGCGACGCCACGCGCACCACCCGCGACGCCGCCGCGCTGACCCTCGGCGACCTCTCCGCCGTCACCGCGAACCTCACCCTGCCGACCACCGGGCCCAACGGCTCGGCGATCGCCTGGTCCTCGAGCAACGCCGCCGTCGTCTCCTCGAGCGGAGTCGTCACCCGGCCCGCCACGGGCACCGCCCAGGCCGTGCTCACCGCGACCGTCACCCGCGGCTCCGCGACGCAGACGCGCACCTTCACCGCCACCGTGCCCGCGCAGGACGCGAACGCCGATGCGCAGAAGGCGCTCGACGCGCTGAGCATCGTGAACGCCGGCGACGTCCGCGGCAACATCACGCTGCCCGCGAAGGCCGGCGCCTACGACGTCACCTGGGCCTCCTCGAACACCGCCGTCGTCAGCACCACCGGCGTCGTGAAGCGCCAGGCCGCGACCACCGCGGTCACCCTCACCGCGACGATCGCCGGCACCACCGCCACCCGGAAGCTCCCGGTCACCGTGACCGCCGCGCCCGCGGACCTCGACACCGAGTACGACGCCGGCTACCTCTGGACCCACTTCGCGTCGACCGACTACGAGAAGATCTACTTCGGCTCCAGCACCGACGGCCTGCACTGGTCGAAGCTCAACAACGACAAGGCCGTGCTCGCCAACCTCGCCGGCACGCTCGGCGTCCGCGACCCGCACCTCGTCCGCTCCCCCACCGGCGACGAGTACTGGATCCTCGGCACCGACCTGCACGCCGAGGGCACCGCCGGCGGCGGCTCCTGGGACCAGGTGAACGCCAGTCAGAAGCTCGTCGTCTGGCGCTCCACCGACCTCGTGAACTGGGGCCAGCAGAGCCTCGTCTTCGCCGGCGCGCCCAACGCGGGCAACGTCTGGGCGCCCGAGGCGATCTGGGACGAGGCCACCGGTCAGTACTACGTCTACTGGTCCGGCCGCGACAAGACGCAGGTGAACACGGACGACTGGGCGCTGCGCGTCTACGTCTCCACCACCCGCGACTTCCAGAGCTTCTCCACCCCGAAGGTCTGGCTCGACGAGAACTCGTCGACGAACAACGCCGACGGCCCGAACATCATCGACACCACCATCGCCGTCGAGAACGGCGTCTACTACCGCTTCTCCACCTCCGACTGGCGCACCGTCGTCGACAAGGCCTCGAGCCTGGCCGGCCCGTGGACCCGCGTGATCGCCCGCGGCGAGGAGACCTCCCGCGGCCTCTCCGACCACCTCGAGGGCCTCACCGTGTACCAGCTGCCCGACGGCCGCTGGGTCGTGATGGGCGACTCGTTCGGCTACTCCGCCTACGTCACCGACACCCTCGCGGACATGCGGTTCACGGCGCTGCCCGTCGGCACCACCGGCGCGAGCACGTACTCCTTCTCGAAGCCCTTCCGCCACGGCTCGGTGCTGCGGCTCTCCAGCGCCGAGGAGGCCCGCATCACTGCGGCCTACGGCGCCACGAGCACCGGCCCGACCCCGAAGCCCGTCAACTCGAAGGGCGAGATCCTCCGCTACACCTTCGACGGCGGCTCCGGCACGACCGTCACCGACAGCTCGGGCAACGGCCTGAACGGCACGATCGTCTCGGGCGGCACCTGGCAGACCGGCTCGGTGAAGCTCGACGGCACCGACGACTACATCAAGCTGCCGGACAACCTGCTCGCGGGAGTCACCGACGTCACCGTGCAGACCGAGGTCTGGATCGACCCCGCGCAGAGCGGCGCCTACTTCCTCTACGGCCTCGGAAACACGACGAACGGAGCGGGTGACGGCTACCTCTTCACCTCCGGCAACAACTACCGCACCAGCCTCACCACCGGGAACTACACCACCGAGCAGACCGTCTCCTCCGGCTCGGCCGTCCCCCGCGGCCAGTGGGCGCAGCTGACCTACACGCTCTCCGGCACCACCGCGACGCTCTACCTCGACGGCGTCCGCGTCGGCGGCGGCACCGTCACGGCCGACCCGAAGGACATCGGCGGCGGCACGACCACGGCGAACTCCATCGGCCGCTCGAACTACGACGCCGACAACCGCTTCCGCGGCCAGGTGCGCGAGTTCGCGCTCTACAACCGGGCGCTGAGCTCGGCCGAGGTGCTCGCCTCCTCCGGCAACACCACCGTGCTGGCCGACGTGACGCTCACCGGCGACGTGCTGAAGACCGCACCGATCGTCGATCAGGCGACCCGCACCGTCACCCTCCCGGTGAAGCCCGGCACGGACCGCTCGAAGCTCACCGCCACCTACTCGACCGCCGCGGGCGTCACCGCGAGCCCCGCCTCCGGCACCGTCCGCGACCTGCGCACCCCGCAGACCGTCGTGCTGACCCCGGCCGGCGGCGGAGCGACCACCACCTGGACGCTCAAGGCCGTCGAGATGAAGAGCCCCGTCCTCCCGGGTCTCTACGCCGACCCGAACATCGCGGTCTTCGGCGACACCTACTACCTCTACGCGACCTCGGACGGCTTCCCCGGCTGGGGCGGCAAGACCTTCTACGCCTGGTCGTCGAAGAACCTCGTCGACTGGACCCGCTCCGCACAGCCGATCCTCACCCTCGACGGCGCAAACGGGAACGTCCCGTGGGCGACCGGCAACGCCTGGGCGCCGACGATCATCGAGAAGGGCGGGAAGTACTACTTCTACTTCTCCGGCCACAACGCCGCGCTCGACCGCAAGACGATCGGAGTCGCGGTCGCGTCGAGCCCGATGGGCCCGTTCACCGCGCAGCAGTCCCCGATGATCACCAACGGCGAGTCCGTGAAGTCCGGCCAGGCCATCGACCCGGCCGCGTTCACCGACCCGGCCACCGGCAAGAGCTACCTCTTCTGGGGCAACGGCGCACCCGTGTACGCCGAGCTCTCGGACGACATGCTCTCGGTCAAGGCGGGCACCATCAAGACGATCTCGGGCCTCACGGACTTCCGCGAGGGCGCGTTCATGAACCACCGCAACGGGCTCTACCACCTGACCTACTCGATCGACGACACCGGCTCCGAGAACTACAAGGTCGGCTACGCGACCTCGACGAGCATCGACGGACCGTGGACCTACCGCGGCGTGATCCTGGAGAAGGACCCCGCGCAGGGCATCCTCGCCACCGGCCACAGCTCGATCATCAACGTCCCCGGCACCGACGACTGGTACATCGCCTACCACCGCTTCGCCATCCCCGGCGGAGACGGCCAGCACCGCGAGACCACCATCGACAAGGTGACCTTCGACCCGACGACCGGACTGATGCAGAAGGTCGTCCCGACCCTCACCAGCGTCAGCCCGCAGACGGTGCCGACGGCGGCCCCCGCCATCACGGCGACCGCCACCGCCTCGACCCGATGCGTGCAGGGCAAGGTCGTCCTCTCGGTCGTCGCGACGAACCCGAACGCCTTCCCGGTGAAGATGGTCGTCACCTCGACCTCGGGCTCGAAGACGTTCGCGGAGGTGGCCGCCGGCAAGTCCGTCACCCACTCCTTCACGACCCGCACCGCCGCGCTGCCCGCCGGCTCCGCGACCGCCACGGCCACCGCGTTCGTCGCGGGCAAGCCCGCCACCGCCACGGCCACCGCGCCGTACGCGGCGGCGAGCTGCGGCTGACGCGCTCGCGCCTCCCACCGACCTCACCGACCACCCGACACCACCGACCCCACACCACTGAACCGGACGGCGACGACGCCGTCTCGAGAACGGAGAACACCCGCTATGAACACCCGCTCCTTCCTCCTCCGCGGAACCGCCGGCATCGCCGGAGGCCTGCTCCTGCTCGGCGTCGCCGGTACCGCCTTCGCCGACGAGCAGCAGGGCGCCGACGACGTCGACGTCAACGTGCAGATCGCGCCGCTCACCGGCGGCGGCGCCCTCTCGATGACCGTCGCGAGCGACTCCACCGCGCTGACCGAGAACGGCTCGAACAGCGTGGTCCGCCAGTTCACGGGCACGCTGCCCACGGTCACCGTCACGGACACCCGCGACGCCGCGGACATCCCCGCCGGTGCCGGCTGGTACGTCCTCGGAACCGCGAGCGACTTCACCTCGTCGACCGGTGACATCATCGGCGCGGAGAACCTCGGCTGGGCGCCGAACCTGATCGACGGCGGCGACTCCGGCCTGGTCGCCGAGGGCGACGTCGTCGACACCGCCATCGACGGCGGCCCCGACGGCGTCGGCCTCGTCGACCAGGAGCTCCTCGCCATCACCAACGACAGCGCCGGAGTCGCCGAGGAGGGCTCCTGGACCGCGAACGCGGCCCTGACCCTGAAGACCCCCACCACCGTCGACGCCGGCGACTACAGCTCGACGCTCACCCTCTCCCTCTTCGAGTGAGCCGACCGGTCGAGTAGCCGCCGGCGCCGGATCGCGCGCTGCTCGATCAGCATGAAACGGACGCTCCGCGCCCCATGCTGGTCGAGTAGCCGCCTCCGGCGGCGTATCGAGACCCACCCCGCCGAACGCGCCGGATCTCGATACGTCCGCTCCGCGGTCTACTCGATCAGCATGCAGCGGACCCGCCCGCTCCTTGCATGCTGGTCGAGTAGCCGCCGCAGGCGGCGTATCGAGATCCACCCCGTGAGAACCTGGACTCCCCATGACCTCCGTGCTCCGCGCCCTCCTCGCCGTCCTCGTCGGCGCGCTCGCGCTCTCCGCCGCTCCCCCGGCCCTCGCCGCGACCGACCAGATCACCTGGGCGGTCAGCCCCGCGACCGACGGCGCCGTCGACAAGCGCTCCTGGGTCGAGCTCGACCTCGACCCCGGCGCCACCGCCGAGGAGCAGGCCGCGGTCCGCAACCTCAGCGACCAGACCGTCACCTTCCGCATCGACGCGGCCGACGGCTACTTCACCGACAAGGGCCGCTTCAACATGCTCCCCTCCGACCAGGAGTCCGTCGACGCCGGCACCTGGATCACCGCGCCCGAGACCGTCACCGTCGAGCCCGGCGGCACCGGCATCGTCCCCTTCACCGTCACCGTCCCCGACGACGCCGAGCCCGGCGACCACGCCGCGGGCCTCGCCGCCTCCCTCGTCTCCGTCGGCACCGACGTCGGCGGCTCCTCCGTCGGCGTCGAGAGCCGCATCGGCTTCCGCGTGATGACCCGCGTCACCGGCGACGTCGCCCCCGCCGTCGCCGTCGAGAACCTCGCCGGCGACTACCGCCTCTCCTGGAACCCCTTCCAGCCCGGCGCCCTCACCGTCACCGCCGACATCGTCAACACCGGCAACGTCCGCCTCCTCCTCGACGGCAGCGCGAGCGCCCAGGGCGCCTCCGCCCCGCTCGTCGCCGCCGACGCCGCCCAGCAGGAGCTCCTCCCCGGCGACCGCCGCGCCGTCACCCTGCAGCTCGACGACGTCTGGCCCCTCTTCGCCGTCGGCACCGACCTCACCGTCGCCCCGACCGTCGTCACCCCCGACGGCCTCGACCCCGTCGACATCGCCCCGCTCACCGAGTCGACCACCACCGCCGCCGTCCCCCTGCCTCAGCTCGCCGTCCTCCTCGGCCTCGCCCTGATCCTCGCCGCGCTCCTCGCCGGCCGCACCCGCTCCCGCCGCCGCGTCGCCGCCCTCGTCGAGCAGGCCAAGGAGGAGGGCCGCCGCGAGGCCGCCCACCAGCCCTCCTGACGCCGGCCCCGTCCGCCCCCCTCCGCGAGATGCCACTTGTGCGCGCCTTTCACGGCGTGTCGCGCTCATAAGTGGCATCTCGCGGAGCGGGGAGGGTGTTGCACGGGTCACCCGGAGGTCTACTGTCGGGCGTGCTGCCGCTCGATGACGCGCGCTTGACCGGATCCCCGCAGATGCAGCCTCTGACTCCGGGCGTGTTCTTCTCCGTTCCCCTCCGGGCCCCGCCCCCTGGGTTCTCCCCCCTCAGCGCGCACCGTCCCCTGGGCGCAGGATCTGGAGCGACCATGTCGGCTCTGCGGGCGGCACTCGCCCTCGTCCTCGTCCCCCTGCTGACCGCCGGCGCCGTGCAGGCGGCGGATCCGCCCGCTGCGGCTCTGTCCTCGGAGGCGCTGCCCTCCGCCTCGTCGATCCTCGAGAAGACGTCGCTCGCGGCCGACTACTACCGCCCGATCCTCCGCCTGGCGCCGGTGTCCACCCTCGCCGGCTGGTCGTGGGCGACCTTCGAGCAGGGCGAGAACGCGCTGTACTCCGCGTCCGGGAATCCCGCCTACCTCGCCGACGGCATGACCTGGGGCGGCCTCACCTCCTGGAAGGTCGCGACCACCGGGCTGGACCCGGACGACCTCAAGGCCGGCCAGGTCTACCACGCGCTGAACGCGTCCGACCCGCGCGCCTCGCTGACCTCGATGGACGCCCGGATGGCCCAGGGGCTCGCGACCCTCCCGCTCGACCAGTACGACTGGTCGGACGCGCTCTTCATGGGGCTGCCGAACTGGGCGTCCTGGTCGAAGCGGAAGAACGACCCCGCCTACCTCGCCAAGATGGACGCCCTCTACGAGTGGTCCCGCGACCAGGGCGCGCAGAGCGACCGCTGCGCGGGGCGGGCGGTGCCGCAGTCCGGGCTCTTCGACGCCGCCGAGGGACTCTGGTATCGCGACTGCCGCTACGTCGGCGTGCCCGACGCCGGCGGGAACAAGGTCTTCTGGGGCCGCGGCAACGGCTGGGCGATGGCCGCGATGGCCGACGTGATCGACGCGCTCCCGGCGGGAGACGCGCGCGCCGTCCCGTACCAGGCCATGCTGCGGACGATGGCCGCCCGCGTCATCGGACTGCAGGGCTCCGACGGGCTCTGGCGATCGAGCCTGCTCAACAGCAGCGCCTTCCCCGCGCCCGAGACGAGCTCCACGGCACTGTTCGCCTACGCGCTGGCCGCCGGGATCTCCTCCGGCACCCTCGACCGGACGACCTACCTGCCCGCCGTCACCCGGGCGTGGCAGGGATTGACGACCGTCTCGCTGAAGCCGAGCGGCTTCGTGAGCGGCTGCCAGTCGGTCGGCTTCCAGCCCGCCGGTAGCTACGCCGCGGCCACACCGCGCACGGCCGCGACGGCCACCTCGGCCGGCACCCTGATCGCCGACTCGCCGCCCTTCTGCGTCGGCGCCCTCCTGCTCGCGGGCAGCGCGATCGCGGCACTGGGCGGCGGATCGACGCCGACGCCGACCGTGACGCCGACAGTGACGCCGACAGCCACCGCGACTCCGACACCGACGGCCACCGCGACTCCGACCCGCACGCCCACCCCCACTCCCACCCCGACGCCCGGCGTCTCCGGACCGGGTCGCTACCAGGAGACCTCGCCCGCCCTCACGCGCTCCGGAACCTGGACGACCCTCAAGGCCGCGTCCGACGACGGCGGCGGCTCGGCCTACAGCACGGGCGCCACCGCGACCACGACGATGACGTTCACCGGCACCGGCGTGCAGTGGATCAGCCGGCTCTCGCCGTCCGGCGGCATCAACGAGGTCTACCTCGACGGCGTCCGCGTCGCCCGGATCGACCGCTACAGCAGCACGACGCAGTACCGGCGGACCGTCTGGACCAGCGCCGTGCTCCCCGCCGGCGTGCACACCGTCTCGTTCCGCGCCACCGCCGACCGCAACCCCGCCGCGAAGGGCCGAACCCTCCTCCTCGACGCCGTCCTCATCACCGGCTGACCCCTCCCGCGAGATGCCACTTGTGCGCGCTTTCCACGGCGTGTCGCGTGCACAAGTGGCATCTCGCGGAGGGGAGGGGGCTACTGGTACGTCACGAGGTCGGGGAGGGGGGCTACCTGGGCCATGGTCTCGGCGGGGGTCAGCATCGGGAGGTCCTCGTCGTAGAAGTTCTTCCAGCCCCAGGCGATGCCCTCGGGGGCGCCCTCGTGCAGGGCGTTCCAGGTGGCCTGCTTGTCGGGCTGGCCGCCCTGTCCGTCGACGTGGATGAGGAACTCGAGCTCGGGGCGGTCGCGGCGGATGCTGTCGCGGTCCTGCAGCATCGACAGCCGGAACTGGTGCAGCACGAACATCTTCGGCGGCAGGCCCTCGCGCTGCACGAGGTCCGCGAGCCAGCTCGAGACGCTGTCGACCTCGGCGGCCTGGACGCGGCCGATCTGCGCGAGCGGCACCTCGTCGGGAGCGAGCCGCCACTCCGGATCGAGCGCGAGGCCGACGTTCGGGAGGCGCAGCAGCTCCTCGTAGGCCTGCGCCTGGCTGAGGAAGTCGGAGCGACCCGGCTGCAGGTCGAGCACGACGTACATGCCCGCCGCGGCGGCCGCGTCGATGTAAGGGCGGATGCCCGACGGCTCGAGCTCGTTGGAGTAGTCGCCGTCGCCGCCGGCGCTGCCCGCCGCGACGGTGGTGATGATCTCGAGGCTCGGCACCACCTGCAGATCGGTGAGCGAGCGGTACGGCTCGGCCACCGCCTCCGCCCGCGCGATCGTGGCATCGAGGCCCTGCTCGCCCAGCACGCCGAGGACGGGAGCGCCGGGCGTGCCGTAGATCGCGACGTAGAGGTGCCCGCCGAAGAGGCGCTGCCCGCCGCCGGGCAGCTGCCAGCCGCTCGCGGCGGCGCGTACCGACCACTCCGGCAGCGACTGCGCGGCGAGCACCGGTCCGAGCAGCAGAGTGCAGGAGGCGCCCGCGTCGGCGATCGCGGTGACGGCCGGCCCCGAGGCGAGGAGGTCGGTGACGGAGTCGTCGACGAGGGTCACCAGCACGCCGACCGCGCGCGCGTTCGCGACGGCCGCGACGTCGGAGGCCTGGGCGAGGGCGGTCACTCCGGTCAGCGGTTCGGCGCGCGCGGGCAGAGCGCCGATCGGCGGCTCAGCGGGGGCGCCGGGAGCGAGGGCGATGAGGCCCGCGACATCGAGCGCGCCGACGCTCACGCCGGTCGCCTCCTCGATCGCGGCGGCATCGGCCGCGGCGGACACGGACTCGACGCCCGCGTGCTCGGCCACGGCCCCCACGGCGAGGATCCGGGTGGTGCCGAGGCGGGAGAGCTCGGCGTCGACCGGCGAGTCGGACGTCGCGGGCGAGGCCGTCGCGGTCGCCGTCGACGCAGCACCCTCGACCAGCAGCGGCACGCCCCAGGCGATGCTCACCTGCGCCGCGAGCAGCACCGAGGCGGGCACGTCCTCCACCACGACGACGAGCGGCGCCGCGGTGAACAGCAGAGCGCTCGCACTCGCGGCGTCGGCGGCGAGGGCCACCGGACCGGCGGGCGCGGCGGCCTGCGTGCGCGGCGCCTCCTGCGGCTCGGAGTCCGAGGGGGACGCGGAGTCGAAGGTGCAGGCGCTCAGCAGCGGCAGGACGGCGAGGCCGCCGAGCACGACGCCGCGGCGGGTGAGGCCGTGTCGAGGCGGAAAACGATAGATCTCGGGGGGCATGCGCGGACCTCTCCTCTCGGAGCCGGCGGGCTCACTGGTGCGCGGTGGGTCTCGCTCCAGTGTCGCAGGCGCTGCCCCCCTCCCGTGGGACCGGGGGCGGGGGCCGACCGGTCAGACCGTGCGCGGCGCCTTGGCGAGGTTCGCCTCGAGCTCCTCGCGGTTCTGCCGCACCACGTAGGCGGGGCGGTCGCGCTCGACGCGCCACGACTCGCTCAGCGGGGTGATCGCGACGGTGTCGAAGCCGAGGCGGTCGTAGAGGTCGGTGACGAAGTGCACGGCCTCGGGGTAGTCGCTCGACGTGGCGAGCGCGCGGCGGTCCTCGCTGCCGGCCGGGGTGCCGTCGGTCGTGATGTCCGCGGCCATGATGTGGTTGAACGCCTTGACGACCTTCGACTCCGGGAGGTGCTTCTGCAGCATCTCGCTCGTGGTCGTCTCGCCCTTGTCGAGCGCCTCGATGCGGCCGTCGCGCTCGAAGTAGTAGTTGTTCGTGTCGAGGACGATCTTCCCGGCGAGCGGCGCGACCGGCACCTCCTCGAGGTTCTTCAGCGGCACGGTCACGACCGCGATCTCCGCGGCCTCGGCCGCCTCCTGCGCCGTGGCGGCGCGCGCCTTCGGGCCGAGCTCCGCGATGAGGTCGGCGAGGGTCTCGGGACCGCGCGAGTTGGCGATCACGACCTCGTCGCCCTGGGCGAGGACCGCGCGCGCGACCTGGCTGCCGATGTTGCCTGCTCCGATGATTCCGTAAGTGGTCATGGAGAAGGGAACGCCCACGGAGGGGAGGAATTCCGTCGCGCGGCGCACTCCCACGCCGCGCCCAGGCACCGCGGACGCGCGTCGCCGCGATAGGTTCGAGCGTCCGCTGACGAACGACCCCGGAGACCGCGATGCCGCAGTTCGACCTCCCGCTCGAGCTCCTCGAGCAGTACCAGCCCGACCTGCCGGAGCCCGAGGGCTTCGCGGACTTCTGGCGCGAGACCATCGCCGAGGCCCGCGGCCTCGCGACCGAGCCCGTCTTCGAGCCCGTCGACGCCGGCTTCCCGCTCCTGGAGACCTTCGACGTCACCTTCTCCGGCTTCGGCGGCCACCCGATCCGCGGCTGGCTGATCCTCCCCCGCGGCGTCGAGGGGCCCCTCCCCGCGCTGGTCACCTACATCGGCTACGGCGGCGGCCGCGGCCTGGTCGACGAGTGGACCGCGATGAGCGCCGCCGGCTACGCGCACCTGGTGATGGACACCCGCGGCCAGGGCTCCGGCCACCGCGGCGGCGACACCCCCGACCCGGTCGGCAGCGGCCCGCACGTCAGCGGCTTCATGACCCAGGGCATCGAGTCCCCCGCGGACCACTTCTACCGCCGCGTCTTCACCGACGCGGTCCGCGCGCTCGACGTGCTGCGGGCCCACCCCGCCGTCGATCCGGCGCGCGTCGCGATCTCGGGCGGCAGCCAGGGCGGCGGCATCTGCCTCGCCGTCGCCGGCGTCCTGGGCCTGCTCGGCGAATCGGAGTCGGCGCGCGCCGCGATCATCGACGTCCCGTTCCTCAGCCACATCGGCCACGCCGTGCGGATCGTGGAGACCATGCCCTACGGCGAGGTCGTGCGCTACCTGCGCACCCACCGCGGCTCGGAGTCGTTCGTCTTCGACACGCTGTCCTACTTCGACGGCACCTCCTTCGCCCCGCACGCCGAGGTCCCGGCGATGTTCTCCGTCGCCCTGCTCGACGAGATCTGCCCGCCCTCCACCGTCTACGCCTCCTACAACCGCTACGCCGGCCCGCGCGAGATCCGGGTCTACCCGTTCAACGGCCACGAGGGCGGCGAGGTGTTCCAGATCCGCGAGCACGTGCGCTTCCTGGCCCGCGAGCTGGCGTAGCGGGCGAGCAGCTCGACCGGCTCAGCCCGACTGCGCGTCGAGCATCGCCGCACCGATGCGGTCCTCCAGGTCGGCCAGCTCGTCGAGGACGTCGACGGCCACCCAGGCCTGGTCCCGCTTCCGGTCGGTCAGCGGGGTGAGCACCCCGACGGCGACGAGCTGCCCGATCGCCGCGCCGACGCTCGAGGGCGCCCGTCCGGTCAGCTCGACCGCGCGGGCGGTCGTGACGATCGGGTGGTCGAGGAGCCCGTCGAGGAGGAGCGCCGCCGCACTCCCCGCGCGCGGCCGGACGGCGGCCCGCCACGCGGCCGGGAGCGCCTCGAGGACGGCGGCCGTCCGGGCCGATTCCGGCGCCGCGACCGCGCAGGCCCGCGCGAGCTCGTCGACGAAGGGCGCGAGCGCGCCGTCCCGGCAGTCGTTCACCAGCTCGAAGTAGCGCTCGCGATCCGCGACCAGCGCCGACGCCACGGGGACGACCGTGGTCCTCGTCAGCCCGCGACGGCGGAGGATCGCGGTGATCAGCGCGCGGCCGATGCGCCCGTTGCCGTCGGTGAAGGGGTGGATCGACTCGAACTGCGCGTGCGCGATCGCGGCCTGCACGATCGGGTCGAGGTCGCTCCGATTCGAGAACCGGATCAGGTCGGCCATCAGCGCCGGGACCGTCTCGGGCGGCGGGGGGACGTGAACCGCGCCCCGCGGGGAGTGGTCGCTGCCGCCGATCCAGTTCTGCATCGGCCGGTAGGCCCCGGCGTACCGGGCGTCCACCGGGTCGTCGGCCATCAGGACCCGGTGCGCCGTGAGGATCGCGGCCTCGTCGATCAGGCCGGTCCGGCCGGCGGCGTCGACCATGCCCGTCATCGCGTCGGCCGCCGCCACCATCGACGTCGCGCTGGAGTTCGCCCGGATACCGACGGTGGCACGGGCGTAATCCTCCAGACTCGCCTCCTCGTCTTCGATCTTGGAGGAGGAGACGGCTTCGGTCCGGAGCAGGAGCCGACCGAGCACGCCCAGTCGGTTCCCGTACTCGGCGTCCAGGGCGATGACCGCGTGTCGCGCGTCGTCGAGCGCCGGCCGGGAGGCGGGCGGCGGCTCCCAGGAGCACTCCGCGATCAGCGGCGGCAGGGCGACCACGACTTCGCTGAGCATCCGGTCGGCGCGCGTGCCGGCCCGGACGGTCTGTCGCCAGGGCCGCGTTTCGTACTCGTGCGCCGGCCACTCGGACGTCATCGGGCTCCCTTCGACAACCCGAATCAGCGGGCGCGCTGTTTCGGGTTAATCCTACAACCCGAATCAGCGGTCGCGCTGTTTCAGGTTGCGGGTGCAGTCCGACGGGCATCGCTTTGTGACGTCGTGCGACGACAGCGGTGCCGATTCCCGGCCACTCTGGGCACGATCGAGGGATGACTCGTCAGATCCGCTTCAACGCCTTCGACATGAACTGCGTCGCCCACCAGTCCTCGGGCATGTGGCGCCACCCTCAGGACCAGTCCTGGCGCTACAAGGACCTCTCCTACTGGACCGATCTGGCGAAGCTGCTCGAGCGGGGAACCTTCGACGGCATCTTCATCGCCGACGTCCTCGGCACCTACGACGTCTACGGCGGCTCGAACGAGGCCGCGATCCGGCACGGCGCGCAGGTCCCGGTGAACGACCCGATCCTGCTCGTCTCGGCGATGGCCGCCGCGACCGAGCACCTCGGCTTCGGCATCACGGCCGGCACCGCCTACGAGCACCCTTACCCGTTCGCGCGCCGCATGTCGACGCTCGACCACCTGACCAAGGGCCGCGTGGGCTGGAACGTCGTCACCGGCTACCTCCCCAGCGCCGCGCGCAACATGGGCCACGAGGACCAGCTCGAGCACGACGACCGCTACGACGTCGCCGACGAGTACCTCGAGGTCCTCTACAAGCTGTGGGAGGGCTCCTGGGAGGACGACGCCGTGATCCGCGACCGCGAGTCCGGCGTGTTCACCGACCCGGCGAAGGTGCACGAGATCGGCCACCGCGGCAAGAACTTCACCGTCCCCGGCATCCACCTCTCGGAGCCGTCGCTGCAGCGCACCCCCGTCATCTACCAGGCGGGCGCCTCGCCGCGCGGGATCCGCTTCGCGGCGGGCAACGCGGAGGCGATCTTCGTCGCGTCCTCGACCAAGGCGGGCCTCAAGGCCACCGTCTCGCGGATCCGCGACGCGCTCGAGGCGGCCGGCCGCGACCGCCACTCCGCGAAGATCTACACGCTGCTGACGATCATCACCGACGAGACCAGCGAGAAGGCGCACGCGAAGCACCGCGACTACCTCTCCTACGCGAGCGAGGAGGGCGCGCTGGTCTTCATGTCGGGCTGGATGGGCATCGACCTCTCGCAGTACGACCTCGACGAGCCGATCGGCAACGTGAAGAGCAACGCGATCCAGTCGACCGTCGCCAACTTCCAGGAGGCGAACGAGGACGGCAGCGAGTGGAAGGTCCGCGACATCGCCAAGCTCGGCGCGATCGGCGGCCTCGGCCCGTTCATCGTCGGCTCGCCCTCCGAGGTGGCCGACCACCTGCAGGAGTGGGTCGAGGACACCGACGTCGACGGCTTCAACCTCGCCTACGCGATCACCCCGGGCACCTTCGAGGACGTCGTCGAGTTCATCGTGCCGGAGCTCCGCCGCCGCGGCGCCTACCCCGACGAGTACGTCGAGGGTACCCTCCGCCAGAAGCTGCACGGCCGCGGCGACCGCCTGCCCGAGGAGCACCTCGGCGCCGGGTTCCGCTACCGCGCGGACGCCTGACGCGGGGTCCCTTCCTGCTGATCGAGCAGCCCGCGCAGCGGGCGTATCGAGATCCCCCACCGCACGCAGAAGCACCCCGCCGCGATGCGCGACGGGGTGCTCGTGTGCGTGGGCGAGGAGCGTCAGCCCTCGAAGGTGGCGTCGAGGGTGATCTCGACTCCGGTGAGCGCCTTGCTGACGGGGCAGGTGTTCTTCGCGTCCTCGGCGGCCTTGAGGAACGCGGCCTCGTCGATGCCGGAGACCTCGCCGCTGACGACGAGGGCGATCTTGGTCAGCTTGAAGCCGCCGGCCGAGTCCGGGCCGAGGGAGACGTCGGCGCGGACGTCGAGCGCCTCGACGGTGCCGCCGGCCTGGCCGAGGACGGCCGAGAACTGCATGGCGTAGCAGGCGGAGTGCGCGGCGCCGAGGAGCTCCTCGGGGCTGGTCGAGCCGTTGGCGTCGTCGGCCGCGCGCTTGGGGAACGAGACGTCGTAGGTGCCGAGCTTCGAGCTCGAGAGCTCGACCTGGCCCTCGCCGGTCTCGAGCGAGCCGTTCCAGGCGGTGCGTGCAGAACGAGTGGGCATGGTTCCTCCTTCGGGGCGGGGAGCACCTGCCGTACCGGCGCTCTCCCTGGGGTTCCGAGCCTAGGGGAACGATCGTTCTCCTGCAACGCGCTGGCGCGGAACGTCGCCTGGGAAAGCACCGGCTCAGTGCAACAGCTTCAGCCCGATCACGCAGCCGACGATCCCGAGGACCAGCAGCGTGCGGACGAGCGAGAAGCCCTCGCCGCCGAAGAACATGCCGTAGAGCACGGTCAGCGAGGCGCCGATCCCGACCCAGACCGCATAGGCCGTGCCGGTGGGCAGGTCGCGCATCGCGTAGGCCAGCCCGGACAGGCTGGCGACGACGCCGACTCCGAAGATCACGGACGGCCAGAGGCGGGTGAACCCCTCCGACTTGCCGAGGGCGGTGGCCCACACGGCCTCGAGGACACCGGAGACGATCAGGACGATCCAGGACACGACGACTCACTCCTTCGAGTCAGTCTTGTCGTGCTGCCGGGTACTGCTCCCTCGTCCGGTTCGCCGTCATCGGCTCCCGCCAGCCTGTCACCGCGCCCTGAGCAGGCCCTGGGCAGCGCCGGCCGAAAGCGTCACGCGTCCGTGCGGGCGCTCCGGCGGCGGGTGATCAGGTGCAGCAGCACGCCGACGACGAGCAGGGCCCCGGCGGAGAGCCAGACCGTCGGCTCCTGCTGGCTGAGCAGGAGGACGCAGGAGGCGACGCCCAGCACCGGGATCGCGGTCCAGACCCGGAAGTGCTCGTGCTCGACGCGGTCGCGCCGCAGGACCAGCACCGACACGTTCGTGCTGATGAACACCAGCAGCAGGAGCAGCACCACGGTCTGCGCGAGCGTCGCGAGGTCGCCGACGAGGGTCAGCAGCGCGGCGGCGACGGTCGTGACGGCGATCGCGACCCACGGCGTCCGCCGCTTCGGCAGCACCCGCCCGAGCACGCCCGGCAGCAGCCCCTCCTTCGCCATCCCGTAGGTGACGCGGCTGGCCATGATCATCGTCAGCAGCGCGCCGTTCGCCACCGCGATCAGCGCGATGACGCTGAACAGCCAGGCCGGGACACCGGCGCCGCTCGCGGTCACGACGTCGAGCAGCGGGGCCGAGGAGCCGGCCAGCTCGTCGGCGGGCACGGCGATCGAGCTGGCCAGGCCGACCAGCAGGTAGACGCCGCCGGCCGTGATCAGCGCGCCGAAGAGCGCGCGCGGGTAGATCCGGCTCGGGTCGCGCAGCTCCTCGGCGATGTTGGCCGAGGTCTCGAAGCCGACGAAGGAGTAGTAGGCGATGATCGCGGCGCCGAGCACGGCCAGCACCGGCGCCTGCTCGGAGCTCAGCTCGACGGTGCGGCCGAGGTCGCCGCCGCCGGACGCGACCATCAGCGCGACGCAGACGATGACGATCAGCAGGCCGCCGACCTCGATCACGGTCATCACCGTGTTGCTGAGCAGCGACTCCGCCACCCCGCGGGCGTTGAGGCAGGCGACGAGCACGAGGAAGACCATCGCCGTCGGCACGGCCGGCACGTCGAGGAAGGTGCCGAGGTAGTCGCCGGCGAAGGCGAGCGAGAGGCCGGCGGCGCTGGTGACTCCGGCCGCGAGCATCGCGAAGCCGACGAGGAACGAGACGATCGGGCGGCGGAAGGCCCGCTGGGCGAAGACGGCCGCGCCGCCCGCCTTCGGGTACTTGGTGACCAGCTCGGCGTAGGAGCCCGCGGTCAGCAGCGCCAGGCCGAGGGCGACCAGCAGCGGCAGCCAGACCGCGCCGCCGACCTCCGCCGACAGGGTGCCCATCAGCGCGTAGATCCCGGCGCCGAGGACGTCGCCGAGGATGAAGAAGTAGAGCAGCGGACCGGTGATGCGGCGCCGGAGCGACATGCCCTTCTCGTCGGTGGTCGTCACGCGAGGACCCGGTGGCCGCCGCCGCGCTGGCGCGCCATCTCGGCGCCGAGACGCTCCGCCTCCTCGCGGGAGTCGTGGCGGGTGAGCGGGACGGCGGCGCCCGCGATGCGGTTGTGCCAGCCGGCGTCGTCGGCGTAGGTCTCGATCGCGGCGATGCGGTCGCCGCTCCTGCTGGTGTGCGCGCTCAAGGGCGCCTCCGTCTCTCCCCGCCTCTCGGAGAGACCGGGCCCACCAGACAACCCCGCGCGGCGCGGTCGGCCACAGGGGGTTGACGGCCCCGCGGGCCGGCGAGGAGGCTCAGCCCGCGACGGAGGCGGCGGGATCGAGGTGGTCGGCCAGCGCGTCGATCGCCTGGTCCCAGCCGTCGTAGAACGAGTCGTCGCCCTGCTCGCCGTCGACGCCGGCCAGCTCGAACGTCAGCCGGGTCAGCTCGCCGGCCGAGCGGATCGACACGGTCACGACGGGCGCGTCCGCGTCGCCGGGCTCGCCCCAGGTGAAGACGAGCTTCTCGGGGGCCGTGATCTCGCGGTAGACGCCGCCGGTCGGGTAGGTCTCCTCGCTCGCGGTCGAGACCATCGTGTAGGCGTAGCGGCCGCCGACCTTCAAGTCCACCTCGACCGACTCGCGCGGAGTGGTCAGCCCGCGCGGGTGCCACCACTGGGCGATCTCGTCGGGATCGGTCCACGCGCTCCAGATCTCCTGGGGCGTCGCGTCGAACAGCCGGGTGAGGGTGAAGCCCTGAGCGTCGTCGGTCATGGTCGTGCTCCTTGCTGAGCGTCGGAAGGGATGCGCGCGAGCGTACTCCGGGGGCCTCCGAGGCTCCTCCACTCGGTCCCCCGCGCGCAACCCGGACCGTGCTGATGGAGGGAGAGGACGCGCCGCGCCCCTTCTCATGCTGGTCGAGCAGCTCCGCAGGGGCGTCTCGAGACCCGCCATCGCCAGCGGGGCAGGGCTGCAGACTCGCGTTCTGACGGTGGTGGATCTCGATACGCCCGCTGCGCGGGCTGCCCGATCAGCATGGGCGCGGGTCAGCTGCCGAGGCGGCCCGTCAGGCGGCGGTGGAAGCCGGTGCTGCGCTCGTCGAGGCCCTCGATGGTGACGGTGGCGCCGTGGTCGCGGTACTTCGTCTCGATGGAGTCGAGGGCGGCGACGGTGGAGGCGTCCCAGATCTGGGCGCGGCCGAGGTCGATGACGACGGCGGCCGGGTCGTCGGAGTAGGCGAAGCGGTCGACGAGGTCGTTGCTGCTGCCGAAGAAGAGCGGGCCGGTCACGGTGTAGCGGACGGACGCGCCGTCGTCGGCGAGGGCGCGCTCGACCGCGATGACGTGGGCGACGCGGCGGGCGAAGAGGATCATCGCCAGGATCACGCCGACCAGCACGCCGAGCGCGAGGTTGTCGGTCGCGACGACGACCGCGACGGTGACGACCATCACGAGCGTCTCGGGCACGGGCATCCGGCGCAGGGTCGAGGGGCGGAGGCTGTGCCAGTCGACGGTGCTGATCGCGACGATCATCATCACCGCGGCGAGCGCCACCATCGGGATGCGGCCCATCACCGAGCTGAGCCCGGTGACCAGCGCGAGCAGGAAGACGCCGGCGACGATCGTCGACAGGCGGGTGCGCGCGCCGCCGGTCTTCACGTTGAGCACGGTCTGGCCGATCATCGCGCAGCCGGCGATGCCGCCGTAGAAGCCGGCGAGCAGGTTCGAGACGCCGAGCGCCCAGGACTCGCGGCCCTTGTGCGAGGGGGTGCCGGTCATCTCGTCGACGAGCTTGGCGGTGAGCAGCGTCTCCATCAGGCCGACGAAGGCGACGCTGAGCGCGGTCGGCAGGATCAGCTGCAGCGTCGCGAGGTCCAGCGGCACCAGGAACGGCGTGATGCCGGGCAGCTGCCCGGTCAGCGGTCCCTCGTCGGCGACGTCCGGGACGGCCAGGTTCGCGAGGATGACGACGGCCGTCACGACGACGATCGCGACGAGCGGAGCCGGCACCGCGGTGGTGAAGCGGGGCAGCACGAAGATGATCAGCAGGGTCGCGGCGAAGAGCGCGTAGGCGATCCACGGGACGTCGATGACGTGCGGCACCTGCGCCAGGAAGATCAGGATCCCGAGCGCGTTGACGAAGCCGATCATCACCGAGCGCGGGATGAACCGCATCAGCCGGGCGAGGCCGGCGAAGCCGAAGACGATCTGGATGACCGCGGCGAGGATCACCGTCGGCAGCACGTACTCGACGCCGTGCTCCGAGACGAGCGGCGCGATGACCAGCGCGACGGAGCCGGCGGCCGCGGTGATCACGCCGGGGCGCCCGCCGAGGATCGACATGGTCAGCGCGAGGACGATCGAGGCGACGAGGCTCACCATCGGGTCCACTCCCGCGACGACCGAGAAGGAGATCACCTCGGGCACGAGCGCGAGGGTCGTCACCATGCCGGCGAGCACCTCGCGGGAGAGCTGGCGCGGCGAGCGGAGGGCGTCGAGGACGGTGATCGCGCGGTTCGCGACGGCGGGGCGGGGCCCGGGCAGGCTGGTGGGGCTGGTGGGGACGGACACGACGGACCAACCTACCGTAACGTGAGGGTTGACGGAACGGAGTCGAGATGACGGACGAGCGCAGCACCGAGCTGACGGCCGAGGAGGTCGAGGCGACCATGCGCATCGGCGAGCTCGCCGACCGGTCGTCGCTGTCGCTGCGGACGATCCGGCACTACGACGAGGTCGGGCTGCTCCGGCCGAGCGGCCGCACCGAGGGCGGGTTCCGCCTCTACACCGAGCGCGACTTCGACCGCCTGCTGCTCATCCGCCGGATGAAGCCGCTCGGCTACACGCTCGACGCGATGACCGAGCTGCTGCGCGTCGTCGACAGCCTGGAGCAGGCGGAGACCCCGGAGGAGACCGCCGCGATCCGCGCGCAACTGGCCGCCTTCGAGGAGGAGGCGTCGCTCCGCCGCGCGAAGCTGCAGGACCAGCTGGCGATGGCCGACGAGTTCCTCGCCCTGCTCCGCGCGCGCTGAGGCGGCGAGCAGGGCGAGGCGATCGGCCGGGCCCGGCTACAGGATGAAGAGCATCTCCTGGTAGGTCGGCAGCGGCCACAGGTCGTCGGCGATGAGCCCCTCGATGGTGTCGGCCGCCTCGCGGACCGCCGCCATCGCCGGGATCAGCGCGGCGCGGGCGTGCTCCGCCTCGGCGAGCGCCGTGTGGCCCGGCTCCGCCGCGAGCGCGTCCTTCAGGGTGGCGAGCGCCGTGCGCAGGTCGGCGATCGGCGCGCTGACTTCGTGCAGCGGCGCGAGATCCGGCTCGACTCCGGCGGCCTTGAGCGCGCCGACGTTCAGCGCGACCTCGGTCTGGTGCCGCACGGCGGCCGGCAGGATCGAGGTCGTGCCCATCTCGAGCGTCAACCGCGCCTCGACACCGACCGAGAGCGCGTACTGCTCGAGGCCGATCTCGTAGCGGCTGTGCATCTCGCGGTGGTTGAAGACCCTGTACTTCTCGAAGAGCTCGAGGGCGGAGTCGGTGATCAGCTCGGGCAGGGCGTCGAGCGTCGTGCGCAGGTTGGCGAGCCCGCGCTTCTCGGCCTCGATCGGCCAGGCGTCCGCGTAGCCGTCGCCGTTGAAGACGACCGCGCCGTGCTCGGTGATGATCGCGGTCAGGAGGTCCTGCACCGCGGTGTCGAAGTCGGTGCCGGCGGCGACCGCGGTCTCGAGCTCGGTCGCCGCGAAGTCGAGCGACTCCGCCATGATCGTGGCGATCGTCACCATCGGGCCGGCGACCGACTGCATCGAGCCCGGCGCGCGGAACTCGAAGCGGTTGCCGGTGAAGGCGAACGGGCTGGTGCGGTTGCGGTCGCCCGGGTCGGTCGGGAGGATCGGCAGGGTGTCGACGCCGATCTGCATCGCGCCGCGCCCCTTGGACGAGGTCGCCGGGCCCTTCGCGAGCTGCTCGAAGACGTCCGCGAGCTGGTCGCCGAGGAAGATCGAGATGATCGCGGGCGGGGCCTCGTTGGCGCCGAGGCGGTGGTCGTTCGAGGCGGAGGCGACGGAGGCGCGCAGCAGCCCGCCGTAGCGGTGCACCGCGCGGATGACCGCGGCGCAGAAGACCAGGAACTGCGCGTTCTCGTGCGGGGTGTCGCCGGGGACGAGGAGCGAGCCGAGCTCGCTGTTGCCGAGCGAGAAGTTGACGTGCTTGCCCGAGCCGTTCACCCCGAGGAAGGGCTTCTCGTGGAAGAGGCACTCCATCCCGTGCTTCTTCGCGACCGACTTGAACGTGGTCATCAGGAGCTGCTGGTGGTCGGCGGCGATGTTGCCGCGCTCGAACATCGGGGCGATCTCGAACTGCCCCGGCGCGACCTCGTTGTGGCGGGTCTTCGCGGGGATGCCGAGCTTGAACAGCTCGCGCTCGGTGTCCATCATGAAGCCGAGCACGCGCTCCGGGATGGCGCCGAAGTAGTGGTCGTCGAACTCCTGGCCCTTGGGCGGCTTGGTGCCGAAGAGAGTGCGACCGGCGTTCAGCAGGTCGGGGCGGGCGAGGAAGAAGTGCCGGTCGATCAGGAAGTACTCCTGCTCCGGTCCGCAGAACGAGACGACGGGCTTGGGCGCGACGTGCCCGAAGAGCTTCAGGATGCGGACGGCGTGCTCGCCCATCGCCTGCTGCGAGCGCAGCAGCGGCGTCTTGTGGTCGAGGGCCTCGCCGGTCATCGAGACGAAGACCGTCGGGATGCAGAGCGTGTTGCCGTTCGGGTTCTCGAGCACGTAGGCCGGGCTGGTGACGTCCCAGCCGGTGTAGCCGCGGGCCTCGAACGTGTTGCGGAGCCCGCCGTTGGGGAAGCTCGACGCGTCGGGCTCGCCCTGGACCAGGGTCTTGCCGGCGAACTCGGCCAGAGCGGAGCCGTCGCCGACCGGCTCGAAGAAGCTGTCGTGCTTCTCGGCGGTGAGCCCGGTGAGCGGGTAGAAGACGTGCGCGTAGTGGGTGGCGCCCTTCTCGAGGGCCCAGTCCTTCATCGCCGAGGCGACGGCGTCGGCGACCAGCGGGTCGAGCACGGCGCCGTGCTCGATGGTCGCCATGACCGACTTGAAGACCGACTTCGGCAGGCGCTGCCGCATCACGATCGTGCTGAAGACGTTCGAGCCGAAGATCTCGCCCGGCGCCTCGGTCTGATCGAAGACGACCGCGGGCGGGACGTAGGCTTCGACGTCCTTGATCGCGTCGCGGCGGACCGTGTTCCCACTCATGTGTGCCCCGTTCAGCGGCGTCGTGCTCCGCGCCGACCGCGGAGACCGTGGCCAGGCTAGGGAGCGCAGATGCCGGGGCTGTTTCGGGGCGGTGACGTTCTTCTCCGGCCTGTCGCTCTCGCGCGTCTGATTGCATGGGGGGATGAGCCTGCAGCGGACCGACGTGCTGGTCGTCGGCGGCGGACCGGTCGGCGTGCTGCTGGGCGCGCTGCTCGCCCGGCGCGGGGTCGACGTGCAGGTCTGGGAGCGGCGGACCGCGGTGCCCGCCGGGTCGCGGGCGATCGGCATCCATCCGCCCTCGCTCGATGCGATGGCCGAGGTCGGTGCCACCGAGCGGATCCTCGCCGAGGGCGTCCGGGTCGCGGAGGGCGTCGCGGTGAGCCGGCGCCGGGTGCTCGGGGCGCTGTCGTTCGCGCGGGCGTCGCGCACGCATCCGTACGTCGTCACCCTCGATCAGCACCGGACCGAGTCGATCCTGCGCGAGCGGCTTCGCGAGGTGGCGCCGGATGCGCTGCGCTCGGGTGTCACGCTGACCGGGCTCGACCGCGGGCGCGACCACGTCGACGCGACCGGGGCGGACGAGCACGGCGCTCCGGTGACGGTGCGCGCCGCGTTCGTCGTCGGCGCGGACGGGGCGCGCAGCGCGGTGCGCGAGCTGCTCGGGATCCGCAGCACGGGCCGCGACTACCCCGACTCCTACGTGATGGGCGACTTCGCCGACCCGGAGCCGGCCGCGCGGGCGTCGTCGGCGCTCGTCGACGTCGGGCCGGACGGCGTGATCGAGTCGTTCCCGCTGCCGGGCGGGCGGCGGCGCTACGTGGCGCTCGCGGGTGACGATCTGGTGGCGCCCGCGTGGCGGCCGGATGCGGCGCCCGATCCGGCCGCCGCCCTGGCGCTCAGCACCGTGGTGCGGGCGCGGACCGGCGCGGAGCCGGACCCGGCGACCTGCACGATGCTCAGCGGCTTCCAGGTGCGGCGGCGCGCGGCCGAGCGGATCGGCGTCGGCCGGGTGGTGCTGATCGGGGATGCGGCGCACGAGATCAGTCCGATCGGCGGACAGGGGATGAACCTGGGCTGGCTGGACGCGGCCGAGCTCGCGCCGCTGCTCGCGGACGCCGTGCGCAGCGGTGCGGCGGGGCCGTTCCCCGCGTTCGCCCGGCGGCGGATGCGGGTGGCCCGGCGCGCGGCGCGGCAGGCCGAGCTCAACATGGCGGCGGGACGGCCGAGCGGCGGCGCGGGGCTGCTCGGGCGCGAGGGACTGCTGCGGGCGCTGCTGGCGCTGCCGACCTCGGATCTGCTGGCGCGGGTGTACTCGATGCGGTGGTCGTAGGGCTGCTGGCCGTGGCCCGCGGTCAGGCGACGAGTCGCGCGCCCGCCAGTCCGAGCTCGACGACGAGGACGAGCGACGAGGCGATCACCAGGCGGAACAGCGTGCGGGTCGGCGGGCCGGTCAGCACGAGGCGGATGCCGGCGGCCGCGAGGACGAGGACCGCGACGGTCGCGACGACGGCGAGGACGACTCCGGGGCCGCCGACCGGATCGTCGCCGACGACCTGGCCGAGCAGAACGAGGACCGCGCCGAGCATCAGCGAGCCGAACGCGACGACGCCGGAGAGCCGCAGACCGAGGCGGTGCGGGAAGCCACGCACGCCGGTCGCCGCGTCGTCGACGAGGTCGGGGAGCACGTTGGTGCAGTGGATCGCGACGCCGAAGACCGCGCCCGTGGCGATCGCCCACCAGGCCGGCAGCTGCCCGCCGCCCGCCGCGACGGAGACGACGGGGAGCAGCCCGAACGCGACGAGGAACGGCACGACGGAGAACGCGGTGCGCTTGAGCCCGGCGTCGTAGGCCCAGCCCGCGGCGACGAGGACCAGGTGCGCGACGGCGGCGACCGGCCCGAGCAGGAGCGAGAGCACGACCGCGACCGCGGCGGTGCCGAGCGCCGCGGCGCGGACCTCGCCGACGCTGATCCGGCCGAGCGCGACGGGCTTGTCGGTGCGGCCGACGGCGCGGTCGCGGTCGGCGTCGATCCAGTCGTTCGCCAGCCCGATCGAGAGCTGCCCGGCGAGGACGGCGAGCGCCACGAGGACGACGATCCCCGGTGCGTGCCCGGACGCCGCGGCGAGCACGGTCGCCAGCACGGTGACGGTGACGGTCGGCCCGGGATGCGACGAGGCCAGCAGGAGGCGCACCCGGGACGTCATCCGGCCAGCCTACGGCGGGCGTGCGCGCGGCAGCACGGGGCGACAGAGCGGGCAGAGGAAAACCCCGGGTCAGTAGCCTGATACCGGGGTTCCCGTGTCGTGGCCAGAGGGACATGTCGCCGGAGCGGCATCGGTCATCAAAGGCTCTCGATGCGTCGAGTGTACGCCGGGAGGGCGGAAGATGCCGAGCAGCGCTGGACCATGGGTCGTCGAATGGCTCACTGTCGAGCGCTTCGCGAAATACGTGCGCGCTGCAGGGGGCGATCACGCTCGCGCTCTCGCCTTCTACGAGTGGAACGCGCGCCTGTCGGCGGAGCTGCTCCACGACCTCGGTCACCTCGAGGTAGGACTGCGGAACGCCTACGACCGAGCGCTGCTCGCCCACCCTGCGATTCACGGCCGCGACTGGATCGAGCAAGCGACGTATGAGCAACTACTGCCCGTGCACCTGGCTCTCGACTCTCACGGTGTGCCTCAGGACAAGAACGCGACCCCGCGCTCCGCGATCAAGGCCGCCCGCAGGTACGCGAGGTACACCGCTGGCGGACCGACGCCTCGCGGCAAGGTCATCGCGGAACTGATGTTCGGCTTCTGGACCTACCTCTCGGACGGGCTCCACGAGAAGACGCTCTGGGTGCCGGCACTGAATCGGGCGTACCAGCCCGGGACCGATCGCGTGAAGATCCACGACGCCCTCACGGACCTGCGTGATATCCGGAATCGTCTGGCACACAACGAGTCCGTCTTCGACCGCCGTCCCGAGAACATCCGCCGCTCGCTCGTCTTCGTCGCCCGCTCGCTCTCGCCCGACCTCCGAGACCAGATCGTCAGCACGAGCCGAGCGTTCGAGACGATTTCCGCGCGTCCGTGACCGCGGTGCCTCCTGACTGGCCAACTGCACTGTGCACAGGGGAACCCCAGAAAGGTGCCAGGCGGCGCATCGGGTCGGAGCCGTAGGCTCGGAGCGTTCTGAAACCGCTCCCACACCCCGGGGGCGGCGACCCCCACGACGCCAAGGACGACGCCGATGAACCGCATGCCGAGCAACCGCACCACCGTGATCACCGCGCTGGCCTGCGGCCTGCTGCTCTCGACCGGAGTGGCCGCCCAGGGCGCCGCCGCCGACACGGCCGCCGCGTCGCTCGAGGACCACCTCGGGCCGGACAGCGCCGCGGGCGACACGCTGCTGGTGAACGGGCGCGCGTACCCGCTGCAGTAGCGGCCGGGGCTCGGCAGAGCAGTTCCCCGGCTGAGTAGTTCTCTCCAGACCGCCCCGAACGGGTGGTATCCGCTCCCTGTGAATCTCATCACACTGAGGAGCCTCCTCGACGAACGTGGTGCAGCCGCGCTCGGGACCCGCAGGCACAGCACTGCCACCCGCTCGCCGCTCGCCCTGGAGTCGTCATGCCCGAACACCGTCCCGCCCGCGCGCGGGTCCTCGCCCTCGCCACCGCCCTCGCGGTCGGCTTCGGGCTGCTGGTCGCTCCGGCGGCTGTGGCGGCGGAAGCCGCACCGTCGGCCGCGCCGGTCTCGGAGACCTCCGGTCAGTGGCACACGGACGCGCCGGCCGCCCGGCAGGCCGCACCGCAGGCAGTGGAGCCGCGAGCGCTGGTCGCCGCGACTCCGCCGGCGAACGACCTGCGCGAAAACGCGACCGCAGTGACGACACTGCCGTTCTCGACCGTCGCCCCTTACGCGGGCGCGACGCTTTCCGACGGCGAGGATTCCACCTGTCGCACGACCGACCCCGACTACTCGGAGTTCTTCACCTACGGATACGGCTCGACCTGGTTCAAGTACGTCTCGACGAAAAGGCAGACTCTGACCTTCGGGGGTTCATCGACGATCGTCAGCGCGTTCGCCGATGGGCCGATCACGGACGCGGCCCGCATCAGCTGCACCGAGGTCGGATACCGCGAACGGAACTTCGTCCAGGCGGAGGCCGGGAAGACCTACTACTTCCAGGTCAGCGTCGACCACTACTCGACCGAAACCGGGGAGCCCGCGAACGCCGAGTTCTTCCTTTCCGCCAGCGCCGCCGTCCCGAACACCACCTACTCGTCGGCATCGGTGATCTCGAGCGTTCCCGCGACGATCCAGGGGTCGACCTCGAAGATCGACAACAACTGGTACGAGCCCTACTCGGGCTGTGACTACAACCCCTTCATGGGCTCCGTCTGGTACAAGTACCGCGCACCCGCGACCGGAAGCGTCCAGGCGGACCTCGGCGACAGCTTCTCTCCCGTGAATCTCGGGGTCTACGAGTCCGATGGAGTCACTCCTGGAGCGATGCTGGCCTGCCCGTACCAGTACACCGAGACGGGCAGCACGGGCGAGTACGACTACTCCTTCGACCGGGCCAACGCCAGCTTCGCCGTGCAAGCCGGTAAGACCTACTTCCTGCAGGTGTCCAACTTCGACTTCAACAAGGGCGACTTCGTTCTGACGCTCGCCAACGTCGGCACCCTCACCGCGCCGACGCCGACCATCAGCGGGTCCGCGACCGCCGGCGACACTCTCATCGCGGTTCCCGGCACCTGGGGTCCGTCACCCGTGGCCCTGTCCTACCAGTGGCTGAGCAACGGCGACCCGATCAGCGACGCGACCGGTCCTCAGTACGTCGTCTCGCAGTGGGATCTCAACAACGCGATCACCGTGCAGGTCACCGGCACCAAGGCCGGCTACGCGACGGCCGCGCGCACCAGTGCCGCCGTCACCGTCACCTCCGGCTCGCTCACGAACTCCGTGCCGACCGTCACCGGGTCCGCCGCGATCGGCGGGACGCTCACCGCGAACCCGGGCAACTGGGGTCCCGCGCCCGTCGAGCTGGCGTACCAGTGGAAGCGCAACGGGACCGCGATCGCGGGGGCCACGGGCAGCAGCTACGTCGTCACGTCGGCCGACTCCGGGACCGCGCTCACCGTCAGCGTGACCGGCACGAAGTACGGGTACACGACCGCGACCCGCACCAGCTCGGCCACCCAGGTCGGGCTGCCGCTGCAGACGCTCATGCCGACGCCGACCATCTCGGGCAGCACCACCGTCGGATCGACGCTCACGGCGAACCCGGGAGCATGGGACTCCGGCGTGACGCTGAGCTACCAGTGGAAGAAGAACGGCGGCACGTACATCTCCGGCGCCACCGCGAAGACGTACGTCCTCAAGGCCTCCGACGCCGGAGCGACGCTGACCGTGAGCGTCACCGGCACGAAGACCGGGTACTCCCCCGCGACCAAGACGAGCGCGACGACCGCGGCCGTCACCAACGGCGCGGTCATCACGGGAGCCACGCCGACCATCACCGGCACCGCGACCGTCGGGCAGAAGCTCACCGCCGTTCCCGGCACCTGGACGCCCTCGCCCGTCACGCTCGCCTACCAGTGGCAGCGCAACGGCACCGCGATCAGCGGCGCCACCGCGACGACTTACACGCTCGTCGCGGCCGACGCCGGAGCGGCGATCACCGTCGCCGTCACCGGCACGAAGTCCGGCTACACCGCGGTCACGAAGACCAGCGCCGCGGTCACCGCGAAGGCGGCGCTGCAGACGCTCATGCCGACGCCGACGATCACCGGCACCACGAAGGTCGGCTCGACCCTCACCGCCAACCCCGGCACCTGGGACTCCGGCACGACGCTGACCTACCAGTGGAAGAAGAACAACGGCGTCTACATCTCCGGGGCCACCGCGAAGACGTACGTGCTCAAGGCCTCGGACGCCGGCGCCACGATCACCGTCTCCGTCACCTCCACCAAGACCGGCTACTCCCCCGCCACCAAGACCAGCGCCACCACCGCACTCGTCACCGGCGGCGTCCTCACCGGCGCGACCCCGACGATCACCGGAACCGCGAAGGTCGGCCAGACCCTCACCGCGGTGCCGGGCACCTGGAGCCCGGCACCCGTCACGCTGACGTATCAGTGGAAGCGCGCCGGCAGCGCGATCTCGGGCGCGACGTCGGCGACCTACAAGACGGTGTCGGCGGACGCGGGCAAGGCGATCACGGTGACGGTCACCGGCACGAAGGCGGGCTACACGACGCTGAGCAAGACCAGCGCGGCCAAGACCGTCGTGAAGTAGCGGGTCGTGAAGAACAACCCCGTCGTGAAGTAACCCCCCGGACACCTGAGGGGGGCCGGGGCGTGCGAGGCTTGATGGTCGCCGCCCGCCCCTCCTCCCTCAGGACACCGTGAACACCCCTCCGCGCACCAGCAAGACCACCACCACCACGACCGCCCCCGCCGCCTTCCCCTGGATCGGCCTGCTCACCCTCGCCGGCGCCGTCTTCGTCTCGGTGACCAGCGAGTTCCTGCCGACCGGCCTCATCCCGGACATGTCGCGGGACCTCGGCGTGAGCATCCCGCTGACCGGTCAGCTGGTGACGATCTTCGCGGCGACCGTCGTCATCGCGACGACGCCGCTGACGCTGGTGACGCAGCGGTTCTCGCGGAAGAGCCTGCTCCTCGTCGCGCTGTGCACGATCGCGGTCGCGAACGTGCTGGCCGCGCTCGCGCCGACCTTCGCGCTGCTGGTCGGCGCGCGCATCCTCGGCGGGCTCGCGCACGGGCTGTTCTGGGCGATCGTCGCCGCCTACTCGGCCCACCTCGTCGCTCCCGAGCACCTCGGCCGGGCGACCGCGATCACGGCCGGCGGCGGCTCGGCGGCCTTCGTCCTCGGCGTGCCGGTGGGCACCGCGCTCGGCCACGCGTTCGGCTGGCGGCCGACGTTCGCGATCCTCGGCGCGATCGTGCTGCTGCTGGCGCTGCTCGTCGTGAAGTTCCTGCCGGCGGTCGACCACAGCATCCCGCTGCGCACCGGCGAGATCCGGCTGCCCGCCCGCAAGGACCGCAGCCTGCCGCGCATCATCGGCGTCTGCGTCGTCATCCTGCTGGTGCTGATCGGCCAGAACACGCTCTCGACCTACGTCACGCCGTGGCTCGAGAACGCGTCGTTCTCCCCCGACAGCGTGCCGCTCCTCCTCTTCGCGTTCGGCGGCGCGGGCGCGGTGGGCCTCGTGCTCGCCGGCTTCGCGACCGACCGCTTCCCGCGCTCCGGCTTCGTGGTCGCGGCGATCGCCGTGGTGCTCGCGCTCGTCGCCCTCGGGCTGGCCGCCGGCTCGCAGGCCACGGTCGCGATCGTCGTCGCGGCGATCGTCTGGAACATCGCGTTCGGCGGCATCCCGGCGATGCTGCAGACGCGGATGCTGCGCACCTCCTCGTTCCAGCTGCGCAGCCTCGCCGCGGCGCTGCAGACGACCGCGTTCAACATCGGCATCGGCGGCGGCGCGATCGTGGGCGGGCTGACCATCGACCTGAGCGGACTCGACCTGCTGCCGTGGGTGGCGATCGTGATGATCGCGGTCGGGCTCGTGGTGAGCCTGATCGTGGAGGCGCGCTCGTCGGCGGCGGTGCGGCGCGAGCAGGCCGCGGCGGTCCGCTAGGGCGAGGCGTCTCCTCCCCGCGGACGACGACCTGCCCGACGAGTGCGGGATAGCGTGAAGCGCATGAGTCAGAGCACGATCCCCGTCCCCGGGCAGCCCTACTACGGTGCTCCTCCGCTCGCCGCGATCCGGCGCTTCTTCTCGCAGTACGCGCGCTTCCGCGGCAGGGCGAGCCGCGCGGAGTACTGGTGGATCATCCTCGCCGGGACCCTGCTGAACCTCGCGCTGCAGCTGATCGACGGCTCGGAGCCGGGACTGCAGCTGTCGTTCACGCCGTTCCGCTCCGGCGAGCTGGACTTCGCGACGCCGTGGGTGGCCGTGCTGGCCGGGGCGATCGCGCTCGGCACGCTGGTGCCCTCGCTCGCGCTGATCTGGCGGCGGCTGCACGACGTGAACCACAGCGGGATGTGGATCTTCGCGCTGTTCATCCCGATCGCGGGCGCGGTGTTCCTGCTGATCCTGTTCGTGCTGCCGCCGCGGCCGGAGGGGATGCGCTTCGACTGACGCTCGCGGTGTCGCTCGCGCCCTCTACGGTGAGGGCGTGACTGCGCGCGGCAACGACTTCGACGCCCTGCGGCTGGTCGCCGCGCTGATGGTCGTCGTCGGGCACGGCGCCGTGCTGCTCGGCGAGCCGGCGCCGCGGCTGCTCGGGCTGCCCGTGCACTCGCTCGGCGTCTCGGTGTTCTTCTGCGTCAGCGGATTCCTGATCGCGGGGAGCATGGAGCGCGCGCCGAGCGCGGGGCGGTTCCTCTGGCACCGGGTGCTGCGGATCTTCCCGGCGCTGATCGTCGTGGTCGCGCTGAGCATGCTCGTGCTCGGGCCGCTGGTGACGTCGCTGCCGGCCGGGGCGTACTTCTCGTCCGGGCAGACCTGGGCCTATGCGCTCAACGTGCCGCTGCTGGCGCAGTACGAGCTGCCGGGCGTCTTCGACTCGGCGGTGCACGCGCGGCCGGCGGTGAACGGCTCGCTGTGGACGCTCGGGGTGGAGTTCTGCTGCTACCTCGGGGTGCTGGCCCTGCGGTGGGTGCCGGGGCGGGGGCTGGCTCGCGGGGTGCTCGCGGTGCTGGCGCTCGTGGGGCTCGCGGTGGTGACGGGGCTGGGCGGAGCGCTCGGGTCCTCCGCGGAGCTGTGCGCGTTCTTCGCGGCGGCCGCGGCGGTGCGGCTGCTGGTGCCGGCTCGATGGCTGCGCTGGCCGGCCGGCGTCGTGGCGCTCGCGGTGCTGCTCCTCGCGGCCGGGACTCCGCTGCAGCAGGTGGCGCTGTGGATCGCGCTGCCGGTGCTCGTGATCGTCGTGGGCACCGGGTCGCTGCCGGTGCTGCGGCGGGCGGCGCGGTTCGGCGACTTCTCCTACGGGCTGTACCTGTGGAGCTATCCGGTGCAGCAGCTCGTGCTCGAAGTGCTGGGGCGGCTGCCGACGGCGGCGAACCTGGCGCTCGTCGTGGCGGTGACGCTCCTGCTCGCGGTGGCCTCGTGGTGGCTGGTCGAGCGGTCGGCGCTGCGCTGGAAGGACCTGCGGTGGAAGGACGCGCGGCTGTCGGGGCGCTCCATGCTGATCGAGTAGCCCGCGGAGCGGGCCTATCGAGATCCACCGGCGCCGGAACGGGAGTCTGCAGACCCGGCCTGCTGACGAGGGTGGGTCTCGATACGCCCCTCCGGGGCTACTCGACCAGCAAGGAGGGCAGCCCTCCGGGGCTACTCGACCAGCAAGGAGGGCAGCCCTGCGGGACTACTCGACCAGCAGGGAGGGCAGCCCTGCGGGGGCTAGGCGCACCAGTCGCGGGAGACGCCGTTGACGCTGCGGGAGGTGTCGCCGGTGCCGAGGTCGACGAGGACGGTGGAGGTGGCGCTGAAGCCGGGGACGTCGGGGTAGTCGTCGGGGACGCCCTCCGCCGAGACGGCCTCGACGGCGGCGAACTGGCCGTTGGGCGAGAGGCAGACGCCGCGGATCCGGCCGGTCGGCGAGGTGCGGAAGATCTCGGTGGTGCCGCTCGCGTCGACGCGGACGACGGAGTACTGGGCGGTGCCGGTCTCGGGCGAGTAGTCGGCCTCGAGCTCGAGGTAGCTGTCGGAGTCCAGGAGCAGCAGCTGCACCGGCGAGGTGGTCGGGCCGACGTCGGCGGGCGGCAGGGCGAGCGTCTCGACGGAGCCGTCGGCGAGATCGATCACGGAGCCGGAGTCGGGGTCGGCGACGACCAGCCGGTTCGCTCCGGGGACGAAGCCGCGCAGCTCGGCGTGCTGGCCGAGCGGGCTGATGGTGCCGGGGGTCAGCAGGTCGACGAGCAGCACGGTGTCGTCGAGGGAGTGGGTGACGACGGAGGTGGTGCCGGGCACGAACATCCAGTCGGTCGCGCGCAGCGGGCCGCCGTCGATGCCGGTGATCGGCACGGCCTCCGCCTTCTGGTCGGTGAGGTCGTAGGCGTAGAGCGCGCGGTCGAGCGGGCCGGTGGGCGCGGAGCCGGTGAAGGTCCAGCCGAGCACGCCCTTCTCGGGCGAGGCGTGCAGCTCGCGGACGACGCCGGGGCCGGGCAGCGGGATGACGCCCTCGGAGCCGGTGTCGAGGGTCAGCGTGCGGATGAGGGTCGTGTCGTCGGGCTCGAGGGTCACGACGACGAGCACCGGGCCGACGACGGCGTAGTCCTGGATCCGGTCCGCCGTGTAGAGGACGCGGGTGTCGCCGCCGGAGAGCGGGCGCACCCGGATCGCGTCGGGCTGGGCGGGATCGGCGGCGGTGCGGTCGAGGGTGTAGAGGTCGGGGTCCTTGGTGGTGAACGCGGCGGAGAGGTCGGACTCGGCGCCGGTCGCGGTGCCCTGCGCGTCGTCGATCGCGATCTCGTACTCGGTGGCGTAGCGGAGGGTGTCGTCGAAGGTGACGGTGAGCACGCCGCCCTCGAGCTCGGCGGTGTGCGGGGTCTCCGGAGTGACGCGCACCCGATCGAGGGCGTCGGGCTCGATCGCCTGGTCGAGGTGCACGCGGGCGCGGCCGCCGTCGCGCTCGACGACGCCCGAGGTGCTGACCTCGAGCGAGGCGACGCGCGGGCCCTTGGCGATCGTGGCGGCGGTGAGGCCGCCGACGGCGAGGACGAGGACGGCGGTGACGCTCCAGAAGACGCGGGAGAACGCGCGCTCCCCGCCCCGGCGCTCAGTAGACATACGGCATCGCCGGCTCGTCGATCGGCGTCACGACGTCGGGCTCGAGGACGACCGCCTCGGCGCTGGTGACGCTCGGGTTGGCGCCGAAGCCGCCGGTCGCCTCCAGCCACTCGCCCTCGGTGTACATGTCGGCCCAGCCCGGCTGATGGATGGGCACGCCGACCGGCTGCGCGTCGACGGCGCAGCAGGTGACGATGAAGCGGGCGACGTAGAAGACGTTCTCGGGGTCGCTCGCGTCGGGGGTGACGAAGCCGCTGACCGTCGCGGTGCGGCCGGCCAGGAACTGCTCGCTCGCGCCCTGGCGCAGGAGCGTCGCCCAGTCGCGGACGGTGAAGGACGCGGTGTCGCCGGTGGGCGCCTGCGCGGTGACCGACGCGTCGACGGCGCTGGTGTTGACCTCGCGCTGGGTCGCGGTCGAGGCGGTCAGCGCGGCGGGCGGCACGACGAGCAGCGCGACGGCGGCGCAGGCGATCACCGCGAGGCTCCCCAGCGCGGCGAGGCCGGCCCGCCAGCGCCGGCGCGGGGCGTGCTCGTGGAGGTGGCCCTCCGCGTGCCCGTCGTCCTCCTCCGCCCCCGGCACGATCGCGAACGCGCAGATCAGCAGCACCGCCGCGATCGCCGCGAGGACCACCGAGAACTCGAAGTAGCGCGGATGGATGTAGAGGCCGAGGCGGCCGGTCGCCGCGAGCCAGAGCGTCGAGACGACGCCGATCAGGCTGAGGACGACGCCCTTCCAGCGGGCCAGCAGGCGCTCAGAGCGCATGGTTCACCGCCAAGCCGAGGACCGCGGCGCAGAGGCCGACCAGCGCGGTGATCCGCACGAGGGTGCGCGCGGAGAAGGTGGTGCGCAGCAGCGCGAGCATCTTGATGTCGATCATCGGGCCGAAGACGAGGAAGGCGATGATGCCGCCGGGCAGGAACGTCGAGCCGAAGGAGAGGACGAAGAACGCGTCGACGTTGGAGCAGATCGAGATCACGAAGGCGAGGACCATCAGCGCGAGCACCGACCAGAGCGGGTCGCCGCCGAGGGTGGTCAGCACGTCGCGCGAGACGCCGACCTGGATCAGCCCGGCGATCGCCGCGCCGACGAAGAGAGCCGGCAGCATCGCGCCGGTCTCCTCCGCGAAGAGCAGCACGCTGCGGCGGGCCTTGGCGCGGACGGTGCGGGAGGGCCGCTCGCCCGCCTCGCAGGCCGCGCGGAACCGCGGGGTCAGCAGCGCCATCGGCTCGGTGTGCCGGCTGAAGATCCAGCCGACCAGGTTCGCGATCACGAAGCCGCCGACGATGCGCCAGACCAGGATCCCGTCGGCCCAGCCGAAGGCCTGGTAGGTCGTGACGATCGTGATCGGGTTCACGATCGGCGCCGCGAGCAGGAAGGTCATCGACTCGGAGACGGACAGCCCCTTCACGATCAGCCCGCGCGCGAGCGGCACGTTGCCGCACTCGCAGACCGGCAGCAGCACGCCGAGCAGCGAGATCACCAGGCGGCGCGGCAGGGCGCGCTTCGGCAGGATCCGCAGCAGCACCGCCTCCGGCACCCAGAGCTGCACGGCGATCGAGAGCACGATGCCGAGGAAGACGAACGGCAGCGACTCGATGACGACGCTGATCGCCAGGGTGAGGAAGTCGCGGACGGCGTCCGAGAGGACGTCGCCGGCGGCGTCGGGCGAGAGGACCCGCAGGAGCGCGGCGGCCGCGACCAGGGCGAGGCCGAGGCCGACCCGGCGGAGGAGGACAGCGCGGCGGGCGAGGACGGAGCGGTCGCTTCCGGGCGGAGTCGTTCCGCGCTCGGAGGTGGCGGTCGCCCTGTCGATCGTCATCCGGACCATCGTAGGCGGGCCGGCAGCCGAGGATTCCTGCGTGCGTTGCACCCCGACCCGGGAGGGACCCGCGCACCACCCCCGCTCCTAGCCTGACGACCGACGCGATCGGGAGCACCTCGCTCCGCAGAATCCGTGGAGGTCGCCGTGCGCCGCATCAGAACCCGCCTCGCCGCGCTGGCAGCGCTCGCCCTGACCGTGCCGCTCCTCAGCGGCGTGGGCGACGCTCCGGCCGACGCCGCGGAGAGCGGAGCCCCCGCTTCCGCCGCCGCCGTCGCCCTGGCGGCTCCCGCCGCCGCGGACGGCTGGACGACGGTCTTCGCCGACGACTTCGACGGCGCCGCTGGCGGTCCCGTCGGTCCGGCGTGGATCCACGAGCTCGGCACCTGGAGCACCGGCGCCGTCGACCGCACCACCGACTCCACGGCCAACGTGTTCCTCGACGGCGCCGGGAACCTCGCCGTCCGCGCACTGAGGGATCAGGCGGGGGCCTGGACGTCGGGCCGAATCATCACGCGCGACAAGTCCTTCGCCGCCCCGGCCGGCGGCCAGCTGCTGATGACCGCGTCGATCCGCCAGCCGGCCCCCGCGCAGGCGACCGGCTACTGGCCGGCGTTCTGGGCGCTCGGCCTCGACGAGAACGGCGCGATCGACTGGCCGCGGACGGGCGAGATCGACATCCTCGAGGCGGTCAACGGCACCTCGCAGGTCATCCAGACCTTCCACTGCGACCTCGTCGATGCGGGCGAGTGCGACGAGCCGTACGGCCTCACGAGCGGGCTGCAGGACTGCGCGGGCTGCCTGACCGCCTTCCACACCTACTCCGCACTGGTCGACCGGCGTATCGCAGGGCAGGAGCGGCTGCAGTTCCTGGTCGACGGCGAGGTGCGGCACACCGTCGAGCAGGAGGGCATGACCGAGGAGGCGTGGAGCGCCGCCATCGGCAACGACTACTTCCTCATCCTGAACCTCGCCATCGGCGGGGGCCTGCCCGACGGGGTGTGCGGCTGCGACAGCGCGGGCGCCCCGAAGACGTCGGGCGGCACGATGAGCGTCGATCACGTGGCCGTCTACCGGTCCGAGGCGACGGCCGCACTCGGCGCCGCCACTCCGTCGATCACGGGCACGCCGCAGGTCGGCTCGACCCTCACCGCGCAGCCGGGCGCCTGGACGCCCGCGCCGGTCGCGCTCGCCTATCAGTGGAGCGCCGACGGCGTCGCCCTGAGCGGGGCGACCTTCCCGGCCTACACCCCGACCAGCGGCACCGTCGGCAAGCGGATCTCCGTCACGGTCACGGGCACGAAGGCCGGCTACCCGACCGAGAGCCGCACCGCGCCGAGCACCGCGGTCGTGGCCAAGGGGACGCTGACCGCGCCGACTCCGACGGTCACGGGGACAGCGAAGGTCGGTTCGACCCTCACTGCGAAGGCGGGGACCTGGGGACCGGCCCCGGTCGCCCTGAAGTACCAGTGGCGGGCGGGCGGCACCGCGATCTCCGGCGCGACGTCGGCGACCTACGTCCCGACGACCTCGGTGGTCGGCGCCCGGATCACCGTCTCGGTCACCGGCACGAAGACCGGCTGGACGAGTGCGGTGCGCACCTCCGCGGCGACCGCCGCCGTCGTGCGCTGATCCGGGCGGCCGCCCGTCAGCTGTGCTCCCCGCGGCGTCGGGGCACGATGCGCATCACCGCGGTGCCGGCCGCGATGAGCGCGAACGCCGCGAGCCCCCACCAGAGCGAGTCGAAACCGGTCGCGGCGAGCGCGCCGGCGCCCAGCCCGGCTCCGGCGGAGGACGAGAGGTTGTTGTACATGGGTTTCTCCTTCGATCACCAGGCGCGCTGACGTCGTGTCAGCGCGTCCAGGTAGGCCTTGGTGTGGACGATCTGCAGGAACAGATCGAGGAACAGCTCGTACATCAGACCGGCGAGCAGCATGTGCCGCCAGCCCCGGTCGCGGACGGTGACGACGCGCTCGACGACGAAGATCAGGGTGACGGCGAGCCAGAACGGCTGGATCGAGAGCCCGCCCATCACCAGCGCGTACACGACGGTCGCGAGGTAGACGTAGGTCACGAAGCAGCCGGCCATGGTCAGCAGCTGGCGGCCCCAGTAGGGCCAGGTGACGCGGGTGAGTCCGTACTGGACGCAGTTCTCGACGGCGCCGCGCTTCCAGCGCAGCCGCTGGTTCCAGAGCTCGCGCCAGGTCGGCATGATCTCGGTGACGAGCGTGCAGCCGGCCGGGCTCAGCACCTCGTAGCCGAGGTGCTTGATGGCGAAGGTGAGCTCGTTGTCCTCCGTCAGGACCGTCGTGTCGTAGATGCCGCCGCGACCGTCGCCTGCGGGGATGCGCCCGTCGCGCCGGGCACGGCTGATCTCGCGCAGCAGCGCGCCGCGCAGCACCGCGGCCGTCCCGGTGACGACGAGGCACTTGCCGTTCAGGCGGCGGACGTCGCGGGCGTAGCGGGCGTACTCGTTGCGCTGGAGGTGGCCGACCAGCCCGCCCCCGGGGGTGCCGCGGAAGACGCCGCCGACGGCGCCGATCCGCGCGATGCCGATCTTCAGGCGGGCGATCGCGAGGAAGTCCGGGTCGAGCGCGGAGTCGGCGTCCTGCACCAGGACGAGGTCCTCGTCCTCGAGCTCGAGCAGCAGGACCTCGAGGAACTGGTTCAGGGCGCCGGCCTTCTTTGCCGTGTTGCCGGTGGTGGCGAAGACCTCGGCGCCGTGCGTGATCGCGATCTCGGCGGTCCGGTCGGTGCAGTTGTCGGTGACGACGACGATCCGGTCCGGCGGCGAGGTCTGCGTCTGCAGGCCGAGGATCGCGGCGGCGATCCCCTCCTCCTCGTTGTGCGCGGGGAGGACGGCGACCAGGCGGCCGACGGGCTTCGAGGTGTGCCGTCCCTCGCGGGCCGGCGGGGTGGCCGGGACGGCGGGGGCGGCCGGCTCGGTGCGGGCCGGAGTGCGCGCCCAGGACCGCTCGCGGGTCGGGGCGTAGCCGATCGGCATCGCCTCGGTCGAGGCCGCGGAGCGGGTGATGAAGGGGGCGGGCAGGGGTGTGCTGAGCTCGTCGCCCCTGCGCGGCGGGGTGCTCCGCGCAGGGGTCGGCGGCTCAGCGGGCAGGGCGCCCGCGGAGTGCGCGATCAAGGCCAGGATCCTCAGTCTTCGGGTGTTTCGGGGAGGGGAGGCGCGCCGAAGTCACTCCGCAAGCGATTCGGGTCGCCGGAGGAGAGTGATGATGAGGGGACGTGCCTGCCCTCGGGTGAGCATGTCGGCACGCAGCAGATCAATCAGCATCGGGTTGCTTGACGATCAAGGTAGACGAGCCGCGAGGTCGATGCAAGCGAATGGAGAATGATCGTTCTCCGAATTCCGGCCCGTGTCACCGGGCCGGTGACGAAGGTCCGGCGCCGGGCACCGGACGCCCCGGCAGCCAGCACCGCACGGCGTCGCGGTAGCGCCGGAACTCGGCGCCGAACCGCGCCTCGAGGTCCGCCTCCTCGAGCGGGCGCACCGCGAGGTTCCAGACCAGCGCGCCCAGCAGCGCGTAGACGACGACCAGCCAGGAGGACAGCAGCAGCCCGACCGCGACGCCCTGGCCGATCCCCGCGACCGCCATCGGGTTGCGCACCCAGCGGTAGGGGCCGGCGATCACGAGGCGGTTCGTCATCGCGACGGGCAGCGGGGTCCCGTCGCCGAGCAGCGACATCGTCACCCCCGACCACAGCCCGAGCGCGCTCGCGAGCACGAGCAGCGCGAGCCCGACCGCGCGCAGCGGCTCCGGGAACGCGACGGCGAGCCCCCAGCGCGACTCCAGCGCCGCGACGACCAGCGGGATCACGACGAGCGCGCCGCCCCAGAACACCGCGATCTGCCCGAGCGTCGCCGCGAGGTGCGCGAGCGGCGTCCGACCGCGGGCGGCGAGCCGGAACGCGAACGGTCCGGAGGCGAGCCAGCGCGTCGGGATGCGCCCGAGCGTCAGCAGGCAGAGCGCCGCGACCGAGCCGCCGGACGCTGCGAGCATCAGGAGGACGCCCCGGCCGGCCTCGCCGGTGACCGTCGCGACGGCGGCGAGCGCGACGGTGACGAGCAGGGTCCAGACGGTCGCGGTCCACGCCGCCCCGCGGAGTCCGAGCGCCGCGACGGCCGAGGCGCCGACGAACAGCGGCAGATCGAGCACGGCGACCGGCACCGGATCGAGCGGCCCGAGCGTCGCCAGCCGCACCGCCGGCACGAGCGCGACCGCCAGCCACCAGGCCGCCCCGCCGAGCGCCTGCACGGCGAAGTAGACGCGCCCCCACCGCACGGCCGCCCCTCGATGCATGGCAGCAGAGTACGGCAGCGCGGCGGCGGGGCACGCGGGTGCAGGATGAGCGCATGACCCTCCTCCGCGTCCGGATGCGCCCGCGCGCCGTCGACGAGCCGCACCGGGTGTCGTCGCCGCTCGAGCTGCTCGTGGACCTGACCTTCGTCGTCGCGATCGCGCAGATCGCCGCGCAGCTCGCGCACGCGACGGAGGAGGGACACCTCGGCGAGACGGTCCTCCCCTTCGCGATGGTGTTCTTCGCGATCTGGTGGGCCTGGATGAACTTCACCTGGTTCGCCTCCGGCTACGACACCGACGACGTGCCCTACCGCCTGCTCACGCTCGCGCAGATGGGCGGGGTGCTCGTGCTCGCGGCGGGCGTGCCGACGGCGTTCGAGGAGGGCGACTTCACGGCGATCACCGTCGGCTACGCGATCATGCGGTTCGCGCTGGTGAGCCAGTGGCTGCGGGTCGCCGTGTCGACGCCGAGCCAGCGGGTCTCGGCGCTGCGCAGCGCGGGCGGGTTCTCGCTCGTGCAGGTCGGCTGGCTGCTGCGGCTCCTGCTGCCCGACGAATACGGAGTGGTGAGCTTCGTCGTCTTGGCGGCGCTCGAGCTGGCGGTGCCGCTGTGGGCGCTGCGGGCGGGCGAGTCGAGCTGGCACCCGCACCACATCGCCGAGCGCTACGGGCTGTTCACGATCATCCTGCTCGGCGAGGGCGTGCTCGCGGCCGTGACCGGGGTGCAGCAGGCGGTGACGGAGTCGGGGGTGAGCCTCTCGCTCGTGATCGTGGCGGCCTGCGCGCTGGTGATCGTCTTCGCGCTGTGGTGGCTGTCGTTCCTGCACCCGTCGGGCGAGCTGCTCGAGCGGCGGCGCGACCTCTCCTTCCGCTGGGGGTACGCGCACTTCGTGATCTTCGCGGCGCTCGGCGGCCTGGGCGCCGGCCTCGAGTCGGCGGTCGCGGCGACGGCCGGGCACCTGGAGGCGAGCGACACCGTGATCGGCGCCGCGGTCGCCGTGCCGGTCGCCGCCTTCCTGGTGATGCTGTGGGCCGTGCACCTGCCGCTCGCCGAGGGTCGCCCGCTCCGCGCCGCCCTCGTCCTGCCCGCCGCCCTCGCGGTGCTGGCGACCCCCCTCCTGGCCGCGCCCCTCGGCGTTGCCGCCGCCCTGACGGCGATCGCCCTCCTCTGCGCCGCCCTGGTGGCCACCGCCCTGACGCCCGCGCGGGTCTGACCCCCGCCGCGAGATGCCACTTGTGCACGCGACACGCCGTGAAAGGCGTGTACAAGTGGCATCTCGATGGCCGGAGAACGAAGTCGACCCCGGATGTTCATCCACCCCCTCTAGGGTGACGTCACTCAGGACCGGTCCGCCGGCGATGGACCGGATCCGCACGCTGCGATGATCCCGCGAGGGGTGCCGGCCGGCAGTCGCCTCGCCCGTTCGCGGTCGCTCCCCCGAGGCCGCACGACCGCGGCTGGAGTCAGCATGGCGCACCCCCTCACCCCCACGCAGCACCTCCCCTTCGCGCACGGCGGCGGCGCCGTCGTCGGGATGCTCTCGACCTTCCCGCCGACCCGCTGCGGCCTCGCCACCTTCGCCCAGTCGCTCGGCGACGCCCTGGCCGCGGAGCACGGCGCGACGATCCGCACCGTCCGGGTGATGGACGAGCTCGCCGTCCCCGGCTCGGCCGTCGGCCGGAGTGTCGTCGCCGAGCTCGTCGCGAGCGACCCGGCGAGCATCGCGCAGGCCGCGGCGGAGCTCAGCCGCAGCGACGTCGCCGTGATCCAGCACGAGTACGGCATCTACGGCGGCCCGGACGGCGACGAGGTCCTCGCGCTGATGGAGCAGCTCACGGTCCCGGCGATCGTCGTCCTGCACACCGTCCTCGAGACGCCCAGCGACTCGCAGCGCTCGGTGCTGGAGCGGGTCGCCGACCTCGCCGACGCGGTCGTGGTGATGACGGCCGTCGCCGCCGAGATCCTCGAGCGCCGCTACTCCGTCGACACCCGCAAGGTCGGCGTCATCGCCCACGGCGTGCCGGTCTGGACGGGCGGCGCCGAGCGCACTGCGCCGCGCGCCGACTCCGGCGCCACCCCGCAGATCATCACCTGGGGCCTGATCGGCCCCGGCAAGGGCATCGAGTGGGGGATCCGCGCCACGGCGCTCCTCCGCGACGCCGGCGTCGACGCCCGCTACACGGTGTTCGGGCAGACGCACCCGAAGGTCGTCGCCTCGCACGGGGAGGCCTACCGCGAGTCGCTCGCCGAGCTCGTCGCCGAGCTCGGTCTCGGCGACCGGGTCTTCCTCGACGGCCGCTACCTCGACCCGGCCCAGCTCGCCGCCGCGGTCGCGGAGGCCGACGCGGTGCTGCTCCCCTACGACTCCCGCAACCAGGTCACCTCCGGCGTACTGGTGGAGGCGCTCGCCGCGGGGCGCTCGGTCGTCGCGACCGCGTTCCCGCACGCGCTCGAGCTGCTGACCGCGCCGCGCGGCCGCACCGTCGCGCACGAGGACCCGGCGGCGATGGCCGACGCGCTGCGGGAGGTGCTCGCCGGGGCCGCGGGGGCCGCGTCCGACACGAACGGGCCGTCCGCCACGGAGCTGCCCGCCACTGGCCTGTCCTCGGAGGCGCTGTCCTGGCCCGCCGCGGCCGGCCGCTACCTGGACCTGGTCGAGCGCCTCCGGGTGGAGCGCGCGGCGTGACCTCCCGAGCGGACGGCACGGCGCCGGTCCTCTCGACCGCACTCCCCTACTCCCACCTCGACGCGCTCACCGACGCGGGCGGGCTCTTCGAGCACGCGCTGCTCGACGTGCCGCGGCGCGAGCACGGCTACTGCGTCGACGACGTGGCGCGCGCGCTGATCGTGGTCGCGCAGGAGCCGGAGCAGTCCGAGGTGACGCGGCGGCTGACCGAGCAGTACCTGCGCTTCCTCGAGCGGGCGAGTGCCGCGGACGGCACGGTGCGCAACCGCGTCTCGGCCGACGGCGACTCCCCGGAGGAGCCGTCGCTCGGCGACTGGTGGGGCCGCGCCGTCTGGGCCGCCGGCGTCGTCGCGGCGCGGGCGGAGCTGCCGCTCAGCCGGCACCGCGGGATGCGGCTGTTCCAGCGCCTCGCCGCCCGGCGCTCCCCGCACCTGCGCGCGATGACCTCCGCCGTACTCGGCGCGGTCGAGGTGCTCGAGGCGCATCCCGAGAGCGCCGCCGCCGCGCAGCTCGTCGCGGACGGCTCGGCGCTGCTGCACCACGCGGCCGAGGCCGACTGGCCCTGGCCCGAGCCGCGGCTGCGCTACGCGAACGGCTGTCTCCCGGAGGCGCTGCTCGCGGCCGGCGCGGCGCTCGGCGATCCCGTGCTGCTCGCGCGCGGCTTCCACCAGCTGGCGTTCCTGCTCGCACTCGAGTCCGGCGAGAACGGCCTCTCGGTCTGCGGAGTCGCCGGCCGCGGCCCCGGCGAGACCGGCGCGCTCTTCGACCAGCAGCCGATCGAGGTCGCGGCGCTCGCGGCCGCCTGCGCCCGCGCGCTGACGATCGAGGAGGACCCGCTCTGGCGCGACGGCCTGGCCGCGTGCTGGGCCTGGTTCCGCGGAGTCAACGACTCCGGGACCGTGATGATCGACCCGGTCACCGGCGCCGGCTACGACGGCCTGACGCCGACCGGCCGCAACGAGAACCGGGGCGCGGAGTCGACCATCGCCGCCCTGCACACCTCGCTCGTCGTCCGCCGCGCGGAGCTCGCGCAGGCGGCCGCGGCGTGACGCCCGTCCTGCGCGGACTGCGCGTCGGGATGCTCGCTCCCGTCGCCTGGCGCACCCCGCCGCGGCACTACGGGCCGTGGGAGCGGGTGGCGAGCCTGCTCACCGAGGGCCTGGTGCGCCGCGGGGTGGACGTGACGCTGTTCGCGACCGGCGACTCCGCGACCGCGGGCCGGCTCTCGAGCGTCGTGCCGGAGGGCTACGCCGAGTCCGGCGCCGACGGGCGGGTCCAGGAGTCCCTGCACATCGCGCACGCGCTCGCCCGCTCGCGGGAGTTCGACCTCGTGCACAATCACCTCGACTGGCTGCCGCTCGCGCTCGCCGCGCAGTGGCCGGTGCCGCTGGTGACGACGGTGCACGGCTTCTCCGGCCCGGGCATCCTGCCCGCGTACCGCGAGGCGCTGCGGCACCCGCTGACCGCGAACCTGGTCTCGATATCGGAGAGCGACCGCTCGCCCGAGCTCGACTACGTCGCCACGGTGCACCACGGGATCGACCTGTCGGAGCTGCCTTACTCAGCGCAGCCCGGCTCGGACGACCTGGTGGTCCTCGGCCGCATCCATCCCGACAAGGGCACGGCGGAGGCGGTGCGCATCGCCGCCGGTGCGGGCCTGCGCCTCGTGATCGCGGGCATCGTGCAGGACGAGCGCTACTGGCGCGAGGAGGTCGAGCCGCACGTCGACGGCGACCGCGTGGTCTACGCCGGCTCCGTCGGGCCGGCCGAGCGCGCGGCCCTGCTCGGCTCGGCGGTCGCGCTGCTGCACCCGATCGGCTTCGACGAGCCGTTCGGCCTCTCGGTGGTCGAGGCGATGGCCTGCGGCACCCCCGTGATCGCGTACCGGCGCGGATCCATGCCCGAGATCGTCGACGAGGGCGTGAGCGGCTTCGTCGTCGACTCGGCGGCGGAGGCGGTCGCCGCGGTCCCGCGCGCCCGCCGGCTCGACCGCGCGCGGGTCCGCGAGACGGCCGTCCGCCGCTTCGCCGTCGAGCGGATGGTCGACGGCTACCTCCGCGTGTACGCACGGGTGCTGGGGCGCTGACCCCCCTCCTCGCGAGATGCCACTTATGACGCGATTCCACGGCGTGTCGAGCTCATATGTGGCATCTCGCAGATGCCGACCGCCTCTCCCTGTCGGGACCGCGTATCAAACCGTCTCGGGCGCCCGCAGCGTCCGCGGCACCAGGCCCTCGGCCGCCAGCAGCCGGGCCGCGCCGAGGGTCGCGAGGTCGTCGCCGTGCGCGCCGATCAGCTGCGCGGCCAGCGGCAGGCCGGACGTCGCGCCGAGACCGATCGGGAGCACCGTCGACGGGCCCATGGCGAGGTTCGCCAGGCAGCTCCAGCGGCCGATCGCCCGGCGGTCGGCCTCGGCGAGCGGGAACGCGGGCGCCGCGAACGGCACCACCGGTGCGAGCACGACGTCCACCCCGGCGATGGCCCGCTCCCACTCCGCGCGCAGCCGCAGCTGCTCGTCCCAGTCGGCCCAGGCCTGCGCCACCGGGGCTCCGGGGCCGCCGGGGTAGCTGATCTCGTGCAGGACCAGCCGGTCGAACAGCGCCTCGGCCTCCGCGGTGCCGAGCACGGACGGCCCAAGGTCGACCACCGTCGCGCCGGCGGCGCGCAGTCGCTCGGCGAGAGCGGCGAGCGCCGCCGCCGTCTCATCGTCGACCGGCGCGCTCTCCTCCGCGAGCCACAGCCCGACGGTCAGCTCGCTCAGCCGGGAGAACCGCGGCTCGGGCAGCGCGAGCCGCCACGGTCCGGAGGAGACCGACCCGGCGAGCACCGCGAAGAGCGCCGCGGTGTCGTCGGCGCTCCGGGCGATCGGCCCGGCAGCGGACGCGGAGGGCTCGAGCCGGGTGCCGACCGGCCAGGGCAGGTGCCCGCGCTTGGAGATCACTCCGCTGCTCGGCCGGTGCCCGCAGACGCCGTTCCAGGCGGCCGGCACGCGGATCGACCCGGTCAGGTCGCTGCCGAGGTCGCCCCAGGACAGGCCGGACGCGACCGCGGCGGCGGACCCGCCGGAGGAGCCGCCCGCGGTCAGCTGCGCGCCCCACGGATTGACCGCCCGGCCGTGCAGCGCGCTCGCGGTGTCGAACGAGTCGAGGAACGGCGGCACCGCCGTCTTGCCGAGGATCACGGCGTCGGCGGCCCGCAGCGCGGCGACCGCCGGGGCGTCCGCGACGGAGCGGTGCACGCTCTCCGCGGTGCCGACGCTGCCGTCGAGTCCGGCGACGTCGAACGAGTCCTTCACCGTGAGCGGGACGCCCGCGAGCGCCCCGAGCGGCTCGCCCCGCCGCCGGCGCTCGTCGACCGAGGCGGCGGTGCGGAGGACCGCCTCCTCGTCCCACGCGACGACCGTGCCCGACTGCGCGGCGACCGCGGCGAGCCGATCCGCGGCGACCTCGACGGCCGACACGGCCCCGACGGCGAGCGCGGCGCGCAGCTCGGCGATGCTCCCGACGCTCACGCCCCGGCGCTCACGACCGCTGCCCGCGGCACCACGAGCCCCGCCGCCGCGTCCGCCGCGAGCCGCGCGACGCACGCCTCGAAGTCGCCGAGGACGACGGTGCTCGACGAGGACAGCATCAGATTGAACGGCGCGCCGAAGTTCTCGACCGTGAAGCCGTCCGCGTCGGTGAAGCCGCCGGCGCCGTCGGGGGTGACCGGTCCGAAGAAGTCGCGGGTGCGCTCGACCGCGGTCGCCCCGTCGGAGGCGTAGACGTAGCTGGCCTTGCCGCGCGCGACCGCGTAGCCGACCTCGAAGCAGGTGCCCGCGTCGGGGTCCGGCCCGCGGAAGTGGTTGAGGTTGGCGAGGATCGCGTCGGCGCGCTCGATCATCGCGATGTTGTTCGCGTAGATCAGATCCGCGAGCGCCTCGCCCTCGAGCGCGGGTCCCTGGTCGGCCTCGGCCTGATCGGCGTCGGCGCCCTTGTCCAGCGGCGAGATCGGCTCGAGTCCGTAGCGGCGGCAGGTGGCGCGCATCCGCTCGGCGATCGCCGGCCCGTCGGGCGCGAAGACCTCGAAGCCGGCGAGGTAGACGCCGACAGCGGGCGTGGCGGGGGTGGTCATGGTGGTGGTGGTCATGGCGGTGCCTCTTCCGTGATCGCGACAGCAGGATCGGGAATGTCGCGATGACGAGGAGCCCCGCCTGTCGTTTTTCCCGTGCCCGTCGACACTATGCGGCACCGGATCACCGACTCGTTTCGCCAGGTTTCGGGCGCGTAAACCTTCCGTCGTCGGTTCGTCGGGGCGCGCAGGGGCCGCATAGGGTCCTTCGGAGACGGTCCCCCTGATCCGTCGCCCGCGGCCGTCCGCCGCTGCCCCGCCCCGCCCGAGGAGTCCCGCCGTGCCCGAGTCCACGCCCCTGCACCGCCTCAGCGGTGCCTGGCGTCTGGGCACCTGGCGGCTCTCGAACTCGCGCGCGCCCGCCGCGGGCTGAGCCGGCACCACCCCTCCTCGCACCGACGGCTCCGTCGTGCGCGCTCCCGACCGCGCCCTGCCGCGGTCCGTCGCGGACGCCTCCAGCGCGCCCGCACCTCCTCTCGAGCGCTCCGCGCTCCCCTCACCGTGAAGGTCGTCATGCCCGCACCCCTGCTCCGCCGCGCTCCCCGCGCCGCCCTCGCCCTCCTCGCCGGCGCCTGCACCGTCGGCCTCCTCGCCGGCTGCGCCGGCTCCGACAGCTCCGCGTCCGAGGGCGGCGGCACCCAGGCCGCCACCCTCCAGCTGGGCTGGATCGCCAACGTCGAGAACATGGGCCCGTTCATCGGCGAGCGCGACGGCGACTACGCCGACGCCGGTGTCGACATCACGATCACGCCCGGCGGCCCGAGCACGACCGTCGAGCCGCTGGTCGCCAGCGGCAAGGCGCTCGTCGGCCTCTCCTCGGCCGACGTCGTCGCCCGCGCCCGCAACGAGGGCGCGCCGCTGGTCATCGTCGGCGCGACCCTCCAGGTCAACCCGATGAGCATCATGTCGCTCGCCTCGTCCCCCGTGAACACGCTCGACGACCTGGTCGGCTCGCGCCTGTGCATCCAGACCTCGGGCGTCTCGATCATGGACGGCATCCTCACCGCCAACGACATCGAGCCCTCGGACGTCGAGTACGTGACGGCCGACTTCGACCCGTCGCCCCTCGTCGCGGGCGACTGCGACGCCTTCGTCTCCTTCCTCAACAACCAGCCGGTCACCCTCAAACTGCAGGGCATCGACACCGTCGCCTTCCCGCTGAGCGACTACGGCTACGAGGCGTGGGGCAACGTGCTCTTCACCACGGAGGAGGCGCTCGCCGACGAGACGCAGCGCGCCGCCGTGAAGGCCGTCGTCGAGGGCACCGTCGCCGGCTGGACCACCGCGCTCGCCGACCCCGACGACGCGGCCGCCTACGTCGTCGACGGACCCGGCAAGAGCCAGAACCTCGACCTCGAGCAGCAGAAGCTCGCCGCGGAGGCGTTCGTCCCGCTCGTGCAGACCGCCGAGACCGAGCAGAACGGCCTCCTCACGATGAGCCCCGAGGGCATCGCCGCGAACATCGCGACCCTCGAGGGCCAGGGCGTCGAGGGCGACCTCGACTCGCTCTTCGACACCTCGATCCTCGACGAGATCCACGCCGGCTGACGCCGCGCCCACCCTTCTCCACCGACACGCTCCTCCTGAAAGCGAGACCACCCATGCCCGTGCACTTCTCCGAAGACCCCTGGACCCGCGTCACCTCCGTCCGCGGCTACCCCGCCGACGAGCTCATCTCGACCCTGCAGAAGTCGATCCGCCGCGGCGACACCCAGCTCGCGCTGCTGGTCGGCCGCGAGATGTTCGAGTCCAGCGCCGACCTCGAGGAGATGATGTGGGCCCGCCTCAACGTCGTCTCCTGCGAGGACGTCGGCGACGGCAGCTACTCCGAGCCCGTCGTCGTCAACAGCCTCTACCTGATGCACCAGCGCCTCGACCGCTCGTTCGGCGACCGCTGGCTGTTCGCGACCCACGCGATCCGCTTCCTCTCCGAGCGCACCAAGGACCGCACCTCGGACGAGCTCGCGAACCTGACCATGCACCTCATCAACGCGTCCGAGAAGCCGTTCGAGATCCCGGAGTACGCGCTCGACGTGCACACCCGGCGCGGCCAGCTCGCCGGCCGCTCGGTCGACGACTTCTGGGGCGACGGCGGCGGCTCGGAGCTGGTCAACGAGGTCGCGGGCCGCGACAGCGCGCTGAAGGACGAGATCCTCCGCCTCCGCGCCGCCGGGGAGTGGAAGGCGTGACCCTCGGCCTCTCCGCCGCGGGCGTCGTCAAGGAGTTCGACGTCGGCCGCGGCACGGTGCGCGCGCTCGACGGCGTCGACCTGGAGACCCGGGAGGGCGAGTTCACCGCCCTCCTGGGGCCCTCGGGCTGCGGCAAGTCGACGCTCCTGCGGATCTTCGCCGGTCTCGAGGGCGTGAGCGGGGGCGTCGCGCAGCTGCACGGCGCCGATCCCGAGCGCGCCCGGATCGACCACCGCGTCGGAGTGGCGTTCCAGGACTCGGCGCTGCTGCCCTGGCGCAGCGCCGCGTCCAACATCGCGCTCGCCTACGAGGTGTCGGGGCGGCGCACCGACCGTGCCGCGATCGCCGCGCTGATCGAGCTGGTCGGCCTGACCGGCTTCGAGAAGGCCAAGCCTGCGCAGCTCTCGGGAGGCATGCGCCAGCGGGTGTCCCTCGCTCGCGCGCTGGCCATGGAGCCGGACGCGCTGCTGCTCGACGAGCCGTTCGGCGCCCTCGACGAGGTCACCCGGCACCGGCTGAACCTCGAGCTGCAGCGGATCTGGACCGAGCGCGCCACCACGACGCTGCTCGTCACCCACAGCATCAGCGAGGCCGTGTTCCTCGCCGACCGCGTCGTGCTGATGGCGGCGCGGCCGGGCCGGATCGTCGAGATCGTCGACATCGACCTGCCGCGCCCGCGCACCGCAGAGCTGCAGCAGACGCCGGAGTTCCACGCCTACTGCGACCGGCTCTCGCGCGGCCTGTTCGGCGAGACGATCGCGGCGGGAGTGCCGCGGTGACGGCGCTCGCCCCGCCGGAGCAGCCGAGCACCCGCACCAGCGCCGTGCTGATCCGCCGTCGGCCGCGCGGCGTCGTCGGCCGCGTGGTCCCGATCCTCGGGCTGATCGCGCTGTGGTGGCTCGTCGCGCTCGCCGCCGCTCCCCTGCGCGTCATCCCGACGCCGTGGGCCGTGGTGGGCGCGTTCGTCGACGACCTGTCCGTGCTGCCGATGAACGTCGGCGCGACCCTCGCCAACGCGGGCATCGGCTACGTCGTCGGCAACGCGGTCGCCGTGCTCGCCGCGATCCTGTTCGTCCAGGTCCCGTGGACCGAGCGGGTGCTGCTGCGGATCGCCGTGATGAGCTTCTGCGTGCCGCTGGTGGCGATCACGCCGATCCTGGTCGTGGTCTTCCCCGGCGACATGCCCAAGCAGATCCTGGCGGGGCTGTCGGTGCTGTTCACCACGCTCGTGTCCTGCCTGCTCGGCCTGCGCTCGGTGAACGGCGCGACGGTGGACCTCGTCCGCTCGATGGGCGGGTCGGACCGCGTGGTGCTGCGGAAGGCTCGGCTGACGGCGATGCTCCCGGGCCTCTTCGCCGGTCTGCAGATCGCCGCGCCCGCCGCGATCCTCGGCACCATCCTCGGCGAGTACCTCGGCGCCTCCCGCGGCCTCGGCGTGATGCTCGTGCAGGCGCAGTCGTCGTTCCAGGTGCCGCGGACCTGGGCGGTCGCGCTGACCATGTCGGCGCTGGCCGGGCTCGTGTACTGGGCGGCGGGACTGATCGGCCGCGCCGCCACTCCGTGGGTCTCGCGCGACGTCTCGACCGCGGTCGGCCAGAGCATCGCGACCGCCTCGGGGCTGCGCGGCGGCCGGAGTGCCGTGACGGCGCTGCTCGGCCTGCTCGGCTCGATCGCGGTGGTCGTCGCGGTCTGGTGGGGCGCGATCCTGGCGTTCGACCTGTCGCCGTACTTCGCGAAGACGCCGCTGGACGTGCTGACCCATCTCTTCGCGGATCCCGACGCCGCCGAGAATCGCGGGCTCATCCTCGACGGCCTGGCGATCACGCTCCGTGACGCCGGGGTCGGCTACGTCATCGGCACCGCCCTCGCCTGCCTCGTCGCGGTCGGGATCGTGCTGTCGCGCTGGGTCGAGCGCACGGTGCTGCCGGCCGCCGTGGTGATGCGCTCGATCCCGCTGGTCGCGATGACCCCGCTGCTCGCCCTCGTCTTCGGGCGCGGGCTGCTCGGCGTGACGGTGATCGTCTCGCTGGTGACCTTCTTCCCGACCCTGGTGAGCGTCGCGGCCGCCCTGCGCGCCGCGCCGGTCCTCGCCTGCGACCTCGTCGTCTCGATGGGCGGCTCGACGGCGATGGTGACCCGCAAGGTCCGCCTGCTCTACGCCCTGCCCGCGATCTTCGCGTCGGCCCGCATCGCCGTCCCGGGCGCCTTCGCGGGCGCGACGCTGGCGGAGTGGCTCGCGACGGGCGAGGGCCTCGGCAGCATGCTCGTCCGCGACTACGCCGCCTCGCGCTTCAGCGCGCTGTGGTCGGAGACGGTGGTCGTCGTCGCGGTGGCCGTGGCGCTGTACGCGCTCGTGAGCATCGTGGAGCGCCCGGTCGTGCGGCACTTCGCGACAGGACAGGGCTGAGAGGCCGCGTGCCCGCCGGACGGGGGGCGTCAGGCGGCCCTGCCGGGGGCGCCGGCCGCTTGTAGGCTGCACCACCATGGGGAATCATCGACGCTCGTCCCGCCTGCTCACCGCGCTGCTCGCCGCCGCCGTCGGGGTCGGAGGGGCCCTCGTCCCCGTCACCGCGGCCACCGCTGCGGACGACGCGACGACCTCGACGCAGTCGACCCAGTCGGTCGAGACGGGGGCGCTCGACCCGTCGCTCGACCGCGCCGACCAGGGGCTGCCGCCGCAGTCGACCCAGGTCTACAGCGAGAGCCAGACGAAGAGCTTCCGCGCCGACTTCATCGTGAGCGACGCGAACTTCTTCGACAGCGACGCGATGACGACCCAGCAGGTGCAGAACCTGCTGAACGACAAGGGGAGCAGCTGCACGACGGGCGTGGACGTCCCCTGCCTGAAGAACTTCTCGCAGCGCACGAGCTCGAAGCCCGCGGACGCGATGTGCAGCGCCTACGCCGGAGCGGCGAACGAGAGCGCGGCGTCGATCTTCACCCGCGTCGGCGCGGCCTGCGGCATCAATCCGCTGGTGCTCGTCGTGCTGGTGCAGAAGGAGCGCAGCCTCGTCACCACGACGGCGCCGACCGCGAACGACTACAACAAGGCGACCGGATTCAACTGCCCCGACACCGCCGCCTGCGACCCGGGCTCGGCCGGCTTCTTCACCCAGGTGTACAGCGCGGCGCGCCAGTTCAAGCGCTACGCGAACCCGCCCGGATCCGGCTCGAACTTCACGACGTACGCGCCCGGCAGGACGCCGTCCATCGCCTACTACCCCGAGTCCCGCTGCGGCTCCTCGCCCGTCACCGTGCGCAACCAGGCCACCTCGGACCTCTACTACTACACGCCGTACCAGCCCAACCGCTACGCGCTGACCGGGCAGGGCGACGCCTCCTGCGCGACCTACGGCAACATCAACTTCTGGTTCCTCTTCAGCGAGTGGAACCCCGCGGGCACCCTCGCCAACGCGGGCATCGCGCCGGTCGGCCAGGTCGACGGACCGCAGATCTCCAACAACACCCTCACCGCCAACGGCTGGACCGTCGACCCGACCACGCAGCAGGCCGCGCTCGCCGTCACCGTCACGATCACCGCTCCCAACGGGTCGCGCACCGTGCGCACCGTGACCGCCGACGGCGACCGCGGCGACATCTCCTCCCGGGAGTACCCGGCCGCCGGCCGCCGCCACGGCTACACGGCCACGGCCCCCGCCTCGGCGACCGGCACCTACACGGTCTGCGCGAGCGCCGCCTCCGTCGACTGGAACCGCTGGGTCGGCACGGGCGACTCCCGCGGTCCGGGCTCGAAGGACCTCGGCTGCTCCTCCGTGCAGTACCAGGGCGGGAGCAGCACCAGCCGCGACGTCCTCACCGCCGGCGGCGAACTGCGCAGGGGCCAGCAGCTGACCTCCGCCGACGGAGCCTCCCGGGCGGCGATGCAGGGCGACGGCAACCTGGCGGTCTACTCGCGCACCGGCGTGCGCTGGGCGGCGGGCACGCAGCCCGACGGCGACCGCCTCGTCATGCAGACGGACGGCAACGCCGTCGTCTACACCGCCTCCGGCCGGGCGGTCTGGGCCTCCGAGACCGCGGGACAGCCGGGCGCACGGCTGGTCATGCAGAACGACGGCAACCTCGTCGTCTACTCCACCTCGGGCCGCGCCCTGTGGGCGAGCGACTCCGCCCCGAAGCCCGCGAGCGGTGACACGCTGGCCGCCGGCAGCCGCCTGACCGCCGGCCAGAAGCTGCGCTCGAACGACGGGACCAGCGAGGCGGTCATGCAGACCGACGGCAACCTCGTGGTCGTCACCCGCGGCACCCCCCGCTGGGCGACCGGCACGACGGGGGCGGGCAACCGCCTCGAGATGCAGTCGGACGGCAACGCCGTCGTCTACACCACCTCCGGCTCCGCCCGGTGGGCGACGAACACCAGCGGGAACCCCGGGTCGAAGCTGGTCATGCAGAACGACGGCAACCTCGTGCTCTACTCGCGGGACGGCCGGGCGATCTGGGCCAGCAGGGGCTGATCGGGGTCGGCGGGCGCTGATCCGGGCCTGCGCGGCGCGGATCGTGTCCCGCTGACGCCGACGTCGATGACGGACCGCCCAGCTTCTCGCACCCGGACCGTGTGAGGATGTTCCGGCGCGAAAAGTGGGCGCTCCGTCGTCCCACGTGAGCGCAGACCGGGCGCCGCTCGTCGGCGTGCACCACCAGCCCGACCAGACTGCGAGAACCGTGACCCCGACGATGTCCTCCTCTCCGAACCAGAACCGCTGCTCTCCTGAGCGGAAGTACTGCCTCCCGCATCGGGCCGGCCGCACGAGCGACCGGTCCCCGCGACCCGACCACGGGAGCGGACGATGACCGCGGGACGCCCGGACCCCGGGTCGCCCCTGGGCAGGGGCCTCGGTCGCGGCCGCCGGCTCGTCGGACGCGGCCTCGGCCGCCTCTACGACGTCGCGAGCCGGCCGAGCTCGCAGCGGGCCGAGGAGGAGCGCGCGTCCCGGGACGAGGCGGAGGAGGCCCGCTCCCGGCTGGTCCTCGACCAGCTCGCCCAGGTGACGCGTCAGCTCGCCGAGGTGACCACCGCCGTCGAGGCGCTGCAGGGCCGGATCGCCGAGATCGAGGCCGGCGACGACCGTCGGAGCGCTCGGCTGTCCGAGATCACCGAGGCGACCGAGGGGAGCGCACGGCACCTCGAGGACCTGATCACGTCGACCGCGCGCGAGAGCACCGAGGTCCACCGGGCCCTCATCGACTCCATCGCCCTCCTCGGGCGCGCCGTCTCGTCCGCGGCGACGGACGACGGGGCGGGCCGGTGAGCAGCGGCGTCTTCGTCGACCTGACCCCGACGCAGGATCAGCTGCACTCCGAGCGCGGGATCGCGGTCTACACCCGGGGCCTCTTCGCCGCGATCGAGGCGCTCGAGCCGGGTGTCGTCGAGGCGTTCGTGCTCGCACCCGGCGCGGGCACTCCCCCGCTGCCGGCCGGGCTGCAGGAGTCCGGTCGCGTCGTGACGAGCGAGCCGGGCGAGCTGCCGGACGCGCGGCTCTGGCACATCCCTTCGCCCTTCGACACCTCTCACGACCCGTTCCGGATCCTGAACCCGCGACGCGTCCCCTACGTCGTGTCGCTCTTCGACATCATCCCGTTCGTGTTCGACGACGAGTACCTCCGCCTGCCGTCGGCCCGGGCGCGCTACCTGGCCCACGTGGAGCTGGTGCGCCAGGCGGATCGCGTGCTGTGCATCTCGCAGGCGGCGGCGGACGAGGCGATCGAGCGCCTCGGGCTGGACCCCGACCGCGTCGTCGTGACGGGGATCGCCGTCGAGGAGCACTTCGCCTCCGATGTGCCCGCCGAGACCGCGTGGGAGCGCGCGGCGGCCGACGTGGAGGGGCTCCGCGCGGGCTTCCTGATGTACACGGGCGGCAGCGACCTGCGGAAGAACATCTCGGGACTCCTGCGCGCCTACGCGCAGCTGCCGAGCGACACCCGGCGGGCGCACCAGCTCTGCGTCGTCTGCCGCCTCGATGCTCCGACCCGGCACCACTACCGGACGATGGCGGCCGAGCTGGGGATCGAGGACGACGTGCTCCTCACCGGGTACGTGGAGTCCGAGACCCTCGCGGCGCTGTACCGGAGCACAGAGCTGTTCGTGTTCCCCTCCTTCTACGAGGGCTACGGGCTGCCCGTCGCCGAGGCGCTCGTCAGCGGCGCGCCGGCCGTTGTGTCCGACAACTCCTCCCTGATCGACCTCGTGCCGATCGACGCCGCCAGGTTCGACCCCCACGACGACGCCTCGATCGCCGCGGCCATCCGCCGCGGTCTCGAGGACGAGGCGCTGCGCTCCGAGCTGCGAGCGCTGTCCGGCACGATCCCCACCACCTGGGACGGCATCGCGGAGGCGACGATCGCCGTCTACCGGACCGTGCTCGACGAGGCGGTCGCGCCGCCGCGGCGGGCGCACCGCACGGCGGTCGTCGCCGAGGTCGCGCTGCTCACCGCCGCCGAGCGGGAGGCCGCAGCCGTCCAGGTCCGCGCCCTCGCGCAGCGGGGGCCGGTGACCTTCTTCGAGGACGCGTCCAACGAGCGCATCGCCGGGGCGTCCTCCTACGTCCACCTCGCCGCGTACCTCGTCGCGGAGTCGATCGACGGACCGTTCGACGACCTCGTCCACCTGACGGGGCGGGCGCCGCAGCCCGGCGCCGACGCCCTGCGCGCGCGGCTCCGCCGCGGCCGCGTGCTGGCGCTGGACGCGCCCGCGCCGCCCGCCTAGCGCCTCCCCGCCACTGAGTCGCCTCACGCCACTGAGTCGCCCGAGAAGGCTCGTTCCCACCCCCGAGAACGAGCCTTCTCGGGCGAGTCGGCGCTGCCCGGGTCTGTCCGGTTCCGGACACGTCCGCAAGCGGCTCTTCCGCCGGTGGCCGCGCGGCGTCAGACTCGACCGATCCCCTCTGCGTCCGCGGCAGCGCCACTCCCGCATCCACTTCAGGAGCCCGCCCGTGAGCACGAGCGCACCCCAGGCCTCCGCCGCGACCGAGGCCGGCGAGGCCGAGACCTCGACGACCGAGAGCGCCGTGACCGCCGCCGCCTCCCGCCGCCCGCTCCGCGCCTGGCTGAGCCAGGGCTCCTACGGCCCCACCGATCTCACGCGGCGCGGCGTCCTGCTGGTCGTCGTGTCGGTCCTCGCCGTGCTCGTGCCGGTGGTGACCCTCACCCTGCTCGACGTCGACTCGCACGTCTCGCTCAAGGTCTGGATACTGGCCGTCACCGTGATCGCGCTGCTCGGGGCGCTGCTGCGCGTCGTCGCCGACATGCGGCCCGGACCCCGCAGCGACCTCGACCGGGCCGGCAAGGCGGTCGGGGCGGTCGCGGCGCTGTTCACCGCGCTCGCGGTCATCATCGACTGGAGCCTGCTGCACCTGTAGCGGGGCACGCGGAGGGATCCGCGCTCAGGGTTCGGGCAGGAACCGCACCGGCAGATCCGCGATGGACAGCCCGGACTCGCGCAGCGCCTCCTCGACGGCGGCGTGCTCGCTCTCGGGGGCGGTGACCTGGACCTTGTCGACGCCGTCCGTCTGCGTGCCGTCGCTGCTGTCGAAGAAGCCCGTCACGCCGTGCCGCCCCAGCAGCTCGGCGAGCAGGGCGGCGTAGCGCTCCTGCTCCCCGGGCCGGACCAGCGCGCTGATCCGGGAGCCGCTGATCTCGACCGGGCGGTCGCCGACGACCCCGGCGGCGGCGCGGAGGTCCTCGGCGTGCGCGACGAGCGGCAGGAGGGCGTCGGGGGCCTCGGGGTCCTCGATGGCCAGGAGCGAGAACCGGCCGGCCCGGCCGTCGGTGCCGTCCCAGACGGCGGCCTGCAGGTCGAGTCCGCTGACGACGCCGTCGAGGGGACCGAGGAGACCGGCGGGATCGACGTCGAGTTCGGGGCAGCGGCTCGCGCCCCCGGGGCCCTCCCACGGGCCGTGCACGGAGACCGCGTTGCCGCCGTCGGTCAGCACGCGGAACGACCAGGCGACGTGGTCGGCGTAGTCGGTGGAGCAGGCGGTCTCGAGCACCGCGGGGAGGCTCGCCTCGTCGACGTCGAGGACGAGGCGGGACGTCGGGTCGAGGAAGACCGGCGCCTCGACCCAGCGGGCGGACTCCCGCACCTCGACGCCGGGGACGCTCGCGACCTGCGCCGTCAGCCGGTCGAAGCCGGGGTCGGGGCGGTCGAACGGCGTCTCGCTGATCGTCCAGCTGAACAGGGTCGCCCCGCCGACCGCGAGACCGGTCGCGGCCACCGCCGCCAGGGAGAGCCACCATCGCCTCGTCATGCGACCAGGGTGCCTCGCCGGCGCCCGTCCCACCAGTGCTGAGGGCAGCGCTCGGGCGAACGCGGGGTGAACAGACGTCGCCGGGCACAATGGGAGGGTGCCGCCCACCCCCGCCGACCCGCGCTCGGATCCGCAGCCGGACCCCGCCGCCGACCCGCGCGACGACCTGCCCGGCGACGGCCGCGACGAGACCGAGAACGAGCGGCTCGACCGCAACTGGAGCGAGATCCTGCAGGAGCTGCGGGTCATCCAGACCGGGACGCAGATCCTGACCGGGTTCCTGCTGGCGATCGCCTTCCAGCAGCGCTTCGAGGACCTCGACCTCTTCCAGACCGACGTCTACCTGGTGCTGATCAGCGGCTCGGTGCTCGCGACCCTGCTCGGGCTCGCGCCGGTCAGCCTGCACCGCGAGCTGTTCCGCCGCCGGGCGAAGCGGACGCTGGTGCGCGCGGCCGACGTCCTGCTGCGGCTGACGCTGATGGCGGTGGCGCTGGTGCTCGTGGGGACGGTGCTGCTGATCTTCGACGTCGTCACGACGCGGCCGCTGGCGATCACGATGGCGTCGGTCACGGCGGTGCTCATCGTCGGCATCTGGCTGGCGCTGCCGTGGCGGATCCGGCGGCGCGGGTAGGCGCACGGAGCTGGGTCGGCCGGGGGATCTCGATACGCCCGCTGCGCGGGCTGCTCGATCAGCATGAAGGCGCGGATCTCCTTGGAAGAGACACCCGCAGGCATGCTGGTCGAGTAGCGCGCAGCGCGCATCGAGACCCCGCATCGGCGCAGGATGACGGACGCGCGGCGCGCGCCCCGCCCGGGCCGACCGCGCCGTCGCGCCAGTCGTCTGCGCATCCCCGCCAGCGCCGGGGCTTGCGCCCGCCGCTCCGCTCCGGCACGCCACCGCCTGGTCCGCCCCGCGCGGTGGCGGCTCGCCCGCCGCCGCTCCCCCGCGCCGACCGCGACGACACGTTGATCCCGCGGTCCGCCGCCACCACCCGCGCCCGCCCGCAGCGCGCCCGCCGCCCGGCCCGCGCGCCGCGGCCGCCGCGCGTCGCCACCGGCGACCACTCGCCGCTGAGCACAGCCTGCACACCGCCTGAGAGCACGTCACTGGATTGGACCCGCGCGTGCCCAGTCCGGGGGTCAAGGCGCCTCGACCCGAAACGTATCTTGATGCCTGCTCCACCCGGACCGCCCGCCGGAGCAGCCCGGAGGGATCGGATCATGACGGAGGTGCGCGCGCTCGCCCGCCACCGTCGCCCGACCCCGCAGACCCCGACCGGGGCAGCACCGCGCCCGCTCGCCCTGACGCTGATCCTCGTCCTGCTCGCCGCTGTGCTTGTCGTCCTCCCCGCCCCGCGCGCCGAGGCCGCCACCGTCCTGCTCCAGGAGGGCTTCGGCGGCACGAGCGTCGTCGACCCCGCCTGGCAGGCCCTCGACAGCGCCTGCATCACCCGCGCCACGGCGGCCCCGCCCGCCGGCACCTCGACCCTCGGCGTCTGCGCCAACCGCACGCAGGCTCCCGCCGCCGCGACCACCCCCGGCTTCCTCCAGCTCACCGACACCCGCACCAACGCCAAGGGCGGCGCGGTCTTCAACCGCCCGATCCCCGCGACCGGCGGCCTCGACGTCCAGTTCGACCAGTACCAGTACCAGGCGGTCCTCGGCCTGCAGGGCGCCGACGGCATCGGCTTCTTCCTCACCGACGGCTCGCGCAGCCTCACCGCGGCGGGCGCTCCCGGCGGCTCGCTCGGCTACGGCCAGTCCACGACGGTCGACGGCGTGAACGGCGGCTACCTCGGCATCGGCCTCGACGTCTTCGGCAACTTCTCCAGCACCGGCGGCGGTCTCGGCGCGGGCTGCGCCACCCCGCCCACTCCTCCGGGCACGACCGCCAACCGCATCGTCGCCCGCGGCCCCGGCCAGGGAAAGACCGGCTACTGCTACATCGCGGGCACCGCCCCGCCCGGAACGCTCGCCTCCCTCCGCCCGACCGTCAACCTCAGCGACACGAGCGCCCCCGGCACCGGCGCCGGACGCACCATCCGCGTCACCGTCTCGTCGGCCGCCTTCCCGGTGGTCACCGTCTACTACGGCGCCACCGCCGGCATGGCCGCCGCCTCGCTCACCCAGGCGCTGCAGTTCACGATGACCACCGCCGCCCCCTCCACCTACAAGCTCGGCTTCACCGCGTCGACCGGCGGATCGAGCGACACCCACCTGATCCGCAACGTCTCGGTCTCCTCCATCAACGACCTCGACGACATCTCGCTCGTCAAGCAGATCGACCGCACCACGACCCAGCCCGCCACCTACAACGAGGGCTCGGTCATCCCCTACCAGTTCGTCGTCACGAACGGCTCGGTCACCGGCACGCTCAGCGGCGTCGCCGTCTCGGACCCGAAGGTGCCGACCGTCACCTGCCCGACGACCACCCTCGCCCCACTCGCGTCGGTGATCTGCACCGGCTCGCACACCGTCACGGCGGCCGAGGCGGTCGCCGGGAACCTCGTCAACACGGCGACCGCCTCGGCCACCAAGACGGCTCCGGGCCAGACGACCGTCACCGTCACGAGCCGCACCGCGACCGTCACCGCCCCCATCACCACGCCCGCCCCCGCCATCACCCTGGTGAAGTCCGGCGCCCTCGCCGACACCAACGGCAACGCGCAGGCCGACGTCGGCGAGCAGATCGTCTACACCTTCCGCGCCACCAACACCGGCAACGTCACGCTGCAGAACGTCGCCGTCACCGACACGAAGGTCGCCTCGATCACCCCGGCGACCGCGACGATCGCCCCCACCGCGCAGGCCGTCTTCACCTCCGCCGCGTACACGGTGACCCAGGCCGACATCAACAGCGGCACCGCGATCCCGAACACGGCGACGGTCACCGGCCGCACCCTCGCGGCCAGCCCCACGATCGTCACGGCGACCTCGAGCACCACCACGCCCATCCGCTACGCCCCGGCCCTCGCGCTCACCAAGACCGGCGCGCTCAACGGCGCCGCCGCGGTCGGCTCGACGATCACCTACTCCTTCTCCCTCACGAACTCCGGCAACGTGCCGCTGACGTCCGTCGCGATCACCGACCCCAAGGCGACCGTGGTCTACGGAGCCTGGCCCGGCACCGCCGGCCAGCTCGGCATCGGCCAGACGGTCACCGCGACCGCGACCTACACGCTCACCCAGGCCGATGTCGACGCCGGCTCGGTCGTCAACACCGCCACCGCGACGGGCACCCCGCCCACCGGCGCCGCCGTCACCACCACCGCCACCCGGACGATCACGCTCACCCGCGCCGCCGACCTCGCCTTCACCAAGACCGCGAACCCGGCCTTCATCAGCACCGCCGGCACCGTCGTCACGTACACCTTCCGCGCCACCAACACCGGCAACACGACCCTGACGAGCGTCGGGATCACCGACCCCAAGTCCGGCCTCTCCGCCCTGACCTTCACCTGGCCCGGCACCGCCGGCCGGCTCACCCCCGGCCAGGTCGTCACCGCGACCGCCACCTACCCGACCACCGCGGCGGACGTGACGGCCGGCACGATCTCGAACACCGCGACCGCCACCGCGACCCCGCCGACCGGCTCCGCGATCACCCGCACCGCCTCCGTCACGATCTCAGTGATCCCCGACCCGCTGCCCGACGCGGCGACGGTCGTGCAGGGCGGCTCGGTCGTCGTCGACGTCCTCGCCAACGACGGCGCCGCGGCGACCGGTGCGACCTTCTCCCGGGCCCAGCTCTCGGCGACCCCCAAGGTGGTCGGAGGCGCCGCCACCCCGGCCCCCGCGACCCCGGTCTTCGGCTCGGTCACCTGCGTCGACAGCGGCGCCACCCGCGGGCAGTGCACCTACCGCCCGATCACCGCCTTCGTCGGCACCGACGTCTTCGACTACGCGCTCTCGGGCACCTACGGCACCTGGAACGTCCGCGTCACGATCACCGTGACCGCCCTCAGCCGCGCGCCGATCGCCCGCCCGGACCGCGCCGTCGCGACCGCCGGCGGCCCCGCCGTCACCGTCTCGCCGCTCGCCAACGACACCGACGAGGACGCCGGCACGACGCTGACCCTGAGCGCGGTCGGCAGCGCGAGCAGCGGCACCTTCTCCTGCACGGGCGCGACCTGCACGTACACGCCGGCGGCGGCCTTCACCGGCACCGTGCCGATCGCCTACACCGCGAGCGACGGTGCGCTCACCGCGAGCAGCACGATCACCGTGTTCGTCGATCCGGCACCGCTGGTCCCCCGCGGCTTCACCGACACCGACACGACGAGCGGAGCGATCGGCCTCGGCGCCTGGACCCGCTCCTCCGTCGTCGCCACCCCCGTCGCGAGCTGCACCGCGAACCGTCCGAGCACGCTCGTGAGCTGGTCCGCCGCGCCCGGCGCCACCGGCTGGACCCTCGAGCGACGCCTGGCCGGAGCGACGCCCGGCGCCTGGACCGTCGTCGCGACGCCCGCGGCGAGCGCCACCTCCTTCACCGACGACCGACTCGGCGAGGGCCGCAGCTACCAGTGGCGGGTCCGACCCGACCTGCAGCGCTGGCTCGGCGTCGCGTCGGCCCCCTCGACCGCCGTCGCGCAGCCGGCCGTCACCACCGCGAGGGGCTGCTGATGCCGCGGCCGCCTCGCCCCACGAACCCTCCCACCCGTCCTGCACACGCCCGCGTGAGGGAGACCAGGCCCGCACCGGGCACCCATCTGAAAGGAACCGTCATGACCGCCACAGCCTCCACCGAGAACGACTCCCGCAAGCGCGCCCCCTGGAAGAGGATCGCCCTCACCGGCGGTGTCCTCCTCGCCGCGGGCGCCCTCGCCGGCGCCGGCGCCTTCGCCGTCTTCACCGACTCCGGCACCGCGGTCGGCAACGTCGACGCCGGCCAGACCGACATCAACGTCACCGGCGGCTTCACCGTCACCGACATCGCGCCCGGCGACACGATCCAGCGCCCGCTGACCCTCGTGCTGCCCAACGCGACCAACGACGGCGACCTCGTCTCCACCGTGCGCTTCTACCAGGACGTCACCTCGGAGACCGCCGGCACCGACGACCCGCTGCTCGCCGGCCCCGGCGAGTCGCTCGTCACCGGCACGGACGGCCTCAACTACCGCCTGCTGACCTGCACGGTGGCGTGGACGACCGCCGCGACCGCCCCCGCGGTGAACGGCCCGTACACCTGCGCCGGAACCACGACGACGACCGGCAGCGGCAAGCTGTCGACCATCGGCGGAGTCGCCAACGCCGCGAACTTCACGCCGGCGAACTTCGGCCTCACCCCCACGGCGACCGGCACCTTCCCGTCGGACGCCGGCGACGTCTCGCTGAACACGCTGATCGAGCTCGTGCTGCCCACCGCGGCCGACAACGACTACGAGAACGCCGCCGCGCAGATCACCTTCACCGCCGCCGCCATCCAGCGCGCCGGCATCCAGAAGTAGCCGACCGCTCCCGCCCCGGCGCCGTGCCCGCCCGCACGCGCGGCCGGGGCGGGAGCTCCTCCTCCTCTTCCTCCCCTCTTCTCCCCCTCCCCTTCTTCCCCCCGGAGCCCCATGCCAGCCCTGCGCGCGATCGGCGCCGTCCTCGCGGCGGTCCTCCTCGCGCCTGCGGTGTCCGCGGCGTCGGTCGCTCCGCCCGCCGCCCTGCTCGACGTGCGCGAGCTGACGGCTCCCGCCGCCCTCACCGGCCTCGCCCCCGGCGACACGACCGAGTGGGCCGCCGAGGTCACCAACGTCGGCGCGTCGGCGCACCAGGTGTCGGTCGCCTTCGCGGTCGACGGCGGCGACGCGCTCGCCACGGACCCGCGTGCCGGGCTCCAGCTGGTCGTCGACCTCTGCCCCGCCGCCTTCACGATCGACGACGTCCTGGTCGTCGACGGCCGCTCCGTCGAGCGCTACCGCTGCCCCGAGGGCGTCGAGCCGATGGGCACCGGACCGGCCGCGTCGCTCGGCCGGCTCGACGGGTCCCGGGCGCTCGACCGCGGCGAGACCGTCGGCGTCCGCGTCCGGGTGAGCTTCCCGAGCGGATCGGGCAACGCGCTCGAGAGCACGTCGGCCGCCCTGCGCGTGCTCGTGCGCGAGACCGGGGCGATCGACGACTCCGGCGCTCCCGGGGGCGGCCCGTCCGGGAACGGCGCAGTCGGTGACGGAGCCGCCGGGAACGGCGCCCTCGGGAACGGCGGACCGGGGAACGGCCTCGCCGTCACCGGCCGCGACGTCGGCGCCGCGCTGCTCGGCGGCCTGCTCGCCCTCGGCGCCGGGCTGCTGCTCGCCGCCACCGGCCGCCGGCGGAAGGAGGCTCGATCGTGAGCAGCCCCGTTGCGAGCAGACCGGTCGTCACCGGCCTCCGCCGCCTCCTCGGCCTGGTCGTCGCGCTCGTCGCGATCGCGGGCGTCGCCGTCTTCGTCGCGTCCGCCCTCGGCGTCGTGCGCCTCGTGCCCGTGCTCTCGAACTCGATGGCGCCGGACATGCCCGTCGGCTCGCTCGCCGTCACCCTCCCCGTCGACCAGGCCGCGGTGCGCGCCGGCGACGTGATCGTCTTCACCGACCCCGACGTGCCCGAGCGCCGGGTGATCCACCGCGTCACGCTCGTCTACTCCGAGGCCGAAGCCGCCGAGCTGCGCGGCTGGTCGCCGGGGCTCCTCGCGCTGACCACCAAGGGCGACAACAACCCGCAGGCGGACCCGTGGATCGTCACCATCGCGGATCAGCGGATCTGGCGCGAGGAGTCGGTCGTGCCGCTGCTGGGCTGGCCGAGCATCGCGCTCGCGCAGCCCCAGGCGCGCTTCGCGTTCTTCGCGGTCGGCGGCGCGCTCGTCGTCGGCGCCGTGCTCGTCGTCATCTGGCGCCGGCCCGCGGAGGTGCGGTCGTGAGCGGCTCGGTCGTGAGCGGCTCGGTCGTGAGCGGCTCGGTCGTGAGCGGCTCGGTCGTGAGCGGCTCGGTCGTGAGCGGCACGCCCGCGACCCGCGCGCACGGCCGTCGGCGCGCGGTCCAGGCCCGCCGCCGCTCCCGCGCACCGCTCGCCCTCGCCGCGGCGATCGCGCTGGTGCTCGGCGCCGGCGCCTCCGCCTCCGCCCTGTTCCTCGACCGCGCGACCGCCGGCGCCCAGGTCGGCGCGGGCACCGTCGTCGCGGAGTTCGACGCCACGGGAGTCACCACGGTGCAGGTCCCCGTCGCCGATCTGCTGCCCGGCGGCACGGCCCGGCGCCTCGTCGACCTCACCAACGCCGGCACCGTCTCGATGGGCGCCCTGCAGCTCGAGTCCGCCGCCACGACCGTCGGCGCGAGCGCCTCCGACGGCCTGCAGCTCGCCCTCGAGCGCTGCTCGGTGGCCTGGTCGTCCGACGCCGCCACCTGCCCCGGCACCACGACCACCGTCGCGGCCGACCGCCCCGCCACGGCCCGCATCGACCTGCCCGCCTCCCCCGCCTTCGCCATCGGAGCGACGGATCACCTCCGCCTCACCCTCCGGCTCCCGGAGTCGTCCCCGTCCGCCGCGCAGAGCACCTCCGGCATCCTGACCCTCGCCGTCCTCGGCGTCCAGGCCCCGGGCAAGCACCGCTGACGCCGCCGCCGACCATGCTGGTCGAGCAGCCCCGACAGGGGCGCATCGAGACCCACCCTCCCCAGCACGGCGGGCCCGGCGACCCCACTCCAGGCGCCGCCGGATCTCGATACGCCCGCTCCGCGGGCTACTCGATCAGCATGGAGGGCACCGCGCCACCGACGGAGTCGCTCGCCAGCATGCTGGTCGAGTAGCCCCGCAGGGGCGTATCGAGACCCACCGTGTCCAGGACGGCGGACCTGACGACCCCACTTCAGGCGTCGCCGGATCTCGATACGCCCGCTCCGCGGGCTACTCGATCAGCATGGAGGGACGCGAGCACCGCACAACATCAGCTGAGAAGGGGTGCCCTCCGCTGACAGAGGAGGCCCACCCGTCTCAGCTGATGTTGTGCGACGCCCACCACCGCCTGCACGCCCCATGCCGGTCGAGTAGCCCCGACAGGGGCGTATCGAGACCCACCCTCCCAGCACGGCGGACCTGGCGACCCCACTCCAGGCGTCGCCGGATCTCGATACGCCCGCTCCGGGGGCTACTCGATCAGCATGGAGGGCACCGCGCCGCCGACAGGGCAGCCGCCCACCAGCATGCTGGTCGAGTAGCCCCGATAGGGGCGTATCGAGACCCACCGTGTCCCGGACGACAGGGCAGCCGCCCACCAGCATGCTGGTCGAGTAGCCCCGATAGGGGCGTATCGAGACCCACCGTGTCCCGGACGGCAGGCCTGCAGACCCCACCTCCAGGCGTCGCCGGATCTCGGTGCGCCCACTGCGCCGGCTGCTCGATCAGCAGGGGGGCTGCAGGGTCGCGAGTGCCTCGTCGAAGCTCTCCGCGGAGGCGAGCACGCCCTCCGGGCCGATCGCGATCCAGCGGCCGCGATCGCGCAGCAGGAGGCCGAGCTCCTCGGCCGGCCGGCGGCGGGTGCGGCGCAGCTCGAGGACGAACGCGCCTGGGCCGGTCTCGCGGATCTCCGGCGTCCGGCGGTCGGGCAGTCTCAGCGGTACACGCTCCACTCCTTCTTCATCACGCGGGTCTCCTGGCCGTCGACCGCGACGATCCAGGCGCCGTCGGTCTTCGCCAGCACGCGGCCGCGCAGGTACTGCGGCTCCCAGCCGTCGGCACGGTGCACCCACTTCACGAAGCGCGCGAACCGGCCCGGCATCACATCGTCTCTGGACATCTGGTCCTCCCCGTCGTCGGGGCCGCGCCCGCAGCCGTCGCGGGACGACGGAGTCTCCGGATGCGGCCGGATGACAGGACTGTAGGACGCGCTCAGCGGCCAGGAGGAGACCCTTGACGGATCCGCCGACGTGGGCAACAGCTGTCGGGGAGCGCCGCACTCAGCGCCCGAGCAGCCCCAGGACGCGCCGCTTGAGCGGGTGCAGCCGGTACGCCGTGTACCGCACCGCCGGGTGGGCCAGCGCGCGCAGCCGCCGCCGCAGCGTGCTCCGCGCGGCCACCGCCTCCGCGTAGATCGCCGCCTGGGTGCGCGCCGCCGCCGCGAGGCTGAAGCGCTCGACGACCACCCCGCGCCCGAGCGCGCCGAGCCGCTCCCGCAGCTCCGCGTCGGCCGCGAGAGGCGCGAGGATCCCGGCGAGGCGACCCGGCCCGTCGACGCCGTCGCCGAGCGAGTACCAGCCGCCGTCGAGGAAGAACGGCAGCGACTCCGGCGTCAGCAGCCGCCAGAAGGCCTTCTCGCCCTGCACGACCAGCGGCTTCGCGAACGCCATCCCCCGCAGCGCACTGCTGCCCATGCCGAGCACGATGTCGGCGACCGCGTAGGCGTCGCGCGGGTCGAGCATCTGCCCGGTCAGCGTCACCAGCTCGCGCGAGCGCCCGGCGTTCACCCGGTCCGCCGTGGCCTGCAGCTCGCCGCGGACCGGTCCGTCGCCGACGACGATCAGGCGCAGGCGGTGCTCGTCGCCGATCGCGCCGACCGCCTCGATCGCCGCCAGGATCCCCTCGCGCTTGAGGTCGACGACCAGCCGCGCCACCGTGACGACCGCGATCTCGCCGTCCTGCACGTCGAAGCGTTCCCGCAGCTCCGCCGTCCGCGCCGCGTCCGCGACCGGTGCGTTCAGCTCGGTGTCCACCGGCGGCTCGATCAGGTGCAGCGTCGGCCGGCGCCGCGACTCCTCCTCGAGCAGCTCGACCACGCCGACGATCATCGGGAAGGCCGCCGGCACGAAGTCCGGCACCTCGGGCGAGAGCACCGTGGTCACCACGGGCACGCCGTCGATCAGGTGCGGCCCGAAGGCGGCGTCCATCGTCGGCGCCCACTCGTAGGCGTGGATGAGATCGATCCGCCGCTCGCGGACGATGCGCCGCAGCCGCGCCATGCTCCGGAAGGACAGGCGGGGCCCCTTCTCGGGCGCCTCCTCCCAGTCCAGCCCGAGCTCGGCGACCAGCGGGCGCAGATCGCCGTCCGGCCCGTAGACCACCGCCTCGTGGCCGAGCGCGGCCATCCGCCCGGCGAGCTCGATCCCGTTGATCTGGCTGCCGCCGACCTCCATCGTGTGCAGGCAGGTGAGGATGCGCATCAGACGGCCGGAGCGGGAGACACGGCCGGGGTGGACGGGGCCGCCTGCGCCTGCGCCTGCGCCGCGACCTGGCGCCGGGCCTCGTCGATCGTCGCCAGCACCGAGACGACCTCGTGGTGCGGGTGCACCGGCGACTCCACGAGCCCCGCGGCGACGTAGGAGGCGAACGCCGTCGCCTGGAAGGACAGCGCGCCGTAGGGCCACGGCCCCTCGTCGGTCCAGACCTCCGAGTCCTGCCCCGAGCTCATGCTGCCGAGCGTCAGCGTCACGCCGCTCGGGCCGAAGAACGGGCTGTGCACCGCGAGCCGCCCCTCCGAGCCGAGGACCATCGCCTCGACCGGCAGTGAGGTCTGGAGCGAGGTCGACAGCAGCGCGCGGGCGCCGGAGGCGGTGGTCAGCAGCAGGTCGGCGCTCGCGTCGACGCCCGTGCCCGGGTCGACGGTCCCGGAGGCGACGACCGAGACGGGCGCGCCGAGCACCGAGGACGCGAACGAGATCGGGTACACCCCGGCGTCCAGCAGCGCGCCGCCGCCGAGCTCCTTCGCCCAGAGCCGCCCGGTCGGATCGACGGGGACGGAGAAGCCGAAGTCGGCGGTGACCAGGCGGAGCTCGCCGAGCACCCCGCTCTCGACGACCTGGCGGATGACGTCGGCCTGGGGCAGGTAGCGCGCCCACATCGCCTCCATCACCAGCAGGCCGGCGGCGCGGCCCGCGTCGGTGATCTCGCGCGCCTCGTCCGCGGACATCGCGATCGGCTTCTCGATCAGCACGTGCTTGCCGGCCGCGAGCGCGGCGAGCGCCTGCGCGCGGTGCAGCGGGTGCGGGGTCGCGATGTAGACGGCGTCGATCCCGGAGTCGGCGACCAGCTCCTCGACCGTCGCGTGCACCGTCGCGATGCCGTGCTTGTCCGCGAAGGCGCGGGTCTTCTCGGCGTCCCGGGCGGTGACGGCGACGGCGCGCTGCACCGAGCGCGAGTGGATCGCGGCGACGAAGGCGTCGGCGATGCCCGTGCCGATCACTCCCCAGCGCAGGGCGGGGACGGAGGCGGGGTCGATCGTTCGCGGAGCGGGGAGGGTCACGGGCACCGCTGCATCCTACGGGCGCGGCCCCGCGGGATCGAGGGACGGGGCGGCCCCCGAGGGCTCCGGCCACGGGATCCGCTCGAACAGGGCCCGCAGCCTCGCTCCGCGGCCGGGATGCACCGCGCTCACCCAGGCGATCCGGCCGAGGAGGTGCGCCCGGAGGTCGGGCACGCCCGCCCGGTTCTGCCCGGCCGGCCCGTGCACGGCGCAGTTGTGCAGGATCGCGTGCAGCCGGTCGACGTCGGCCCGCCGGACGGCCGGGTGCGCGTTGACCACGATCCCGGTCACGCTCTGCCGCGTCGAGGCGGGCCGCAGCCGCGTCTTCCGCGGGTTCACGGCGTAGCCCGCGTCCTCCACGATCCGCGCGGCCCCGCGGGCGAAGGCCTCCGCCCGCCGGGCGAAGCGCGCGTCGCCGCTGAAGGCGAGGTCGTCGGCGTAGCGGGTGTAGCGGGCGCCGGCCGCCTCGGCGTAGCCGGTCAGTCGCGCGTCGAGGCGACGCAGCGCCAGGTTCGCCAGCGCGGGCGAGGTCGGCGCGCCCTGCGGCAGGTGCGCGAGGGCGAGGGAGCGGCGGAGCGCGGCCCGCTCCTCCGGCGCGCCGCCGGCGGGCATCCGGTGGATCGCGGCGACCGGCACGGCGTGGGTGCACAGCCCGGTCAGCGCGAAGGCGACCGCCTCGGTCAGCCCCTCGCCGCGCAGCAGCCGGAAGACCCGCGCCGCGGTGACCTGCGCGAAGAAGCGCTGCAGATCGAGGGTGATCAGCATCGCCGAGCCCGCATGCACGGCCGCCCCGGTGATCGCGCTGCGCCCCGGGACGAAGCCGTGCGCGGCCGGATGCACGGGGGCGAGGCCGACGATCTCGTCGAGGACGCTCCGCTGCACCGCCCGCAGCCGCGAGCGCGGCACCTCGAGCAGCCGCGGTGCCCGGCCCGGCCGCTGCCGCCAGACGTGGTCGTAGTTCTGGAGAGCGCCGGGGTTGAGAGCACCGTGCGGCGTCCGGCGGTTCCACTGCCCGAGGTCGGCGAAACCGTCCAGCTGCGCCGGCGCGAGCCCGAGCAGCCGCGCGAGGTCGTCCCTTCCGTCGATCGCCGGCACCGGCGAGGAGGAGGGCACGGCCCGCGCGGGAACGGGCGCGAGGTGCGCGACCACCGGCTGCGCGCGCTCCGGGAGCAGCCCCGCGACCACCTGCGCGAGCTCGCGCGGCGCGTCGAGCGGCGGATGCGGGAAGGCGACGAGCACCGCGGTGACCAGCGGGCCGATCCAGCGGCGGCGGGCGCCGAGGGAGTCGGCGGCCGCGGCGCGCAGCCCGGCGGGGGTCCACTCCGCGCCGAGGAACGCGTGCGCGAGCGCCTCGACCACCGCGTCCCGTCCGTGCACGACGACCCCCCGCCTCGTGCGCTCCAGCCTAGGCTGGGCGGCACCGCCCCTCCGGGCGAGGCGGACGGGGCACGCGCTGCTCCGTCCTCTCCGGGGTCACCCCGGGGCACGTGGATCGACCAGGCATCACGCCGCAGGCACCCACCCGCGCTCCGCGCGGCACAGCGCCCGCACAGCTCGACAGGTCGCCCGGAGGGACGGCCTCGCCGCCCCCGACCGGAGTGGTCCCGAAAACGCACTCCCTCGATCCGGGGGTCGACGCGCGCGGGGGCCCGCTCTAGCCTTCAGGCACGTGCACGTCGTGACGACGCCGTGAACGATCACGGAAGGAGCCCGGATGGACACCTGGAGGCACCGTCTCCCGATCGAGGACTGGACCCCGCTGTTCTCCGGCCCCGTCGACTCCGTGCCCGCCGAGGCGCTCGACGCCGCGGCGCGCATCCTCCGCCTCCTCCCCGACATCGAGCGGCTCACCATCGGCACCCCCGACGGCCCGATCATCGCCGAGCGCGGCTCGTCGGCCTCGGCCTGGCAGGCGGCCGACCGGGTCGCGATGGCCCTGCTCGCCTCCTCCCCCGCGGTGACGGGCATCACCGCCTCCGCGTTCGACGCCCGCGACGGCGTCCGGCACGCCACCCCCGCCGACCCGTTCCTCACCCGCGAGGGCGGCCGGGCCGCGGCCCTGCGCGCCTCGATGGACCTCGGCGAGATCTCCGCCGAGGAGGCCGAGCGCCGGCACGCCGAGCTCCTGGCCGGCGAGGACGCGGACGACCCGCTCGAGGCCCTCTGGGACGCGGACTCCGCCTCGCGCCACTGACGCGCGCCGGCGGGGCCGGTCGCCCCGCCGCTCCGGACACCCCGCCGCTCAGGACAGCCCGCCGCTCAGGACCCGCGCCGCTCAGGACCCCCGGCGGTCGAGCCGGTCCAGCCGCGCGTTGTACGCCGCGAGCTCGGCCTCGCCGTCCCGGTCGGCCCGGCGGTCGTAGCGCTTGGCCGTCCGCTCCTCCGAGCGCACCCATTGCGCGACGACGACCAGCGCGATCAGCACCATCGGGATCTCGCCCGCCGACCAGGCGATCCCGCCGCCGACGCCCTGGTCCGCGAGCAGAGCCTCCGTGTCGGTGTACCCGAGCGCCGTCCACCAGGGCGCGGCGAGGACGGTGGTCTGCGACATGATCGCCAGGCCGAAGAACGCGTGGAAGGCCAGCGTCGCGAGCATCACCAGCAGCCGCAGCACGTGCCCCGGGCGGTCCGGCCCCGGGTCGACGCCGATCAGGACCCAGAAGAAGAGGTAGCCGGTCGCGAGGAAGTGCAGGGTCATCAGCACGTGGCCCTGGTGGCTGAACATCGCCCACTCGAACCAGCCGGTGTAGTAGAACGCGACGAGGCTGCCCGCGAAGAGCACGGCGGCGACCGGCGCCTTCGACAGCACGGCGAGGTAGCGCGAGTGCACGACCGCGAGGATCCACTCGCGCAGCCCCCGCCCGCCGTCGCGGCGCACCGGCAGCACCCGCAGCGCGAGCAGCACCGGCCCGCCGAGCACCAGCAGCGGCGGCACGACCATCATCAGCAGCATGTGCTGGATCATGTGCGTGCTGAAGTGCACCTGCCCGTACACGCCCGGCCCGCCGCTGGTCGTGTAGGCGAGCGCGGCGCAGCCCGCCACCCAGGCGAGCGTGCGGCCGAGCGGCCAGGCGTCGCCGCGGCGCCGGAGCTTCAGCACCGCGTGCACGTAGAGTGTGGCGCCGACGACGGCGATCCCGAGCCACACGGCGTCGAGATGCCACTGGTCGAGCATCCGCTCCGGCGTCACCTCGGGCGGGTAGCGGAAGCCGAGCAGGCTGCGCCGCGCGTCGCCACTCACCGGGTCCTGCGAGACCGGTGGCGCGCTGTTCGAGAGCGCCACCGAGACGCCGATCGTCAGCGCCATCACCAGCACCTCGCCGACCGCGACCGCGGTGAACGCGCGGCGATCGGCCGGGTCCGCGCGCAGCCGCGGGATCAGCCGCAGCCGGTGCCAGGCGCCCGCGCCACCGAGCGCGAGCAGCGCGACGGCCTTCACGATCAGCAGCTGCCCGTAGGGCGTGCCGAGGTCCTCGAGCCCCTCGATCCGGAGCGACGCGTTGACGAGCCCGGAGAAGGCGACCGCTCCGAACGCCCAGCCGGCCAGCACCGAGTAGCGCGCGACGACCGTGCCGATCTCGCCGCCGACGGTCCGCCGCAGCAGGATCACCGCGGCGAGCCCGCCCGCCCAGGCCGTCACTCCGATCAGGTGCACCGCGAGGCTGTTCACCGCGTTCGCGTGCTCGTCCGCGCCGGCCGCGTGCCCCGAGAGCGAGAGCGGCAGGAGCGCCAGCACGGCGATCGCGGTCGCGGCCGCCACCCAGCCGAGCCGCCGAGAGAAGAGGGTGAGCAGCAGCACCGCCGTCGCGCACGCCGTGGACGCCACGAGCGTCTGCCCCAGCTCGAGCTGCGTGGCGTAGAAGACGAGCTGGGTCCGGAAGCCCGGCGCGTCCAGCGGCTGCCCGATCGCGTTCGCCGCCGTGAAGACGAGCACGGCGAGCGCCGACGCCACCCAGACGGCCGCCGACCAGGTCGCCCAGCGCAGCGCCCGGTTCTGCGAGTACGAGACGATCCCGGGCGCGATCCGCTGCCCGGGCAGGAGGAAGGTCGCGGCCGTGAGCAAGCCGATCGTCAGCGACGCGGCGTTGTCGTGCACGACCCGCGCGATCGGCAGGCCGCGGGTGACCAGCTCGCCGGGGTCGATCAGGCGCGTCTCGGTCGAGAACGCGCCGGTGTACGTCAGCCCGGCGAGCGCGACGGCGACCGCCGCGGGGACGGCGAGCAGCAGGGTCGCCTCCGCCGTGCGGAGCGGAGCGGCGGCCGGCCGCCCGGGCGGGAGGAGGTCGTCGTCGGGGCCTTGACAGTCGGGGCCGCCGTGGCCGCCGGGGCCGTGGTCGTCGTGGCCGAGGGGTGTGGAGAACGGTGCGTGCGCCACTGCAGTGGCTCCCTTCGCGCGGCCGGTCCGGGGGGACGGGGCATCGCGCACAGACCCCGCCCGCGGGCAGGGGTCGATGAGGACGCGCAGCGCGCGTCGAGGATCAGGAGGCGGGGGCGGCGGGCGGTCCGCGGCGGGGCACGGCGTCGGCGAGCACGTCCGCCACGACCGGGAGGATCGCGCGCGGCGCGGACGACGAGCGGCGCCCGGTCGCCGACGCGAGGACCGGGACGGCCGGCACCCGCACGAGTCGCGCGGCCGCGTGGGCCGTCGTCGCGGCGACCGCGATCAGCAGCGCCTCGCCCCGGTGCAGGACGGCGATCGTGACGACCGCCGCGAGCAGGTGCGCGATCCCCATCGAGGAGTCGTGCCCGCCCGCGTGGGCCGTCGCGGCGCTGACGTCGATCGGGCCGCCGTGGGCGTGCGCCGCACCGGCCGGCCCCGTCGCGGCGCCGATCTCGAAGAGCGCGTGGAAGAGCAGCTGGCTCACTCCGACCGAGACCGCCAGGCGCGCGAGCGAGAGCCCGCGGCCGGCGAGCGCGACGCAGACCGGCACCGACAGCACGAGCGGCACCGCGAGTCCGAGGAGGCCCGGCACGTCGCCGCCGCCCGCGACGTGCGAGAACAGGGCCGTGAGGGTCGCCACCGTCGCCGCCACGACACCGCGGAGGGTGCGGAGTGAGCGGGAGGACGACACCTCTCCAGTGTCGCAGGCGGATCGGCGCGGGCACCCTTCGCATCCGAGCCGATATGTGCAAGAGTGTGCATACGACAATACGTCCGCGGTCGTCGCGGCGAGCGGAGCACGGCGAGTGGGGCACAGGGAGTCGCATGGGACACGACCACGGGCACGCCGGCTCCGCCGCCGCCCGCCACCGGCGCCCCCTCGTCATCGCCTTCGCCCTCACCGCCGCCTTCGCGGTCGTCGAGTTCGTCGTCGGCCTCACCACCGGCTCCCTCGCGCTGATCTCCGACGCCGCGCACATGGGCACCGACGTGATCGCGCTCGGGATGTCGATCGCCGCGATCTCGCTCGCCGCCCGCCCCGCCGCGAAGGCCCGCACCTACGGCTCCTACCGGCTCGAGGTGCTCGCCGCGCTCGCCAACGGCGTGCTGCTCTTCGGCGTCGCCGGCGTCGTGATCGTGGAGGCGGTCCGCCGCTTCGCCGAGCCGCCCGCGGTGCCCGGCGCGCCGCTCCTGATCACCGCGATCATCGGCCTGGCGGTCAACCTGGTCAGCCTGCGCCTGCTCTCGGCCGGCGCGAAGGAGAGCATCACCCTGCGCGGGGCCTCGCTCGAGGTCCTCGGTGACGCCCTCGGCTCGATCGGCGTGATCCTCGCCGCGATCGTGCTGCTGACCACCGGCTGGGCCTGGGCCGACCCGATCGTCGGCGTGCTGATCGGCCTGCTGATCCTGCCGCGCACCTGGTCGCTGACCCGCCAGGCCCTCGGGATACTGATGGAGTCGGCGCCCGCGCACGTCGACCTCGCCGCCGTCGAGCGCGACGTCCGCGCGGTCCCCGGCGTGCTCGCGCTGCACGACCTGCACGTCTGGACCATCACCTCCGGCATGGAGAGCGCCACCGGCCACATCGTCGTCGCCCCCGACGCAGACTACCGCGAGGCCCTCGCCGGCGTGCTCGCCGTCCTGCGCGAGGACCACGGCATCGACCACGCCACCATCCAGTGCGAGCCCGAGGCGTTCCCGGAGCGCCCGCACGCGATCTGAGCGCCGCCCCGCCGCCTCTCCGCCACTCCTCAGAAGTCGTCGTACTCGGAGCTCCAGTACGACGACTTCTGCGGAGTCGCGAGCACGCCGACCGCCCTTCCGCCTGTTGACGTCAACATGTACAGTCGGAGGCCACGGGCGTGTTCACGTGAACAGCTCCCCTTTCAGAGTTGAAAGAGAGACGCATCGATGTCGATGTCCACTGCTAGACGCACTCGCCGGAAGGCGGGCCGGATCGCCGCGCTCGCCACGAGCGCCGCCCTCGCCGCCGGAGCGCTGCTCGCGCTCCCCGCGGCCGCCGCCCCCGCGCAGGCCGCCGACGCCTTCCGCATCACCCCCAACCCCGCCGCGGCGGGCGAGTCGTTCGAGGGCTGGGGCACCAGCCTGGTCTGGTTCGCCAACGCCACCGGGAACTACCCCGAGGCCCTCCGCGAGGAGCTGTATCAGAAGGTCTTCGGCGACGACGGCCTCGACCTCAACATCGCCCGCTACAACATCGGCGGCGGCAACGCCTCCGACGTGAAGGACTACCTCCGCCCCGGCGGCGCGGTCGAGGGCTGGTGGAAGCAGAACCCGGCCGGCGACGCCGCGACCTACGGCGGCACGAGCACGAACTACGCCGACCGCGACGCTCTCCTGGCCAAGTGGAACGCCGGCGACGCCTCCTCCTACGACTGGACGAGCGACGAGACGCAGCGCTGGTGGGTCGAGAAGCTCGCCGAGGAGAAGCAGATCTCGCACTGGGAGGCGTTCGCCAACTCCGCCCCCTACTTCATGACCGAGAGCGGCTACGTCTCCGGCGGCTTCAACGCCTCGAGCGAGCAGCTGAAGCCCGCCGCGGAGGCGAAGTTCGCGCAGTACCTCGCGACCGTCACCGCGCACATGGAGGACGAGTACGGCATCGAGTTCGACACCCTCGACCCCTTCAACGAGCCGAACACCAACTACTGGGGCACGCAGCTCACCAACGGCGTGCCGACCGGCGGACGGCAGGAGGGCATGCACATGGGCCCGACCCGCCAGGCCGACCTGATCCCCGACGTCGCCGCCGCCCTCGCCGCCTCGTCGAGCGACGCCGGCATCGCCGCGATGGACGAGACCAACCCCAGCATCTTCAAGACCAACTGGGCCGCCTACTCCGCCGCCGTCCGCGCCGAGGTCGACCGGATGAACGTGCACACCTACGGCACCTCCGACCGCCTCGCCGTCCGCGACCTCGCCAAGCAGGCCGACAAGGACCTCTGGATGAGCGAGATCGAGGGCAACTGGGTCGCCGGCTACGACCCGGTCAACATCGAGAACGGCCTCGGCATCGCCGGCCGCATCAACGACGACCTGCGCGAGCTCGAGCCGAAGGCCTGGGTGCTCTGGCAGCCGGTCGAGGACCTCTACAACATGAGCCCGAAGGGCGAGAACCTCAACTGGGGCTCGATCTTCATCGACCTCGACTGCACGCCGTACCAGGAGGCCGGCGCCGAGGTCTGGAAGTCCGCGCGCCGCGTCGCGGACGCCGGCGGCGACTCCACCAAGGCCCCGGTCTGCGGCGTCGAGACGAACTCGAAGTTCAACACGATCCGCAACTTCACCAAGTTCGTCCACGAGGGCGACCACCTGATGCCCACGAACGACACCTCCTCCACCGCCGCCGTCCGCGGCGACGGCAGCGGCGCGACCGTGGTGCACACCAACACCGGCGCGACCGCGAAGACCGTCGTGCTCGACCTCTCCCGCTTCGGCAGCATCGCCGCCGGCGCGACGGTCACCCCCTACGTCACGACCCAGGCCGCCTCGGCCGCCGCGCCCACCGGCAACGCGCTCGTCGCGAAGCCCGCGGTCGCCATCGACCGGGAGTCGCGCACCGCGACCGTCACGGTGCCCGCCAAGTCGGTCACCTCCTTCTCGATCGACGGCGTCTCCGGCGTCGCCGACTCCGCCCCGGCGCTGCGCGACGGCCACCGCTACCAGCTGGTCGGCACGCAGAGCGGCAAGGCGCTGACCGGCAACCCCACCGGCGCCGCGACCACGATCACCACCCTCGCCACCGACTCCACCGCCGCCGCGAAGCAGAGCTGGACCGTCCGCGAGGTCGCCCCCGGCGAGCGCGAGGCCACCCGCCGCGTCGTGCTGCAGAACGCCGACGGCCGCGTGCTCGGCGCCACGAGCGCCGGCACCGACCTGCGCACGCTCTCGGTCGACGCCGCGAAGGCCGACGCCGCCACCCGCTGGATCGTCAGCACCACCGACGGAACCGCCTACACACTGGTCAACGAGTCGATCGGACTCTCGCTCGACGTCAACGGCCAGTCCAGCACCGAGAACACCACGGTCGGCGTCTACGGCTCGAACGGCGGAGCGAACCAGTCCTGGACGCTGCGCGACCTCGCCCCGTCCGCCGCGCAGACGGTCGCCGTCCGCACCACCGTCGGCGTCGCGCCGACCCTGCCCGCGTCGATCGCCCCGCAGTACGCCTGGGGCACCGGCGCACCGGTCGCCGTCACCTGGCAGCGCCCGGCCGACTCGGCCTACGCCGCCGCCGGCCGCGTCGAGGTGACCGGCACCGCGACCGACCTCTTCGGTCAGTCGATCCCCGTCACCGCGCTCGTCGACGTCGGCGGCCTCACCGCCACCGACCCGGCGTCCCTCACCGTCGCCGCCGGAGCCTCCGTCGCCGCGGTGCAGGCCGCGGCCCCCGCCACCGTGCCGGCCCGCGTCGGCGCCTCGACCAGCACCTTCGCGGTACCGGTCACCTGGGACTGGACGCCGCTGACCACCGCCTCGCTCGCGGCGCCCGGATCGGTGACGATCTCCGGCACCGCGACGGCCGACGGCCAGACCCTCCCCGCGACGCTCACGGTGCTGGTCACCGCGGGCACGCTGCGGAACTTCAACCCCGATGCGGGCATCGTCGCGACCGCGACCTCGTCGGAGTCGGGCTACGGACCGGAGCGCACCCGCAACGGGGTCGACGGCGACAAGGGCTGGTCCAACTGGACGAGCGGCACCAAGGCCGCGCAGAGCAGCCTGACCTACACCTTCCCCAGCACCCGCCAGGTGCAGCAGGTGTCGGTGCAGTTCCAGCGCGACGGCGGCACCAGCTGGGCGCAGAGCTACCAGCTGCAGTACCAGGGCGCCTCGAGCAGCACGTGGACCGCGGTTCCCGGCTACGAGTCCGCGGTCGCCCTGGCCGCGCCCGCCGACGGCACCGCGCCGACGCTGACCGCGACCTTCGCGCCGGTGACGGCCAAGGCCTTCCGCATCGTGATGAACGCCTACGCCAACACGCACCTGATCGTGTCGGAGACGAAGCTGTACGAGTCGGTGGCCTCGCCCGCCGCGGTCGCCACCCTCGGCGCCCTGCGCGTGAACGGAGTCGGCGTCGCCGGCTTCGAGCCGGCCCGCGGCTCCTACGCCGTGACCGTCGACGGCACGACGATGCCGGTGCTCACCGCGGTGGCCACCGACTCGGCGGCCCGCGTGCGCGTGACGCAGCCGACCACCGCGAACGGCGGAGTGGGCACCGTGGCGATCACCTCGGCCGACGGCACGGTCTCGCAGACGACGACCGTGACCGTGACACTGAAGGCGCCCGCCGCCCTCGCCGTCGCGGTGACGGCCACGACCCGCTGCATCGCCGGCAAGGTCACCCTGACGGTCACGGCGCAGAACAACGCGACCGTCCCCGTCTCGATGACCGTCGCCTCCGCCTACGGCTCGAAGGAGTTCACCGGCATCCTGCCCGGCAAGAACGCCTCCGCCGCCTTCTCGACGCGCGCCGCCTCGGTGCCCGCCGGCCAGGCCACCGTCACCGCGACCGCCACCGTCGACGGCGCCCCCGTCACCACGGTCGTCCCGGCCGCGTACGGAGCCCGCACCTGCTGACCCGCGTGCCGGCCCCCTGCATGCTGGTCGAGTAGCCGCGCAGCGGCGTATCGAGACCCACCCACCGAACACGTGGATCTCGATACGCCCGCTCCGCGGCCTACTCGATCAGCATGAAGACGCGGCCGCACGCGAACGCGGACCGCGCATGCTGGTCGAGTAGCCGCGCAGCGGCGTATCGAGACCCGCCGCGTCAAGGACGCCGGCCCGTCAGTCCGTCGCCGCGTCGTAGACCGCGAGCAGGCGGTCGAGGAAGGCCTGCACCGTCGCGCGCTCGGCCTCGTCGAGGTCGGCGACGACCGCCTCGACGCCCGCGATCAGCGGGGCGACCCGCTCCTGCGCGCGCCGCGCCGACTCCTCCGAGGCCGTGACGATCAGCTTCCGCCCGTCCGTCGGGTGGCGCTCGCGGCGGACGTGCCCGGCCGCCTCGAGGCGGTTCAGCACGAGGGTCGTCGCCGCCGTCGAGACGCCGAGGCGCCCCGCGAGCTCGGTCGGCGTCAGCGGCCCGCTCGACATCAGGTGCGTCATCGCGTCGAGCCCGACGGCGTCGACCGCGAGCGCGCGGGTCAGCGACTGCTCGAAGAGCCGCTGCCGCTCCGTCACCTGGCGCACGCGGGTCCGGATGCCGAGATCGGGCGCGCTGTCACTCATGCCTCCACGATAACGGTGTAGATTGCCAATCTCATTGATTATCAACGAAAGCGGCAACCATGACCCGTGTCCTGATCTCCGGCGCCAGCATCGCCGGGCCCGCCCTCGCGTTCTGGCTGCACCGCTACGGCGTCGAGACGACGATCGTCGAGCGCGCGCCCGCCCTGCGGCTCGGCGGGCAGAACGTCGACGTCCGCGGCGCCGGCCGCGAGGTCGCCCGCCGGATGGGCCTCGAGGACGACATCCGCGCCGCGACGACCGGCGAGGTCGGCACCCGCTTCGTCGGCCGCGGCGGACGCACCCTCGCCGAGTTCCCGGCCGGCACCACCGACAGCGGCGGCGCGACCGCCGAGCTCGAGATCCTCCGCGGCGACCTCGCGCGGCTCCTGGTCGACCGCACCGTCGAGCACACCGAGTACCGCTACGGCGACCGCATCACCGGCCTCGACGACCACAGCCACGACGACACCGGGAGCGGCGTCACCGTCTCCTTCGAGAACGCCCCCGACGAGCGCTTCGACCTCGTCGTCGCCGCCGACGGCATCGGCTCGAGCACCCGCCGCCTCGTCTTCGGCGACGAGCCGGAGATCCGCTCGCTCGGCCTCGAGACCTCCTACGCCACCATCCCGCGCACCGCGGCGGACGACGACTGGTGGCGCTGGTACAGCGCGGCCGGCGGACGCAGCATCACCCTCCGCCCGGACCCGCACGGCACGCTCCGCGTCGCGCTCTCCCAGGTGATCGACCGCCGCCTCGACCGCGCGAGCACCGAGCGCCGCTCGCTCGACGAGCAGCGCGCGCACCTCCGTGCAGTCTTCGGCGACGCCGGCTGGGAGGCGCAGCGCGTCCTCCGCGGGCTCGACGAGGCCGACGACCTGTATTACGAGCAGATCGGGCAGGTGCACGCCCCGCGCTGGTCGAGCGGACGGGTCGCGCTGGTCGGCGACGCCGCCTACTGCGCCTCCCCGGTCAGCGGGATGGGGACGAGCCTGTCGCTCGCGGGCGCGTACGTGCTCGCCGGCGAGCTCGCGGCGCACGTGGATCCGCGCGACGGCTTCGCGGGGTACGAGCGGATCATGCGGCCCTACGTGACGCAGGCGCAGGCGCTGCCGCCGGGCGTGCCGCGGGTCGCGAACCCGGTGTCGCGGCTCGGAGTGGCGGCGTTCGGGCTCGCGGTGAAGGTCGCGGCGACGCCGGTGATCGGGCGGACGATGGGGCGCTTCTTCACGCCGCCCGCGGATGCGATCGAGCTGCCGGAGTACTCGCACCTGGAGCGCTGAGGACGCGGGATCTCGATACGCCCCTGCGGGGCTACTCGATCACCATAGAGGTGCGCCCCAGCGGGGCTACTCGATCGACATGGAGATGCGCCCCAGCGGGGCTACTCGATCACCATGAGGAGGCTCGCGGGCCTCCTATGTTGGTCGAGTAGCCGCGGAGCGGCGTATCGAGACCCGGCGTCCTCAGCAGAGCAGGTCTGCAGACTCGACTTCTGAAGCCGGTGGATCTCGATACGCCCGCGGCGCGGGCTACTCGATCAGCATGCGGTGGTCAGTGGGCCTCGGCCGGCTCGCCGCGCTTCAGGACGCGGCGGACGCCCGTGACGGCGGCGACGACGATCAGGCCGAGCACGAGGCCGAAGATCATCGAGACGAAGGTGTCGGCGATCCAGACGACGACCGGGCCGGCGCCCTCCACCGCGTGGGTGACGACGTGCACGAGGTCGTACGGACCGTGCCAGAAGGTCTCGGCCAGGTTCGCGGTGACGAGGTGCCCGCCGACCCAGAGCATCGCGAGCGTGCCGATGATGCTGATGGTGCGGAAGACGGCCGGCATCGAGGCGACGATGCGCACGCCGAAGCGCCGGACGCCGCGAGCCGCGTTCTTCATCAGCCGCAGCCCGACGTCGTCGATCTTGACCAGCAGCGCGACCGCGCCGTAGACGAGCAGCGTCATGCCGAGGCCGACCACGGCGAGCGCGCCGAGCGTCCCGCCGAAGCCGAGGTCGGTGTCGAGCCCGTCGAGCGCGATCAGCATGATCTCGGTGCTGAGGATCAGGTCGGTCCGGACGGCGCCGAAGACGAGCTTCTTCTCGTCGCGCGCCTCCGTCTCGCCCGCCGCGTGGTGCACGCCGAACCACTCGAGCACCTTCTCCGCGCCCTCGAAGCAGAGGAAGGCGCCGCCGACGATCAGCAGGTACGGCAGCACCCAGGGCGCGAACGAGGAGAGCAGCAGCGCGATCGGGATGATGATCACGAACTTGTTGACGAGGCTGCCGAGCGCGATCCGCCCGACCACGGGCAGCTCGCGCGCCGGGGTCAGCCCCTGGACGTACTGCGGAGTGACGGCCGCGTCGTCGATGACGACACCGGCCGTCTTCGCGCTCGCCTTCAGGGCGGCGGTGAGGATGTCATCGACGACGGCGAGCAGGCCGACCGACATGGGTGCTCCTTAGCGAGGACGGGTGAGAAGCCTCACAGTATCGCCCGCAGCCGACACCTCCGAGCGGCCCGGGCGGCCCCGAGGGCCTCAGCGCGGCGCCGGCCCCGTGCTCTCGCGCACGACGAGCTCCGTCGGCGTCAGCGTCACGCCCGAGCGCTCGCCCGACTCCAGCTCGCGCAGCAGGATGTCGACCGAGCGGCGCCCGGTGTCGCCGAACGACTGATGCACGGTGGTCAGCGGCGGCCAGAAGCTCGCCGACTCCTCCATGTCGTCGAAGCCGACGACGCTGACCTCGCCCGGCACCGCCCGGCCCGCGTCGTGCAGGGCCCGCAGCACGCCGAGCGCCATCTGGTCGTTCGCGGCGAAGACCGCCGTCACAGCGGGATCCGCGGCCAGCTCCCGGCCGATCCGGTACCCCGACGCGCTCGACCAGTCGCCGACGAGCGCCTCGGGCACCGGGGCGCCCTGCGCGCGCAGCGTCGACTCCCACGCCTCCCGGCGCCGCTCGGCCGAGTAGGAGCGCTCCGGCCCGGCGATGTGGTGGACGGTGCGGTGGCCGAGCCCGAGCAGGTGCTCGACGGCCTGGCGCGCGCCGGAGACCTGGTCGGTGTCGACGACCGGGTAGCGGTCGCCGCCGGCCGAGTCGACGACCACGACGGGGAGATCCGGCGGCAGCACGATGTCGGCCTCGTCGAGCAGGTGCGCCTCCATCACGATGATGACGCCGTCGACCGCCTCCTCGCTCAGGCGGTGGAAGGCGACGGACACCTCGCCCTGGGTCGGGTGCGGGACGGGGATGAGGGTGATCGAGTACCCCGCGTCGGCCGCGGCGACCGCGATGGCGTCGAGGGTGCGCATGTTGCCGAAGGAGGAGAGCGTGAACATGATCACGCCGATGCTGTGGAAGCGGCCGGTGCGCAGGGCCCGCGCGGCGCTGTTGGGCCGGTAGCCGAGGGCGCGCATCGCCTCGAGCACGCGCTCGCGCGTCTCGGTGTCGACGTTCTGCTTCCCGTTGGACACCCGCGAGACGGTCTGCCCGGACACGTTCGCGCGTCGCGCGACGTCGGCCATCGACACGCTCCGTCGGCGTGGGACGGCGGTCGCCGCGTTCGTCTCGATGGCCATGCCGTCCCTCCACGAGTCCCGCGCCGGTGGCGGAACATCGTTTCCCCATCGAAACCTAACGGATCGTGCGCGTGTTGACGTGGCCATGCTACGGTGGCGTCCTGCCATGTTGACGTGAACATGTCGGAACCGACCCCGAACGGAATCTCCTCGATGACGACGACGTCTCCCCCTGTCCCGCTGCGCGAGGTCACCCCTCCGGCCGCACCCCTCGCCGTTCCGCGCAGTCGCGCGAAGAGCGAGTGGAAGGGCCTGGCCTTCGTGGCCCCCTTCCTCGTGGTGTTCCTGCTGGTCTTCATCGCGCCGGTGATCTACTCGATCTACCTCAGCCTCTTCCGCGAGCAGCTCATCGGCGGCAACGCCTTCGTGGGCTTCGAGAACTACCTCGCGATCTTCCGCGACCCGAACTTCTGGGAGGGCTTCGGCCGCGTCCTGCTGTTCCTGGTCGTCCAGGTCCCTGTGATGCTCGTGCTCGCGCTCGTCGCGGCCCTCGCGATCGACAGCGGCCGGCTGCACGGCACCGGCTTCTTCCGCATCGTCGTCTTCCTCCCCTATGCGGTCCCCGCGGTCGTCGCGGTCCTGATGTGGGGCTTCATCTACGGCGACAACTTCGGCCTCACCGCCAACGTCAACGACCTGCTCGGCTCCGACCTCATCGCGCCGTTCTCGCGCGACTGGATCCTGGTCTCGATCGGCAACATCGTCACGTGGGAGTTCGTCGGCTACAACATGCTGATCTTCTACTCCGCGCTGAAGACCATCCCCGGCGAGCTCTACGAGGCCGCCGAGATCGACGGCGCCGGCCCGCTGCGGGTCATCCGCTCGATCAAGCTGCCCGCCCTGCGCGGCGCGATCGTGATCGCCTCGATCTTCTCGATCATCGGCAGCTTCCAGCTGTTCAACGAGCCGAACATCCTCCGGACGCTCGCGCCGAACATCATCACCACCTACTTCACGCCGAACATGTACGCCTACAACCTGTCCTTCGCGGGTCAGCAGTACAACGCGTCGGCCACGGTCGCCATCGTCATGGGCGTGATCACCGCGGTGATCGCCTACGTCGTGCAGCTCCGCGGCGCGCGCAAGGAGAACTGATGGCCATCGCAACCGCACCCCGCCCCACGAAGGCCGCCCCGGCGAAGCGCCCCGCCCGCCGCGGCTCCTCGGTCGCCCCGAAGAAGTCGATCGCCTTCACCCTGCTGATGTCGGCGTTCATCCTCTACAGCCTCGTGCCGCTCGCCTGGCTCGTGATCAACGCGACCAAGACCCAGGCCGGCCTGTTCTCGAGCTTCGGCCTCTGGTTCGACGGCGACTTCGTCCTCTTCCAGAACATCGCCGAGACGCTCACCTACCGCGACGGCATCTTCCTCCGCTGGCTCGGCAACACGCTGCTCTACGTGGTGGTCGGCGCGGGCGGAGCGACCCTGCTCGCCACGCTCGCCGGCTACGGCCTCGCGAAGTTCCGCTTCGCCGGGCGCAAGGCGGTCTTCGCGGTCGTCCTCGGCGCGATCGCCGTCCCCGGCACCGCGCTCGCCGTCCCGACCTTCCTGATGTTCAGCCAGCTCGGCCTCACCAACACCCCGTGGGCGATCATCATCCCCTCGCTGATCAGCCCCTTCGGCCTGTACCTGGTCTGGGTCTACGCGGTCGAGTCGGTGCCCACGGAGCTGCTCGAGGCGGCGCGGATGGACGGCGCTGGCGAGTTCCGCACCTTCTTCACCATCTCGATCCGCCTGCTCGCCCCCGGCATCGTCACCGTGCTGCTGTTCTCGGTCGTCGCGACCTGGAACAACTACTTCCTCCCGCTGATCATGCTGAGCGATCCGCAGTGGTACCCGCTCACCGTCGGCCTCAACCAGTGGAACGCGCAGGCCACCGGCGTCAGCGCCCAGCCGATCTACAACCTGGTGATCACCGGCTCGCTGCTGACGATCATCCCGATCGTCGTCGCGTTCCTCGGCCTCCAGCGCTTCTGGCAGTCCGGCCTGAGCGCCGGCAGCGTCAAGGGCTAGGCCCTCCCCCGTACCCACTCCCCGGTCGGAGCGTCCTGCCCCGCACCACTCCACCCGCACCACCCCACAGCACGAAGAAGTGAAGGGAATCACCATGAAGATCGCCCACTCCGCCCTCCGGCGGACCCTGACGGTCGTCGCGGCCGCAGCACTCGCCGCGGGCTCGCTCGCCGCCTGCTCGTCCGGCGGCACCACCGGCGGCGGCACGACCGCCTCCGGCACCGCGGCCGACCTCGACGCCGCGCTCGAGACCGGCGGGAAGATCACCTACTGGAGCTGGACCCCCAGCGCCGAGGCCCAGGTCGCCGCGTTCGAGAAGGCATACCCGAAGGTCGACGTCGAGCTGGTCAACGCCGGCACGAACAAGGACGAGTACACCAAGCTCGAGAACGCGATCAAGGCCGGCTCGGGCGCCCCCGACGTCGTCCAGATCGAGTACTACGCCATGCCGCAGTTCGCGCTGTCGGACTCGCTGCTCGACCTCTCCCAGTACGGCATGGGCGACCTCGAGGACAAGTTCTCGGCCTCCACCTGGGGCAGCGTCAACATCGACGGCAAGCTCGTCGGCCTCCCGCAGGACTCGGGCCCCATGGCGATGTTCTACAACAAGACGGTCTTCGATCAGTACGGCATCGCCGTGCCGACCACCTGGGACGAGTACATCGCCGCGGCGAAGTCGCTCCAGGCGGCCGACCCGTCGAAGTTCATCACCGCCGACACCGGCGACGCCGGCTTCGCGACCAGCATGATCTGGCAGGCGGGCGGCGAGCCCTTCACGACCGACGGCACGAACGTCACCGTGAACCTCAAGGACGAAGGCACCGAGAAGTGGACCGGCGTCTGGAACCAGCTCGTCGAGGGCGGCCTCCTCTCCGACACCCCCGCGTGGGGCGACGAGTGGTACAAGGGCCTCGGCGACGGCTCGATCGCCTCGCTGATCACCGGCGCCTGGATGCCCGGCGTGCTCGAGTCCAGCGTCCCCGACGCCTCCGGTGACTGGGCCGTCGCGCCCATCCCGACCTACGACGGCACCGCCGTCAGCGCCGAGAACGGCGGCGGCGGCCAGTCCGTCACCAAGCAGAGCGAGAACCCGGCGCTGGCCGCTGCGTTCCTGCGCTGGCTGAACAGCGACGAGGCCTCGGTCGACGTCTTCCTCGAGAGCGGCGGATTCCCGTCGACCTCGGCCGACCTCAGCAGCCCGGACTTCACCGGCGCCGAGTCCGAGTACTTCGGCGGCCAGAAGATCAACGAGGTGCTGACCCAGGCCTCGACGGACGTCCGTCCCGGCTGGTCGTACCTGCCCTTCCAGGTCTACGCGAACAGCGTCTTCGGCGACACCGTCGGCCAGGCCTACGCCAACAAGTCGAGCCTCGACGACGGCATCGCCGCCTGGCAGAGCAAGCTCGTCGAGTACGGCAACGCTCAGGGCTTCACCGTCTCCGAGTAGCACTGTTCTCAAGCAGCACTGGCGGCGCTCGAGGCCGGTCGGATCGCTCCGGCCGGCCTCGACCCGTCCCACGATCCTGAGGGGGATCCCGCATGACCACCGCTCCCGACTCCGCCGCGCCGGCCGCCGTGCCGACCGGCGCGACCCAGAGCCGCTTCGCCATCGGCGCGACCGACTTCGAGCTCGACGGCAGGCCGCACCGCATCCTGTCGGGAGCGCTGCACTACTTCCGGATCCACCCGGACCTCTGGGCCGACCGGATCCGCAAGGCCCGCCTGATGGGCCTGAACACCATCGAGACCTACGTCGCCTGGAACGCGCACGAGCCGCAGCGCGGCGCCTGGCGCGAGGACGCCGGGCTCGACCTCGGCCGCTTCCTCGACCTGATCGCCGCCGAGGGCCTGCACGCGATCGTGCGCCCCGGCCCCTACATCTGCGCGGAGTGGGACAACGGCGGCCTGCCCGCCTGGCTGCTCCGCGACCCCGAGGTGGGCGTGCGCCGCTCCGAGCCGCACTACCTCGCCGCCGTCAGCGACTACCTCCGCCGGATCTCCGCGATCGTGGCGCCGCGCCAGATCGACAGCGGCGGCCCCGTCGTCCTCGTGCAGATCGAGAACGAGTACGGCGCGTACGGCTCCGACAAGGAGTACCTCGCCGAGCTGGTCCGGGTCACCCGCGACAGCGGCATCACGGTGCCGCTGACCACGATCGACCAGCCGACTCCGCAGATGCTCGCCGACGGCAGCCTGCCCGGCCTGCACCTGACCGGCTCGTTCGGCTCGCGGACGGCCGAGCGCCTCGCGACGCTGCGCGAGTTCCAGCCGACCGGCCCGCTGATGTGCATGGAGTTCTGGTGCGGCTGGTTCGACGACTGGGGCACCCAGCACCACACCACCGATGCGGCGGCGTCGGCGAGCGAGCTCGACGCGCTGCTCGCGGTCGGCGGCTCGGTCAACATCTACATGTTCCACGGCGGCACCAACTTCGGCCTGACCAGCGGCGCGAACGACAAGGGCCGCTACGCCGCCATCACCACGAGCTACGACTACGACGCCCCGCTGAACGAGAGCGGCGACCCGACGGCGAAGTACTGGGCCTTCCGCGAGGTCATCGCGCGCTACGCGCCGGTGCCGGAGGAGGTGCCCGCGGTGTCCCCGCCGGCTCCGGTGCTCACCGCGCCGCTCGTGCCCGGCCCCGCGCTGCTCGGGCTCGACGCGGTCTTCGGGCCGGCGACGCGCCTGGAGTCGATGGCGAGCTTCGACGACCTCGGGCTGGCCGGCGGGTTCGCGCTGTTCACGACCACGCTGGCGGCGGGCGACGCTCCCGCCCGGCTCGTCGTCGGCGAGGAGGTGCGCGACCGCGCCTGGGTGCTGCTCGACGGCGTCCCGGTCGGCGTGCTCGCGCGCGACGACCACGAGCGGGCGATCACCCTGCCCCGCGGCACCGGCGAGCTGGCGGTCCTGGTCGAGGACCAGGGCCGGGTGAACTACGGCGAGCGGATCGGCGAGCACAAGGGGCTGATCGGCGGCGTGCGGATCGACGGCGCGGAGCTTCGCGGCTGGGTCGCCCGGCCGCTCGCGCCGGAGTGCCTGCCCGAGTGCGGCCGGGTGCCCGGCAGCGGGGCGTTCGCGGCCGGACCGGGGCTCGCCTCCGGCTCCTTCGAGCTCGACGCGCAGGCCGACCTGCACCTCGACACGCTGCACTGGGGCAAGGGCCTGGTCTGGGTGAACGGCTTCCTGCTCGGCCGCTACTGGCGGCGCGGGCCGCAGCGCACGCTGATCGTGCCGTCGCCGGTCACCCGGGTGGGGCGCAACGAGGTGGTCGTGCTGGAGTTCGAGTCGATCGCGGAGCCGGAGATCCGGCTGCTCGCGCACGCGGACCTGGGGCACACGGAGATCTAGCGGGCGGGCGGTGGTGCGGCGGGAGTGTCCGAGGCCTCTGCTAGCCTCGGGCCGCTCCGCCCCGACGCACGGCGGGGCAGAGGGGGAACCACCATGACGCACACCACCGCCGCCCGAGCCGGAGTCGCCCTCGCGGGCGCCCTGCTGCTCGCGCTGACCGGCTGCACCGCCGCCGCCGAGCCGGAGCCGACCGCCGAGGCTCTGCCGCAGCACACCGACGCCGAGCTGGCGACGATCTTCGACGACATCCAGTTCGTGCCCGCGGAGTTCACCAGCACCGAGGAGATGCTCGGCTCGGTCTACCCGGGGCTCACCGCGACGGACGCCTCCTGCCTCGCGCCGTTCGGCGTCGGCTGGGACGCGGACGACACGCTCACCGACGCGGGCCTCGCCTACGGGACGAGCGCCGACCGCTCGATGACCTCGGTCGTCGCGAGCACCGGCGACGCGGACACCGCCTCCGCCCTCGTCGCCTCCGCCGAGGACGCGCTCGAGCGCTGCGCCGACGGCTCCGAGCTGTTCGCCCTGCAGGGCACCCCCGTGCAGACCACCGTCGAGCAGACCGAGCCGACGATCACCGGCACCGACGAGGCCGTCGGCTGGACCGTCACCGGCGACGTCGGCGGCGCCCCCTTCACCCTCGTCGGCATCACCACCCGCGTCGGCGGCGACGTCGTCGCCCTCGTCGGCTGGGACCCGTCGACGAACACCTCCTACGTCCCCCAGGCCACCCAGCTCTTCGTCGACGCCCTGTAGCAGCGCGGCTCAGTGGCGAGGGAGAGCGCTCGAGCGCTGCAGAACATCAGCTGAGAAGGGGTGGCCTCCGCTGTCAGACGAGGCCCCCTGCTCTCAGCTGATGTTGTGCGCATCCCTTCCGGTCGAGCAACGCGCAGCGCGTATCGAGCCGCGAAGCCGCTTCTCGTCTCGGTGGTGAGGGAAAGGACGCGGCGGCGCCGCGCCATGGTGGTCGAGTAGCCCCGCAGGGGCGTATCGATCAGCATGCTTTTCCCCATACGGACTGGGTGATCGTTCCTAGGAGACCCGCGTGGTCGGCGTCAGCTCAGCCAGGAGAGCCGGCCGCCGTGCGGCGCCGTGAAGGCGAGCGGCACCCCGTCCGCCGCGAGCAGGAACGGCGTGCGCTCCGGCGCTGTCAGCGAGGCGGCCTGCACCCGGAGCGACGGCAGCAGCGCCTCCGCCTCGAGCGTCACCAGGCTCGCGCCCGACTCGGCGACCGCCGCCAGCACGCGCTCCCGCGCGGCCCACGGCAGGTACACCAGCGTCCCGAGGGACACCACGACCGCGCGCAGCCCGCGCGGCACCGCGGCGAGCACCTCCGGCAGCGCCTGCGCCGCGTCGCCGGCGACGATCGCGGGCGGGTCCTCCCGCAGCGTCGCCACGGCGGCCCGGAGCCGCTCGGTGCGCTCCGGCCGGTCCGGCGGCAGCAGCGCCTCCAGCCAGGCACGGTCCTCGGCGGAGCCGACGTCGAGCGGACGCAGGTCCAGCCCGCGCCGCCAGGCCACGACGGGGAGCCGCGAGGGCGCCGCTCCCCCGGTCACCGCGCACTCGAGCACCGGCTCGCCCCGCCCCAGCCGAGTCGTCCCCTCCGCCCCCGCGAACACGTACGAGTACCGCTCCGGCGCCAGGCACAGCCCGGCCGAGGCGCCGATCTCGATCAGCGCGACCGGCTCCCCCGGCTCCGTGATCCGCTCCAGCGCCGCGACCAGCGGGGCGCAGCGCAGTGCCTCGTTCGTCTGGGTGAGCCGCTCCGCCGCCACCGGCGCGACCCGCGGCCACTCCCGCCGCAGCCACTCCGCGAAGCCCGAGCCGTCCACCGCGGGCACCCCGAGCAGCCGGGCCACCGAGAACAGCAGCGACGGCTGCCGGTGGGCGGGCGGCAGCTCGTCGATCAGCGCCAGCAGCGCCTCATCGCCGGCGACGGCGAGCGCCCACTCGACCTGCAGCTCGGAGGTCTGCGCCAGCTCGACGGCGGCGCGGCGGTAGCGGTCGGCGGTCGGCTCCATGCCTCCATCCTCCGCGATGCCCCGCGAACGGGATGCCCTCACCACGCACCCGCGCCGCTACGGTGAGCGGACATCCACCCCTCCGAGAGGACCCCGCCGTGCTCGACGCCGTCATCACCCTCGCCCAGACGTCCCTGCTCAGCCAGAACGACGTCCCCAGCGGCCTCAACGCCGCGACCTCGGTCGGCAGCTTCTTCGGCGGTCTGATCGGCTACGTGATCGCCGTCGTCGCGCTCTGGCCCGTCTTCACCAAGGCGGGCCGCCCGGGCTGGGGTGCGCTCATCCCGATCTACAACACCTACCTGCTGACCAAGATCGCCGGCTACCACGGAGCGACGGTGCTGCTCTTCCTCATCCCGTTCGTCAACGTGATCTGGGCGATCTTCATCGCCCTCGGGGTCGGCCGTTCGTTCGGCAAGGGCGCGCTGTTCAGCATCGTGCTGCTCTGGCTGCTGGCGATCATCGGCTACCTGGTCGTGGGCTACGGCTCCTCGCGCTACATCGGCGACGGCGGGAACCCCGCCCGCCGCCCGCGCTGACCTCAGCGCTCCAGGTGCGGCGGGTGGTCGCCGTGCCGGTGCACGATCCGCCAGCCCTGCCCGTCGATGCGGCGGTAGACGTGGGTGACCCGGATGATCAGCGGAGCCGTCTCGCGCCCGTCGATCCGCGTCGCGCCGATCTCGCGGCCGACCGTGTAGGCCAGATCGCCGGCGACGTGGATCAGGTCGTAGTGCGGCGTCAGCCCGCCGCCGGCGAAGCGGCCCGCGACCCAGCCGAGCGTCTCGTCGATCGCCGCGCGGCCCCGCTCGATCGTGCCGAACGCGCCGTAGAGCGTCGAGTCCGCGGTGTCGGCCCAGCAGCGGCGGTACGGCTCCGCATCGCCCGCGGCCATCGCGGCGAGCGCCTCGCCGACGGCCTCGAGGGCGAGCACGAAGTCGGGCGGCAGCTCGGTGACGGCGGCGGCGCCGATGGCGGAGGAGGCGGCGGCGTCCATGCGCGGGACTCTACTCCCGAGGACTGTCGGTGGTCGCCGGTAGAACGGACGCATGTCCGGCACCCGTCAGCGCACCCTCCTCGACGTCCGGCGCGGGAAGGCTCCTTCAGCGGCGTCGTCGATCGCGGCCGTCCGGTCGATGCGCCGCGCGAGCGAAGAGCCTGGCCGATCCGGATATTCGAATCACGATGCATGATCCGAAAAAACGGATCACAGAGAGTGATCTGAATTTCCGGATCGCTGCAGTGCTCCGGAACGAACGTGCACTGTCCCGGAACGAACCGACGAAGAGCGATCGTGGGGCCTTCCGGCCCTACCCGCAGAGTCCCGGCGGCTGGGGCGGTCCGGTCAGCCGCTGAGACCGTCGGACACCAGCAGGGACGATCGCTGTCGGTGGTCGCCGGTAGAACGGACGCATGTCCGGCATCCGTCAGCGCACCCTCCTCGACGTCCGGCGCATCTACGCCGAGCCGGCCGCGCTCGAGCTGCCCCGCGGGCAGGAGATCGTCGAGCGCTGGCCCGCGGCCGAGATCGTGCCGGTCGACTCGCACTGGAACATCCCGGAGGTGCACGGCGACGAGGCGAACGTCGCGCGCTGGGTGCGGATCAAGACGGAGGCGCTCGTCGTGGGCGTCAAGAAGTCGCTGGTGACCCGCCCCAACGGCCGCTCCGCCGACTTCATCGCCCCCTCCTCCGCCAACGGCTGCGCGATGGCGTGCGTCTACTGCTACGTGCCGCGGCGGAAGGGCTACAGCAACCCGATCACGGTCTTCGCCAACATCGAGCAGATCCAGCGGCACCTCGCCCGCCACATCGCGAAGCAGGGCGTGAAGGCCGAGGCGAACCAGTGCGACCCCGAGGCCTGGGTCTACGACATCGGCGAGAACAGCGACTGCTCGGTGGACGCGCTGCTGAGCGACAACGTCCGCGACCTCTGCGACCTGTTCCGGATGTCGCCGACCGCCAAGGCCTCGTTCGCCACCAAGTACGTCAACCGCGAGCTGCTCGAGTGGGACCCGCTCGGCCGCACCCGCGTCCGCTTCTCACTGATGCCCGCCGAGACGGCGAAGGTCACCGACGTGCGCACGTCGCCGATGGCCGAGCGGATCGCCGCGATCAACGACTTCGTCGACGCCGGCTACGAGGTGCACGTCAACTTCTCGCCGGTGATCCTCACCGAGACCTGGCAGCGCGACTGGACCGAGCTCTTCGAGCAGCTCGACGCGGCCCTGCACCCGCGGGCGAAGGCGCAGCTCGCCGCCGAGGTGATCCTGCTCACCCACAACGCGGGCCTGCACGAGGTCAACCTCGGCTGGCACCCGAAGGCCGAGGACCTGCTCTGGGCGCCCCGGATGCAGGAGTCGAAGGTCTCCGAGAACGGCGCCGTCAACATCCGCTACCGCCGCGACCTCAAGCGCGCCGCCCTCGACCGCTTCCTCGCCCTACTGGCCGAGCGCCTGCCCTACTGCCGCGTCCGCTACGCGTTCTGAGCACGCGGCATCGCGTTCCTGGGAGTCCGCCCGCGGCACCCGGGTGCCGCTTCGCAAAGCGGATAGCGGCCCCCGTTCCAGGGCCGCTCCCCGTACCTTCGGAGAACGGTCGTTCCTGCGACCACTCGCTCGACTCCCCCCTCCGCCCGGCACCCGGCAGAGGGAGTCGCCGCCAGGGCCCTCCGAGCCCGGCGGTGGGTCGGCCTCCTCCGACTCGCACGACGTCCCGGCGCTCCGCCGGTTCCCCCACGTCCCGTCGCGGCCGACACCGCGACTCCCACACAGAACGGCGGCTCCGCACATGGGCGCTCTCCTCTACGGCACTCCGGCCACCTCCCACGAGATCGACGACCGCGCGCTCGCGCACCTGCAGATCGTGATGATCAACAAGTTCCGCCGCAACGAGGCCTTCGCCTTCCAGCTGGACGCCTCGAGCGCGCACGGCACCGGCCGCCAGACGCTCTGGCTGCACCCGACCATCCCGCTGCAGTTCTCCTTCCACGGCAGCCGCGTCCCCGCCATCAACGCCGCCTGGGTGCGCGCGCTGATGGAGGAGGCCAACAGCGGCCGCGGGCTGCGCATCGTCCCCGAGCCGGCGCAGCAGCCGGACTCCGCCGTCGCCACCGCCGCGGCCTGATCCCGTCACGCAGCCGGGGGGCGGGGAGACGATGATGCACGGAACCGAGCACTGGGCCCCCGACTTCCTCCGGCTCGCCGGGCCGGCGCACCATGACGCGGACTTCGCCTGCTCGACCACGCTCGACGGCGTCACCGGCTCGCTCTGCGTCACCGAGGGACTGCTGGTCCTGGGCGGCACGCAGCCGACCGTCCGGCTGCGGGCGCTCGACATCCGCTCCTGGTGGGACACCTCGACGGGCGGCACGTTCTCCCTCGCCGTCGAATCCGGGGCCCGGCACTCGGTCGTGCTGCTCTCGCAGTTCCGCGGCGCCACGGTGGTCGCCATGACGCAGGCCTTCGGGCCGCGGAAGCGCCGCGCCGCCGCCTAGGTCGTCTCCGCAGGCCGTATCCGCCCAGCGAACTTCCGCGCCGCTGCTCTCGACGTCGATGCGCACGCATGCGACGCTGGTGGCGATGGACGACTCGAACGGCGAGGTCATCCGCTCCGACATCGGCGGGCGGGACTTCGAGCAGGCACGCGCACTGCTCGAGTCGGTGTACAACGGGCACCGCTTCTCGGTGGAGCCGGGCGAGGACTTCTCCTACCGCTACACCTCGGTCGGCGACAGCGACGTCACGCTCCGCGGCAGCCAGTTCGCCGGCTCGATCGAGGGCCGGATCCAGACCGACGGCGAGTACGTCGTCTCCTGGCTCACCGCGGGCGAGGGCGTCACCGACCTCGACCACGCGCCGATGCGCCAGATCTACGGCCGCCCCGCGATCTTCGTCACCGGCCGGCCGAACGCCTTCGAGTTCCACGACTACCGGCAGAACCTCATCCACTTCGACGGCGGCTACCTCGAGGGCGTCGCCCAGGAGGTGGAGGGCACGGCGGGCGGACCACTGCTGTTCGACACCACCGCGCGCCCCGAGGGCGAGGCGCTGCGCCGCTGGTCGGCCACGGTCGCCGCGGTCGCCCGGGTGATCTACGACGTCGACAGCTCCGCGCTCCTGCGCCAGGAGGCCGACCGCGCCGTCGCCGTGGCGCTGCTCGAGACGTTCCCGCACGAGTCGCTCGCTGCGCCGACCGACCTCGCCGTGCCGCGCAGCGGGCGCCTGCGCACCGCGATCGAGTTCATGTACGCGCACGCGCACGAGCCGATCCGCACCGAGACGATCGCCGAGGCCTGCGGCGTCGGCCTGCGGACCCTGCAGTCGGAGTTCCGCCGCGAGTTCGGCTTCACCGCCGTCGACTACCTGCGCCGCATCCGGCTCGACGCCGTGCGCAAGGAGCTGCGCGCCAAGGCCTCGGGCGAGGTCAGCGTGACCGAGGTGGCGCACCGCTGGGGCTTCGCGCACCTCGGCCGCTTCTCGGCGTCGTACGCGCACCGCTTCGGCGAGCGGCCGAGCACGACGCTCGAGAAGTGACGCGCGCCCGAGTGACCGGCGCCTAGAAGAAGTCCCCGCCGCTGTCGTGGTCCTCGCTGGCGCGGGCCTCCGTGGTGGGCCGGGCCGGCAGCAGCCGCCGCGTCTTGTCGCGCATGGACTCGACCGCCTCGTCGTCGTCGAGGTCGATCCCGCGGTCGAGTGCCGGGCTGGTGAAGAGCTGGCTCGCGGGCCCGAGCAGCAGGCGGGTCTCGCCGCGCAGCCCCTCGTCGGAGAGCCCCGGGACGACGACGAGGTCGGACTTCCCGACGTTCGCCAGGGCCTGGGCGTACTCGACGACCGCGGTGCACACCGCGTCCCCCAGCAGCACGAATCCGCTCGCGTAGTACAGCTTCTGCATCGTCTTCCCCTCTCGCGCGCACGACCGCGCCGAGATCCGACGCTAGAACGCGGCGCTGAGAGCTCCCACCCCCTTGACGGAGGGCCCGAGAACTCCCCTCCCCCTACTCCTCCGCGCCGCCGACGGGCGTGCGGTTGAGCGTGTAGGCCTGCTCGCTGCCGGCCACGCCGGCGACGATCACCGTGATCGGCGCCGTGTAGGTGCCGAGCGGCCAGGTCAGCAGCAGGTCGGCGGTCTGCTCCTGGGTGCGGCCGTCGACCGGGACCCAGGCGATGGTCTTGCGGTACGAGCCGTCGGCGAGGTCGCGGTTGGTGCGCAGCAGGAGCGTCTGCGAGCCGTCGGAGCCGACGCTCGAGGAGACGACCGAGAAGTTGGGGCCGTCGGCGGCGGTGATGCGCAGCGGAGTCGCGCGCGAGTCGCCGGAGCCGGAGCGGGTCATCCGCGGCGCGACGGTCAGCGTGACGAGCTCGCCGGCGGTGAGCTGCCCGGTGATCGCGATGGCGAGCGGGCGGTTCACGTTGATCTGCTCCTCGCGGAAGCTCTCGGCGGTGAAGGAGGTGTACTCGACCGAGCGGACCGACGGCGCGGGCGGCGGGGTGGTCGAGGCCGCGGCGAGCGGAGCGGCGGCGGCGACCGCGACGATCGGGACGCTCCAGGCGGCGGCGGTGGTGAGGGTGCGGCGGGGGATGGTGCGGGATGCGGTGGTGCGGCGGGAGGGGGCGGTGGTCATGTCGTCTCCAGACGTCGGCGCGGTGCGTCCCCCTTCCGGGGACACGCGCTCACGCTAACCGACACCTGATGGCCAGCCGAGTCCCTGCGAGCCCTCTCAGTCCGGATGCCACCCCTACGGGGGAGGCGGCGCCCGGGAGCCCCGCCGGGAGCGCTACTGCTCCGCCGCGCGCGCCACCGCCTCCAGGCGGGCGACGTGCTCCGGCCACCACTCGGCGGGGACCGGCGGCAGGTTGTCGCCCGGCGTGCGCAGCCCGACCCGGCCGTCGATCAGCTCGCGGACGATGTCGGCGTGCCCCGCGTGCCGGTGGGTCTCGGCGGTGAGGTGCACGAGGATCCGGTGCAGCGTCACGTCGCGGTTCGTCCACCACGGCACGACGCCCGGAGCGTCGAGGTCGAGCGCGGCGACCGTCGCGTCGGAGTGCGCCCAGACCCGGCGGTACTGCTCCACCACCTGCTCGCGCGACTCCTCCGCCGTCGCCCACATGTCGGAGTTCGGCTCGGACTCCTCCTCCATCCAGGGCATCGGCTCGGGGAACGGCCGGCCGAAGACGGCGCCGAGGTAGCCGGCCTCCGTCCCCGAGACGTGCTTCACCAGGCCGAGCAGGTTGGTGCCGGTGGGCACCAGCGGCCGGCGGAGGTCGTACTCGCCCAGGCCGTCGAGCTTCTGCAGGAGGGCGTCGCGGCCCTCCTGCAGGTAGCGGAGGAGAGTCTGCTTCTGATGGGCGCTGCTCTGATCGATGGGGCTCTGATCACTGCTCATCGCTCCAGCCTGGCCCGGCTGTCAGAGCACCGCCACCCGAGCGTCCTCGCGCACGACCTCGGTCAGCACGGTGCGCCGGGTCTCGGCGCCGACGGGCGACACCTCGCCGGTCAGCACGACCTCGGCCGTCGCCTCCTTCGAGGCGCAGTCCGGCCCGACCCAGAGCTCGACGAGCCCCGGCTCGACCGAGCGCACGCCGCGGCGGTCGGTGAAGGCGAGCCGCGCTGCGGGGACGTCGAAGCGCACCAGCGCCTCCTCCCCCGCCGCGAGCTCGACCCGCGCGTAGCCGAGCAGCTGCGCGACCGGCCGGGTCACCGAGGCGACCACGTCGCGGGCGTAGAGCTGCACGACGTCGACGCCGTCGCGCTCCCCCGTGTTGCGCACCCGCACGGTCGCGGTGAAGGCGCCGTCGGTGGGTGCCTCGCCTGTTCCGAGATCGGTCGACTCGAGCGCCAGCTCCGACCGGCTGAACGTCGTGTACGCCAGCCCGTGCCCGAACGGCAGCACGGGCGTGCTGTCGGCGCTGGTCACGTCGGAGGGCCCGCCGAGGATCGGGTGCAGGTAGGAGAACGGCTGCGCGCCGGCCGAGCGCGGCAGCGAGACCGGCAGTCGGCCGGACGGCGAGACGCGGCCCGAGAGGACGCCCGCGATCGCGCCGGCCCCCTCCTCCCCGGGGAAGAACGCCTGCAGCACCGCCGCGGGCGCGGAGTCGCCGCGGACCGCCCAGTCGATCGCGTAGGGGCGGCCGGTGAGCAGCACCAGGGCGACCGGCGTGCCGGTGGCGACGACCGCCTCGACCAGCTCGCGCTGGCGGCCGGGCAGCTCGAGGCTCTCGACGTCGTTGCCCTCGCCGACGGTGCCGCGGCCGAAGAGCCCGGCCCGGTCGCCGACGACGACCACGGCCACCTCGGCGCCGCGGGCGGCCTCGACGGCCTCGGCGATCCCTGCAGTGTCTCCGGCGGGGTCCTCGCCCTCCACCGAGCAGCCCTCGGCGAGGAGCAGCTCGCTCCCGGGGAACTCGGCGGCGAGCGCCTCCCGCACCGTGCGGATCTCGAAGCCGAGCGGCACGCCCTCGTGGTGCGCCAGCACGTGGTTGGCGAAGGAGTAGCAGCCCATCAGGGCGGGCGCGCTGTCGGCGTTCGGGCCGATCAGGGCGATCCGGCTCGGCTGGGCGAGCGGCAGTCGCCCGTCGTTCGTCAGCAGCACGAGCGACTCCTCGGCCAGACGGCGGGCGAGGTCGCGGTGCGCGGGCGAGTCGAGGTCGATCGACTCGGGCGCGTCGTCGAAGCGGGCGTCGAGCAGGCCGAGCCGCTCCTTCTGCGCGAGCACCCGCAGCAGCGCGCGGTCGACGATCGCCTCGTCGGCGCCGCCGGAGCGGATCCGCTCGGCGAGCGGCGCGAGGAAGGCGTCGCCGGTCGGCAGCTCCACGTCGATGCCGGCCTCGAGCGCGAGCTGGGCGGCCTCGCCGAGGTCGGCGGCGACGGCGTGCATCAGGTGCAGGAAGGCGACCGCGAAGTAGTCCGCCACGACCACGCCGTCGAAGCCCCAGCGCTCGCGGAGCACGCCGGTGAGGTAGGCCGGCGTCGCGCCGACCGGGTCGCCGTCGATCTCCGCGTAGGAGTTCATCACCGAGCGCGCCCCGCCGTCGCGGATCGCCATCTCGAACGGCGGGAGCAGCACGTCGGCGATCTCGCGCGGTCCGGCGTGCACCGGCGCGTGGTTGCGGCCGCCGCGCGAGGCGGAGTAGCCGATGAAGTGCTTGAGCGTCGCGTCGACGCCCGCCGACTGCAGCCCGCGCACGTAGGCGGTGCCGATCGTGCCGACCACGTACGGGTCCTCGGCGATGCACTCGTCCACCCGGCCCCAGCGGGGGTCGCGGATCACGTCGAGCACGGGGGCCAGGCCCTGGTGGATGCCGAGCTCGCGCATCGAGCCGCCGATGGCCGCGGCCATCTCCTCGACGAGCTCGGGGTCGAAGGAGGCGCCCCAGGCCAGCGGCGTCGGGAAGGTCGCGGCCTTCCACGCCGCCAGCCCGGTCAGGCACTCCTCGTGCACGATCGCCGGGATGCCCAGCCGGGTCTCCTCGACCAGCCGGCGCTGCTCGGCCCACAGCCACTGCGCGCGCTCGACCGGGTCGACCGGGCGGGTGCCGTAGACGCGGGTGAGCTGGCCGATGCCCTCGCGGGTCGCGTCGGCGTAGCCGGTGGAGGTGGCCATCTCGCCGGCCAGCGGCGCGACGACCTCGCCGCCCTGGTCGACCCAGTAGCCGACCAGCTGGGTCAGCTTCTCCTCCAGCGTCATCCGGCCGATCAGGTCGGCGACGCGCGCGGACGGGGCGGGAGTCTCGGTGGTCGGGCTCTCGTTCATGGGGGTCATCCCTTCACCGCTCCGGTGAGTCCGCCGACGATGCGGCGCTCGAAGACGCTGAAGAAGATCAGCGCCGGGATCATCGACAGCGACACGAAGGCGAGCACCTTCGCCGTGTCGACGGAGTACTGCGACGAGAAGGCCTGCACGCCCAGCGGCAGGGTGAAGCTCGACTCGTCGCTGAGGATGAACAGCGGCAGCAGGTAGCTGTTCCAGCTCGCGATGAAGGCGAGGATGCCCGTCGTGATCACGCCCGGCATCGCCAGGCGGACGACCATCCGCCAGAAGAAGCCGATCCGGCTGCAGCCGTCGATGAAGGCCGCCTCCTGGATCTCGTCGGGGATCGCCCGCAGGAACGGCACCAGGATGATGATCGTCGTCGGCAGGCCGAACGCGATCTGCGGGAGCACGACGCCGGCGAGCGAGTTCATCAGGCCGAGGCTCTTGATCACCAGGTAGAGCGGGGTGATCGCGACGGTCATCGGGAACATCAGTCCGGCCGCGAAGAGCGCGTAGAACACGCCGCGTCCGCTGAAGCTGTAGCGGGCGAGCACGTAGCTCGCCATCAGCCCCAGCACGACGACGCCGAGGGTGGTCGCTCCGGCCGCGATGGCGGAGTTGCCGACCTCGCGCCAGAAGATGCCGCCGGTGATCACGTCGAGGTAGTTCTGCACGTTCCACGGCGCGGGGAACCCGGACGGGTCCGTGGTGATCTGCGCGTTCGTGCGGAACCCGCCGATGATGATGTACGCCACCGGCGCCAGCATCAGGGCGATCACGACGATCGCGACGACGTAGGCGATGATCGTGCCGCGCCCCAGCGGGCGGCGGCGGGGCCTGGGCGGACGCGGCGAGAGCGGCGTGGTCGCGGTGGGCGGCTTGGTGCCCGGGGGCACCGCTGTCAGGGTCGTCATCTCTTGGCTCCGGCCTTCCTCGTGTCTCCCGTGAGGGCGCCTTCGGTGTCCCGCCGCAGCACGAAGCGCTGGTAGAGCAGCGCGACGATCAGCGAGACGAGGAACAGGACCACGGCGACCGCGTTGCCGTAGCCGTAGTTGCCGGCGTTGCGGCCGTTGGTGACGAGGTACGTCGCCATGGTCGAGGTGCCGGCGGTCGAGGACACGTACTGCCCCCAGATGATGTAGACGAGGTCGAACAGCTGCAGCGCGCCGATGATCGACAGGAACGCCCAGATCCGCAGGGTCGGGGCGAGCAGCGGCAGGGTGATCCGCCGCTGCACCTGCCAGTAGGACGCGCCGTCGATCGACGCGGCCTCGGACAGCTCCTCCGGGATGCCCTGGAGGCCCGCGAGGAAGAGGATCACGGCGAAGCCGATGTACTTCCACGTGATGATCAGCATCAGGGTCCAGATGGCGATCGAGGGGTCCGAGAGCCAGTCCTGCTTCAGTGCGCCGAGCCCGACCTTCTCGAGGAAGCCGTTGACGGCGCCGCTGGTCTGGAGCATGAGGCTCCAGCCGGTGCCGACGACGACCTCGGAGATCACGTAGGGCACGAAGATCAGCACGCGGATGATCGACTGCCCGCGGAGCTTGCGGTTGAGCAGCAGCGCGATCAGGATCGCGGCCGGCCCCTGCAGGACGAGCGAGAGCACCACGATCGTGCCGTTGTGGCTGAGCGCCTCGTGGAAGGTCGGGTCCTGCAGGATCGTCAGGTAGTTCTTGAACCCGACGAAGTCGGTCGGGACGCCGTAGCCCTGCCAGCTGAAGAAGCCGTAGTAGGCCGCCATCACGACCGGGAAGATCACGAAGGCGAGGAAGACGATCAGCGCCGGGCCGACGAGGATCGCGACCTCGAGGCGGCCCGACCAGCCGAGGCCCCGGCGGCGTCGCTTCGCCGCCGGGGCCTCGGGGCGCGCGTCCTCGCGGAGCGCAGTGGTCGTCACGGTCAGGCCTTGGCCGCGGCCGCGTCGACAGCCTCGACGAGCTGCTCCGGGTCGCTCTTGCCGGCGAGCAGGTCGACGACGGCGACGTTCAGCGCGTTGCCGACGTTCTGGCCGTAGACGGTGTCGAGCCACTGCGAGACGTAGGGCGCCGAGTTGTACGCGGCGAGGATGTCCTTCAGGTACGGCTCGGTGACGGCCTCCTGCGCGACGGTGTTCACCGGCGGCGCGTTGAAGGCGGCGTAGTACTCCTTCTGCACGTCGGAGGTGGCGAGGTAGTTCAGGAAGTCGACGCACTCGTCGGGCGCCGCGGTGGAGCAGGAGTAGCCGTCGACGCCGCCCATGATCGACCCGGGCGCGCCGGCGCCGCCGTCCACCTCGGGGAAGGGGAACCAGCCGAGGTCGGGCAGGGGCTTCTCGTCGGGGGTGAGCGAGGCGATGACGCCGGGGTTCCAGGCGCCCATCAGCTCCATGCCGGCCTGGTGGTTGGCCAGGAGTCCGGCGGAGGATCCGGCGCCCTGCTGGGCGGCGGTGGTGAGGAAGCCCTCGTTGAACGGCTCGGTGCCGGCGAAGGACTGCAGGTCCTCGCCCGCCTTCAGCCAGCAGTCGTCCGAGAAGTCCTTGGAGTCGGCCGCCTCGGCCATGGTGTCCGCGCTGCACTCGCGCAGGGCGAAGAAGTAGAACCAGTGCGCGGCGGGCCAGGCGTCCTTCGCGCCGAGCGCGATCGGCTGCGCTCCGGCGCTCTTGAGCGCGGTGACCGCGGAGTCGAGCTCGTCGAGGGTCTTCGGCGTCTCGGTGATCCCGGCCTCGGTGAAGAGGTCCTGGCTGTAGAAGAGGCCACCGGGGAGCACGGCCACGGGCATCGCCCAGACCTTGTCGTCGAGCGTGTTCGCCAGGAACGAGCCCTCGGGGATCTCGCTGCGCGCCTGGTCCGAGATGCCGCCGGTGAGGTCCTTGACCAGGCCGCCCGCGACCATCGCCGCGAGCTTGCCGCCGCCGCGCTGGAGGAAGATGTCCGGGGCGTCGCCCGAGTTGAGCGCCGTCTGCAGCTTGCCGTCCAGGTCCTCGTTCTGGATGGCCTGCGACTCGATGGTGACGCCCGGGTTGGCGGCCTCGAAGTCGGCGATCGTCTTCTCCCAGAACTCCTGGCCGGGGCCGGTGGTGGAGTTCTGCCACAGGGTCATCGCGACGGTGCCGTCGGAGGATCCCGCGTCCTGGGCGGAGCAGCCGCTGAGGGCCGCCGCCGCGCCGAGCAGGGCCACGCTGGCCACCGCCGTCTTCCTGAATGCTGTTCTCGTGAACTTCATCGTTCGAACCGTTCTCTTCGCTGAGAGGCGCCGCCAGGGAGAGCGGCGCCGAGGTGCACCCGTCCAGGACGGGCCCGATCAGTCTCAGAGCGGCCGAAAGGATCGGCAAACGTTTTCGAAACCATTTTCGAAGTGCCGGGTCAGGGATCCGGATCGCGCTCTCATCGGCGCGCTTCCGGGGTCTAGGGTCGACCGCATGTCTCTCCGCCCGACCATCCACGACGTCGCCGCCGCCGCCGGCGTCTCGGTCGCGACCGTGTCGAAGGCGATGAACGGCCGCTACGGCATCGCGCCCGCGACGGCGAACCGCGTGCTCGAGATCGTGCGCGAGCTCGGCTACGAGTCGAGCCTGGTGGCCAGCAGCATGCGCTCGCGGCGCACCGGGGTGATCGGCGTGCTGGTCGCCGGCTTCGAGCCGTTCAGCGCGGAGATCCTCAAGGGCGTCGGCTCGGTGCTGCGCCGGTCGCGCTTCGACCTGCTCGCCTACAGCGGCTCGCACGAGGGCGAGCAGGAGGGCTGGGAGCGGCGCTCGCTCAGCCGGCTCAGCGGCACCCTGATCGACGGCGCGATCGTGGTGACGCCCTCGGTGGTGAGCACGCCGTCGGACATCCCGCTGGTCGCCGTCGACCCGCACACGGGCCGCGCCGACGTGCCGACCGTCGAGTCCGACAGCTTCGGCGGCGCCCTCCAGGCCGTGCGGCACCTCGTCGCCCTCGGCCACCGGCGCATCGGCTTCGTCGCCGGCCGCGTCGACCTCCGCTCCGCCCGGCTGCGCGAGGCCGGCTACCGCGCCGGGCTCTCGGAGGCGGGGATCGCGTTCGACGAGCGGCTGCTCCGGGTGGGCAGCTACCACCACGACACGGCGCGGCTGCCGGCCTCGACGATGCTCTCGCTGGCCGACCGGCCGACCGCCGTCTTCGCCGCGAACGACGTCTCGGCCCTGGCGATCATCGAGACGGCCGCGCACCTCGGGCTCGACGTGCCGCGGGACCTCTCGGTGGTCGGCTTCGACGACGTGCCCGAGGCGGCCCGCTTCGACCCGCCGTTGACCACGATCCGGCAGCCGATGCAGACGCTCGGCGCGACGGCCGCCGAGATGCTGATCACGCTGATGGCGGGCGGCACCCCCGCCTCGCTGCACGTCCAGCTGCCGACCCAGCTGGTGCGGCGCGCGACGACCGCGCCGCCCTCGATGCGGAGGACACCCTGATGCCGGACGCCCTGACACGGGGCGAGGGCGGGGCCGAGCCCCGCGACGCGCACGACGAGCTCTTCGACGCGCTGGTGTTCGTCGACCTCCCCGTGCTCGACGCGCTGCTCGACACCCGATTCGTGATCGAGCACCCGACCGGGCTCGTGCAGTCGAAGCTCGACTGGATGGACGACATCGCCGAGGGCCTGAAGGAGTACCACGCCATCGACCACGTCGAGAGCGCGGTCTCCGGCACGGCCGCGCACCCGGTGCTCGTCTCGCGCACGCTGACCGAGGCGACGATCGGCTCGCTGCACGCCACCTGGCGCCTGCAGCTCACCAGCCGGCTGGTGCCGGTCGGTGACGAGTGGGTGATCACCCGCACGACCGTCACCACCTGGTGAGCAGGCAGCCTGGTGAGCGCTCGATCCGACGGGCCTCAGGCCTGCAGGATCACCGCGCCGTAGTGCGTGCCCGCGCCGGTGCCGACCAGCAGCACCGACTCGCCCTCCTGCAAGCGGGCGCGGTGCAGCGCGAGCGGGATCGCCGCGCCGATGGTGTTGCCGACCTCGGGGAGGGTGATCACCATCCGCTCGCGGCCCCAGAGCCGGGCCATGCCCTCGAGGCCGGCCTTGCTGGTCTGGTGCGGCACGACGCGGTCGATGCCCGGCAGGCCGGTGCCGAGACCGGGCCGCACCCGCTCGAGGAAGGCCGGGAAGTGCCGGAGCGCGTCCACGAGCAGCGCGCCGCCGTGCATGTCGAAGCGGAAGTCGTCGAGCCGCCCCGGGGCGTCCTCGATCCGGATGCGCGAGCCGAAGCCGCGGATCTCGGCGTGCCGGACGCCGCTCGGCCGGGTCTCGAAGCGCGAGGTGACGATGCCCTGGTCCGGCCGCTCGGCACGGCCGAGGACGACGGCGGCCGCCGCGTCGCCGAAGAGCAGCGCGCTCTCGGGCTGCCGGACGTCGATGCCGCGGCTGCCGCCCTCGGTCGAGACGACGAGCACCCGCTCGGCGCGGCCGGTCGCGAGCAGGAAGCCGGCCTCCTGCAGTGCGAAGAGGAACGAGAGGCAGGTCGCGTTCAGGCTGTAGGCCGAGACGTCCTCGAGGCCGAGGCCTGCGGCGATCAACGCCCCGCCGTCGGGGATCGCCTGCAGCTGGGTCCCGGAGGCGTTCAGCACGACGTCGACCTCGCGCGCGTCCATCCCCGCCGCGTCCAGCGCCCGCCGGGCGGCGAGCAGGCCGAGCTCCAGCGGATCCTCGTCGTCGGCGAGCCAGTGCCGGGTCAGCACTCCGGAGCGGCGCGCCGCCTCCTCCGCGTCGATGCCGCAGACCGCGGCGACCTCGGCGGTGGGCACGACACGCGACGGCAGGGCCTCGCCGGTGCCGAGGACACGGACGGGCAGGAGGAGCGGGAGCGCGTCGGCCACGGTCCTGTATAGCGCCGATGAGTCCGCGCCCGCTCGCGCTAGGCTCCGGCGGGACGGAAGGGGGGTCCGGCGTGACCGAGTCGACGAGTGGCGCGTTCTGGGTGGTCGTGCCCTTCTACGACGAGGAGAAGCTGCTCGGCGGCGCCCTCGACGCCCTCGCCGACCAGACCGATCCCGGCTTCACCCTGCTGCTCGTCGACAACGGCAGCACCGACCGCTCCCGCGCGGTGATCGACGCCTTCCGGGCCCGGCGGCCCGACCGCCCGGTCCTCGTGGTCGACGAGCCGCAGAAGGGCACCGGAGCCGCCTCGGACACCGGCTTCCGCCATGCCGTCGCGCACGGCGCCGCGACGGTCGCGCGCACCGACGCGGACTGCCTGCCCGCCCCGGACTGGGTGGCGCGCCTGAAGGCCGACGTCGCCGACGGGGTCCGCTTCATCGGCGGGAGGCTCGTGCCCCGCACCGACGAGCCGGTCTACCGCTGGTACGACGGCGTGATCGGCACCGCGATGATCCGCCTGATGGAGCACGCCCCGGGGATCTTCTACCGCCGGCCCGGCCAGCGCTACCGGATGTTCATGGCGGCCGGCTCGAACCTGGCGATCGACGCCGCGCTCTACCTCGAGGTCGGCGGCTTCCCGCGCTCGAGCATCGACGACACCGACGAGGACCTGGAGCTGCACCTGAAGGTCTGCCGGGTGATCCCGCGCTCGCAGGCGCGGCTCGACCGGAAGGCCGTGGTGCGGATGTCGATCCGCAAGGGCAAGGCGCTCGGCTACCTCGGGATCCTGCTCTGGTACTGGGGCCGCAAGCGCTGGGGCCGCGCGGGCGTCGCGGAGGTCGTCGATGTCCGCTGACGCCCGGGAGTCCGCTGACGCGCGGGAGCCCGCAGAGCTGCCCGGGCCCCGCCGCGTCCTGATCACCGGCGCGACCGGCTTCCTCGGCGGCCACGCGGTCGCCGAGTTCCTGGCCGCGGGCGACGAGGTGATCGCGACCGGCCGGAACGCCGACGCGCTCGCCCGCCTGCGCGCGACGGGCGCCGAGACGATCGCGGCCGACCTCGCCGAGCTCGCGACGCAGGACGTCCGCGCCGACGTGCTCGTGCACGCCGCCGCCCTCTCCAGCCCCTGGGGCCGCTGGCGCGAGTTCCACGCGGCGAACGTCGCGGGCACCGCGGCGATCATCGACCTCGCCGAGCGCTGCGGCATCCGCCGCCTCGTCTTCGTCTCCTCGCCGAGCATCTACTCGGCCCGGCGCCACCGGCTCGGCATCCGCGAGGAGGACGTCGACACCCGCAGCCGGATGAGCCTCTACATCCGCAGCAAGATCGCCGCCGAGCGGCTGCTGCAGGAGGCGCACGCCGCCGGGCGGATCCCGGAGCTGGTGATCCTGCGCCCGCGCGGGCTGATCGGCGTCGGCGACCCGAGCCTCATCCCGCGCTTCGTCGCCGCGAGCCGGCGCCGCGGCGTCCCGCTCTTCGACGGCGGCCGGAACCCGGTCGACATCACCTGCGTGGAGAACGCGGCCCTCGCGCTGCGCCTCGCCGCCGACGCCCCGGTGGCGACCGGCGGCGTCTACAACATCACCAACGGCGAGCCGGCCCCGCTCGGCGAGCTGCTCGACCGCTTCTTCGCCGCGATGGGCGAGGAGCCGCGCTACCTCACCGTGGATCTGCGGGTGCTCAGCGCGCTCGCGGCCGTCCTCGAGCGCGTGTACGCGGTGCTCCCCGGCGGCGCGGAGCCGCCGTTCACCCGCTACACGGTCGCCACCCTCGCCTACGCGCAGACGCTCGACATCTCGCGGGCGCGCGCCGAGCTCGGCTACGCGCCGCGGGTGCCGCTCGCGGAGGGCCTGCAGAGGGTCGGCGAGCACTACCGGGGGACTGCATGAGCGAGCACGGGCCGGCCCTCCAGGTCTTCGCCTGCGGCGAGACGAGCTTCCCGCTCTCCCGCGTCTTCCGCGGCGGGAGCCCCGCCCGCCGCACGTTCCCCTCCGCCGCCTTCCTCTACACGCACCCGAGCGGCCGGCGCGTGCTCTTCGACACCGGCTACCCGCCGACCCTGCGCGGGACGGGCGCCGTCGGCGCGCTCTACCGGCGGATCCTCCCGGCCCGCGTCGGCGCCGACGAGACGATCGACCGGCGGCTCGCGGGCATCGGCCTCGCGCCGTCCGACATCGGCACGGTCGTGCTCTCGCACCTGCACCCCGACCACGTCGGGGGCCTCCGCTGGTTCCCGGACGCGACGCTCGTGCTCTCGCGCGGCCAGCTCGAGACGATCGAGCGGAGCCGGATCACCGACGGCGTCTTCGCGGCGCTGATCCCGACCCGGGCGGACACGGCGACGCTCGTCGACGACCAGCCGGTGGCGACCACTCCCAGCGGCGTCGCCGGCTACGACCTCTTCGGCGACGGCCGCTTCGTGATCACCCCGCTGCCCGGGCACGCGAGCGGCCACCTCGGCGCACTGGTCGAGGGCCGCGTGCTGCTGGCCGGCGACGCGGCCTGGGGCCGCGAGTTCCTGACCTGGTCGGACCGGCTGCGCTTCCTCCCCCGGCTGATCAGCCACGACGCGGAGGCACACCACCGGACGTCGCGCGAGCTGGAGCGCCTCGAGGCCGCCGGGCTGACGCTGTGCTTCAGCCACGACCCCTACCCGGAGCGCGTGCTGCTGGCCTGAGCCGGCTGCACCCTCCCGCTCAGCTCGCGAACTCCTCCGGCCGGTCGTGCTCGGCCAGCGAGAGCCGGACCCGCTCGATGTCGGCGTCCGACGGCAGCTCCGAGGTGACCGCGGCGATCGCCGTGCCGACGTCGACGCGGCTGGCCGGCAGCCCGCCCTCGGCGGCCAGGCGCGTCGCGACCTCGGCGACCTCCTCGTCGGAGAGCCGGCGGCGCAGCAGCGCGATCAGCGGCACGAAGTCCTGCTCGGGCAGCCCCGCGGGGTAGCCGGCGCGCAGCCAGCGGACGACGCGGGTGACGAGTCCGGCGCGCTCCGAGGCCGGGCGCTCCGGCTCGGCGAGCTCCTCCGGCCGGGCGAGCGGCCAGCCCGCGCTCGCGAGCCGTGCCGAGACCCGGACGAGGTCCTCGGGCAGCGCGGGGCCGAGGAGCGTCTCCTCGATGCGCTGGCGCATCCTCGCGGCGGAGAACTCCTCGCCGGCCGCGTCGGCGCGCACCGCGTCGGACAGCAGCTGGCGGACGACCTGCTCCAGCTCGTCGCGGGTCAGGCTGCGCTGGAGGAGGCCGAGCAGCGGAACGTAGTCGGTCTCCGGCACTCCGGAGGGGTAGCCCGCGCGGAGCCAGCTGACCACCCGGGCGACGACGCCGTCCGCGGGAGCGGGAGCCGCCGCGTCGGGCGCCGCCGGGTCGGTCGCCGCCATGGTCAGCCCTTGGGGACGAACGTCGGGAAGACGTGCTCGAAGCTCACGGCCTGGCCGAGGCCGGTCGCGATGATGATGCTCAGGCCCACCGCCACGGCGGCGACCACGATCACGAAGCAGAGCACGCCGAGCGCGCGGAGCAGCGGCGCGGGGAGGCCGGGAGCCTGCGCGGTCGAGGCCGCGGTTCCACTGGCTCCGTCACCGCCGGCGAGGGCGAACGAGCGGACGCCGACGGCGAAGAGCACGGGCAGGCCCGCGCCGAGGAGCACGGCGATGAGCGCCACCTGGCCGGCGGCACTGAAGAAGAGGGAGAGCACGGGTCGGTCCTTTCGAGTCGGTGCGGAGGGATCCGGGCTAGACGCCGGCGGTCTGCTTCGCTGCGGTGCCCGCGTCCGACCACTCGTCGTTGACGTTGTGCGCACCGATGCTGTCGCGGCGCGAGCGGACGTAGATGAAGATCGCGACGGCGACGAGGACGGCGGTCATCAGGATGCCGCCCCCGGCCCCGCCGACCAGGTGGCCGATCCACCACATCACGGCGCCCATCAGCGCGGCGGCGGGGAGCGTGATCACCCAGGCGATCACCATCCGCAGCGCGACGCGCCAGCGGACCTGCGCGCCGGGGCGGCCGACGCCGGAGCCGAGGATGGAGCCGGTCGCGACGTGCGTGGTCGAGAGGGCGAAGCCGAGGTGGCTGGAGGCGAGGATGACCGCGGCGGAGGCGCTCTCGGCGGCCATGCCCTGCGGGGTGTCGATCTCGACGAGGCCCTTGCCGACGGTGCGGATGATCCGCCAGCCGCCGATGTAGGTGCCGAGCGAGATGGCGAGCGCGCAGCTGAGCTTGACCCAGAACGGGACGGACTCGGTGTCGCTCCAGCCGCCGGCCGCGATGAGCGCCAGCGTGATGACGCCCATGGTCTTCTGCGCGTCGTTGGTGCCGTGCGCGAGCGAGACGAGCGAGGCGCTGCCGATCTGGCCGATCCGGAAGCCGCGGTGGATGCGGCGATCGGCGAGGTTGCCGATCACGCGGAAGACGAGCCAGGTGCCGATCGCGGCGACCGCGCCGGCGAGCACCGGCGACATCAGCGCGGGCAGGATCACCTTGCCGACGACGCCGTCGAGCTTCGAGCCGTCGCCGGCCCAGTTGACGCCGTTGAGGCCGAGGCCGGCGAGCGCCGAGCCGATCAGGCCGCCGAAGAGGGCGTGCGACGAGCTGGAGGGCAGACCGAGCAGCCAGGTGAGGAGGTTCCAGACGATGCCGCCGATGAGGCCGGCGAGCACGATCAGCAGGAGCGCCGAGCCGCCGCCCTCGAGCAGCGCCGGGTCGGGCGCGCCGGTGGAGTCCTGGATCTTGACGACCGCGTTGGTGACGGTCAGCGCCACCTCGATGCTGAGGAACGCGCCGACCAGATTGAGGACGGCGGAGAGCGTGACGGCCACCTTCGGCTTCAACGCGCCGGTCGCGATGGACGTGGCCATCGCGTTCGCCGTGTCGTGGAAGCCGTTGGTGAAATCGAACGCCAGAGCGGTGACGATGACGAGCGCGAGAAGGATGAAGGGATCCACGGAGGAGATCCTCCCGCCCGCGCAGGCCGCTCGGAAGGGTTCGCCGGGGCGTTCACCGGCTGTTCACCTCTCCGAGCGGCGCGCCGGGCTACCCTGTGCAGTTTCTCAGGGTAGGGGCGTCCCGCGGGGCTCGCTCAGTGCGAGGAGTGCGGCAGCGGGGGCGTGAGGTCCGGCACGTGCTCGGGGTCGGCGTCGGGCTCGGGCTGCTCCTCGGCCTGCTGCTCCTGGGCCTGCCCCTCCGGAGCCTGCTCCTGGTCCTGCTCGTCGTGCGCCGCGCTCGGCAGCGGCGGCGTGAAGTCGGGCGTGACCGACGGGTCGGCCGCGCCGACGGCGACGTGCTCGCGCTCGACCACGTGCTTGGGCGCGGAGGGCGCGCTCCGCTTATCGGCCTGGGCGGCCTTCTTCGCGGCCTTCTCCTGCTGGCGCTTCAGCTTGTCGGTCTGCTCGGCGAGCTTGCGGGCCTTCTTGCGCAGCTTCTTGCTGGAGTCGCGGACGGCGTCGTGGGCCGCGCGGACCGACTTCTCCGCCTTGGCCAGAGCCTTCTTCGCGCGCTTCTGCGCGGCCTTGTCGTCGGTCTTCTGCGACGACTTCTTCGAATCGGACTTCTTCTTCTGCGCCATGCCGGCTCCTCACACTCGTCGACCCGATCGGTCGTGGGTCCACCGTAGCGAGCGGGCACCGCACGGGGCCTGGGCAGAACGGCCGGCCGGGGAGTACAACTGCCGCATGACCGATGCGATCTCCCCGCGCGACTTCCGCGCCGCCCCCGGCACCGCCGACTGGCGGGTCGTCGGCGACGGCGCCCGCGCCTACTTCCGCACCGGCGACCGCGGGGCCGGCTCCTTCGCCGCGGGCGCCGCCCTGGTCGCCGCGATCGCCGTCCTCGCCGAGCAGGCCGGCCACCACCCCGACGTCGATCTGCGCTACGGCGGCGTCGGCGTGCGCCTGATCAGCCACGACGTCGGCGACATCAGCGAGCGCGACCTGGCCCTCGCCCGCGAGATCTCGGCCACCGCCCGCGCGCTCGGCCTCCCCGCCGAGCCGGCCGCGGTGCAGAGCCTGCAGATCGCGATCGACGCCGTCGACGTCGCCGCGGTCCGCGCCTTCTGGCGGGCCGTGCTCGGCTACTCCCCCGTCGAGGACGCCGACCTCGCCGATCCGCGCGCCCTCGGCCCGAACGTCTGGATCCAGAGCATCGAGGAGCCGCGCCCCGAGCGCAACACGATCCACCTCGACCTCTACCTGCCGCGCGATGCCGTCGACACCCGCCTCGCCGCGGCCCTCGCCGCCGGCGGCCGCCTCGTCGACGACTCGAACGCCCCGGAGTGGTGGACTCTCGCGGACCCGGAGGGCAACGAGGTCGACCTCGCGCCCTGGCGGGACGACAGCGAGTGGAGCGCGTGAGGCCGTGACCCGGCGAGCCTGGTGAGGCAGGCTGGAGTCATGGTCTTCACTCCCAACCACGGCGGCTACTCCGGCAGGCACGGGCTGCGCCGCCCGATGCGCGGCCCCAAGCGCGACCGCTGGATGTGGTGGCGCCTCGGCTCCGGCGTCGCCGCGACCGTCGCCGGCCTGATCGCCCTGCTGGTCTTCACGAGCGGCCGGTACTGATCGTGTCGCGCGAGAGGGTCACGGGCATCGGCGGCTTCTTCTTCGCCGCGCGCGACCCGGAGGCGCTGGCGCACTGGTACGCCGAGCACCTCGGCATCGACGAGGTGCCGATGGAGTACGGCGCCCCGTCGTGGCGCCAGGACGCCGGCAGCACCGTCCTCGCCCCGATGCCGGCCGGCTCCGAGCCGCTCGGCCCCGCCGGCTGGACCCTGAACCTCCGCGTGCACTCGCTCGACGCGCTCGTCGCCCAGCTCCGCGCCGCGGGCATCACCGTCGAGATCGACCCCGAGACCTACCCGAACGGCCGCTTCGCCGACCTGCACGACCCCGAGGGCAACCGCCTCCAGCTCTGGCAGCCGGCGGGCGCGGACGCCTAGCGTCTCGCAGTCGCAGGTGCGTCAGGCGCGGTCGTGGAGGGTGATCAGGTAGCCGTCCGGGTCGGCGAAGGTGAAGGTCAGGCCGAAGGGGCCCTCGGCGGGGGCCGACGCGATCGGGACGCCGGCGGCGGCGAGGGAGTCGTGCAGGGCGGCGACCTCGGTGGCGTGCAGCCAGAGGGCGACGCCGCGGCCGGGCTCGGCGGGGAGCTCGGTGCTCGGCGTCACGTCGCGGATCGCGAAGGGGATCGGCGCGGTGTCGAAGACGACGGCGTGCGGCGGGCCGGGGCGGCGGGAGATGCCGAGGCGGGTCTCGTAGAACTCGCCGGAGCGCTCGAGGTCGCGGACCTGGAGGGAGAGGAAGTCGGGGCCGGTGATCGCCATGGGAGCGCCTTTCGTCGGGGTCGGTGTCAGTTTCCTTACATGGAGCGTATGTCAGACTACTGACATGAGTCAACAGGGCGAGAACACGGCACGGATCGAGTTGGACACCTCCGTCGGCTACGTGCTGAAGGAGGCGTCGAGCGCCCTGCGCGTCGCGATGGAGGCGGCGCTGCGGCCGCTCGGGATCACGGTCACGGCCTACTCCTGCCTGGAGCTGCTGGCGCACCGGCCGGGGCTGTCCAGCTCCGAGCTGGCGCGGGGCGCGTTCGTGACCCGGCAGTCGATGCACGTGCTGCTGCAGTCGCTCGAGCGCGACGGTCACCTGATCCGGGCCGAGACGGCGCCGAGCGGCCGGGCGCTGCCGATCCGGCTCACGGCGTCCGGCGAGGAGCTCCTCGGCGAGGCGAGCGCGGCCGTCCGGGCGGTCGAGGAGCGCATGCTGACGGGGCTGGACGGGGCGCGGATCCGCGAGCTGCACGCCCTGCTCCGCCACTGCGCGGAGGCGCTCGCCTGAGCTCGAGGCATCGATACCGTGCACCGCTCGGCATTCTCCCAGTGGCGTTCCGGAGCTGCGCAGGTACTCTGGAGGGTCGCCGCGCGGTCCCCTGAGCCCCGGCTGACACCCCCCTGAGCACCACCTGCTAAGCGCTGCCGAGCGCTCCGCCGCCCCGACCCGCCCTGCCGCGCCCCCGTTCCCCCGCGGCGAACGACCCGGAAAACCACGACTGCATGCACCACTCCGACCACGCCCCGGCCCCCGTCTCCGCCGCGACCGCGCAGGCCCTCCCGACCCGCCGGCAGCTGCGCGAGCAGCGCGAGGCCGAGCAGGTCGCCGCGCGCAGCGTCGCCCGCACCGCCGCCGCCCGCACCGCCGCCGCGCGCAGCACGGCCCGGAGCACCGCCGTCCGCCGCCCCTCGACGCGCCGCGTGTCTGCCTTCGCCGCGATGACCTTCGTGGTCGGCCTGGCCGTCACCTCGACGATGCCTGCCTTCGCCGTCGGCGACACCCCGGAGTCCGCCGTCGCGACCGACACCGCGAACGCCGTCGCCGCAGCCCGCCCGCAGAGCTTCGTCGCCGCGGGCGTCGTGCAGCAGAGCGTGACCCGCGACGCCTTCGCCGCCGAGGCCAAGCCCGAGGTCCTCGTGCCCACCGCCTCGCTCGACGCGATCACCGCCGGCGCGGGCGAGTCGACCGCCGCGGCCGCCGGGGTCTCCGGCACCTGGGTGCTCCCGATCGCCGGCCACATCAGCAGCAGCTACGGCCCCCGCCCCGACCAGCCGGTCGCCGGCGTGAACCTCTTCCACAAGGGCACCGACCTCGCCGGCGCCTGCGGGACCCCGGTCCTCGCGGCGGCGAGCGGCACCGTCGAGGAGGCGGCCTACTCCGGCAGCTACGGCAACTGGATCCTGCTCGACAACGGCGGCGGCATCGAGACCGGCTACGCGCACAACACCGACCTGCTCGTCGACGTCGGGGACACCGTCGTCGCGGGCGAGGTCATCGCGACCCGCGGCTCGACCGGCGCCTCCACCGGCTGCCACCTGCACTTCGAGACCCGCGTCGACGGCGAGGCGGTCGACGCCGTGCCGTTCATGGCCGCGCTGGGCGTGCCGCTGGGCTAGAGCCGAGCCGGACTGCGCGTCAGCCCAGCGGCACGGTGCGCGGGCCGGTCGAGACCGCGCCGGACCAGTGGGCGTCGGCGGGGTCGGTCGTCACGGTGATGCGCGCGTCCTGGTCGACGGCGATCTCCATCGAGCCGGTGTTGCCGCCGCCGTTGCTCGTCGTCCGGGTGGTGCCCGGGTCGTAGACGCAGGACGAGCCGGTGGTCATCAGGCCCTCGACCTCGACGGTCACCTCGGCGTCGGCGGTGTCGCAGACGACCGAGACGGTCACGTGCAGCGGCTCGCCGGTGAGGCGCACGGTCTGCGGCTCGACCGCGCCGGTCTCGTCGACCCACTCGACGGCGGCGGTCGCCCCCTCGGGCAGCCGGACGGGTCCGATCGGGCGGTCGCCCGGCGAGGCCGAGGCCGAGGAGGCCGCGGGCGCCTCCGAGACGGTCGGCGTCGCCTCCGCTCCGCTCTCCGCCGGGGCGGTGCAGGCGGCCAGCGCCAGCCCGGTGAGGGCCAGCGCGGCCCCCGTCGTCATCGTTCTTCTCCTGCTCTTCACGGCTCCCCCTGCTCGTGTCGGCGGTCGTGCCGGTCCCTCCGGTCTACCCGAGGCGGCCGCCGAGCGGGACGGTCTCTGCGGCGGTTGCCAGGGACGCGGAGCACCGGACGCGGCGGTTCCGGGCATCGGATCCACGGAGCCCGCGCCCAGATTCCCGAATACCACTCGGTATATAGTGCACCTATGGATATCAGCAGCACCCGCTTCACCGATCGCGTCGTCCTCATCACCGGCGGCGGCTCCGGCCTCGGCCGCGCCACCGCTGTCCGCCTCGCCGCGGAGGGCGCGAAGCTCGCCCTCGTCGACGTCTCCGAGCAGGGACTCGCCGCGACCGTCGAGGCGCTCCCCGAGGGCACCGAATCGCTCACCGTGATCGCGGACGTGTCGAAGGCGTCCGACGTCGACGACTACGTCGCGCAGACCCTCGCCCGCTTCGGCCGCATCGACGGCTTCTTCAACAACGCCGGCATCGAGGGCCGCCAGAACCGCACCGAGGACTTCACCGCCGACGAGTTCGACAAGGTCGTCGCGATCAACCTCCGCGGCGTGTTCCTCGGCCTCGAGAAGGTACTCAAGGTGATGCGCGAGCAGGGCTCGGGCATGGTCGTCAACACCGCGAGCGTCGGCGGCATCACCGGCATCGGCAACCAGTCCGGCTACGCGGCCGCGAAGCACGGCGTCGTCGGCCTCACGCGCAACTCCGGCATCGAGTACGGGCAGTACGGCATCCGCATCAACGCGATCGCCCCGGGCGCCATCTGGACGCCGATGGTCGAGAACTCGATGAAGCAGCTCGACGCCGAGAACCCGCGCAAGGCCGCCGAGGAGTTCATCCAGGTGAACCCGACCAAGCGCTACGGCGAGGCCGCCGAGATCGCCTCGGTCGTCGCCTTCCTGCTCTCGGACGACGCCTCCTACATCAACGCGGTCGTGCTGCCGATCGACGGCGGGCAGTCGATCAAGTACTGAGCCCTCACCTCGAAGCCGTCGCGGCGCGAGAGGATGGTCGGATGAACCCCACCGGGCGCCTCCGCGCCGCGCGCGACACCCTGCTCGAGCACCGCACCGACGCGGCGGCCGCCACGGACGCCTTCCGCTGGCCGGACGTCGGCCCGCACTTCAACTGGGCCGTCGACTGGTTCGACGAGATCGCCATCGGCAACGAGAAGACCGCCCTCCGGATCGTCGAGGAGGACGGCTCGGAGACGAAGGTCTCCTTCGACGAGATGCGCTGGCGCTCCGACGAGGTCGCCGCCTGGCTGCACTCCGTCGGCGTCGAGCAGGGCGACCACGTGATGCTCATGCTCGGCAACCGGCTCGAGCTGTGGGAGTCGATGCTCGCGATCATGAAGCTCGGCGCGGTCATCCTGCCCACCACGACGCTCCTCTCCCCCGCGGACCTCGCCGACCGGCTCGAGCGCGGCGAGGTCGCGCACGTGATCGCGGACGCGACCGAGACCGCGAAGTTCGAGGGCCTCACGGAGGACGTCGGGCTGATCGCGGTGGGCGGCGCGGCGGGCGTGCCGGACGGCTGGCTCGACTACGCCGACTCGATCGAGGCCCCCGGCATCGCGCCGAGGGTCGTCGTCGACAGCACCGACGCCTGCCTGATCTACTTCACCTCGGGGACCACCTCGAAGCCGAAGATGGTCGTGCACACCCACGAGTCCTACCCGGTCGGGCACCTCAGCACGATGTACTGGCTCGGCGTGCAGCCGGGCGACGTGCACTCCGCGATCAGCTCGCCGGGTTGGGGCAAGCACGCCTGGAGCTGCTTCTTCGCGCCGTGGAACGCCGAGGCGACGGTCTTCGTCTACAACTACTCCCGGTTCTCGCCGGTCGCGCTGCGCGAGCAGCTGGACCGCGCGGGCGTCACCACTTTCTGCGCGCCGCCGACGGTCTGGCGGATGCTGATCCAGTCCGACCTCGGTGCCCGGCCGCGCGCGCTCAGCGAGATCCTCTCGGCCGGCGAGCCGCTGAACCCCGAGGTGATCGCGAAGGTCGAGCGCGACTGGGGCCTCACCATCCGCGACGGCTACGGCCAGACCGAGACCACGGCGATCATCGCCAACCCGCCCGGCGCCGAGGTCGTCTCCGGAGCGATGGGCCGGCCGCTGCCGGGTGTCGCGATCGCGCTGATCGACCCGGTGACCGGCGAGTCCTCCTCCACCGGCGAGATCTGCCTCGACCTGTCCACCGAGCCGGTCAACCTGATGTCCGGCTACCACGGCGACGACGAGCGCACCTCGCGCGCGCGGGCCGACGGCTACTTCCACACCGGGGACGTCGCCGTCCGCGCCGTCGACGGCACCATCACCTTCCTCGGTCGCACCGACGACATCTTCAAGTCCTCCGACTTCAAGATCTCGCCCTTCGAGGTCGAGAGCGTGCTGCTGCAGCACCCGGCCGTCGCCGAGTCCGCGGTCGTCCCGGCGCCCGACCCGACCCGGCACAGCGTGGTCAAGGCCTACGTCGCGCTGGCGGACGGCTGGGAGCCGACCGCCGAGACCGCCGCGGCGATCTTCCGCCACACCGACGAGCTGCTCTCCTCCTTCGAGCGGGTGCGCCGGATCGAGTTCCACGAGCTGCCCAAGACCATCTCGGGCAAGATCCGCCGCGTCGAGCTGCGCGAGCGCGAGGAGCAGGCCTTCGCCCGCGGCGAGGAGCTCGCGGCGGAGTGGCGGAGCGACCGGCTCTAGCGCCGGTGCTGCGTGCTCAGTCCTCCGTCGGGCGGCGGCGCTGCTGCTTCGTGGCGGAGCGCTGCTGCTTGCTCGCGAGGTGGCGGCGGCCGGAGCCGCGGGTGGGGCGGGTCGGCCGGCGCGGGGCGGCGGGCGGGGCGAGGGCCGCGCCGACGAGGTCACGGAGGGTCGTGAGGGCGACCTCGCGGTTGCGCAGCTGCGAGCGCTCCTGCGAGACCGTGACGGTGATCGCTCCGGAGACCAGGCGCTGGGCGAGCCGCTGGAGGAGGCGCTCCCGCTGGTCGTCCGTGAGCGCGGCGGACTCCGCGACGCTCCAGGTGAGCTGCACGCGGCTGTCGGAGGTGTTGACGTGCTGCCCGCCCGGGCCGGAGGAGCGGGAGAACCGCCACTGCAGCTCGGACGCGGGGATCGTCAGGCGCGCGGACACCTCGAGATCCGCACCCACCTCGACAGCCATGCGGCAAGCCTGGCACGCCGAGCGCCGTCAGGCCGAGGGCGGACGTCCCCCGCCCGCGCCGCCGCCGCCGCCGCCCGAGGGCACCGACCCGCCGGTCGGCTCCGTCGTCGTGTCGACGCGGACCGTGAGGGCGAAACGGTAGCCGGAGGTGGCGTCGCCGGTCGCGGTCGGCAGCTGCAGCTCGCCGCCGTCGTCGCCGAAGACGTTGTCGTCGTCGAGGCTCACCTGGGCGAGGTTCTCGCTCGAGCCCTCGTATCCGCTGAGCGCGTAGACCGCGGTGCAGGCGTCCTCGGGGACGGCCAGCTGCGAGGTCGCGATCGCGTTGCCGGAGTCGCTGATCGAGTCGACGTCGGGGTAGACCTCGAAGTGGATGTGCGGCCAGCGGCCGGAGTAGCAGGCCGGGAAGATCGAGGTGTAAGTGACCTCGCCGTTCGCGTCGGCGACCTGCACGCCGCGGAGATAGGTCTCCTCGGTGATGCCGTCGGAGTACATCGAGTAGCCGCCGGACGCGTCGCAGTGCCAGACGTAGACGGCGGCGTTCTCGAACGGGACGCCGCCGTTCGCGGTGTCGAGGATCGTCAGGGTGAAGGCGAGCGGCAGGCCGGCCGCGGTGGCGCCGCCGTCGATGCTCGAGCGGATGTCGCTGCGGACGATGCCGGAGTCGCTCAGCACGTCGGGGCCGTTCGAGCCGTCGCCGGGATAGGGACCGGCGGTCTCGTCGGGGATCTCGCCGGTGGTCGCGGCGGCGCTGCTGCTCGCGCTGCTCGTCGCGGTTCCGGAGGCGCTGCCCGCGACGGCCGAGCACGCGGCCAGCGCCGTGGTGGCGGCGCCGACCCCGATCAGGCCGAGCACGCGGCGCCGATCGAGCATCCGGCGGCTCAGCAGGGTGCCGACGTCGAAGGAGAGGCCCTGGTCGACGACCTCGTCGTCGGGGCGGACGAGGGCGCGGCCCTCGTAGCGGAGGCCGTCGGGGGTGCGGTCGGGCTCGGGGATGCGGGACATCGGGGGATCCTTGTCACTCGGGGGCTCGGGGAACCCCAGAGTGACCGGCGCGGCAGGCGGGAGCCTTTGCGTCGCCTATGAGCCTCCGATGTCAGGAGCCTCCGATGTCCCGGCGCGAACGCCGCCAGAAGGCCTTGAGCCGGTCGACCTGCCGGTCGGTCCACGCGTTCGACAGAGCGAAGGCCGCGGCGGCGGGATCGCCTCCGCTGCTGATCCGCTGGATCGCCTCGAGCGCCTGCTGGGCGGGGTCGCGGTCGTCGGGGACTTCGGGATCGTGACGCGACTCGGTCACGATGCGCTCTCCGGGTACGGCGTGCTCGCCGCCGGCCAGTCCGAGGCCAGCAGCTCGCCGCGCAGCCGGTGGTACTGCTGCACGGCGCTGAGCGAGTCGGTGCGGAACGCGATCGCGACGGCGGCGTCGCGCCAGTAGCCGTCCCAGCCGCTGTACTGCGCGAAGACGCGGGAGCCGATGCTCTCCAGCAGCGCCCAGGCCCGGTCGGCGGTCAGGTAGCCGGCGACGTAGGCGTAGCGGATCGCTCCGATCGTGCGCTCGGCGTCGCCGGCGAGCAGCAGCACGGGCGGGCGGCCGCCGACCGGCTGCGCGCGCTCGAGGAGGTGGAACTCGCTCTCGCCGGTGAGGGCCGCGATCCGGGAGCGCATCCGCTCGGCGTCCTCCGAGGCGGAGACCTCGGCGAAGCGCGTCGACAGCGGACCACGGGAGAGGACGTCGGCGACGAACAGCTCGACGTCCTCGGCGGAGGCGATGCGGAAGTCGCGGTCGAGCGCGCCGCGCTGCTCGGTGAGCGCGGGCATCGGCAGCTCCGGCCAGGGCGAGCCCTTGGCGCCGTCGGCGTAGCGGGCGCGCAGCTCGGCGGGCAGCTCGGCCCAGGTGGGCTGGAAGGCGAGCGAGGAGTTCCAGCCGCCGAAGGAGAAGTCGCTGACGGCGTCGAGGGCGAGCAGCTGCTGCTGGCGCAGGGTCGGCGCGGGCGTCCGCGCCTCGGCGCGGTAGGCGAGCTGCTGCCGGCGGGGCGCTCCGGCGTCGTGGATCTGGAAGGCGATCGACGCGAGGGCCAGCCCGAGGACGAGGCCGATGCCGAACGTGAAGATCGGCAGTCCGGTGCTGCCGCCCGCGCTCGCGAGACCGAGCACGAAGCCGACGATCCCGAGCGGAGCGGCGACGGCCGTGACCAGCAGGGCGCGACGGCCGATCCCGCCGCCGGGAGCGCGCCGGTGGGCGTCCGCGGCACGCGCGTAGCGCAGGCGGGAGCGCACGGGGAACTCGACGTCTCCCGGGTGATTCTGCAGCGGCACGATCGGCAGCCTAGACGGGCAGCGAGGACGCCGCGCGTGTGGTTGCCTGGGGGCATGAAGCTTGCCGAAGCACTCCTCGAGCGGGCCGATCTGCAGAAGCGGATCGAGGCCCTCCAGTCGCGGATCGTCGCGAACGCCTCCTATCAGGAGGGCGAGGAGCCGACGGAGGACCCGTCGGAGCTGCTGGCCGAGTGCCTGCGCGCGCTGGACGCGCTGGAGCGGCTGGTGACCGCGGTCAATCTGACGAACACGACGGCGACCACGCCCGACGGCGTGCGGCTGACCGCGGCGCTCGCCCGGCGCGAGGCGCTCCGGTCGCAGCACAGCATCGTCGTGCGCGCGACCGACGCGGCGGCGGGCGACCGCGGCTACCGACAGCTGCGCAGCGAGCTGCGGCGGCTGCCGGCGCTGCCGGTGCGCGAGCTGCGCGCCCGGGCCGACGTGCTCGCCCGTGAGCTGCGCGACCTGGACGCGGCGATCCAGCGCACCAACTGGGAGGTCGATCTGCTGCAGGAGTGAGCCGGAGCGCCCTGTGGGGCGCAGTCGGGCGGTGAGTCGGTAGGCGCACCGGAGCGAGCACACACCGTCGGGCCGGCGGTCAATCCGGCCCACTGTCACGCGGTGGGCAGCGTACGGCTCCGGCCATCACTCACAGCCCAGCACCGACGACCGGTGACCGCGCAGACAGGACATCTCATCACCACGTGCTGGCCGGGGCGCCGAGGGCGGGTTCGGGGACCTCACCGCCTGTCCTGCGTCAGCGCGCGCAGCCGGGCTGCGAAGAAGGCGAGCGAGCGGTCGACCTCGGGCAGCGCGGGCGTGCGGTTGAGGTGGCCGTGCGGCATGCCCTGCGCGAGGTAGCCGGTCGCGGCGACGCCCGCCTCCGCGAGCTGCCGCATCAGGAGCTCGGCCGAGCCGCGGAGCTCGTCGAACTCGTTGACGAGGACCGAGGTCGGCGGCAGTCCGTGCAGCGGCGCCGCGCCGGGGAGCGCGTGCGGGGGCAGGTCGGAGATCCGGCCGACGTAGGTGCGGACCATGCCCTCGATGCCGGCGGTCGGGAAGCGCAGCAGCGGCGGGAGCGGCAGCAGCTCACGGATCACGGCGTCGTCGAGCGCCGGGTTGGGGAAGTGCGCGAACGGGTAGGCGAGCAGCACGTGGTCCGGGAGGCGGGTGCCGGCGTCGCGCTCGCGGAGCGTCGCGGCGAGCGCCAGGGCGGCGCCGGCGCTGGCGCCGCCGATGGCGACGGGCAGCGGGTCGGGGGTCTCGGCGCGGAGGCGGCGCCAGGCGGCCTGCACGTCGTCGAGCGGGACGGGGAAGCGGACGTCGGCGCTCGCGAGGCGGTAGCCGACCGAGACGACGCGAGCGCCGGCGCGGGCGGCGAGCTCGGCGGCGACGACGTGCGACTCGCGCATCTCGAGGTCGCCGGCCTGGAAGCCGCCGCCGTGCACCCAGAGCAGCGCGGAGGTAGCGGGCTCTGCGGGCGCGTAGACCCGGATCGGGATCGGGCCGTGCGGGCCGTCGATCGAGGCGTCGGAGACGGTGACGCCCTCGGGGAGCGACCACGGGCCGGGGTCCTCCTCGAACTCGGCGACCTTCGCCGCCTGCGCCGCGTCGAGCGGGTAGGCGACTCCGTCGAGCAGCGGCAGGCGGGCGGCGAGGTAGGGATCGAGCGGCAACGGTGCCTCCTGGAGGGTGCGGGGTACGGAGACCACGGTAGTCAGCGCTCTGCCGGGCGGTGGATCTCGATACGCCCTCTCCGAGGGCTACTCGATCAGCATGGATCGCTCCAGCCCGGTGTGCGCTGGGCGGAGCATGCTGGTCGAGTAGCGCGCAGCGCGTATCGAGACCCGCGTTCGTCAGAACGGCGGGACGTCCTCGAAGCGGGGGCCCGGCGGCGCTCCGGCCAGGGCGGGCGGGCGGATCGTGACGGTGCGGCCGGTCGGGGTGGTCCAGACGATGCCGCCGTCGGGGCGGGGGACGTATTTCCACCGGTCACCGTGGCGGACGTGGTGGTGGCTCACGCACAGCGAGACGAGGTTCTCGAGCGATGTCTCGCCGCCGTTGCGCCACTCGATCGTGTGGTCCGCCTCCGACCTCGATGCGGAGCGGGTGCAGCCCGGGAAGCGGCAGGTCTGGTCTCGGAGCTGCAGATGCAGGCGCATCTGCGGGGGCGGGACCCGGCAGGTGCGGCCGACGGAGACGACCGCGCGGGTGTCCGGATCCGTCAGAACGCGGGTGAAGGAGGCGCCGGTCTCGACCAGCGCGCGGGCGAGGTCGGCCGGGATGAGGCCGTAGCCGTCGAGGTCCGCTGGTGCGTCGTCGAGTCCCGCGGCGGTCGACGCGGCGAGGGTGAGCCGCACCTTGGCTCGGATCCCGGGGACGTACGACTCGGACACTCGAGGACCGTCGCTCGCGGGAGTGGTGCCGGCGATGTCGCCGTCGCGCAGCAGATCGGTGAGGGCATCGGCCCTCAGCTGAGCCAGGGTGCGCTCGTCGCCGCCCTCCCGGAGGGAGCGGGCGATGCGGTCGAGACGATCTCCGACGCCCATCGCGTCCGGTGCGGGGAGGAGCGCGCAGAGGGTGGCCATCCCGTCGATCTCGGGCGAGATCCACACGGCGCGGTCCTGGCGGGCGCGGGCGTGGCGCTGAGCGAACGGCTCCTCGTGCAGCTCGTCGCGGAGCCGGGCGACGATCCGCCTGAGCTGCGTCGGCGTCACGTCCGGCGCGACGCCCGCGGCGCGCTCGTCGAAGGCGGCGCGAGAGGCGGCGGGCAGAGTCGCGGCGGTCGCGCAGATCACCTCGCTCGACTCCCAGAGGAGGCGTCCGTCCGCCACCGCGGCGCGCGTGCACGGCAGCTCCTCGACCAGCAGGATCGCGTGATCGATCACCTTCGACGCCGCCCGCTCCGACAGGCGCAGCGCGACCGCGAACTGCGCCCGGATCGACCGCTCGACGAGGCTGCTGGCCTCGCTCCGGGACAGGCCGCCGCCCCGCGCGAACTCCTCGGGAGCGGTGAGCGCCGTGCGGTACGCCAGGTGCACGGCCTCGGCCCGCGTGAGCAGGAACCGCGCCGACGTGACACCGAGATCGGCGGCGACGCCGAGCACCGCGCCGACCGCGGCGACCGGCCCGGTCGGTTCCTCCGCGCTGCTCGCGCTGCTGATGTCATCCATACGGGTATCGAAGCAGGGACCGCCGACACCCGCGGGGCGGTGTCGATCAGCCCGAAGACAACTCCGCGAAAGAGCTCCTGTGGAGGAGCGACGGCACCGGCTCAGGCGCCTCAGCGCGCAGGCGCCGCGCGCTCGAGGAGGAGGACCCCGTCCAGGAGGACCGTGTCCTCGCCGTCGGGTCCGGTGGCCGTCCGCTCGCGGGTCTCGACGAGCCGGGGCGTCCACTCGGCCGGATCGAGGGCGAGGGCGGCGAGCTCCTCCTCGGGCGAGGCGAGGACGGGTCCGCCCTCGTGCCGGTGCGAGTGCGCGGACCAGGGCGGCGCGGCGGCGTGCGAGACGACCGCGAGGACTCCGCCGGGCGCCACGAGCTCGGCGGCGCGGCGCAGGATGGGGATCCGCGGCAGCTCCACCATCGAGTGCAGGAAGCTCGACGCGACCAGGTCGAAGACGCCCTCGACCGGCCAGTCGGCGCCGAGATCCGCCTGGCGGACGTCGATCACGAGCCCTCGGGCGAGCGCCTCGGCCCGGGCGCGCTCGAGTGCGGTCTCGGAGAGGTCGAGGCCGGTGACGGTCCAGCCCTGCGCCGCCAGCCAGAGGACGTCGCCGCCCTCGCCGCAGCCCAGGTCGAGGGCGCGGCCGGGGGTGACGTCGCCGACGAGCTCGACGAGGGTCGCGTTCGGCCGGCCCGACCAGACGCGGTCGGAGTCGGAGTAGCGCGCCTCCCAGTGCTCGCGGGCGGTGCCGGGCTCGGCGCCGTGCTCGGTGTCGTGCTCGTGCTCGCTGCTCATGTCGTTCCCTCCGGCGAGCGCGGCGCGTGCGTCCGGCTCCGCTCGAGGATGCCGGACCGCGCGCTCCGGAGCCAGCCGTCGTGCCGCTTCGGCACGGGCTCCTCCCCAGGCGCCGAGTCCGGGGCTCTCTCCACCGATCTCCGCGACCCCTTCCGCGACACCGCGGACGCCGATTAGCGTCGGCGGCATGAGCCTGAGCTTCGAAGAGATCATCGTCGACTGCACCGACTTCCGCGCCCTGGGGCACTGGTGGCAGGAGGCGCTCGGCTGGGACGTCGTCGACGAGGACGACGAGGGGATCGAGCTGCTGCCCGCGTCCGGCCGCGGCCCGAGCCTCCTCTTCCTCGACGTCCCGGAGCGGAAGACCGTGAAGAACCGCCTGCACCTCGACTTCGTGCCCGACGATCAGGCCGCGGAGGTCGACCGGCTGATCGCGCTGGGCGCCACCCGGATCGACGTCGGCCAGGGCGAGCAGTCGTGGGTGGTGCTCGCGGATCCGGAGGGGAACGAGTTCTGCATCCTCTCCGCGCGCGAGTGACGGAGGGCAAGGATGCGTATGTATCGATAATCGTCTGTGTATGTCAAGGGTAGAACGATCGTTCTCGACACCCCTAGCATCGGCTTCGACGCGAGCCCGGCTCGGCCGCGCAGAGACGAGGAGAGACCCGTGAGCGCGAACGCCCTGCCCTCGAAGGCCCAGCCCGCGAGCGCCCTGCCCGCGACGGCCCAGCCCGCGAGAGCGGAGAAGGCGCAGTCCCCCGCGCTGAACCGCACCGCCGGTCTCTACGCCTACGCCTACCGGCTCACGCTCTCGGAGTCGATGGCCACCGCCGCCCTGCACCAGGCCGCGGTCACCCTCCGCTCGGGATCACCGCGGGTCGCCGACGAGCAGTCGGCCCTCGAGATCGCACGGACGGAGATCGGCCGTCACAGCGTCGGCCGCCGCGCCGCGCTCGTTCCGGCGTCCGCTCCGGTCGGGCTCCGCGAGGACGACCTGCTCCGCTCCGCGTTCCACCGCCGCCTGCACGGCCTGCCCGCCCTCGAGCGCCAGTGCTGGCTGCTGCGCCACACCGGCGGGCACGACGTCGCGGTGATCGCCGACCTCCTCGAGATCAGCGCCGAGCAGGTGCGCTCGGCCCTCGGCAGCGCTGCAGCGATCCTCGTCGCGGGCGAGCTCGCCGACGCCGGCGCGGAGGACGCCGAGCCCACCGCCCTCTGACACGCGGATCGCAGCGGCGGGTGCACGGGAGGAGCCCGAGGGACGCCGGGTCCAGCCGGCGGCGCCCCTCAGGCGTCTGAGACCGCGCGGGCGGCGCTCCCTCGGGAGGCGTCCGGGCGGAGGTTCGGGGTCAGTCGAGGTAGTCGATGTCGTCCCACGGCTCCTGCAGGTCGCCGGTGTCGCGGTCGTCGTCGGGGACCTGGACCTCTTCGAAGATCACCGGCACGCCGGAGGAGATCAGCACGCTGACCTGGCGGTTGCCGACCACGACGAAGTCGATGAGTCCGCCGCCGGCCTGGGTCGCGCGGGTCGCGGACTCCTTGAGATCGTCGACGTCCGTCCCCTGGGAGAGTCCGTAGGTCTTGCCCTCGATGGTGACGGTGGTTCGGATCATCTGGCGCGCCTGCTCCTCGACTCGGGAGCCCTCACCCTACGAATCGCGCCGAAGTGCGGCCAGGCCTTGCGGAGGAGGCGGCGGACTGCCACGCGCGCTCGCGGACTCAGCGCGGGACACGCGCGGAACGGCCCCGCTCACGCTCTCCCCGCTCGCGTCAACGGGGGTCACGGCGGGCCGGGCGGACCGTAGCGTGGCCGACGCACGATCCGAACACCCGCGGGAGCAGGACCGACCGCGGAACGAGCAACGAGGAGGATCCCATGACGGACAAGAGCACCCCCGACACCGAGCCGGTCGAGCCCGACGAGGTCGACCCCGAGACGGCGACCGACCCCGAGGGCGACCCGGTCGAGAACCCGTCCGGCTGAACCGGGCGCGCGCCGCACGGCGCAGAGAAGGCTGAGAGCGCCGGACCCCCTGCTAGTCGGGGATCCGGCGCTCTCAGCCTGTGGTCTGCGGGTGCCGCGGTGCTGTCACCACGGCACCCGCCGGCCGGGAGGGGGAGGCTCGGCTCCCCCTCTCAGCGGCAGCGCCGCGTCGCGGTGATCAGCTGCGGTTGCGGCGTCGTGCTCGTCGCTGCTGGAGCAGCAGCAGTGCGCCGCCACCCAGGGCGAGGAACGCGAGCGACAGACCCGCACCGGTCTCGACTCCGGTCGAGGCGAGTCCGCTGGTCGGCGGCGTCCCGAACTTCGCCGGGATCACCGGCGGAGTGGAGGCCCGGGGCGTGGGCTGGACCGTGGGTGTGGGCGTCGGGGTCGGCGTCGGGGTCGGCGTGGGCGTCGGGGTCGGCGTGGGCGTCACGACGGGCGGGGTCGTCGGCGGCGTGGTCGGCGGGGTCGTCGGCGGCGTCGTGGGAGGCGTCGTGGGCGGGGTCGTCGGCGGCGTGGTCGGCGGCGTCGTGGGCGGGGTCGTCGGAGGGGTCGTCGGCGGCGTAGTCGGAGGCGTGGTCGGCGGCGTGGTCGGCGGCGTAGTCGGCGGCGTCGTCGGAGGCGTCGTGGGCGGCGTGGTCGGCGGCGTAGTCGGCGGCGTCGTCGGAGGGGTCGTCGGCGGCGTAGTCGGCGGCGTCGTGGGCGGCGTCGTCGGCGGCGTCGTCGGCGGCGTCGTCGGCGGAGTCGTCGGCGGCGTCGTCGGCGGCGTCGTCGTCGGCGGAGTCGTGGGCGGCGTGGTCGGAGGCGTCGTCGGCGGCGTGGTCGGCGGAGTCGTCGGCGGGGTCGTGGGCGGCGTCGTCGGCGGAGTCGTCGGCGGAGTCGTCGGCGGGGTCGTGGGCGGCGTCGTCGGCGGAGTCGTCGGCGGAGTCGTCGGCGGGGTCGTCGGAGGGGTCGTCGGAGGCGTCGTCGGAGGCGTCGTCGGAGGCGTCGTGGGCGGCGGCGTGGTCGGCGGCGTCGTCGGAGGCGTCGTCGGAGGCGTCGTCGGAGGCGTCGTGGGCGGCGGAGTCGTCGGCGGCGTCGTCGGCGGAGTCGTGGGCGGGGTCGTCGGCGGAGTCGTCGGCGGAGTCGTGGGCGGCGTGGTCGGCGGCGTGGTGGGCGGGGTCGTGGGCGGCGTCGTCGGCGGGGTCGTCGGCGGCGTCGTCGGCGGGGTCGTCGGCGGGGTGGTCGGCGGAGTCGTGGGCGGCGTGGTCGGCGGCGTCGTCGGCGGCGTGGTCGGCGGGGTCGTGGGCGGCGTAGTCGGAGGCGTCGTCGGCGGCGTGGTCGGCGGGGTAGTCGGAGGCGCCGTGGTCGGCGCGGTCGTCGGCGGGGCGGTGGTAGCCGGGGTGCAGGAGGACGAGACGAAGGTGTCGTCGTCGAGGGTCACGGCGCCGTTGCGGGCGAGGGCGCGGCCGTCGACGGTGACCGCGTTGGTCACGGTGATCGAGGTCAGCGCGAGGATCGAGCCCGCGAAGTCGGAGGAGGTGCCGAGGGTCGCGGAGCTGCCGACCTGCCAGAAGACGTTGCAGGCCTGCGCGCCGTTGGTCAGCACGATGCGGCTCCCGGGACCCGTGATGAGGGTCGAGGCGGCCTTGAAGACGAAGACGGCGCCGTTCGCACCCTCGGCGTCGAGGGTCACGGTGCCCGTGACTCCGATCGGGCCGGAGGCGGTGTAGACGCCGGGAGTGAAGGTGCGGCCGACGAGGTCGCCGGCGACGGACTCGGTGGTGGCCTGCGAGGTCAGCTGGTCGTACGCCTTGACCAGGTCGGACTGGGCGCCGATCGCGTCGGCGTCCGCGGCGTGCGTCGCGCCGAGGACCTCGCCGGGCGGGAAGCCGGTGATCGCGGTCCCGGGGCTCACGCCGAGGTCGAGCGGCAGGAGCGTGTCGCCGGTGTTGGTGACGGTCGAGCCGCCGAGGACCGAGAAGTTCCCGGCCCTCCCGAGGGTCGGCGCCGTGGCCGCCTGAGCGGCGGTGGCGGAGAGGAGCCCCGCGGACAGGAGCAGGATCCCGGTCGACGCCGCGATCCCCACCTTCCAACGGGCCCGGTCTCGTCGAACGTGGGAAGGAGTTCCGTGCGGCATCGTTGCGCAGCGTTCCGCCCACGACAGCGTGGGCTCGTGACACCCGAGGTGAGTGGAGTCGAACCGTAGCCCCGGGCCTGAGCAGGAGTACAGATCGCGATCATCGGTCCGACGCGGATCCCCCGGGAATCCGGGCGCGGATCGACGGAATGACACCCTAAGGGGGGACCCGGGACCGACGCGCCGGTGTCCCCGCCGTCGGGACGACGGACGCTTGCCCAGCCCCTCCGCGAGTGGGACCGTGGGCCGCAGCCGCCGACGCAGAGGAGCGCACCGTGGGAAGCATCGACATCGATCTGTTCAGCACGCTCGACGGGGTCGCGCAGGCACCCGGCGGACCCGAGGAGGATCCGGGCGGCGGCTTCGCGTTCGGCGGCTGGCAGGCGCCGCTGGTCGACGAGACGGTCGGCGAGCAGGTCCTGGACGGGATGGCCGGCATGGACGCGCTGCTGCTCGGCCGGCGCACCTACGAGATCTTCGCCGGCTACTGGCCGCAGCAGCGGGGGCCGATCGCGGAGCTGTTCGACCGGATCCCGAAGTACGTCGCCTCCCGGGGCACCCCGCCACTCCCTTGGTCCGGATCGGTGCAGCTCGGCGCCGACCTGCCGGCCGCCGTCCGCGAGGTGCGCGAGCGCCACTCCGCCGTGCACGTGATCGGCAGCCTCGACCTGGTGCAGACGCTGCTCGCGGAGCAGCTCTTCGACCGGCTCACCCTGTGGCTGCACCCGATCCTGCTCGGCTCCGGCAAGCCGGTCTTCGGCGGCGGTGCCGTGCCCACGAACCTGCGGCTCGACGGGCCGGCCGTCACCTCGCCGCGCGGAGTCGTGCGCCTGCAGTACCTGCGGGTCGACGGGACGCCCGGCACCGGGACGATGGGGCCCTGAGCCGCCGATCGACCCGCCGGCCTCGCGACCCTCCGGCATACTGACGGCGTGCAGGACGAGGACGACGAGCGCCAGGATCTCGAGCGTGCGCTCTACGCCCGCCCGACCGGGGACGACCGCGACGAGGCACTGCGGGCCGAGGCGCAGCGGGCCGAGGCGCAGCGGGCCGAGGCGCAGCGGGCCGAGGCACTGCGGGCCGAAGCGCAGCGCCGACACCTGGCCGCCGCCGCCCCGGAGGCGCAGCCCGCCCCACGAGCGGCGAGACCCGCGCGGACGACCGGCGAACCCTCGACCGCCGCACCCCCTACCCGGTCGCGCCTCGTCCTCCTCGGCGCCGGGCTGCTCGTCGGCGGCCTCGCGATCGGCGCGGCCACCGCCTCCGTCATCGGCGCGGCCGCCCCGCAGCCGTCCTCGAGAGGGCCCGCAACGGCGACCGGGACCCCGACCCCGCGCGCGACCGACCGCTTCGCCGCGATCGTCGAGGGCTGGGCCGTCACCACCGACATCCCCACCGGCCTCTCGCTGATCTCGGGCGACGCCGAGGTCTACAGCCCGACCTTCGAGACCACCCAGAACGACCGGCTGCTGCTCACGGCGCCCGACGCCACCCGGATCTGCCTCGCCCTCGAACGCCCCGACGGCTCGCTCTCGGCGGGCTGCACCGGCCTCGAGGCCTTCTTCGCCGGCGACGCCCTCGACGTGGTCGGCACGGCCACCGGCGACGACACCCCGGTCTACACGCGCGTCACCCTCCGCCCCGACGGCAGCATCGAGGGCGGCTTCCAGCTGGTCGCGACGCCGGGACCGGAGGCGTGAGCGGCGAATCCGCAGCTGCAACCCCTCACCGGGAGCTGCTCCTCCGCGCCCGGCGGTCCTGACGGCGCGAGCACCGAGCGCTGAACGCGCCTGTCAAGCCTGCGCGGGCGCTCAGAGAAACCGAGGGCGCGGGCGCCAGGATGCGGGGACATCCGCCCGCTCCGCCGAGCACCGACCTGAGAGGCCCCGCCGTGCCCGCCAGCACCGAGAACGCCACCACCGCCACCGACTCCGGCACCACCGCGCCCCAGGAGTACGACGTCGCCGTGATCGGCGCGGGCCCGGCCGGCACCGCCGCCGCCCTCCGCGCGGCCGAGCTCGGCGCCAAGGTGGTCGTGCTCGAGGCCGGCCGCGTCGGCGGCACCTGCGTCAACACCGGCTGCGTGCCCACCCGCGTGCTCGCGAAGACCGCGCGCATCGTCCGCGAGGCCCGCACCGCCGGCGACTACGGCGTCGACGTCGGCACGCCCGTCGTCGACTGGGCCGCGACCGTCCGCCACGTGCACGCGCGGGTCGACAAGGTCCGCTCGATCAAGCGCGAGGCGCAGCGCTTCGAGGAGGCGGGAGTCGAGCTGATCCACGAAGGCCGCGCGCGCTTCGTCGACGAGAGCACCCTCGTCCTGGACAGCGGCCGGCGGATCCGCGCCCGCTCGATCCTGATCTGCGTCGGTGGCCACTCGCGCCGCCTGCCGATCCCGGGCGCCGAGCTCGCCACCGTCCCCGAGGATGTGCTCGGCCTGCCCGCCCTCCCCCGCCGGGTCGCGGTCATCGGCGGCGGCAACACCGGCGCGCAGCTCGTCACGGTGTTCAACGCCTTCGGCTCGGAGGTGACGCTGCTCGACGTCGCGCCGCGGATCCTGACCACCTCGGACGCGAGCATCTCGGAGCACGTCGCCGGCGCCTTCGAGCGCCAGGGCGTGCGCGTGCACCTGGGCATCGAGACGATCGAGCGCCTCGAGCGCGCGGAGGACGGCTCGATCGACATCACCTGGCGCGAGGCCGGCTCAGCGCGCACCGAGGGCGTCGACGCCGTGATCATGGCGACCGGCTGGCCCGCCGACGTCGAGGACCTCGGCCTGGAGAACGCCGGCATCGAGGTCGTCCGCTCGGCGATCCCGGCCGATCAGTACTTCCGGACGGTCGTGCCGCACGTCTTCGCGGTCGGCGACGCGAACGGGCGCGACATGCTCGTGCAGGCGGCGCAGTTCGAGGCCGAGGCGGCGGCCGAGAACGCCGTGCTGGGCGCCAACCGGCGCACTCCGCAGTTCCTGCTGCCGGCCGGCGGCTTCACGGACCCGGACTACGCGGGAGTCGGCTTCACCCAGGAGCAGGCGCGCGAGCGCGACCCGCAGTGCATCGTCGCCTCGGTGCCGTTCTCGAGCGTCGACCGCGCCGTGATCGACGACCGCGAGGGCGGGTTCCTGACGCTGATCGCGGACCGGCGCCGCGAGCTGCTGCTCGGCGCGCACGCCGTCGGCGAGAACGCGATCGAGGTCGTGCAGTCGGTGACGACGGCGATGGCGGCCGGAGTCGACGTCGCGACCCTCGCGAACGTGCGCTTCGCCTACCCGACGTACAGCGCGGTGATCGGGATGGCGGCGCGCGCGCTGCTGGCCGAGCCGGCGCGGCCCGCCGAGCTGGAGTGAGCGGCTCTACCGGATCCCGGAGCGCGGCGCCAGCCCTCACCGGGTGCGGCGCCCGCTCCGAATCATGAAGGCAGGGCGACTTCGCCCTCCGCTCCCGAGAGGAACCCCCGTGCCGATCCCCGCTGTCGACTACGCCCACATCCGCCTGACCGTCCGCGACATCGCCGTGTCGCGCGCCTTCTACGACTCCGTCTTCGGCTTCGACGTCGCCTTCGAGGCGCCGCCCGCCGACGCCCCCGAGGAGCAGAAGGAGCAGCTCGCGTTCCTCTTCGGCGGCGTGATCTACCAGTTCCCGGGCGGGCTGCTGGGCCTGCGCCCGGTCGCCGACGCGGGCGACCGCTTCGACGAGGACCGCATCGGCCTCGACCACCTCAGCTTCGCCGTCGCCGACCTCGACGCCCTGAAGGCCGCCGCCGCCGCGCTCGACGAGCTCGGCATCGCGCACGAGCCGATCAAGGACGCCGGCGGCCAGAGCATCCTCGAGTTCCGCGACCCCGACAACATCGCGCTGGAGATCAGCTCGCCGAGCTGAGCGCAGCGCATGCCGGTCGAGTAGCCCCGCAGGGGCGTATCGAGACCCGGCGTCTCCAGGACGGTGGATCTCGATACGCCCTCTCCGAGGGCTACTCGATCAGCATGAGACGGGCCCACTGCTTCATCAGCAAGAAATGCCGCGCGGATCGCGCGTCCATGCTGGTCGAGTAGCCCCGGAGGGGCGTATCGAGACCCCACGTCTTGAGGACGGCGGATCTCGATACGCCCTCTCCGAGGGCTACTCGATCAGCATGTGCCTCTCACGGGCGGCGCCAGAGGTACGGGGTCGTCGTCGACACCTTCACGAGGCCCGAGCGCTCGAGGATCGGGCGGGAGTACTCCGTCGAGTCGCTGTGCACGAGGGTGCGGCCCGCCGCGAGCGCGGAGGCGGCGCGCGCGGCCGTCAGCGCGCGGTACAGGCCGCGGCCGCGGTACTCCTCGAGCACGGCGCCGCCCCAGACGCCGACGACGTCGGAGTCCGCGACCGGCTCGAGCCGGCCGCCGCCGACCATGCGGCCGTCGACCTCGGCGACCCACAGCTCCATGCCGTCGCCGCGAGCGAGCCGTGCGACCAGCGCGTCGGCGATGTCCGTGTCGACGTCCTCGCCGAAGGCGGCGTCGATCATCGCGCTGAACGCGCGGACGTCCGGCTCGTCGACGACGCGGCGCAGGGTCGCGCCGTCGGGCACCGGGGCGTCGCGGGTGAGCGCCTCGAGCGGGCCGATCATGATCGACTCCGTCTCCTCCGCGACGAAGCCGTGGCGCAGCAGCGCCTCGTGCAGCCCGGGCGCCCGGTCGTGGCCGCGGGTCTTCCACTCGACCTTCCGGATCTCCGCGTCGGCGTCGAAGTGCGCGCGGGCCGCGGCGACGAGGGCATCGATCGCCACCTCGTCCGCCCCGCCGAGGTCGCGGTAGGTGACGAAGCCGCGCCCGCCGGCGAAGGTGACCAGCCGGAGCGGCCCGGCGAGAGTCACCGCCACGGCGCTCGGCGTCTCGGCGTCGGTGCGGAGCTGCTCGTCGTAGACGCGCAGGTACTGCGCGCGGAGGTCGTCGGGGTGGGTGCTGGTGGTCATCCCGCCACGCTACGGCCGGACGGCGCAGATCGCCTCGGGGTGCCGATGCTGATCGAGTAGCCCGCGGAGCGGGCGTATCGAGATCCAGCGACGTCAGAACGTGAGTCTGCAGACCCGCCGCGCTGAGGACGGCGGGTCTCGATACGCCCCTGCGGGGCTACTCGACCAGCATGTTCGCCGGCGTCTCTTCCCTGTGGATCCACCGATGTCAGAACACGAGTCCGCAGAGCCGCCGAGCTGGTGGCGGCGGGTGTCGAGACGCCCCTGCGGGCTCCTCGACCGGCAGGGGTGCGCACAACATCAGCTGAGAGCAGGGGGCCTCCCCTGACAGCGGAGGCCACCCCTTCTCAGCTGATGTTCTGCAGCGCTCGAGCGCTCCACACCGTTCGAGCGGGCCCTCCGCTGGTCGCACAGCACGCGCAGCGGGCGTGTCGCGGTCCGCTCGCGTCGGGAGACGAGCCTGCAGACCGCCGTGCGGATGACGGTGGGTCTCGATACGCCCCTTCGGGGCTACTCGACCAGCATGAAAAAGGGCGGCCGCCGCGTCCACTCCCCATCGCGGAGGCTCGAAGCGGCTTCGCCTGCTCGAGCGGCGGGATGCGGAGCGGGGTCAGCCGGTGACGCGGGCGATCAGGTCCTGGATGAAGGGGATGACGTCGCCGGCCTGGTCGACGCTCGCGAAGGCGGTGGCGAGCAGCGGCCAGAGCGAGCCGACGAGGGTCGCTACGACGGCGGCGACCGCGGCGACCCAGGCGAGGGCGGCGTTGCGGGAGACGAACGCCAGCGCGAGGAACGCCAGGGCCACCAGGTAGCTGAGCACGATCGACAGGGTGATCGCGCCGACCGGGACGTCGAGGACCCCCGCGGTCGTCGCGTCGGCCGCGCCGATCAGGCCGAGCACGGGCAGCAGCACGCCGACGACGATCAGGAAGCTGACGACGACGCCGGTCGCGAGGGCGGCCCAGGCAGCGCGCGGCTTCCGGCGCGAGCCGTAGGAGCGGGTGCGCACGGCCTACTCCGACCCGCGGCGCTCGGCGTCGGCGACGTCGGAGCCGTCGGCAGAGGTGTCGGCGGCCGATGCAGCGTCGGCAGAGGCGGAGTCGTCCACCGGCTCGACCTCGACGCGGACGACGAACTCGGCGGCGGGAGCATCGGCGGTGACGACGACGGTCTCGACGGCGTCGGAGTCGGAGTCCGCGTCCGCGTCCGCGTCGGCGTCGCGCTCCACGCGGGCCGGCCGCGTCGCGACCTCGTCGGACAGCGAGTCCGCGGTGGCGTCCGACTCGGCGGCGCGGTCGGCGGCCTCGTCGAGGCGGTCCGAGGCGTCGTCGAGCGCGTCGGCGGTCCGCTCGCGGGCGGTGTCGAGCGCCGCGGCGCCCTTCTCCCGGGCGGAGTCGAGGGCGGCGCCGCCCTTCTCGCGAGCGGAGTCCATCGCGTCGCCGGCCTTCTCGACCAGCGAGGGGCCGTCCTCGCGCTCGGAGTCCGGCACCTCGATCGGGTCGAAGGGGCCGTGCACGTCGGTGACGTTGACGTTGACGACGACGCGCTCGTGGGTCAGCTGCGCGGCGGCCTTGCCGACCTGCTCGCGGACGGCGTCGATGACCTCCTGGACGGGGCGCGGGTACTCCGACACCAGGTCGAGGTCGAGGACGAGCGCGCCGTCGACGCGGGCGATGCTCACACCCGGGCTCGTGCTGGTGCCCAGGACGGCGCGGGTCGCGCGGTCGAGGGTGCGGGCGGCGGCGCCGCCGAGGTGGTGGACGCCGGTGACACCGGCGGTGGTCTCCGCGGCGGCGGTCGCGAGCAGTCGCTCGATCGACTCGTCCTCCGGGTGCGCGCCGTCGATGGCGCGGAGGTCGTTCGTTCCGACGGTGTCGGTCATGGGGTACTCCTCAGTGGTCTTCCGGCCCTCCCGAGCGGGAGGGCCGGATCGTCCGGTGCGGCGGGTGCGCGGCACGGGGCGGCGCGGACGCCGCTACTGCACGCGGGCGCTGCTGCTCATCCTGGTGCGGATTCCGCTGACGATCTGGATGACCACGGGGGTCTCCTCGCCCAGCACAGCGTCCCAGCTCTTCACCGCGTCGTCGATCGCGCGGCGGGTCCGCATCGGCGAGACGCCGCGGCGGGTGTGCGCGGTGACGCGGAGGACGGTGCGGTGCTTGACCTCGAAGGCGGTGACGTCGAGCGCGACGATCGAGGGATCGTGCGACAGCGCCTCCTCGAGGACGTGCTCGGCGACCTTCGCGTCGATGGTCACGGAGCCGCCGGTCGGCGTGCCCGCGCCCGAGCCGGAGCCCACGCGCAGCAGCGTCGACGTGCGTCCCCGGCCCTGGCGCACGATGAAGCGCACCAGCAGCAGGATCAGCACGAGGGCGACCACGGCCGTGACCCAGAGGATCCACGGCTGCCCGCCGGAGAGGGCGTCGCTGGTGGGCTGCGTCGCGTCCTCCGCGCCGGTGGAGACCGTCTGCTGGACGTCGGGGAACAGCGCTCCCGCCGCGACGGCACCGCCGGCGAGCAGGAGCACGAGGCCCACGACGAACAGGAGGAGGCGGTTGAGGAACCGGTTGGTGGTGGTCATCGGACCGTCCCCTTCTCGGACAGGCGCACGCGGGCCGTGAGCTTCGGGCTGATGTCGTAGCCGGCGAGCTCGGCGTCGACCGCCGCGCGGATGGTGCCGACGTCGAGGCTGCGCCCGGAGGTGCGGCCGACGGTGACTCCGGCCGTGCGTCCGCCGATCGAGACCGACACCTGGTCGGGGTCGACGTCGCCGGCGTAGGCGGCGGTGCGGGCGAGGCTCTGCGCGATCACGCGGTCGTCGATGACGGCCGCGGTGCGGTCGGCGGCGGCGCGGCGGCGGCCGCGACGACCCGGGGAGAAGGACACGACGATCAGGACGAGCCCGATCAGCGCGGCGACCGCTCCGCCGGCGACGATCAGCGGGACGGGAGCGCTCGCGGCGCCGAGCACCGCGGCCGCGCCGTCCTGCGGGGCGACGAGCAGCGCGGGCTGCCCGAGGGCGGCGAGCACCGCCTCCGTGCCGATCCACGCGAAGACGAGGATGAGCAGGACCGCGAGGACGATCGCCGAGGTGGAGCGGGACGAGGTGATCTCGCGCCGGACGAGCCGGGGGTACAGCGAACCCGTGGAGCGGGTCCCTGAGGCTGCGGGGGTCGTCACGAGACTCTCCTTCGCTCGCGCAGGTCGGCCCCGGTGATCCGGAGGTCGACGCGCCCGATGGTGGACCCGGTCAGCTCGAGGCAGCGGGTGCGGATGGTGGACTGGGCCGTGCTGAGACGGCTGAGGACCGTGCCGGAGCGGCGGTCCCCCTCGCCGAACGGACGGATGCGCAGGGGGGCCTGCGCGGTGACGTGCAGCTTCCCCCCGTCGTCGTCCAGCTCGACCGAGACGTCCGACGCGTCGACGTCGAGCGCCTCCGCGGTGACGGCCGACACGACCCTGCGCACGGCGCGCGAGGTGATCGTCGTGCGGCCGTGGCGGGCCTGGTCGGCCATCACCGCCGCGGTCACGAGGACCGCCGCCCGCGGAGGGTGTCGGCGAGCGAGCTCAGGTCGAGCTTGCCCTCGACGACGCGGCCGACGCCGTAGCCGACGGCCATGGCGAGGGCGACCCAGAGGAGTGCCCAGAAGCCGAAGACCAGGCCGGTGACGGCGAGGACGGCGCCCAGGATCAGGCCGAGGTGGGACGGAGTCACTTGACGCGGCTCTCGGTGTCCTCGTCCTTGTCGTCCGAGGGGATGTAGACGTCGGCGACGGTCACGTTGACCTCGGTGACCTCCATGCCGACGACCGAGGAGATGGCCTCGGAGACGGCGGAGCGGATGCTGTCGGCGAGCTTCTGCAGCGCGACGGGGTACTCGGCGACGACGGTGATGTCGGCGGCGACCTGCTTCTCGCCGACCTCGACGGAGATGCCCTGGCCGCGGTCCTGCGCGTTGATCGCGTTGCGGATGGCGCCGATGGCGCGGGCGGCTCCGCCACCGAGGTCGTGGACGCCGGCGACCTGGCGGGCGGCGATGCCGGCGACCTTCTCGACGACGCCGTCGGCGATCGTGTTCTTGCCGGTCGAGGTCTCGGTGCCGTGCTTGGCCGAGGTGGTGGCGAGGGTGCTGGGGGTGACGTTGGTCATGATGCTCTCCCTGTGTAGAAGGTGATGCGCGACTCGGTCGCGGTGACGACGATCCGTCGCACATGAATCAGACGTGCGGGGCTCCGGGATCGTCCCGCCGGATCAGCCAGTGCGCAGGAAACATCGAGCGACGACGCGCTCTGCGGCCAGCGCCGTCCACAGGCCGGGGAGATGCGCGGCAGCTGTCGGCGAAGCGGGCGTCCGTGCGAGCGTCCCTGCGAGCTCAGGGCGGACTTCGCGCGGTCCCGGGGTGGGCTCCGCACTGCCTTCAGACCCGTTTTGTATACAGCGGAAGCCGAATCACCGCACCGACAACCCCCTCTCGCCCGGTTCGACGCCCGTGTGCGCAGGTTGTAGCATCGTGGAAACCTGCCCGAAACGGTGTTTGGGATACAAAAGAGGAGTCCTCGCGGTGACCATCACTCTGGAGCCGCCTCACCCCTCGCCCTGCTGGGAGCTACACATGTCAGCTGTATCCCGCACCACCGCTCCGCCCGCCTCCGGACACACGGTCGCCTCCGTCCTCGACTCCATCGGCTTCACCCGCGCGCAGTTCTGGATCTTCCTGCTGATCCTCGCCGGGGAGTTCTTCAACACGCTCGAGCAGAACTCGGTGGGTGCCATGGGCAGCCACATCAAGGAGACGCTGCAGATCGGCGACATCCAGCTCACGACCATCAACACCGCCACGGTCATCGGCGGACTGATCGGCCGCCTGCTGGCCGGCTACCTCGCCGACCGCTACGGCCGCCGCTTCTCGCTCAGCCTGAACCTGCTGATCTACACGCTCGGCGGACTGCTCAGCGCCGTCGCGATGAACTACGAGATGCTGCTCGTCAGCCGCCTGATCGTCGGCATCGGCATCGGCGGCGAGTTCATGATCGGCCTGGTCATGCTCTCCGAGATGGTCTCCACCCGCTTCCGCGGCACCGCGATCGGCGCCGTCAACGTCGGCGCCGGCGGCCTCGGCAACTTCCTCTCCTACGGCCTGTTCCTGCTGCTGCTCGGCCCGCTGGAGACCCCGCTCGGCGGCCCCGACTCGGTGTGGCGCTGGTCGTTCGTGATCCTCGCCGTCCCCGCGCTGCTGGTCGTCTTCTACCGCCGCAAGCTGCCGGAGACGCCGCGCTGGCTGCTCTCGCAGGGCCGCACGGAGGAGGCGAACCGCTCGCTCGCGATCCTCGCCTCGAACTCGCTCACCCCCACCACCGACCGCCCGCCCGTCGAGCTCTCGCCGGACGACCTGCCGCCCGTGCGGATGTCCGCCTCCCCCGCCGCGGTCTTCAGCCGCCCGGTGATCCGCCGCACCGCCGCCCTCGGCGTCGCGTCCTGGATGGCCTTCGGCTCGCAGGTCACGCTGAACTTCCTGATGCCGACCCTGCTGGTCGAGCGCGGCTACTCCGTCTCGGAGAGCCTGCTCTACACGATGATCATGAACATCGGCTCGCTCCTCGGAGCGACGACCGCGGCCCTGATCGCCGGTCGCGTCGGCCGCCGCACCGCCGTCGGCGCCGCCGGAGTCCTCGGCTGCCTCACCGCGCTCGCCTTCGCCGGCTTCGGCAACGGCACCGGGGCGATCCTCGTGCTCGGCGCTCTCTTCCAGTTCTTCACGATGGTCACCAACACGACCCTCGCCACCTGGACCGCCGAGATCTTCCCGACCGCGATCCGCGCCTCCGGAGCCTCGATCGTCAACGGCATCGGCAACATCGCCGGAGCAGTCATGCCGTTCCTCGCCGTCGCGCTCTACGGCTCGTTCGCCTTCGCCGGCGTCTTCGGCCTCGCCGCCGTGATGTACGCGGTGCTCGTCGTCGCCTCCCGCTTCGCCCCGGAGACCCGGGGACGCTCGCTCGAGGACGTCAACGAGAACGCGATCGCCGCCGCCGCCCACTGACCCACCCACGCCCCCGGCGCTCCAGCGCCGGGGGCGCGACCCGCCACCGGACAGCACCACAAGGAGCACCATGGACACCCTCACCGTCTCGGCCACCGCCAACGGACTCAACTACCTCCCCGAGTACGTCGCCGACGTCGGCGGCCTGTTCGCCGAGCGCGGCCTCGCCGTCACCGCCACCGCCTGCGACCCCTGGACCGGCGTCCTCGACGACCTCGACTCCGGCGCCGCCGACCTCGCCCTCGGCGGGCTCTGGGTCCCCGGCATGTACGCCGGGACGAGCCGCGAGCTGACCGTCGTCGGCCAGCTCAACCACCGCTTCCCGATGACGATCGTGGCCCGCGACGGCTCCGGACCGGTCGGCCTGGACTGGCTGGCCGGCAAGGTCGTGCTCGCCCCGGGCGCCGGCGGCAGCGCGCCGTTCGAGTTCACCGCGGGCCTGATCCGCGAGGCCGGCCTCGACGTCTCCGCCACCCGCTGGGCGCGCGACCTGTCCACGGCGATGATGCTCGAGCTCTACCGCGACGGCCTCGGCGACGCGATCGTGCTCGACCTGCTCTCGGCGAAGGAGCTCGTCGCGGCCGGCGGCGGGCAGATCGTCTTCCGCCACCTCGACGCGGGCGTGATGCCCAACAGCGTCTACTACACCCGCACCGAGCGGGTCGAGGAGCTCGCCGACCGCACCGAGCGCTTCGTCGACGCGATCGAGACGGCGATGCAGCGGATCACGGCGGGCGAGGCCGGTGCCGAGATCGACGCGGTGCTCGCCGCGCGCTGGCCCGACCGCGACCCGGTGCTGCTGCACGAGGCCGCCGACGAGATGGCCGCCGGCGGGGTCTGGGACACGACCGTGATCGACGAGGCCGCCTCCGACCGCTGGATGCGGATCCTCGCCGAGGCCGGGCTCGTCACCAGCGCCCCCTCGCTCGCCGAGCTGACCGGCCGCACGACGGTCGGCGCGCGCTGATGACGCTCGTCCTCGCCTCCGAGCAGATCGCCGGGCTGCTCCCCGACGTCGACGTGCTCGGCGCGGTCGAGCAGGTGTTCGCGGACCTCGGCTCCGGGGCGCTGCACCAGGGTGCGCCGACGGCCCTCGCGGGCGAGGACGACGGGCTGATCCTGCCGATGGCGGTCCGCTCCGACGCCCTGGGCCTGGCCGCCGTGAAGCTGATGGCCGACCTGCCCGGCAACGCGGCGCGCGGGCTGCCGACGCAGCGCTCGACGATCCTGGTCACCTCGCTGCTCACCGGGGAGTGCGTGGCCGTCCTGGACGGAGCGCTGATCACCCGGGCCCGCACCGCCGCCGCCTCCGCGGTCGCCACCCGGCACCTCGCGCGGGCGGACAGCCGGGTGCTCGGGCTGATCGGCGCCGGCAACCTCGCCGTCGCGCACGTCCGCGCGCTGCAGGCGGTGCGCGACCTGGACGAGATCGTGGTCTGGTCGCGGTCGGACGCGACGCTCGACCGGTTCGAGGAGGCGGTGGGGCGCCCCGTGACCCGCGCCGCGGATCCGCGGGCCGTCGCCGAGCGCTCCGACGTGCTCTGCACGCTGACGCCGTCGGTCGAGCCGATCGTGCGCGGGGCCTGGCTGCACGCCGGCCAGCACGTGAACGCCGTGGGCGCCCGCCCGCGGCCGGAGCACCGCGAGCTCGACTCGGCGGCGATGGCGATCGGCACGCTCGTCGTCGACAGCGCGGCCACCGCGCGGGCGAAGTCCGGCGATCTCGTCCTCGCGATCGCGGAGGGCGCGCTCGACGCCGCGGCCGGGCTGCTCGAGCTCGGCGACGTCGTGGCCGGCACCGCTCCCGGCCGCACGCGCGACGACGAGATCACCGTCTTCGACTCCGTCGGCCTCGCCGCGCAGGACATCGCGGTCGCCGCCGCGCTGATCGACCTGGCGCGGCTGCGGGACGCGGGCAGCGCTGTCCGGCTGTCCGGGGTCCCCGCGGCGGCGGGCCGCTGATGCGCATCGCCGTCGTCAACTGCAACACGACCGAGTCGATGACCGAGACCGCCGCCGCCCGCGCCCGGCTCGCCGTCGGGCCGGGCACCGAGATCGTCGCGATCACGCCGAGCTGGGGCGTCGCCTCGGCCGAGGGCTGGTACGACAGCTTCCTCAGCGCCGCCGCCGTCCTGCACACCCTGGAGCGGATGCCGGCCGGCATCGACGGCGTCGTGATGGCCGGCTTCGGCGAGCACGGCCGCGAGGGCGCCCGCGAGCTGCTCGACGTCCCCGTCGTCGACATCACGGAGGCGTCCGCGCACCTCGCGATGCTGCTCGGCCGCCGCTACGGGGTGGTCACCACGGTCCGCCGCGCGGTCGGCCAGATCGAGGACAGCCTCACCACCGCGGGCCTGATCGCGCACTGCGCCGCGATCGAGGACACCGGGCTCGGCGTCCTCGAGCTGGAGGAGGATCCGCAGGCCACCCTCGACGCGTTCGTCGCCGCCGGCGAGCGCGCGATCGCCCGCGGCGCCGAGGTGATCTGCCTCGGCTGCGCGGGCATGGCGGGACTCGAGGAGCACGTCGGCGCGCGGCTGCCGGTGCCGGTCGTCGACGGGGTCGCCGCGGCGGCCGCCCTCGTCGAGACCCTCGTCCGCCAGCGGCTCGGCACCAGCCGGATCGACAGCTACGCCCGGCCGCTGCCGAAGGAGCGCAGCTGGCCCGGCGGCTGAGCGCCTCCGGACGGCGAGCGCACCGGGTCGGCCGAGAGTGTTGAATGGTCGCACCGGCGTCGCGAGGAGGACCGTCATGACACTCGCCAGCACCGAGGAGTCGCTCGCCAGCCAGACCTACCGGACGCTGCGCCGGCAGATCATCCTCGGCCAGCACCCGCAGGGGTCGCGGCTCGTCGAGGCCTCGCTGGCCGCCGAGCTGCACGTCTCGCGGCTGCCGGTGCGCGAGGCCGTGCCGCAGCTCGCGAACGAGGGCTTCGTGCGGATGCTGCCCCGTCGCTCCACCCGCGTCGCGCAGTGGAGCGTCGAGGACGTGGTCGAGCTCTTCGACGTCCGGCTGAGCCTCGAGACGCTCGCCGCGCGCCTCGCCGCGCAGGCCGTCGCCCGCGGCGCCTCCCTCGCTCCGCTGCTCGACGCGATCGACGCCGAGCACCGCGCCCTCGACAGCGAGGACTGGCTGGAGGTCGCCGAGACCTCGACCGTCGTGCACGAGGCGATCGTCGAGGTGGCCGGCAGCGCGCTCCTCTCCTCGCTGATGCGCGCCGTCACGGGCCGGATGACCTGGCTGTTCTACCTGACCAGCGCCCGCGACCAGCGCCAGCAGTCCGACGAGCACCACGGCCTTCTCGACGCGATCCGCGCGGGCAACGACCGCCTCGCCGAGTCGATCGCCTTCACCCACATCGAGAAGGGCCGCGCGCCGTCGCTCGCGATGATCGGGGAGTAACCGATCCGGGCACGCAGAGCGCGCCGACCCCGGCACGCTGAGGCGTCCTCCTCCTACGATGGACGGCACGCACGCCGAGGAACGGGGAGAGTCGATGAGCGTCCGGATCCCCGTCAGCGCCGAGGTCCTGCGGTGGGCCGCGGAGCGCGCCGGCTGGTCCGAGACCACGGTCCGCGAGCGCTTCCCCCGCTTCGACCGGTGGCTCGTCTCCGACCCGCCGCCGACGCTCCCGCAGCTGCGGAGCTTCGCCCGCGCGGCCCGTCTCCCGTTCGGCTACCTCCTCCTCCCGACGCCGCCCGAGGAGACAGCGGGGATCCCCGATCGCCGGACGCGCGGCGGCGCGCAGAGGCGGGAGCTCTCGCCGGATCTCCGGGACACCCTCTCCACGTGCCAGCGCCGTCAGGGGTGGTACCGCGACTTCGCCCTCGCTCACGGCCTCGTCGAGATCGCCCTCGTCGGGTCCGCCTCCCTCGACGAGCCCGTGGAGATCGTCGCCGACCGCATCAGCACGATGATCGGCTTCGACAGGGAGCGACGCGGTCGCTTCCCGAGCTGGGACGCGGCGTTCCGACGGCTCATCGATCTCGTCGAGAGTGCCGGTGTGCTCGTGTCCGTCAGCGGCGTGGTGGGCTCGGACACCCATCGGGTGCTCGACCCGCAGGAGTTCGGCGGGTTCGCGCTCGTCGACGACTACGCGCCGCTCGTCTTCGTGAACGCCGCCGACACCAAGGCGGCGCAGATCTTCACCCTCGTGCACGAGCTGGGGCACATCGTCGCCGGGGAGTCCGCGCTCTCCGAGGTCGGATCGACCGGATCCGCGCGCGACGAGCACGAGCGCTGGTGCGATCGGATCGCGGCGGAGATGCTCGTCCCCCGCGCGACCCTGCCCGGTGAGTTCCGGGGCACGACCGACGCCGAGGAGCTCGACCGCCTGGCGGCGCTCTACCGGGTGAGCACGCTGGTCGTCCTCCGTCGCCTCGTCGACATCGGCCTGATCGACGAGGACGAGTACTGGTCCCGCTCCGGCGACGAGGCGGCTCGCGTGCGGGAGGCGGCCCGCGGGGCCCGCCGGAGCGGTGGGAGCTTCTACCGGACCCAGCCGCTCCGCCTCGGGAGACGCTTCGCTCGAGCGGTGATCTCGGACGCGCGGAGCGGTGGGACGACCTACGGCGAGGCCTACCGGCTCCTCGGCACCACGAAGGCCGAGACCTTCCGGAAGCTGGCCGACGAGCTGGGCGTCGCGTGAGGTACCTGCTCGACACGAACGTGCTGATCGAGGCCAAGAACCGCTACTACGCCTTCGATCTCGCCCCGGGCTTCTGGGAGTGGCTCGAGAGGGACGCGGCCGCCGGCGTCATCGGGAGCGTCGAGCAGGTGCAGGAGGAGATCGTCGCCGTCGAGGACGAGCTCGCCGTCTGGGCGCGCGATCATCGAGAGCTCTTCTCACGGGTGGATGCCCGGACGGCCGGCGCGCTCGCCGATCTCGCGCTCTGGGCCTCAGCGGGGCGCTTCACGCGAGCGGCGGTCGACGAGTTCCTGAACGTCGCCGACTGCTTCCTGGTCGCCCACGCCGCTGCCCACGGGCACACGGTCGTCACCCACGAGGGGTTCCAGGCGGACGCGCGGCGCCGGATCCTGATCCCGAACGCCTGCCGAGCGCTCGACGTGCCCTACTGCGACACCTTCACCCTGCTGCGCGCTCGAGACGTCCGGCTCGGTCTCGCGGCCTGACTGCGCCGGGCTCCGCCCCTCAGCGCCCGGCTCCACCGCGGTCGGCGGCGCAGCGGTCGGCGACGCAGCGCCTAGTGGCGCAGCGTGTGGCTCGGCAGCTCCTGGAAGCGGGTCTGGTAGGCGCTCGCGAAGCGGCCGAGGTTGCCGAAGCCCCAGTCGCGGGCGACGGCGGCGACGGTCGTCGAGCAGGGGTCGCCCTCGACGAGGTCGTGGTGGGCGCGGTCGAGGCGGACGTCGCGGAGGTAGACCGACGGCGAGACGCCGAGGTGGCGCTGGGTGGCCTGCTGCAGGGTGCGAGTGTGCAGGCCGGCGGCGCGGGCGGCGTCGGCCGGGGTGATCGGCTCGTGCGCGTGGTGCTGCAGGAAGTCGAGGGCGACGCGGGTGCGCGAGGCGGAGGGACGGCGGAGCACGGCGGGGACGTCCCAGGCGCGCCACGGGAAGAGCAGCAGCAGCGCGCGGGCCAGGTTGAGCTCGGCGGTGAAGCGCACCAGCGGGGCGATCGCGGCGCTCGCGAGCGCGGCCGTCGCGTCGGTCACGGCGGTCCGCCAGCGGGCGAGCACGCCGGGGTCGGCGTCGGCCTCGTGGTCGAAGGAGACGGGCTGGCGGGGGCCGGAGTGCGACTCGGTCGCGACGTCCTCGAGGAAGCCGGGCGCGAAGTGCACGAGGTTCTGGCGGTGCGGCTGGTAGGCCAGGCCGAACTGGCGCTCGGCGGGCAGCAGGAACGGCGCGGACGCGGCTCCGGTGCGGGTGAAGGGGCGGAGGTTGAGCTGGCCGCCGCCGGCTCGGAACCAGCCGACGACGTACTCGCGCAGATGCGCGATCTCGCCGGTCAGCGCGCCCGCGCAGTCGGAGGTGCGGAGGGTGACCCGCTCGCTCCCGCGGTAGGCGTAGCGGAAGGAGAAGCCGCGCGAGCCCGGCTCCACGCGGAACGAGCCGCCGCCGTACGCCTCGGCGTAGACCGCGGACGCCTCGGCGGGGTCGCCTCCGGCGGCCTCGAAGCGCCGCTCGGTGCCGCCGGAGAGGTCGCCGGCGGAGGCGAAGGGGCTGCCCATCGTGAAGGTCGAGCCGGGGGTCGCGGTCGAACCGTGGACGGCCGGGCGTGCCGTCGGTGGCGGGGAGGTGTGCATGGTCGGGCTTCTCTCGGGGTCTGGGAGATCAGAGGCGGACGGGGGTGGGCCTCGGGGCTCTACAGATACAGACGGGTCGACGGCCGGAAACGTCACGGATCCGGGGCGTGCTCGCAATCCGGCCAGCGGATTCGCCGGAGAGGGTGGAGGCTGATAGGCATTCGGAGCGGCGCCTGCGGAGAACGCCCGCAGGCGCGGAACGACGGCGGAACGGCGGGAGGTGGCGATCGTGGCGGAGGCACTGCCCGCGGCGCAGCCCGACGACGCGCGGCCCGACGACGCGCTGCCGGACGACGCCCGGCCCGACGACGCCCGGCCCGACGATCCGCTGCTCCGCGCCTCCGACGCCACGCTCGCCTCGCGGGCCGTGGACGGCGACGTCGCCGCGTTCGAGCAGCTCGCCCGGCGCCACGGCGCGCTGATGCGGGTGTACGCGGCCAAGCTGCTCGGCTCCGAGGCGGAGTCCGACGACATCGTGCAGGAGGCGTTCCTCACCGGCTGGCGCCGCCTCGGCGACCTGGACAGCCCCGCGCACATCCGGAACTGGCTGATGCGGATCGTCTCGCACAAGGCGATCGACCGGATCCGCGTCCGGCGCCGGCACGACGACATCGACGACTGGGACCCGCCCGCGCCCGCCGAGCACTCGCCCGAGCGGATCGTCGAGGCGCGGCTCCAGCTGGACGCCGTCTGGGAGGCACTGGACCGATTGCCCCCCGATCAGCGACGCTGTTGGCTGCTCCGCGAGACCGCCGGCTACAGCTACCAGGAGATCGCCGACGCTCTCGAACTCCCCGTCTCGACGGTCCGCGGCCTGCTCGCCCGAGCCCGCCGCTTCCTGCTCCACGAACTGGAGGCATGGCGATGACCACCGACGACATGCCCGACGAGACCCCCGGCGCCGTGCCGGACGACATGCCCGAGACGCTGCCCGGGAACGACGTGCCCGACGACGACCTCGACGGCCACACGCTCGAGGAGCTGGGCGAGTACCTCGACCGCGGGCGCAGCCCCGTCGATCCCTCGATCGAGGGCTCCGCGGCCTGCCGGCTCGCGCTCGCGAACCTCACCCGCTTGAACGAGCTGTCGGCCACCGCGCTGCGCCGCCGCGCCGACGCGGAGCCGGACCGCGACGAGGTCTGGATCGCCGGGCTGCTCGACGCGATCCGGTCCGAGGTGCGCTCCGGGCGCGACGTGCCGATCCGCCACCCCGACCCGACGCTGCGGCTCGCGCTGACCGAGGCGGCCGTGCGCGGGATGATCCGGCGCGCGGGCGACACGATGGGCGGCGTCATCATGGGCCGCTGCACGCTCGACGGCGACGTCGGGACCCCGGGCGCGGTGATCCGGGTCGACGTCACCTTCGCGCTCGAGTTCGGCGTGCCGGTCGCGACCGCCGCGGACCGCCTGCGCGAGCGGATCCGCTACGCCCTCGAGCGGCACACCGAGCTCGTCGTCGGCGCGATCGACGTGACCGTGGACGACGTGTACCCGAGCAGGGAGGACCAGCCGTGACCGACAGCACTGCGACCGACAGCACCGGGACCGACGACAGCACACTCGACGGCAGCGCTCTCGACGACAGCACCCTCGGCGACTCGGCCCACGACGACACGGCCCGCGACGACACCGCGCTCTCGCAGCGCCTCACCGCGGCGATCCGCGACTCCGAGGGGGTCACCGGCGTCTATCCGGCGCAGCCGATCCTCGAGGCGGCCGCCGACGCGCTCGCGGTGACGCTCGCCCTGCGGCAGCCCGACGTGCTCGTCGACATCGACCGCTCGGACGGCTTCACCACGGTGAGCGCGCACATCGCGGCGACCGCGGCGCTGCCCGCGCCCGAGACCCTGCGCGCGGTCGGCGAGGAGCTGCGGCGCCTGCTCGACGCGGAGCCGTCGGTGACCGGCCCGCTCGCCGTGAACGTGAAGGTCCGGCTGATCGAGGACTCGGGCCGCGCCGCGGAGTGACGGAGGTCAGGCGTCGATCGTGCGCTGCGCGCCGGGGCTGGGGCTCGCCCCCGCATCGGCCGGCCCCGTGTCGGCGTGCCCCGTGTCGGTCACCGTCACGTCGGTCGCTCCCACGTCGCTCGACGCGAGGCTGATCCGGCGCGGCTTCGCCTTCGCGGCGATCGGGATGCGCAGCGTCAGCACGCCCGCCGTGTAGTCGGCGTGCACGCTCTCGGTGTCGAGGGAGTCGCCGAGGACGAGCTGGCGGCTGAAGACGCCCCACTGCCGCTCGGCGGCGACGGGGTCGGCGCCCTCGGGGAGGTGGCCGGCGCGCTCGGCGCGCACGGTCAGCACGTTCCGCTCGACGTCGATGTCGATCCGCTCGGGCCGGACGCCGGGCAGGTCGAGCTCGACGACGAAGTCGTCGCCCTCGCGCCAGGCGTCCAGGGGCATCACGGTCGGTCGGGCGGCCGTGCCGAAGACCTGCCGGCTGAAGCGGTCGAGGTCGCGGAACGGGTCCTGCTGCAGAAGCATGATGGTCTCCTCACGTGTTCTGAAATGCCTCGCCACCGGGCCTTTCGCCAGTGACACACAAGTATTTACAACGGCGGGAGCGTCATCGCAAGGGCGTCTCAGCGAACCTCGAGGAAGCCCCGCCGGGCGGGCTGAACGGGGTCGCGGGCGTGCACAACTAAGCCTGAACGCCTCGAATCGGAGCGAAATCGCCGGATTCGGGGCATCCAGCCTGAGTTGTGCACGGGATCCGCTGGAGACGCGCGATTCAGCGCTGCCAGGCGGGCCAGCCGGGGTCGTGACCGGGCCAGACCTCGACGCCGGGCTGCGCCGCGAGGTCCGCGAGGCGGTCGATCGAGCGCTGCGCCTCCTCCGCGTCGCCGGGGCGCGCCGTCCAGCCGCAGGCGGTGCGCTCGTCGAGGTTGCGGCGGAGGTCCGCCGCGTCGCAGGCGAGCACGATCGAGCGGTCGGCGAGGTCGATCCGGAACGACTGGTGGCCCGGGGTGTGCCCGCGGGTGTCGAGGGCGGTGACGCCAGGGGCGAGCTCGGTGTCGCCGTCGAGGAGCAGCACCCGGACGTCGGCGTCGAGCAGGTCCTGCGGGACGACGGTCTCGCGGCGGCCGAGGCCCTCGCCGAGCCACTCCCACTCCCGCCGCTGCAGGGCGACCGGGGTGCCGGCGGGAGCGAGGCGCAGCCCGCCCGTGTGGTCGAGGTGCAGGTGCGAGAGGGCGACGAGGGCGAGGTCCTCCCAGCGCAGGCCGGCCGCCGCGATCTGCTCGGCGAGCGCGTCGCCGGGCGGGACGACGGCGGTGTAGCTCTCGTAGTCGTAGTGCGCGGCACGCTGGGCGGGGTCGCGGACCCGGTCGAGGTGGAAGCCGCCGTCGATCAGGATCCAGGAGTCACCGAGGTCGATCGCGGCGCCGGTCACCGGCTCGAGGAGGAAGCGCGCCGAGTCGCCGCCGCGGAGCGAGATCGACTCGGCGATCGGCTCGTGGCCGAGCACGAGCGGGACGAGACGGCGGGGGCGGGACAGCGGGAAGGCGCCCGGCCAGTCGTCGGCGATCATGCGAGCCTCCTGGAGCACTTCGGATTGGATCCAATATAGTCGTGAATGAATCCACTGATCCACTCCCGCACGAGACGAGGGCTCGCATGACCGGCGCCATCCCGATCAACATCCCGATCACCACCGAGATGCTCCACTGGGGCCGCCGGCCGACCTACGAGATGGTCGAGCAGATCGTGGACGGCTACCCCTCCGACGTCTCGCGCTGGCTGATCGGCGCGCACACCGGGACGCACGTCGACGCGCCGTCGCACTTCGTGCCGGGCGGCGCGACCGTCGACGAGATCGCGCTGGAGAGCGTGGTCGGGCCGGTCCGGGTGCTCGACCTGCGGCACGTCGTGGAGGAGATCACGGACGAGGACCTCGTCGCGGCCGGTGCCGAGGGGGCCGTGCGCGTGCTGTTCCGCACCCGCAACTCGACCGACGCGCTGACCCGCGCGGTGAAGTCGGAGACCTGGGTCGGCCTCGCGCCGAGCGGTGCGCGCTGGCTGGTCGAGCACGGCGTGCTCTTCGCGGGCCTGGACTACATGACGATGGAGGCGCCCGCGCACACCGAGGAGTGGCCGACCCACGTGATCCTCTGCGGCGCCGGCGTCGTGATCCTCGAGAACGCGGACCTCGCGCAGGTCGAGCCCGGCGACTACCTGATGGTCTGCCAGCCTGTCGCCTTCGAGGGCCGCGAGGCCGCCCCCGCCCCGACGGTCCTGCTCCCCCTCCCGTGACCCCCTCCCCGCGAGATGCCACTTGTGAGCGCGACACGCCGTGGAAAGCGCTCATAAGTGGCATTTCGCGGCAGAACGCAGACTCGCGGGGAGGGTCAGACTCGCGGCGGGGGTCAGACTCCTGCGGGCTCCAGGGCGCCCTGCTGCTCGCGGTCGAGCTCGGTGCGGACCGAGCGCTCGCCGGCGAGCTCGCGCGGGGTGCGCGGGGCGAGGAGGCCGACCACGATGAACGTGCCGAAGCCGATCGCGGCGGCGACGAGGGTGGCGTAGCCGTCGAAGTCGGCGCCGATCAGGTCGTTCGGGACGTAGAGGATGTCGTTCGGCACGCCGTAGAGGGTCGGGGTGAGCGCGAGGAAGACCAGGCGGACGACCAGCCCGACGCCCGCGGCGGTGAGCGCGGCGACGACTCCGGGGCGCTTCCAGAACACCCCGAGCAGGAACGGCGCGGCGAGGCAGGCGAGCATAATGTCGAAGGCCAGCGTCAGCAGGATGCCGGTCTGGCTGACCCGGATCGCGAGGAACGAGCCGAGGATCACGATCGGCACCATGGCGACGCGGGTCCAGCGCAGCAGCGGGTCCGGGCCGCTGCCGGAGTGGCGGCGGACCGAGAGCACGTTGCGGACGACGATCGCCGAGGTGGCGAGGATGGCGCCGGACGCGGTCGAGAACGACGCGGCGACGACTCCGGAGAGCACCAGGATCGCGATGACCGGCGGCGCGTAGTCGTCGAGCAGCGTGAACAGGACCGGGCCGTCGGCGGCCGAGAGGCCCAGGACGGCGGTGGCGCTGAGCGCGACGATCGCGAAGATCGAGCCGATCGCCGCGGTGCCGACGGCGGCGGCGTAGCAGGCGCGGCGGGCGACCTCGGGCGACTTGGCGCCGAAGATCCGCTGCATGAAGTCGATCGCGACGAGGTCGCCGATGCCGAGCGCGACGAGGGTGGCCCAGTTGACGGGGGCGCCCATCGCCGGGTCGGTGAGCTGCTCGAAGTCGAACGGCCCCATGCCCTCGGGGATGACGATGCCGTAGGCGAGCGCGACCCAGACCAGCAGCGAGATCGCCGCGACGACCGTGATCACGGTCTGGATGGCCGCGGTGTACGCGTCGGAGAAGAGGCCGCCGGCGATCGTGTAGCTGAGCACGAGGGCGACCGAGAGGATCACGCCCCAGGCGTACGGGATGCCGGCGAAGCGCTCGAGCAGGAAGCCGCAGGCGACCAGGTTGCCGGCCAGCAGGATCGTGAAGGAGAAGACCATGATCACCGAGGCGACGACCTCGGTGGTGCGGTCGTAGCGCATCCGGAAGAAGTCGGCGAGGGTGAAGAGCTTCATCGCGTTCATCGGCTTGGCGAGGAAGAGGCCCGTGATCAGGAGGCAGATCGCCAGGCCGATCGCGAGCGAGGCGCCCGCCCAGAAGCCGAACTGCGAGGTGAGGTCGGTGTTGCCGACGGTGGCGTTCGAGTCGACCGCGGCGGCCGTCAGGCTCACGGCGACGAGCGGGATGCCGAGGCGGCGTCCGGCGACGAGGTAGTTGGCGCTGTCGCCGTCGATCTTGCGGGCGACCGCGATGCCGACGGCGAGGATCACCACGACGGTGATCCCCACTCCGAGGATGATCATGCGTGCTCCGAGCTGCTGGGTGGTGCGGCGGGGTGTTTCTATCGGTTGATAGACACGGATCCTGCCGCGCGCTCGGTCGCGGTTCTTTTCGGGCGTGGGTCGATCCTGTTAACTCCGGCGCGCGTCGCCCTCGGCGAGAACTCGAAAGTTGCGGTAGTCGACGCCGAGTACCGCAACTTCTGGACGATGGGCGGGGGCTCGGGGCGTGCGGCAGGCCGGACGGGCGGGGCGTCAGCGCAGGTGGGCGAGCAGGGCGGGGCCCGCGGCGAGCGCCTCGGCGACGGCGGGGCGCGGGAGGTCGAGGACGCGGAGGGCCGCGAGGGCGACCGCCTCCGCGGAGGGGCCGGGCTCGGCGGGCTGCCGGCGGCGCTGGAGGATGACGTTCTCGACGAGGGCGAGCACGAGGGAGGCGCCGGTCGCGGGGTCGGCGGCGCCGCAGGCCGCGACGAGGGTGCGGTACGCGGTCTCCAGCTCGGAGCGGCGGTCGCGGAACACGGCGAAGCGCTCGTCGCCGAGCTCGGGCAGCAGGTAGAGCGCGCCGACGTTGTGCTCGCCGGCCGCGAGCAGGCGGGCGTCGGAGACGCAGAGCGCCCAGAGGCGCGCGGCCGGCGGCTCGTCGCGGGTGAGGAGCACCGCGGCGGCGTCGAGCGAGGGCTGCACCGTGCCGAGCAGCAGCTCGAGCAGCACCGCGTGCTTGCCGCCGAAGTGGTGGTAGAGCGAGGCCTGGCGGATGCCGGCCGCCGCCGCGATGGCGTGCGTGCTGGTGCCGCCGAACCCCTCCGTGCAGAAGAGCGCCGCACTCGCCGCGAGGATGTCGGCCCGCGTGCCCAGCCCGGTGAGCGACGCCCCGGAGGCGCGCGGCCGTCCGGGGGGTGCGCTCGCCATGCGCTCGACCGTAGCAGCGCTCCCGACCCGCGCCGATTCTCCAAAAGTTGCGGTAGTGGCGCGCGACTACCGCAACTTTTGAGGAGTGGAGAGGTGGGCGACGGCGTGGGGCGGGCGCGGGCGGCGGTGCGGGCGGGCGCGAGCGGGCGCCGAAACACGATCGCAACGTCGGGGTCACAGCGGCGACACGGGGGCGCGGTTGACTTCCTGTCGAGTGATAGAAACCCCGGCAGCGACCGGACCAGCAGACGGAGCAGGCGCAGCATGACGACATCAGGCACCTCGACCACGGCGGGTGCGCGCGAGCACGCCCGCGCCCAGGAGGCGGCGGCGGCGAGCACGCGCCCCGACGCGCCGGAGGGCGTCGCCCCGGCGGACCTGCGCTGGTCCGAGCGGATCGAGGGCGGCGGCTACGGCCACCGCGTCCTCGCCCGCGGGACGCACCTCCGCCTGACCGACGTCACCGGCGACGCCTGCGTCTCGCTCCTGGTGTACAACTCGCTGGAGCCGCACGAGCGGCTGAACGTCGCGGACACCGTCAAGGTGCAGTGGCAGGTCTACGCCGGCGCCGGCCAGCTGCTGCTCAGCGACCAGGGCCGGGTGCTCGCGAGCGTCGTCGCCGACGACTCCGGCCGCCACGACACGATCTACGGCACGACCGCGCTGGCGCGGAACGTCGAGCGCTACGGCGACGGCTCACCGCAGGGCCCGTCGCCGGCCGGGCGCGAGCTGCTGCTGCTCGGCGCGGCCAAGCACGGGCTGGGCCGGCGCGATCTGCCGCCGAGCGTCTCGTACTTCCAGGGGGTGCGGATCCGCGAGGACGGCAGCCCGGAGTGGCTCGGCGGCGCCGGGCCCGGCCGCTCGGTGACGCTGCGGCTGGAGATGCCGGCGATCGTCCTGCTGGCGAACACCGCGCATCCGCTCGACCCGCGGCCGGAGTTCACGGTCGGCGCGGTCGACGTGCACGCCTGGGCGGGCGAGCCGGCGAGCGCCGACGAGCGCGACGCCACTCCGGAGGGCCGCCGCGCCTTCCTGCAGACCGACGAGTACCTGAGCGCGAGGGGCATCGCATGAGCACCACCGGCACCGACACGAGCACGACCAGCACGGACACGACCACCGCCTACGGCACCGAGACCCACCGCGAGACGGTCGCCGCCTGCGCCCCCTGGTCGCGCCTCCTGAAGCGCGGCGAGTTCCTGACCATCGTCGACGTCGACGGCAACCAGGCCGTCGACTTCCTCGCCTACGACGCGGAGGACCGCACCGCCTACTCCGCCGCCGCGACCCTGCAGGCGCAGGAGACGGTGTACCTGGTCACCGGCTCGGTGCTCCGCGACGCCGAGCACCGCCCACTGCTCACCGTCGTGGCGACCGACGTCGAGCGCCACGACACCCTCGGCGGCGCCTGCTCGAAGGAGAGCAACGCGCTCCGCTACGGCTTCCACACCACGGCGCAGCACGCCTGCGCCGAGAACTTCGTCGCCGAGCTCTCCCGGCACGGGATGGGCAAGCGCGACCAGGTCTCGAACGTGAACTGGTTCATGAACGTGCCGGTGGACCCGGACGGCGCCCTCGGGATCGTCGACGGGATCTCCTCCCCCGGGCTCAGCGTCGTGCTGCGGGCCGAGCGGGACACCCTCGTCGTCGTCTCGAACTGCCCGCAGATCAACAACCCGTGCAACGGCTTCGACCCGTCGCGCGCCGAGATGATCGTGCACAGCGGCGAGAACGCGGGAACGGGCAGCGCATGACCTTCGACACCCTCCTCGTCGCCAACCGCGGCGAGATCGCGGTCCGCATCCTCCGCACCGCGAAGGCGATGGGCCTGCGCACGGTGGCCGTCTACTCCGACGCCGACCTCGGCGCCGCGCATGTCGCGCTCGCCGACGAGGCGGTGCGCCTCGGGCCGGCCCCCGCCGCCGACAGCTACCTGCGGATCGACCGGATCCTCGCGGCGGCCGCGCAGACCGGCGCCGGCGCGATCCACCCGGGCTACGGCTTCCTCAGCGAGAACGCCGAGTTCGCGCGCGCCTGCGCGGCGGCCGGCATCGTCTTCGTCGGCCCCACTCCCGAGCAGCTGGAGGTGTTCGGCGCCAAGCACACCGCGCGCGACGCCGCCGAGCGCGCGGGCGTGCCACTGCTGGCCGGCACCGGGCTGCTCGACGACGCCGACCACGCGGCCCGCGAAGCCGGCCGGATCGGCTACCCGGTGATGCTCAAGGCGACGGCGGGTGGCGGCGGCATCGGCATGCGCGCCTGCCGCGACGAGGCCGAGCTGCGCGCCGCCTGGCGCGAGGTGCGGCGCCTGGCCGAGGCCGGCTTCTCCTCCGCCGGCGTGTTCCTGGAGCGGCTGGTCGAGCGCGCCCGGCACGTCGAGGTGCAGGTCTTCGGCGACGGCGCGGGCCGCGTCGTGTCGCTCGGCGACCGCGACTGCTCGCTCCAGCGCCGCAACCAGAAGGTGGTCGAGGAGAGCCCCGCCCCCGATCTGCCGGACGCCGTGCGCGAGCGCATCGCGGAGGCGTCGCGCCGGCTCTGCGCCGAGGCCGGCTACCGCAGCGCGGGCACGGTCGAGTACATCTACGACCCGGTCCGGCAGGAGGCGGCGTTCCTCGAGGTGAACACCCGCCTCCAGGTCGAGCACCCGGTGACGGAGTCGCGCTACGGCATCGACCTGGTCGAGTGGATGCTGCGCCTGGCGCAGGGCGAGACGGCGTTCCTCGACGCGATCCCGGAGCCGAGCGGCGCGGCCGTCGAGGCGCGGGTCTACGCGGAGAACCCGGACCTCGGCAACGCGCCGAGCTCGGGCACCATCACGGGGCTGTCGTTCCCGGACGACGTCCGCGTCGACGGCTGGATCCGCCCCGGAAGCGAGGTCTCCACCTCCTACGACCCGCTGCTCGCGAAGGTGATCGTCAGCGGCGCGACCCGCGAGGAGGCCTGGGCCGCGCTCGGGCGGGCGCTCGCCGCCACCCGCGTCGACGGCATCGCGACCAACGTCGGCCTGCTGCGGGCGATCGCGGCCGAGCCCTCGGTGCTCGCGGCCGAGCACTCCACCGCGACCCTCGACGACCTGCGCGACGCGAGCCCGCGGGTCGAGGTGCTGAAGGGCGGGATGCTGACCACCGTGCAGGACGCGACCGGGCGCCTGGGCTACTGGCCGGTCGGCGTGCCGCCGTCGGGACCGATGGATGCGCTGTCGTTCCGGCTCGGCAACACGGCGCTCGGCAACCCCGAGGACGCGCCGGGACTCGAGATCACGATGACCGGGCCGACCCTCCGCTTCCACACCGCCACCCGCGTCGTGCTGACCGGGGCGCCCGCGCCAGCCACCCTCGACGGCGCGCCGATCGCGCAGTGGGAGCCGATCGCGGTGCCGGCCGGCGGCGTCCTCGCCATCGGCACGGCCGAGAGCGGCATGCGCATGTACCTGCTGGTCGAGGGCGGGCTCGACATCCCGCTCGTGCTCGGCTCGGCCAGCACCTTCGACCTCGGCGCGATCGGCGGGCACGCGGGGCGCGCGCTCGCCCCGGGCGACGTGCTCGGGCTGCGGACGCCGAGCGTCCCGAACACCGTGGCGATCGTGCCGGAGGAGGAGCGCCCCGCGTTCCCGCACGCCTGGACGCTCGCCGCGCTCGAGGGCCCGCACGCCGCTCCGGAGTTCTTCACCGAGGACGACATGGCCGTCTTCTACGCCACCGCCTGGGAGGTGCACTTCAACTCGGCGCGCACCGGCGTCCGCCTGCTCGGCCCGAAGCCGCACTGGGCCCGCGAGGACGGCGGCGAGGCCGGGCTGCACCCCTCCAACATCCACGACACCCCGTACGCGGTCGGCGCCGTCGACTACACCGGCGACCTGCCGATCCTGCTCGGACCCGACGGCCCGAGCCTCGGCGGCTTCACCTGCCCGGCGAGCGTCGCGACCGGCCACCTCTGGCGGCTCGGGCAGCTCCGCCCCGGAGACACGGTGCGCTTCGTGCCGGTCACCGCGGCGCAGGCGACCGGGCTGCTCGACGCTCCGCTCGACGAGCCCGCGGCGGGCCGGGCCGCGGTCGACGACCACGGCGTGCTGCACCGGCGGCCCGCGCACGACGGCGATCCGTCGCTGGTGCTGCGCCGCAGCGGCGACGCGAACCTGCTCGTCGAGATCGGCGAGATGAGTCTCGACCTCGCCTCGCGGATGCGCGTGCACGCCATCGCCGAGACGCTGGAGCAGGCGGCGCTGCCCGGCGTGATCGAGCTGACCCCGGGCATCCGCTCGCTGCAGGTGCACTTCGATCCGCGGACGACTTCGACCGACGCGGTCGCCGAGGCGGTGCTCGCGGCCGAGGCGCTGCTGCCCGCGACGGCCGATCTGCGCGTGCCGAGCCGCACCGTGCACCTGCCGCTGGCCTGGGACGACCCGTCGACGCGCGAGGCGATCCGCCGCTACATGGCGGGCGTCCGCGACGACGCGCCCTGGTGCCCGTGGAACATCGAGTTCATCCGCCGGATCAACGGCCTGGACAGCGTCGACGAGGTCTACCGCACGGTGTTCGAAGCGGAGTACCTGGTGCTCGGGCTCGGCGACGTCTACCTCGGCGCGCCGGTCGCGACTCCGCTCGACCCTCGGCACCGCCTGGTGACCACCAAGTACAACCCGGCGCGCACCTGGACGCCGCAGAACGCCGTCGGCATCGGCGGCGCCTACCTCTGCATCTACGGGATGGAGGGGCCGGGCGGCTACCAGTTCGTCGGCCGCACGGTGCCGATCTGGTCGACGCACCACCAGGCCGGAGCGTTCGAGACCGGCGTGCCGTGGCTGCTGCGGTTCTTCGACCGCATCCGCTGGTACCCGGTGGAGCCGGACGAGCTGCTCGAGCTGCGCTCCGAGATGGCCGCGGGGCGGCTGCCGCTGCGGATCGAGGAGGGCGAGTTCGGGCTCGCGGAGTACCAGGAGTTCCTCGCGGAGAACGCGGAGTCGATCGCGGACTTCCGCGCGGTGCAGGCCGGGGCCTTCGGCGCCGAGCGCGCCGCCTGGGAGGCGTCGGGCGAGTTCGACCGCGTGGAGGCGGTGCCCGCGCCGCCCGCGTCCTCGGCCGTGGAGATCCCGGACGGCTGCGAGGGCGTCGAGGCGCCGTTCGTGGCGACGGTGTTCCGGATCGACGTGGCCGTGGGGGATGCGGTCGCCGCCGGGCAGACGCTGGTCGCCCTCGAGGCGATGAAGATGGAGGCGCCCGTGACGGCTCCGGCGGCCGGGCGCGTGGTCGCCGTGGTCGCCGAGGTCGGGGCGCACGTGGCCGCGGGCAGGGTGCTCGTGGTGCTGGAGACGAGGGCCGAGCAGGCCGAGGAAGAGGACGCAGCATGATGGACAGCCCCGCGCTGGACCCCGCGCTTCAGGACCCCGCGGCGCACGTCGCCGAGCGCTACCGGCGGCTGGCCGCGCGGCCCGAGGCGTTCATCGCCCTGCGGCCCGAGGCCGAGGTGGCCGCGGAGCTGGCCGCCGTCGATCCGGCGCTCCCGCTCGCCGGGCTGCTGTTCGCGGTGAAGGGCAACATCGACGTCGCGGGTCTGGAGACGACCGCGGCCTGCCCGGCGTTCGCGTACGCGCCCGCCGAGGACGCGACCGTCGTGGCGCGGCTGCGTGCGGCGGGAGCCGTGGTGCTCGGCTCGGCCAACCTCGACCAGTTCGCGACCGGCCTCGTCGGCACCCGGTCGCCGTACGGCGCGGTGCGGCACGCGGTGGACCCGTCGCGCATCTCCGGCGGCTCGTCGTCCGGCTCCGCGGTCGCGGTGGCGCTCGGCGGCGCCGACTTCGCGCTCGGGACCGACACCGCGGGCTCCGGGCGGGTGCCGGCCGCGTTCCACGGGCTGGTCGGGCTGAAGCCGACCAGGGGCTGGGTCAGCGCCGCCGGCGTGGTGCCGGCCTGCCGGAGCCTCGACGTGGTGACGGTGATGGCGGCGGATCCGGCGATCGCCCGGCGCGCGCTCGACGTGATGGCGGGGCCGGACTCACGCGACCCGCTCAGCCGCAGCGGAGTCGCCGAGCCGTTCGCCTCGACGGCGCGGATCGGCGTCCCGCGGCCCGGGCAGCTCGGCGAGCTCGCGCCCGGCTGGGCCGAGGCCTTCGACGCCGAGGTGGCCCGCTGGAGCGAGGCGGGGGCGACGCTGGTCGAGCTCGACATCGAGGTGTTCCTCGAGACCGCGCGGATGCTCTACGACGGCGCCTTCGTGGCCGAGCGCTACGCGGCGGTCGGCGCGTTCGTCGACGCGCATCCCGACGAGGTGGACCCGGTGGTCGGCGGCATCGTCTCGCGGTCGCGGGAGCTGCCGGCCTGGAAGCTGTTCCAGGACCAGGAGCGGCTCGACCGGGCGCGGGTGGTGTCGGACGCCGTGTTCGAGCGGATCGACGCGCTGCTGCTGCCGACGACGACCGAGCACCCGACGCTCGCGGCCGTCGCCGCCGACCCGATCGGCGTCAACTCGCGGCTCGGGCGCTTCACCAACTTCGCGAACCTGCTCGACTTCGCGGCCGTCGCCTACCCCGCGGGAGTCGTCGACGGGCTGCCGTTCGGCGTGCAGCTGATCGGCCCCGCGTTCACCGACCACCAGCTCGCCGATCTCGTCTGGAGCCGCTCATGAGCACCGCCGCCGCGAGCACCGTCCTCCTCGCCGTCGCCGGAGCGCACCTGCGCGACCAGCCGCTGCACCACCAGCTCGCGGACCGCGACGCGGAGCTCGTCGAGGCGACGACGACGAGCGCCGACTACCGCCTCTACGCGCTGTCGACCGTGCCGCCGAAGCCCGGCGTCGTGCGGGTCGCCGAGGGCGGCGCGGCGCTCGAGGTCGAGGTGTACCGGCTGACGGAGGCCGCGTTCGGCTCCTTCGTCGCGGCGCTCCCCCAGCCGATGGCCATCGGCTCCGTCGCGTTGGCCGACGGCTCCCTCGTCAGCGGCTTCCTCGTCGAGCCGATCGCCCTCCCCGGCGCGGACGACATCACCGCCTTCGGCGGCTGGCGCGCCTACCTCGCCCGCTGACCGACGCCGGATCTCGATACGCCCGCTCCGCGGGCTACTCGATCAGCATGCAATGCGTCCCCCGCGTGTCGCGCAGCGTGCAGCGTGCACTGCAGTGCTGGACGCGCAGCGCGTCCGTTCCATGCTGGTCGAGTAGCGCGCAGCGCGTATCGAGACCCGCCCACCGGACGACGATGGATCTCGATACGCCCGCTCCGCGGGCTACTCGATCAACATGGAATGCGCCCGCTCCACGGGCTCCTCTTTCCACCTGGAGGGGCGCGCCCCATGCTGGTCGAGTAGCGCGCAGCGCGTATCGAGACCTCATGCTGGTCGAGTAGCCCCGCAGCGGCGTATCGAGACCCGCCCACCGGACGACGGTGGATCTCGATACGCCCGCTCCGCGGGCTACTCGATCAACATGGAATGCGCCCGCTCCGCGGGCTCCTCGATCAGCACGGAGTGCCGCCTGCCGGGCGCAGGCCCGCCGTCACTCCGGCGCCGGGCGCTCGAGCTCGTGCGCGAGGGCGGCGAGCTCGGCGCCGCCCGCCATCAGGCCGGTCAGCTCGCCGAGGCCGATGTCGCTCTTCTCGAAGGTGCCGAGGCTGGTGCCGCGGTTGAGGAGCAGGAAGCGGTCGCCGATCGGGTAGGCGTGGTGCGGGTTGTGGGTGATGAAGACCACGCCCAGCCCGGCGTCGCGGGCCCGGGCGATGTAGGTCAGCACCACGCCCGACTGCTTGACGCCGAGGGCCGCGGTCGGCTCGTCGAGGATCAGCACGCGGGCGCCGAAGTGCACCGCGCGGGCGATCGCGACGCTCTGGCGCTCGCCTCCGGAGAGCGTGCCGATCGGCTGGTCGACGTCGCGCAGGTCGATGCCCATCCGCGCCAGCTCGCTCCGGGTGATCTCCTTCATCCGCTGCACGTCGAGGCGGCGCAGCGGCCCGCGCCCGCGGGTCAGCTCGGAGCCGAGGAAGAAGTTGCGCCAGACGGGCATCAGCGGCACGACCGCGAGGTCCTGGTAGACGGTCGCGATCCCCGCCTGCAGCGCGGCGCGCGGCGACGAGAAGACGACCGGCGCCCCGTCCAGGAGCAGCTCGCCCGAGGAGGGGGCCTCGGCGCCGGCGAGCATCGCGATGAGCGTCGACTTGCCGGCGCCGTTGTCGCCGAGGACGCAGGTGACCCTCCCGGCGTCGACCGTGGTCGACACTCCGGTGAGCGCGTCGACAGCTCCGTAGCTCTTGCCGAGATCGCGGACCTCGAGGATCGTCGTGCCCACCGGGGTGCGCGGTGCCGCGCCGCCGGCGGTCGTGCCGGGGCTCATCGCCGGCCTCCCGCGCGGGTCCGGACGGCGTTGTTGAGCAGCACCGCGGCGAGCAGCATCCCGCCGAGGACGGTGCGCAGCCAGTCGGTGTCCCACTGGGCGAAGGTGATGCCCTGGAAGACCATGCCGTAGATGAGGGCGCCGAGAGCCGCGCCGATCGCCGAGCCGTAGCCACCGGTCAGCAGGCAGCCGCCGACGACCGCGCAGATGATGTAGATGAACTCCTGGCCGACCCCGGTGTTCGCCTGCACGGTCGAGGTGCGGAAGAGCGAGATCATGCCGACGAGCCAGGCGGCGCCGGCGGTCCCCATGAAGAGGCCGATCTTCGTCTTCAGCACGGGCACGCCGACCTGGCGCGCGGAGGCCTGCGCCCCGCCGACCGCGAAGATCCAGTTGCCGGCGCGGGTGCGCAGCAGGATCCAGGTGGCGACGGCCGTCACCGCGAACCACCACAGCACCGAGACGTAGAAGGTGCCGCCGCCGAGGCCCGCGGACGCGCCGAACAGCGGCTGGATGCCGTCGTAGCCGGGGACCTTCGCCATCCCCTGGATCGCGACCTGGCCGGTGATCAGCTTCGTCACCGCCAGGTCGATGCCGGCGAGGGCGAAGAAGGTGCCGAGCGTCACGATGAAGCTCGGCAGTCCGGTCTTCATCACCAGGACGCCGTTCAGGGCGCCGACGCCGAGGCAGACGACGAGCGAGACGACGACCGCCACCCAGACGCTGAGCCCGTAGTGGGTCGTCAGGATCCCGACGATGAGGGCGGAGAAGCCGGTCATCACGCCCGCGGAGAGGTCGAACTCGCCGCCGATCATCAGCAGCGCGACGGCGACGGCCATGATCCCGAAGGTCGACGCCGACTCCAGCCACACTCCGGCGCCGGCCAGGCTCAGGAACTGCGGGGCGAAGAGGGAGAAGAACACGAGCACGGCGAGGGCGGCGGCGAGCGCACCGGTCTCGGGGCGCGCGAGGAGCGTGCGGAGCGGGCGCCGCTCGCGGCGCGGGCTCGACGCGGTCGTCGCGGTGTCGGTGGTCGTCACGGGTGGCTCCTGTCGGGGGCGGGCTGCACGCTAGCGCGTGCCGTTCGCGGCGAACTCGGCGACCTCGGCCGCGTTCTCCTTCGTGACGAAGGCGGGTCCGGAGTAGACGGGCTGGCCGCCGCCGATGACGTTGCCGTTCGTGGAGTACAGCGACAGCGCCGTGATGCCGAGGAAGCCCTGCACGTAGGGCTGCTGGTCGACGGCGAAGACGATCGAGCCGTCCTCGATCGCGGTGACGACGTCCTCGGAGAGGTCGAAGGTGCCGACCTGGGCCGAGCTGCCCGACTCCGACACGGCGCCGACGGCGTCGATCGCGTACTGGCCGCCGAGGGTGAGCACGCCGTCGATGGACGGGTCGGCCTGGAGCTTGGACTTGATGGTCGCCTTGACGTCCGCGTCGTTGGTGCCGTCCACCTGCAGGTTGCTCATGCCGCCGCCGAAGGTCGACGCCGCGGCCTTGCAGCGCTCCTCGAGACCGACGTTGCCGGCCTCCTGGATCACGCAGAGCGCCTTCGTGGCGCCCGCCTCGGCGAGCTTCGTGCCGACCGCCTCGCCGGCGACCGTCTCGCTCTGGCCGATGTGGGTGAGGGCGCCGAACTCGGCGGAGCGCTCGATGCCGGAGTTGATGGTGACGACGGGGATGCCGGCGGCGACCGCCTTCTCGACGCTGTCCTTCACACCGTCGGGGTTGGCCATCGAGACGACGATGCCGTCGACCTGCTGGGCGACCGCGTTGTCGATCAGCTGCGACTGCCGCGCCGGATCGGAGTCGGCCGTGTAGGTGATCGTCGCGCCGTAGTCGGCGCCGGCCGCCTCGGCGCCCGACTTCACGCGGTCCCAGAAGGCGTCGCCGGGGCCGGAGTGGGTGACGACCGCGTAGGTGTAGTCACCGCCGGCGCCGGACGCGCCGCCGCCCGAGGTCGCGGCGGGCTCCTGGCCGGTGCCCGTGCACGCGCTCAGCAGCAGAGCGGCCGAGGCGGCGAGGCCCAGGCCGGCGAGGAGGCGCGGGCGGGCGGGGAAGCGCGGGCCGGCGGGGGATCGCTTCGTCATGGGAGCTCCTTCTCTGCGGACGGCGTCGTCTCTGCCGGTCCGGAACGTCGTTGTCGGGCCGAGGAGGGGATCCTGGGCGGGAATGTCGGGGGGGCGTCGGGGCGGCGCCGGGCGCGGAGGCGCCCGCGCGGGGTCCTCGACGCCGCCGTGGACGTCGGCACGGCCGACATCGATCCTGGCACGCGTTCGAGTCCCGAGGTCGACGTCGGCTCAGCCCGCCTCGGCGGCGACGCGCGAGGCCCGCCCCGAGTCCAGCACGAAAGGGGCGCCGCTGGTGAGGGAGAGGACGCGCCGCGCCCCTTCTCATGCTGGTCGAGTAGCCCCGCAGGGGCGTATCGAGACCCACCGTCTCCAACAGGGCGGGTCTGCAGACTCGCGTTCTGACGATGGTGGATCTCGATACGCCCGCTGCGCGGGCTACTCGATCAGCATGAGACGAACGCCCTCTGCGAGGACTGCTCGATCAGCATGATCTGGCCCGAGCGCACCCTGCATGCTGGTCGAGTAGCGCGCAGCGCGTATCGAGACCCCGCTGGCGGGAGCGCTCAGTGCCCGTCGCGGCGGAGGCGGGCCTCGCGGCCGGCGATGTGCACGCCGAGGCCGGTGATGCCGGCGGTGAACGCGACGATCACGCCGAGCATCCCGTAGATGCTCCCCGCACCTGCGGCGAACGCGCCGATGAGGAGCGCGATCGAGGCCAGCACGATCAGGACGGCGCCGGCGATCTCGCCGCCGCTGGATCTCCTCAGCACGTCTCGCATGCCTCCAGACTGCGGCGGGCGCCACCCCCGCCGCAAGGCCTCCGAGGTGAACGGAGCACAGAGATCCGGCCGCCCGCTAGACGCCCGCCCGCACCCGCCGCAACCCCGAGAGATCCGGATCCGCCCCGGCGAGACTGGAGACATGCAGCAGCTGACCTACGCCTCCAAGAGCATCGTCACCACCGACGCCGTCACCGAGGCCCTCCTCGACCTCGTGACCGCGATCGACCGGCAGGAGCACTCGGAGGCCGTCAGCGTCCCCGCCTTCACCGACGAGGGCGTGCTCATCGAGGCGAAGATGACCCTCGACGCGAGCAGCGAGCTCGTCGTCGTGCCGGTGGAGCAGTCCGTCGACGACGAGGCCGCGACCGAGGAGGCCGTCGCCAAGGCCGTCGAGGACATCCGCTCGCGCATCAAGGACAACCGCCGCACGATCGCGCGCCCGGTGATCGAGCCGGACCCGGAGCCGTACAACTACGAAGAGTTCTGATCCGCCGCTGACCTCGAGCGTCTAGCCCAGCCGCCCGTCGAGGTCCTTCACCACGCGGCCCGACTGCAGGACCGCGCGCACCGCCGCTGGATCGCCCAGCGTCGCGATGTCGGCCAGCGGATCGACCTCGGTCAGCACCAGGTCGGCGAGCTTGCCCGGCTCGACCGAGCCGAGCTGCGCGTCGAGGCCCAGCAGGCGGGCGCCGCCGAGGGTGCCGGCGCTCAATGCCTCGAGCGGGGTGAGCCCGACGGCGACCAGCTGCGCCAGCTCGGCGAGGTTCCGGCCGTGCGGGTGCACGCCGGCGTCGGTGCCGAGCGCGAGCGGGATCCCCGCCGCGACGGCCCGGCGCACCGAGTCGAGACCGCGCTCGCGCAGCAGCTCGCGCTGCCGGAGCCGCTCTGCGGTCGTCGTCGCCGGGTCGAACGCGCGCACCAGGATGCTCAGGGTCGGCACGAGCGTCGTCCCGCGCTCGCGCATCAGCGCGAGGGTCTCGTCGGAGAGGTCGTAGCCGTGCTCGATGCTCGTCGCGCCGCCCAGCACGGCGGCGCGCGCGGCGTCGTCGGAGAGGGCGTGCGCGGTGATCGGCCGGCCGCCGCGCTCGGCGAGCAGCTCCGCGATCAGGGCGACCTGCTTCTGCGTGATCCCGACGTCGCGGGCGTCGTCGTTCGGTGAGCCGAGCCCGCCCGAGGTGGCGACCTTGATCACGTCGGCGCCGGTGCGGACGAGGGTGCGGACCATCCGGACCACGTCCTCGTCCGTGTCGACGAGTCCGGGCGCGGGCATGCCCGGGCGCACGGCCCAGGCCGGCAGGCTGCCGTTGCGGTGGTGCGGATCGGCGTGGCCGCCGGTCGGCGAGAGCATGGCGATCGCGAGGTGCAGGCGCGGGCCGTCGACCGCTCCGCGCGCGACGGCCTCGCGGTAGCCCGGCGAGAGCCCGTCGAGGTCGCGGGCGGTGGTGACGCCGGCGTCGAGCGTGCGGCGCAGGAGCCCGGCGATCTCGAGGACGTCCTCCTCCGGGAAGCGCTCGCGCGCCGCCTCCGGGGCGACGGGCACCATCGCGAGGTGCACGTGGACGTCGACGAAGCCCGGCAGCAGGAACGCGCCGGACACGTCGACCGCGCGACCCTCGAGCACCGGAACCGCGCGGCGCGGCCCCGCGTAGGCGATCACGCCGTCGCGGATCTCGACCTCGGAGTCCTCGAGCGGAGCCGCACCGGTGCCGTCGACGAGCGTCGCGCCGACGAGCCGGAGCACGCCCTCGGCCATGGGGGTGAGGGGCAGCCGGGCGGTCATGCGCTCTCCTTCGCGGGGACCGACGCCGCTCCGGAGAGGCTGAAGCCGGGCGAGCCCGGGTCGGCGTCGAGCAGGCGGCGGGTGTACCAGTGCTGGGGGTCGGCGTAGATCCGCTCGACCGGGCCGGCCTCGACGACCTCGCCGCGGTAGAGCACCACGACCTCGTCGCTGACGCGCTGGACGACGGCGAGATTGTGCGAGATGAACATCATCGTCAGGCCGAGCGACTCCTTGATCCCGGCGAGCAGATCGAGGATCTGGCCCTGCACCGAGACGTCGAGGGCGGAGGTGATCTCGTCGGCGATCACGAAGGTCGGGTCGATGATCAGCCCGCGGGCGATCGCGACGCGCTGGCGCTGCCCGCCGGAGAACTCGTGCGGGAACCGGTGCCGCATGTCGGCGCTGAGGCCGACGCGCTCCAGCCAGGCGACGATCAGCTCCTCGTTCCGGCCGACGCGGGCGCGGACCGGGTCGATCGCCTCGGCGAGGGTCTGCGCGATGGTGCGCCGCGGCGAGAGCGAGGAGTACGGGTCCTGCGGGATCATCTGCGTGCGCCGGCGGTAGGCGTGCATCGCCGAGCGGTTGGCGGCGACGATGTCGACGCCGTCGACGCTCGCCGTGCCGGCCGCCGCGCGGACCGAGCCGACCAGCACCTTGGCGAGGGTCGACTTGCCGGAGCCGGACTCGCCGACCACGCCGACGGTGCGGCCGCGCTCGACCCGCAGGTCGACGCCGTGCAGGACCTTCGCGTGCCCGAAGACCACGTCGAGACCGCGGACGTCGACCATCGCGGACGACGCGGCGGCTCCGGGGGCCGAAGCGGCGGCGGCGCTCACGAGCGCACCTCCGGCGGCGTCGGCACGGTCACGACCGGCGTTGCGGCGAGCAACTGCCGCGTGTACGGATGCGTCACGGTCTCCTCCGAGAGGTGGGCGATGTCCTCGATCCGCTCGACGATGCGGCCGTCCTTCATCACGAGGACGCGGTCGCAGAGCGCCCGGACGACGCCGAGGTCGTGCGAGATGAAGAGCACGGCGGCGCCGGAGTCCTCGTTCATGCGCTTGAGCACCGAGAGCACCTCGCGCTGCACCGTCACGTCGAGCGCGGTGGTCGGCTCGTCGGCGATCAGCAGGTCGGGCTTCGCGCTCATCGCCGAGGCGATCATCGCGCGCTGCTTCATGCCGCCGGAGAGCTGGTGCGGGTACTGCCGCAGCCGCCCCTCCGGGTCGGAGAGCATCACCGAGCGGAAGCCGCGCAGGAGCAGGTCGAGCGCGTCGCGGCGGGAGTGGCGCAGGCGGATCCGCAGCACGTCGGACAGCTGGGTGCCGAGGACCATGGCGGGGTTCAGCGCGGTGCCCGGGTCCTGGTAGATCAGCCCGATCTTCGCGGCGAGCACCCGGTCCGGGACGGGGTCGAGCAGGTCGGTGCCGCCGAGCTCGAGCCGGCGCGCGGAGGCCTCGAGACCCTCGCCCAGCAGCTTCGCGACGACCGAGGCGGTCAGCGACTTGCCCGAGCCGGACTCGCCGACGATACCGAGCACCTCGCCGCGCCGGACGGTGAAGGAGAGGTCGGAGACGAGCTCGCGGCCGGTCGCGCCGTGGCGGACGGTGATGCCGTCGGCGACGAGCACGGCGTCGGCCGGGGCGGGCGCGGCGGTCGAGGAGTCGGTGGCCCTCGTCATCCGGGCCCGCGTCGTGTTCGAGCGCGGGTTCGCCGCCGCTGCCAGCCCGTCGCCGACCAGCAGCGCCGCGAAGGAGGCGACCGTGAGCGCGAGCGCCGGGCCGAGGATGACGACCGGGTTCACCGAGATGCGGCTCAGTCCGTCGTTGAGGAGCGTGCCCCAGTCGAAGGCGGGCGTCTGCGCACCGAGGCCGATGAAGGAGAGGCCCGAGATCTCGACGAGCGCGCCGGAGAAGGCGCCGGCGACGAGGATCAGCGTCGGCTCGGCCATGTTCGGCAGCACGTGCCGCAGCGCGACGAGGTGCGTCGGCACTCCGGTCAGCCGGGCGGTCGTGACGTACTCGCTCGCCGCGATCTTGGAGGCGAGGTTGGCGGTCAGCCGCGCGAAGCCGGCGATGTTGGCGACCGCGATGGCGACCACCACCTGGACGACGCCCTGGCCGAGGATGGCGGCGACGATGATCGCGACGAGCATCGTCGGGTAGCTGACGGCCAGCTCGATCGCGCGCAGCCCCAGCTCGCGGACCCGGCGCGGCGCGAGCCAGACGCCGATGCCGACCGCGATGCCGACGATCGCCGAGAGCACGGTCGCGGCGAGCGCCATCAGCACGGTCGAGCGGGTGGCGACGAGGGTGCGGGCGAGCATGTCGCGGCCGAGGGTGTCGGTGCCGAGCGGGTGCTCGGCGGTCGAGCCGAGGCTGGGGCTGCCGCCGAGGCCGGTGGCCTGGCCCTCGAGCGCGATCGGGGCGATCAGCGCGGTGAGGGCGATCACGCCGAGGAGGCCGAGCCCGATCACGAGCCCGGGGTTCCAGGCGAAGGTGCGCGCGCCGGCGGGCTTCAGGCCGCGGACGGCGGGGAGGGACTCAGCCACGCTGCTCTCCGAGGGTGCGCGGGTCGATCAGACCCAGGATGACGTCGATCACGAGGGTGATCACGAGGGAGATGAGCCCGATCACGAAGACGGCCGCCCGGATCACCGGGTAGTCCTTGTCGATCGCGATCGCCTGCACGATCACGCCGCCGAGACCCGGCCAGGCGAAGACCGCCTCCGTGATCAGCGCGGAGCCGAGCAGGGCGGTGAGGATGATGCCCGAGAGCGTCAGCGCCGTGGTGAGCAGGTTGGGCAGCATGTGCTTGGCGTAGAGGGTGAGCGCGGGCAGCCGCCAGCCGCGGGCGGTGCGCATGTAGTCCTGTTCGAGGATCACCGCGGTCTCGCGGCGGACGATCCTCGCGACGGAGCAGGTGCCGCCGACGGTGAGCGAGGCGATCGGCAGGATCGCGGCGGTGCCGAAGTCGTAGGCCGGCGAGTACGCGGGCGGCAGCACCTTCAGCAGCACCGCGAAGACGACGACGAAGCCGGTCGCCAGCACGTAGGTGGGGACCGAGGAGATCAGCCCGGTGACGGTGCTGAACACCGCGTCGAGCCAGCGGCGGCGGTCGCCGCGGGTCGCGACTCCGACCGCCATGCCCAGCGCGATGCCGAGGACGAGCAGGAGCAGCACCGCGGAGATCGTGATGGTCAGCGTGTACGGGACGGCCGTCATCACGAGGTCCATCGCCGGGATGGAGTAGCGGTAGGAGGCGCCGAAGTCGCCCTGCAGCACGCCGAGGAGGTAGGTCCAGAGCTGCGCGGGCAGCGGCTGGTCGAGGCCGAGCTGGGTGCGGACCAGCTCGACCTGGTCGAGCGAGGCCGCCTCCCCCGCGATGGCGATCGCCGGGTCGCCGGGGATGAGCTGCACGATCAGGAAGGTGACCAGCACGAGCAGCGCGAGGTTGACGAGCAGGCCGAGGGCCCGGCGGAGGAGGAACCTCCGCCAGGCCCCGCCGAGGGTGCCGGCGCGGACGGCGCCCGGGCCGGGGCCTGGGCCTGCCGCGCCGGACGACGCAAGGGTGGTGGCGGTCGTGGTGCTCATCGCGTCGTCTCCTCGTGTCGTCCCGCTCGGGTGGGCTGCTCAGCGGTGCTGATCAGCGGATCAGGACAGGATCCGCATGGCCGAGATGTCCCAGTAGCCCGAGAACACCGAGGTCGCGAAGCCGGAGCGGGCCACGTAGCGGTGCGTGTCGGTGATCAGCGGCGTCATGTCGACGCGCTCGAGGATCGTCTTCTGGGCGGCGAGCAGGTTCTCGCACTGCGTCTCGGTGTCCGAGGCGGCCATCGCGGCCTCGTAGTAGGCGACGCCCTCGGGGTTGTCGCTGGAGGAGACGTTCGTGCCGCCGTCGGCGTAGGTCGGTCCGAGGTAGCGGGCGATCGTGGTGTGGATGAGGCCGGGGCCGGCGTTCTCCGCGGCGATCGCGACGTCCCAGGTGGCGGGCTCGGTGCGCATGGCCTTCGACCAGTCGGCCGGGTCGAGCGCCGAGACGGTGACGGTGGCGCCCGCGGCGCGGAGCGACTCGGCCAGGTAGTCGGCGGCCGGGTCCCAGTTCGACATCATCAGCAGGCGGATCGACTGACCGGTGAGCTCGGGCGTCGCGGCGGCGGGGTCGTACTTCTGCACCAGCGACTCGTCGTCCAGGGCGCAGCGGTAGCTCGCCGCGTTGACGGTGTACTGCGGCACGCCGAGGCCGTCGAGGCCGGCCGAGTTGAAGCCCTGGGTGTCGATCGCCTGGGCGACCGCGGCGCGGCGCTCCTCGTTCCCCTCGAAGATCGAGCCGGAGCCGGGGGCCTCGTTGAAGACGAGGTTGTAGGCCGAGCTGGCGAAGGTGACGGTCGTGTAGGCCGGGTCGTCCTCGAAGCGCAGCGCGTTGGAGTCGTAGAAGCGGGCGAGGTCCACGCCGCCGGACTCGAGCAGGTTGGCGCTCGTGTTGGAGTCGGACTGCACGGTCAGGTTGATCGTCTTCGCGGGCTCGCCCTCGACGTCCTGCCAGTCGGGCCAGGCGTCGTAGTCGTCGCGCAGCGTGTAGGCGGCGCTGACACCGGCCGAGAGGTTCGAGAGCATGTACGGGCCGGACCAGGCGCCGTCGACGGTGCCCGCGGCGAGGCCCTCGGTGTCGGCGAGGCCGGCGGGGCAGATGATGCCGGTGCCGGGGCGGGTGACGCCGCCGAGCAGCTGCGAGTAGGGCTGACTGAGCGAGATCGTCAGCGTGCCGGCCGCGTCGTCGGGGGTGAAGGTCGGGTCGCCGGAGCCGAAGGCCTGGTTCTTCCAGGTCAGCGCGCCCGAGTCGTCGAGGCCGGTGAGGTACGTGAAGGAGTCGGCGACGACGGTCGGCGTGATCGCGGTGCCGTCGGCGCAGGTGGCGCCGTCGCGGAGGGTGAACGTGTACTCGGACGCCGAGACGGCGTTCCACTCGGTGGCGAGGCCGCCGATGTAGCCCTCGGTCTCGCCCTGGCGGAGCAGGGTGTCGAAGCCGAGGCGCGCGACGGTCACGTCGGCGTCGGCGGAGGCCTTCGCGGGGTCGAAGGTGGACGGCGCGTACCAGAGCTCCGCGTTGATGGTGTCGGTGGTGCCGGCGGTGCCGGTGGCGCTCTGCGGGGCGCTGGTGGTCCCGCAGGCGGTGAGCGCGAGGCTCGCGACGGCCGCCAGTGCGACGCCGGCGAGCAAGCTCTTCCTGACCATGGTGCTGTCCTCCAAGGGGTACGGGTGGTGCATCGGGGGCGGGGCGGAGTTGCTCGGGGGGCCGCTCAACTTGGATCCAATCTAAGGCAATGCGGATCCCATTGTGTTTCGGCGGGATTACATCTGGTCGGCGTCCTCCGCCGCGGGCCCGTGCACCGTCCGCCCGCCGACCACCGTGCGCAGCACCTGCGCCCCGGCGAACTCCTCCGCCGAGCACTCCCCCGGGTCGACCGAGAGCAGCACCAGGTCGGCGAGGAAGCCGGCGCGGAGCATCCCGCGGCGGTCCTCCGCGAAGGCCGCGTGCGCCGCTCCCCGGGTGTAGCCCTCGACGACCTCGAGCACCGTGAGCGCCTGCTCCGGACCGAGCGGGTCGGGCAGGCGGCGCATCCGGCGGCTCACCGCGGTCGCGACGACCCGCCGCGGGTCGAACGGGAAGTAGGGGGCGTCGGAGCCGAGCGCGATCACCACGCCGGAGTCGCGCCAGTCGCGCATCGGGTTGACCGGGTCGGCCCGCGCGCCGAGCCGCTCCGTCAGTCCCGCCGCGTTGCTCCAGGCGATCGAGGGCTGCAGCGATGCGACGACGCCGAGCCGGGCCGCGCGCTCGCGGCTCTCGGCGGAGGGCTCGAGGTAGGCGTGGATCAGCTGGCAGCGCAGGGCGGCGATCCGCTCGGGCGGGCCCGCCCCCTCGAGGGCGTCGAGCACCTCGGCGACCGCGCGGCTGCCGACCGCGTGCACGCCCAGGCCCCAGCCGCGCTGGACGCACTCCGCGGCGAGCCGCGCGAACTCGGCGGTCGCGATCCGCTGCACGCCGTGGCTTCCGCCGGGCCAGGGCTGCTCGAGGAGCGCCTGGCCCTTCATCCCCTCGCCGTCGTAGTAGACCTTGATCGGGCCGAGGCGGAGCAGCTCGTCGCCGTCGCCGGTGGTGCCGTCGACGGTGTCGAGCAGGGCGAGCGCCTCGTCGACGCCCGGGACCGCTTCCGTGCCGAGCTCGGGGTAGGGCATCGCGACGACCCGCAGCGACAGCTCGCCGCGCTCGTGGGCCGCGCGGTAGGCGGCGATCTCGTCGAGCGTGACGGCCGGGTCGATGACGCCGGTGAAGCCCAGCTCGTGCAGCAGCGGCTGGATGCGGAGGAGGGCCGCGCGGCGGTCCGCGGGGGTGGGCGGGGTGTCGCCGAGCCAGTCCGGGGCGTCCGGATCGGCGTCCGCGTCGGCGAGCATCGCGGCCGAGAAGGCGTCGGCGCCGGCGCCCGCGTCGAGCAGCTGCAAGGCCTTCAGGCCCGCGCGCTGGGCGTGCGAGTGCGCGTCGATGAAGCCGGGGAGGAGGGTGCCGTCGAGGTGCTCCTCGGGGGTGCCGGCCGGGGCGGCGGCGCGGACCTCCTGCAGGGTGCCGACCGCGGCGATCCGGTCGCCGTCGATCAGGAGCGCCTCGGCGAGCGGGTTCTCGGGGTCCATCGTGCGGATGCGGGCGACGAGGAGGCGGGGGGCGGTGCCGTTCCGCGGCTCAGGCATCGATCGTCTCCCGGCGGTCGAGCCAGTCGTGCACGTCGGCGGCGGTGACGAGGGCGTCGCGCTGGAGGTACTCGATCGCCTCCAGCGTGGCGGCGTGCGCGCGCTCGCTCGAGCCGGCGACGCAGTCGGTGAGCACCCGGACGGCGTAGTCGTGCTGGTGCGCGTCCGCCGCCGTGTAGTGGATGCAGACGTCGGTGAGGCCGCCGACCAGCAGCAGGGTGCCGGCGCGATAGGCCTTCAGCACGATCTCGAGCTCGGTGCCGAAGAAGGCGGAGTAGCGGCGCTTGCGGATCACGAACTCCTCCGGTCGCGGCTCGAGCCAGGACGCCAGCTCGGTGCCCGGGTCGCCCTCGAGGCAGTGCGGGCCCTCGGCGCCGTCGAGCTCGCGGCCGATGTCGATCAGGTCGCGCTTGTGCACCTCCTGCACGAAGACGACCGGCACGCCGGCACTGCGGCAGTGCGCGATCAGGTCGCGCACCCGGGGCGCGCGCTCCGCCCGGCCGCTCATCACGGGGATGCCGGGGGTCGGCAGGCCCGAGGCGGCCCCGCCCTGGATGTCGACGACGAGGAGGACGGGAGTGCCGGAGACGGCGAGCATGCGGGTGGATCCTTCCGGGTGGTGCGCGGGTCGGGTGAGGTGCCCCCACGACCCCGGCGGTGCGAGGGCCGGGGCCCGTCGTCCGCCCGGCAAGTCTGGCCAGGCGATCGTTCGGGCGGGGGTCGGCCGTGTTTCCCCGGGGTAAAACCTCGGGCTGCTCGGCTTGTGGAGGAGAGTCGGGCGCGGGCCGGCCCATCCGCGCCCCCTGATTCCTCAAAAGTTGCGGTAGTCGCGCTCGACTACCGCAACTTCTGGAGATTCGGCGAGCGGCGGAGGCGGAGCGCGGCGGGCCTGTGGAGAACGCCGCACTCCCCCGCGTGTGGAGGAGCCTGACCGGCCGCCATTCCTCAGAAGTTGCGGTAGTCGCGCGCCACTACCGCAACTTCTGGAGAGTCGGCGCGGAGGCAGGCGGCCCGGGCGAGCGCCGAGGTCGCCACTCCTCGAAAGTTGCGGTAGTCGGACGCCATTACCGCAACTTCTGGAGAGTGGCCCGCGTGTGGAGGAGCGTGGCCGGACGTCATTCCTCAGAAGTTGCGGTAGTCGCGCTCGACTACCGCAACTTCTGGAGAGTCGGGGGGCGGCCGCGGGCTAGACCGGGCGGGCGGCCCGGCGGCGGCGGTGCGGGAGCAGGGTGGCGACGGGGACCGGGGAGTAGGTGTCGGCGACGGCGACCCAGACGGACGCGTCGGGGGCGTGGTCGCCGAGGAGCTCGGCGCAGACGCCGCACGGCTCGATGAGGTGGCGGGAGCCGGCCGGGCGCTGCAGCACTCCGACGATCGCGACGACCGGGGAGCCGGCGACGACGGCGGCGCTCAGGGCGGCGGACTCGGCGCAGACGGAGGCCCGGCCGGCGCTCGCCTCGACGTGCAGGCCGGTCACGATCCGCCCGTCCGTGAGCCGGAGGGCGGCCGCGACCTCGTGGACGCCGGTCCGGTAGCGGGCGTCGAGGATCGCCGAGGCCACCTCGAGCAGCTCGCGGTCCGGCGCGGACATCCCCGCGGGAGGCCCGTCGAGCACCGGACGATCGAGCACCGGGCGATCGAGCACCGGGCTCTCCGGCACCGAAGGCCCCGACTCCGCCCCCTCGGTCACGACCAGCCCAGGATCCGCGCCATGTTGCCGCCCTCGACCAGCGCGCGGTCGGCCTCGTCCGGGATCGCCTTGGCGATCTTCATCCGCTCGAGGTCGAAGTCGCTGCCCGGCCACTCCGAGCCGAGCAGGATCTTCTCGGCGCCGAGCCGGGCGTAGGCGCGCTTGACGTCGGACATCAGCGTCGCCGAGGTCTCGAGGTAGATGTGCGGGTTGCGCTCGGCGACGATGATCGCCTCGGGCACGTTCCAGACCGCGCCCATGTGGGCGATGATCGTCGGCACGCCGGGGAAGCCCTTGGCGATCTCCTCGATGGCGAACGGTGCGCAGAACGCGTCATCGAGGGCGTTGATCAGCACGGGCAGCCCGAGCTCGTCGCAGACCGCGAACAGCGGGTCGAGCAGACCGTGGTCGGCGACGTGGTAGCCGTGCAGGCTGGGGTGCAGCTTGAGTCCGACCAGGCCGGCGTCGGCGAAGCGGCGGATCTCGTCGGTCGCGTTCTCCCACTGCGGCATGACCTGGCCGAAGCCGAAGAGGCGGTCGGGGTGCGCCTTCACGAGGTCGATCAGGAAGTCGTTCTCGATGCCCTGCGCGAGGGAGCAGACCATCGCGCGGTCGACGCCGGCGGCGTCCATCCGGTCGAGGATGCGCTTCGGGTCGAACGGGGTGTAGGCCGGGGGCTGCTCGCCGGGGCGGACCCCGCTGAGGTAGTCGCTGCGGCCTCGGCGGTCCTGCGTGGTGTTGTACGCGTCGATGATCATGCGGCGTCTCCTTCTTCCGGTGTGGTGCGGGTGGGGTGTCGTTCGGGGGCGGGGCGGGCTGCTCAGCCGACCGCGGCCATCGCGCCCATGGCGACGAGCGCGGCGAGGGAGGCGAGCCTCCGGGTGGTGTCGAGGCGGCCGGGGCGGCCGGCGAGGGCGACGCGGAGCGTGCACGCCGCGTAGACGGCGACGGCGGCGCCCAGGGGCAGGGCGAGTCCGCCGCCGTGCGCGTGGCCGGCGCCCGCGAGCGGACCGGCACCCGCGGTGGGCGCGGCGTCGGCGAGGAGCACGAGGACGGCGGCGAGCAGCATCCCGACGGCGTGCAGTGCGTCGGCACTGTGCCGCCGGACGCCGCGGCCGCGGCGCACCCGGTCGACGAGGGCGGCGACGAGCGCGCAGCCCGCGAGCAGCGCGGACCAGAGCGGCGCGGGCAGGAGGTGCAGGGCGGGCAGGTGCACGTCGAGCATCGCGGCGAGCATGGCCGCCTCGGCGACGAGCCAGCCGCGGCCCACTCCCCGCCAGCCGGCGAGACCGAGCGCGAGGGAGGCGGCGGCGCCCGCGAGCATCACGACCAGCAGCACGTCCACGCCGGCCTCCTGACCTCGAGCGGTCGCCACGGCTGGCAACATTGGATCCAATGTAGAGCCGGTCGTATCCATGGTCAAGCCGACAGGCTCCCCCGAAGGCGCCTCCGGCGTCCCGCGGGGCCTTGCGAGCGGATCCGCGTGCGCAACTAAGGCTGAATATCCGCGAATCGCGGATTTTGAGAACCGAATCGGTCATCCAGCCTTAGTTGTGTACCGCGCAGAATGCCGAGTGCGCCAGGAGTCGTCCCCGCGGCGGTCGGGATCCAATGCCTGCCATGATTGGATCCCGGCCGACCTGGCCGCTGATCGGAGGGGATCATCGCGTGACGACCCAGGGCGACAACGCACTCGTGGACGATCTGGCCGCCCGCATCCGGGCGAAGATCATGTCCGGCGAGATCCCGATCGGCGCCCCGCTGCGCCAGGCCGAGCTCGCGACGCAGTTCGGCATCAGCCGCACCCCGGTCCGCGAGGCGCTGCGCCAGCTGCAGACCGGCGGGCTGATCGAGGTCGTGCCCAACCGCGGCGCCGTCGTCCGCGTTCCGGTGCCGTGGGAGGTGCGCGAGGCCTACGAGGTGCGCGCCGAGCTGGAGTCGCTCGCCGCCCGCCGCGCGGTCGACCGCCTGGACGATGCGACGATCGCCGAGCTCCGCTCCGTCAACACCGCCATGTACGAGCGCTCGCTCGCCGTCGCCGCCGGCACCGCGGCCGAGCGCGACGGCAGCGCCAACGACCAGTTCCACGGGCTGATCTACCAGGCCTCGGGCAACACCCGCCTCAGCAGGATGCTGATCGAGATCAACGACGCCTTCCCCCGGAACGTCTCGGGCCTGGTGCTCCGCGAGAACTCGCGCCACCGCGAGGAGAACTTCCGCGAGCACGAGCAGATCGTCGAGGCCTTCGTCGCCGGCGACCGCGAGCGCGCCGCCGCGATCATGCGCGAGCACGTCCTCCGCGCCGGCGAGCACCTCGCGCACTGGTACGAGCGCCGCTCCTCGACGGTGTTCACGGGCTGAGGCGCGGAGTCGGCCGCACAACATCAGCTGAGAAGGGTGGGCCTCCTCCCACAGAGGAGGCCGGGTGCTCTCAGCTGATGTTGTGCGGCGGAGTCAGCTCCGCGGCACCGTCGACCCGCGGATCAGCAGCTCCGTCGGCAGCAGCGTCGCCCGGGGGACGTCGTCGCCGGCCAGCAGCCGGACCAGGACCTCGGCCATCGCGTCGCCGAGGCCGGCGGCCGGCTGGCGGACGGTCGTGATCGGCGGCTCGGCCGCCTCCGAGGAGTAATGGCCGTCGAAGCCGGCCAGCGCCACGTCGCCGGGCACGCTCAGGCCGCGCTCGCGCAGCACCGCCAGGGCGCCGGAGGCCATCTGGTCGTTGGAGGCGAAGACCGCGTCGATCGGGCGGCCGGAGTCGAGCAGCCGCCGCATCGCCTCGGCGCCGTCGCGCGGCGAGTAGTCGCCGATCTCGACGAGCGAGGCGTCCAGGCCCGCCGCCTCGACGGTCGCGCGCCAGCCCGCCAGCCGGTCGATCGCGCCGGGCATGTCCTGGCGGCTCGCGATCATCGCCGGGGCGCGCCTCCCGAGGCCCAGCAGGTGCTCGGTGACCTGGCGCGCCGCTCCGACGTTGTCGACGTCGACGAAGTGGCTGTCGTGATCGTCGAGGCTGAGCGGGCGGCCGCCGAAGACGAGGGGCACGCTCGCGCCGATCCGGGCGTAGGAGTGATCGCCGCTGTGGTGCGACACCACGAGCGCACCGTCGACGTTGCCGCCGAGGAGGTAGCGGCGGGTCTTGTCGGGCGTCGCCTCGGAGGCGATCACGATGTTGAGCATGTAGTCGGTCGTGGCGAGGCGGGTGGCCGCCCCCTGCACGACGGCCGCGAGGAACGGGTCGCCGAAGACCTTGCCGATCGACTCGGGCACCAGCAGGGCGAGTACCTGGGTCCGCCGGCTGGCGAGCGAGCGCGCCGCGCGGTTGGGCACGTAGCCGAGCTGCTCGATCGCGAGGCGGACCGCGGCCTGCGCCTCGGCCTTCACCTTCGGCGAGTCGTTGACGACCCGGCTGACCGTCGCCCGGGACACTCCGGCGAGCGCGGCGACGGCCTCGAGCGTGGGTGCGGCCGGTGCGGTGTCGTGACTCATGCGTGCCTCTCGAGCGGTGGTCCCCCGGGCCCGAGAGTAGCCGAGCGGGCGCGTGCCCTTCGAGACACCCCTGCGGGGGCGCTCGCTCACCGGCCATGGCGACCGGTTGGCGTCAGGAGACGAGTCTGCAGGTCCGCCCTTCTGGGGACGGTGGGTCTCGATACGCCCCTGCGGGGCTACTCGACCAGCATGGATGGCTGCGCCGGCCACGTCCGGCACGCGGAAACAGCTCCGGCACGCGAGAACCGGCCGATTCCGCGAGCCCGAGGTGGAACCGCGAGCCGGACCTCCGTCCCAGCCACCTCCGGCACGCGGAATCAGGTCCGGCACGCCGGAACCAGCCGAATCCACGAGCCCGAGACGGAACCGCGAGCCGGACCTCCGTCCCGGCCACCTCCGGCACGCGGAAACAGCTCCGGCGCGCGGAAACCAGCTGGTTCCGCGTGCCGGAGCTGTTCTCGCGAGCCGGAGGTCCAGCCGGGCGTCCGATGCGCAAGGGGTCAGCCCTTGACCGCGCCGCCCATGATGCCGGCGATCAGCTGCTTTCCCGCCAGCACGAACAGCACCAGCAGCGGGATGATCGACAGCACCGCGCCGGCCAGCACGATCGAGTAGTCGACGTAGTAGCCCGACTGCAGCTGCGACAGGGCGGTCTGCAGCGTGGGGTTCGTCGGGCTCAGCACGATCAGCGGCCAGAGGAAGTCGGTCCACGCCATCATGAACGTGAACAGCGCGAGGATCGCCATCGCGGGCCGCGCGGCCGGCACCGCGACGGTCAGGAACGTCCGGAACTGGTTCGCTCCGTCGACCCGCGCCGCCTCGATCAGCTCGTCCGGGATCACGTCCACCAGGTACTGCCGCATGAAGAACACGCCGAACGCGGTGACCAGTGTCGGCACGATGACGGCGCCGAGGGTGCCGGTCCAGCCGAGCTGCCGCATCAGGATGAACAGCGGGATGATGCCCAGCTGGGTCGGGATCGCCATCGTCGCGATCACGGTGATCATCAGCCCGTCCCGCCCGCGGAAGCGCAGCTTCGCGAAGGCGTAGCCGGCCAGGGTCGAGAACGACACGACCGAGAGCGTGATGATCCCCGAGACGACCACGCTGTTCAGCAGCGCCGTCCAGAACGGGATCGCCGTGAACACCTGCGCCGCGTTGGCGAGGAAGTTGCCGCCCGGGATCAGCGGCAGCGTCTCGCCGCGGGTCGCGTTGCTCCCGCTGGCCACCACGAACGACCACCACAGCGGGTAGGTCGAGCCGAGGATGAAGGCGCTGAGCAGGCCGTAGGTGAGGAAGCCGGGTCGGTCGACGCGGCCGGCGCCGGAGGAGCGCGGGCGCCGGGCGCGACGCTCGGGCTCGGCCGCGACGGGCACGGCGGCGGGAGCGGTGGGGATCGTCGCGGTCATCGGTCGCTCACCTTCTGCGCCGGTCGGCGCGTGCGCGTTCGCACGCGGTTCTCGACGGACGCGATCCGTCGCGAGATCGCGAAGTTCACCAGTCCGATCAGCACGATCAGCAGGAACAGCAGCCAGGCGACCGCCGCCGCCTCGCCGAAGTTCTGCCGGAAGAACGCCATCTCCCAGAGATAGAGGACGGTGGTCTGGAACTGGCGGTCCGAGCCGCCGATGCCGCCGGCGTTCGAGACGTCGAACAGGCGCGGCTCGGCGAAGATCTGCAGCCCGCCGATGGTGGCCGTGATGATCACGAAGATCAGGGTCGGCCGGATGCTCGGGATCGTGATCGAAGTGAAGCGGCGGAACGAGCCCGCCCCGTCGAGCGCGGCCGACTCGTGCAGATCGCGCGGCACGGCCTGCATCGCGGCGAGCAGGATGAGCGCGTTGTAGCCGGTCCAGCGCCAGTTGACCATCGAGGCGATCGCGATGTGGCTGGCGAGACGGTCGTTGGTCCAGTCGATCGGGGCGATGCCGACCAGGCCGAGCAAGTTGTTCGCCAGGCCCTCCTGGTCGCCGAAGATGCTCGAGAAGATCAGCGCCACCGCGACGGGCGAGACGACGTAGGGCAGCAGCACGCTCATCCGCCAGAAGGTGCGGGCGCGCAGCGACTGGTCGAGCACCGCCGCGAGCACCAGGGCGACGGCGAGCTGCGGGATCGTGGAGAGCAGGAAGATGCTCAGCGTGTTGCCGATCGAGTTCCAGAAGAAGCGGTCGCCGAGCACCGCGGCGAAGTTGCCGAGGCCGACGAAGTCGCCCTGGCCCTGCAGCAGCTGCCAGTCGTAGAGCGAGACCACCAGCGTGTAGACGAGGGGGAACGCTCCCGTGATCGCGAAGAGCAGGAAGAACGGCGAGATGTAGAGGTAGGGCGACGCCTTGACGTCGAAGCGGCTCATCCGCTGCCGCGCGGTCAGCGGCAGTCGGGGCGCGGGGCGGCGGCCGGGAGGCGGCGCGGCCGACGCGGTCGGCGGGGTCAGGGTGCTCGTCATGGGTCGCTCTCGTCGGTCGCTCTCGTGGGGGACGCGTTCGTGGGACGCGTTCGTCGGACGCGTCGTCGGACGCGTCATGGGAAGGGGAGGGAGGGCCCCCGCCCGGCCTGCTACCGGACGGGGGCCCTGTCAGCGGGAGCGGGTCAGTCGACCAGCTCGTCGAGGAGCGAGAGCGCCTCGTTCCAGCCCTTGTCGCCGTCGAGCTCGCCGCGGTCGACCTTCTGCAGCACCGGGCCGAAGACGTTCTCCTGGATCAGCGAGTCGTCCGGACCCTTGTACTGGGCGACGACGCCCTGGGCGCGCTCGGCGAGGATCGCGCCGGTCGGCGAGCCGTTCAGCGCCGGGTCGGGCGCGGCGGCGGAGGCGAGCTGCTCCTGGGCGGAGACGGTGCTCGGGAACGGACCGGTCGCGTCGAACGCGGCGATCTGCTGCTCCGGCTCGCTCAGCCACGAGGCGAGCTCCGCGGCCTCGGCGGGGTGCTTCGACTGCGTCGGGACGGAGAGGAACGAGCCGCCCCAGTTGGCCGCGCCGCCGGGGAAGACGTCGGCGAAGTCCCAGCCGGTGGCCTCGGGATCGCCGCCACCGGCCTCGACCTGCGCCTTCACCTGGCCGAGCATCCAGCCCGGGCAGACGAACGTCGCGAAGGTGCCGTCGTTGAACGACTTGCCCTTGTTCCAGTCCCAGGCCTTCTGCGCGGCCGAGAGTCCGGAGGCGGCGCCGTCGGTGATCCAGCCCCAGCGCTCCTGCAGCTCGGCGTTGCCGTCGATGTTCAGCTCGCCGTCGGCGGTGTAGTAGCCCTCGGGGAGCTGGTTGACCATCGCGTTCCAGACGAAGCCGGACTGGTCGTACCAGGCCTTGCCGGTGGCGTCGTGGTACTGCTTCCCGGCCGCGAGGTAGTCCTCCCAGGTCGCGTCCGCGCCGCCGAGCAGCTCCGCGACGGCGGCGCGATCGGTGGGCAGGCCCGCGGCCTCGAAGGCGGCGGTGCTGTAGCAGAGGCCCTCGGGGCCGATGTCGGTGCCGTAGCCGATGACGCGCCCGTCGGGGTCGACGGCCTGCTCGTACTTCCAGTCGACCCAGTCGGCCTTGCGGTCCTCGATGCCGTGGTCGCGCAGGTCGACGAACTGGTCGGAGACCTCCATGATCGAGCCGAGCCAGCCCTCCTCGATGGCGACGACGTCGGCGAGGCCGGAGCCCGCGGCGAGCTTGGTGAACGCGTCGGTCCGGGCGTTGCCGCCGGTGTCGATGTTGTTCGGGACGATCGTGACGCCCGGGTGGGCCTCCTCGTACTCGGCGTAGAGGTCGTCGAACCCCATGGCGCCGAACGTGGTCACGGTCAGTTCGATGTCGCCGTCCTCGGCCGCGCCGGATCCGGACGAGCAGCCGGAGACGAGCAGGGCCAGGGTGGCGGCGCCGGCGATCGCCGTGGCGATCCTGGCGCGTCGTGATTCGAGCACGGTCACTCCTTCGTGATGGGTGTCAGGGCACCCCTGGGGGCGCTCCCACGGTGCTGTGCTGCCGTGTGTGAGAGCGCTCTCACGAGGTGTGAGGCGAGCATACGGAGCGGGCCGCGGGGAGGTCAAGACTTTTGTGAGAGCGCTCTCTTCGGGCGGTCGCGGCGGGTGCTGGTGGAGGTTCGGCTCGCGGAATCGGCCTCGGCTCGTGGAATCGGGACGGAGCCGCGAGCCGGAGGTGCTTCCGCGAGCCGGAGGTGCCGCCGGGTGATCTCCGGCACGTGGAACCACCCTCGGCTCGTGGAAACGAGGCGGAGTCGCGAACCGGAGCCGCTCCCGCGAGCCGGGGGTGACGCCGGGCGATCTCCGGCACGCGGAACGGCGCTGGGCTCGTGGAAACCGCACGAAACAACGTGCCGGAGCGGATTCCGCGAGCCGGAGATGTGCGAGCTCGCGGTCCGCCGGGACCTCGAGCGGCGCCGGACGGTTCCGGCACACGCCCGGCACGGTTCCGGCACGCGGAACGACCTTCGGCACGCGGAAATCCGGCAGGACTGCGAGCCGGAGACGATCGCGCGAGCCGGAGACGATCGCGCGAGCCGGAAGTGGCCCGGGGTTCCTCCGGCACGCGAAATCACCCTCGGCACGGGGAAACCCGCGGAAACGACGAGCCGGAGCCGACCTGGCGAGCCGCAGGTGACTCCGGAGCAACGCCGGCTCGTGGAACCACCTCCGGCACGCGGAAACCGGCCGAAACTGCGAGCCGGAGCGGATCTCGCGAGCCGCGAACTTACTCCGGGCAGCTCCGGCTCGCCGAATCGCCTCCGGCACGCAGAAACCGGATGAAACAGCGAGCCGGAGTCGATCGCGCGAGTCGGAGGTGCCTCCGCAGCAAGTCGGGCTCGTGGAATCACCTTCGGCACGCGGAAACCGGGCGGAGCAGCGAGCCGAAGGTCGTTTCACGAGCCGAAGGTCGCGGCTCACGAGCCGGAGGCGGCTCCCCGGTCGAAGGCAGCTCGCGCCTGCCTCTTGACTCGCCACTTGTTTTTCACAAGCATGAGCGCAGACGCCGCAGTCCGCGGCTCCGCCGAGAAGGAGAGACCGCCATGCCCTCGATGTTCGTCAACCTGCCCGTCACCGATCTGGAGCGCGCGAAGGCGTTCTACGTCGCGCTGGGCTTCTCGATCAATCCGGCGTTCTCCGACCACAACGCGGCCTGCGTCGTGGTGGAGGAGGACCACAACTACTTCATGATCCTGGTGCGCGAGTACTTCCAGACCTTCAGCGACCTGCCGATCGGCGACCCGGCCGTGAACCCCTCCGTCTCGACCGCGATCTTCCTCGACACCCGCGAGGCCGTCGACGCCACCGTGACCGCCGGGCTCGCGGCGGGCGGCTCCGAGTCGCGGCCCGCCTCCGACTACGGCTTCATGTACCAGCGCCAGGTCTCCGACCCCGACGGCAACCTGCTCGAGTTCGGCTGGATGGACCCGGTCGCCGCGGCGCAGGGCCCGGAGGCGTTCACCGGCGAGCAGGCCTGAGGGCGATGGCGGCACGCGACTACGGGCAGTACTCGGCGCTCACCCGCGCGGTCGAGCTGGTCGGCGAGCGCTGGGCGCTGCTGATCGTCCGGGATCTCCTGGTCGGGCCGCGCCGGTACAGCGAGCTCGCGCAGGGCCTCGCGCGGATCCCGAGCAACGTGCTGGCCGGCCGGCTGAAGGAGCTGCAGGCGGCCGGGATCATCCGGCGAGCGCCGCGCTCGCGCATCATCGTCTACGAGCTGACGCCCTACGGCCGCGAGCTCGAGCCGATCGTGCTCGCGCTCGGCGCCTGGGGGTTCAAGGCGCTGGGCGATCCGCGCGAGGAGCAGGTGATCACCCCCGAGTCGATGACGGTGGATCTGCGCACCGCGTTCCGGCCGCAGGTCGCGGCCGAGCTGCCGGCGACGGTGTACGCGGCGCAGGTCGGACCGGCCGGGCTGCTGATCCGCGTCGACGGGGCGGCGCTGGACGTGTCGCGCGGCGAGGTGGCGGGCGGCGAGGCTCCCGTGGACCTCGCGTTCTCGACCGGTGCGGACATCCGGCTGCTGCTGTCGGGCGAGCTCGCGCCGGAGCGGGCGATCGCGACCGGCGCGGTCACGGTGCTCCGCGGGCGGGACGCGCTGCTCGGGCGGTTCGCGAGCACGTTCCACCTCGCGGCGTGAGGCGCTGCACCGCGGTCGCGCACCCTCGGAGCGGGCCCCTGCATGCTGATCGAGTAGGCCGCGCAGCGGACGTATCGAGATCCGACGTGTTGCAAACGGTGGGTCTCGATACGCCCCTCCGGGGCTACTCGACCAGCATGCAAGGGACCCTCCGGGCTACGCGACCAGCATGCAAGGGTGACGCCCTGCTCAGCGCGGCCCCCTGCATGTTGATCGAGTAGTCCGCGCAGCGGACGTATCGAGATCCACGCCGGTTCGGAGGGTGGGTCTCGATACGCCCCTCCGGGGCTACTCGACCAGCATGCAAGGGACCCTCCGGGCTACGCGACCAGCATGCAAGGGTGACGCCCCGCTCAGCGCGGCCCCCTGCATGTTGATCGAGTAGTCCGCGCAGCGGACGTATCGAGATCCACGCCGGTTCGGAGGGTGGGTCTCGATACGCCCCTGCGGGGCTACTCGACCAGCATGCAGGGGCCCCTGCGGGGCTACTCGACCAGCATGTAGGGCGCCCTCAGGGGCTGCTCGACCAGCATGTCGGGGGCTGCTCGGCCGGCATGCAGGCGGAAGGGCTGGCCGCTGAGCGAGGGGCGGGTGGCCGCGCAGGGCGCCTCCGGGGCCGCGCGGCCGGGAGCCGACTGGGCGCGCGCCTCCCCTGGCGCCCGCGGGTGCTGGAGTGGCCGTTGCCCTCGCGCGCCGCGGGGCCGTCCACGACCCGCGGAGGAACCCCCATGCCGTCATCGAAGCCCGCCAGCCGCACCACGAGTGAGCAGCGGAAGGAGCACGCCGAGCAGTACTCCGCCGCCGCGCGCTACGCCTCCGAGGCGTTCGGCACCTTCCTGCTCGTCGCGGGCGGCGTCGGCACGGCGGTCTTCGCCTCCGCCTTCCCGGACAGCGGCAACGCGCTCGGCGTCGGCTTCCTCGGCGTCGCGCTCGCCTTCGGGCTCACGCTGGTCGCCGGGATCTACGCCGTCGGCCACATCTCGGGCGGGCACTTCAACCCGGCCGTCTCGATCGGCTTCGCCCTCGCGGGGCGGACGGAGTGGCGGCACATCCCCGGCTACATCGTCGCCCAGCTCGTCGGCGGCATCGCCGGCGCCGGAGTCGTCGCGCTGATCGCGGCCGACGGGCCGGCCGGCTACTTCGACGCCGCCCGCGCCTCGGGCTTCGCCTCGAACGGCTACGGCGCCGCCTCCCCCGGCGGCTTCGGGCTCGGCGCGGTCATCCTGGCCGAGGTCGTGCTGACGGCCGTCTTCGTCGGCGTGATCCTCTCCGTCACCTCGAAGAGCGAGTACAAGTCCGTCGCCCCGATCGCGATCGGCCTCACGCTGACCCTCGTGCACCTGATCAGCATCCCGATCAGCAACACCTCGGTGAACCCGGCCCGCTCGATCGCGGCCGCCGTCTTCGCCGGCCCCGACGCGCTCGGCCAGGTATGGGTGTTCCTGCTGGCGCCGGTGCTCGGCGCGGCAATCGCCGGCCTCGCCTCGAAGACGCTGCACCGCAGCCGCTGACGCGCGGCGCCCGCCGACCGCCGCGTCGAGAACGCAGAAGTCGCGGTAGTCGAGTGCGACTACCGCAACTTTCGAGGAGTGGGGGCCGCCCGGTGGGCGGGGCGAGCAGCAGGACGGAGGCGGGCTCCGGACTGGAGCGCTCCGGCCGTGCAGAACATGAGCTGAGGGGGCCGCTCGACCGCGATGGGCGATGAGTGCGCCTCTCAGCTGATGTTGTGCTGCACAGATCGCGCGGGATCTCGATACGCCCGCAAGCGGGCTACTCGATCAACATGTCGGCGGGGCGGTCGCCGGAAGCATGCTGGTCGAGTAGCCCCGGAGAGGCGTATCGAGACCAGACGTGCTCACGACGGTGGATCTCGATACGCCCGCAAGCGGGCTACTCGATCAGCATGCTGCTGCGAGCAGCTTCACCGGGGAGGGCGGGCCACTCGATCTGCATGCTCGTGTGGCTGTCATGAGGCACTTGCTGGTCGAGTAGCCCCGGAGGGGCGTATCGAGACCACACGTGCAGGACGGTGGATCTCGATACGCCCGCGAGCGGGCTACTCGATCAACATGGCGCGTCAGCCGACGAGCATCGCGAAGCCCTGGGCGGGGAGGGTGACCGGGGTCGCACCCGTGGCGGGCGACTCGCTGACGAGGGTGCCGTCCTGCGCGTAGACGCGGAGGGTGCCGGTGCCGTCGACGGTGGTCGGCTGGGGCGTCGCGGTCGAGTTGCGGACCAGCTCGGTGCGGCCGGTGTCGCCGACGAGCACCAGGCGCGAGACGACGGGGCGCACCAGCAGGGCGTCGAGCTTCGTCTCGCCGGAGAGGGCGCGGACCTCGACGGTGGTCGAGCTCGCGGGGAGCGTGCGCCGCAGCTTCTGCGGGAGCAGGATGCCGGACGCCTCGGTGACGCCCTGCGCGCCGACGGTGCTGGTGAGCACGTCGAGCGGGCGGCGGCCCGAGTTCCAGAGGCTGATCGGGGTCTTCTCGGTGCCGCGCTCGGCGGCGAAGATCACGGCCTCGACCAGGCGGTCCTGGGTCGCGGAGCCGACAGGGATCGTCGCTGCGCGGCGCCAGTTCGTGAGCGACAGGTAGGAGCCGCTCCAGCCGGACTCGCCGGTCCACGCCGACTCCGGGGTGACGACCGTGCCGCCGCGAGCCGACTCGGCCTCGACGAGGCGGAGGCCGTCGCGGCTCGCCTGGGTGATGACCGCGGTCGCGCGGGCGGCGACCGACGGGTGCGCGTCGAGCGCGAGCATCGACAGCAGCCCGTGGATGGTGCTCTCGGCGCCGCTGTTGCGGTTGACGCTGCCGTCGGCCTGGACGCCGTCGTAGGTGACTCCGGTCGCCGGGTCGTAGACGGGGGCGCCGCTGAGGTTGAGGCCGAAGAACCAGGCGCCCTGCACGCCCGCGAGGTCGAGGTAGGCGCTGGGACCGGTCGCGCTGGATCCGGTCGCGTCGGCGAGGGCGAGCGAGTTCTGCAGCCGGGAGTCGGCGCCGTAGGCGATCTGCACGCGGTCGGTCGGCGTCGGGTTCCAGCCGTTGTCGGGGCCGCCGGCGGTCAGCAGCTCGGGGGCGAAGCGCGCGGCGTCGACGACGGCCGGCTCGAGGAGCGACGCGTCGCCGAGCGCGACGGACGAGGCGGCCAGGCCGCCCGCCATCTGCGAGGACCAGGAGTGCCAGAGCGAGCGCGACTTCGTCCAGGGCAGGATCGCGCCGTACGGCCAGGAGGTGGTGTCCGCCTCCGTCGTCGTGCGGGCGTAGGCGGCGACGCCCTCGGCGAGCTTCGCGGTGCTGGCGCGCACGGCGGCGTCGTCGGGTGCGGCCTCGACGTAGGCGGAGAGGCCGAGCAGGGCCTCCGCGGTGGCGTCGGCGCCGTCGACGATCAGCCAGGCGGGCACGTCGACGCCGTCGGCGACCGCGTACTCGCCGTAGCGGGTGAGCACCTCGCGGTCGACGGCGCTGACGCCGAGGCGCAGGCGCTCCTGCAGGAACGCGGCGAAGTCGGGGTTCTCGTCCTGGAACGCGGCGTAGCCCTCGCCGAGCGCCCAGAGGGTGCGGGCGAGCCAGTAGCTGTCCTCGGAGTCGCTCGGGTCGGGCAGCTCGACGGGCTCGGCGCTGGGGTTCAGGTCGCCGTCGGGCTGCATCCAGAGGACGACGTTGCCGGCGTCGTCGCCGGTCGTGGTCTGGAAGTAGGCGAGCGAGCGGAGGGTCTCGTAGGCCTTGTCGCGGCTCGCCGGCGAGCCGGTCTGCTGCCAGTGCCGGAGGTAGACGACGGCGGCGCGGGAGACGTCGTCGGTGTTGTAGGCGCCCTGCGCCCAGTCGCCGGTCGCCGGGTCGAGGGGGCCGCCGCCGACGCGCTCGAAGGTGCCGCCGTCGCGGGCGTCGGCGTAGGTCCACGGGAGCACGAGGTCGGGCTCCTCGGCGAGGCGGTAGGTGCTGTGGCCGGGCTGGGGCTCCGGCGTGGCGGTGTCGAGCAGGAAGTCGAGGTGCGCGGTGTTGGTCAGCGGCTCGGCGGCCTGCGCGGGGGCCGCGCCGACGGCGAGACCTCCGGCGGCGAGGGCGGTCGCGGCCAGGACGGCGGCGGCGCGGGGTCTGAAGTTCGTCATTGAACTCTCTCCTTGAAGGGGGGTGGTGGCTGGGGGTGGGGGATCTCGATACGCCCGCGAGGCGGGCTACTCGATCAGCATGGAAGGACGCCCGCGGCGCGGAATCGGAGGCATGGTGCCCGCTCTGCGGGCTCGGAGGGGCGACTGCATGCTGGTCGAGTAGCCCCGGAGGGGCGTATCGAGACCCGGCGCCTGCAGGACGGTGGATCTCGATACGCCCGCGAGCGGGCTACTCGATCAGCATGGGACGACGCCCGCGGCGCGGGCTCGGCAGGAGGGCGCCCGCTCTGCGGGCTCGGTGGGGCGCCCGCCGCGCGGGCTCGGAGGCGCTACTCGTCCGTGCGGAGCAGGCGGGCCGCGCCGATCTTGGAGTCGGCCATGCCGTAGAAGACGTAGTGGCGGCCGTCGATCTCCTCGATGGCGGTGGGGAAGACGACGTTCGGGACGATGCCGCTGCGCTCCTCCTCCGTCTCGGCCTCGAGCAGGGGCTCGGAGGTGCGGGCGATCACCTTCGAGGGGTCGTCGGCGTCGAGGAGGATCGCACCGGCCGCGTAGTTGACGTGCTGCTGCTGCGAGAAGGCGCTGTCGATGGTGCCGGTGACGCCGTGGTGCAGCAGCAGCCAGCCCTCGGGCACCCGCAGCGGCGCGGGGCCACCGCCGATCTTCAGCTCCTCGTAGGCGAACTCGGGGCCCGCGACGAAGCGGTGCCGGGTCCAGCGGGTCAGGTTCGCCAGGTCGCGGTCCACCTCGTCGACCGGCACGTAGCTGATCCAGATGCTCTGCCGCGGGTCGTCGACGCCGGCGGGCAGCCGCACGCCCTCCCCCGGCCGGGTCTCGCCGAGGTCCCACATCGGCCGGTGCAGCACCGCGAAGCAGCGCGTTCCGTCCGGCGCCGCCACGATCTCGGGGAAGAACACCGTGTCCTTGTTGTGGAAGAGCCCGAGGTCGATGTCGAGGTCCTCGTCGTAGGCGAAGGTCACCGGGCCGAGGCGCCGCCACTCGCGCAGGTCCTCCGAGACGGCGAGCGCCGTCCGCGGCCCGAGCGGCCCGTACGCCACATAGGTCATCACGTGCAGACCGAGCGCCTCGATGAAGGTGACCCGCGGATCCTCGACGCCGGAGTGCGTCGCCCCGCGCTCGAAGCCGCGGTCGGGCGCCAGCACGACGCCCTGGCGCTCGACGCCGACGGGCACGCCGTCCTCGACGAGCACCCGGGCCAGGCCGATCCGGGAGACGTTGCCGGCGGCGACCATCCGGGGCAGGAGGTACAGCTCGCCGTCGGGTCCGCGTCCGCTGCCGGGGTTGAGCACCCCCTCGGCCTCGAGCGGCTCGCCGGGCAGCGGCTCCATCACGACGCCGACGCGCTCGAGGCGGTAGGGGACGGCGGTGCGGGTGGTGGCAGCGGTGGTGGTGCCGGGGGTGGGAGTCATGGTCATCCTTTCACTCCGGATCCGAGATCCGTCGAGACGAAGTAGCGCTGGAACACGATGAAGAGCACGACGACGGGGGCGGCCAGCACGACGGCGCCCGCGAGGATCGCGCCGAACGGGTTGTCGGTCGACGACGCGACGTTGGAGATGTAGTTGGCGAGGGACACGGCGAGCGGCTGCAGCGACGCGTCCTTCGTGATCAGGAACGGCCAGAGGAACTCGTTCCAGGGGCCGATGAAGGTGAGCAGCACGGCCGTGACGAGCGCGGGGCGCACGAGCGGCAGCGCGATGTTCCACAGCAGCTTGATCTCGCCGGCCCCGTCGATCCGCGCGGCCTCGAACAGCTCCTTGGGGAGCTGCAGGAAGTACTGCCGGAAGATGATCACCGCCGTCGAGTTGATCGCGAACGGCAGGATCATGCCCAGGTGGCTGTCCGCGAGTCCGTAGTCGCGGGCGATCAGCACGTAGAGCGGGATCTGCAGCAGCTGGAACGGGATGACCTGCACCAGCAGCGCGAGCGCGAACACCGCGTTGCGGCCGCGCCACTCGAGCATGGCGAGTGCGTAGCCCGCCAGCACCCCGAAGACGATCGTGCAGAGCAGCACGCCGCCGGTGAAGATCCCGGAGTTGATCAGGCCGGTGAGCAGGTCGATCCGCTCGTTCACGTTGACGTAGTTGTCGAGGGTGAGGTTGCCCGCCTCGGGGATGGCCCCGGCCAGGGTGGGGTCGGGGTCGGTCTGCAGCGAGCCGATCACCATGTAGTAGAAGGGGAACAGGAAGACGATCGCGCCGAGCGCGAGCACCACGCCGCGGAGGATCACGGCCGATCGGCTCGAGGCCGGGCGCTTCCGCCGAGTCGGCGGGGCGGCGGCGGCGGCGGGGACCGCGGAGGTCGCGCCTCCGGCACTGGCGAGCGTGCTCATGAGTTCCTCTCCCCGGCAAAGCGGTTCTGCAGGTAGGCGATGACGAGCACGAGCAGCACCAGCACGACGCCGATGGCCGAGGCCACGTCGGGCTGCCCCTGCTGGATGCCGAGCTGGTACATCAGCAGCACGGGCGAGGCGGAGGCGCCGTTGGGCCCGCCGCCGCCGGTGAGCAGGTAGGGCTCGGTGAAGAGGTTCGCGCCGGTCACGGTGGAGACGAGCAGCACCAGCAGCGTCGCCGGCCGCACGCTCGGCACGGTCACCGACCAGAACTGCCGGATGCGGCCCGCGCCGTCGGTCGACGCCGACTCGTAGAGCTCCTTCGGCACGTTCTGCAGCGCCGCCAGGTACAGCAGGATGTAGAAGCCGAGCTGCTTCCAGGTGACGTAGAGCGCGATGATCGGCATCGCCAGCTTGTCGTTGATCAGCCAGGACGGGTCCGGCGCGAGCGGCCCGAGCAGGCTGTTCACGAGTCCGTTGCCGTTGAAGAGGAACAGCCAGACGCCGACGACCGCGACGCTCGCCGTGACGTAGGGCACGTAGAAGCTGACCCGGAGGAACGTGCGCAGGTGCACGACCTTGTCCAGCGCCGAGGCGAGCAGCAGCGAGAGCACCACCGTCAGCGGCACGTTGATCACCAGGAAGATCCCGATGTTGCCGAAGGAGCGGATGACCTGCGGGCTCGAGAACGCGGTGACGAAGTTGTCGAAGCCGACGAACGGGCGCTCGACCTGCACGCCGGGGGCCGCGAAGAAGAAGTCGTGGAAGGCGATGTAGACGGAGTAGCCGACCGGGAACGCGAAGACCGCGAGCACGAACAGCAGGTAGGGGCTGCCGAGCAGCAGCCCGAACGGCTGCGGACCGAGGACGCGGCGGAGCAGGCTCCGCTTGTCCTGCGGCCGCGGGGCTCCGGCGCCCTGCGACGCCGGAGCCTTCGGGGCGAGAGTCGTCATCTCACTGCCGTCCGGCGGGTCACTGCTGGCCGGCGAGCCCGGTGACGGTCTCCGCCGCCCCGTCGAGCGCCGACTGCACGTCGCCGTCGCCGAAGATCACGGTCTTGCCCCAGGCGTCGCGGATCGCCTGCAGCATCTGCACGGTGTTCGGGCCGGAGGGCACCTCGATGGTGCGGCTGGCCTGGTCGCCGAAGCGCTGGTAGGCGGGGTTGGCCTCGAAGTAGTCGGCGTAGGTGGTCTGCAGGTCGGTGCGCAGCGGCATCTGGCCGGTGGTCTCCAGCAGCGAGCGGTCCTGCTCCTCGCTGGTGGCGAACTTCAGGACGTCCCAGGCGGTGCCCTTGTTCTCGCAGGCGGAGTAGAGGCCGACGTTCTTCGCGTCGCTGAAGGTCCAGGTGTCCTCGGCGGGCGTGCCGTCGGGGGTGGGCACGGAGACGGAGCCCCAGTTCAGGTCGTCGTAGACCGAGACCGCCCACGGGCCGACGATCGACATCGCGGCCTGGCCGTCGGCGAACGCGTCGCCCTGGTACTGCTCGCGGCCGGCGAGGCCCTGATCGTAGAGGCTCTTCCAGAAGTCGGCGACCTGGTAGCCGGCGTCGTCGGCGAAGGTGGCCTTGCCGTCCTCGACCAGCCCCGTCCCTCCGGTCGCCGCGGCGTAGAGCGGCATGAAGTCGAACTGGGTCTGGAAGAACTCGCTGGTCGGCGCGGGCTGGATCGCGGCGGGCGCGGCTCCGGACTCGACGAGGGTCTTCGCGGTGGCGGTGAACTCGTCGTAGGTGGCGAGCGAGGGGTTCTCCGGGTCGAGGCCGGCCGCGGTGAAGATGTCCTTGTTGTAGAAGATGACGACCGGGTTGCTCTTCCACGGCATCTGGAAGTACTCGCCGTCGGCGTTCTGGTACTGCTCGGCGAGGTCGCCGCTGCGGGTCTCGATGTAGTCGACGCCGTCCTCGAACTCGGACAGGTTCACGAGTCCGCCCTGGCGCTCGAACTGGCCGACCGCGCTGGGCGCCGTGTTGAAGACGAGGCAGGGCGCGTTGCCGGCGGTGATCGCGGCGCCGATGACCTCCTCGCTGCTCTTGCCGGCCGGGATCTCCTGGCCGGTGATCTGCTCGTCGGGGTGGTCGGCGTTCCAGGCGTCGACCATGGACTTGCCCCACTGCACCTCCTGCTCGTTGTTCGAGTACCAGATGGTGATCGGACCGGTCGCGGTCAGGTCGGTGGAGGCGCCTCCCCCGCCGCCGCTGCAGGCAGTCAGTCCGAGGGTCGCGAGCGAGGCGATGCCCACTCCGGTCAGCCAGCGTCTCTTCATCGAGGCCATGGTGTTCTCCTTGTTCTGCGCGTGCGCGGCGGTGCGCAGGCGCGTCAGTGGATCGGGTTCAGAGGATCAGGTTCAGGGGGTCGGGATCGGGATTCGGGACCGCGGTGGCGCGGTCGAGTGGCGGACCACGAGTCCGGCGGGCTCGAGGTCGACGTCGGGGGCGGTGCCGTTCTCGATCAGGTCGAGGAGGGTCCGCGCGGCCGCCTCGCCCCAGCGCGCGGGGCGCGTGCGGGCGGAGGTGAGCGACGGGTAGACGTGCGCGGCGATCTCGGAGTCGTCGAAGCCGGTGATCGAGAGGTCGTCCGGCAGGCGCAGCCCGCGGGTGTGCGCGACGCCGAGGCCGGCGATGGCCATCGGGTCGTTGGCGAAGACGATCGCGGTGGGCGGCACGGCGGAGTCGAGGAGGGTCTCGGTGGCGCTCGCGCCCTGGCCGGCGCTGAAGTCGGTGACGATGACGGGGCCCGGCTCAAGGCCGGCGTCGGCGCAGGCGCGCTCGAACGCCTCGCGGCGGCGGAGGGAGTGCAGCAGGTGGCCGGAGCCGGCGACGTGCGCGATGCGGCGGTGGCCCAGTGCGGCGAGGTGCTGCACGGCGCCGGTGATGCCGGCGGTGTCGTCCATCACGACCGCGGGCGAGGCCGAGCCGTCGAGCCGGCCGAGGGTGACCGCGGGCAGGCCGAGCTCGGCGAGCAGGGCGGGCCGGGCGTCGGCCTCGCGCAGGTCGCTGAGGAAGACGCCGTCGACGCGGCGGTCGGCCGCGAGCGTGCGGTAGACCGCCTCCTCGGAGGCGCCCAGGTCGACGACGCTGAGCACCAGCACCCGGCCGTGCTCGGCGAGCACCCGCTCGACCCCGGAGATGAAGGCGGGGAAGAACGGATCGGCCGCGATGACCTCGGGGTCGCGGGCGACCACGAGCCCGACCGCGAAGGAGACGCTCGTGGAGAGCGAGCGTGCCGTGAGGCTGGGGCGGTAGCCGAGCTCGCCGGCGACGCGGAGGATCCGCTCGCGCGACTCCGGCGAGACGCCCGGCCGGTCGTTCAGCGCGAAGGAGACGAGCGCCTTGCTGACGCCGGCCGCGCGGGCGACGTCGAGGATCGTCGGTCGTGCCGCCATGGCCGCGCCTCCTGCTCGTCGTCGAGTCCGGATCTGAACCGGTTTACTTAACCGGTTCAGGCACCGTAGCAGCCGCGTGCGGGCGGAGGGAAGCACCGGCGCCGCGCTGACCCCCGGATCGAGACCTGCGCGGATCCGCTGAGGCGTCCCGTTGCGGTCGAGGCGTCCAGCAGCACCGGGACGCCTCGACCACTCCGGGACGCCTCGGCGCGCACCGTCATGCTGGTCGAGTAGCCCCGCAGGGGCGTATCGAGACCCGACGTCGCCAGCGGGGCGGGACTGCAGACTCGCCTTCCGGCGGTGGTCGATCTCGATACGCCCGCTCCGCGGGCTACTCGATCAGCGTGGAGAGCGCCCGAGCCGCCGGCCCGTCGAAAACCCGACGATTGCCGGAGAAGGTCTATGCATACGCATGCAGGGTGTGAGACAGTCGGTTGTCGCGACACGCAACCCGAAACTGCCGTCGTGACGAAGACCTGAGTGGCACGGGCATCCCGAGCGGCGCACCTCGCGTGCGGCGCTGCCCCGCCGCTCTCACGCCCGCCGCCGGCCCGCCTCCTTCCGGAGCGCCCGGGCCCGCGCTCCTCACCCCCAAGGACACCCTGATGAACGACACCCGCCTGCGCCCCGCTCTGCCCACTCTGCCCACCTCGCCCGCCCTCCCCCGACGCAGCGTCCTCTCCGGCGCCGCCTGGTCGGTCCCGGTGATCGCCGTCGCGATCGCCACGCCGGCCGCCGCCGCCTCGACCGCCCCCGAGGCCGACAAGGGCCCGATCACCGGCACCATCGCCTTCACGCCCGTGCAGTACCGCGGCACCCGCGCCGGCGACCGGGTCGAGTTCCCGGTGCTGACCGGCGTCGTCACGATCTCCCGCGGCCCGCTGCCGACCAAGATCTTCCTCAACTTCTCCGAGGTCAGCGCCGGTCGCGTCGACCTGCGCCGCGACGCCGGCCGCTACGTCGCGGTCGACCCGGCGACCGGCCGCTTCGAGGTCCGCGGCGTCTACAACGCGATCGTCGGCGGCGACAACCCGTTCGGCTTCGTCTACGCGGGCGTCGAGGCGGAGGACGCCGACGGCGCGCTCTTCGGCTACACCGTGGCCGAGCTGATCGGCTGACCCGCCGACGATCCCGCGAGGTCGGCGCGCGTCACCGGGCGAGGGCGGCCAGCTCCGCCCGGTTGCGCGCGCCGGCCTTGCGCAGCAGGTTCGACACGTGGAACTTCGCGGTGTTGCCGCTGATGCCGAGGTCGTCCGCGATCCGCTGGTTCGACGCGCCGAGCGTTATGAGGTTCAGCACCTCGCGCTCGCGGGCGCTCAGCTCGGCGACGTCGAGCCCGTCCGGCTGAGCCGGCGGGTCCAGCGGCAGGCGGATCGACAGGGTCGAGCCCCAGCCCGCCGTCGACGCGATCGACAGCTCGCCGTCGAGACCGCGCACGCGCTCCGCGATCGGGCGCAGCGCCTCGTCGCGGGTGGTCAGCTCGCCGCGGCCGTCGTCGCGGATCTCGACCAGCAGGTTCAGCCCGTCGCAGTCCCACTGGATCCGCACCCGGCGCGTCTGCTCCGACTCCACGAACGCCAGCACGGCGCTCCGCACGATCGCACGCGCCGCGTGCGCGACCTCGCCGGGCAGCGCGCGACCGGTCGCCGGCGGCTCGACGAACTGCACGTCCAGGTCGCCGAAGCGCACCAGCGGGCTCAGGTCGCGCCGCAGCCGGGCGAAGGCGCCGACGACGGGCTCGAGCATCGCACTGCGCTGCTCGTCGGAGGCGGTGCGCAGCTCGACCAGCGCGTTCGCCGCGATGTCGATCGCGACGGTGCGGGCCGCCCGATCGTCCAGGCGCTCGGCGCGCAGGGCGGCGAGCACCGACTCCAGCGCCACCGCGTGCCGGTCGGCCTGCTCGGCGACGGTGCGGGCGTGCTGCTGCAGCAGCGAGCGGGAGGCGGGGGTCTCGTCGGGTGTCTCGGCTGCGGTCTCGGCGGGCTCCATCCCTCGAACCTACCCGGCCTACCCGCGCACGGCGCCACCCACCCGATCGGGTAGGCGGACCCGTTCCAACGGGTGGTGGGAGCCGGAGCCCTCCGCGCGCAGGCTGGCCACATGCCCGGAACCGACGACCCCACCACCGACGTCACCACCGACCCCGCCCAGGCCCTCGCCGCGATCGTCGCCGAGGTCTCGAAGGCGACCGCCGCGCTCACGACCGACCGCCTCGAGCCCGTCGCCGAGCTGCTCGCGGACGCCGAGCGCGTCTTCGTGCACGGCGCCGGCCGCTCCGGCCTCGCCCTGCGGATGACCGCCATGCGCCTGATGCACCTCGGTCTCGTCGTGCACGTGGTCGGCGACGTCACCACCCCCGCGATCCGCGAGGGCGACGTGCTGCTCACCGCGAGCGGCTCCGGCACCACCGGCGGAATCGTGCGCGCCGCGCAGTCCGCCGTCGACGCCGGAGCGCGGGTCGCCGCGATCACCACCGCCGCCGGATCCCCGCTGGCCGAGCTCGCCTCCGCCGTCGTGATCGTGCCGGCCGCCGACAAGCTCGACCGCTCGGGCGCCGCCTCGGCGCAGTACTCCGGCGGCCTCTTCGAGCAGGTCGTCGTGCTCACCGGCGACGCCCTGTTCCACGCGCTCTGGAAGCGCGGCGGCGCGAGCGCCGACGAGCTCTGGCCGCGCCACGCGAACCTCGAATGACGACCGGCCCCACCCTCCTCACCATCCCCACCTCGACAGGAAGAAGCACCCCGTGAAGCTCCAGTTCGCCATGGACACCCTCAGCACCGACGCCGCCCTCGAGCTCGCCGCCGCGGCCGCCCCGCACGTCGACATCCTCGAGCTCGGCACCCCGCTGATCAAGAGCGCCGGCCTCTCGGCCATCACCGCCATCAAGGAGGCGCACCCCGACAAGACGGTCTTCGCCGACCTCAAGACGATGGACGCCGGCGAGCTCGAGGCCGACATGGCCTTCAAGGCGGGCGCCGACCTCGTCACCGTCCTCGGCGTCGCCGGCGACAGCACCATCGCCGGCGCGATCGCCGCCGGCAAGAAGCACGGCAAGGGCGTGGTCGTCGACCTCATCGGCGTCCCCGACAAGGCCGCCCGCGCCCGCGAGGTCGTCGCGCTCGGCGCCGAGTTCGTCGAGATGCACGCCGGCCTCGACGAGCAGGCCGAGGAGGGCTTCACCTTCGAGACGCTCCTGCGCGACGGCGAGGCCTCGGGCGTCCCGTTCTCGGTCGCGGGCGGCGTCAGCACCGCCACCATCGAGTCGGTGCAGCGCGCGGGCGCCGTGGTCGCCGTCGCGGGCGGCGCGATCTACGGGGCGCCCGACGTGGGTGCGGCCGCTGCCGCCCTGCGCGCCGCGATCGCGTGATCACCGCCATCGCCTGATCACACGGGGCGGCGCCGCGCTCACGCGCAGCGCCGCCCTTCTTCCTGCCACCCTCCGATTCCAGCCCGCCACCCTTGAGGCGGCCGGCCTCGGGTCGCGGATCCGGGACAATTGCGGGATGACTGGACGCGACGTCGAGCTGCCGACCGGCTACGAGCCGTTCTTGCGTTCGCTGGCGTCGCGCGTTCAGGATGCGCAACTGCGCGCTCAGCGCACCGTGAACGCGCAGCTCGTCAGCCTGTACTGGGAGCTCGGCCGCGCGATCCTCGACCAGCAGGCCAAGGAGCCGTGGGGCACCCGGGTCCTCGACCGGCTCGCTGAAGACCTGCGCCGGGAGTTCCCGGCGATGACGGGTCTGTCTCGCAGCAACCTCTTCTACATGCGCGCTTTCGCCGCCGCCTGGCCCGATCGGGAGAAAGTCCCACAGGCTGTGGGACATCTGCCCTGGGGCCACGTCCGCCTGCTCCTCGACAAGCTCTCCACCCCCGATGTGCGCGCGGCGTACGCCGTCGCTGCGGCCGAGAACTCGTGGACGCGGTCGATGCTGCTCACCCACGTGAAGAACCAGACCCTGGAGCGGTCCGGTCGGGCACCGTCGAACTACGTCGACCGGCTCGCGCCCGCCGACTCGGCTCTCGCTCGGGAGATCGCCAAGGACCCCTACGTCTTCGACTTCCTGAACCTCACCGAGGACGCTGCCGAGCGCGACATGGAGAACGCCCTCCTCGACCGCATCGCAGAGACGCTGCAGGAGCTCGGAACCGGGTTCACCTTCGCCGGCCGCCAAGTGCACTTCGAGGTCAGCGGCCGGGACTTCTCCCTCGACCTGCTCTTCTTCCACACCGAGCAGCTCCGGTACGTCGTCGTCGAACTCAAGAAGGGCGACTTCGAGCCCGCGTTCACCGGCCAGCTCGGGTTCTACATCGCCCTCGTCGACGAACGACTCCGGCGGCCGAGCCACGCCCCGACCATCGGCATCCTCATCTGCGGCGACAAGGACGAGCACATCGTCCGCTACGCCCTCAGCCAGGCGGCCTCACCCATCGCCGTCGCGACCTACACCTACGACGCGCTGCCCGACGCCGAGCGTCTCGCGCTTCCCGACGAGCAGCGCATCATCGCCGCCATCGACGCCAGCGGGGTCGTCGACGAATAGTCCCACAGCCTGTGGGACTATCGATCATTCCTCACGACGATCGATGCGGGCGAGCTCGGAGCCGGCGCGATCGCCGCCGGGAAGAAGCACGGCAAATGCCTCCTGCCGGGCCGTTCTTGCGAGGAGGCGCGCGAACACGATGCCCCAACGGCGCCGTGGAAGCTTCGCGATCCTCGATGAGGGAGAGGACATAAGCTCGCACGCATGGCAGCCGGCGCAGTGATGTACAACTTCGCGATACAGCTGGCTGATGTGGACCGCGGCGTCTACGAGGACATCACGCTGCGGGCCGCTCGGCACCCTTCCGAGACCGACGCGTTCATGATGACGCGCGTGCTCGCGTACTGCCTCGAATACGTGGAGGGGATCAGCTTCAGCGAGGGGATCTCGTCGACGGCGACCGAGCCGGCGGTGCTGGTCCGCGATCTCACCGGCAGGTTGACCACGTGGATCGAGGTGGGCGCGCCGGATGCCGAGCGACTGCACTTCGGGAGCAGGCTGGCCGACCGCACGACGGTCTACACGCATCGCAACCCGGAGAAGGTGATCGCGGCGTGGTCCGGCAAGCGAGTCCACCAGCTCGAGCAGATCACCGTGCAGAGCTTCGACCACGGGTTCCTGGATGCCGCGGTCGCGGTACTCGAGCGCCGCAACTCGCTGACCGTGTCGGTCGTCGAGGGGCAGCTGTATCTCGAGTTCAACGGCGTGACGTCGAGCAGCGACATCCACGTGCATCAGCCGGGCTGAGCGTCGGCACCCTCGACGCGAACGGAAGGACCGAGTCGCGTCCTGTTGCACGTCGACGTCCGTCGACTACTGCATTCCAGGCGGAGGCACGGCCGTCACGACGGGCCGGGTGCAGTGTTCGTCGGTCTGCTGCTCGCGTAAGAGGCGGTGCTGGAGGCGTTGATCGCGCCGACGCCGTGGTCGCGGGGGTGACGAGGGAAGTCGATACACCGCACCGCGGGTCGGCGGCCAGCAGAATCATGTCTTCGAACGAGGCAGAGAGCATCTGGTTCCCCGGTGCAGCCGACTCACTGGGGCACCGGGGCTCTCAGCGACGCCGAGCCGGGCGGTCTTCTTGAACGCCTCAGTGCGCAATGCGCGGTCGCCGCCGCCGTCGCCGAGCCACCGTCGCCTGATCCCCGCGGCGCTGCGCGCCCTTCCTCAGGAACATCGCCCTCCTCCAGCGCCACCCCTCCGACTTGACCCCTCCCGCCCGGCCCTCCATACTCGTCAAAACGAACTTTGAGTTCACCTAGTGAACTCCGCATCCCTCAACGACGAGCGGAAGGAACACCCCATGGGGTTGGCTGTCTGGGCCCTCATCGCGTACATCGCGGTCATCGTGATCTGGAGCGTCGCGCTCAAGCGCGGCATCGGCGAGGCCATGGTGGTCGGCTTCCTGGTCGTCTGCGCCTTCGGCGGCGGCGACTTCCTCCGCCTGGTCCTGGTCGGCATGCAGGCCGCCTTCGACCAGGAGATCGTGTTCGCCGCGCTGGCCTTCACCTTCATCGGCTTCCTGCTCGCCTCCACCGGCGTCATCGACCGGCAGGTCGACCTGCTGAACTCGCTGCTCGGCCGCCTCCGCGGCGGGGCCGGCTACGTCGCCACCGTCGGCTCGGCGCTGTTCGGCGCAGTCGCGCACTCCGGATCCGCCAACGCGGCGACCATGGGCTCGGTCGCGATCCCGTGGATGAAGCGGTCGAACTGGCCGCCGCACGTGGCCGCGACGCTGATCGCCGGGAACGCGGGCAACGGCACCGTCATCCCGCCGAGCGCCTCGTTCTTCATCCTGATCGGCACCGCCACGGTCGCGCCGTACATCTCGATCGACCAGCTGCTGCTCGCGATGTTCGCCGCCGCCGCCTGGTGCATCCTCTGGCGCCTGATCGTCGTCTTCTACTTCGTCCGCAAGTACAAGATCGGCCGGGTCGCCGCCGCCGACATCCTGCCGTTCGCGAAGTCGTTCCGCCGCGGCTGGACCTCGCTGCTGGTCTTCCTCGGCATCATCATCCCCGTCGTCGTCACCCTCGGCCCCACCGGCGAGGCGCTGACCGGCGTGCTCGGCGCGGACGTGATGGACACGATCAGCATCATCGTCTGGATCCCCGTGCTGCTCGGCCTCTTCGCCGCCGCGCTGGGCTGGCGCGGCCTGCCGAAGTCGGGCCGGGAGTGGTACGGCTTCGTCGCGAAGACGGCGCCCCGCTACCGCGACATCGGCGCCACGCTCGTCTTCGCCTTCGCCGGCGGCGCGGTGCTCACCGAGCTCGGGCTCGCCGAGCAGCTCTCCAGCGTGCTGAACGGGCTGAACGCCTCGCCCGTCGTGATGTCGGTGATCGTCGCCGTGATGGTCGTCCTGGTCGCCGGGCCGCTGAGCTCGACCGCGACCATCGCCACGATCGGCGGCATCGGCTTCAGCGTCCTCGTCGCCTCGGGCGTCGACCCCGTGCTCGCCGCGTGCGTCGTCCTCGTCGCCGCCTCCACCGAGGGCGCCTCGCCGCCCGGCGCCGCCGCGATCTACATCGCGACCGGCATCGCGCAGGTGAACCCGGTGAAGACGTTCGTCCCGCTGATCGTGCTCTACGTCCTCCCGATCCTGCTCATCGCCGCCCTCATCGGGCCGGGCTGGCTGCCGGTGCCGCACTGATGCGCGCCCGCGTCCGCCCCGCCGCCGTTTTCCCGCCCTCGTCCTGGAGACACTGATGTCCGAAGAAACCGCCCCCCGCGACTCCCCGCACGGCCCCGGCCGTCAGCGCGTCATCTCGCTGATGACCACCGTCTTCGTGGTCCTCCTCGTCACGATGCTCGTGCTCGGCACGATCCTCGTCCTGCTGCAGATCATCGGTCTGATCGTCGTGAACGGCACCCTCATCGCCGGCGCCTCCGCCGCGCTCAGCCCGTGGACGTTCGGCGTCGCCGGCGTGCTCGGCATCTGGACGCTCCTCCTCTCCTACGCCCACGGCTGGAAGCCCGCCGACTAGGCGGCGCCCCCTCGACACGGAACGAGAACGACATGACCGAGAACGAGCCCTCCCAGAACGCCGCGGTAGCGAAGACCCTCCTCATGCGCTTCGCCGCCCTCCCCGTCGCCAACGTCGGCGACTCGATGGACCGCCTCGGCGTCGTCGACGCCGCGATCCGCCCCGTCTGGCGCGGCGCCCGACTGGCCGGCCCCGCCTTCACGGTGGAGGTCGCCGGCGGCGACAACGCCGGCATCCACGAGGCGATCGGCCGGCTCAGCCCCGGCGACGTCCTCGTCGTCAACGGCCACGGCGTGCAGGACCGCGCGCTCGTCGGCGAGCTGATCGGCGAGCGGCTGCGCAAGGTCGGCTGCATCGGCATCGTGATCGACGGGGCGCTCCGCGACGTCGACAACCTCGAGGAGATGGGCTTCCCGGCGTTCGCCCGCGCGGTCAGCCCGGCCGGCCCCTACAAGAACGGACCGTTCCGGCTGGGCGTGCCCGTCGCGATCGGCTCGGTCGTGGTCTCCCCCGGCGACCTCGTGCTCGGTGACTCCGACGGCCTCGCGGTCGTCCCGGCCGGCGAGGCGGAGGCCGTGCTGGAGCGGGCGGAGGCCAAGCACGCCACGGAGACCGCGACTCGGAAGAGCATCCTGGCGGGGCCGTGACCGGGGACGGGACCGCCGCCGGGGACGTCGAGGCCGCGGCCCGGGACAATGGTGGCCATGGCCCAGACTCCCGCGGACGCGTCCACCTCGACCGTGCGCAGCGTCGACCGCGCGCTCGACCTGCTCGAGCTCCTCGAGCGCAGCGACTCGCCGCTGCGGCTGGTCGAGCTGAGCCGCGGCTCCGGCCTGCAGAACGCGACCGTGCTGAGGATCCTCGGCTCGCTCCAGCACCGCGGCCTCGTCGCCACCGAGAACGGGCTCTACCGGCTGGGGCCGGCGGCGCTCGGGATGGGGCACAGCTACCTCGCGACCGACCCGCTGATCGCCCGGGCCCGGCCGGTGCTGCAGCAGCTGGCGGTCAGCACCGGCCTGACCGCCTCGCTTTACGCGCGGATCGGCGACTCGCGGATCCTCACCGTGCGCGTCGACGGGCAGGACCCGCTGCGCTACCAGCTCCCACTCGGCCGCCGGCTCCCGCTGCACGTCGGCGCCGGGAAGAACATCCTGGCCGCCCTGCCGGAGGACGAGCGCGACCGGATCCTCGAGGGGCTCGGCGACACCGACACCGCGGCCGGCGAGCGGGTCACGGCCCGGGAGCTGCGCGAGCAGCTCGAGCAGGTCCGCCGCGACGGCTTCCACATCTCCATCAACGAACGCGAGACCGGCGTCGCCGCCGTGAGCGTGCCCCTCGGGGGCGCTGCCGGTGACGTGATCGCCGCGATCTCGGCCTCGGGCCCCCTCGAGACCACCCCCCGCGCCCACCTCGAGGCGCAGGTGCCAGAACTGCGCCGAGCGGCGAACGCCCTCCAGCGCTGATCAGCCGGAGCGCGAGCGTCCGGCGAAGGAAGGACGCGCGATGCGCATCGGATTCATCGGACTCGGCGAGGCCGGAGCCCTCTACGCGGCGGCCGCCGCCGCCCACGGCGACACGGTCTCGGGCTATGACCCGGCCGCTCCCGGCACTCCCGAGGGGGTGGAGCGGACGGCGGACCTGGCGGGTGCCGTCTCCTCCGCCGACCTCGTCGTCGTGCTGACGGCGGCGTCGCTGAGCGAGCGGATCGCGGCCGACGCCGCCCCGCACCTGCGCGCGGGCGCCGTCTACGCCGACTTCACCACCGCCTCCCCCGCCACGATGGAGGCGGTCGAGCGGGTGATCGACGCCGCGGGCGGCCGCTTCGCCGACGTCGCGATCCTGGGCCCGGTGCCCGCGAAGGGCGCGCGGACCGAGACCATCGTCAGCGGCGCCGCCGCGGCGGACGTCGAGGCCTGGCTGTCGGCGCTCGGCGCCGAGGTCGAGCGGATCGACGGCCCGGCCGGCGTCGCGACCTCGCGCAAGCTGCTCCGGAGCGTGCTGATGAAGAGCCTCGCCGCGGTCGTCGTCGAGGCCGTCACCGCCGGTCGCGCCGCCGGCTGCGAGCCGTGGATCCGCGAGCAGATCGCCGCCCAGCTCTCCGGCGACGTCGAGGCTAAGATCGACCGCTACGAGACCGGCAGCCGCAAGCACGCCGTCCGCCGCAGCCACGAGATGACCTCCGTCGTCGAGTACCTCACCGCCCTCGAGGTCCCGTCCGAGATGTCCGCGGCCTCGGAGCGCGTCCTGCAGCGCCTCGCGGACGAGGAGGCGGGCGGCGCATCGCGGGCGTGAGCAGCGAGCGCTCCCTGCTGGTCGAGTAGCCCCGCAGGGGCGTATCGCGACCCACCGTCGTCAGCAGGGCGAGTCTGCAGACCCGTCTTCTGACACCGGTGGATCTCGATACGCCCGCTCCGCGGACTACTCGATCAGCATGGACTTCCCCGGAGGGTAAGGAAGCAGGGCCGACCCCTCCCTGCTGGTCGAGTAGCTCCGCAGGGGCGTATCGAGACCCACCGCCCTCAGAAGGGCGAGTCGGCAGACCCGTCTTCTGACCCCGTTGGATCTCGAGACGCCCGGTGCGCGGGCTACTCGATCAGCACGGGCTGTCAACGCCCTGATGCGCGCTGGGTGGGGCGTCCTACCTTCGTCGGATCCGGGTGAGCGCCCGGTCAGGGACGAGCAGGAGGCAGCATGAGCGGGTACACGGGCGGGCGGCGGCGCGGGGGCCCGAGCCTTCACCGGCACGAGGTCGAGGGGGTGCATCGGATCGAGCACGCCTTCACCAACGTGTTCCTGCTGGAGGAGGGCGGGCGGCTGACCGTCGTCGACGCGGGACTGCCCGGGACCTGGCCGCACCTCCTCCGGACGCTGAACGTCCTCGGCCGCGGGCTCAGCGACATCGACGCGCTGGTGCTCACGCACGCGCACTTCGACCACCTCGGCTTCGCGCGGCGGCTGCGCGAGCGCGGCGTGCCGGTGTGGCTGCACACCGCCGACGCCCGGCTCGCCGCGCATCCCTACTCCTACCGCCGGCAGCGCACGCCGCTGCTGTACCCGCTGCGCCACCCGTCGGCCGTTCCGGTGCTGGGCGCGATGGCGCGGGCGGGGGCACTGCGAGTCCCTCCGCTCACCGGCACGACGCCGCTGGAGCCGGGTGCCGTGCTCGACGTGCCCGGCTCGCCCGCCGTGCTGGCGACGCCCGGGCACACCGACGGGCACGTCTCGCTGCACCTGCCCGAGCGCGGGGCGGTGATCGGCGGTGACGCCCTGGTGACGCTCGACCCGTACTCGGCCCGGACAGGTCCGCACCTGGTCGCCCGGGCGGCGACCGCGGACACGGCGGTCTCGCTCGCGTCGCTCGAGGTGCTGGCGGCGACCGGGGCGGACGTGCTGCTGCCGGGGCACGGGGTGCCGTGGCGGTCCGGAGTCGCGCAGGCCGCCGAGGTCGCCGCGCGCCGGCCGATCGCCTGAGCTCAGTCCTGCGCCCAGCTCGCGAGGTAGGGCAGCCGCCGCTCGAGCGCGAAGACGCGGGCGACCTCGGCGGCGTCGGCGCGGCGGCGGGCGGACTCCTCGTCGGTGCCCGACCAGGCGTAGGGGTAGGGGAACGGGTCGGTGAGGTGCGCCATCAGGTGCAGCACCATCTCGTCGTCGTCCTCGGCGGTGAAGTCCGGACTCGCGGTGCCGCGCTCGTTCCACTCGGCGCTCCAACGGCCGGCGGAGTCTCGGCGGGCGGACCAGCGCGGGTCGCCGTCGTAGGCGAGGCGGTCCTCCCGCACGACCGACCAGTGCCGGTCCCGCGACGGCAGCAGCTCGTGCGCGGCCTCGACGACGGAGACGGGCGTCCAACCGGCGGGGAAGAAGGTGCGCAGCGCAGTCGCGAGCACGAGCGGAGTCGGGAGCGCCGACGCATCCGCACGGCCGGCGCTCACCAGGGCGCACACCGCGAGGGTCTCCGGGTGCGGTCCCCCGGAGGCGCGGCCGAGCTCGGCCAGGTGGATCGCGAGGGAGCGGTGGAAGGCGGCCGAAGCCTCCGCGTCGGTGAACGGCGGGGCGGGGATGCGGCGGTCGAGCCGGATCCGGGGGATGTGGCGCACGACGGCTCCTCTGGTCGGTCGGGTCTCAGGTCACGGCTGCCGAGCGGCGCGCGGCCGCAGGCCGTCGAGCAGCACGTCGAGCAGCACGGCCCGGTCGGCGGGAGAGCCGAGGCGGACCGCGTGCTCGATGCCGCAGACGAGGTACTCGAGGTGATCGATCGTGAGGTCGGGGCGGACGGCGCCCGCGGTGCGCGCCGCCGCGAGCACTGTCGCGAAGGACTCGAAGATCTCGCGCTTGGCCGCACGGACGGACTCGGCCTCGTCCTCCTGCGAGAGCAGCACCGCCTGGAGACCGCCGTCGGACAGCTGGAGGTCGAGCGCCTCGCGGAGGTAGACGGCGAGGGCGGCGCCGGGGTCGGGCAGCGCGGCGGCGCGGCGCGAGACGGCGAGCATCGCCCCGAGGGTGTCGGCGGAGAGGGCCTCGACGAGGGCGTGGACGGTCGGGAAGTGCCGGTAGACGGTGGCGACGCCGACCCCGGCCTCGCGGGCGACCTCGTTCAGCCGGAGCGTGCTGCGGTCGTGGGTGCGCGCGACCTCGAGGATGCGCGCGCGGCTCCGCGCGGCGTCGGATCGGAGGACTGCCATGCGCCCCATCCTACGCAAGCGGATGAGTCATCCGTTTCGTGCTAGCGTCCGATGCGGATAGATCATCCGCTTCGAGAGACGAGGACCGCACGATGGGCGAGCAACCGATCTGGGACGCCGCACGACTCCCCGACCAGACCGGGCGCACCGTCGTCGCGACCGGCGCGACGGCCGGGATCGGCTACTTCGCCGCCGAGCAGCTCGCGGGCGCTGGCGCGGACGTCGTCCTGGCGTCCCGCTCGGCGGGCAAGCTCCGGCGGGCGGCGAACACCCTCCGCGGCGTGGTCCCGCGCGCCCGGGTCCGGACGGTCGTGCTCGAGCTCGGCTCGTCCGCCTCCGTCGACCGGGCCGCCGCGGAGCTGGCCGCGCTGCCGCGCCTCGACGGGATCCTGCTCAACGGCGGCGCGATGAGCATGGACCCGCGCGCGGTCACCGAGGACGGGCTGCCGCTGCTGCTCGGCACGCACGTCGCCGCCAGTGCGCGACTGGTCGCGCGGCTGCTGCCCGCACTCGCGGCGACCGCGGCCGAGCACGGCGGCCGGAGCCGGATCGTGCACACGTCGACGGGCTTCGTGCAGCAGTTCCCGATGCGGGTGGACGACCTGCGCCGGGTCCCGCGGGTGGGCATCAGCGCCTACACGAAGGCCAAGACGGCGACCGAGATCTGGGCTTTCGAGCTCGACCGCCGGCTGCGCGCCGCGGGCGTCCCGGTCGCGTCGATCGTCACGCGGCCCGGAGTGGGCGTCGACGCGAAGACCCCGGAGCGCGCGGGGATCCGCGACGCGACGACCCCTCACCAGCGCAATCCGTACACGCCGTGGGCGCAGGGCAAGGACACCGCCGCCTGGTCGGCCGTGCGGGCGCTCACCGATCCGCAGCTGCAGGGCGGCGAGTACGTCTCCCCGCGGGGCCGACTGCGGGGAGCGCCCGTCCTCGTCGCGCCGCCGACCCGGACCGCCGCTCCCCCGGCGGACGCGGCCGGCCGGCTCTGGCGCCAGGTCGAGGAGCTCGCGGGGGTCGGCGTCGACTTCTGAGACGCGACATCCGCAGACGCCGAATCGTCCCACGCGGCGGCCGCGGTCGCTCCCTCGACGATCGTGGCCCGCACAACATCAGCTGAGAGAGGAGGGCCTCCGCTGTCAGGGGAGGCCGGTGCGTTCTGGCTGATGTTGTGCGCGCCGATCCCCTCGCCGGTCGCGGCGGGTCGCCGCCCGGCCCCCGCGACTCTCCGGAAGTCACGGTAGTGGCGCGCGACTACCGCAACTTCTGGAGAGTGGCGGGCGCGCGGGCGATCCAGCCCGTCGCCTCCTCCAGGGCGCGGGTCACGGCCAGCAGCTGGGCCTCGCGGCCGTGGCGGCCGACGACCTGGACGCCGACGGGGAGGCCGTCGGGGGTGAAGCCGGCCGAGGTGACGACGACCGGGTGGGCGGTGAGCGTCAGGCGGTTGGCGAGCATCTGCCAGGTGAAGTAGCGGTCGAAGTCGTGGCCGTCGACGGACGGCACCCACTCGAGCTCCGCGGGCGGCGCGACGACGGGGGTCGCGGGCAGGATCAGCACGTCGTGCGTCTCGAGGACGCGGGCGGTGTCGCGGAAGAGGCGGGTGCGGCGCTCGTAGGCGTCGGCGAGCTGCGTCGCCGACATCGCTCGGCCCTGCTCGACGTTGCGGACGTAGTCGGGGCGGAAGCCGGTGGCGCCCGCGTCGACGGCGTGCCGGCCGCCGAGGAAGAACTCGAAGGTCTCGATGGTCTCCCAGGCCTCGTCGGCGCCCGCGAAGTCGGGCTCGTCCGCGTCGAGCACGGCGCCGAGTCCGGAGAGCTGCGCGGCGAACGCGGCGTGCACGGCGCGCACGTCGGGGTCGATCGGCAGCCCGCCGGCGTCGTCGCTCCACGCGATCCGCAGGCCGTCGACCGCGACCGGGCGCGCGGCGCGCACCGGCAGCGACGACAGCGGCCAGACGCTCTTCTCGACCGAGAGCGCGTCGAGGAAGAGGGCGGCGTCGGCGGAGTCGCGGGCCATGGGCCCGGTCACGCCGTGCGGGGTCCAGGCGTTGCCGGTGCGCCCGCTGGCCACGCGCCCGGGGCTCGGCCGCACGCCGACGACGTTGCAGAACGCGGCCGGGTAGCGCAGGCTGCCGCCGCTGTCGGAGCCGTCGGCGATCGGCAGCATCCGCGCGGCGAGGGCGGCGGCCGCGCCTCCGCTCGACCCGCCGGCGTGCCGCGAGAGGTCCCACGGGTTCACGGTGGTGCCGAAGACCGGGTTGAAGGTCAGCACCCCCTGGCCCATCTCGGGCGTGTTGGTCTTGCCGATGATCAGGGCGCCGGACTCGCGGAGCAGCGTCGCGAGCACGCTGTCGTGCGCGGCGGGCGCGGCGTCGGCGAAGGCGGCGGAGCCGTTCGTCGTCGGGAACCCGGCGACGTCCATCAGATCCTTCACCGCGGTCGGCAGGCCGTGCAGCGGTGGCAGCGGCTCGCCGGACACGAGCGCCTCGGCGGTGCGCCGGTCGGCGGCCTCCGCGGCGGCGAGCGAGACCGAGTCGGGCTGCTGCGAGACGACGGCGCGGATCGCGGGGTTCCGCTCCTCGATCCGCTCCAGGTGCGCGCGCATCACCTCGACGGCCGAGACCTCGCGGGAGGCGACGGCCGCGGCGAGCGCGACGGCGCTGCTGTCCGCGAGGTGCGCGGCGAGGCCCGCCATCAGCGCCCGCCCTCGTGCCCGTGCTGCTGCTCCGCGTGCTCGTGCCCGGCGTGGGCGTCCGACGCGGCGTCCGTGTGGCACGCGTGCGCCTCACCGGAGCCCCCCGGCGCGCAGTGCGCCGACTCCGACGCCGGCACGTCCAGCGACGGGTTGCGGTCGAAGAACCCGTCCGGCTCCAGCCGCAGGCTGATCCGGTCGACGGGCATGATCGGCCACTGCTCCGGGCGCGGGAAGTGGTGCACGCCGAGGACCGGCCAGAGCACGAGGCGCTCGTTCTCGAGCGAGCGGTCGGCCTGCTGCCAGACGTGCACGCCGTCGTCGCCGAGCTCGCCCTGGTTGGGGTACTCGCCGGCGATGAAGCGCTGCTCCGGGTCGAAGGCGCTCGCCCAGAGGTGCTGCCCGACGAAGGGCGCCTTCCGCTCGACGACGCTGCCCGGGCGGGCGTAGAGCTGCGCGGTGTTCTGCAGCGCGAGGCGGTAGGCGGTCGCCTCGCCGTAGCGGTTCTGCGCCGACTCGCTCTCGATCCGCCAGTGCAGCGCGCGCGACGGGTCGGCGCGGCGGGCGGCCACCGACTCCGAGGCCAGCGGCGTCTCGACGGCGAGGCAGGCGTTGCCGTACGGGTTGGTCGTCTCGTCGGGGTCGGCCTCGGCGTGCACCTCGACCAGGCGGTTGAGCGGGCCGTCGATCGCGGTGTCGAGGCGCACCGCGAAGTAGTGCTGGTGGATCGGCGCCTGCACGTTCGGCGCGACCATCCGCCCCGAGCGCGGCGACTCGCCGTCGGCGATGCCGCTCACCGACATCAGCCCGGTCAGCTTCACCTCGAGCTCGACCGAGCCGTCCTGGTACAGCGACCAGTAGAAGCCGTAGTCGTAGTTCGCGACGGTCGCGAAGCTCGAGATCACCAGGCGGCGGCTGCGGCGCACCTCGGCGCTACCGGTGCGGGTGTTCACGTGCTTCCAGAGGATCGAGTCGTCCTCCTCGTGCAGGCAGATGCCGTTGACGATGGTCTGCGGCTCGCCGTGGCCGTCGAGGTAGTCGACGTCGAAGTAGCGGATCTCGCCGAGGCAGTCGCAGCCGAGCTCGAGGCTCGCGGTGAGCGGGCCGGCGCCGTACTCGCCCCAGTCGAAGAAGTTCTTGCGGTAGGCGGTCGGGTCGCTGTCGAGGTACGGCACGTACATCTCGTTGACGGCGGCGCGCGCCAGCACCGGTCGCTCGACGTCGCCGTCGCGGTAGGTCAGCTCGTGCAGCACGAGGCCCTCGCGGTGGCTGAAGCCGACCCGGAACGACCAGTTCTGCCACTCGACGCGGTGCCCCTCGATCGCGAACCCGGGGCCGTCGGCCTGCACGATGTCGAGCTTCGACACCTCGCGGTCGGGGCCCCAGGTGCCGGCGGTGTAGACGCCGGTCTCGCTCGCCATCGGGATCACACCGTGGTCCTCGATCCGGATCACCTCGAGGGTGTCGAGGTCGAGGATCGGCACGAGGCCGGCGACCGGGCGGGCGTAGCCGTTGTCCTCGGGGAACTCGCGGTACCAGACCGTGCCCCAGCTGAGGCGGCGGTCGGCGAGGTCGTCGGGGACGAAGCCGGTGATCGACTCCGGGTCGACCCAGACCAGCGAGGTGTCGGTGATGCCGCGGAGGGCGAGCGCCTCCTTCAGGAGCGGGGAGTTGCGGGCGGCCTGGGCGATCAGGCGCGCCTCGTCGCTGGAGACGCCGGGGCGGCGGTGGTCGACGTCGGTCCAGACCTCGACGATCGCGGGGCTGTCGGGGCCGGCGGTCCAGCCGCGCACCTCCCAGGCGGCGCGGGCGTCCGGGTCGAGCACGACCAGGCGCACGGGGCGGGCGCCGCCGGGCGCGATGCCGCGGGCCTTCTCCTCGTCGAGGCTGATGCCCCAGAAGCGCGGGCGGGCGCCGATGCGGTCGCTCGCGCGGACGGCCGCGACGAAGGACGCGATCTCGGCGGCGGCGAGGGGGTCGAGCACGTGCGAGTGAGTGGTGAGGGTGCTGGTGGTGGAGCTCATGGCGGTCCTTCGGATCGGGGCGTCAGAGGTGCAGAAGGAGGGGGACTTCAGAGGGAGGAAGAGAGGAGCGGAGTGACGGGGCCGGTCCGTCGAGGCGGGCGCGGTTCCCGGCCGCGACGGCAGAGAGCGGTCAGCCCGCCCCCGCGACGATCGCGCGGCCGTCGGCCCGCGGATCGCTGGCGGCATCCAGCCGCCCGTCGCGGTGCAGCCGCACGAGCTGCACGTGCCCGGCCTCGTCGATCGGGCCGGACGATTCAGCGACCGGAAGCCCGAGCTCTCCCGCCGCAGCGACCGCAGCGGGAACCCCCGGCTCCGCCACGAGCGTCAGCTCCTCGTGCCCGAGATCCCGCGCCCCGACGACGAAGCGCGGCCGCTCGAGCACGGCGGCCGGATCCGCGGCGGGATCGAGCAGCTCGCGGACGAGCTGGGCGAGGATCCACGGCTGGGCGCTGCCGCCCTGGCAGCCGAGCCCGAGCAGCAGCCCGTCGCTCTCGGCGATCACCGGCAGCAGGGTGTGCGGCGGGCGCAGGCCCGGGCCGACCCGGCCGGGGTGCGCGGGGTCGGTGCTGAAGGCGGAGCCGCGGTTGTGCAGGACGATGCCGGTGCCCGGGTCGAGGATTCCCGAGCCGAAGAGCTGGTAGACGCTCTGGATCAGGGTGACGACCGTGCCGTCGGTGTCGGCCGCGGTGACCGCGACCGTGTCGCCGAGCGCGCGGCCGGCCCGCGGCAAGGAGCCGCGCGAGAGGGAGCGGGGGTCGAGCATGGCGGCGACGTCGATCGCTCCGCCGCGCGGGTCGCCGAGCGCGGACTGCCGCACGAGCGCCGCGTCGCGGACCGCCTCGACGAGCTGCGCCGTGTCGCCGGAGAGCGCCTCGGGCAGGACGCCGAGCAACACCACGCCCTGGCTGGGCGGCGGGGCCACCCACCAGCGCACGCCGCCCTCGCGGGAGACGGCGGGCTCGACCAGCTCGGCCTCGTGCGCCGCGAAGTCGGCGGGGGTGTGCGCGCCGCCGAGGGCGGCCAGGCGCGCGGCGAGGGAGTCGGCGATCCGGCCGCGGTAGAACGCTCCGGGGTCGTCGACCAGCTCTGCCAGCGAGGCGGCCAGCGCGGGCTGCACCAGCAGGTCGCCCTCGCCGAGGAGCCCGCCGTCGCCGTCGCCGAAGACGCCGCGCATGCCCTCGTCGGCCAGCAGCTCCTCGCGGCGCAGGGCGATCGCGCGGCCGAGTCCGGCGGAGATCGGGAAGCCCTCGGCGGCCAGCTCCGCGGCCCGGCGCAGGGGCGTGTCCAGGCCCAGGCGGCCGCCGAGACCCGCGATCGCGCGCCAGCCGGCGACCGCGCCGGGGATCGTGACGGTCTGCGCGCCCTGGCGCGGCATCCGCTCCTCGCGGGAGAGCGCGGCGACGTCGATGCCGGCGGGCGCCGCTCCGGCCGAGAGCACCGCGACGACGTCCTCGCCGGGGCGGCGGACCAGCGCGATCAGGTCGCCGCCGAGCCCGCACTGGTGCGGGTACACGACGGTGAGCGCGGTCGCGGCGGCCAGCGCGGCGTCGATCGCGTCGCCGCCGTCGGCGATGGCGCGGGCCGCGGCGTCGAGTGCGGCGGGGTGCGGCGCCGCGACGGCGACGCGGGCGGGAGGCGGGGAGGAGGTCATGCGGTCACCGTCCGGTCCGGGCTGAGGAAGTCGAGGTCGGGGCGGTCGACGCCGTCGACGAGATCGGCGAGCGCCTCGCCGATCGCGGGGCCGAACTTGAAGCCGTGGCCGGAGCAGGCCGCGGCGACCAGCACCTCGGGCCGACCGGGCAGCGCGCCGACGACGAAGCGCTTGTCGGGGGTCATCGTGTAGAGGCAGGCGACCGCCTCGCCGCCGGCGGTGTCGATCCCGGGGACGAAGCGACGGAGCAGGCTCTCGAGGTGCGCGATCTCGGCCGCGGTCGGCGGGGCGACGGGGACGGCCGGGTCCCAGACCGGCCCCGCGTCGACGCCGATCTTGGCGCCGGAGCCGGCCGCCTCGGGCAGGCCGAAGACGAGACCGTCCGGCAGATCGACGGAGAAGCAGCCGAGCGCCGGCGGCTGCGCGACGCGCTGACCGGCCGGGACGGTGAGGGTGAGGATCCGCTGCACCTCGAAGAAGCCGGCGGTCTCGGGCAGCAGCCGCTCGACCCAGGCGCCGCCGGAGACGACGAGGCGGCGCGCACGCAGCTCGCCCGCGGAGGTGCGGACGGTGACGACGCCGGCGCTGTCGTCGATGCTCCAGTCGAGCACCTCCTCGTCGAAGCGCAGCTCGGCGCCGGCGGCGGTCGCGGCGGACTGCGCGAAGGCCAGCGCGCGGGCGGCCTCGACGACGCCGGCGTCGGGGTCGTGGACGACGCCGTAGTCGGCGGGCGGAGCGAAGGACGTGTCGGGCACGGGCACCGGCCGGCTGCGCCCGCCCTGCAGCGCCGCCTCGCCGCGGTGCGCGTAGAGGCCGCCGGTCGGGTGCACGAACGGCGCCCCGGCCGCGGCCGCCCAGCGGTCCCAGCCGCGGAAGGCGCGGTCGACCAGGTCGTTCCAGACCGGGCTCGGGTAGGCGCGACGGATCATCCGGGTCGCGCCGTGCGACGAGCCGCGGACGTGACCGGGGCCGAACTGCTCGATCCCCACCACACTGCGCCCGCGCACGGCGAGCTCGAAGGCGGTGGCGGAGCCGTGGATCCCGAGGCCGACGACGATCGCGTCGTGCACGGTGTCGTCGGAGACCGTCATGAGCTCACTCCCGCGACTGCCGTCAGCAGCGCCTCGACGTCCGACTCGTCGGTGTAGACGTGCGGCGACACCCGGACGACGCTCGCGAGGCCGCGCGCGCCGAGGTCCCACTGCGCGTGCGAGGCGGGCACCGCGAGCGAGTCGACGGCCGCCTCGCGCAGCCGCGCCGAGACGGTCTTGCCGGGGACGCCGTCGACGGTGAAGGTGACGATGCCGGACGGCGACACGGGCGGATCCGCCACGGTGACGCCGCCGATCGCGGACAGCTCGGTGCGCAGCCGGGCGCCGAGCGCCACCAGGTGCGCCTCGGTCGCCGCCGTGCCGCGCTCGTGCGCCTCGCGCAGCGCCTCGCCGAGTCCGAGGCGGAGGGCCACCGACGACTCCCAGGTCTCGAGGGCTCTCGCCGTGCCGTCCATCGTCCACTCCTGCTCGCTCGTCCACTGCGAGCCTCGCACGTCGGGCGCCCAGGCCCCGATGCCGTCGAGCAGGCCGCGGCGGAGGAAGACCAGCCCGGTCCCGCGCGGCCCGCGGAGGAACTTGCGGCCGGTGGTGACGAGGGCGTCGCAGCCGATCGCGCGGACGTCGATGTCGAGCTGGCCGACCGACTGGGTCGCGTCGAGCACCGTGATCGCGCCGTAGCGGCGGGCCAGCGCGCCGATCGCGGCGACGGGCTCGACGAGTCCGGAGGAGGTGGGGACGTGCACGGCGCTGATCACGGTGCGGCCGCTCGCGGTGGCGAGGGCGCTCTCGAGCGCCTCGACGTCGAGGCCGCCGCTGGAGTCGTTGGGGAGGAGCGTCAGCCGGACGCCGTCGTAGCGCTCGAGCGCGAGCAGCCGCAGCGCCTGGCTGACGTAGCTCGAGCGCGGGGCGAGCACGGTGTCGCCGGCGCCGAGGCGGAGGGCGTCGAAGATCGCGCGGAGGCCGCTGGTCGCGCTGTCGAAGAAGGCGATCTCGTCGGCGTCGGCGCCGAGCAGCGCGGCGGCGGCGACGTAGGCGGCGTCGACCCTGTCGGCGACCGCGTTCGCGGCCTCGTAGCCACCGATCCGCTGCTCGAGGCGGAGGTGCGCGATCACCGTCTCGAGGACCGAGTCGGTCATCAGGCCCGCGCCGGCCGCGTTGAAGTAGTGCCGGCCGGCGGTTCCGGCGGTGCGCGCGCGCTCGGCGGCCACATCGATGGACGTCCGGGCGGGGGCGCCACCGGTGAGGCCGATCGTCATCTGCAGGTCCCTTCTCGCGGTCGCCGTACCGCCGACCCCTTAATGGATCCCATCGTACGCAGGTTGTATCCATTCTGGCTACCGCCGGATACGCTGGCGGAATGAGCCACCCCGCCGTTGAGCACTCCGCCGAGCAGCACTCCCCCGAGCAGCGTGCCCGCGAGCTCGGCCTCGCGATCCCCGACTACCTCGACCCTCCCTACGGCGGGCGCTACGGCGGCAGCACCCTGCGGGCGTTCCACCGCACCGGCGACCTGCTCGAGCTCAGCGGCATCACCCCGGAGTCGCGTGACGGCGCCCTGCTGCACCCGGGCGCGGTCGGCGTCGACATCACCCTCGAGCAGGCGCGGGAGGCGGCCCGCTACACCGCCGTCAACGCACTCGGCATGATCCGCGCGGCCCTCGGCTCGCTCGACGAGGTCGTCGCCCTCTCGCGCGGGCTCTGCTTCGTGCTCTGCCCGCCCGGCTTCGAGCGCCTCAACGAGGTCTCGAACGCCGCGAGCGACCTCCTCCTCGACGTCTTCGGCCCCGACGCCGGCCGCATGGGCCGCGCCTCCATCGGCGCCACCGCCCTCTCCCGCAGCGCCTGCTTCGAGCTCTGGCTCAGCCTGGAGTGCCGCCCCCGCTGACGCCCCCCCCCTCCCGGCACTCCAGGTCCCCGCCGGGGGCCGCAGGCGGCCGCCCTAAGCTCGAGGGCGTCGGTGGTCGGTGCAGCCCAGCAGGAGGACGAGTCGTGGACGTGGTTCTCGGAGTCGACGTCGGCACGTCCAGCACGAAGGCGATCCTCGTCGGCCTCGACGGGCGGGTCGTCGCCGAGGCGGCCCGCGCGCACGTCGTCGACCGGCCGCGGCAGGGCTGGGTCGAGATGGACTCCGGCGTCTGGTGGGCCGAGTTCCGCAGCCTCGTCGCCGAGCTGACCGCCGCCGCGCCGCACGGGGTCGTCGTCGCGGTCGGCGTCAGCGGCATGGGCCCGTGCGTGCTCCTCACCGACGCGGCCGGCGACGAGCTCCGCCCCGCGATCCTCTACGGCGTCGACACCCGCAGCGTCGGGATGCTCGACGAGGTCACCGCGCTGCTCGGCGGCGAGGAGGCGATGCGCGCCCGCACCGGCTCCGGGCTCTCGGCGCAGGCCGCGGGCGTCAAGCTCGCCTGGGTCGCCCGCCACGAGCCGGAGCTCTGGCGCCGCGCCGCCCGCTTCACGATGCCGTCCTCGCGGATCGTCGAGCTGCTCACCGGCGAGTACGTGCTCGACCACCACTCCGCCAGCCAGTGCACGCCGCTCTACGACGTCGCCCGCGAGGAGTGGATCGACGAGTGGGCCGCCCTGCTCGCCCCCGGCCTGCCGCTCCCCCGCCTCGGCTGGCCCGGCGAGACCGCCGGCCGCATCACTCCCGAGGCCGCCGCCGCGACGGGGCTGCCGACCGGCGTGCCGGTGGTCTTCGGCACCATCGACGCCTGGGCCGAGAGCCTCAGCGCCGGTCGCCGCCGACCGGGCCGGGTGTTCCTCCAGTACGGCACGACGATGTTCCTGGTCGCGCCGATGGCCGCCCCGACCCCGCTCGGCGGAATGTGGACGACGGTCGGCGCCGCCCCGGGCGAGCCGACCGCGGCCGGCGGCATGGCCACCTCGGGCGCCGTGACCGACTGGCTGCGCCGGCTGACCGGCGCCTCCTGGGCCGAGCTGCTCGACGAGGCCGCGCGGTCCGGACCGGGCGCCGGCGGGCTGCTCGTGCTGCCCTACTTCGCGGGCGAGCGCTCGCCGTTCGCCGACTCCGACGCGCGCGGCGTGATCGCCGGGCTCGGCGTCGGCTCCACCCGCGGCGACCTCTACCGCGCGGTCCTCGAGGCCACGGCCTTCGCCGTCCGGCACCATCTCGAGGTGCTCGGCGAGCACGGCGTGCGCGTCGAGGCGCTGGTCGGCGCGGGCGGCGGGGTCGCCGCCGAGCTCTGGCCGCAGATCGTCAGCGACGTCTGCGGCCTGGAGCAGGTGATCCCCACGGTCTCGGTCGGCGCGGCCTACGGCTCGGCCGTGCTCGCGGCGGGCCTGGTCACCGAGGTCGACATCGAGGAGTGGAACCCCGCGGCGACGACCCTCGTTCCCGATCCGGCCGTCGCCGCGCTCTACGACGGGCTGTACGCCGACTTCCGCCGGCTCTACCCCGAGACCCGCGCCACCGTGCACCGCCTGGCGCAGCGGAGCCGGGACCTCGGGGCAGGCGGCTGATCTCTAGGCGTCCACGCCCGCCGGCGCGCTCCCGTCGTACCCGCAGATCGCCGCGACCTTGCCCGCCGACGCGCTCGACGGGTCGAACTCGTAGCCGAGCCACTCCCGCGCCATCCGCCGCGCCACCTCGAGCCCGACCACGCGCTGGCCCAGGCAGAGCACCTGCGCGTTGTTCGACAGCACCGACCGCTCCACCGAGTAGGAGTCGTGCGCCGTCACCGCGCGCACCCCCGGCACCTTGTTCGCCGCGATCGCGACGCCCAGGCCCGTGCCGCAGACCAGGATCGCGCGGTCCGCGGACCCGTCGGCGATCATCCGTGCGGCCGTGACCGCGATGTCGGGATAGTCGGTGTGGCTGTCGGCGTCGACGCCGACGTCGGTGACCAGCGAGACGCGGTCGTCCTTCAGCAGGTCGGCCTTCAGCGCCTCCTTGTAGTCGTGGCCCGCGTCGTCCGATCCGACGACGACCCGATAGGTGGTGGTCATGCTGCTCCTCCTTCTGCAGTGGCTTGCGCTTCTGTGGCTGCATCCGCACCGGTGCGCTCCGCGAGGACGTCGCCGACCGCGGTCAGGATCATCCCCATCGACGTCGCGCCCGCGTCCGGTGTGCCCAGGCTCTTCTCGGCCAGGGGTCGTGCGCGGCCGACCTTCGGCCGCAGGTCCGCCGTCGCCGCGGCGCGCTCGACGGCGACGCCCGCCGCCTCCCGCCACGCCTCGACCAGCGACGAGCCGACCGCCACCCGCTCCCGCAGCACGCGCGCGAACGGCAGCAGCGCGTCGAGCATCGTCTTGTCGCCCTCGCTCGCGCGCCCGAGATCGACGATCGACTCCGCGAAGGCGTCGACCCCGGCCACGACGTCCGCCGCCGAGTACTCCTCGCGCCCGTCGGTGAGTGACGCGCCGAGCGCCTCGAGCGCCGCGCCCCAGAGCACCCCGGAGGTGCCGCCGGCCTGCTCCGCCCAGGACTGCCCCGCGCGGGACAGCAGCCAGGCACCGCCCGCGCGCTCCTCGATCCGGTCGAGGCGCCGGGTCGCCGCGCCGATGCCCTTGAGCATCCCGCGGCCGTGATCGCCGTCGCCGGCCACCGCGTCGATCCGCCCGAGGGTCTCCTCCTCGCGCTGCAGCAGCTCGTGCATCCGCTCGAGCGCCGCGCGGACCGTCCTGCCCAGCCCCACCGCGGCGTCGGTGGCGGAAGGAGCGGACTCCTCCTCACCCGCCGCCGCGTCCTCGCCCGAGTGCGCCAGCAGCGCCGCCACCGGCGCCGCGACCCGGCGGTAGGCCGGCGTGTAGGCGTCGGCGCGCCAGAAGCGCTCGAGCTCGTCGTCGAGCCACTGCAGTGTCAGCGAGACGCCGCCCATGTCGAGGCTGGTGACCAGCTCGCCGACCTCGGGCTCGACCGTCTGCAGCCCCGCCTCCTCCAGCCGGCGCGCGACGTGGCGCCAGAGCAGGAAGAGCTCCTCGTACTTCGTGGTGCCGAGCCCGTTCAGGATCGGGGCGACGCGCGTCGTGCCGCCCTCCGCCCTCGCACCCTCGGGAACGTCCGCGAGCAGCCGGTCGACGAGCAGGTCCGCCAGCTCCGCCGCGCGCAGCAGCTCGATGTCCCGGATGCCGGGCTCGCCGTGGATCCCGAGCCCGAGACCCAGGTGCCCCTCGGGCACGCTGAACAGCGGCTCCGCGGCACCGGGCATCGTGCAGCCCGAGAACGCGACGCCGAGCGTGCGGGTCGCCGCGTTGCTCGCGTTCCCGACCCGCTCGACCTCGTCGAGGGTCAGCCCCTCGGCGGCGGCCGCTCCCATCGCCTTGAACACCGGGAAGTCGCCCGCGATCCCGCGGCGCTTCCCGATCTCCTCCGCCGAGGCGATGTCGTCCGTGACGACGACGATCCGGGTGTCGATCCCCTCCTTGCGCAGCCGTTCGGCCGCGATGCCGAAGTTCATCGTGTCGCCGGCGTAGTTGCCGAAGCTGAACACCACTCCGCGGCCCTGATCGGCCGCCTTCGCCACCGAGTACGCCTGCGCCGCCGAGGGCGAGGTGAAGATGTTGCCCACCACCGCTCCGGTCGCGAGGCCCGGCCCGACCGTGCCGCTGAACGCCGGGTAGTGCCCGGAGCCGCCGCCGATGACGACCGCCACCTGCGGCGACGCGCCCGCGGTGCGGTGCGCGACCACTCCGCCCGGCACGCCGCGCAGGCGGTCCGCGTAGAGGGAGAGGAAGCCGGCGAGCTGATCCTCGGCGAACTCGTCGGGGTCGTCGTAGATCGTCGTCATGCCGGTCAGCTCCGAGCGTCGGCCGCGACGACCGCCTCGGTCAGCGACGGGACGATCGAGACCTTGACCGAGCCGCCCTGGCTGTCGGCGACGAGGTCGAGCGCCTCCTGGAACTGCTCGAGCGGGAACTGGTGCGTGCAGATCTCGTCCATCGGCAGGACGCCGCTCTCGAGCAGCTTGATCGCGGCCGGCCAGCAGTTCGGGCCGAGGTGGGCGCCGAGGACGTTGAGCTCCTTGTCGTCGCTGATGATCGACCAGTCGACCGAGGCGTTCGAGCCGAAGACGGAGTACTCGACGTAGGTGCCGAGCTTGCGCAGGATGTTGAGGCCCTGCGAGACCGCGGACGGGTGACCGGTGGCCTCGATGTAGACGTCGGCGCCGTAGCCGCCGGTGAGCTCCTTGACGACGGCGACCGCGTCCTGCTTCGTGATGTTGATGACGAGGTCGGCGCCGGCCTTGGTGGCGAGCGCGAGCTTCTCGTCGCTCATGTCGAGCGCGATGACCATCTTCGGGTTCTTCTGGCGGGTGCCCGCGATCGCGCCGAGGCCGATCGGGCCGGCACCCGCGATGACCACGACGTCGTCGAACTGGATGCTGCCGCGCTCGACCGCGTGCATGGCGCAGGACAGCGGCTCGCTGAACGCGGCGACCTGCGGGGCCAGGTCGCGGCTGACGGGGTGGGTGAGCGCGCGGGTCGGGACCAGCACGTACTCGGCCATCGCGCCGTCGAAGCCCTTGAAGCCGAACATGTCGTGCGGTCCGCACATCCAGTAGGCGCCCATCAGGCAGTAGCGGCACTCCCAGCACGGCACGATCTGCTCGCAGGCGATGCGGTCGCCCAGCGCGACGCCGCGCTTGGCGAGCGCCGCGTCGTCGCCGGCCACGACGGTGCCGACGAACTCGTGGCCCGCGATGCGGTCGCGCTCGGCCCAGGCGGGGCGGTTCTCGTCGCCCCAGAACTTGGCGGCGCCGTGGTAGCACTTCAGGTCGCTCGCGCAGACGCCGACCGCGTCGACGCGCAGCAGCAGCTCGCCGGCGGCGGGGACCGGCACGGGCACGGTCTCGAGGCGGTAGTCCTCCGGGCCGTGCACGACGACGGCGCGCATGGACTCGGGCACGTGGGAGCCGTCGGAGTGCCGCGACTGCGGGGCCGTCTGCGGGGAAGGAGTGGTGATGGTCATGGGAAGCCTCCGAGGGGTTCGCGGGGCCGCTTCGTCGCGGCCTTCCCGAACCTACCCCGTCCAGAACACTTGTCAAGAACAGAATTTCTGTTCTCTGCGGGACGTGGCCGATCTGCCGCCAATTCCGTCGCGGCCCTTGCGGAAATTCTGTGTTGAACATAATTTCTTCTCCGGAGGCGGGTTCGCCCACCTCTCGCAGCGACGGAGCCGCCCCCGGGGGACGCCGTCACGAGCACCACCACGACCAGCACTCCCGACCAGCGAACGGACACCGCGATGACGCGTGCACTCCCTCCCACCACGAGCAGGCCCCCGATCGGCGCCTCCCGGAAGCGCCTGATCCTCGCCGCGGTCGTCGTGGTCGTCCTCGCCGCGATGGCGTTCAGCACCAAGGTCGTCGGCGCCGACTCCGACCTGGGCGCCGGACCCGCCGAGTTCTCGGCCGAGTCCTGGGCCGCCGAGAACTTCCCCGTGATCCAGGAGGGCATCGCCGACCGCGCGGTCGACGCCGCCACCCTCGCCACCGCGATCGCCGCCGACAGCGCGGGGGCCGCGACCGAGTACGGCGTCCCCGGCGGCACCGGCCCCGAGTTCGCCACCACCTTCACCGGCACCGTCGGCGCCGGCCAGAACGGCATCTATCCCGTGACCGTCGAGGGCGTCCCCGGCGACGTCCTGATCCGCGTGCAGACCGGCCCCGCGATCAACGGCACCGACCTCCGCGACGCCACCGGCACCGTCGAGTTCGGCCAGTTCACCAACCAGATCGACTACCAGGACGCGGCGAGCGCCCTCAACGAGCAGCTGAAGACCACCGTGCTCGGCGCGGTCGACACCACCGCGCTCGAGGGGAAGACGATCCAGGTCACCGGCGCGTTCCAGCTGATCAACCCGGCCGGCTGGCTCGTCACGCCGTCCGAGCTGGTGGTCCAGTGAGCACCGCCGAGGCCCCGGTCGCCGGCATCGGCGAGGTCGTCCTCGAGGCCGTCGACGTGGTCAAGACCTACGGCGCCACCCGCGCGCTCAAGGGCGTCGGCTTCTCGGTGCACCGCGGCCAGGTCACCACGCTCTTCGGCGAGAACGGCGCCGGCAAGTCGACGCTGATGAAGATCCTGTCCGGCGTCGAGCAGCCCACCTCGGGCGAGATCGTGCTGAACGGCACCGCGGTCGCCTTCGAGGACACCGTCGACGCCCGCGAGCACGGCGTCTCGATCATCCACCAGGAGCTGAGCCTCGCCCCGAACCTCTCGGTGCGCGACAACATCTTCCTCGGCCGCGAGATCACCGGCCCCTCCGGCGTCGACTACGCCGAGGAGGCGCGCCAGGCCCGCGCGGTGCTCGAGGAGCTCGGCGAGGACATCGACCCGCTGACCCTCGTCGCCGACCTGCGGCTCGGCCAGCAGCAGCTGATCGAGATCGCCCGCGCCCTCTCCGTCGACGCGCGGATCCTGATCATGGACGAGCCGACCAGCGCGCTCAGCGCCGCGGAGGTCGAGGTGCTCTTCACCGTCATCCACGACCTCACCGCCCGCGGCGTCTCCATCGTCTACATCTCGCACCACCTCGAGGAGGCGCTGGAGATCACCGACCACGCCGTCGTCCTCCGCGACGGCTCGGTCACCGCGACCGCCGTCGCCGCCGACATCGACCTCGCCTGGGTCGTCCGCGCGATGGTCGGCGAGGGCTTCGACCTCGGCTCGCCGCCCACCGGCTACCCGTTCGGCGACGTCGCCCTCTCGGTGCGCGGCGTGAGCGTCGCGGACCCGTCGATCCCCGGTCGCGACGTGGTCGACCGCATCGACCTCGACGTCCGCGAGGGCGAGATCGTCTGCCTCTACGGGCTGATGGGCGCCGGCCGCACCGAGCTGCTCGAGGCGATCGCCGGCCGCACCGCCGTCACCGCCGGCACGATCTCGAAGAGCGGCCGGGACCTGGCCGGGATGTCGATCGCCGAGCGGATCGGCGCGGGCCTCGGCCTCGTCCCCGAGGACCGCCAGCGCGACGGCCTGGTGCAGACCATGACCGTCGGCCGGAACCTCTCGCTCGCGAGCATCGGCTCCTTCGTGAAGGGGCTGTTCCTCTCCCCCCGCCGCGAGGTCGACCTCGTCACCGACTCGATCCGCACCGTGCACGTGAAGACCGCCGGCGGCGAGGCGATGATCGGCTCGCTCTCCGGCGGCAACCAGCAGAAGGTCGTCATCGGCAAGATGCTGGCCACGCAGCCCGACGTGATCCTCCTCGACGAGCCCAGCCGCGGCATCGACATCGGCGCCAAGGCCGAGGTCTTCCGGCTGCTCTCCGAGCGCGCCCGCGACGGCCTGGCCGTCGTCTACACGACCTCCGAGGTCGGCGAGTGCCTCAGCATCGCCCACCGCATCATCGTGCTGAGCCGAGGCCGGATCGCGGCCGAGTTCGGCTCGGACGTCTCCAAAGAAGACATCATGGCCGCCTCCGGTGAGGCCGTGATCTCGTGACCACTACGGAACGGAAGCCCTCAATGACCTCCACCGCGACCGGGCAGCGACGCCCCGCGCTCTTCAAGGACGGTTTCGACCTCGGCCGCCTGCTGCTGCAGGGGCGCGCGTTCTTCGCGCTGATCGCGATCATCGTCGTGTTCTCGATCCTCTCGCCCAACTACTTCACCGTCGGCAACATCCTCACGATGTCCTCGCACGTGGCGGTCTACGCGATCCTCGCGATCGGCATGCTGCTGGTGATCCTCAACGGCGGCATCGACCTCTCGGTCGGCTCGACGCTGGGCTTCTCGGGAGTGATCGCGGGCTTCCTGATGCAGGGCGTGCAGATCGGCGGGAGCACCCTCTACCCCGCGCTCTGGGTCGTGGTCGTGCTCTCCTGCGCGGCCGGCGCGCTGATCGGCCTGATCAACGGGATCCTGGTCGCCCGGTTCAAGGTCGCCCCGTTCGTCGCGACCCTCGGCATGCTCTACGTCGTCCGCGGCGTCGGGCTGCTGATGACGAACGGCCTCACCTACAACGACCTCGCGGGGCAGCCCGAGCTCGGCAACACCGGCTTCGACTGGCTCGGCTTCAACCGCCTGCTCGGCCTGCCGATCGGCGTCGTGATCATGATCGTCGTCGCGATCGTGGTCAGCCTCCTGCTCAACCGCACCGTGTTCGGCCGCTGGCTCTACGCCTCGGGCGGCAACGAGCGCGCCTCGGAGCTCTCCGGCGTGCCGGTGAAGCGGGTCAAGGTCCGCGTCTACGTGCTCTCGGGCCTGTTCGCCTCGATCGCCGGCCTCATCCTCTCCTCCGAGCTCACCAGCGCCAGCCCCACCGCCGGCAGCTCCTACGAGCTCACCGCGATCGCCGCCGTCGTCATCGGCGGCGCGGCCCTCACCGGCGGAGTCGGCACCGTCCGCGGCACGCTGCTCGGCGCGTTCGTCATCGGCTTCCTCTCCGACGGCCTCGTCATCATCGGCGTCTCGTCGTACTGGCAGACCGTCTTCACCGGCGCGGTGATCGTCTTCGCGGTCCTGCTGAACGCGGTGCAGTACCGCGGGAAGCCGCGCAAGGGCGTGAGCGGCTCCGGCCCGCGGCCCGCCTCCGACGCGGGCGCTCCGGCGCCCGTCCCCCAGACATCGGGCGCCCCGGCCGCCTAGGCCGGCCTCCCGAGAGAAGACCTCGGTCGGCCACCGCCGATCGGACCACAGTGAAAGGAACAGACCAATGAACCGCAAGCTGGCAACGGTGCTCGCCGCGGGCGCGGGGCTCACCCTCGTCCTGTCCGGATGCTCCTCCGACGCGGGGACCGCGGGAGAGGCCGCCGGCACCCCCGGCGCCTCCGAGGGCGGCCTCATCTCGATCATCGTCAACGACCCGGCCAACCCCTACTGGCAGACCGAGGGCGACGTCGCGTCGGCCGAGGCCGAGGCGCTCGGCTACACCGCCAACGTGGGCGCCTCGAAGGGCGACACCAACACCGAGAGCACCCTGATCGACACCGCGATCACCAACAAGTCGGTCGCGATCATCCTCGACCCGGCCAACGCCTCCGGCTCGGTCGGCGCCGTCAAGAAGGCCGACGCGGCGGGCATCCCCGTGATCCTGGTCAACGCCGAGATCAACGAGACCGGCCTCGCGAAGGCGCAGCTCGTCTCCAACAACGCCCAGGGCGCGGCCCTCGGCGCGCAGCAGTGGGTCGCCGACGTCGGCGACACCGCGAACTACGCGGAGCTGTTCGGATCCCCCTCCGACAACAACGCGCAGACCCGCTCCAACGGCTACGCGACCGTGATCTCGCAGTACCCCGGCCTCGTCGAGGTCGCGAACCAGGTCGGCAACTGGAACCGGACCGAGGGCCACGACAAGATGCAGTCGATCCTGCAGGCCAACCCGGACGTCACCGGCGTCATCTCCGGCAACGACGAGATGGCGCTCGGCGCGATCGCGGCGCTGAAGGAGGCCGGCAAGCTCGAGCAGGTCAAGGTCGGCGGCTTCGACGGCTCGCCCGACGCGGTCGACGCCATCAAGGCCGGCGAGCTGCAGTACACCGTGCTCCAGCCCGTCGCGACCTTCGCCAAGGAGGCCGTCCAGCAGGCCGACTCCTTCATTCGCACCGGCGAGACCGGCGCCTCGGAGGAGAAGCAGGCCTTCGACTGCATCCTCATCACGAAGGACAACGTCGACAAGATGACGGCCCCCTTCACCCTCTCCGAGTAACCCGCCCGTCCCTCCCCCCTCCGCGAGATGCCACTTATGACCGCCTTTCACGGCGTGTCGCGCTCACAAGTGGCATCTCGCGGAGGGGGAGGGGACCTGCACGACGCCGAGGAAGAGGGCACAATGACGCACGTGACTCCGCCGCCCAGCGCCCCCCGGCGCTCCGACACCGTCAGGTTCCCCCTCGACGTCGTCTATCAGGCGGCGCGGATGTACTACCTCGAGGACGCGACCCAGGTCGAGATCGCCGCGCGGCTCGACGTCTCGCGGCCCACGGTCAGCCGCCTGATCGCCGAGGCCCGGCGCCTGGGCCTCGTCCAGATCAGCGTGATCGACCCCTTCGTCGACGAGAACACCGGTCTCGCCGACGCCCTCCGCGAGGCGCTCGGCCTGAACGCCGTGCACCTCGCCCCCGTGACGCACGCCGCCACCCTCGGCCGCGACCTCGCGGTCCCGGTCGCCGCCGCCCTCCCCGACATGCAGCTCGGCGTCGGCGACGCCCTGCTGATGTCGCTCGGCCGCACCGTGCACGACCTGGCCAGCTCGGGGATGCTGCCGCCGCTGCCCGGAGTGACGATCGTCCCCGCCGTCGGCGGCCAGGCCGAGCCGCAGTCCTGGTTCCAGACCAACGAGATCACCCGGATGGCCGCCGCCGCGACCGGCGCCCGCTCCAGCTTCCTCTTCGCGCAGGCCCTGCCCAGCCCGGCGATGCGCTCCGGCCTCGAGGCCGACCCCGCGTTCCTCCAGGTGATGGACCTCTGGAGCAGCGCCAAGGGCGCCCTGCTCGGCATCGGCGCCCCGACCGCCACCCGCCACGAGCTCTCCTCCGGCCTCCCCAGCGACCGGCACCTCTTCGACGAGGCCGCCGGCGACGTCTGCCTCAACTTCTTCCGCGCCGACGGCTCCGCCGTCGAGTTCCCCGGCAGCGAGCGCATGGTCCGCGTCTCCCGCGCCGACCTCGCCGCCCTCCCCCACGCGGTCGGCGTCGCCGTCGGCGTCGACAAGGCCCCGAGCATCCTCGGCGCGGTCCGCGGCTCCCTGATCAACGCGCTGGTCACCGACGCGGTGACGGCCCGCGCGGTCCTCGCGGCGGTCTGACGCCTGCCGCGGGCGCGGGTCAGGCCAGCGTCGTGGGCTCCAGCGTCACGGGGTAGGACAGCGGCGGGAGGTCGACCGCGGTCGGGCAGAAGGACGTCGAGCCGAGATCGACCTGCGTGGTGCCCGGAGCGCCGGGGACCGCGAGCACCATGACGGTCGCGGCCGTCGGCGCGCACGAGCCGGTGGTGTCGGTGAGGAACGTGAGGTAGGCGTGCCCGCCCGGCTCGACCGTGACCGGCTCCCCCGAGAACTGCTCGCCGGAACTCGCCTGGACCACGGTGTCCACCGGGGCGCCGGCGTCGTCGAAGAAGGTCACCTCCGGAGTGCCCTGCAGCACGCAGGCGCCGGTGCCCGCGTCGGTCAGCTCCACGATCACCGTCACCGTGTCCTGCACCTCGAAGGTGGACGTGGGGGCGAGCGCGCACTCCTCGGCGACCGCCGAGGGCGTGGTCGTCGCGCTCGCGGTGCCGCTCGGAACGGGGCCGGCGGACGCGGTGCCGCCGGCAGCGGTGCCGTCCGGAGCGGTGCCCTCCGGACTCGACGCCGTGCAGCCCGCGATCCCGACGGCGAGGAGGACGGCCACCCCGCCGAGAGCGCACGCACGACCGGGCTTCATCGCGGACCTCGCACGATCATCGGACGCTCCTTCGCAGCACGGCCCCGCCGGAGGCCGCTTCACCGTGCCGGCTCTCCGCGAGCCTCCTCCCAGTGTGCGGGCACGAAGGGAGGAGCGGTAGTGGCCCGCTGACGCAAAACGACAGATGGCGAATAACGCGCCGGAAACCTACTGTGGAGGGGCGGTCGAGGAGTGGGGGCTCCGGCGACGCCGCGGGGCGGACCGACACGGACGTCGGTGCCGAGGTGCTCTCGGCCGCATCGGGGGACTGCGGCCGGGAGCACCAGCCCTCGCCCCCGGGGATCGACCCGCGGGCCCGCTCCGCCCTACGCTTCGACGATGACACGCACTGACGCGCCGGGTCGTCCTCGCAACACGGTCGGGCTGATCGGCTTCCTGCTCGCGGTCGTCCAGACGCTGACGCAGATCCTGCTCGCCGGGGTCACCACCGCGATACCGGTGCTCGCCTACGGCAACGGCATCGACGCGACGAGCATCGGCGCGCTGTTCACGGGCATCGCCCTCGTTCAGCTGCTCCTCGCCGCCGCCACCACCGGGCTCGGCGTCGCCGGCGTGGTCCGCTCGGGACGCCCGCGGATCCTCGCTGCGATCGCCCTGGGCGTCGGGGCGCACGGCGTCCTCGTGGGCCTGGCGACCCTGGTGCTGCCCCCGCTGGTCGGACTCGTCCTGCAGTGATCGCGCTGCGGTCTCCAACGGCCGCCGCGTCACCGCACAGCCGGATCACGACCGCCCCTCGCCGACCGCCGGTCGTCCGATTCCGGACATGACCGCTAGAGGACGTTGCCTCCGCGACCCGGAGCCTGCCACTGTCGCAGGGCGACCGACGACGGTCCACGACTCGAAGGACCGGAGTTCACCGATGAGCGATTCCCTGTCGACCGACCACCCCACGAGCGAGATGACGCCCGAGGTGCTGGCGGCGTTCAGCGACGCCTGGTCCCGCCACGACCTCGAGGAACTGATGAGCCACGTCACCGACGACTGCGTCTACGGCGCGTCCGTCGGCCCCGAGCCCGGCCGGACCTGGTCCGGGAAGGAGCAGGTCCGCGAGGGCTTCGCGCTGATGCTCGCCTTCGACACCGGCCAGGAGCGGCACGAGGAGGGCGAACCCCTCATCGCCGGCACGCGCGGCGCCGCCACCTGGTCCTTCACCGGGACCGGCCCCGACGGCGAGCCCCAGGTCACCCGCGGCTGCGACATCTACGAGTTCCGCGGCGGCAGGATCGCCCGCAAGGACGCGTTCCGGAAGGTGTACAAGGCCGACGCGCCGGAGTGACCCTCGAGGAGCTCTGGCCCCTCGCACAACGGCATCGTCCTCGCTCTCGATGTCTGCGAGACACCTCTTCGAGCGGCCTTCTTCTCGGCGCGGACGTCTCGCGACAGATCGGGACGATGCTCCCCTGCAGGCCTGCTCGCCCGAGCCACTGACAGGTACACTCATGGCAGCCCGGGCCGATGAGTCCCGGGAAGTGAACCCGAGACCCGTCCGGAATGGACGCGGCGCTCGGGTTTCGCGCTTTCAGGACCTGAGGTCGATCACCTCGCCGATCATCGGCTGAGCGCGACGCCGCCAGTCGCCACCGCGAGCCCACGCCCAACCCACAGCATCCGGAATCGCGAGCAGTGGCTCGCTGGCAGCAGACTCGTGCCAGTACTCGAGCGTGCCGGCATTGCCCTCGCGGCGTGTCGCCTCGATCAGGCACTGCTTGTCCCGAGCGACGAGCGTCTCATCACGCTCGAGACAGAGCCTGCCTCCGGCCACTCCGACGACGCTGACGAGCTCCTCCAGGCAGCGTCGGCGTCGAACGACCTCACTGCCGAGACCGCGAGGAGCCCGGAAGATCGTCACTGTGATCTCGAGCGCGCTGAAGGTGTCGAGGAGGAGCCGTTTGCGCGACTCGTTCTCCTGCTTCATGTGGAGGCGATGCTGTCCGGGAAGGAGCAGCGAGCGGACCGCGCGCCGAGATCCGGCGACGCGAGGCGGGTCGATCGCCACTGCGATCAGCACGTAGTCCTTCGCCTTGGATTCGTCGACGAAGACGAATGCAGCGCTCACGCACCATCCCCCGCTGCCCGGTTGTTGTCGATGAAGTCGGCTTTGCCGGATTCACTGCGCGCTCTGCCCGACAGCTGGACGGTCGAGCGCCCGGACTCGTGCCGGTCGACAGCAGACTCGCCGCCGAAGCGCGCCGCGATCGCAAGGGTCACCATGTTCCTCGATTCTGGGCAGCGTGAGGAGCGGCCGTGTCGGTCGACGTCATGGCGAATCGGCCGCGCGGGACGAGCCGCACCAGCCGACGAGGCGGCAGGCGGACTCGTTACTCCATCACAGCTCGAAGCCCGGGCGCCGTCCGCCGTCGCGAAAGCCCCGACGCACGGCATCGAAGTCAGGAGCGCGGCTCACGACCCAGCCGCGACGGCGCACACCGATCCGCGAAGAATCTCGCGGCGCGGATGAACGCTCACGCGGTCCGCGCAGTACCCCTCTTCGAGTCGCCGATCTGCGGCGACCGGAAGTCTCGAGGAGTTCATGATGAGCAGGACCTTGAAAGTCGGCATCACCGCTGTCGCCGTCGCGAGCGTGATGGCCGTCGCCCCCGTGCTGGCCGGCGCGAGCACTGTCGCTCCCGCCGCCGCGACCAGCGATGCCAGCAGCGCTCTGGTCAGCGCCGCCCGCTCGGTGGCCGCCAAGCTGCGCGTCGTCGGTCTCGCCGACGAGGGCACGACGCTCGTGCAGTTCAACCCCCTCAAGCCCGGCACGGTCTCCGGCAGCGTCGCCGTCACCGGTCTGACCGGCGGCGACACCGCGCTCGTCGGCATCGACTACCGCGTCCAGGACGGCAAGCTCTACGGCGTCGGGAACACCGCGGCGAGCGCCGGCGTCTACTCCATCGACGCGACCACCGGCGTGGCCACCCCGGTCACCCGCCTGACCGTGGCGCTGAGCGGCACCGCCTTCGGCGTCGACTTCAACCCGGCCGCCAACGCCCTCCGCGTGATCAGCGACACCGGCCAGAACCTCCGCCAGCCGTTCGCCACTCCGGGTGCCGCGACCGTGGCCGACGGCGCGCTCAGCTACGCCGCGCCCGCCGTCGCCACCGGCGTCAACGGAGCCGCGTACACGAACAACGATCTCGACCCGAACACGGCGACGACCCTCTTCGTCCTCGACACGGCGCTCGACCAGATCGCGATCCAGTCCCCCGCCAACGCCGGCACGCTGGCGCCGACCGGGAAGCTCGGCGTCGACGCCGCCGGTGTCACCGGCTTCGACATCTACTCCGTCCTCCGCAACGGCGGCTCGATCGGCTCGATCGGCCTGGCCGCGGTGAACGGCTCGCTCTACGAGGTGGGCGTGCTCAACGGCACGGCCACCCGCCTCGGCACGATCGGCGCGGACGTCACCGACATCGCGATCCCGCTCGTCCAGCGCTGACCCGACCGGTCAGGAACGGCACCGACGCCGGCCGGCGCTCCACGGGGAGTGCCGGCCGGCGTCGTGCTCGGCATCGACGTCACTGCTCCGAGGGCGAGGTGCGCGCCCGGAGGACACCGAGGGCGACGAGCGCCGCAGCGAGGCCGGCCATGACGAGCCCGGCGACGCCGACCGCGCCGGAGAGCTGCTCGGCCCCGGCCGCCGTCGCCCGGGCGCTCGTGATGCTGCCGGCGACGAGCGCGCTGAGGATCGTGCCGCCGGCGGCGATGCCGACCGCGGTCGCGAGCTCGCTCGCGGTGTCCACGAGGGCCGCGCCGACGGAGGTGCGCTCGGCCGGGAGCCCCCGGAGCACGTTCGTCCCGGCGACGACGCCGACCACGCGCATCCCCGCCGCGACGAGCACGAGGGCGATCAGCACCCAGCCGTAGCCGAGGCGCCCGAGCAGCCCGAACACGGCGAGCCCGGCGACCACGGCGCCGGCGCTCAGCGCGGCGGCGCGCTCGAAGCCGACCCGCGTGACGAAGGGGCCGACGAAGCGACCGCCGGCGAGGAGGACGACGACCTGCGGGAGCAGGCCGAGCGCCGCGGCGGCCGGGCTCCAGCCCCAGGCGAGCTGCAGCTGGATTGTGACCAGGTAGGAGAGCCCGCCGACGGCGAGACCGGTCGCGGCCTTGAACGCCAGTCCGCTGGAGACGAGCGGCAGGGCCACGAGGCGCAGGTCCAGCAGCGGATGCCGGGCGCTGCGCTGGCGGAGCACGAAGCCGGCTCCCGCGAGGACCGCCGTCGCCACAGCCGCCCACGGCGCCCACGGTCCGGTCCCGGTCCCGGCGCCGTCGGTGCCCGTGGATCCGGTGCCGACGAACAGCGTCGGCGCGACGAGGGCGGCGGCGATCGTCACTGTGCCCAGCAGCGCTCCGACCACGTCGATCGGGTCGCGGTGGAGGTCGCCCGGGGCATCGGCGGGCACGCCCAGGCGGATGCCGATCAGCGCGAGCACCGCGATCGGCACGTTCGCGAGCAGGAGCACCTGCCACGGCGCGACCGCCAGCACGAGACCACCGGCGGTGGGGCCGACCGCGAGACCGACGAGCCCGGCGGTCGAGACGACGGTCAGCGCCCGGACCCGGAGGTCGTCGGTGCCGAACAAGCGGAACGCGAGCGCCATCGATCCGGGCGTCGTCATCGCCGCCGCGACGCCCATCACGGCCCGGACCGCGATGAGCTGCTCCGTCGTCGTCACGGCCGCGGTCGCCAGGCTCGCGGCGGCGAGCAGCACCAGGCCGGCGAGCATCACCCTGCGGCGTCCGAAGCGGTCGGCGATCGCGCCGAAGAGGAGCATGAGGCCGCCGAACGCGACCGAGTAGGCGCCGGTCACCCACTGCAGGCCCGCGGTCGACGCGTGCAGCTCGCGACCGAGCGTCGGCAGGGCGACGTTCAGGACCGAGTTGTCGAGCATCTCGAACAGGAAGACGGCCGAGAGGCCGGCGAGGGCGATCCAGGCGTCGCGCAAGCGGCGGGGAGCCGTGTCTCGCGGGGCGGATCGAGGGGTGTCGAGCACCATGGGCGCACTCCTTCACAGGGAAGAAGTGGCGGATCTCTCGATCCCGCGTGCGCGTGCAGACCGGCACGGCCTGCCTTTTACCTCAGATGCGACGACGGTACACCTGACACGGGGGTGCGCGCGACGAACGCCCCGCGGCACCGTCCGCCGAGGACCGGAAGGCGCCCGGGCGGGGATACCGTCGTGAGCGGGCCGAGCGGGTGGCGCTCGGCGAGACGAGGAGCGACCGCATGCTCACCAGCCATCGGGACCGCGAGCCCGTGATCCATCCGACCGCGTCCGTCGCGTCGACCGCCGTGATCGTCGGCGCCGTCCGCCTCGGGCCGGGCGCTCGCGTCCTCCACGGAGCGGTGCTCTCGGCGGAGGACGGCGAGATCGTCGTCGGCGAGGACACGATCGTGATGGAGAACGCTCTGATCCGCGCCCGGGCGGGCCACCCGGTGAGCATCGGGCGGCCGTCATGATCGGCCCGCACGCGCACGTGAACGGCAGCACCGTCGAGGACGAGGCGTTCATCGCCACGGGTGCGTCGCTCTTCCCCGGAAGCCGCATCGGCGCCGGAGCCGAGGTCCGGATCAACGCGGTCGTGCAGGTGAACACCGACCTCGAGCCCGGCTCCGTGGTCCCGATCGGCTGGGTCGCGGTGGGGACGCCGGCGACGATCCTCCCGCCGGAGCGCCACGACGAGATCTGGGCGATCCAGCGCGGGCTCGACTTCGTCGGGACCGTCTACGGCGTCGGCCCTGGAGTGTCGATGCGCGAGCTCATGCGGCAGCAGTCGGAGTTCTACAGCGCCCACCTCGGCGATCAGGAGATCGACGGCCGCGAGCGCTGAGGGCCCGGTCCTCCCACGGGCGGATCTCGATACGCCCGCGGTGCGGGCTACTCGATCAGCAGGAGAGGGCCCCGCGCGGCCGTGAAGGCGACCGCGGCGTCCGCGTCAGTGCGCCGCGTCGTACGCGGCCTGCACGTCCGAGGGCACCCGGCCGGAGCGCGGGACCTCGTAGCCGTGCCGTCGCGCCCAGTGCCGGATCGCGGCGAGCATCTCGGGGCTCTTGCGCCCGGCGCTCGCGGCGATCGACGTCACCCGGGAGCGGGACGGCGCCTCGGACAGCGGCCGGGCCGCGTCCACGAACGGCGCGAGCGCGCGGTGCAGGTGCCCGATGTTCGCCGCGGACAGGTCGATCTCGTACGCGTCGTCCCCGACGGAGAAGGACACCGTCCCGCCTCGCCCGGCGGCGATGGGCGCACCGGTGAGATCGTCCACGAGCACGACCTGGGAGACCACGGATCCGACGACCTTTCACGGGAGGAGCAGTGCGACCGGACGGACGCACGCGCACGTCCATGGAACCAGATGCGGGCCCACGGCGGGGCCCGGCGCGGTCCGACGAGGGGACGGCGGCCGGCGGAAGAGCCGTCGAAAGCTACTAAGAACAGCCTTCGAGTAGCACCTTTAGCGGATTTCTGTGCGATTCGCCCCCGCCGCCGCCGGGTCGCCACGGCGCCCTCCGAAGCAGTGGTCGGGGCGAGCGGTGGCTGGGACGCGTGAAGTCAACTAAGTTGACTTCACTGCTCGACCACCCTGAAGGAGGACGCATGTCCACGACCGCCCCACTCACCGCCCAGAGCTCGATCGGGGAATGGCTGAACCACCCCGAGGGCTCCGCACTCATCCGCGACGTGCTCGGCGGCGCCGCCGGCGGCTTCGACGAGGCGAAGCTGGCGCCGGTGCGCTCGCTGCCGCTGCAGCAGCTGGTCGCGCTGAGCCAGGGACAGCTCCCGCAGAGCGTCGTCGACGATCTGGTGCTGCGGGCGAACGGCGGCGTCATGCCCGAGGCCGTGGAGAGCACGGGCTGGCGCGAGAGCGTCGTCGCCGGCCGCTTCGCGGGGAGGACCGTGATCGTGACCGGCGCGGCGTCCGGGATCGGCCGCGCGACCGCCTCCCGCATCGCCCGCGAAGGCGGCCGGGTCGTCGCCGTGGACATCTCGGCCGAGCGGCTCCAGGAGTTCGCGGCCTCGCTGCCGGACGCCGAGATCGTGCCCGTCGCCGGCGACATCACGAAGCAGGACGACATCGACGCGATCGTCGCGGCGGCCGGCGAGCGCATCGACGGCCTCGCGAACATCGCCGGGATCAACGACGACTTCTCCCCCGCCCACGAGACCTCGGACGCGGTGTGGGACCGGGTGATCGCCATCAATCTCACTGGCGGCTTCAAGCTCTCCCGAGCCGTGCTCCCCGCGATGCTCGCGGCCGCGGCCGGATCGATCGTCAACGTCGCCTCCGAGGCGGGCCTGCGCGGCAACGCGTCCGGCAACGCCTACACGGTCTCCAAGCACGGCGTCGTCGGTCTCACCAGGAGCGCCGCGTTCATGTACGCGGGCAGCGGGATCCGCGTGAACGCCGTCGCGCCCGGCGGCGTCGCCACCGGCATCCCCTTCCCGCCGAACGTCTCCGAGACCGGCAGCGCCCGGCTCGCCCCGTTCCAGAGCGCGATCCCCTCCGTCGCCTCCGCGGAGCAGCTGGCGGCGTCGATCACCTTCCTGCTCAGCGACGACGGCGTGAACATCAACGGGGCGATCCTGCCCAGCGACGGCGGCTGGTCCGTGCAGTAGTCAGGCGGACGCCGGCGGGCCGGACCGGTCCGCGGGAGTGAGCAGTCCCTGCAGCGCGTCGCCGTAGCGCTCGACGATCTGTTCGTGGTCGGTGGCGAGGAGCACCTCGTCGCCGACCACCCACATCGAGTGCAGCAGTCCGCCGACGAGCGCCGCGGCCAGGCGTGCGCGCAGGTCCGCGTCCGGCCCCGTCATGCGGGCCCGCAGCGGAGCCACGAACGCCTCCTCGTGCACGGCGTGCAGCCGGGCGCCGATCGCCGGCTCGCTCCCCCCGCGCACCAGCGCGAGGAAGACGGACTGCGTGTCGCGCTCGTCCGCGAGCAGGGAGGCGACGAAGCTGCGCCCGAAGTCCCGCAGCGGCACGTCCAGCTCCGGGCGGTCCTGGATGCTCACCTGCATCACGTCGAGGAACAGCGCCTCCTTCGACCCGAACCGGCGGACGACGACGGCGGGATCCACCTGCGCCTCCGCCGCGATCTCGCGGACGGTGACCCGCGAGTAGCCGCGCTCCCGGAACAGCCGCTCCCCCGCCGCGCGGATGCTCGCGCTGAGGGCGGCGGGGGAACGGCGAGGCACGGTGCTCGATCGTATCCGAACGGCTGCACCGGCCCTTCGGCGACGACAGCCGCTCCCGCACGGCTCCCCTCGCCGGCGGAGCAGCTCGACCGTGTCGTCCCCGAGGCTTTCGAAGGTGACGGCACCGCGCGACTCCAGGTGGTGGCCCGGCGTCACCGGGAAGGGTGGGTGTCCTGGGAAGAGACGCCCGCTCACATGCTGGTCGAGTACCCCCGAAGGGGCGCATCGAGACCCACCCACCCCGAGGACGTCGGTCTCTTCATGTCCTGCGCCGGCGCCGAGGCACCCCTCCCGCTCAGGGTCGCCTCAGCGCGCCAGCAGCCCGAACGACCCGATGACGACCGGCACCACCGCGACCGCCAGCAGGAGGTAGGACAGCACGAGCCCCACCGTCGACTCGCGGCGAGGGCCCTCGCGTCGTCGCGCCACGTGACCGACGACGACGCCGGCCAGCGGGAGGACGTACTGCAGCGTCGTCGCGATCCCGATCACCAGGGGATCGCCCCGCCACAGGTGAGCCACCGCCAGGTATCCGATCGCGTACGACACGACGGCGAGAACGCCCAGCACGAGCGACGCCCGTGTCCACCCGCGTCCGGTCCGTCGTGCGGTGCCCGTCTCCTTCATCACACTCATGCCTCCACTGTACGAACCGACCCTCGCGTTCGGCGGGCTCGGACCCGCACGAGGGGGAGGCGGAGGCGCGACGGCTCCCTCACTCGAGCCAGCCGGTGACAGCGCCGACCACGCGGTCGAGATCGGACTCGAGCAGGAAGTGCCCGCCGTCGACGAGCTCGACCTGCGCGTGGGGCGCGTCGCGCGTGAAGGCCTGGGCGCCGGCCGCGGCGAAGATCTCGTCGTTCCGTCCCCAGACGGCGAGGACCGGGACCCGGGACGTGCGGAGCCAGGCCTGCACGGCGGGGTACAGCTCGCGGTTGGCGGCGTAGTCGCGGAAGAGGGCCAGCTGCACGTCGTCCTGCCCGGGGCGGGCGAGGAGCGCGAGGTCGTGCTCCCAGGCGTCCGGGTCGACGGTGCTGGCGTCGGGAACTCCGTGGGTGTACTGCCACTCGACGGCCTCGCGGCCGAGAGCCGGCCTGAGGGCGTCCCTCGTCGCGTCGGTCCGCTCGGCGGCGTCGGCCCAGATCGGGTCCCAGAAGCCGGGGACGAACCCCTCCTCGTAGGCGTTGCCGTTCTGCGAGATCACGGCGACGACCGCGGCGGGGTCGGCCAGGGCGAGCCGCCAGCCGACGGGGGCGCCGTAGTCCTGGACGTAGATCGTGTACCGGGACACCCCGATGGTCTCGAGGAAGCGGCCGGTCGTCTCGGCCAGAGCCGCGAAGGTGTAGTCGAAGTCGTCGACGGAGGGCGCGGACGAGCGTCCGAAGCCGATGAGGTCCGGGGCTATGACGCGGTAGCGCCCCGCGAGGGCCGGGATCAGGTGACGGAACATGTGCGAGCTGCTCGGGTAGCCGTGCAGCAGCAGGAGGACGGGGGCGTCGACGGGCCCGGCCTCCCGCCAGAAGACGTCGAGCCCTCCCGCGGAGACGGTGCGGTGGTGGACGGTGACCATGACTAACCCTTTCAAGTTTATTTAATGGTTAGCAGGACGCTAGCATGGACGGACGAGCCACTCGGCGCGGGAGAGCGGGGAGCGATGGACCGGGACGAGGAGCTGCTCCTGGCAGTGCTGAACAGCGCGCCCGTGGTCGACGGCCGGCCGACGGACGACCTCGGTGACGCGTCCGGGCGGGAGCTCGCGCGACGGTGGGGCGGCGTCGGCACCGAGCACGAGCTCGAGCGGCTGCGCGGTGCGCGCGACGCGCTCCAGGTCGTCGTGCGCTCGGGCGCACCCTCGGCGGTGGCGGAGCTCTCGGGCGTGATCGCCGACGCCGTGCGCACCCCGCGCGTCACCGCTGAGGGCGTCGAGTGGGAGCTGAGCGCTCCCGAGGCCGATCGCCTCGCGGTGGAGGCGGTCCTCGCCTGGTCGAGCGTCAGCGCCCGGTTCCCGGGGCGGCTCCGCGCGTGCGCGAACGACGAGTGCAACCTCTTCCTCCTGGACCACAGCCGGCCCGGCACCGCGAAGTGGTGCTCGATGGCGACGTGCGGCAACCGGATGAAGGCCCGCGCGCACGCGAGCCGGTCGCGGGGCTGACGGCGCCCGCCCGAACCCCACCGCTACCGGTCCGCGCAGTGCCGACCGGGCGGCCTCGCCGACGCAGCGGCCTCACCCGGCGGTGAGGCCGTCAGGACGAGGACGCCCCAGCTCCCTGGCGAAGAAGCCGGTGATCCGGTCGAGCGCCTCGATGACCACGGCCCGATCGCGCCCGGCGAGGAGATCGTGGTCCGAGCCGACGAAGACGTGGTGCTCCGTGCGCACGCCCCCGCTCCGGAGCCGCGCGGCGAGCTCGGCGCCCTCGGGGGCGAGCGTGTCGTCCCCTCCGGTCAGCACGAGCGTCGGCGGCATCGCCGCTGGCAGCGCGAGGTCGCGGGACGGCGACGCGAGAGGCTCCTGCTGGCGCGGGACGTCCGGGAAGTACGCCCAGCCGACGAAGCGCTGCACGAACGGGCTGATCGCCGGACGACGGACGCCCGACGTCCGGTCCGTCCGGATCACGTCCGTCACCGGGACGACGAGCGCGACGGCCAGCGGAGCCGGCAGCGACGCCGCGTGCAGCTGCTGGCAGATGTTGATCGCGAGCTTCGCCCCGGCGCTGACGCCGCCGAGCAGGAGCCGGTCCCCGGACCATCCGGCGCCGGTCTCCGCCTGGAGCCAGCGGGCGATGTCGCAGGCCTCCTCCTCCGCGACCGGATACTGCACGCGCGGCCCGGTGTCGTAGTCCGGCAGCACCACGACGGCACCGAGTCGATCGGCCATCGCCCGCGCGATGTGCAGGTCCTGCTCGGGGTAGCGGTTGACGAAGCCGCCGCCGTGCAGCTGCAGCACGACCGGAGCGTCCGGGTCGTCGACGGCGGGACGCTGCACCACCGCGCGGACGACGCCGTGCCGGGTCGGGATCCGCAGGCCGGTCGGGGCGGGCAGTCGGGTGCTCGGCTCCGGGAGACCGCGGGGCGCTCCGACGCGGACCCGCGACCCGATCTGCGCGAGGGCCCAGAACAGCGGGCTGAGGGGACGGCGGATGGTCACGCCTCCACCGTAGGCCGCGGGCCTCCCGCCTCCAGGACCTCCGCGCCTGGTTCCTCGAGCAGGTCGGGCCGTCGTTCCGCTTCGACGCCGCGATGCGCCGGCATCTCGCGGCCGGTGGGGGGACGCTCGCCGACGCCGTCGCCTTCTGGCACGCCTCGCGATCGAGCGAGCCGCGGCCGATCGATCCGCAGTTCGAGCTCAACCGCTTCACCCGCGCGTGGCACGCCGGGCACCCGGACGGCGACCGCGCCGGGCTCCGCGCCGCCTGGCAGGAGTACCGGGCGCTGCCCGCCGACGCCCGCCCCCGCGCCTGAGGGTCGTGGTCGGACGGGCGCTGCGGTCGACCCGGCACGCGCTTGACTCTGACGCTGCGTCAACCCGTAGCGTCGCTTCCATCGCCCCGGGATCCGCCCTGGAGGCGGGAACGGAGGCCGCGGTGGAGCACGAAGGGCCGACGCGCGAGTGGTCCGCGCACGAGGTGGCGCGGCTGGCCGGCACGACCAGCCGGACGCTGCGGCACTACGGCGCCGAGGGGCTGCTGCCGCCGAGCCGGCTGGGCGCGAACGGGTACCGCTACTACGACGCGGCCGCGCTGGTGACGCTGCAGCGGATCCTGCTGCTGCGCGACCTCGGTGTCGGGCTGTCCGAGATCGGGCGGATCCTGCGCCGCGACACCGAGCCGGCGGTCGCCCTCGAGCGGCACCTCGACGTGCTGCGGGAGGAGCGCCGGCGGCTCGACCGCCGCATCCGCGCGGTCACCGGGACCGTCGCGGCGATGAGAGAAGGGAACGGGCCGATGGCCGAGGAGATGTTCGACGGGTTCGACCACGCGGAGCACCGCGAGGAGGTGGAGCGCCGCTGGGGCGCGCCGGCCTACGCCGACGGCGACCGCTGGTGGCGCTCGATGACCGCGGAGGAGCGGGAGCAGTGGCTCCGGCGGCAGGCGGACCTCGCCGGCGCCTGGACCGCCGCGGCGGCGAGCGGCGCGGACCCGGCCGGCGAGGAGGCGCTCGCGCTCGCCGAGCGGCAGCGCGCGTGGCTCGCCGACGTGCCGGGCACGCCCCGCGACGCGTCCGGCGCGCCGAGCGACGAGTACCTGCTCGGCCTCGGCGAGCTGTACGTCGCCGACGAGCGCTTCGCCGCGCACTACGGCGGAGTGGCCGGCGCCCGCTTCGTCCGCGACGCACTGCGGGCGCTGGTCGAGCGGGGCTGACCCGTCAGCACTCCCGGCGGCGCACCTCCGGCTCGCCGAATCCCCTCCGGCACGTCCTTCCGCGCGTTTCCAGCGAGCCCGAGAGCATTCCACGAGCCGGAGCACACCCGCCACCACCTCGGGCACGCCATTAGCCCTCCGGCACGTCGATCCGCCCGAATCCCGCGAGCCCGAGCGCACTCCACGAGCCGGAGCACACCCGCCGCCACCTCGGGCACGCGATTAGCCCTCCGGCACGTCGTTCCGCGCATTTCCAGCGAGCCCAAGCACACTCCACGAGCCGGAGTACGCCCCCACAGGGGACCTGCGGACCTGCACTCTCCACAACGGGTCCTCGATGCGCGCCACGGCCTTGGCAGGACGACGGCCGCCGAGTTGGATGGCAGGATGCTGACTCTCCTTCCGCCGATCTCGGAGCCCTGGACGGTCACGGGTCTGGGCCGCACCGACGACGGTCCGCTCGACGAGGTGCTGATCGCCGTCGACCGGGGAACGCAGGAGCACCGCTTCACGATCCGCACGATGCGACGCACCGGCACCCGGCTGGGACCTCGGGGCTCCGTCCACGGGACGGTGACGGACTCGGTCGCGACCGCGAGCCTGGCCGTCGGCTGCCTGCTCCTGGACGTGCTGCCCACCGACCTGCCGACGCAGGAGGCGCGCGCAGCGATGAGGGCGACGGAGGAACGAGCCCAGGCTCTCGCCCGCGACCGGGACGGGTGGGACGTCACTGCGCTCCCCCTCGACGGCGTCGGCTACGCCCTGTTCACCCGCAGCATCCCCGAGGGAACCGTCGCCCACTCCGACCTCGGCTGGGCCACCGTCGCGATGTGGAGCCGCGGCCCTCTCCTTGACGGCCCCTTCCGGCTGGCGGACGTCGAGCCGGGCGACGACCTCGGCGAGCACTGACGCGGCCGATCCCCGTTCGCAACGGCGCGGCGCTACTGTTCGGGCATGATCTCCCCCGAGCACTTCCTGGCGTTCGCGCTCGCGTCGGTGGCCCTGATCGTGGTCCCCGGGCCGAGCGTCCTCTTCACGATCAGCCGGTCGATCGCCTACGGCCGCCGGGCGGGGGTGCTGAGCCTGCTCGGGAACGCGCTCGGGATCATGCCGGCCATCTTCGCCGTGGCCTTCGGGGTGGGCGCCGTCGTCGCGGCGTCGGTCGTCGCCTTCACCGTCCTCAAGCTCGCGGGAGCCGTCTACCTGGTGTGGCTCGGCGTGCAGGCGATCCGCCACCGCCACGCGCACGCCGGCACGGCCGCCACCGCCCCGGCGTCGTCGTGGACCCTCCTGCGCCAGGGCTTCGTCGTCGGCCTCACGAACCCCAAGACGGTCGCCTTCTTCGTCGCCGTCCTCCCCCAGTTCGTGGACCCGGCCGCCGGCCCCGTCTGGGCGCAGCTGCTGCTGCTCGGCTTCACCTTCCAGGCCCTCGCGCTGATCTGCGACAGCGTCTGGGCCCTGGCCGCGGGCACCGCGCGCTCGTGGTTCGCGTCGTCCCCGAAACGGATGTCGACCGTCACCGGCACCGGCGGCGTCATGATGATCGGCCTCGGCGGCACGCTCGCGCTGACCGGCTCGAAGAGCTGACCCGATCCACACCCCGACCGAGAGGAACACTCACACCCCCCCCGCCCTCCGAACACTCTCACTCGGTGACGTCCGCGGCGCCGCTTTCGTCTCACCCGAATGCGACAGCCCTCGGGCGACTGCGGACGGAGTCGTAGGGTTCCCGCCATGGAGCAGCCCCCTTCTCACGACCGTCCGGTGGACCGCGCCGAGCGGGGAAGCCGCTTCGCGACGCGGCGGTGAGGGAGAGGATGCCGCGGCCTCTGCTCATGCTGGTCGAGTAGCCCCGCAGGGGCGTATCGAGACCCACCGTCCCCAGCAGGGCGGGCTGCGGACTCGTCCTCACGACGCCGGTGGATCTCGATACGCCCGCTGCGCGGGCTACTCGATCAGCAGGGGTCTCCCTCCTACCGACGAGGTGATCCCTCTCAGGACCCCGCCGCCTGGGAGGACGCGTTCTGGCGGCGGATCCGAGCGCGACACGAGGACGACCAGCGCGCACGACTCCGCGGGGAGGCGTGATCGCGGCCGAGGTGGTGTGCCGCCCGCCGCCGGACGACACTGGATCGATGACTCCTCCTTCGCACCCGACGCGACGCCCTCCTCGTCGTCGCGGTGAGACGAAGGCGCTGCGCGTCGGGGCGTCGGTCGTCGCTCTCGGCGTCGGGCTGTGGGTGCTCGCGAACGACGCCGAGGTGTGGGCCGAGGCAGCGCCCGCCGCTACGGCGCCCGCCGTCGAGCCGACGTTCTCTCCGGCCGGCGCGGTCTACCGCCACGGGTACTGGGGGCCCATCGAGGATCCGACGACGGCGCTGCCGATCCAGTGGCGGGACGGCGGTCGCTCGTTCGTGATCACCACCGGAGGGAGCGGGCAGTGCCTGAACGAGCCGGTGCTGCTCGAGGCGCTCGCTCCCGACCGGCTGCGCATCGAGACGAGACTGCAGTCGGATCCGGAGGGGATCGGCTGCAGGGAGAGCTTCGTCCTCGCGAGCTACGTCATCGACACGCCGGCCGGGATCGACCCGGCGCGGACCGTCGAGTTCGAGCGGACGAGCGCCGACCGGGCCGGCACGTCGAGCCTCCACCTCGATCCGCTCCCCTGAGAGAGCCGGGACGGAGCGAGCCGGGACTGAAGCCGCTTCTCCAGCAGAGGCGCCCGACGCGGTCGACCGCTGCGAGCGATCGGAGGGTGCACGGCCGCGATCGCGTCCGGACGGACCGCCGCGGGCGTCGCGGGCGCGACGGCCCGGCGCCTAGGCTCGCGGAATGGCGAAGCGGAGGGTGTCGGAGCGCGCGCAGGCGCTGCTCCTCGCCCGGCCGTGGACGCTGGCGGTGCTCAGCGGCGTGTTCGTGGCGATGATCGTCGTGCTCGCCGCCGACGTGGGCTGGGACCCGGCCGCGGTCGTCGGCGGGGGGCGCCGGCACGCTCCGCTGTGGCTGGTGGCGGGGATCGGGCTGCCGTTCTTCGGCACCGGAGTCGTGGTGGGAGTCGTCAAGCAGATCGGTCTCGTCCGGCGGCGGCGGCGCGCGCCCGTGTCGCCGAGCCCGGAGGTCGAGCGGCTGCGACGGGAAGGCCCCGGCTGGCTGAGCCGCCGGGAGGACGAGGCGCGCTCGCGTCGACGCGCGCCCTAGCCTTCACGCCCCCTGCCGAGGAGGCCTCTACCCGAGCAGCCGCCCCGCCGCTCGTCGAGCCGCCGCCGCCCACGGGCGCGCGGGGTCCGCCTGGGCGCCGGCCATCGCGCCGTCGTAGAGGAGGCACAGCTCGAGGGCGGCGGCGTCCGCGTCCTCGACACCGGCGTCGCGCAGGAGTCCCGTGAACAGATCGCGGACCCACTCGCGGTGGCGCAGCGTCACGGCGTGCGAGACGTGGCCCTCGCCGTATTCCGCCTCCGCGTTGATGAAGGGGCAGCCGTGATAGCCGGGCTCGGAGAACCACTCGCCGAGCAGGTCGAACACGGCGAGCAGGCGCTCCGAGGCCGTCCGTCCGCGCCCGGGCAGCTCGGTCGCCACGTGCGCCTGCCAGGCGGCGCTCCGCCCGCCGAGGTAGGCGACCACCAGGTCGTCCTTGGTGCGGAAGTGCGTGTACAGGCTCGCCTTCGAGATGCCCGCCTCGGCGGCGATCAGGTCGACGCCGACCCCGTGGATCCCCTGCTCGTAGAAGAGGCGGTCGGCCGTCGCGACGGCGCGCTCGCGGGCCGGTCGGCGGCGGACCTTCGGGGACGGAGTCGAGCTCATGGGTTGGACTTTACCAAACAGATCTGTACAGTCACATCTCGTAGCCGAACAGATCGGTTCAGATAGGGATGATCATGACCGACCAGCAGAAGACCGACCAGCAGAAGACCGCCCTCGTCACCGGCGCCACCAGCGGCATCGGCCGCGCCGCCGCCGAGCAGCTCGCCTCGCGGGGCCTGCACGTCCTCGTCTCGGGCCGCAGCGCCGAGCGCGGCGAGGCCGTCGTCCAGGGGATCCGCTCGGCGGGCGGCACCGCCGACTTCCTGCTCGCCGACCTGCGCGACGAGGCGAGCGCCCGCGACCTCGCCGGCCGGGCGACCGCGGTCACGGGGCGCGTCGACGTCCTCGTCAACAGCGCCGGCGTGTTCCCCTTCGGGCCGACCGCCGAGACCACGGAGGAGGGCTTCGACGACGTCTTCGCCCTCAACGTGAAGGCGCCCTACTTCCTCGTCGCCGCCCTCGCGCCGGCGATGGCGGAGCGGGGCGAGGGCGCGGTCGTCAACGTGACGACCATGGTCGCCGAGTTCGGCGCCGCGGGGATGGCGCTCTACGGAGCGAGCAAGGCGGCGCTCGTCCTTCTCACGAAGTCCTGGGCCGCGGAGTTCGGCTCGGCCGGCGTCCGGGTCAACGCGGTGAGCCCCGGCCCGACCCGCACCGAGGGCACCGCCGCGATGGGCGAGGCGCTCGATCAGCTCGCCGCCGCCGGCCCCGCCGGTCGCCCGGGCAAGGCGTCCGAGGTCGCCGAAGCCATCGTCTTCCTCGCCACCGACGCCGCCTCGTTCGTGCACGGCGCGGTGCTCCCGGTCGACGGCGGCCGGATCGCCGTCTGAGTCCGGAGCCCGCGGTCAACCGGCACGCGGGGCGAGAGGGACAGCCGGAACGGCACGCCGTGCGAGGCGAAGAGCGGGTCCGCGATGAAGCAGCCCCAGAGGAGCACGGGGCGTCTCGAGCGGAGAGGGCGCCTTCGGCGCCAGCGCAGGGCGGGGAAGAGGCCGATGTCCTTGGGGTGGGCAGGTCTCGATACGCCCCTGCGGGGCTACTCGACCAGCATGTCTGCGGGCGTCTCTTCCAGGCAGATCCACTGTCCTCCGGAGCCGGGTCTCGATACGCCCTTCGGGCTACTCGACCAGCATGACGGGGCCTGCGGCCTCCTCGATCGGCAGGAAGCGCCCCTCCGCCTGCTCGACCGGCAGGCAGCGCCCCTCGGCCCCCTCGATCGGCAGGCAGCGCCCTGCGAGCTCCTCGACCCCGGCGGCGCCCCGTGAGAGGCTCGCCCGGTGGACGGCGGGGACGATCAGCGCGACGGCGCGGAGCCGAGCCCGGTCGAGACGACCGAGCGGCTCCTGCTCCACCGACCCGCCGAGACGGACCTGGACGAGCTCTTCGCCCTCTACTCGGATCCCCGGCTGGCCGAGGGCGATCCCCTCCTCCTGCACCCCACCCGCGCGCACACCCGCGCGGTGCTCGACCGGCGGCGGGAGCAGTGGGCGCGCGACGGCCTCAGCAGCTGGGTGGTCCGCGAGCGGAACCCGCGCGGCGGCGGCGGCCTGATCGGCGTCGGCGGATGCTCGCTCCTCGCGGGCACCGCGTGGAACGTGGCGTTCACCCTCCACCCGGACCACTGGGACAAGGGCTACGCGCAGGAGATCGCCACCGCGGGCATCGGCCGGGCGCGACTCCTCCGCCCGGAGCTGCCGATCACCGCGGTCGTCGTGGAGCAGAACCGGCGCTCCCACCGCGCCGTCGAGCGCCTCGGCCTCGTGCGGGCGTGGGCGGGCACCGACGCGCACAGCCCGGACCCGACGGCCCGGGTCGTCCTCTACGCCGACCGCCCGCTCTCGGCGGAGCGGATCGACCGGCTGACGAGCTGACGCCTCCTGTGATTGGGTTGCCGCACCGACGACACCCGGAGGACGACGATGCCCGACCACGACGAGACCTGCGCCGCCGAGCCCCGCGGCCGAGCAGCGGCGGTCCCGGCATGAACGGCGTCGGCCCGCTCGACGTCGCCTTCACCGCGCCGATCGGCGTCACCGTGAAGGGCGACCTCTGGTCGTGCGTGGAGGTGCCGGACTCCGCCGCGCTGTTCGGCACGGGCAAGGCCGTGAAGGTCGTCGCGACCGTCGACGGCGAGCCGCTCACCGCCGGCCTGATGCCCACCGGCGCCGGCGGTCACATGCTCTCGATCAGCGCCAAGCTCCGCAAGAAGCTCGGCAAGGACCTCGGCGACGAGGTCGCCGTCCACCTGACGGAGCGCCTGACCTGACGGCGGGACCGCGGACCGACGGCGGATCTCGATACGCCCGCGGAGCGGGCTACTCGATCAGCATGCACTTCCCGCCCGGCGAGCGGCCACCCTCCCATGCTGGTCGAGTAGCCCCGAAGGGGCGTATCGAGACCACACGTTCTGCAGAGCGGTGGATCTCGATACGCCCGCAATGCGGGCTACTCGATCAGCAAGGGACACACCTCACGGCAGCACGCCGTCCGGGCTCCGCCACTCCGGATGCCGCGCCTCCACGTTGTCGGCGGTGGCGTACTGCGTGCCCGTCGTCAGCGCGAACGGGCTCTGAATGTCGATCTGCACGTAGTCGAGGCGGTCCCAGACGGAGACGTGCCAGTCGCCCGGGGAGTCGCCGTCCCAGGTCGCGGTGCCCTCGGCGCCCGGCCGAGTGAACCACAGCTCGGCGCCCTCGCCGGTCTCCGCGGCGTCGCGCGCCAGCTCGTCCGGAACCCAGCCGTCGGCGAGCAGCTCGCTCTCGATCGCCTCCTGGATCTCCCCACTCGCCCCGGGCCCCGTCCCCTGCGGTACCAGGCGGAGGAACAGCTCCACCCAGCGCTCGTCGTCGTGCCGAGCCGAGGGCTTGCCGCCGCGCACCGACACCCGGAGGTCCGCGCCGATCAGCACCGGGTGCAGCGACTCCGCGGCACCCACCGCCGCGTCGCCGAGCTCCTCCGCCCCGAGGATCTGCTCGTCGACTCCAGCCGTCGGCCCCGTCGCGCACCCGGTCAGCAGCCCGAGCAGCACGGCGCCCGCGACCGCCGCCCGCCTCGATCTCATCCGCCCACCGTATCGACAGGTGCGGTCGGGCCCCGCGAGAGCTAAGATCCGCGAGACGCGACCCGACGCGGATGGACGGATCCTGGCCGGCCACGATCGTCGGTGCGCCCGCATTCGGAGACCCCTTGGACGCTCGACGACGCCTGCTGGTGGGGGCCGGAGCGGTCGCCCTGCTGCTGGTCGCGGGGGCCCTCGTGCTCGACGCGACCGCCGGCGGCCCCGGCGACGGCAGCCCGATCAGCGCGGGCGCGACCGGCTCCGCGGGCAGCTCCTCCCCCGGCGCACCCTCCTCCGGCACCACCTCCTCCCCCGGCGCCGCCGCGACCCCGGGCGCGACCTCCGCCGCCACCGTCACCCCGCCCGACCCGTCGAACCCCGCCGCCGTCGCCGACCCCTCCGCCCCGCTCGAGGTCTCCGGCCCCGCCCCCGTCGACACCGGCCTGCCCGACTCCACACCGCGCGCCGCCCTCGTCTCCCTCCCGCTGCCGGCCGCCGCGAGCGCCACCCGCGCGCTGGTCGCCGGCTACCCCTCCGCCGTCGTCGCCCCGCTGCCCGACTCGGTCGTCGCCTCGAGCTCGGTCGAGCCCGCCGGCGGCGCGCTGCGCTCGGGCCTCACCGCGACCGTCGCTCTCGACGCCGAGCAGATCGTCGAGAGCTACCGCCGCTCGCTGGCCGCGCAGGGCTTCACCTCCGCCGCCGTCGACGCGCCCGCCGACGGCGCCGCGATGGTCTTCACCGCGGGCGCGGACAGCGTCAGCCTCTCCGTCACGCCGACCGGCACCCCGCGGATGAGCTACTCGCTGATCGCCGTCCTGCACCCGAGCGGCGGCTAGACGTGTACATCTCCCTGTCCGACCGGCCCGAGGGCGCCGCGGAGCAGCCGGCGCGCGGCACCGGCCCGTCGCGCATCGCCCCCGCCGTCATCGCCCTCGGCATCGTCAGCCTCTTCACCGACATCTCCTCGGAGTCGACCGCCGCGATCCTCCCCTTCTACATCACCGCCGCGCTCGGCATGTCGACGCTCGCGTACGGCTTCCTCGACGGCCTCTATCAGGGCGTCAGCGCGTTCGTCCGGATCGGCGCCGGCTGGACCGCCGACCGCACCGACCGGCCCAAGCTCGTCGCCCTCGCCGGCTACGGCCTGTCGATGCTCGCGCGCCTGGGCCTGCTGGCCGGCAGCGGCCCGGCCGCGCTCACCGCCGTCGTCACCGTCGACCGCCTCGGCAAGGGCATCCGCACCGCGCCCCGCGACGCGATGATCTCCGCCTCGTCCGAGCCGGCGTCGCTCGCCCGCTCCTTCGGCGTGCACCGGATGCTCGACACCGTCGGCGCGACGATCGGGCCGCTCCTGGCCTTCGTCGTGCTGCTGCTCGTGCCGGACGGCTACTCGACGGTATTCGTGCTGTCGGCCGCCTTCGCGACGCTCGGCGTGGTCGTGCTGCTGCTGTTCGTGCCGGACGTGCGGACGCGCATCGTCGGCGGCGCGGCGCGAACGACGCTGCCGTGGCGCCGCCTCTGGGACCGGCGCCCGCGCTGCCTCCTGCTCGCCGCCGGTCTGCTCGGGCTGCTCACGGTGGGCGACGGCTTCGTCTACCTGGTGCTGCAGAGCCGCAGCGGCTTCGCGGCGCAGTGGTTCCCGCTGCTGTACGTCGGGACGAACGCCGCCTACCTCGCGCTCGCGATCCCGTTCGGCCGCCTCGCCGACCGCTGGGGCCGCGCGCGGATGTTCGCCGCCGGCCATGTGCTGCTGCTCGCCGTCTACGTGCTCGCGGCGTCGCCCGCCTCCGGGCTCGCGGTGACCATCGCCTGCCTGCTGCTGCTCGGCGCCTTCTACGCCGCGACCGACGGCGTGCTCGCGGCCGTCGCCGGGGCGAGCGTGCCCGCCGAGATCCGGGCGAGCGGGATCGCCGCGGCCCAGACGGTCGTCGCGGTCGCGCGGCTGTTCGCCTCGGTCGGCTTCGGAGCGCTGTGGCTGTGGCTCGGCCGGGAGGGCGCGATGATCGCCGTCGCCGTCGGCCTCGCGGCGGCCCTCCCCGTGGCGGCGCTGCTGCTGCGCGAGCGCTTCGCGGAGAAGAAGGAATGACGGCCGGGTCCCGCCGTCTCTCGGACCGCGCGCGCTGGATCATCGCCGTGGTGGCCGCCGTCGCCCTGCTCGGCGGCGCGGCTGTCTACGGAGCGGGCGCCTGGGCGCGGTACCAGGCGCGCGCCTCCGCCGACTCGGCCGTCGCCGTCTCGACCGACGCCCCCGCCGACGGCGACCGGATCGTCTTCCGCAACACCGCGAGCGGCCAGGGCTACGGGCTGGTCGCCTCCGTGCCGCTGGCCGACCCGGGCGCGGCGCGCACCCTCACCGACCGCGCCTGCGACCGCGTGGCCGCGACCGAGTCGATGGAGCTCTGCCTGCGCACCGACCGGGGCGTGCTGACCACCTTCGAGGCCGTGCTGACCGGCGCCGACGGCGAGACCCTGCAGACGTGGCCGCTGCCCGGCATCCCCAGCCGCGCCCGCATCGGCGACGGGATGCTGAGCACCACCGCGTTCGTGACCGGGCACTCGTACGCGCCGACCACGTTCTCCACGCAGACCGTCATCCGCTCGCTCGACCCGGCGGTGCCGGACCCGGGGGATCTGGAGTCCTTCGCGCTGAGCGTCGCCGGAGCGCCGCTGACGGCCGCCGACCGGAACCTCTGGGGGGTCACCTTCGCGAACGACGGGGACACCTTCTACGCGACCGCGGCGTCGGGGTCGCGGACGTGGCTGGTGCGCGGGAGCATGTCGGCGCGGACGATGACGGCGATCCACGACACGGCGGAGTGCCCGTCGCTGTCGCCGGACGAGACGCGGGTGGCATACAAGAAGGACGTCGGCAACGGGGTGCCGGACTGGCGGATCGCGGTGCTGGATCTGGCGACAGGGGTCGAAACCGTCCTCCCCGAGGAGCGCAGCGTCGACGACCAGGTCGCCTGGCTCGACGACGACACCCTCCTGTACGGCCTCCCCCGCGAGAGCGCCGCGGGAGACACCGACGTCTGGTCGATCTCGGCAGACGGCACGGGCGACCCGAAGCTGTACCTCGAACACGCTTGGTCCCCGTCAGTTGTGCGGCGCTGAAGAATAAGGCGGGCCTGCGCCAGGGTAAGCCGTTTAGGTGCCGACCGCGCGACGGGACGGACAGGCCGCTACCGAAGTGCAACCACTACTTCACAAAGCCGAACCATTCGCCGAACCGTATTTGATGACTAATGACCCTTATCGTTCAAGTGATACTCGATTGAGGCACTAGAGCATTATGGCCAACACCGCGACAAATCACTCCAACACTGTGATAGAACGAGGTGCTTCAACTTTTTCTTTCAACAGGACTTTCCGCAACTCGTCCTCGAAGCTATTCATGGCCTTGTTCTTCGCGGTCACGCCGCCAGCAAAGCTATACCGGATATCGATCGATTCGCGCAGAAATTCCCGAATACTCCCACGGTCCTCGTCCGATAAGCGTTCGTCAGATACGTATGCGTACCGTGCTATCGAAGATAGGAAAGACGCCGAGAACCAAGACTTCTTGGCTCGCAAGCTGAGGCTACCCAGCGACTTGACCCAGCCGAGCGAACCCGAGGCATAGAGGGCCAGAGTTCGCACAATTGCCGAGTACTCAGTTGGGTCTTCATCCGCAATTTCAACCTGCTCGAGCAATGGCGTAAGGCTGGGGCCCGCGAGACAGTACGTTATTCCGCTAAAAGTCAAGTAGCTTGGCGCAACTTTCAGGACGGAAGCTTTCATTCTCGCTACGTCGTCCTCATCGAAGTCTTTTCCCTCTTTGAAGAAGAGCGAGCGAATCGCATTGTCGAATTCTGGATGCACCCGAAGGTCGTTTTCATACAAGTCAAGAAAACGCACCCATCCCACTAGGACCTTCTTTAGCAGATCTCCCTTCAAGCGCTGATCACGTATCTCGTCAGTGTCGCGGAGAACGCGCGATGCTAGATCAATCACCAATGCCGCGACCCTTCCCGGCGTCAAGTCCTCGATGCGCGCGGTCAAGAAAGCGGGAACATCACGGTCGTCCGTTACATCGTAGTAGCGCTTTTCCTGAAGAGTTGCAGGCGCCGCCATTGGTTCAGTCTCACCGCGTGTAGGCGACTCGGCAGCGTCACTGAACAACCTGTCTGTCGCCGGCAATTGCCGGACACTGGCGAATACAGAGCCTGATAATGAATCGTCCACGATCAGATCCAACTGCTCGTCCATCAGGTGCAGTACTTCAGCGCTCGTCCGACTCATCGCGGCATAAGTTCGGACGATTGACGCAAGCTCAAGAGGCGAATCAAACACTAGTTGACGGAAGGAAGAATCTTCCTGAGCGGCTATACCCGCCATAAGTTCGAGATACGCGGAACGCTGGAAATGCACTGTGTTATCAGTACCCTTTCCCAGCACGCGCCTTTTGATGAGGTCATTCAAGCAACCTAAAGCATCGTATGGCCAATTCAACTCCGCAAAAAGCTGCTCGATCCAGCTAATGAAGTCGGACTGCGGCGCGCGATCCTCCTTTCGCTCTACAAGCTTCCGGGCAAGAGTCACTAGGACAAGACGCTTATTTCTGAGCGTCAGCTCGTCTCGTCCTAGATTCCTGAAGAAATCTCCGACCAGCAGTAAATCAACATATTTGTCTAGAACAGCGATCTCCGACTCCTCATCCTTTAGCGCCGATCCATTTCGGATTAGCTCGAGAAGCAAGGTGATGGTAAACGGATTACGAGGAAGTCGCTTTTCGCGAATGACGATCATAACGGATTGAACAAGCTTGCCCTCGCTACCAGGAGACAAGCGCTTAGCAAGCTCTCGTGCTTCAATGTTACTGAATCGCCCGAGATATACGATCTCGACCTTGGAGACGCCCGCCTCGGTCAAGCTACTCGCAACGTCGAGAGCATCCTGTTGCCTCACACCGATCAAAGTATGCTTTGTCAGAAGCGAGGAGACCTCCCTTACGACACGCTTATATTTATCCGACTTCTCAAAGCGAAGATTATCGACCGCCAGGACGGACTGGCCAGTCTGGTCGTGCCATTCCTCGATATTTGCCGCCTTATAGAAGCGATCAAGTTTTTTAGAGATTGGGCTTAATCCCGCGATAATCGGCTCGTCAATGATCACTGAGTGCAATCCCACGTCTTGCGTTAGGATTCGGTTTACGGCCCAGAGAAGAGCGGTCGTCACTCCCGAATTTTCTTCCCCCGCAACCAAGATGACACGATGGTCCTCAAGTAAGTCAATAATATCGATAGGCTCGATATTTGCCTTTTCCTTTTCTACCACGGAAGACTGCGCGTATTGATCGTGAGGCTCTGGAAGAAAAATAGGCTCGACAATCAGCTCCGCGACACTCTTATCTTCGAGGGAATCTGTATCTCTCCATAAGGTGGAGTTATCCCGCACCCTCGACTGAATATCGGCGAATGAGGTAGTGCGCAGGTCTACTGCTGCTCGCACATCCTGATCGGGGACCAGGGTTGCCAGGAAGTTGGGTAGATCTGCGAAGTCATCACCGTATGCAAGATCAACTACGGCATCAAGGTCCGAGTCGGCGTGAACATCAGACGACTTGCAGAGTCTGTAATGCGCTCCCGCGGTGCCGCCGAACGACTTATCAAAGTTGTCCACCATCAACTTAAAATTTGGGTCGTCAGTGCCGGCACCAAAACCGATAAAAAGGAAAGTTTTCATTGTAAATGCGGAGTTCTGCAGATTTTGAGCAGAAGTATTGCTAATGACACGAGCGTAGTCCTGCTCGCTGAATATGACATTATCGCCATCGGAGTAGATGCCATGCAAATGACCAATTGCCTCGCCGCCGGTCGCAATAATTCGCATCTGATCGGGCTGGGTCCAGCTCGCGGAGGAGCGGCCAAGAGCCTGCTCGAGCAAAGTATCGTAATTTGTCGTGAAAATCGGCGATCGAAGAGCGGCAATGGCGTTCGCGAGCGTGTGGTCGATAGGTGCAAGGGCTCCGACTGACCTCGTCAGCCACCGGTTGAATCGTTGCGCATCATTCAAGGCAAATTCTTACCTTAGCTCGGTGGCGAGGTTTGTAAGGTCGGAGATGCGCGCCTTGCCCGGAGCTGCGTCTACGTACGCGTCGAGGCGCATGCGAAGGAGCGCGCCACGATCTGAATCGATCCGCTCGACTCGCTTCACACCATCGTCGAGTAGACCAACCCAGGTCGCGGTAGGTGCTCGGTCGCTGATGGCTGCCGACACTCCCGTTCCGGTGACGATGATGACCTGGTTGCGAGCCAGGGCGTCGCGGAGGGTGTCGCTGTTCACTAATTCTCCCGAGGGTAATCGGCGCCCGACCGAAAGGCCTTCGCTCTCCCCTAGATGCTATGTCCTAAAAGCCATGAGCAGTGCAACAAGTCGTCGGGTTCACCGGCCGCGATCGCAGTAGCCAACTGACGAGGGGGCGATCGTCCGAACCCGACGGTCCGTAGAGCCAGAGAAGCTTCAAGCAGGCATCGAAATCTATCTACTACGTGAGGTAATTTCTTGTTTTCGAGCGTCAGGCTGGTGTAGATGAACGAACAAGGCGTGAAGGGTATGTTGACATATTCTCCACTCGTCCGCGGCGCCCTGTCTGTCAGGCCCGCGGGTGGATCGCGTCTCACCCAGCCACACCACTTGGTGCGTCTGGCCTCGATCGGGCTACTTCCCCGGTGACTTTGCCGTGGCGGCCGCTATGCACCGTCACCTCGGCCGTAACACTCCATCCGACGACCACCCCTCAGATTTATATCTCGTTGCCCTAGCCAGGGTGCCGCTCGAGGGAGCCGCTCGAGTGACGCCATGGACATCGCAGTCCCTGCCCATCTCCCACACAAGGACCCCACAGACATGAGCATGGAAGGCGTCGCCTGGAGCTCCCTCTACCGGATCTGCTCCGCCTAGAGCGGCAAGCACGGCGTTTCCCGTGAGTCCGTGCGCCGCACTGTGACGTTCGTGGTCCCCTACGGCGCCCGCCTGCTCCTCTTCATCGGCATCTCCGTGTCGGCGCGATCCTCGCTGTCGCGACGCCGGTGCTCGCCCGCCGCGTGGTCGACACCATCGTCGTCCGGGGCGCCGTCGGCACCATTGTGCAGCTCGCCGTGGTCATCGCCGTAGTCGCCGCGGCCGACGCCGGCGTCTCACGCGTCACGCGCTGGTACTCCGCGCGCATTGGCGAGGGCGTCATCCTCGACCTGCGCACCGCCGTCTGCAACCACGTTGAGAAGATGCCGATCGCGTTCTTCCCCGCACCCTCACGGGCAAACTCGCCAGCCGAAGGAGAGAGCGGACCGGCGGAGCGAGAAGGAAGTGGAACTCCCTTGCGGTGGCGCTCCCGCTGCAGCCAGCGAGCTAGAAAATAGAGGTCACTCAAGCGAGACCGTCGAGCGGCCCGGCTGCTCGACGGCCCGGTCCATGCCGCCGCTCCCCGTTCCTCGTTGCGAGAGCCAATGGTTTTGCGAGGTAGGACCGGTCAGGATTTAATTGGGCACTCATCGAACCGAGGGGGCGTGTCGTGGGTACTCACTACGGTAGATCGCAGCATTTGTGTCAGGAAAGTGTGGTCGGTGATGGTTGAGCAGCCGGGTTTCCGGAAGGCGAAGGACAACGTGGCGAGGGCGGCTGACGACGTCAGCAAACTCGCGAGGGACGCCTCGTCGCACCTCAAGGAGCAGACCGGGGACCTCCGGGAAGCGGCAGTCGACATGCTGCGAGCGCGACACCTCGCCTCCTACGAGGAGCTCACTGCTGAGTACAACGCTGCATTCACTGAGATGAGTGACAAGGGGCTCTCGCTCCTCCGCCAGCGTGAGCGCTCGACAGATCTCATCGGGTTGGTCGAGCTGCTGGTGAACAGCATCGTCAACACCCCGAAGTCCTTCAACGCCGACTTCGAAGAGATCGACATGCACAAGGCTCGCTTCCTCGACGCCGAGGAGTTCGCCCGGCGGGATCTCGCCGCTGCGCGGAGATCAGCGGCAGGCGCCGGGGCAGGAGTGACTGCTGGGGCTGCGCTCGCCAGCGTCGCACCGACGGCGGCAATGTGGGTCGCCACCACGTTCGGGACGGCGTCGACAGGAACCGCGATCTCGACTCTGTCCGGTGCGGCAGCGAGCCAGGCTGCTTTGGCATGGCTCGGGGGCGGCGCCATCGCAGCCGGCGGAGGGGGAACCGCAGTCGGCGGCGCCCTGCTCGCTCTCGCCGGCCCTGTCGGTTGGACCCTCGCCGGAGCAGCGCTCCTCACATCGATCGCCCTGTTCGCCCGGAAGAGGTTCGAAACACAGGAGACGAAGCGAACGACGCTGGCGGCGATCATGCAGAACGTTGCCGAAGTGAAGGCGATTGATGCGCAGATAGGCGCCCTTCTCGACCGCACCGCTTCCACACGTGAGTTGCTCATGAAGGTATACAGCGAAGCCGTGCCGTACGTCGGCTGTGACTTTCGAGCCGCAACCGCCCAGCAACAAGCTCAACTCATCGCGCTTGTCAACACGGCGAAGGCCGGCGCAGCCTTGCTGAGTACCCGCATCGAGAAAGACTCCGACGATGAATGATCTTGCTGATCTCGCGAAGAGCAATCAGGAGCAGGCTGTCGCGGCATGGTTGGGCTACCTCGACCGCCTCAGAGCTGAGCGCCTGCTGAGCGCTTTGCACGGCCAGGACCAGAACCTGATCGATGCCCTCGATCATGTCGATGCCGCGCTGCAGATGATCGGCGACGTCGTGGCCTCGAATCGCGGAGGGGTGAAGGGCATGCACGGTTTCATCGCGGAGGTTGCAGAGGTTGGGATCGGCAATGCCCGAACCGCGATCCGTGGCGAGGACACCAGCTACGCATGGGTGAACAACAACGGCCCCACGGATCTCTTGCGCGCCGGAGTTCAGATCCAGCAGAAGTTCGTCGCGGCCGGCGGCCGACTCGGGCTCGGCGCGATAGCCGAGCACCTCGACAGATACCCCGACTTCGTCGCGAACGGCGGAAAGTACCAGATCCCGAACGATCACTTCGAGACGATTCAGAAGCTCTACGCGATGACTGCGGAGGACGCCGGCAAGCTTCTGTCTCGCAGCGGCGACGGCCCCTCTCTCACCGACTGGAAGCGCGTTCAGACCTTCTTCTCAACCGACTCCATCGGACTCGAATCTGTCGAGGCCTCCCATCTGGGATACGCGGATGTACAACGCGACGCCTACGGGGTCACGTTGGAGGCGGAGAAGGAAACACTGCGCGCCACCGACGCGAACCTGCGCGAGAAGACTCGTCAGGAAAATCGGCCAACGGTCGGTCAAGGCGCGAGAGCCACCCTCGTGGCCGCAGGAGTCGAGGGCGGAACAACCTTCGTACTCTCCCTGGTCGACAAGCGTCGCCAAGGAAAGAAGCTCAAGGACCTCACGACCGACGACTGGACGGAGATCGCGGGCGACACGGCTATCGGCGCAGCAAGGGGCGGGGTTCGGGGCCTCAGCATCTACTCGCTCATCAACCTCACCATGACATCCGCCGCCGTCGCAAACATGATGGCGGCCGCTGCGTTCGGCGTCGCGGACCAGGCCAACAAGTTCCGTCGGGGGGAGATCTCCGAAGTGACGTTCATTGAGAACGCCGAACTCGTCTGCCTTGAGGTCGGCGTATGCGCCCTGTCTTCCGCTGTGGGGCAAGCGATCATCCCCATTCCCATCCTCGGCGCCGTCATCGGGAACACCGTCGGCACCATCATGTACAACGCCGCTTCATCCTCACTCTCTGCACGCGAGACTGCACTCGTCAACAGCTACCTCGATGACCAGCGCGTGCTCGACGAGAAACTCGCTGTCGAGCACGACGCTCTTATCGGGAAGCTGGAAGCGAGCATGAGCGGTTATGTGACGGCGCTCGATCGGGCATTCTCCCCCGACATCGAGGTTGCGCTACTCGGCTCGATCGAGCTCGCACGCGAAGTCGGCGTGCCCTCCGAAGACATATTGGACACCGACGAAAAGGTGCACGAATACTTTCTGGACTAGTGACTCGAGACCGATGGAGCGCTCAGCGCTGACAGCAGAAGAAGTACGACGTGCCGCGCCTGGCTAACGGCAAGAGGTCGAGTGAAGGGTTCAGTACACTCCGGCGAAGACGTAGGGGTCTCCCGCTGCGTCCGACACGAGCGACGCTTCAACGTCTGGGAGGAGATCGGGGCAGTTGTCTCGGACCGAGTAGTACAGGGCGGCCCCCGCGATCTCGTACGCCTGAGCGCGGGGTACGAAGTCGATCGCGTAGCTGCTGATGGTCGTACTTTGCAACAGACCGCTGTAGTACGGCGGGGGAGTCTGTCGGAAAACCGCGCAGAAACTCGCCCCATCCTTGCCCGCAAGGATCTTCGCGTAGCCGTCGATGAGCACATCGCTCCACGGGGTCGGTTCGGGTGTGGGCAGCGCTAGAGCAGAGGTCGGGGTGGGCGTCGGCGTCTCCCTCATCGGGGTCGGCGTGACGCTTTCGCTTTGACTTGGGGACGCCGTCTGGGCCGCCTGGCCTTCCGACGACGTACAACCGGCCGATCCCAAGGGCACGATGAGGAGAACCACTATGGGCATCAATAGTTGGGCGCGCACACTACGAAACATAGCAGCGCATTGGCAATATTGGTCGCTTCGCCTGCCGTAGACAGAAATGGCCTGATCCCTTGTCGCACAACCCACCCGATCTTCCGAATTCAAGAAACATCGACTCCGACCCTTGCGCCTATCGCACCGTCCACGCGGCCGTCAGGGTCGGATATCGATCAGTCGTCGTTTCGGATCACCTGCCGTCCTGAGCCAGTGAAGCCCTCGAGCGACATCAACCCCGGATGCCGACCCAGAGCATCCTCGCCATGGGTCATCCTGACCGTCAGCACCGCCGCGGCGGGCACATCGACTCCGAGAAGCATCAGCGGCTCGGCCGAATCGAACTGCGTGACGAGGGTCCAGGAGTCGACCTCGGGATAGACCGCCGTCATGGCGCTGTAGTGGAAGCTGAGCCAGCGGCCACCGCTCACCTGACAGACGAGCCGCTGATTCGACACGAGCAGGCGGACCTGCTGACGATCGCGCCACTGGGCCTGCGCCTGAGCGTGCGCGACCGAGGCGTTGACCGTGTTGCTGACGGCGTTGGCGAAGAGGCCCGCCGCAACGAATGCCGGTCGCCCCGCGTAGAAGCGTGACGTGCGGGTGTAGGAGACGTCCCGGCCGTAGTACCGGAAGTAGTCGGCCCGGGTGTCCGGGAAGATGACCTCGCCCGGTCCGGGGACGACGTCCCACACTCCGATCTCGGCGGGCAGCCGCCTCGCCGGCAGCAGCGCGCGCAGGTCGACGGCTGCGCGCCGCCCGCGGTCCGACGCTTCCCGCGCGTCGATCGTCGCCCGCTCCGTCGCGGTGAAGCGCCCCTTCGCCCGCCGCGCGCGCCCGTGGACGATGACGGCCTGGACGATCGCCACGATCACGGCGGCGACCGGCACGAGGAACGCGGCAGCCAGCAGGGCGAGCTGCAGAAGCAAGGACTGCAGGTCCCCCTCGGCGGACGAGAGCGATACGAGATACTGAGACCAGCCGAATCCGACGAACGCCACGGGTGCTGACACCAGCGGAACGATCCATCGCAGGTGCGACCGCTTCCGGTACGGCCACCCACCGAGCTGCTCCGCCACCACTCCCCCGCTGCCCAGCTGCTCCGCGCTCGTCTGCCCAGTTTGCCGCGAATCCGCGATCCCGAGACGGGGCGTCGCTCGATCGAGGCGCACACTGCATCAGTCGCGAACCCCACGGAATCCGCCCCTCGCCCCACCCCCACAGAAGGACCCCACACACATGAGCATGGAAGGCGTCGCCTGGAGCTCCCTCTACCGGATCTCCTCCGCCCAGGGCGGCAAGCACGGCATCTCCCGCGAGTCCGTGCGCCGCATCATGACCTTCGCGGTCCCCTACCGCGCCCGCCTCCTCCTCTTCATCGGGCTCTCCGTCGTCGGGGCGTTCCTCGCCGTCGCGACGCCGGTGCTCGCCGGGCGGGTGGTCGACACCATCGTCGCCCGGGGCGCCGTCGGCACGATCGTGCAGCTCGCGGTCGTCATCGCCGCAGTCGCCGTCGCCGACGCCGGGGTCTCGCTCGTCACGCGCTGGTACTCGGCGCGCATCGGCGAGGGCGTCATCCTCGACCTGCGCACCGCCGTCTTCAACCACGTGCAGAAGATGCCGATCGCGTTCTTCACCCGCACCCGCACGGGCGCCCTCGTCAGCCGGCTCAACAACGACGTCATCGGCGCGCAGCAGGCCTTCAGCGGCACGCTCTCCGGCGTCGTCACGAACGTCGTGGCGCTGGTCCTCACCCTGATCGTCATGCTCAGCACGTCCTGGCTGGTCACCGTCCTCGCGGTGATCATGCTCCCGATCTTCCTCATCCCCGCGCGCCGGATGGGCAGCCGCCTCGCCGCGCTCCGTCGCGAGGCCGCGGACCACAACTCCGCGATGAGCACGCAGATGACCGAGCGCTTCTCCGCGCCCGGCGCCACCCTGGTCAAGCTGTTCGGCCGGCCCGACGAGGAGGCGGAGGAGTTCCGCGTCCGGGCCGCCCGCGTCCGCGACATCGGGGTCCGCACGGCGATGCTGCAGCTGGTCTTCGTCACCGCGCTGACGCTCGTCTCCGCGCTCGCCCTCGCGCTCGTCTACGGGCTCGGCGGCGTCCTCGCGCTCGGCGGGCAGCTCGACACCGGCGCGGTGGTCACCCTGGCCCTCCTCCTCACCCGCCTCTACGCGCCGCTGACCAGCCTCGCGAACGCGCGCGTCGAGATCATGAGCGCGGTCGTCAGCTTCGAGCGCGTCTTCGAGGTGCTCGACCTCCAGCCGCTCATCCAGGAGAAGCCCGACGCGGGCACCGTCCCCGAGGGCCCGGTGTCGGTCGAGTTCGACGACGTCCGCTTCGCCTACCCGTCCGCGGACAAGGTGTCGCTCGCCTCCCTCGAGGAGGTCGCCGTCCTCGACACCCGCGGCGGCGAGGAGGTGCTGCACGGCCTCTCCTTCCGGATCGAGCCGGGGCAGACCGTCGCCCTCGTCGGCACGTCCGGGGCCGGCAAGTCGACGATCGCGCAGCTGCTCTCGCGCCTCTACGACGTCGACAGCGGCGCGGTGCGCCTGGCCGGCACCGATGTCCGCGATGTGACCTTCGCCTCGATGCGGCACACCCTGGGCATGGTGACGCAGGACGGCCACCTCTTCCACGAGACGATCCTGTCCAACCTGCGCCTGGCCCGGCCGGAGTCGACCGACGACGAGGTGTGGGACGCCCTCCGCCGTGCGCGACTCGAGCCGCTCATCCGCTCGCTGCCCGACCAGCTCGACACCCTCGTCGGCGAGCGCGGCTACCGGCTCTCCGGCGGCGAGCGCCAGCGGCTGACCATCGCGCGGCTCCTGCTCGCCCAGCCGCGCGTCGTCATCCTCGACGAGGCGACGGCGGCGCTCGACTCCACCTCGGAGGCCGCGGTGCAGGCCGCCCTCAGCGAGGCCCTCGAGGGCCGGACCGCGATGGTGATCGCCCACCGCCTCTCCACCATCCGCAGCGCCGACCTGATCCTCGTGATCGAGGACGGCACGATCGTCGAGCGCGGCACCCACGAGGAGCTGCTGGCGGCGGCCGGGCGCTACGAGGAGCTGCACCGGACGCAGTTCGCGGTGCAGAAGGACGTGGCGGCGGAGGAGGAGGCGCTCAGCGGGTCCTGCGCACCGCAGCGCCGTCAATCCGGCTCGGGGTTATTGAATTATTCCCGTCAGAAGGAGCAGCGGTCGGGAAACTCGGAGGGAACGTTGCGCTTCGCGCTAGACGACCCGAAGTGAGCCACGCCACCTTCTGGCTCGGGTCTCTCTTACCCCTGCTTGCGTAGTCGGTGGTATTTAGGACGGAAACAGACAGGTGTGAACAAACATTCAGTATGCTGCAAAGATGATGAAAGCGAATTTTGAGCGCCCTTCCACTCGCATACTTGTCTGGGCCCAAAAGGACCTCGGTTCAAAATTAATGGGGATCGACCAGGAACTGGTGCACATGAGCACACTAGGAAAACGACCTGGATTTGAAGTCAAAATTTGTCTAAACATGGTTTGGGAAGATCTTTCCGCGGTCATAAGTGAATTCGAGCCGAATGTTTTTCACTTTATCGGTCACGGTGAAGCTGGATCGCTGGTTGCCTACCGCCTCGAAGATGGGATTCCCGCAGAGGCGCGGATCTCTCCCTTCAGGCTGACGCAATCACTCTTATTCCCGCATTCCTCAATATGTGGAATATTCCTCAACGGATGTGAGACCTCGAACTGGGCGCCGCACCTGATTCCGAGAAATGGATGGTTCATCGGCGCAAATAGAGAGGTTCACGATGATTCAGCCGTACTTTTCGCGGAGTTTTTCTACGAGGAGATCGCGCTAGGAAGGAAAACCGACGTTGCGTATACGAAAGCCATCAATCGGGTTTCGGCTCTTCCGGGACATTCTGGGCTGGCCGCCGTTCACTGGAAGTGGGACACGGAGCCCGCTGTATTCCTATGGCACATCTTTGACAGGGCCGCGTTCCGCGATCCTGTTAGGTTAGAAGGGCCGCTGCGGGAAGTTCAAATTGCACTATCGGACGTCCGGTCGTCACTTCGCGATGGAAGACTATATACACGGCATGACCTTGGGCACCCTGGCGTAATACGATGTACCGGAGCGCTAGACAAATCGCACGTCAAACGAATATTGGTACTTCTCAGTGTCGTCAATCACGACCTGAAAACGATATTGACTGCATTTCCCCTTCTTCTCGATGAAGGTTATAACAGCCGCTCCGTCCCGATGAATTCAGAACCTCAATTCCAGGAGCTTGCAGACCTTCTCGACGCTTCACGGAACACAGTAATAGAGGAAGTTAATTCCCATCTTGACTTCCATCTATGGCTCGACCCGGTGAAATGACCCGTTAGCCCGCAGAAGCGCTACCTGCGGAGCTGGCGGAGGAGTTCGCCCTCACCCCCCGCCGAGGACAGGGACGCTGGGCAAGAGGTCACCGCAGGGAGGAAATCTCGTGTCAGCGAGGGCCGCAGCGCGATAGTGATCGCCCACCGCCTTTCCACCATCCGCAGCGCCGACCTGATCCTCGTGATCGAGGACGGCACGATCGTCGAGCGCGGCACGCACGACGAGCTCCTCGCCGCGGCCGGCCGCTACGAGGAGCTGCACCGGACGCAGTTCGCGGTGCAGAAGGACGTGGCGGAGGAGGAGGCGGAGGAGGCGCTCAGCGGGTCCTGAGCGCCACCGACGTCGCTGGGGTGGGTGGGTCTCGATACGTGCCTGCGGGGCTACTCGACCAGCATGTGTGCGGGCGTCTCGAGCAAGACCCACCGTCGTCTGCAGGGCTGGTCTGCACACTCGCTTTCGACAGCGACCGCGACGGACGCACCAGGAGCCCTGCTTCAGCGGCTCTCGGCTCGGCCCCGCCCGTCCTCCTCCCCGCCTCCCGGGCGGCCACTGCCCTATCGTTACCGCTAACACGGGATCAGGCGGCGGGGGACGAGCATGGCCGACAGGCAGCAGCGCGCGGCGACCATCTACGACGTCGCCCGGGCGGCGGGGGTCTCGCATCAGACGGTGTCGCGGTTCCTGACGGGGACCGGCGGCATCCGCCCGGCGAACCGGGTCCGGGTCGAGGAGGCGCTGCGGACGCTGAACTACCGGACCAACGCCACCGCCCGCTCGCTCGCCACCCGGCGCACGCACCGGCTCGGGGCACTGGTGCACGAGCTGTCCGGGACCGGTCCGGGCAAGACGATGCAGGGGGCGAGCGACGCCGCCCGCCGGGCCGGCTACTCGCTGGACATCATCAGCCTCGACACCTCGGACGACGTCGAGCTCGCCGACGCTCTGGACGCGCTCGGCAGCCGGGACCTGGAGGGCATCCTCGCCACGGCACCCACCGACGAGGTCGATGCGGCGCTGCGCACGCTCGACCTGCCGATCCCGATCCACATCGACCGCGGCGGCGAGCGGACGGACGGCTCGTCGGTGGTCGGCACGCGGCTCGCCGTCTCGCACCTGCTGGAGCTCGGCCACCAGCGCATCGCGCACCTCGCCGGCCCCGAGCGCTGGATCTCCGCGCAGGACCGCGCGCGCACCTACCAGCAGTGCATGGCCGAGGCGGCGCTGCCCACCCGTCCGCTCGTGCACGGCGACTGGTCCTCCCGCTCCGGCTACGCGGCCGCTCCGCAGCTCTTCGCGGAGGCCGGCGTCACGGCGGTCGTCGCGGCGAACGACCGGATGGCGCTCGGGCTGCTGCTCTGGCTGCACGACAACGGCCGGCGGATCCCCGAGGACGTCAGCGTCGTCGGCTTCGACGACATCGCCGAGGCGGAGTTCTTCCACCCGCCGCTGACGACCGTCCGCCAGGACTTCACGGCGATGGGCCGCGCCTCCGCGCTGGCGCTGATCGCCCTGGTCGAGGAGTCCGACCGGGCGGGCACCGTCGACTACCCGGCGCCGGAGCTCGTCGTGCGCGCGTCGACCGCCCCTCCCGCCTGAGGGATCCGCGAGCCCGCGGAACCTCGACCGCTGACCCTCCGATCCCCGAATCGTGACCGGTAACGATTCACCCTTGCGGAGTCGCGGACGGCGCTCTACGGTGATCCTGTCGCACAGTTCGTTACCGGTAACGAAACCCGGATCCACGACGCGACGCGCCTTCTGCAGAGCAGCAGAGGATTCACGCAGGGATGAAGACACCGATGAGAACGACGAAGTTCCGCAGGCCGCTCGCGGCCGTGACCGCCCTCGCCGCCGCCGCCCTCCTGTCGGGCTGCACCGGCGCGACCAGCCCGGCCGCGACAGGCGACGCCGACGGCCCCGTCACCCTCGAGTACTGGTCGTGGGCCCCCAACATCGAGAAGATCGTCGACGTCTGGAACCAGGCGAACCCCGACATCCAGGTGGAGGTCAACACCTCGACCGGCGGCGCGGAGATCGTCGCGAAGCTCAGCGCGGCGAAGCAGGCCGGCACCCTGCCGGACCTCTCGAACACCACCTACGAGAACCTGCCGAACCTGATCACGAGCGAGATCGCCTCCGACGTCACCTCGATCATGGGCGACCGGGAGGCGGAGACGGCCGGCCCCGCCTGGGAGCTGACGACGTTCGACGACGTGAACTACGCCGTTCCGCAGGGCACCGCGCCGATGTTCCTTTACTACCGCTCCGACATCTTCGAGGCCAACGGCCTGGCCGTCCCGACCACCTGGGACGAGTACGCCGACGCCGCCCGGGCCCTGCACGCCGCGGACCCGACGAAGTACCTCGCGACCTTCCCCGCGAATGACGCGCAGCTGTTCGCCGGGCTCAGCCAGCAGGCCGGCGCCGAGTGGTGGAGCCAGGAGGACGGCACCTGGACGGTCGCGATCGACGACCCCGCCTCGCAGAAGGTCGCCGACTACTGGCAGGGCCTGGTCGACGACGGCAGCCTCGCGACCTTCAAGACCTTCACTCCGGAGTGGCAGGCCGCGCTCGCCGACGGCACGCTGGCCAGCTGGCTCGGCGCGGTCTGGACTCCCCCGCTGCTGCAGAACAACGCGCCCGACACGATCGGGAAGTGGGCCGCGGTGCCGATCCCGCAGTGGACCCCGTCCGACCCGAGCTCGGGAGTCCTGGGCGGCAGCGGCACGATCGTGACCACCGGCTCCGACCACCCGGAGCAGGCGCGCGAGTTCGCGCTCTGGCTGAACACCTCGACCGAGGCCCTCGAGGCGTACATCGAGTACGCCAGCATCTGGCCCGCCGCGCTCTCCGGCCGCGAGCTGCCCGAGCTGCAGCAGGCCCCGGCGCTGCTGCCCGAGCAGACCGACTTCTACGCCACCGCCGACGAGATCGACCAGATGACGGCCTCGGTGACCTGGGGGCCGAACGTCTCGGTCGCCTACGACGCCTTCAACAACGCCTTCAGCGCCGCCGTCAACGAGAAGGGCAGCTTCGCGGAGGCCCTCGCGAGCGTGCAGGAGGCGACCGTCGCGGACCTCGAGAAGTCCGGCTACGACGTCGCCGGGCAGTGAGGCTCCCGTGACGACCACCGCCGCGCCCCGGACCGGGCGCCCCTCGACCCTCGCCCCGCGCGCGGCACCCTGGTTCTTCGTCGCCCCCGCGGTCCTGCTCGCCGTCGCTCTCCTCGCCCTCCCGCTGCTCTACACGGTCTGGCTCAGCTTCCGCGGCAACACCGTCAGCGGGAGCGGGCTGGGCGTGAAGAAGGAGACGTTCGTCGGCTTCGACAACTACGCGCGCACCCTCGCGGACCCCGCGCTCTGGGCCGGCTTCGGCCGGATGCTGACCTACGCGCTGCTCTCGGTGCCGGTCACGATGATCCTCGCGCTGGTGTTCGCGCTCCTGCTCGACAACCTCTCCACCCGCTTCGGCCGGTTCTCGCGGATCGCGATCTTCGTGCCCTACGCGGTCCCGGGCGTGATCGCCGCGCTGATGTGGGGGTTCCTCTACCTGCCGGGCGTCAGCCCCTTCGTCGACGCGGCGACCGCTCTGGGGCTGCCCGCTCCGGTCTTCCTCGGACCGGACTCGGTGTTCCTCTCGGTCGCGAACATCGCGATCTGGGGCTCGGTCGGCTTCAACATGGTGATCCTCTACACCTCGCTGCGCGGTCTGCCGTCCGAGATCTACGACGCCGCCCGCATCGACGGCTGCTCCGAGCGCCAGCTCGCGCTGCGCATCAAGCTGCCGCTGATCGTGCCGGGAGTGATCATGACCGGGCTCTTCTCCGTCATCGGCGCACTGCAGGTCTTCTCGGAGCCGAACACGCTCGTGACGCTCACCACGGTGATCGGCTCGGACTGGGTGCCGATGATGCTGATCTACCGCGACGCCTTCGTGACCAACGACCTGTTCTCCGCTTCGGCGACCTCGGTCGTGGTCACCCTCCTCACCCTCATCGCCTCGCTCGGCCTGCTGCGGTTCCTGCAGTCGCGCGCCTTCGGAGAAGACTGACCATGACCGACACCCTCACGAAGCTCCCGCCCGTCCTCGAGGACCCGCGCCGGGCCGCGCAGTCGGTCCGCTCCCGCCGCCGGGGCCCCACGATCACCCGGCCGCGGGCCGCGTTCTGGCCCACCGCGGTCCTGCTCGTCGGGGCCGTCTACTGTCTCCTGCCCGTCTTCTGGCTCTTCACGGCCGCGACCAAGCGCTCGGGCGAGCTGTTCACCACCTTCTCGCTCTGGCCGAGCTTCACCGGCGGGTTCCAGGAGAACTTCGCCCTGCTGCTCGGGGTCGGCAACGGCGCGTTCTGGTCCTGGTGCCTGAACAGCCTGATCTTCGCCGGCGGCGGCGGACTGCTCGGCACCGCCGTCTCCGCCCTCGCCGGCTACGGCCTCGCGAAGTACTCCTTCCGCGGGAAGAAGCTCGTCTTCAACTTCCTGCTGATCGGAGTGCTCATCCCCGGGGTCATCCTCGCGATCCCGCAGTACCTGCTGCTCTCCTCCGTCGGGATCGCCGGCACCTACTGGTCGGTGCTGCTGCCCTGCATGATCAGCCCGTTCAGCATCTACCTCTGCCGCATCTACGCCACCGCGGTGGTGCCCACCGAGATGCTCGAGGCCGGGCGGATCGACGGGGCGAGCGAGTGGCGGATCTTCTCGCGGATCGCCGTCTACCCGATGGTGCCGGGGCTGATCACCGTGTTCCTGCTGCACTTCGTCGGCATCTGGAACAACTTCCTGCTCCCCTTCATCATGCTCTCGCGCACCGACATGTTCCCGCTGACGGTCGGCTTCTACTCGCTGATGAACCAGGGCAACGACCAGCCCAACACCTACAACGTCGTGATCATGGGCTGCCTCGTCTCGACCATCCCGCTGATCGCGCTCTTCCTCTTCCTGCAGCGCTACTGGCGCCTCGACCTCGTCAGCGGATCGCTCAAGGGCTGACCGCCCGGTTCCGCCGACCTCGCCGACCGCTCCGCCCGACCGCTTCTCCGCGCCGACCACCTCTCTCACACCGAAGGATCGACATGACCACCACCGAGACCGCCACCGCCCCGACGGCGACCGGCAGCACCCTCCCCGACGGCGGCTGGCCCGTCATGCTCACCCCGTTCCGCGAGGACCGATCGCTCGACTTCGAGCAGGTCGACGCCCTCACGGACTGGCTGATCGACAACGGCGCCGCCGGCATCTTCACCGTCGCGCTCTCCAGCGAGATGTACGACCTCACCGAGGAGGAGCGCCTCGCCCTCGCGACGCGGGTCGTCGCCCGCTCCGCCGGCCGCGTCCCGGTGGTCGCCTCCTCCGTCTCCTCGGGCACCCCGGACGAGCAGGCCGCGTCCGCTGCCGCGATGGCCGCGACCGGGGTCGACGCGGTCGTGCTGATCTCCTCGCTGGTCGGCGGGCTCACCACCACCGAGGAGGAGTGGCGCGCGACGGTGCAGCACATCCTCGACACCGTGCCGGGGGTCGACTTCGGGATCTACGAGTGCCCGGTGCCGTTCAAGCGCCTGCCCTCGACCGAGAACGTCGCCTGGATGGCCGGGACCGGCCGCTTCGTCTTCTACAAGGACACCTCGCACTCGCTCGAGACCATGCAGGAGCGACTCGCCGCGATCGCGGGCACCCGCCTGAAGCTCTACAACGCGCAGATCTCCTCCCTCACCGACTCGCTCCGCGCGGGCGCCGCGGGCCTCAGCGGCTACGCCGCGAACATCTACCCGGAGCACGTCGCCTGGCTCTGCGAGCACTACGACGACGAGCCCACCGAGACGGCCGTCGCCGTGCAGCGCCTGCTGACGGTCGCCGAGCACACGATCAACTCCCGCTATCCGACCTCGGCGAAGTACTACCTCCGGCACAGCTCGCGTCTGGCGATCGAGCCGATCAGCCGCTGGAAGCCCGAGGGCATCGGCGCGCACGAGGGCGCACCGCTGCTGGAGCTCGCCGCCTACATCCGCGACCTGCGCCTCCCCGGGGCGGCGCGGGTCGACGGCGCCCGCTAGATGCTCGTCGGGGCGTACCCGTCACTGCCGGAGCACGCGCGACGCGACGCCGTCGCCTTCGACGCCTTCCACGAGCGGATCGCGCTCGTCACCGGGTGCTCGGGGTTCGAGATCCCGTTCGGCAGCGCCTTCGTGCCCGACGAGGCGGAGCTGCTGCGGCTGCTGCGCCGCGGGGGGACGCACGTGCTCACCCTGCTGCCGGCGGTGCTCGAGCGCGGGGTCGGGCTGGCGGATCCGGTCGAGGAGCGCCGGGCGGCCGCGGGCGCCCTGGTGCGGTGGGCTGTCGCTGCCGCAGTATCGGTGAACGAGAGCGAGCGTCGCGCGGTCGTCGACGCGGTGCTGCTCCACTCGGCGCCGCGGATGACGCGTGCGACGGCGGACGCCGCTCGCGCGGCGTTCTCGCGGAGTCTCGCCGAGATCGCCGGCTGGGACGCGCACGGCGTGCAGTTCGTGATCGAGCACTGCGACTCCTTCGAGGGGCCCGGCCCGGCGAAGGGCTTCCTCGACCTGCCGACCGAACTCGACCTCGCCTCCCGCCACGGCTTCGGCACCGCGATCAACTGGGGCCGCTCCTACCTCGAGACCCGCCGCCTCGACGGCCCGCTCGAGCACGCGCGGGCCGCGCGCGACGCCGGCACCCTGGCGATGCTCGGCGTCTCGGGAGTGAGCGACACGGCGACGACGCTCGGCCCCGCGTTCAGCGACAGCCACGCCTCCGTCCGCACCGACGACACCGTCCCGAGCCTGCTCGATCCCGACACCCTGCAGCGCTTCCTCGAGGTGGATCCCGGAGCGCGTGTCGTCACCAAGGTCGCGGGCGGACCGCACGCACTCGCCGCCTCCGCCCACGCCGCCCGCCGGCCCTTCCTGCCGGCCGAGCAGCCCCGCAGGCCCCACATGCTGGTCGAGTAGCCCCGCAGGGGCGTATCGAGACCCACCGTCTCCGACGGTTCCGCCCTGAAGACACGACGCCGACCACCTCACCGCTCTCTGGAGACACGCCATGACCCACCACCCCGCCGACACCCGCTACGACCGGATGACCTACCACCGCTCCGGCCGCAGCGGCCTGAAGCTGCCCGCCCTCTCGCTGGGCCTGTGGCACAACTTCGGCGAGACGAAGCCGATCGAGACCCAGCGCGCGATCGTCCGCCGCGCCTTCGACCTCGGGATCACCCACTTCGACCTCGCCAACAACTACGGCCCGCCCTACGGCTCCGCCGAGACGGCGTTCGGCCGGATCCTCGCGGAGGACCTGCGCCCGTACCGCGACGAGCTGGTCCTCTCCACGAAGGCCGGCTACGACATGTGGCCCGGCCCCTACGGCGATCACGGCTCGCGCAAGTACCTGCTGTCCTCGCTCGACCAGAGCCTCGGCCGGCTCGGCGTCGACTACGTCGACGTCTTCTACTCGCACCGCCCCGACCCGGAGACCCCGATCGAGGAGACGATGGGCGCGCTGGCGAGTGCGATCCAGCAGGGCAAGGCCCTCTACGCGGGTGTCTCGAACTACTCGCCCGAGCAGACGATCGCCGCCCGCGACGCGCTCGCCGCGCACGGGGTGCCGCTGCTGATCCACCAGCCCCGCTACTCGATGCTCGACCGCCGGCCCGAGGAGTCGGGCCTGCTCGACCTCGTCGAGCGGGAGGGCATCGGCGCCATCGTCTTCTCCCCGCTGGAGCAGGGCCTGCTCACCGACCGCTACCTCTCCGGCGAGATCCCGCCGGACTCTCGCGCCGCGGTCGGGCAGTTCCTCAAGCCCGGAGCCCTCGAGGGCGACTACCAGCGGCTGATCCAAGGCCTGAAGGAGATCGCGGACGGGCGCGGCCAGAGCATCGCCCAGCTCGCCCTGAACTGGGTGCTGCGCTCCTCCGCCGTCACCTCGGCGATCATCGGCGCCTCGAGCGTGCAGCAGCTGGAGCAGAACACGGCGGCCCTCGACGCGCCGCCCCTGACCGGCGCCGATCTCGAGGCGATCGAGACGGCCCTGCCGAACTGACGGAGCCCGCCCTGCGACGCCTGCGCTCGCGATGCTCGCCGGGCGCTGCGGCGGCCGATCCGGCCGCGGACCGATGGCCTAGATTCGAGGCATGGTGAGCGCAGCAGGGTCGGCACCCGGGCCGAGTCAGCTGCTCGTCCTCTCCAAGATCACGGACATCCTCGATGCGTTCACGCTCGAGGCGCCCGCCCTCACGCTCACGCAGATCCGCGAGGCGACGGGGCTGCCCGTGTCGACCACGCAGCGGCTGGTCGTCAACCTGGTCGCGCAGGGCTTCCTCGACCGCGACGGCGACCGGTTCCGGATCGGGCTGCGGATGGCGTACTGGGCGGCGCCGGCCGTCCGCGGGATCCGCGCGGTCGACGTCGTCGCGCCCCTGCTGCAGGAGCTGCGCGACGCGACCGGCGAGACGGCCAGCCTCTTCCGCTCGGAGGAGGACTACCGGGTCTGCATCGGGCTCGAGGAGACGCACCACGAGCTGCGGCAGGACAGCTACGTGGGCAAGGTCGCCCCGCTGACGGTCGGCTCCGCGGGCCGCGTGCTGCTGGCGTGGAACGACGAGCTGCGCGCGCAGGTGCTGGGCCGGCCGATCCCGGACCTGGCGCACCGGACCATCACCGACCCGGCGGCCCTCGCCGCAGCGGTCGCCGAGACGGCGCGGCGGGGCTACGCGATCACCGGCAACGAGCGCGTGGACGGGCTCACCGGCGTCGCCGCCCCGGTCTTCGACCCCGACGGCCGCGTCCGGATGGCGATCAGCGTCAGCGGCCCGGTCGCCCGCATCTCGCCCGACGACCTCGACCGCTGGACGCCCCTCGTGCGCGAGGCCGCCGACCAGGCGACGCGGCGGCTCGGCGGGCGCGCGCCGGCGCCGGTCAGCTGACCTCAGCCGGGACCGCCCAGGGGAACGCCTCCGCCGTCGACCGCGCACCCTGGCGCGCCTTCGACCGGTTCGGCTCGCCGAGGTCCGCGAGCAGGCTCTCCGACTCGCGCACGAGGTGCGCGAACGCCTCGGTGTCGAGCCACTCGGGCCGCATCGCGAAGAGGAGGTCCTCGGAGGCGGTGTTGCCGCTCGCACCCGGCGCGAAGGGGCAGCCGCCCAGCCCGCCGAGGGCGCCGTCGACGACCGACGCCCCGGCCTGCACGGCGGTCAGCGCGTTGACGACCCCGGCTCCCCAGGTGTCGTGCCCGTGGAAGACGATCTCGCGCGGGGGCGTCTCCGCGGCGACGCGCGAGACGAGCGACGCGACCTGACCGGGATGCGCCTGCCCGAGGGTGTCGCAGATCACGATGTCCTCCGCGCCCTCGGCCCGCGGGTCGTTCGCGATCGCGAGCACCCGCTCCTCCGGGACCATGCCCTCGAACGGGCAGGTGAAGGAGGTCGCGATGCACAGCTGGATCCGCCCGCCGACCCCGTGCGCCAGCGCGACCGCGTCGGGCATGGCGTCCAGGCTCGCCTCGGTGGGCCGGCCGATGTTCGCCCGGTTGTGCGAGTCGGAGGCCGAGAAGCAGTACTGGAAGTTGCGGGCCCCGGCCGCCGCGGCCTTCTCGATGTGCCGGGGAGTGGCGACCCAGACCCAGCTCCTCTCGAGCTCCTCGGGCGTCAGCGCCTCGATCACCTCGAGGGTGTTCGCCATCGGCGGCACCACGTCGCCGCGCGCCATCGAGCCGATCTCCAGCTCCGGCACTCCCGCGGCGAACAGGGCTCGGGCGAGGCGCACCTTGCGCTCCGTCGACAGCATCCGGCCGGTGAGCTGGAGGCCGTCGCGCAGGGTGACGTCGCGCAGACGCGCCGCGGAGATGGTCGGGGCCGCGGCGGTCATCGGGCGTCCGCCTCGGTGGCGCGGGTGGTCGGGGTGCCGGCCTGGAGCATCGCCAGGACCTCCTCGGTGTCGTGCCCCAGTGCCGGGGCGAGGGTGCGGAGCGGAAGGGAGCGGCCGCCGAGCACAGGGACGACGCCGGGGAAGCCGACGTCCTCGATCGTGCCGGCGCCGGTGTCGACGTCGAACTTCTGGATCATGTCGCGCGCGGCGTACTGCTCGCTGGAGCTGATGTCGGCGGCGGTGTAGATGGGGCCGGAGGGGACGCCGCACTCGTCGAGGATCGCGAGCGCCTCCTCGGAGGTCCTCGCCGCGGTCCACGCGCCGATCGCCGCGTCGAGCTCGTCGCGGCGCTTCCAGCGCAGGTCGTTCGTGGCCAGCCCCTCGTCGGCGGCGAGGTCCTCCCGCCCGATGATCCCCATGAAGCGCTGGAAGATGGCGTCGCCGTTGCCCGCGACGACGATGCTCGACCCGTCGGAGCAGGTGTACGCGTTGGTGGGCGCGATGCCCTCCATCCGGCCGCCGACCCGCTCGCGGACGATGCCGTGCGCCTGGTAGTCGGGGATCAGCGACTCCATCATCGAGAACATCGCCTCGTTGAGGGCGACGTCGACGACGCGCTCCTCGAGCGGCGCCGGCCCCAGGCCCGCCGCGCGCCGCGTCTGCCGCTGGAACAGCGCCATCATCACTCCGTAGCCGGCGTAGAGCCCGGCGATCGAGTCGCCGATCGAGATCCCCACGCGCACGGGCGTCCGGTCGGGGTCGCCGACCAGCTCGCGGAACCCGCCCATGGCCTCGGCGACGGCGGCGAAGCCCGGCCGCTCGGAGAGGGGCCCGGTCTGCCCGAAGGCCGAGATCCGGCCGATGACGATGTCCGGGTTCGCCTCGTTCAGCACGTCCGGTCCGATCCCCCACTTCTCGAGGGTGCCCGGGCGGAAGTTCTCGAGCACGACGTCGCACTCCGCGGCGAGGCGGCGCACGGCGTCGCGCCCCTCCTCGGTGCGGAGGTCGAGGGTGATCGACTTTTTGTTGCGGTTGATCGTGTGGAAGAGCATCGAGGTCGTCGAGCCGGGGTGCAGGCGCCACTTCCGCAGCTCGTCGCCGGTGCCGGGCCGCTCGACCTTGATCACCTCGGCGCCGAAGTCGGCGAGCAGCCGGCCGGCGGTGGGCGCGGCGATGAAGTTGCCGAGCTCGAGCACGCGGAGCCCGTCGAGCGGGGCGATGCCGGCTGCGCCGGGGGACGCGGCGGGGTGCGCCGTGGGAGGTGCGGTGGTCATGATCTGCCTTCCGATCGGGTCAGATGAAGATGCTGAGGAGGAGGGTGACGCCCAGCGCCACGACCGAGGCGACCGAGACGCCGATGGTGCAGGTCTTGAGCGTGCCCCGCGTCGTCTGGCCGAGGAGCGACTGGAGCAGCCAGAACGTGTTGCTGGTGACGTGGACCGCGAAGAGCGAGCCCGCGCCGGCGGCGAGGGCGATCAGGATCGGGTCGAGCCCGATCACCGGGGCGATGGGGGCGAGGATGCCCGCCGCCGTGATCGCCGAGATCGTCACGGAGCCGACCGCCACGTGCAGCACGGCCGCGATCGCCCAGACGATGAGCAACGGCGCGAAGCTGTTGGCGCTGAAGGCCTGCCCGAGGATGTCGCCGAGCCCGGTCGCGGCGACGACCGCCGCGAGCGAGCCGCCGACGCCGGTCAGGATCAGGATCTGCCCGCTCTCCCGGAATCCGGCGACCACCGACTTCTCCACCCGCGGCCGCCCGACGGTGAAGCGCCCGACCGCGCTGGTCCCCAGCACGGCGAGGAGGAGCGCGACCACCGGCTCGGTCACCAGATCGAGCGGAGCGATCGACACCTCGGCGATCTGCAGGATCGCGCCGGTGGCGATGAGGACCAGGCAGAGCAGGAGCGGGGCGAAGAGGAGGATCAGCCGGGGCTCGGTCCGCACGGCCTCGCGCTGCGCCACCGCGATCCCCCGCGGCACTCCGCCGACCTTGCTGAGCCGCTCGGAGACGGGCAGCGAGGACGTGTCGAGCGGCACGGGCTCGGGGGCGGTCTCCTCCTCGAAGGGCGCCTCGTCCTTCTCCGGGTTCCAGAACCCGAGGCGGAACAGGGTGCTCATGATCAGGATCGAGATCAGGATCGTGGGCACGACGACGATCAGCCCGAAGAGCAGCATCGTCCCCAGCGGGACGCCGAGGACACCGGCGAGGGCGAGCGCGGCGACTCCGGGGACCATCAGCACGATGCCGCACTCGAGGCTGATGGCCATCGCCGTGGCGATCCGCGGGACTCCGTGCCTGCCGATGTGCGGCGCCATCCTGCGGGCCAGCGGCGCGGAGATGACGAGGAGCACGTCGAGGAAGATCGACTGCAGCAGCGTGCCGATCGTGAGCCCCATGGCGTAGGGCAGGCCCTTGGCGCCGAAGATCCGGAGCAGGTGGGACACCAGCCGCTGGATGGCGTTCATCTCGCTGAGCATCGAGCCCAGCAGCACGCCGAAGGTGATGAGCAGGCCCACCTCGGTCATGATCGAGCCGAAGCCCCCGGTGACGGTGCTGATCGTCTCGGCCGGGCCCAGGCCGATCGCGAGGCCCAGGAAGACCGAGCCGAGGACCAGCGCCACGACGGGGTTGAGGCGGAAGCGGGTGATCAGCACGACGACGCCGAGGATGGCGACCGCCGTGATCACGAGGGTGAAGGTGTCTGACGTCATCGTCGTCCCATCAGGTGAGTGCTCCCGTTCCTGCGCTGTCGCGCCGGGAAGCAATTCCTAGATTATGGACATGAACCCACGATGTAGGCAAGGCTGTGGCGCATGACGCGCTCTCCCCTCTCGGTCTCGGTCCCGAGCCGCGACCTGCTCGACGCCCTCCGACCGACTGCTCTTCAGCCGGCCGACGGCTCCTACGAGCTCGACCTCTGGGACCTCACCGGTCCGCCTCCCCGCGCGGCTTACGACATGGTCGTGCTCCCCTATCAGGGCGACCCCGCGCTGCTCGACGCGCTGGGGACGGTGAGCTGCCGGCTCGTGCAGGCGCAGACGATCGGCTTCGAGGGCGTTCTGGCCGCTCTGCCGCCCGGTGCGCTGCTCGCCAACGCGAGCTCGGTGCACGAGTCGTCCACCGCTGAGCTCGCCGTGGGTCTGGCGATCGCGTCGCTGAGGAGGATCGACAGCTACGTGCGCGCGGCGGAGACGGCGACCTGGCAGCAGGTCCCCGGCGAGAGCCTCGCCGACCGGAGGGTCGCGATCATCGGCTCCGGCGGCGTGGGGCGCGCGATCGAGCGGCGCCTGCAGGGCTTCGAGGTCGACGTCCTGCGCTTCGCCCGGACGTCGCGGGAGGACCCCGAGCGGCCGGTGCACGCGATCGCCGCGTTCGCGTCCTTCGCCGCCGAGGTCGAGGTCGTCTTCCTCGCCGTCCCCCTCGACGCGTCGACGCACCACCTGGTCGACGACGCCTTCCTCTCCGCGCTCCCGCCGGGCGCACTGCTCGTGAACGTCTCGCGAGGCGCGGTCGTCGACACGGACGCCCTCGTCGAGCATCTCCGGCGGGGACGGGTGCGGGCGGCGCTGGACGTCGTCGACCCCGAGCCGCTCCCGCCCGCGCATCCGCTCTGGAGCACCCCGAACACGATCCTCACGCCGCACGTCGGCGGGGCGTCCTCGGCCATGACGCCGCGGATCCTCGCGCTGCTCCGCCGGCAGATCGAGGCGCTGCTGCGCTCGGAGCGGCCCGCGAACGTCGTCGGGGAGGGGTGAGGGCGGGTTCGTCCGCGGTGCGGGAGGAGTCGGCGGGGGAGGCGCTCAGCGGGTCGTGAGCGCTCCTCCCCCGCCGCTCAGAACAGCCGCACTGCGTCCTGCGGTTCGTCCAGCCCGCGGACCAGCGTCGGGATCCGCTTCTTGAAGGCGAAGAATCCGCGGGAGGCCGAGGGCCAGGCGGTGCCGTCCCAGCGGCGGCGCACGGTGACGAGCGCGATGCCCTCCTGGGCGAGGGCCGAGCGGAGCGCGTCCAGCCGCTCCTGCACGGGACCGACCGGCGCGTACGGGACCACCACGGTGTCGAGCCGCTCGGACGCCGCCCACTCGACCACCGTCGCAGGGAGAGCATCGGCCAGCACCCGCGCCGGCCGACCGCCCTTGTCCGGCGTGTGCTCCGCGGCGTCCGCGATCGCCGCGGCCGTGAAGTCCTGCACCGCCTCGGAGACCGCGAACGGTGAGCGCTCCCCCGGGTCGGCGACGACCGCGGTCGCGATCAGCCGCTCCGCCAGCCCGGGCTGCTCGGCGAGGAGGCTCGCCGCGTCGAGGTCCTCCTCGTGCAGCAGGAGGCCGGGGCGGGTGCCGAGGGTGCCGACGACGTCGTCCGGCTCGATCGGCGTGCGGGGCGGGAAGTGCTCCTCGCTGAGCGCGGGCGCCGAGCCGGCGAGGCCCTGCGGCGAGAAGCGGCCCTCGGTGTACTTCGCGATGTTGGACGCGGTCGCGAGGTACGTCTTGCCCGGGGTCTGCAGGCCGGCGACCCAGCGCCAGGACAGGGTGTTGGAGGCGGCGTCGCCGTCGAGCAGGTGCCGGTAGAAGAAGTCGGCGCCGAGCTGCCAGGGCAGGCCGAGCGTGAAGATCCAGATGCTCGCGAACCACATGCGCGTGTGATTGTGCAGGTACCCGGTCTCGACGAGCTCCTGCACCCAGGCGTCCATCGCGTCGATGCCGCTCCGGCCCTCGATCGCGTCGTGGTAGCCGGTCGGGAAGTGCCCCTCGAAGTCGCTCACCTCGCGGCGGTAGCGGCGCCACACCTCGGGGTTCTGCTCGAGCCAGCCCTTCCAGTAGGTGCGCCAGAGCACCTCCTGGACGAATTTCTCCGCGGCGGTCAGCGTGTGGCGGGCGAGGACCGCGGCGACGACCTCCCGCTCGGTGACGAGCCGGTGGCGGAGGTACGGGGAGAGCCCGGAGACGTTGCTCCGGGACGGTCCGTGGTCGTGATTGCGCTCGCGCGTGTAGGCGGAGCCGGCGCGCGCGACGAAGTCGTCGAGCGCCTCGAGACCGGCGGCTCGGGTCGGGATGAACATCCCGCCATCATGCGACGCGCTCCGGGGCGGGGGCTGACAGCGCCGGATCGCCTCGTCGCCCGGGACCGCGCGCACCCGCGGCCGTCGGTCATGCTGGGGAGGTGGAGAGCGTCGCGGAGTGGCCGACCGGCGAGTGGGTCGTGGACCCGGTGACGCAGGTCGAGTGGCCGGTGCCGGAGGGGATCACCCCCGAGCGGGTCGTCGAGCACGCGCGCCGCGCCGACGCTGGTGAGCTCATCGACCTCCGCTTCTTCCTGGGGCCCGGGCACGACGGCGCGCTGTGGGACGACGAGGGCCCCCAGGAGCCGAGTCACTTCGAATTGTCCTCCGCCTTCACGACCGATCTGCAGGCTTGGATCCAGATCTGGCTCACGCACCGCGACGTCTTCGACGGGTGGGACGGGAGCGTCGACACCGCGGAGTGGCTGCACGAGGGCGCCCGGCTCGCCCGCCGGCTCCAGCGGGAGCTCTACGACGTCGCCCGCGTGCTGTCGTCGTACGGGCCGTGAGACCTCGTCGTCCTGTCGCTCTCCTGCGCAGCTCTCCTGCGACGACACCGATGCCGAGCGCCAGGACGCCGCTCGAAGCGCCATCGGAACGTCGGGGAATTCACCCGTCTCGGCGGCCGATCCTCGCGCGTCAGCGGCGCGGGAGGCCGACTAATCCGCATGAGACCGCGGAGGGCGGTGCAGGTCGACCATCCGTGGCCCGTGCGCTGATCGCGGAGACCTCAGCCGGTGACGAGAGGCTCGACCAGGGGGCGGCGTCCGGTGCTGATCTCGCCCGGAACAACGGTAGACAGGATCTGCTCGTTACTCGTGTGAGAGCCCCGCATGTTGTGGGGCTTTTGCAGTTTCCTGGGGCAGCGATGTCGCAAAGGCCGCTTGCCGCGATCCTGTTCATCGGGCCCAGCTGCGACGGAACCGTGACGCTCGAAGTCTTCGCGCATCTGAATCTGCGCGCTCAGGACGTCTTGATCTTCCACGTCCTGCCTCTGCGTCGCTCGACTCTCGAGCGAGTACGAGAGACCACCGAGGAACGGAGGAACCCGACATGAACAGCACCCCACAGACGAACCCGCTGATCGGCGGACCGGTGAGCGACGACGAGCAGCGCGCCTACTCCGCCTGGGCGAAGCGGATCGAAGCCGGACGGTACGAGCCCGCCGCTGACGGCGAGGTCTTCGAGGGAGCGGCAGCGGCCGAGAACGCGACCGAGCTGCTGGAGTCCCTCATCGGCGCCGACTCGCTCAGCGAGGCGATCGGACGGGGACGGCCCGGACTCGAAGGACGGGCCGGCGGCGGCCCCTCCGTCACGCGCCAGGTGCGGCTTTCTCAGGATCTCGATGCTCGGCTCGCCGCCCGCGCTGCAGGGGAGGACGTCGAGCTCAGCGTCAATGTTTGCCGCGCGCTCGACGACTACCTCCGCCCGACGGCATGACGCTCCGAGTCGTACCGAGGGACGCCGTTCGCCCCGGAAGCCGTGGTCAGCGCGCCGTTCGTGACCGGCGACGCGAACCCGCCGCCCGTCGCCGTGGAGGACCCGTGTCAGAACACCCTGACCCTGAATCGCTCTGAGGCGCGGATGAGGTGCTCGTCCGTGGCGAGGATGTCCTCGCCGCTGAGGCTCCTCAGATCGGTGCTCCACTCGTCCTCGTCGCCGGGGAGCCAGACGGCTCGGCACCAGCCGCCGCCCCACTTGCTGCCGAAGTGGATCCCCTGGGGGACGGACCCGTCGTCGACGGTGATGCGGCGGAGGCTCAGGGCGATGGCCGTCGTCACGATGCGGTCGTCGCCGCGCAGGACCGCGGTCGTCAGAGCCCGGATACCGTGGCGGGCGAGCACCCCCTCGACTCGAGGCTCGATCGCGGCGATCGAATCAGGATGCTCGACATCGATCCACGTGCCGCTTCCTGCCGTCTCGACCCGGAACATCCTGCGCTCGGTCCGCCACTGGCGCGGGACGGCGCCGATGCCCATGCACGACGACTCCTGCCACTCCGCCGCCGCGATCTCGAGGAACTCCTCACGAGTGAGACCGAGGGCCGCGGCGTCCTTCTCGACAGGGTCGGCCGCGCCGAGTCGGCGCTTGAACACCGACAGCACCTCGGCGAAAGCGGTCTCCTCGTCACTGGCGAGGTACAGAGTCCGGCCGTACGAGTCGTAGCGGCCCCACCGCCGACGTGCGGAGCGACCGCTGCGCAGAGGTGCGGAGAGCGGCCCGTACTTCGGCTTCGCGACGCGGAACGTCTGCTCGCCGGCATCTGGGAGCAGACGCAGACCGGTCTCGGAGCAGGTTCGCACTGTCGCCACCGTCGTCAGACGTCCGGATCGCCGCGGAGGAAGGACTCGACGGCCTCGATGACCTCGCTGCCTCGGTCTTCACGGATGGCGGTGATGGGCGTGTCCTCGTGGAGTACTGGGTTCCCGCCGAGGAACCACTGGCGCGCGACGTGCTCCGACTCCGACTCCGACAGCGCGACCCAGACGCGATGGCCGAGCTGCAGCCGGCGCGTGAAGTCCGCGGACGGGCGCGGGCCGTCGGGTTTGGCCCATTTGCTCGGCAGCTTCCGGTCCTTCGAGCCCGTCATCGCCGCGACGAGGGTCGGCCCCAGACCCTGGACGAGCACGGCAGCGACCTCGTGGACGTCCATCCGCGCGGTTCTCGCGTGCTGACCTGTCGTCACTGCAGTGGGCATGGCACCCTCCTCGGGAGCATCGTTACCCCTACTTTACCCCCGGGTTCTCCGACGGCGGCGGTGTGACGAGGCCCTCCCGCCGTCGCCGCGCAGTTACCCCTTCGCCTGGAAGTACACGTCCACGAAGTAGTTCGTGGAGTTGTACGACGACGACGGCACGACTCCGCCGGATCCGTAGCGGTAGACGCCGTTGTCGCCGGAGGCCGACGTCAGTGCGCCGTTCGTGACCGGCGAGGCGAGCCCGGCTCCTGTGGCGGCGTAGTAGCCCGCGGGCGCGAGGTACGACACCGTGTAGCGGGCGCCCGGCACGAGCTCGACCGGTGTCGCGAAGGCGGCGCTCTGCCAGCCGGTCGCGGTCTCGCCGGTGAAGGTCACCTGCGCGATCCGCATGCCGGAGGCGTCCCACAGCGAGCCGACGTGGGTTCCGGTGTTGCGGGAGCCCTTGTAGAAGGCGATGCCGGTGGCGCTGCCCGCGGTCGACGCGGTGAAGGCCATTCCGACCTCGACCGAGGACGAGTCCTCGGCGGAGGCGGTCGCGGGCGTCGCGTCGGCGAACAGGCGCGTGCCCGCTGGGGTGGCCGGCGTCGGGGTCGGAGTGGGCGTGGGCGCCGCCGACGGCGTGAAGGAGACGTCGACCAGGTAGTTCGTGGTCGAGCGCTGCCCCGCGAAGCCGCCGGAGTAGGTGTAGGCGCCGGAGTCGCTCGCGGTGACGAGCGGGCCGCGCGTGGATCCGGAGCCGAAGCCGTTGATCGTGGCGGAGTAGTTGCCGGTGGTCGTCGTGTAGGCGGCGACGTAGTCGGTGCCGCCGGTCACGGCCACCGGAGTGGCGAACGTCACCTGCTGCCAGCCGGCCGTGCTCTCGGCGGTGAAGGTCGCCCGGCCGATCTCGGCGCCGGTGTCGGCGTTCGAGAGCGTGCCCACGTGGGTGCCGGTGTTGCCGGGGCCCTTGTAGAAGCGGAGCGACGTGATCGTGCCGTCCACCAGCGGCGCGAAGCGCGTGCCCAGGGTGACGGGCGTGCCCTCGGCGACCTGCGCGATGCCCGGGGTCGTCGAGTCGTCGAAGAGCCGGCAGGGGCAGGCTCCCGCGACGGTGTCCGGCGCCTGGGTGGTGAAGGTCCAGCTGCCGCCCGCGGTGACGGTGCCGCCGCCGGTCGCGGTGCCGGCGAGCGTCGCGGTGTACCCGGTCGACGCGGCGAGCGGGGCGGTGGGCGTGAACACGGCGGTGCGGGTGGTGGCGTTGTACGAGGTGCTGCCTGCGACGCTCGCGCCGGCGGCGGTCTTCAGCGTCATCGCGACCGTGCTCGCCGTCACCGCCTTCGAGAAGACGGCCGAGACCTTCGTCGACGGTGCGACGCTCGAGGAGCCGGCCAGCGGGGTCTGCGACCCGACGCTCAGCGGCGTGGCGTCGACCGTGCTGTAGACGGCGTCCACGTAGTAGTTGTTCGCGCGGTAGCTGTCGGTCGGGAAGCCGCCGGTCGTGCTGTAGACCCCGGCGGGCGTCGCTCCGAAGCCGCCGGCGACCGTCAGCGGGGCGGCGGCGTAGCCGGTGCTCGACCAGAACCAGTCCGCGGCCGAGTAGTGGCCGATCGTGGTCGTGTACGAGACGACGTAGGTGGTGCCGGCGGTGACGGCGACGGGCGCGCCGAACGTGGCGGTCTGCCAGCCGCTCGCCGTCTCGTTCGCGAAGGCGACGGTGGCCAGCTGCCGGCCGTCGACGCTCCAGAGCGTGCCGGTGTGCGCGCCGGTGTTGGCCGCGCTCTTGAAGAAGCGCACGCCCTGGATGAAGCCGTCGGCGCTGGGGGTGAAGCGCAGGCCGAGGGTGGCCGGATCGACGTCGCCGGAGTCGGCGGTCTTCGGCACCTCGGCGCCGAACACGGTGGCGGTGCCGGTGATGGTGACGGCGCGGCTGGTGACGGCGCCGATGTTGGCGCTGTCGTCGACGGCGCGCACCCGGATCGAGCCGGTGCCCGCGCCGTGCTGCACGTAGCTGTACGACCAGGACGTCGTGCCGGTCGCCGGGTGCCAGGTGCTGCCGTCGGTCGAGACCTCGACGCCGGCGACCTTGCCCGCGGCGTCGGACGCGGTGCCCGAGACCGAGACCGTGCTGCCGTTGGCCTTGCTGGTGGCGCCGGAGGGGTTCGAGACCGCGACGGTCGGGCCCGCGGTGTCGGTGCTCTTCGTCGCGGCCACCAGGCCGCTCATCAGCGTGGTGGGCTGCACGCCCATGTCGGCGAAGAGGTTCACCTGCGCCTGCTGCATCCGCACGTCCGCGGCGGCACCGTTGCCGTCGTGCTGCTGGTCGAGGCCCCAGGTCCACTGCACGGAGCCGGCCGAGAAGACGAGCGCGCCGCTCGCCGCCTTGTACAGGGTGAGGTTGTGCCGGGTGGTGCCGGCCGCGACGGTGGTGCCGAAGTCCTGCAGGTACTCGGGGACGGCGCCGGTCGTCGTCGAGAGGCGGATCAGGCCGGGCGGCCGGGCGCCGTTGTCGACGTCCTCGTTGGACTCGTAGCCGATGGTGTGCGGGGCCAGCGCGGCGCTGCTCCCGGCGGCGAGGCCGGTCAGCGAGGTGTTGCGCCAGAGCCGCAGCTTCCCCTCCGCGGCACTGACCGTCACCGGCAGATCGGAGTAGTTCACCATGTAGAGCGTGCCCGCGAGGCTGTTCTCGGGCCGGCCGCCGCCGTTCGCCACCGAGGCGAAGCGCGGGTCGCGCCAGGTGCCGGTGGACTCGGGCGACGGGTCGGTCTTGGCGTTCGCCCAGGTCTCCTTGTAGGTGACGACGGTGCGGTAGTCCTGGCCGCCCGCGGTCGGCGAGGGCTCGTAGCGGGTGCGCCAGTAGTTCTCGTTGCCGGAGAGGAACTGCAGGTTCACGCCGGCGTCGCGCGCGGCGGTGACGTTCGCGCGCTGGGCGCCGGACCAGTACTCGTCGTGGCCGACGGAGAGGAAGCTGCGGTGCTGCTTCAGCGCCGAGCCGAAGCGGTCGGTGTCGACGCCGCTGAAGTAGCTGACGTCGTAGCCGTTGCGCTCGAGGAAGCGCACCAGCGGGAACTCGTTGGCGAAGTAGAAGTCGCGGCCCTGGTTGTCGCCGCGGGTGGTGACGGGGCGGTTGTAGCTGAGCTTGTAGGCGCGGCCGTTGGCGCCGCCGCTGTAGAAGTTCGAGCCGCCGTAGGTGTTGTAGGCCTGCCAGGTCGGGTCGGAGGTCTGGAAGAGCACGGCCGAGGTGCTGGCGGTGTCGCGCACGACGAAGGTGATCTGGCTCCGGCCGCCCGTGTCGGCGCGGGTGAGCAGGGCGACGTAGACGCCGGAGACGGCGGTGCTCGGCACGTCCCAGCCCGCCGAGACGGCCCAGGTGCCGCAGTCGTAGAGCTCGGTGGTGACGTCGGAGAGGCACTCGGGCTGCACCTGCGGGAGGGCCGCGCTCGGGGTGACCGAGGTGATCAGACGCGCGCCCTTCCCGGCGTACCAGCCGGTGCGGTAGACGTCGATGGAGTACGCCGCGGCGTCGGTGTCGATCTTGAAGTCGATCCGCTGGCCGACGTTCACGCTGATGTCGGTGGAGTAGCCCTGGATCGACGGGTCGCCGGCTCCGGTGATGTCCCAGACCGAGGGGTCTGTGCCGGGCTTGGCGTTCTCGCAGACGATCGCGTTCTGCCCGGGCGCGCACGCGGTGTCGGCGCTCGCGGTGGGCACGACGAGGCCGACCACGACGAGGGCTGCGGCGGCGGCGATCGCGAGGAGCGACGCGCGGAGGCGGCCCCGGCGGGTCGGCGGGAGGAGCCGCGGCGTCAGCGCGGTGCGCGGCGTCAGCGAGGTCCGCGGCGTCAGGGGGGTGCGCGGAGCGGGGGCGGGGTCCATCGGGGACGCCTTTCGGGGGTCGTTCCCGCGTCGGGTACGCGGGAGCCGGCGACGGGGCGCGTCCGGGGACGCGCCGAGCCCGGGTCCGCGAGGGTCCTGCAGCTCCCCCGCCAGGATCGGGGAAGAGGGGGACGCCGGGCGGGTGGACCGGGAATGCCGAGCAGAACGACGGTACCGGAAGCAGAACGCGCCAGGGGGTCGATTCGGCAACGATTCGTGGTAATGCGCTGTGCGGCCCCGGACTTCCGATGCCGACGTGACCGGGGCGGGGACGTTCCAGGCCGCTCGTCGCTGATCCGACGCCGGATCGTTACCGAGAGAGCGCTCTCTCACGACGTACTCTGGGCAGACGCAGCTGGGGGGCTACTCCCCCTCGTCGCTCCATCACTCAACGAGGAGGAACCATGCGGTCATCCCTGCACCGTCGTCTCACCCTTCCGGTCGCCGTACTCGCGGCCGCCGGGATCGCCCTCGCGGGCTGCTCCAGCAGCAGCGACCCCAACGACCCGAACGCCGGCGGCGGCGCGAGCTCCGGCGGCGCCGCGGGCGACGGCTCCGTCACCGTCTACGGCACGATCAACGGCGACGAGGCCACCCTGCTCGAGCAGTCCTGGGCGGACTGGGAGAAGGAGTCGGGGATCGACATCGAGTACACCGGCGACAAGGGCTTCGAGCAGCAGATCGGCATCAAGGTGCAGGGCGGTGACGTCCCGGATCTCGCGATCTTCCCGCAGCCGGGACTGCTCGCCGACACCGTCGCCTCGGGCAAGGTGAAGGAGCTGCCCGAGGGCGCCCTCGCCAACGTGAAGCAGAACTGGTCGGAGGACTGGCAGAAGTACGGCCAGGTCGACGGCACCCAGTACGGCGCGCCGCTGATGGCGAGCGTGAAGGGCTACGTCTGGTACTCGCCGGCGAAGTTCGCCGAGTGGGGCGTCTCGGTCCCGACGACCTGGGACGAGATGGAGGCGCTGGGGAAGACCATCGCCGAGAAGTCCGGCGGACCGTCCTGGTGCGCCGGCTTCGCCTCCGACGCCGCGTCGGGCTGGCCGGGCACCGACTGGATCGAGGACGCGGTGCTCCGCGAGTCCGGTCCGGACGTCTACGACTCGTGGGTCGCGGGCGACACCCCGTTCACCGATCCGCAGATCAAGTCGGCCTTCGACAAGGTCGGCTCGATCCTGCTCGACCCGACGCTCGTGAACGCGGGCTACGGCGACGTGTCGTCCATCAACTCGACGGCCTTCGGTGACGTGGCGCAGAACATGGCCAACGGCACCTGCGCGCTGACCCACCAGGCGTCCTTCTTCGAGGGCTTCCTCACCGGAGCCGACGCGACCGTGGCCGAGGACGGCGACGTCTGGGCGTTCCTCACCCCGCCGATCGACGCGGACGACGACCAGGCCGTCACCGGTGGCGGCGAGTTCGTCGCCGCATTCGCGGACGACGCGGACACCGCGAAGGTGCAGGAGTACCTGGCGAGCGCCGACTGGGCCAACAGCCGCGTGAAGCTCGGCGGCGTCATCTCGGCGAACACCGGCCTCGACCCGGCGAACGCGAGCAGCGACCTGCTGCGCAGCTCCATCTCGATCCTGCAGGACCCGGGCACCACGTTCCGCTTCGACGCCTCCGACCTGATGCCCAAGGCCGTCGGCTCCGACAGCTTCTTCAAGGGCATGGTCGACTGGATCGACGGCTCGAGCACCGACCAGGTCCTCGACACCATCCAGGCGGGTTACACCTCGTAGCGCGCGCGCCGATCGCGGGCGCGGAGAACATGCTGATCGAGTAGCCCGCGCAGCGGGCGTATCGAGATCCACCGTCTCCAGCAGGGCGGGTCTCGATACGCCGCCTCCGGCGGCTGCTCGACCAGCATGAACGGCGGCACAGCCCGCGGAGCGGTCCTCCGCATGCTGATCGGACGACCGTCAGCGGTCGGCGCCTCAGCGGCAGGTCAGCGCGGGGTGCGGCACGGTCTGCGTGTGCGCTCCTGCTCCGCCACCGGAGCGGCTGACCGCCACCGACACCTCGCCGGCGGGCAGCACCGCCAGGCGGGTGCTGAAGGCGTGGGTCGCCGCCTTGGTGGGCGCGACCGAGGCGAACGACTTCACGGTCGTCGCCCGGGTCATCGTCACGTCGACCGGCACGGTGTCCCGGTTGACCGACGTGACCGTCACGACGGCCTTGCCGGCGATGCAGCGCACCGCGGCCGTGCTGACGACGTCCAGCTTCGTCTCCTGCGCCGGCAGGACGAACGGAGCGAAGTCGATCCAGTCGACGTCCGGCGCGACGGCGTAGCCGGGCAGGACCCGGTCGTCGTTCGTGCTCGTCGTCGGGCCCTCGTCGATGAACAGCGTCGCGCGGGTGTTGCCGAAGGTCACCGGACCGGAGTCGGTCGCGAGGTCCAGCGGCAGGACCGCCTCCCAGAAGTTGCTCGAGGAGTAGGTGTACCGGAACGTGGTGCGGCCCACGAGGCCGGTGGTCCCGGCCTCCTCGGCCTGCAGCCCGAGGTCGACGACCTGCGGGTTGTAGTCGTGCGTCCCCTCGATGTCGTCGTTCGAGTAGTGCACGACGGCGTCGTAGGACCCGGCCCTGTCGAAGCCCGGGAGGCGGGGCACGGTGAGAGTGCCCTCGTTCGCGGGGCTCGCATCGGTGATGCCGAGGCCGGTCACGTAGCCGGTCCCGGATCCGTTCGTGAGCGCTCCGCCGAAGCCGGCGACCGCGGCCGTGCCGCCGAGGTCGACCGTGGAGAGATCCTCGGCCTGGACGCGGACGATGGACGCGTCACCGTCGACCGCGCGGGTGGTCGTGACCGAGCCGACCCGGACGCTGCCGGCGCTCGCGAGCTCGACCTCGCTGATGCCCTCGGGCAGGTGGACGCGGACCGTCGTCGTGCCCGGCGCGAAGGTCGCCGCTCGGCGGCCGTTCACGTCGACCGTCAGCGAGGTGCCGGCGGCACCCTCCCACGCCACGGCGAGGTCGTAGTAGCCGGACTCGAACGTCGACGGGTAGAGGTCGGCGCGCTCGCCGGCCTCGAGTGAGAGACGTCCGCCCGAGAGCGTCGCACCGTCGATCAGACGGAATCCGGTCGCCGGGTACTCGACGGACTCGGCGTTCACCGTGCTGCCGACCCGGACGAGCTCGAAGCGGTCGAGCGTCACTCCGCCGTCGGCTCCGGCGCCGGGCAGGAGGGTGGTCCCGTCCTTGCTGGTGCGCACGCCGACGGTGTGGCTGCCGGCGCTCAGGGCGACGTACACCTCGGCGCTGCCGCGGGCGACGGTGCGGACGTTGCTCGGCTTGATCGCGTTCGCGCCGTACTGCGCGAGCGTCGAGAACGCGCCGTCGACGAAGACCGCGTGCTGCGCGGCCCTGCCGGGAGTTGCTCCGAGGATCTGCAGGCGGTAGAGACCCGCCTGCGCCACCGTCACCGACCAGTCGGCGCGCGAGCCCACGGCGGCGAAGCCGGAGACGTCGCGGTCGCGGGAGGCGCGGTAGCCGTCGGGCGTGCGGGTGGCCGCGGGGGTGAGGCGGGTGGCCTCGGCCTCGATCACGTGGCGCTCGCCCTGGGCGGCGGCGGCCGCCTCCACGTCGCGGGTCGCGGCGGGAGTGACGACGATCTGGTAGGCGCTCGACGAGTTCGCGGAGGGGATCCGCAGCTCGACGCGGCCGTTCACGACGGACACCGCGTCATCGGCCAGGACGACCCGGGGGGTTCCCGCGATGCCGTCGGTGCCGCTGACGACAGCCTCGCGGACCTCGACGTCCACGGAGGAGCCGAACGTCGCGCTGTCGAGGCCGTTCAGCGTGAGAGCGCCGTCACGGCCGTCGGGGATCCCCGCGACGATCACCTGGGCGCGGTCCGCGTCCCGGTCGATCGCGGCGATCGCCTTCTCGCGGTTCGTGGTGACCGCGACCGTGCGCGAGCCGGTCAGGTCGCCGTACCACTTGAAGAGCCACCAGCCGCCGTTCGCGGCGTTGACCTTCGCCTGGTTGTCCGAGAGCGTGCCGGAGGCGGTCCAGTAGGCCGTCTGCGCGTCGATCTTGGCGGCCTCGAAGCCGGCGAACCAGCGCAGGAGGTTGGCGGGCGAGCTCATGTCGGTGCTCGCTCCCCACTCGGTGATGTTGATCGAGGGGATGTCGGCGGCGGCGATGCCCACCTCCGCGGCGTAGCGGCGGAAGTCGGACGCGCGGTCCGGCAGCCACTGGTAGCCGCGGAGCTCGTGCCAGACGTAGATGTCGGGCACCGTGCTCGTCGCCCGGGCCATGTTCAGGAACGACTTGATGTTGCCCTCACCGCGCCAGGCCGCGTCTCCGGGGCCCGCGATCTGCGGACGCTCGAGGCCGTGCTTCGCGTAGGTGTCGGTGATGACCTTCCAGGCGGCCGCCCAGTCGGTCGCTCCGCCGGGGGTGAAGCTGCCGGGCTGGTTGCCGACGTGCATGTAGCGGTTGTAGAGGTCGTCCGAGTTCAGCCACTGCAGGTCGACCTCGTTGAACGGGATGAAGACGTACTTCTCGGGGTTCTCGGCCTCACGGGCGACCTCGTCGACGACGATCTCGAGCACCTCGAGGTAGTCCCAGACGCCGTTGGGCGCGGCGGTGTACTCGTCGGTCAGGCGGCCGCTCGCGTCACGGACGTAGCTGCGGTCGTCGCCGGGGCGCTTGCCGCCGTTGTAGGGCCAGTCGGGGTAGTAGTCCTGCGTGTAGAGGTAGAGGTCCTCGCCGTACTTGTCGAAGAAGGTCTTCTCGACGGTGAAGGCGTCGCCGCCCGGGTGCTGCGTGCCGAACGGGGGCTTCTGCGACACGTTGGTCATCGCCGCGCCGTTGACGAGCGCCTGCGTGGGTGAGCCCTCGTCGCCGAGGCCGTAGAGGGTGCCGGAGGCTCCTCCGCGGAACTCGCCCGTGTCCTGCCCGAAGTCGACGGCGACGGGCTCGGTCGGCCGGGCCGTGACCGTGACGGTCGTGGTGAACGGGGTCGACCATCCGGCGACGGTGCCGTTCACGGTGAACGTCGCTCCGGCCGTGGCGTAGGCGGAGGCGGGGACGGCGTCCCAGGTGATCGCCGCGGTGGCGGGACCCGATTCACGGGTGACGTTCACGGTCGCGGGGAGGGTCGGCGCGACCTGCGCGGCGGTGGACGCGGTGAAGCTCTGGCGCTCGACCGAGACGATCGCGCCGGCGTCCTCGAGGTAGGCGTTCGAGACCTGCTCCGCCGTGAGCGCGCTGCGGTAGATCGCGAAGTCGTCGAACTCGCCGCCGAAGAACGCGGCGTACGGCCCCGCCCACGGCACGCGGCCGATCAGGCCCGAGCGAGTGCTGGAGGGCGAGGCGAGCTTCGCGAAGTCGAGCGCGACCGCCTCCGTCCGCACGAGCGAGCCGTTGATGTAGTACGAGACGGAGTCGGTCGTGGCGACCGTGGTGATCTGCGCCCACGTGTTCGTGGGCAGCGGGGTGGAGGACACCGCCTTGACCTCGGTGCCGGTGTTGGCGGCCGCCTTGGACTGACCGCCCTCGTTCGGCACGTGGTACAGCCCCCGGTTGTCGGCGGGGAGCGCGTCGCTGCCGATGATGTACGACCACGGCAGCTGGCCGGCGTTCTTCCCGTCCCACTTCACCCAGGTCGAGACCGTCATGGCGGAGGTGTCGGCGAAGAGCCCGGCAGGGATGTCGAGGTACGGCGCGGCGGCCTGCGACGAGCCCTGCGAGCCTCCGGGGAAGAGGCCGGAGGCACCGGAGCCGGCGACCGGGCCCGTCCCGCGGGGCAGCGACGTCGCGTTGCGGACGCGGGCGTCGAAGGCGGAGCCGAGGGAGCCCTGGTTGGCGACGGTGGTCGCCGAGGGGTTCTGGTCGAACGTGTAGAGGACGGCGGGGGCCGGCGGAGTGTCGACCGCTGCAGCGGGACCGGCGCCGACGAGTGTCGAGGTCGCCAGCACGGGAAGTGCGACGAGGGCGGCGATCGAGGCGGTGATCCGCCTCGAGAAGGAGTGGGGAGTGTGCATGGGTTCCTCAACGCTGAGAAGGGATCCGACATCGCCGTCGAGACGAGCGCGGAAGGAGTCGATCGCTGCACGATATCGATTTCACGCGGCGATCTCCAGACATTCCTGAAATCGATACCAAGTCCGGCGGCGTGAAGGCGGGCCCGGACAGATAACGCTTTCATCTCAGGCTTGCGCTTTCGTGAAATCGGTATCAGTATCTGTCCAGTCCCGAATCCGGGGCGACGCCCTTCCCACTCCACGACGACGAGGAGCCCCTGTGCCGAACGACCTGACCTGGGGAGACCCCGAGGCCCTGCAGCTGACGTTCGCCTGCGACGCCGATGCTCCGTTCCGGCTGGTGGCGCTGACGGCCCGCGGTGTCGCGCTCCGGGCGACGCACGCCGCTCCGTTCTTCGAGATCACCACCGTCGCCGCCGGTCACGCCCCGGCGAGCAGCCGGCTGACCCACTCGCAGCTCGGCACCGCACTGCGCTACGTCTCGCACCGCGCGAGCGTCGTCGACGGCCTCGACGTGCTGGAGGTCCTGGCCGAGGCGCCGGGACTGGTCGCGACCGCCGTGCTCCGGAGGGTGCCCGGCGTCGCCGCCGTCACCTCCGAGGTCGTCGTCCGGGCGGTCGAGCGGCAGGTGCTGCGCTCGGTCGCGTCGTGGAGCTGCGACCCGGGCGCCACCGCCGGCACCGGCACCGCGGGGCCGACCGGCAAGGAGTCCTTCGCCCGCTGGTCGCTGCTGCGCGGCCGCAACGACTGGCTCGGTGAGGGCCGCTGGAGCAGCACGCCGCTGCGCGAGGCCGGCCTGGTCACCCTCCGCGAGGACATCACCGGGCACGACCCGCGCGGCGCGGTCGGCGCGGTCTCGACCGGCAGCTGGTCGACGGGCGAGCAGCTCCCGGTCGCCGGCCTCCACGCCCCCGACGCCGCCCTCCTCTGGCAGATCGAGCACAACGGCGCCTGGCGATGGGAGGTCGGCGAGGACATCGACGGCGGCTCGATCGCCCTCTCCGGCCCGACCGACCTCGACCACGGCTGGCTCTGCGTGCTCGAGCCCGGCGAGGAGTTCCGCTCCGTCCCCGTCGCGGTCGCCGTCGGCGCCGACATGACAGCCGCCGCGGACGCGCTCACCCTCAGCCGCCGGGCCCGGCGCCGCGCGCACCCGGACAACGCGGCGATGCCCGTCGTCTTCAACGACTACATGAACACCCTCGACGGCGACCCGACCACCGAGAAGCTGCTGCCGCTCATCGACGCGGCGGCCGCGAGCGGGGCCGAGATCTTCTGCATCGACGCCGGCTGGTACGACGACAGCGGGGTCGCCGGCGGCTGGTGGAGCAGCGTCGGCGCCTGGCAGCCGTCCACGGTCCGCTTCCCGGACGGCCTCTGCGAGGTGATCGAGCGGATCCGCGCCCGCGGCCTGGTCCCGGGGCTGTGGCTCGAGCCCGAGGTCATCGGCGTGGACAGCCCCCTGGCCGGCGAGCTGCCGGACGACGCGTTCCTGCAGCGGGCCGGCGCGCGGATCGAGGAGCACGAGCGGTTCCACCTCGACCTGCGCCACCCCGCGGCGCGCGCGCACCTCGACGCGACGGTCGACCGGCTGATCGCCGACTTCGGCATCGGCTTCTTCAAGCTCGACTACAACATCGACGCCGGCCCCGGCACCGACCGCGACGCCGACTCGATCGGCGCGGGCCTGCTCGGCCACAACCGCGCCTACCTCGCCTGGCTCGACGGCGTGCTCGAGCGGCACCCGACCCTGGTGATCGAGAGCTGCTCTTCCGGCGCGATGCGGCAGGACTGGGCCGTGATGTCCCGCCTGCAGATGCAGTCGACCTCCGACCAGCAGGACTTCCGCCGCTACCCGCCGATCGCGGCCGCCGCGCCGATGATGCTCCTCCCGGAGCAGGCCGCCAGCTGGGCGTACCCGCAGGCCGACATGGACGACGAGGAGATCGCGTTCTGCCTGGTCACCGGGCTCCTCGGCCGGTTCTACCTGTCGGGCTACCTCAACCGGATGTCCGAGCCGCAGCTCGCCCTGGTCCACGAGGCCGTCGCCGCGGCGAAGCGGCTCCGCGGGCCGATCGCCTCCTCCTCGCCGCGCTGGCCGCTCGGGCTGCCGGGCTGGACGGACGACGCGGTCGCCCTGGCGCTGCGGACCGAGGACGAGCACCTGGTCTCGGTCTGGCGCCGCAGCGGCAGCAGCGACGTCGTGCTGCACGTTCCGGAGCTGCGCGGGCAGGACGTCGACGTCTCGGTCGTGTTCCCGGTCGCGCTGACGGCCTGGCCCGTCGAGTGGGAGCCCGGCACCGCCCGCCTCACCGTCCGGCCCACCGGCTCCGGTCCCTCCGCCCGCACCTTCCGCCTGTCCCTCCGCACCACCTGACCCCTGCCGGATCCACCCGTCCCGGCACACCCTCTCCCCTCACAGAAAGCTCGAGTATTTCGATGAAGAAGTCACTCCTCAGCGCAGCCGTCCTCACTGCCGCCTCCGCCCTGCTCCTCGCCGGCTGCAGCGACCCCGGGGCCGGCGGCGGCACCGCGGGCGGCGACGCCGCGCCCGCCTCCTGGCCCGCCCAGGACGCCGACCTGTCCGGCACCGACCTCACCATCTGGGCCGCGCAGAACTCCAACACCGTCCCGGAGTCGGTCATCGAGGGCTTCGAGGAGCTCACCGGCGCCAGCGTCGACGTCGAGACCATCCCGGACCCCTACGAGCAGGGCGTGCAGACCAAGGTCGCCACCGGCGACAAGCCCGACCTCGCCTTCTGGCAGCCCACCGCCTCGCAGCTCACCGCGCTGAACGCGTCGACCAACCTGCAGAGCCTCGACGGAGCGCCCTGGCTCGAGGACGTCGACCCCTCGCTGAAGGACATCACCGGCCTGCTCGACGACACCCGCTACGCCGCGCTGGTGACCACGCCCGCGGTCGAGGGCGTCTACTACAACAAGAAGGTCTTCGAGGCGAACGGCATCACGGAGACGCCGACCGACTGGGACTCGTTCGTCGAGCTCGGCCGGCAGCTGAAGGACAAGGGCGTCACCCCGTTCTTCGAGATGGGCGCCGACCGCTGGGCCACCCAGTGGTGGGTGCAGGTGCAGCTCGCCGACGCCGCGAAGGACGGCCTCTGGGACCGCGTGAACTCGGGCGAGGAGAAGTTCACCGACCCGACGATCCAGGGCACGATCGACACCTACAAGGGTCTGATCGACGAGGGCCTGTTCAACGAGGACATCAAGACCGCCACCTTCGAGGACCAGGGCGCGGCCCTGCTCGCCGGCGACGCCGCGATGGTCGTCCAGGTCAACTCCTTCTTCGGCCAGCTGCAGTCGCTGTCCGACACCGCGACGCTCAACGACACCATCGGCTTCTTCCCGATCTCGCCCTCGGGCAACGTCGGCACCTTCATCCCGGACCAGTCGAACGCGCTCGTCGCCTTCGCGACCGGAGACGAGAAGAAGGAGGCGGCCTCGCGCCAGCTCCTCTCCTACTGGCTCGGCGACGGCTACTCGGACTTCGTCACCGCGCAGGACACCATCTCGCTCCAGCCCTCGGTCACCACGCCCGACACCGTGCCCACCGCGCTCGTCTCGGTCAGCGACTCCGTCGGCGACTCGGTCGGCTCGATGCAGGCCCAGGCGATCGCGAACCCCGACCTGTACATCTACCTCGCCGACATGATCCAGGGCACCAAGACCCCGGAGCAGGTCGCGCAGGCCACGCAGGACCAGTTCGCGCAGCTCGCGAAGGCGCAGGGCGCCACCGGCTTCTAGCCGCTCGACACCGGGGCCCGGCCACGACGGCGGGCCCCGGACCCTCCCGCGCACGACCCCCTCTCTCGAAAGGCAGTGCCCCGCGTGTCCACCACCCGAGCCGCCGCGCCACCCCGGGTCCTCGCCCGCGCCGTGAAGACCGGCGGCATGCCGAGCGGGCGCCGCTCCGACCACCCGCTGGTCTTCCTCGTGCCGGCCCTGCTGGTCCTGATCGTCTTCTTCTTCGTGCCGACGGTGTTCAACTTCGTCTACGCCTTCACCGACTGGTCCAGCTTCAAGGCCGCCATCGGCTTCGTCGGCGTCGCGAACTTCGTCGACCTCTTCCAGAGCGGCACGCTGATCCAGGCGCTGCGGGTGACGCTGGTCTACGCGGTGCTCGTCGCGGTCTTCCAGAACGTCTTCGGCCTGATCCTCGCGCTGCTGCTGGAGAAGGACACCCGGGTCAACCGCTTCGCCCGGGTGATGTTCTTCATCCCGGTGATCATGTCCGCCCTCGCGGTCGGCTACGTGTTCCAGGCACTGCTGAAGCCCGACGGTGCGCTGAACGGGATCCTCTCCTTCGTCTCCGGGCAGCCGGTCTCGATCGCCTGGCTCGGGGACACCACCTGGACGATCGTCGTCGTCGCGCTGATCCACTCCTGGAAGTGGATGGGCCTGTCGATGCTGATCTACCTGGCCGGGCTCAAGACGATCTCCGGCGACGTGCTCGAGGCCGCGCGCCTGGACGGCTCCTCCTGGTGGCAGACCTTCCGCGACATCCGCTTCCCGCTGATCGCGCCGGCGCTGACCTTCAACGTCGCCACCGCGCTGCTCGGCTCGATGAACGGCTTCGACATCGTCCAGGCCACCACCGAGGGCGGCCCCGGCGGCACGACCGAGCTGCTCAACATCTTCATCTTCCGCACCTTCGGCCAGGGCCTGTTCGCCCAGGCGACCACGATGAGCCTGATCCTCTTCGTCACCGTCGCCGTCCTCGCCTTCCCCGTCATCCGCACCCTGCGCCGTCGAGAGGACGTCCTGTGAGCACCGTCATCGAGCGACCGGTCACCTCCACTCCCGCGGCACCGGAGTCGCGGGTCCGCCGCTCCCGCCGCCCGCTGCTGCAGCCGATCGCCGCCCTCGCGAGCGTCGCCCTGCTGCTCGGCGTGCCGTTCTGGCTGATCATCAGCACCGCGGGCAAGACCCAGGCGGAGGCGCTGAACCCGAACCTCGCCGCCCCCTCGCAATGGCAGCTCTTCGAGAACTTCGCGACGGTCTTCACCGACGGCCGCATGGTCCCCGCGTTCCTCGGCAGCGTCCTCGTGATGGTGCCCTCGGTGCTCGGCGTCCTCGTGCTGGGCTCGATGGCCGCCTGGATCCTCGGCCGCCGCACCGGTCGCGGGATGGCCGTCGTCTACGCGCTCGCCATCAGCGGCATCGTCCTGCCGCCGGCGGTGGTCACCGTGGTGCTGCTGCTGCGCCAGCTCGGGCTCGCCGGCACCGCCGTCGGCATGGTCGGCGTGTACATGGGGATGTACCTCTCGACCGTGATCTTCTTCGTCACCGGCTTCGTCCGCACCATCCCCGCGGAGCTGGAGGAGGCGGCCCGCGTCGACGGCGCGCGGCCGATCCGGGTGTTCTTCACGATCATCCTGCCGCTGCTGATGCCGGTGCTCGCGACCGCGACGATCCTGATCTGCCTCTACATCTGGAACGACGTCTTCTACGCGCTCTTCGTGGTCGGCGGCCGGCTCGACACCCTGCCGCTGAACCTCTACCAGGTCGCCAGCGCCGGGCTCTACCTGCAGAACTGGCACCTGATCTTCTCCTATATCATCCTCATGAGCCTGCCCCTGCTCCTGGTGTTCGTCTTCGCGCAGCGCAAGATCATCTCCGGCATCACGAGCGGCGCGGTGAAGTGACCACCGCCGGAGCCCGCGGCACCGAGCCGGTCGCCCTCGCTCCGTCGTGGCTCGCCGGGCACTTGCAGGACGGTCGAGGACGGAAGCGGGACGGCGTGACGCGCGACAAGTCGACGAGGGCCCCGGTCATCGCCGACGTCGCCCGCCTCGCCGGCGTCTCGGTGCCGACCGTGTCGCGGGTGCTGACCGGCGCCGCGCGGGTCGCTCCCGACAAGCGTGAGCGGGTGCTCGCGGCCATCGCCGAGCTCAACTACCGGCCCAGCGCCGTCGCCCGGAACCTCGTCACCCGGCGCTCGCGCACCATCGCCGTCGTCGCCGGCAACACCTCGCAGTACGGCTACGCCGAGGCGATCCGCGGCATCGAGGAGGAGGCGCGCGCCGGCGGCTGGACCGTCACCATCACCGTCGTCGAGTCGGCGGACCCGGAGCACGTCGAGCGGGCGCTCTCCTCGGTGCTCGACCAGAGCCCCGACGGCATCGTCGTCCTCAAATTCGATCCGCCCGGCGTGGCCGTGCTCGCGGCGATCCCGGAGACCGTGCCGGTCGTCGCGCTCTCGGGGGTCCGCGGGCGGCGGCCGCAGGCGGTGCTCGACGAGCTCCGCGCGGCCCAGGCGCTGACCGAGCACCTGCTCGAGCTGGGCCACGCGACGGTGCACCACATCCGCATCCCGCCGTCGCGGCGCGAGGACGGCCGCACGACCGGCTGGCGCCGCGCGCTGAAGGCCGCGGGAGTAGCCACGGCGCCGACCCCGCTCGAGGCGACCTGGGAGCCCGAGTCCGGGCGACTGCTCGCCGCTCGGCTGGTCGAGGACCCCAGCGTCACCGCCGTCTTCTGCGGCAACGACGAGATCGCGATGGGAGTGATCAAGGGCATCACCGAGGCCGGGCTGCGCGTCCCCGAGGACATCAGCGTCGTCGGCTTCGACGACCACCCGCTCGCCCGGATGTGGACGCCGGCCCTGACGACCGTCCGCCAGGACTTCGCCGGCCTCGGCCGCCGCGGCTTCGGCCTGCTCCTGCCCGCGATGGAGGGCCGCACGGGCGCCGCCTTCTCCTCCGAGCTCCCGGAGCTCGTCCTCCGCGAGAGCGCCGCGGCCCCGCGCCCGCGCGCCTGACCGCTGCCTGCTCAAGGAGAGGCACGCCTCTCGGAGGGGTGGGTCTCGATACGCCGCCTCCGGCGGCTACTCGACCAGCACGCATGGCGGCGCAGACCGTCCCCTCCCCCGTGATAGGGCCGCCCGAGTCCATGCTGATCGAGCAGCCCGCGCAGCGGGCCCCCGCATGCTGATCGAGTAGCCCGCCCCGCGGGCGTATCGAGATCCACCGTCCCCGGAGACGTCGCACGCCTTGCTCCTGCCGCAGCGTCATGTGGTCTGCTCGAAGCACGTCCCGACCCGACCCGGAAGGCCCGCCATGCTCTCGTTCCCGACCCCGCTCCGTGAGGTCCTGATCGGCGACGCCGCGGCGTTCGTCGGCATCACGCCCCGGACGATCCGGCACTACCACCAGATCGGCCTGCTCCCCGAGCGCGAGCGGGGCGGCGACGGGCGTCGCCGGTACGGGCACGCGGAGATCGTCCGGCTGCTCTGGATCCGCCGGACGGCCGACGCCGGGATCGCCCTCGACGACATCCGCGACGCCTTCGCCGGCGCCGAGCCGGTGGTCGCGGACGGCGCGGACGAGGTCGCGGACGTCCTCGCGCGGCTGGAGGACACCCTCGCCGCGCAGGAGGCCGAGCTGCAGCGGCAGCGGGCCTCGGTGCAGCGCATGCGCACGCTCGGCAGCCGGCTGGGCCTGCTCGACGACCTCGTGTCCGGCCGCCTCGAGGGCGCGCCCGAGGGCTCGCTGCGCCAGGACGACCTGGACACCCTGCTGGTGACCGAGCGGGTCTTCGGTCCCCTCGGTGCCGCGGTCCAGGCGGGCCGCTTCGCCGCCCTCGCCGCGCATCCCGACCTGCGCGCCGCGTCCGACCGCGTCGACGCCGCCGAGGAGGCCCTGGACGATTCGGTCGCCGTCGACGACCCCCGGGTGGCGCAGGTGGCGGCCGAGCGGCACGCCTTCGAGACCGAGCTGCTGCGCGTCTGCGTGGAGTCCGGTCAGCTGGAGGAGGACGACGCCCTCTTCGACGCCTGGGACCAGCGGCACCCGCCCGAGGACACCGAGACGCCCGCCCCCGCGGCCGATCCGCGCGCCCGAAGCGCGGCGGACGTCATCCGGAGCCTGCCCTACGACTTCTCCCCCGCCCGCGTGCGCTGCATGGAGCTGGCGGTGCAGCTCGGCGTGGAGGAGCCGCCGGCGTCCTGACCGCTCGGGTCAGCCCGCGCGGATGCGATCGGCGAGCTCCTGCGCGTCCTCGTCGCCCGGGAGGATCTGCACCGAGTCGCCCTCGATCGCCTGCATCACCGCCGCGGCCGAGACGACCACGTCGCCGGCGCGCAGCAGCAGGCGCGCGTCCGGGCCGGCGCCGGCCGCCTCCGCCGTCGCGTCCTGGAAGAGCGCGGCGCCGTCCTCGTCGAAGCGCACGTCGACGGTCCGGGCGTCGCCGGTGCCGGACACCTCGACCGAGGCGACTCCCGCCCGGGTGAACGCCGCCGGGTCGACGAGCACGTCCTGACCGCCGACCGCGACGCACTGCGGATCGACGCCGGCCTCGCAGACCGCGGACACGGCGAGGTCGAGCCCGCCGCCGGACCCCTCCGGCGCGGGCGGCGTGCAGCCGGCGAGCGCGAGCAGGAGGACCCCGGCGGCTCCTGCGGTGACGTGCGGACGGTTCACGATGCCCCCTTGGGTCTCGGAGCGCGCCACGATACCGAACGCTCGCGGGCACCGCACCCGCCGGCCCCATCGACCCCCTGCCGATCGAGCTGCCCCTTCATGCTGATCGAGTAGCCCGCGCAGCGGGCGTATCGAGATCCACCGTGCCCAGCACGCCGGGTCTCGATACGCCGCCGCCGGCGGCTACTCGACCAGCATGCGGCGGGCGCGCGAGTGGACCCGGAACGGGCTCCGGCCCAGCCGCAGGGCCCGACGCGCGTCCACCCGCGCGAGCCGGCCCCGCCGAGTGGACGCGGACAGGGGCCTGCTCGGGACTCGAGGCCCGTCGCGGATCCAGTCGAGGATTCGTGCTGATCGAGGAGGCCGCGGATCGGGCGCATCGGGTTCAGGAGGGTGGGTCTCGATACGCCGCCTGCGGGCGGCTACTCGACCAGCATGAGCGCGCCGCCGGCGGCAGTGGTCGGAACCCGCTCCACGAGCCCCCGCCGCCGGCGCACTCCGCTGATCGCGCACCCCGCGCACCCATGCTGATCGAGTAGCCCGCAGCGCGGGCGTATCGAGATCCCCGTGATCGGACAACGGATCTGCAGACCTGCCTGCTGATGACGCCGGGTCTCGATACGCCCCTGCGGGGCTACTCGACCAGCAGGGGTCCTCCCGCGAGTGGACCCGGAACGGCTCCCGGCTGAGGGCCGGACCCCGATACGCGTCCTCTCGCGCGCCTCAGCGCCTCCGACTGGACGCCTACCGGGGCCTGCTCGAGACTCGGCGCCCCACACGGGTCCGTTCGAGGAACCCTGCTGATCGAGCAGCCCGCGCAGCGGAAGCATCGAGGTTCCCGCAGCCGGCACGGCCGCGCCGCTCAGGGGATCAGGCGCCGGTCGCGGAGGTCCTGGAAGAGGCGCAGGAACATCGCCTCGGTGTCGACGTACTCGTAGAAGCCCGCGCGCCGCGACTTCGAGCTGTCGGCGATGACGTCGTAGTCCCAGCCGAAGACGAAGTCGCCGAACCGCCAGGACGACACGTCCTCGTAGGGCGTGGGGACGAGCCCGTGGCGCTCGATCATCGCCTGCCAGAGCTCGCCCTTGTCGGCCATCACCTCGTCGAGGCTCATCGGCAGTGGCGGAGCGACCTCGAGGTCGAAGAACGCGGCGATCCTCGGCCACATCGACGACCAGCGGAACAGATCGCCGTTGGTGATGTTGTAGGCCTGATCGCGGCTGCCCGGGTCGGTCGCCGCCCAGACCGTGGCCTTCGCGAGGAGGTCCGCGTCGGTCATCTCGATCAGGCTCGTGTAGGCGCCGGGCGCCCCGGGGAAGCGGAGCGGGATCCCGAGCTCCCGGCTCATCGACGCGTACACGGCGATCACCATCGCGAGGTTCATCGGGTTGCCGAGGCCGACGCCGGCGACCACCGACGGACGCAGCGCGGACCAGGACCACCGGGCGCCCACCCGCCGGAGCTCGAGGAAGCGCTGCTGATCGACGTTGAACTCCGGCGGCATGTGCGGCGGGTCGTCCTCCCGCGCGGGCGTGGCGAACGGCCCGAGGTGCGCGCCGTAGACCTTGTAGCCCTGCATGAGCGAGATGTGCTCGAGACCCGGGGCGATGGGCTCGACGGCGTCGACGACGTGGGTGAGCATCGCCAGGTTCGGTGCGACCAGCTCCGCCCAGGTCGGCCGGTCCTGGTAGGCCGCGTAGAAGACGTGGGTGACCGCCGCCTCCCCCGCCAGGGCCGCCGCCGTCGCCTCCCGGTCGAGCAGGTCGACCGCGATCTGCCGCACCCGGGCGGTGTCCGCACCGCCGCGCCGCGAGACGCCGACGACGTCCCAGCCGCCGACCTGCTCGAGGTGCCGGATCAGATTCCCCCCGATCACTCCTCGCGCTCCGATCACCAGTGCTGTCCTCGTCATGCGGTTCTCTCCTCACATCGCGTTTTCACGATGCCCTGTCTAGCAGACATCGGCAGATCGCGATATCGCGATAGACTGGCGGCATGACGGAGCTGAGCGACGAGGAACTGGTGACGGCCTTCAAGGCGCTCGGGCACCCGACCCGGCTGGCGATCCTCGGCTGGCTGAAGGAGCCCGCGTCCTTCCCCCCGCAGGACCGACCGGCCGAGGAGGTCGGCGTGTGCCTCAAGCACATCCAGGCCCGCGCCGAGGTGTCGCAGTCCACGGCGTCGCAGTTCATGGCGACCCTGCAGCGCGCCGGCCTGGTCACCTGCACCCGAATCGGCCCGTGGTCGCACTACCGGCGCAACGAGGAGACCCTCGCCGCCCTCGGCCTGGCCGTGCTCGACGGCGTTCAGACCCCCTGAGGACGCTCCGGCCGCGTCGCCAGGGCGGCGGCGGCCGCCACGCCGACGGTGTCGACCGGCTCCCGGCCGAGGAGTGCGGCCAGGTCGCCGCTCGGCTCCCCGAGGAAGCCGTGGCGCACCGCCGAGTGGATCGACATCAGCATCGCGGGCTGGAACGGCTTCAGTTCCGCTGCCCCGTACGACGCCCGGCGCTCCGCGAGATCGAGGTCGTCGAGCGGGACGCCCAGCCGGCCTGCGACGTCGGCCGCGGTGGTGCCCGGCCCCACCAGGTCGTAGCACCGACCCTCGTGCTCCCCCGGCGCCGCGGCCACTGTCGCGGCGACGTCCGCCAGGTCCTCGCGGGCGACGGCGGCCAGCGCTCCCTCGCCGAACGCCGAGACGAGCCGCGGCCCGGACCAGGTGAGCAGCGAGCCGAAGAGGTCGGCGTAGAGGCCGTTGCGGAGGACCGTCCAGCGGACGGCTCCGCGGGCGAGACGGCGCTCGGTCCAGCGGTGCGCGAGGGCGAAGGCGAGGTGGTCGCCGGCCGCGGTGACGCTCGTTTACACGACGTGCCCGACGCCGTCGCGCTCCGCCGCGGCGAGCGCCGCCTCGTGCCGCGCGACGACGACGTCGTCCTCCGCCTCCCCCGCCGACACGAGGACGAGGGTGTCCACGCCGGCGAAGGAGACGGTCGACAGATCGTCGAGGTCGATCCTCCGCAGGCCCGGCCGCTCCCGGCGGCTGCTGCCGATCGCGGGGACGCCGCGCCGGAGGAGGGTCTCGAGGACCGCGGAGCCGAGCTGCCCGGTCGCGCCGGTGACGAGGATCACGGTCTCACCTTTCGTGGTTCTTCGGGATGACTACGCTCTGATCGTGCTGCGCCCCGTCAGCCCCGACAAGGAGGCACTCTCGTGTCACTCACGCACACCGGAGTAACCGCGGACCTCGAGCCCTGCGGCCGGGAGGACCATCCCGACTGCGGCATCCGCGACGTCCTGACGCGGGTCGGCGACACCTGGTCGGTGCTCGTGATCGTCGAGCTCGCGAGCGGCGACCGGCGCTTCCGCGAGCTCCAGCGCGCGATCGACGGGATCTCGCAGCGCATGCTGACGCTGACCCTCCGCCGCCTCGAGCGCGACGGCCTGGTCGTGCGGACCGTCTTCCCGACGGTGCCGGCGCAGGTGTCCTACGCCCTCACCGCGTCCGGCAGCAGCCTCACCCATCTCGTGAAGGCCCTCGCCGACTGGTCGCTCGAGCAGCGGCCGGCGATCGCCGCGGCCCGCGACCGCTACGACGAGCGGAACCCGGGCCACGCCATCCGCTGACGCCCGGCCCGGGGAGGAGAATGGCCCGGTGGACATGCGGACCGTCGAGGTGCTGAAGGCGCTGGGCAACCCCACCCGCCTGCAGATCATGGAGTGGCTGCGGACGCCCGAGGCCTCCTTCAGCGAGTACGAGCCCATCGCCGACCGCGCGGAGTTCGGCGTGTGCGTCACCCATCTCGCCGCGAAGACCGGCCTCGCGCAGTCCACCATCTCCTCCTACATGGGGTCGCTGGAGCGCGCCGGCCTCGTGCGCTCGACGCGGGTGGGGAAGTACACGCACTACCGCCGGAACGCCGCGGACGTCGACGACCTCCTGCACCGCCTCGGGGACACTCTCTAGTGCTCGGAACGTAGCGACGTTTCGAGGATCGTCGATACGATGGCGGCATGAGCACCTCGTCGACGGCTGCCCCGGTGCGCCGCGCCCTCCTCGTCCACGCCCACCCGGAACCGGGCTCGTTCTCCTCCGCCCAGGCCGACGCGGTGGCCGAGCAGCTGCGCGCGGACGGGATCGAGGTGCGACGGATCGACCTCTACGCGGACGGCTGGGACCCCGTCCTGCACCGCGACCAGTTCGCGAGCGCGGCCGGACACTTCAAGCCGCAGGCCGAGCAGAGCGCCGCCGTCGCCGCGGGCACGCTCGGAGACCCGGTGCAGTCGCACCTCGACGCACTGCGGGAGGCTGACCTCCTGGTGCTCTCGTTCCCGCTCTGGTGGTTCTCGATGCCGGCGATCCTCAAGGGCTGGGTGGACCGGGTCTTCGTGATGGGCGCCGCGTTCGGCGGCGAGCACGGCGTCTTCGCCGAGGGCGGGCTGCGCGGACGGCGGGCCGTCCTGCTCCTGACCACCGGCGGCGGGGAGCCGGCGTTCGCGCCCGGCGCCGCCGACGGCTACGGCGAGCTGGACGTCTTCCTCTCGCACATCCACCGCGGCATGCTCGAGTTCGTCGGCTACGAGGTCCTGCCGCCCGTCGTCACCTACGCACCCGCCCGCCTCGACGCCGCCGAGCGCGCGGAGGCACTGCGGAGCGCCCGCGCCCGGATCGCGGACCCCTCCATGCTGATCGAGTAGCCCGCGCAGCGGGCGTATCGAGATCCACCGTCTCCAGCACGCCGGGTCTCGATACGCCGCCTCCGGCGCCTACTCGACCAGCAGGTGTCGACCCGCGAGTGGACTCGAATCGGGGCCCGACACAGAACCAGACCCCGATACGCGTCCCCTCGCGTGCCTCACCGCCTCCGACTGGACGCGCACCGGGGCCTGCTCGGGGCGCGAGGCCCCTCGCGGGTCCGTTCGAGGATTCATGCTGATCGCGCAGCCCGCCGCGCAGGCCCCACCCATGCTGATCGAGTAGCCCGCAGAGCGGGCGTATCGAGATCCACCAGCGTCAGAGGACGAGTCTGCAGACCGCCCTACTGACGACGGCGGGTCTCGATACGCCCCTGCGGGGCTACTCGACCAGCATGAGGCGGCGCAGCCGCGTCCTCTCCCTCACCACCGAGACGCGAAGCGGCTTCACCGCTCGATACGCGGCCGGAGGCGCCTACTCGACCACCATGCGGGGCCCGCTACTCGGCCGGCAGCAGCTCCGCCACCAGCGCCTGCACGCGGGCGCGGATGTCGTCGCGGATCGGGCGGACCTCCTCGAGGGGGCGGCCCTTGGGGTCGGCGAGGTCCCAGTCCTCGTAGCGCTTGCCGGGGAAGACCGGGCAGACGTCGCCGCAGCCCATCGTGATCACGACGTCCGAGGCCTGCACCTGCTCGGTCGTCATCAGCTGCGGTACGGCCTGCGAGATGTCGATGCCCTCCTCCGCCATCGCCGCGACCGCGACCGGGTTGATGCTCTCGCCCGGCTCGGAGCCGCCGGAGCGCACCTGCACGGCTCCGCCCGAGAGCTCGCGCAGGTAGCCGGCGGCCATCTGCGAGCGACCGGCGTTGTGGATGCAGACGAAGAGGACGGTGGGGGCGGTCATCCCGGGCTCCTGAGGGTGAGGGGCTGCCCGCGTCGATCGACACCGGCGCGACCGAATCTACCGACAGCGCCCGCAGCCTCCGCGTTCAACAGACCCCCGGCGGTGCGGCGCCGGCGGGTGACGGCGGACTCCGCCTGCTCGCCTTCGCAGAGCCGACGGCTCACGAAGGCAGGTCCGGCGCCGGGTAGGCGTCCCAGCCGCCATCACCTGCGTCATCGCTGGCCTCGGCGGCGAGTCTGCGGCGGATGTAGGCGCCGAGATAGGGAAGAGAGAACTGCACGTGTCCCCGACCCGCGGCATGGACGTAGCCGCTGTCGATGAGGCGCTTCTTGTAGACCTGGACGTACGCGTCGGAGACGTCCATGCGCTTCGCGATGTCGGCGATCTTCGTGCGGTCGTCGTCCTCGGCCATCGCGTCGAGGAACTTCTGGTCGACGTCGGAGAGGTCGCCGTAGACGCGGCTGATGACTCGACTCTCGACCGCCTTGATGGCCCTGTCGTGCGCGACGGTGGCGTCGGCGAGGCTGATCGTGGGTGCAGTGGAGCGGTTCCGCCAGGCGTAGTCGCCGGCCAGCTGCACCAGGTACGGATAGCCCTGCGAGAGGGAGACGAGCACGGCGAGCGCCTCCTCGTCGATCCTCCGTCCGCCGAGGCCAGCGGTCTCCGTGAAGACTCGGCTGGTCTCCGGCGCGGACAGCCGCTCGAATTCGACCTCCCGAGAACGCCGGAGGAAGGTGGTGTGCTCCTCGGCGAGGAGTGCGTCGAGGCCGACCTTCACCCCGGCGAAGACGACCATGATCTGCGCACCGTCCTGAAGCGCGTGCGAGACCTGCAGCGCGAATCGGCTCAGCTCCCGCAGGCGGACCTTGCCGGAGGAGACCTCGTCGATGGTGATGAGGATGCCGCCCTCCCCGCCCAGCGCGGAGGACAGAGCGACGAGGTCGTACCGCAGCTGCGGTTTCACGCTGCGGTGCCGTTCGACGTACTCGATCTCGGCGCTGAACTCCCATAGCCCGAGCGAGGTCAGTCGTGCGCGGCTGCCCGGGGTCATGTCGTTGATCAGGGCGGGGATCGTGGAGTCCATCACCCGGTCGAGGAGACCGGCACTGGCGTCCTCGCTGATCACCAGCCACCCGGCGGCGCGAGCGTCGTCCTGAAGGGTGGTCAGGAAGGAGGTCTTGCCGGCGCCGCGCAGCCCGGAGACCAGGACGGAGTGGTTCTCGCCGAAGTCCAGGGTGTCGAAGACGGCTCGGAGCTCCGTGAGCGCTTCCCCGTGGCCGCCGAAGACGGCAGGCTTCTTCCCGTAGCCCGGGGTGAACGGGCTGGGCGTTGTCTCCGCCATCGCGATCTCCGAATCTTATTTATTTTATTCTATTCGGCCTCGACGGTGAGAGTGAGGTGCTGGCGCGGCAGTCCGCGCAGACCAGCAGGAGACGGAGACGAAGCCTGCTCACGATGCGAGGCCTCTCACGATGCGCATCGAGCGGGCCGTTCATGCTGATCGAGCAGCCCGCGCAGGGGGCGTATCGAGATCCACCACCGCCCAGCACGCCGGGTCTCGATACGCCGCCCCGGGCGGCTACTCGACCAGCATGGGGCGGCGCACGCGCGGCCGGGGCCGCCCCTCGGGCGCCGCCGTGGACCAGCGCCTGCCCGCGCTTCTGGAGTCGCGGGCGCCCGCCCGCTCGACGCACACTGGGCGGGCCCCCTCCCGCGACGACCCCTCGGACGGATCACCGTGCTCACCGGACTCAGCGCCTTCCCGCTCACCCCGCTCCGCGACGACGCCGTCGACGGGCCGGCGTTCGCCGCCCTCGTCGAGCGCCTCGCGGCGGCCGGTGTCGACTCGATCGGGGCGCTCGGCTCGACCGGCTCCGCCGCCTACCTCGACCGCGAGGAGCGCCGCCGGGTGGCCGCGCTCGCGGTGCGGCATGCGGGCCAGGTGCCGCTCGTCCGGATCAGCGCGCTGCGGACCTCGCAGGTGCTCGCCCTCGCGGAGGACGCGCAGGAGGCGGGCGCCGCGGCGGTGCTCCTCGCCCCGGTCAGCTACCAGCCGCTGACCGACGACGACGTCCTCGGCCTCTACGAGGACGTCACCGCGCAGCTCTCCGTGCCGCTGGTCGTCTACGACAACCCCGGCACCACGCACGTCACGATGACCGACGAGCTGTACGGCGCGATCGCCCGGCTGCCCCGCGTCGCCTCGATCAAGATCCCCGGCGTCCCCGCCGATCCGGCCGCCGCGGCCGAGCGGGTGACCGCGATCCGTGCGCAGGTCCCCGCGGGCGTCACGATCGGCGTCTCCGGCGACGCGTCCGCCGCCCGCGGCCTGCTCGCCGGCTGCGACGCCTGGTACTCGGTGATCGGCGGCACGCTCCCCGGCCCCGCGCTGACGATCGCGCGCGCCGCGCAGTCCGGCGACCGCGCCGCCGCCGAGGCCGAGTCCGCCCGGCTGCAGCCGCTCTGGGACCTCTTCGCCGAGCACGGCGGCAGCTACCGGGTGATCGCCGCGATCGCCGAGCAGCTCGGCCTCGCCGCCCCGGACTGCCTGCCCCGCCCGATCCGCGGCCTCGACGCACCGGCGCGCGCCCGAGTCGCCGAGGTCGTCGCGGCCCTCGACCTCGGCACCCCCACCGGCTGAGCTCACGGCGCGTCCGCCGTCCCCGGCGCGTCCAGCACCAGCCGCCCGTCCAGCTCCAGCCGGTCGAGGAACGCGTCGTCGTGGCTGACGACGAGCAGTCCGCCGCGCCAGGCGCGCAGCACCTCGACCAGATGGTCGGCCGTCGCCAGGTCGAGGTCGTTCGTCGGCTCGTCGAGCACGAGCAGCTGCGGCACCGGTCGCGCGAGGACCACGCCGGCGAGCGCCACCCGGAAGCGCTCCCCGCCCGAGAGCGTCGACGCCGGCCGGTCGACGATCGCGCCGCGCAGCAGCAGCCGCGCGAGCGCGTCGCGCAGGGCCGGGATCGGCAGGTCCGGCGCGGCCCGGGCGACGTGCTCGAGCACGGTGCGGTCGTCGTCGAGCATGTCCTCGCGGTGCTGGGCGAGGTAGCCGATGCGGTCGGTGAGCGCCCGCGCGTCCGTGCCGGGCACCGGATGCGGGCGGTCCGGCTCCGCGCCGACGAGCCGCTCGAGCAGCAGCGTCTTCCCGGTGCCGTTGGCGCCGATCAGGCCGAGGCGCTCCGGCCCCTGGAGCACCGTGGTCCGGCCGCGGACGGTCAGCTCGGCGAGCCGCCGCGTCGCGGGCACGCCCGGGTCGGGCAGGTCGAGCCGCACCGCGTCGTCGTCGCGGCGTCGCCCGGACGCCTCGTCGACCCGGTCCTTCGCGCGCGCCTCGGCCTCGGCGTGACCCGAGCGGAGCCGGCCCGCGGTCCCCTCCGCGCGGCCGCGCCGGAAGTCGGCGGCGCCCTTCGGCATCGACCGCCCCGACTTCTCCCCCGCCTTCGCGCGCCGGGCGATCGTCGTCTGCGCCTCGATCCGCTGCCGCTTCTCGGCGCGCAGCACCTGCTCGGCGACGCGGACGTCGCGCTCGACGGCCGCGCGCTCGACGGCGAGCCGCTCCTCGAAGTCGGAGAACGTGCCCGCCGAGGTGCGCAGCTCGGCGTCGCGCAGCTCCGCGATCTCGTCGACGTGCTCGAGCAGCTCCCGGTCGTGGCTGACGACGACGAGGGTGCCGCGCCAGCCGTCGACGAGCGCGAGCAGCAGCTGCCGGGAGCGGCGGTCGAGGTCGTTCGTCGGCTCGTCGAGCACCGCGATCGGCCGGCCGCGCAGCGCCACCCCCGTCACGGCCGCGAGGACCGCCTGCCCGCCGGAGAGCATCGAGACGGGCCGGAGCAGATCGGCGGCGTCGAGGTCGAGTCCGGCAGTGCCCAGCGCGGCGACGGCCCGGGCCTCGACGTCCCAGTCGTCGGCGAGCGCCTCGAAGCGGTCCGCCCCGGCGTCGCCGGCCAGGATCGCGTGCAGCGCGTCGAGCCGGCCGCGGATTCCGAGCAGATCGGCGACGGTGTCGTCGGCGCCGCGCGGCAGGCGCTGCGGCAGCAGGTCGACCGCGCCGGTCGCGGTGACGGTCCCTCCCGTCGGCACGAGGTCGCCGGAGACGAGCCGCACGAGCGTGGACTTGCCGGCGCCGTTGGCTCCGACGAGGGCGGTGCGGCCGCGGCCGAAGGCGGCGGTCACGTGGTCGAGGACGATCGAGCCGTCCGGCCAGGCGAACGAGCAGTCGGTGAGGACGAGGGACGGAGGGGTCGGTGAAGAGAAGGGCACGGTGCTCCCGGTGGTCGCGTCGGCGCACGACGACCATCGCTCTCCGCCGGGGCGGGAGCGCGCGTCCGCCCGGTCAGCGGGCGGGAGCAGGGGTCGTCAGTGCGAGGGCAGCTGCTGCGTCGTGGACGCAGTACCGGTGCTGGTGCGCACGAGACCGTCTTTCCTGCGGGGAGCCCCCGTGTCCGCGAGCCGATCGGCCGGCCGGTGAGGTGGCCGCCCCGACGTCGCGGCTCGCGACGAGGTACGCGTCGACGGTACGCGCGGAGCGGGGGCGGCCGCAAGGGAGGGGCGTCTCTTCGCTACTGCACCAGTGCCAGCAGCGCGCGGATGTCCGCGGCGAGCAGGTCCGGCTCCTCGTGCGGCGCGAAGTGGCCACCGCGGGGCATCGGCGTGTACCGGACGACGTCGTAGCTGCGCTCCGCCCAGCTGCGCGGCGGGTGCGTGAGGTCGAAGGGGAAGACGGCGAGCGCGGTCGGCACCTCGACCCGGCCCACCCGCGCCGTCCGCCCGGTCGCGTACTCCCAGTAGGGCCGGAGCGACGTGGCGATCGAGTCGGTGAACCAGTAGAGCGAGGCGAGGGTGAGCAGGTAGTCGTCGTCGAAGCGGGTCGCGACGTCGCCGCCGCAGTCGCTCCAGGCCCGGTGCTTCTCGAGGATCCAGGCGAGCAGCCCGACCGGCGAGTCCGACAGCGCAGGCGCCAGGGTGAGCGGCCGGGTCTGCTGCTGGTGCTCGTAGGCGCCCTCGTCCGCGAACCAGGTGCGCTGCTCCGCGAGGTGCTCGCGCTCCTCGGCGGTGAGGGAGTCGTCCTCAACGTGCTGCGGCGAGGCGACGGCGAGCAGATGGATACCCGCCACCGCCTCCGGGTGGCTCTCGGCCAGCCGCGAGGTGATGCCCGTCCCCAGGTCGCCCCCGTGCGCGGCGTAGCGGGCGAAGCCGAGCTCCTCGGTCATCAGCCGGTGCCAGAGCTCGTGCGTCTGCTCGTCCAGCCCCGGCCGCTGCGGCGAGAAGGGGAAGCCCGGCAGCGCGGGGACGACGACGGTGACCGCGTCGGCCGGGTCGCCGCCGAACCGCGACGGCGAGGCGAGCCGCTCGGCGAGCGCCACCAGCTCGAGCGCGGAGCTGGGCCAGCCGTTGGTCAGGACGATCGGCAGGCGGCCGGGCGTCTCCGCCTCGAACGTCTCCGCCTCGAACGTCTCCGCCTCGAAGCGGAGGTAGGCCACGGGCGTCCCGTCGAGGTCGGCCTGCGCCCAGGGCAGCGCGCGCATCCGCCGCTCCTGCGCCGGCCAGTCGAACTCCTCCGCCCAGCGCCGGGCCAGCCGCCGCAGCTCGGCCTGGTCGGTCCCGGCCGACCAGCCCTCGACCGGCCACTCCGGCGACCAGCGGGTCCGGCGGACGCGCTCGCGGAGCTCGGCCCACTCCTCGGCGGTGACGGCGGGGACCGGGGATGCGGGGTGGGACGGGGTCATCGCTCGACCGTAGCGGCGGGGGCCGACATCAGAACAGGTCGGGACTCTCCTGCTCCCGCGCCGTCGCCGACTCGACGTCGGCGACCTCGTGGCGCAGCGACGCGGTGACGTCGCGGGCGCCGGCGACGGACTCGACCCGCACCGTCACGCGCTCGACGGGGACGACGGTCCGGGTGAGGGCGATGCGCTCCTCGTGCAGGATCACGACGATCGGCTCCTGCGGGGCCGCCGCGATCGCGTCGGGCAGCGCCGGCCCGTCGGCGATCGGCTCGCGGGTGACGCGCAGCTCCTCGCGGCGGAGCTCGACCGTGATCGTGCGCTGCTCGGTCACGACGACCCGGCTGACCCGGACGCGCTCGGTGGCGTGCCTGCGCGTGCCGACGAGGAGGCGCTCCTCGTGCAGGACCACCTCGGCGGTCGGCGCCGGCTCGGACGCGGTCGGCTCGGTCGGTGTCGGCTCGGTCGGTGTCGCGCTCATGCGGTCCCCTCGATCTGCTGCGGACGCGGCCGGCCCTGCTCGGAGCGAGCGGAGCCGGCCGCGGGTGATGCGGGTGGTGCGGTCGTGCGCCTAGCGGGGGCGGCGCGCGGTGGTCGCCGGGGCGGCCTGCTTCGCCTGGTCGGCGGCGCGCTTGGCCTGCTCGGTGACGGACGGAGCGTTCTGCGCCTCCTGCTGGATCTTCGGCGCCTCCTCCTCGGCCTTCGTGAGGATCGCCTCCCAGCGCTGCTGCATCGGCTTGATGAGGCCGCCGCCCGCGCCGACGATGATGACGCCCGCGATGATCGCGAGGACTGCGATGAGGATCGGCGTGGTGACCGTCGTCGCGACCTCGATCTGGTTCAGGGCCGCGGTGACCCCGAGGAAGAGGATGAACACCGCGACGATGTTGCCGAGGGCCTTGCCGTAGGAGAGACCGCCCAGGGTGTTCTGGATCAGGCCCTTGGCGCCCGCGGCGATCGCGGCGGCGAGGACGACGATGATGATCGCCACGATGATCTTCGGCAGGAAGCCGATGATGCCCTGCAGCAGGTCGCTGACCGGGTTGGGGCCGAAGACCCCGAAGGCGAACTGCAGGACGAAGAGCACGAGCGTGTAGTAGATGATCTTCGACACGATGTCGGAGGCGTCCAGCGTCGAGTTCGCGAGCGCCTTCTTGATGCCGCCGCGCTCGACGGCGCGGTCGAAGCCGACCTTGGTGAGCAGGCGCGAGAGGCCCTTCTCGATGAGCTTGGCGACGATCAGGCCGACGATGAGGATGAGCAGGAACAGCAGCGCGAGCGGGACGAACGCGATGACCGCGGCCAGTCCGTTCTGCAGAGCGGCGGGGAGATCCATGGGGGAGCCTTTCGGGCACGGTCCGGAGCAGGACGGGTGAGGGTGGTGCAGGGGGTCGTGCGGAGTGGAGCGGGTGCGGCGGCCGGTGGGCGGTGCTGCTCACCGGCCGCCGCGGGGATCGCTAGGAGCGCGCGTCGCGGTCGGCGACGGTCTCCTCGGCGGAGGTGCGGGTGCCGGTGCCGGTGGCCTCGGGCTCGACGAGCTCGATCTCCTCGTGCGAGACGTCGGCGTCGACGGTGCGCTGCTCGGTGACGGTCTCGGTGCCGAGCGACACGCGCTCGACGGGGACCGTCTCCTTCGCGGTGACCACGCGCTCCTCGGTGAGGATCACCTCGTGCTCCTCCTCGCTGAGGTCGGGACCGGCGAGCGCGTCGCCGGCGTTCGCGTCGGTGATCGGCTCGCGGGTGAGGGTGACCTCGTCGTGGCTGACCGGGACCGTCTTCGAGACCTGCTCGGTGACGATGTGCTTGCGCAGGCGGGCGCGGCCGGCCTCGACCCGCTCGGTGCCGACGCGCAGGCGCTCCTCGGAGCGGGTCATCGCGTCGTCGGTGTTCGGACCGGACGTGTCGTGGCCCTCGGTGCCGCGGTCGCGGTCGGCGGCGAGGTCGGCAGTGCGGTCGACGCCGCTGTCCGTGCCGGCGCCGCGGTCGGCGTCCTGGTCGTAGAGGGGCGCCTCGGTCGGCGCCGCGTCGGTGCCGCCGAGCCCGTAGTAGGAGTAGAGGGCCTGCTCCTCGTCGGCGGAGAGCTGGCCGTCGTCCTCGATGCGCGGGGCGTCCTTGACGAAGGCCTTCTCGTAGCCGACGCGGAGGACGCCGCCCTCGTAGCTCGCGTCCGCGAGGGGCGCGAACGACTCCGAGGAGCCGAAGAGGCCGGTGCGGACCGTGACCCAGGTCGGGGTCTGCGTGCTGTCCTCGACGTAGACCTGGCCGACGGTGCCGATCTTGGCGTCGTCGCTGCCGTGCACGTCGGCGCCGATCAGGCTGTCGATGCTGCTGCTGTCGATCATGGTGCTCTCTCTTCTCTCCCGGGACGGTGCCGCGGGGTCGCTGGTGCGGGGCGGAGGCGAAACGGGGCGCGGCCACCGGCGCAGCGGGTTCTGCGGGGTGGTGCGCGCTCCTCGGGGAGGCGGACCGGCGCGGGGATCGCAGGGAGCACGGTCCGGCAGCGGCACACTTACAGCGTAAGCCTGGTCGGAGCTTACGGTGTAAGGGTTGTTACGGTGGAGGTGCTTGCCTTCGCGGCACCGCACCTGGTATCCGGGCGGGCGGGCACTGCAGGAAGGCGCGGTGCATGACCGACAGCGAGAAGCCGAAGCGGAGCGGCTCCCCCGCCCGCAAGCTCAGCCGGGACCTCATCGTGGAGACCGCGCTCGCGATGATCGACCGCACCGGCCCCGAGGCGCTCTCCATGCGCACCCTCGCGCAGGAGCTGGGCGTCGAGGCGATGTCGCTCTACCGCTACGTGCACGGCAAGGAGGACCTCCTCGAGGGCGTCATCGCGCTGCTGATGCGCGAGCTCACCGTGCGGCTGGACGAGGCCGAGAGCCGGCACTGGCAGGAGTTCCTGCAGACGGCCGCCCACGAGGTCCGGCGCATCGCGACCGACCACCCGAGGGCCTTCCCGCTGGTCGCGACACGGCACCCCGCGGCTCCGTGGCTCCGCCCGCCGCTGCGCAGCATCGAGGCCGTGAACACCTTCCTCCGCTCGCTGACCGGCAGCGGGCTCACCGACGCGCAGGCCGTCGGCGCCTACCGCTCGTTCAGCAGCTTCCTGCTCGGCCAGCTGCTGCTGCAGGCCGTGGTGCAGGGCGCCGAGACCTCGCCGACCGACCTCCCGCTCGACGAGGGCGACGCGACGATCCCGCAGGGCGACGGGAACGTCTCCCTCGACGTCGCGCCCGAGGTCCGGCGGCTGCGCGGCCTGCTCAGCGAGGACCACAGCGACGAGGAGTTCGAGATCTCGCTCGAGGTGCTCCTCGACCGGCTCGACCGGGAGCTCTCGCAGTAGCCCTCGCTGCTCCGCGGGGTGCGGCGACCCCCAAAGCCCCGTTTGACGGTCCGCGGGACCGGGCGTGACGATGGCCGCATGTCCACTCTCGAGGAGCTGCGCGCCACCGCCCACCCGATCCGGCTCCGGCTGCTGTCCCTGGTGACCGGTGCCGCGGCGAGCGCCGCCGAGGCCGCGCGCGAGCTGGGCCTCTCGCAGGCGACCGCGAGCTACCACTTCCGCGTGCTCGAGCGGGCCGGGCTGGTGCGGGTGGTGGAGACGGTGCGGCTGCGCGGCGGTGAGGCGAAGCGCTACCGGCACGAGTCCTCCGGACGACCGTTCGACGTGACCGCGGCCGTCGACGCCGGGCCGGCGGAGGACCGGCAGCTGTACCTGGAGGCGCTGATCGAGGAGCTGCGGCGCCGATCCGCGGCCCGCGCCGACGGCCCGCAGCTGTCGACGGACGCCGAGCTCTGGGTCGATCCGGAGACCTGGCGGCGGGTCGTCCGGCACGTCGGCGAGGCGTCCGCGCTGCTGCACGCCGCGGCCCGGCCGCCCCGGAGCCCGGGCACGGTGCCGGTGTCGATGACGACCGCGCTGTTCCCGCTGCGGCGGCCGTGACTCCGCGCGGGACTCCCCGGCCCGGCCCCCTCGCGCACCGCCCGTTCCGGTGGCTCCTCGCTGCGCGGACGACCGCCGTGCTCGGCAACGCCGTCGCACCGATCGCCCTGGCCTTCGCGGTCCTCGATCTCACCGGCTCGGCGACCGACCTCGGCCTGGTCGTCGCCGCGCGCTCGCTCGCCAACGTCGCCGTGCTGCTGCTCGGCGGCGTCCTCGCCGATCGGCTGCCGCGCTCCGTGATCCTGGTCGGCACCTCCCTCGCCGCCGCCGGCACGCAGGCGGTCGTCGCCGCCCTGGTCATCAGCGGGACGGCGAGCATCCCCGCCCTCGTCGTGCTCGGCGTGCTGAACGGCGCCGTCGCGGCGGTGAGCCTGCCCGCCGCCTCGGCCCTGGTCCCGGAGACGGTCCCCGTGGGCGAGCTGCGGCCGGCGAACGCGCTGCTCCGCCTGGGCCTGAACGCCGGGACGATCGCGGGCGCGTCGGGCGGAGCCGGCGTCGTCGCCCTGGTCGGCCCGGGCTGGGGCCTCGCGATCGACGCGGCCGGCTTCGCACTCGCCGCGCTCCTCTACTCCGGACTGCGCCTGCCCGCGGCGAGCCGGTCCGGCGCCCCCGGCTCGGTGCTCGCCGACCTCCGCGAGGGCTGGCGGGAGTTCTCCGGCCGGCGCTGGGTCTGGATCGTCGTGGCCCAGTTCACGGTGCTGAACGCGGCCTTCGTCGGCGCGACCACGGTGCTCGGGCCGGTGATCGCCGACGGGTCCTTCGGCCGCGCGGCCTGGGGGCTGGTGATCGCCGCGCAGACCGTCGGCCTCGCGATCGGCGCCGTCATCGCGCTGCGCTGGCGGCCGCGGCGGGCGCTGGCCATCGGCGTCGCGCTGATGGCGGTCACGGCCGTCCCGGTCGCGGCCCTCGGACTCGTCCCCGCGCTCCCCGCGCTGATCGTCGCCTTCGCGCTCGGCGGCGTCGCGCTGGAGGTGTTCGCCATCGCCTGGGACCAGTCGCTGCAGACCCATGTGCCGCGCGAGGCACTCGCCCGGGTCTACTCGTACGACATGGTCGGTTCGTTCCTCGCCGTTCCGCTCGGCGAGGCGCTCGTCGGGCCGCTCGCCGACCTCGTCGGCACGCGGGCCGTCCTGCTGGGCTGCGCGGCGGTCATCGTCGCGGCATCGCTCGCTGCGGTCGCCAGCAGGAGCGTCCGCGGCGTGGGCAGCGCGCCGGCGGGCACAATGGCGGGCATGGACCCCGAGAACAGCCCGGCCGCGACCGAGACCAGCCCGACCGCCGACGCCCCGGCCGCGACCGGCCGCTACGCGCACGGCCACCACGAGAGCGTCCTCCGCTCGCACCGCTGGCGCACTGTCGAGAACTCCGCGGCGTACCTGCTGCCGCACCTCGCGCCCGGCGTCTCGATCCTCGACGTGGGCTGCGGCCCGGGGACGATCACCGTCGACCTCGCCGAGCGGGTCGCCCCCGGCCGGGTGCTCGGCGTGGACGCCTCGGCCGAGGTGATCGCGCAGGCGTCGGCCCTCGACTCCCCCGCGGAGTTCGCGGTCGCGGACGCCTACGCGCTGCCGTTCGCGGACGACTCCTTCGACGTCGTGCACGCCCACCAGGTCCTGCAGCACCTCACCCGTCCGGTCGACGCGCTGCGCGAGTGGGGCCGGGTCGGCCGCCTCGTCGCCGCGCGCGACGTCGACTACGCCGGCGTGCTGATCCACCCGTTCACTCCAGGCCTGCAGGCCTGGGCCGCGCTCTACCAGCGGGTGCACCGCGCCTCCGCCGGCGAGCCCGACGCGGGCCGGCGCCTGAAGGCCTGGGCGCGGGTGGCCGGCTTCGAGAGCGTCGAGGTCACCGCGTCGCTCTGGGTGTTCGAGAACGCCGAGGACCGCGCCTGGTGGGGCGGCATGTGGGCGGACCGGGCGGTCTCCTCCTCCTTCGCCACCGTCGCCCTCGAGCGCGGCTTCGCCACGCAGGCCGAGCTCGAGGCGATCAGCGCCGCCTGGCGCGCCTGGGCCAGCGACGAGGACGGCTGGCTCTCGATGCCCCACGGCGAGCTGCTCGCGCGCTGAGCGCGGCCGCGGCGGACCTCCGTCGCTCCTCGTGTGCTGACCCGGTGTGACGGTCGTTGCGCTCGCGGCGGACAGCGCTGCGGAGCGGAGCGGTGATCCGGTTCAGTAGGGGCATGCGCAGAGTCCTGATCCTGGGTGGCAGCGGATGGAAGGGGCGCCGTCTCGCGGAGCGGGCGATCGCGGCGGGGGACGAGGTCACCTGCGTGGCCCGCGGCGAGGCGGGAGCGGTTCCGGGCGGCGCGCGGCATCTGCGTGTCGACCGGCGCGACTCGGACGCCTACGACGGACTGCGCGGCGAGTGGGACGAGGTCGTCGAGCTCGCCCACGCACCCGAGCTCGTCGGGCCGGCCCTCGGGCGTCTCGCGCAGGCCGCCGCGCACTGGACGCTCGTCTCCTCCGTCTCCGTGTACGCCGATGTGGAGCGGATCGACGCCGATGAGTCCGCCGCCCTGGTCGAGCCGGTGGACCCGGAGTAGTACGCCGACGCGAAGGTCCTGGCCGAGCACGCCGCCGCCGACGTCCTCGGCGGCCGGCTGCTGATCGCGCGTCCCGGGCTGATCGCCGGGCCCGGCGACCCGAGCGACCGGCTGGGGTACTGGCCGGCCCGCTTGGCCCGCGGCGGCACGGTTCTGGCTCCCGAGACGGACGGCCGGTTCGCGCAGGCGATCGACGTCGACGACCTCGCCGACTGGCTGCACGCGGCGGGCTCGGCGGGAGTGACCGGAGCCGTCGACGCCGTCGGCCCAGCCGTGCCCCTGGGCGACCTCCTCGCCGCCGCCGCCGAGCTCGCCGCCTTCCGCGGCGACGTCGTGCACGCCGACGACGAGACCCTGCTCGCGCACGGCGTCGGCTACTGGGCCGGGCCGCGCTCGCTCCCGCTGTGGCTGCCCGCCGAGGCCGTCGGCTTCAGCCGGCGCAGCACCGCCTCGTACCTCCGCGCCGGCGGCCGCCACCGTCCGCCCGTGGAGACGCTCCGCCGCGTCCTCGACGACGAGCGCGCCCGCGGACTGGACCGGCCCCGCAGGTCCGGCCTGAAGCCTCAGGACGAGCGGGCCGTCCTCGACGCACTGCGCTGAGCGGTGCCCTCGGCGAGCCCGTCCGCTCGCCGCCGCCGCACAACATCAGCTGAGACGGGTGGGCCTCGCCCCACAGAGGAGGCCTCCCCTTCTCAGCTGATGTTCTGCGCGAGTCCGCCCCGCTCCGCCCCCTCGTTCGCCGACACCCGTCGGCGATGAGCCGCGGATCGGCGCCGATCGGGCGCCGCGAGCGCCTTCTGTTACGGCGAGCGTCGGCCGCCGTCGCGCCCGCCCGCCGCACCGCGCCATCATCATCAGCACACCGACGCGGACGCCGCCACCGAGCATCCCGCGCCCCCTCTCCCACACCGCACCGGGCGCTCTCCGGCGCGCCCGCGCACCCTCCCGGAAGGACCGACGCCATGATCCGCCTCGAGCAGCTCACCAAGGTCTACGGGCAGGGCGCCGACGCCGTGACCGTGCTCGACCGCCTCGACTTCTCGGTCGGCACCGGCGAGATCTTCGCCGTCGTCGGGCCGAGCGGCGCCGGCAAGAGCACGCTCGCCGCCTGCGTCAACCTGCTCGAGCGGCCCACCTCCGGCACCGTCGTCGTCAACGGCGACGCGCTCTCCCAGCTGTCCGAGGCGGAGCTGCGGGTCGCCCGCCGCCGCATCGGCACCGTCTTCCAGTCCGACGGCCTCTTCAGCCGCCGGACCGCGGAGCAGAACGTCGCCCTCCCGCTCGAATACCTGGGCGTCACCGCGGCCGAGACGAAGCGCCGCGTCGCCGAGCTGCTCGAGCGCGTCGGCCTCGGCGACCGCGCCCGCTACTACCCGCACCAGCTCTCCGGCGGCCAGCGCCAGCGGGTCGGCATCGCCCGCGCCCTCGCCCTGCGCCCCTCCGTCCTGCTCTCCGACGAGGCGACCTCCGGACTCGATCCCGCGTCGACCACCGCGATCACCACGCTCCTCAAGGAGCTGCGCGACGACCTCGGCCTGTCGATCCTCTTCATCACGCACGAGATGGAGACGGTCCGCCAGGTCGCGGACTCTGTCGCGCGCCTCGATCACGGCCGCATCGTGGAGTCGGGGCGCCTGGTCGACCTGCTGCGCGACGCGTCCTCGCCGCTCGGCCTCGCGCTCAACCCGGTGCGCCCCTCGGTGCTGCCCGGCGCGGGGCTCGACGAGTGGGTCGTCGGCTACGCCCGCGACGGAGTGCCGGCCGATTGGGTGACGCGGCTGTCCGACGCGGTCGGGCCGGTCGCGCTGCTCGGCGCGGCGATCGAGACGGTCGACGGACGCGCCGTCGGCCACGCGACGATCGGCCTCGGGCCGGTCGAGGAGCGCCGGCTCGCGCAGGCCGCCGACGCCCTCGGGCTGTCGGTGCGGCGGGGCGCCGTCCGGTCGGACGCCCTCGTCGAGGAGGCGGCGGCATGAGCGCGCTCATCTCCTCGGCGGCCCTCGGCCCGCTGCACCTCGACAACAAGGTCCCGCTCGCCGACATCCCCGTGCTCGTGCTCCCCGCGCTCGGCGAGACGCTGATCATGGTCGGCATCGTGATGCTGGTCGTCGTGCTCGTCGGCATCCCGCTCGGCGCCGCGGTGCACAACCTCGCTCCGGGCGGCCTGTTCGAGAACCGCGCCGCCCACCAGAGCCTCAGCTGGATCATCAGCATCGGCCGGTCGCTGCCGTTCCTCATCCTGATGGCCTCGATCATGCCGTTCACCCGGCTGCTCACCGGCACCAACATCGGCATCGCGGCGGCCGTCGTGCCGATGTCGATCGCCGGCATCGCCTTCTTCACCCGCATCGTCGAGAACGCGATGCGCAGCGTGCCGCTCGCGCTGACCCGGGTGGCCCGCGCCTCCGGAGCATCGCGGCTGCAGGTGATCCGCTCGGCGCAGCTCAGCGAGGCGGTGCCGCAGATCCTCGGCGGTCTGACGATCAACACCATCGCGATGATCGAGTACTCCGCCATCGCCGGCACGATCGGCGCGGGCGGCATCGGCTACGTCGCCGTCACCTACGGCTACCAGCGCTTCGATACCACCGTGATGCTCGCGACGATCGTCATCCTCGTCGCGACCGTCGCCGTCGTGCAGCTCACCGGCGACGCCCTGGTCCGCGCGACCACGCCGAGCGCCTCCCGGTCCCGGCGCGCCCCGCGCGTCGCGGTCACCGTCTAGCCGCATCTCCCCCCTGATCCCGCCCCGGGCCCTCCGCCCGGGCGTCCCTCCCGCGCGCCGCCGTCCGGCCGCGACCGCTCGAAAGGCACTGCCATGTCCACTGAGAACCACGGCCCCGAGAACCCCCGCTCCGAGACCGGCCCCGAGAAGTCCGGCCCCCAGAACGCCGGCCCCGAGGACCTCGGCTTCGAGCTGAAGAAGAAGCGCCGCTGGCCCTGGATCGCCGGAGCCGCCGTCGTCGTGGTCGGCGTCGGAGCGGTCGTCGCCGTGCCGCTGCTCTCGCCCGCCGTCTCGGCGAACGAGCAGGAGGGCGCGACCCTCTACGTCGCGACGGCCGAGGGCAACGCCTCGGAGCAGGCCCTCGTCGACTTCGTGGCGGAGGAGGTGGCGCCGCGCTACGGCATCACGGTCGCCTTCAAGGGCCTCTCGGACAGCAACACGATCAACCGCGCCGTCAGCGAGGGCGAGGTCGCCGCGACGGTCTACCAGCACGAGCTCTGGCTCGGCCAGGTGCTCGAGGCCAACCCCGACTTCGAGGAGGAGGCGGCGACCCCCGTCTTCCGCTGGGGCTTCGGCCTGTGGAGCGACAAGCACGGCGACGTCTCCGAGATCCCCGACGGCGGCACGATCTCGCTCTACTCCGACCCGGCCAACGAGGCCCAGGGCCTCTGGCTGCTGCAGTCGGCCGGCCTGATCACGCTGAAGGAGGGCACGGAGCCCGGCACCGCGACCCAGGACGACATCGCCTCGAACCCGAAGAACCTGCAGTTCACGCTGCTCGACTTCGCCGCCCAGTCCCGCGCCCTGCCCGACCTCGACGCGGCCGTCGGCTACACCGAGTACTACCTCGCCGCCGACATCCCGATCGAGAAGCAGATCTTCGCGCCCCAGGCCCCCGATGACTTCGCCGGCCAGCTGACCATCGGCTCGAAGTACAAGGACACCGCCAACATCGAGAAGCTCGTCGCCGCCTTCCAGGACCCGGCCGTGCAGGAGTTCCTCGCCACCGACGAGACGGTGAAGGGCATCCTGCTGCCGATCGAGGGCTGACCGGGCGGATGGGGCGGCGGCGGTTCCGCCCGTCGTCCGCCTCCGGCACGCGAAACCACCTCCGGCACGCGGAACCACCTCCGGCACGCGGAACCACCTCCGGCACGCGGAACCACTTCGGGCACGCCGGAACCGGCTGATCCCACGAGCCCGAGCTCATTCCGCGTGCCGAAGGTCACCGCGGCAGCCGGCCCCACCACCTCCGGCACGCGAAATCACCCCCGGCACGCCCGAAACCACAGATCCCGCGAGCCCGAGCCGAAACCACGAGCCGAAAGTCGACTCGACGGCCACTCCGGCACGTCCGGCACGTGAATCCACCTTCGGCACGCCAGAACAGGCTGATCCTGCGAGCCCGAGCTCGTTCCGCGAGCCGGAGGTCGCCCCGAGCGCCCGAGCCCCACCCCCGGCACGCGGAACCACCCCCGGCACGCCGGAACCGGCGGATTCCGCGAGCCCGAGCCGGTTCCACGAGCCGGAGGCGACTCCGGAAGGCCGGCACACGCCCGATACCGCCGCCGAGGGAACACGGAGGCCGCCGCCCGCGTTGGCTCTCTCATGACCGTTCCCCTCTCGATCCTCGACCTCGCCCCCATCGCTCCCGGAGAGACCGCGCGCGACAGCTTCGCCGCCTCCGTCGCTCTGGCGCAGCAGGCCGAGCGGAGCGGGTACCGGCGGGTCTGGTACGCCGAGCACCACAACATGGCCTCGATCGCGTCGAGCGCCACCTCCGTGCTGATCGCGCACGTCGCCTCGCAGACCTCGACCATCCGCCTCGGCTCCGGCGGCGTCATGCTGCCCAACCACTCCCCGCTGACCATCGCGGAGCAGTTCGGCACCCTCGAGACCCTGCACCCGGGCCGCATCGACCTCGGCCTCGGCCGCGCCCCCGGCAGCGACCAGGCCACCTTCCGCGCCCTGCGCCGCGAGCACGACTCCTCCGAGCGCTTCCCGCAGGACGTCCTCGAGCTGCAGGGCTTCCTCGCCGGCGAGTCCCGCATCCCCGGCGTCAGCGCGACGCCCGGCGCCGGCACCCGCGTCCCCCTCTACATCCTCGGCTCGTCGCTCTTCGGCGCCCAGCTGGCCGCCGCCCTCGGTCTGCCGTACGCCTTCGCCTCGCACTTCGCGCCGGATGCGCTGCACCAGGCCGTCGCCGAGTACCGCCGCGGCTTCCGCCCCTCGGAGCAGCTCGACGCCCCCTACGTGATCGCCGGAGTGAACGCCATCGCCGCCGACAGCGAGGAGGACGCGCAGGAGCAGTTCGCGCAGATGAAGCGCGCGCGCCTGATGATGCTGCTGCGCCAGAGCGGCCAGATCCCCGTCGACCAGCAGTTCTCCGAGGAGGAGCTCGACCACCTGCTGACCGCCCCCGTCGGCGCGCACGTCGCGAGCATGACCCACTACACCGGCGTCGGCACCGGCGAGCAGGTCGCGGACTACGTGGCCGAGTTCGCGCGCTCGGCGGAGGCCGACGAGGTCATCGTCGCCCACGCCTCGCTCGCGACGCCCGCCCGCCTGCGCTCGGTCGCGCTGCTGGCGGCGCACTCGCTCGTCGCCGCGTAGCCCGCGGAGGGCCTGCCGACCCGCGTCCGATCTGCAGGCGATCCTGCCGACGACGCGCTGACGCCCACTCGGCAGCCGCTCCCGGTACAAGATCACCTGCACAACGGACCCCAGCGCGCACGGCGGGCGGGACCCGGTCCGATCTGCAGGTGATCGCGCCCAGAACGTGCTGAAGCCCACTCGGCGCGCGCTCCCCGTGCCGGATCGCCTGCACAACGGACCGCCACCCACCCGACGAGCGGCCCCTGGGTCCGATCTGCAGGTGATCGCGCCCAGAACGTGCTGACGTCCACCCGGCAGGCGCTCCCGGTACGAGATCACCTGCACAACGGACCACAGCGCGCACGGCGGGCGGGACCCGGTCCGATCTGCAGGTGATCGCGCGCAGAACGTGCTGAAGCCCACCCGGCGCGCGCGCCCCGTGCCGGATCGCCTGCACAACGGACGGCACCCCGCACAGCGGACCAGCGGCCGTCGAATCGGCGCCACGCGGAATGACAGCGCCCCGCCGGAGGTTGCACGGGTGGGCTCCGACACGCCCGATGGAGGCTCCCCGTGCAGATCGTGGACTGGCTGTTCGACGCGCAGATCGTCATCGGCGACCAGACGGTGCTCTGGCGCGAGGTCATCGGCAACGTCTTCGGCCTGCTGAGCGCCCTCGGCGGGATGCGGCGCAAGGTCTGGGCCTGGCCGGTCGGCCTCGTCGGCAACGCGCTGCTCTTCACCGTCTTCATGGGCGCGCTGTTCGACACCCCGAACCCCGTGAACCTGCTCGGCCAGGCCGGCCGCCAGATCATGTTCATCATCGTCAGCATCTACGGCTGGTACCGCTGGACGCACCGCCCCAGCGATGCGACAACGCTGATCTCGCCGCGCTGGGCCTCCTGGCGCACCCGCGGACTGCTGGTGCTCGGCATGGTCGGCGGCACCGCGATCCTCACCCCGGTGTTCCGCGCGCTCGGCTCCTACGAGCCCGTGTGGAGCGACGCCTGGATCTTCGTCGGCTCGCTGCTCGCCACCTACGGCATGGCCAAGGGCTGGGTCGAGTTCTGGCTGATCTGGGTCGCCGTCGACATCGTCGGCGTCCCGCTGCTCTTCTCGGCCGGCTACTACGCCTCCGGCCTGATGTACGTCTTCTACGGTGCCTTCACCCTGCTCGGCTTCTTCGTCTGGATGAAGGAGGGGCGCCGCCCGTCGGCCGCCCCGGTCACCGTCGGCTGACCCGCCGCCGCGCCGCGTCGACCCGTCAAGAACGGTCGCCCGAATCGCGCGGACATCGCCGTTCCCGACGGATCGATGGCGCCGGACGTCGCGGATCCGGGACGGAGGGAGTTGGATCGACGGATGAGGACGACGATGACTCCCCCGACCGCCTTCGTCCTCGCCGCGCTCTGGGCGGCCCTCGCCGCCTGGGGCCTGGCGAGCGGAAGCACCCCGTTCCTGATCGGCGGCCTCGTCATGGCCGCCGCCTTCGCCGCGCTCGGCGTCGTGCTGCGCCGCCGCGTGCGCCGCTGAGCGCGTCGCTCCCCCTGGCCCGCCGCTTGGTGGCGTCCCCCTTGCTGGTCGAGTAGCCCCGCAGGGGCGTATCGAGACCCACCGTCGTCAGCAGAGCCGGTCTGCAGACTCACCTGCTGACGCTGGCGGATCTCGATACGCCCGCTCCGCGGGCTACTCGATCAGCATGAGAGGGACCCGCTCAGCGGGCTGCTCCATCGGCAGGAGAAGGCGCGACCGCGCGCAGCCATGCTGGTCGAGTAGCCCCGGGACGGGGCGTATCGAGACCCACGTCGTTCGGAGGGTGGATCTCGACACGCCCGCTCCGCGGACTACTCGATCAGCATGCGGGCCCCGCTCCGCGGGCTGCTCGATCAGCAGCAGGGCGCGAGCGCCGCGTCAGTGCCCGCGGGCGATCCACGCCTCGCGGTCGGGCTTCTCCATGCCGATCGTGGTCGTGGGGCCGTGCCCCGTGCGGACGACCGTGTCGTCCGGCAGGGTCAGCAGCCGGTCGGTGATCGAGTCGATGATCGTCGGGAAGGAGCTGTAGGAGCGGCCGGTCGCGCCCGGTCCGCCCTGGAAGAGCGTGTCCCCGGTGAAGACGGTGCCCAGCTCGTCCGCGACGAAGCAGACGGCGCCGGGCGTGTGGCCGGGCGTGTGCCGCACCTCGAGCTCGGTGCCGCCGACGGTGATCACCTGGCCGTCCTCGAGCGCACCGCTCGGCGCGGAGTCGGGGTAGAACGCGTCCCAGAGCACGCGGTCCCCCTCGTGCAGCAGCACCGGCACGTCGACGGCCGACAGCAGCGCGGCGACCGCGTCGATGTGGTCGGTGTGCGCGTGGGTGAGCAGCACCGCGCGAAGCGTGCGGTCGCCGACGGCCGCGAGGATCGCCTCCGCGTCGTGCGCCGCGTCGATGACGACGCACTCGGAGTCGTCGCCGACGATCCAGACGTTGTTGTCCACGTCCCAGGTGCCGCCGTCGAGGGCGAAGGTGCCGCTGGTGACGAGGTGGTCGATGCGGGCGGCCATCAGAGCACCACCACCGAGCGGAGCACGTCGCCGCCGGCCATCGTGGTGAAGGCCTGCTCGATGTCGCGGATGCCGATCCGCTCGGTGACGAACTCGTCGAGCGGCAGGCGGCCCTGCAGATACAGGTCGGTGAGCATCGGGAAGTCGCGCTCGGGCAGGCAGTCGCCGTACCAGCTCGACTTCAGCGAGCCACCGCGCCCGAAGACGTCGAGCAGCGGTATCTCGAGCGTCATCTCGGGCGTCGGCACGCCGACGAGCACGACGGTGCCGGCCAGGTCGCGGGCGTAGAACGCCTGGCGCCAGGTCTCGGGGCGGCCGACCGCGTCGATCACGACGTCGGCGCCGAAGCCGTCGGTCAGCGCCTGCACGGCGGCGACCACGCCGGCCTCGTCGAGTCCGCTCGAGTCGATCGCGTGGGTGGCGCCGAGCTCCTCGGCCTTGATCAGCTTCTTCGGGTCGCGGTCGATCGCGATGATCGTGCTCGCGCCGGCCAGCTTCGCGCCGACGACCGCCGCGGTGCCGACTCCGCCGCAGCCGATGACGGCCACGGAGTCGCCGCGGGTGACGTTGCCGGTGTTCATCGCGGCGCCGAGGCCCGCCATGATGCCGCAGCCCAGCAGGCCGACGGCGGCGGGGTCGGCGGCCGGGTCGACCTTCGTGCACTGCTTGGCGTGCACGAGCGTCTTCTCGGCGAAGGCGCCGATGCCCAGCGCCGGGCTGAGCTCGGTGCCGTCCGTGAGGGTCATCTTCTGCGAGGCGTTGAAGGTGTTGAAGCAGTACCAGGGCTCCGCGCGGACGCAGGCGCGGCACTCGCCGCAGACGGCGCGCCAGTTGAGCACGACGAAGTCGCCGACCGCGACGTGGGTGACGCCCTCGCCGATCGCGCTGACCCGGCCCGCGGCCTCGTGGCCGAGCAGGAACGGGAAGTCGTCGCTGATCCCGCCCTCGCGGTAGTGGTAGTCGGTGTGGCAGACACCGCAGGTCTCGATGTCGACGACGGCCTCGCCGGGTCCGGGATCGGGGACGACGATGTCGACGAGCTCGACGGGAGCCCCCTTCGACCGGGCGATGACGCCGCTCACAGTGGTGGGCATGGGGGCTCCTTCGGGCGGGGGCGGGTGGTGCGGGGAACCGTTCCACAGTACCGAGCGGCGCCTGCGCGGGGGCCGTCGGCGGGGTGGGGGCGGACGCGCGGAGCCGGCGCCGACGTCCCACCTCCAGAAGTTGTCGTACTCGACCGCCGAGGACGACAACTCCTGCGCAGTGGATCGTGCTGATATCATTAGTAATCGATGTAAGGGTTGACGAGGCCGCGCGGAGGGCTCAGGGTGACCGTGCGGGCGCTCACCGACGAGGGTCCGCGGAGAGGACCACCATGACTCGACGAGGAGTCACCACCCGCGCATCCCGCGCCCGCCGCGGCCCGCTGCGCCGCACCCTCCTGGCCGCCGCGCTCGGGGCCGCGCTGCTCGCACCGCTGGTCACGCCGTCGCCCGACGCGGCGCAGGCGTTCCCGGCGAAGTCGAAGGCCGCCGTCCTGCAGTACCTGCAGTCGATCACCGGGACGAGCATCGTCTCGGGCCAGCACAACAAGGAGCCCGCGAGCTCCCCCGCCCAGTACACGCAGCAGGTGAAGGACATCACCGGGCAGTACCCGGGGCTGTGGGGCGGCGACCTGTTCTTCACCGCCGCCGACGCCGCGAACCGCCAGCGCGTCGTCGACCAGGCGAAGACGGAGTGGGCCAACGGCTCGCTGGTGACCCTCGCCTGGCACGCGTGCCCGCCGACCGGGCCGAGCACCTGCGCGTTCGACGGCGGCGTGAAGAGCCGCATCACGGACGCGCAGTTCCAGCAGATCGTCACCGGCGGCACGGCGCTCAACACGACCTGGAAGCAGCGGATGAGCGAGGTCGTGCCGTACCTGCGGCAGCTGAAGGACGCCGGCGTGCCCGTGCTCTTCCGGCCGTTCCACGAGATGAACGAGACCTGGAACTGGTGGGGCGGCCGCTCCGGCGCGAACGGCGGCGCGAAGATCTACCAGCAGATGCGCGACTACTTCGACTCGCAGGGCCTGACCAACCTGATCTGGGTCTGGAACGTGCAGGACAACCCCGCGGGCGGCTGGGCGGGCTACTACCCGGGCGCGAACTACGTCGACGTCGTGTCGCTGGACGTCTGGTACAAGGGCTTCCCGAGCTCCGGCGACTACCAGCAGCTGCAGTCGATCGCCGGCTCCAAGCCGATCGCGATCGCCGAGATGGGGAAGGTGCCGGACGCGTCGCTGCTGCAGAGCCAGACGCGCTGGTCGTACTTCATGATCTGGTCGGAGCAGCTGCGCGGCAGCAACACGAACGCCGCCATCCAGAGCGCCTACTTCCACCCCCGCGTCCTCAACCAGGGCGAGCTCACGCTCCCCTGACCCTGCGGACTCGGCGATCCGTCACGAACGGCTGCCTCCCGCGCAGTGAGGGAGCCGTTCGTGACGGATCGCTCGTGCGGGACCGGGAGTAGGGTCCTGCGCATGAGTGCTCCGGACGAGAGCGGGCCGTTCTTCCACGGGACGAAGGCGGATCTGCGGGTCGGCGACCTGCTGGTGGCGGGGCGGCGGTCCAACTACCGGCCCGAGATCGTGATGAACCACGTGTACTTCACGGCGCTGCCGGACGGCGCGGGGCTCGCGGCGGAGCTCGCGCCCGGCGACGCGGAGCCGCGCGTCTATGAGGTGGAGCCGACCGGGTCGTTCGAGGACGACCCGAACGTCACGAACAAGAAGTTCCCCGGGAATCCGACGCGCTCGTACCGCAGCGTCGAGCCGCTCCGCGTCGTCCGCGAGGTGCACGACTGGACGCGGCTGACTCCGGAGGCGCTGCGGGCGTGGCGGACGCGCCTCGCCGAGCTCCGCGACGACCCGCGCTCCGAGATCCTGAACTGAGCGGCCCGTGCTCCGCGGTCGCCAGGGACCGCGGCGCAGGCCGACCGGGCGGGGGCGCTCATGCTGGTCGAGTAGCCGGCCGGAGGCCGGCGTATCGAGACCCACCCCCGTCAGCAGGTGGGTCTGCAGACCGTCCTTCTGACAACGGTGGATCTCGATACGCCCGCTCCGCGTGCTACTCGATCAGCATGAGGGGCCCGCGGTGCGGGCTCCGCAGTCAGGAAGCACCCCCGGCGCCGGCCGACCGATCGGGCGGGCGTTCATGCTGGTCGAGTAGCCGGCCGGAGGCCGGCGTATCGAGACCCACCCCCGTCAGCAGGTGGGTCTGCAGACCCTGGTCCTGGCGACGGTGGATCTCGATACGCCCGGTCCGCGGGCTACTCGATCAGCATGTGGGCCCCGCTTCGCGGGCTACTCGATCAGCATGTGGGCCCCGCTCCGCGGGCTACTCGATCAGCATGAGGGGCCCGCGATGCGGGCTGCTCGATCAGCATGGAAGGCCCCGCCGCGCGGGCTGCTCGGTCAGCAGGTCGGCGCGGCAGCTCCGCGGCTGCTCGATCAGCAGGGGCGCGGGCCGTCAGGACGCCGCCGTCATGCGGGCGTAGCGGCCGCCGGCGGCCAGCAGCTCCTCGTGGGTGCCCTGCTCGAGGACGCGGCCGGCGTCGAGGACGACGATGCGGTCGGCCGAGCGGACGGTGCTCAGGCGGTGCGCGACGATCAGGGTCGTCCGGCCGGCGCGCAGCCGCTCGAGGGCGCCGCGCACCTCGGCCTCGGCGCGCGGGTCGAGGGCGGCGGTCGCCTCGTCGAGGATCAGCAGCCGCGGGTCGCGGATCAGCGCGCGGGCGATGGCGAGCCGCTGGCGCTGGCCGCCGGAGAGCTGCGCGCCGCGCTCGCCGACGGTCGTGTCCCAGCCGTCCGGGAGCTCCAGGACGAAGCCGGCGTTCGCCGCCCGCAGCGCCGCCTCGAGCCGGTCGTCGCCCGACTCCCCGGGGGCGGGCTCCGCGGCGCCGTAGAGGATGTTGTCGCGGATGCTCCCGCGGAACAGCACGGACTCCTGCGGCACCACCGAGACGAAGCGCCGCACCGTGCGCATGTCGAGGGTCGCGATGTCGCGGCCGTCGAGCAGGACCCGGCCCGCCGAGGGGCGCAGGAAGCCCAGCGCGAGCCGGGTCAGCGTCGACTTCCCCGAGCCGGAGGCGCCGACGAGCGCCACCGTCTCGCCCGCGGCGACGCGCAGGCTCACGTCCGACAGCACCGGCCGCTCGCCGTAGGAGAAGGAGACGTCCTCGAAGGCGAGGCTCCCCTCCAGCGCGTCGACGACGGCGCGGCCCTCGTTCCACTCCACGTCCGGGTCGGTGAGGACGCCGGTGATCGAGCGCTGCGAGGCGAGGCCGCGGGTGATCAGGGGCGCGGTCTGGAAGGCGCCGGTGATCGCCCCGGTCAGCAGGGCGAAGTACGAGCTGAGCAGCACCACCTCGCCGACGGTGATCGGGAGGGCGCCGGTCGCGCTCGCCCACGCCGCGGCGAAGAGCGAGCCCAGGGTGATCACCTGGTAGCTGCTCCAGGACAGCGCGCCGAAGCGCCCGTTCAGCCGGTCGAGCCGGGTGCCCGCCCGCTCGACCCGGTGCGCGGCCTCGACGACCCGCCGCACGGAGACCTGCTCCAGTCCGTGCGCACGGGTGACCTCCTGGAGCGAGGACATCTCGCCGACGGCCGAGGACATGGTCTCGACGTCGAGGCGGAAGGTCTCGTTGCTCGCGGCGGTGCGCGAGCGCAGCCAGAGGATCAACCCGGCGGCGAGCGGCAGGGTCAGCGCCAGCACGGGCAGGAACTGGGGCACCCGCACCGCCGTCGCGACGCCGGCGCCGACGAGGATCACCAGCGCGTTGAGCAGCGGGCCGAACGCCTGCTGCAGCATCAGCTCCAGGTTCTCCACGTCGCGCACGATCTTGGTCTGGACCACCGACGCGCTGCCGCGGGAGTGGTAGCCGAACGACAGCAGCTGCAGCCGCACCGCCAGCGCCTCGCGCAGCCGGGCGCCCATCGAGCGCACGGAGGAGGAGAACAGCCGCACGAAGACGCCGTTCGCGGCGATGTTGACGGCGATCGTCGCTGCGCCCGCGGCGGCGGGAGCGAGGAGCGCCTCGGGCGGGTCGCCGGCGACGAGGGCGTCGACGACGGCCGCGGTCACGAGCGGGAGGATCCACAGCGGGCTGTCCTTGACCGCGAACGCGAGCGCGGCGACGACCAGGCGGCCGCGCGAGGGGCGGAGGGCCGAGCGGAGCGGGTGCTCGGGGTCGATCGCGGGGGCGGCGGTCACCGGGAGCCGGGCCGGGAGTGCGTGCGGGGGTATCTCGAGACGCCGGCTGCGCCGGCTGCTCGATCAGCATGGAGCTCGCCGGCGGGCCCTGCATGCTGGTCGAGTAGGCCGCCGGAGGCGGGCGTATCGAGACCCTCGCCCCCGCCCGGCGCCGACCCGTCGAGACCCACCCGCTCAGCGGAGCCGCCGAGCAGGCCCGGCAGGTGCACGAGGGCCGCCGCGCCGATCAGCGGGCCGGCGCCGCCGAGGCCGGAGGCGCGGATCGACAGCCCGCGGGCGTAGTCGAAGACCGCGCGCTCGCACGCCGCCTCGCGCACGAGGTCGAGGTACGACGCCGTCACCGCCGAGAAGCCGCCGCCGACGGCGAAGTCGCGGACGTCGAGCAGCGTCGCCACGTCGGCGATCGCCGTGCCGACCGCCGCCGCCGAGCGCGCCACCGCGGCGAGCGCCACCGGGTCGCCGGCCGCGGCCGCCCGCCCCAGCTCCTCGCCGGTCGTCCCCGCGAAGCCGCGGCGCCGCGCCCAGGCGACGCTGCTCGGTCCGGAGGCGATGCTCTCCAGCGTGCCGTCGCTCCCCTCCTCCGGGTCCTCGTCGCCGACGTGGATCTGCCCGATGTGCCCGGCGTTGCCGGAGCGGCCCGCGACCGCGCGGCCGTCGAGCACGATCCCGCCGCCGACTCCCGTCGACACCACCAGGCTCACCGAGGACGCGGCGCCGCGGTTGGCGCCCACCCAGTGCTCGGCGAGCGCGATGCAGGTGCCGTCGAGCCGCAGCGCGACCGGCCGGCCGGGCAGCAGCCGCTCGACGACCGCGCGCAGGGCGAACCCGTGCAGCAGCGGCAGGTTCTTCGGCCGGATGCGCCCCTCGGCGAGGTCGAGCGGGCCGGCGGAGCCGATCCCCGCGCCGACGACCGAGCCCGCACCCGCAGCGGCGAGCGCCTCCACGACGCACCCCTCCACGGCCGCGCCGAACTCCGCCGGGGTCAGCGCCGGCCCGGTCGGCCGCCGGCTGCGCGAGCCCGGCACGAGCACTCCGTCGGCGCGCACGAGCGCCGCCTCGATCTTGGTGCCGCCGACGTCGACGGCGATCGCGAGCTGCGGGGTCATCTCTTCCTCCGGAAGGGTGTGGGCGACACGGGTCGTGGCCGACGCGGGTCGCGAACGGCGCGGAGGAGCCGACCGGAAGGCGTGCGCCGGTCCCGGTCGGCTCCGTCGATCGCCGCGGAGAGTCGCCGCGGAGAGCGGCTCGTCAGCCCCAGTCGGCGACGAGCTGGTTGGCGGTGCGCAGCACGCTCGGCGAGACGAGCGCGGCAGGATCGAGCCCGGCACCGCTCACCCGGAACGTCACCGACTCCCCCGGCAGCAGCGTGATCAGCTGGTCGTCGACGACCGCGGCCGGGTCGACCTTGTCGACGAGCAGCGTCAGGTCGCGCACGAGGTTCTCCGCGGTGACCACCACCTCCGCTCCGCCGTCGACGGCGCGCACCGAGGTCGTCAGCCGCGCCGGCTCGAGCGCCGACTCCCGGTACTCCGCGAAGAACCAGAACGCGCGCTCCCCCGCGAGCTCCGCGACGAGCAGCTCACCCGCCGCGTCCTCCGCCGCTCCCACTCCGACCGGCACGGTGACGACGGACCGTGCGTCCAGCGACACCCCCTGCCGCTCCTCCGCGAGCACCGTCCCGTCGAAGCGCAGCCGCCGCACGACGACCTCGCCCGCCCACTCCTGAGCACTGTCGTTCACCGCGACGACCGCGAGCCCCTCGCCGCGCAGCTGCACGGTCAGCAGCCGATCCGCGTAGACGTGCTTGAGCGCGTAGAGCAGCGGCTTCGCCGTCCCGTCGCCGTCGACCGCGGCCCAGGAGGTGACCGGCCAGCAGTCGTTCAGCTGCCAGACCACCGAGCCCATGCAGCGCGGGCTCTCGGAGCGCTGGTGCTCGATCGCCAGCGTGACGGCCAGCGCCTGGTTGAGCGACATCGCCCAGTGCCAGTCCTCGGTGTCGTCGGGCAGCGGGAGGTGCGCGACCAGTCCGTCGGTCAGCTTGTCGTTGCCGTCGGTCGCCTTCTGGTGGTGGATCATCCCGGGCGACTCGGGGGTCAGCGGCGAGTCCGAGATCGAGCGCTGGATCGTCGACCAGGAGGCCGGGCCCTGCCAGCCGAACTCCGCGACGAAGCGGGCGTGCACGTCGCGGTAGGCGGGGTAGTCGACCCGGTTCCACAGCTCCCAGAGGTGCACGGAGCCGTGGTCGACGTCGTTCGCGAAGATCGCGGTGTCGCCGGACCAGGGGCTGCCCGGCGTGTACGAGCGCTCGGGGTCGAGCTCGGCGACCAGGCGCGGCAGCAGGTCGAGGTAGTAGCCCAGGCCCCAGGTACGGCCCTGGAGGCGCTTCTCCCAGCCCCACTCCTCGTAGCCCCAGATGTTCTCGTTGTTGCCGTTCCAGAGCGCAAGGCTCGGGTGCGGCATGATCCGCGTCACGTTGTCGCGCACCTCCGCCTCGACCTCGCTCCACAGCGGCTCCTCCTCGGCGTAGGAGGCGCAGGCGAAGAGGAAGTCCTGCCAGACGAGGATGCCGCGCTCGTCGCAGAGCTCGTAGAAGTCGTCCGACTCGAAGTAGCCGCCGCCCCAGATCCGCAGCAGGTTCATGTTCGCGAACTCGGCCTGGTCCATCCGGTGGGCGAGGCGGGCGCGGTCGACGCGGGTGATGAAGGCGTCGTCGGGGATCCAGTTGGCGCCGCGGATCCAGACCGGCTCGCCGTTGACGACGAAGCGGAACGAGGTGCCCTCCTCGTCGCGGTCCAGCTGCACCTCGATCGTGCGGAAGCCGATCCGCAGCGTCCGGCCGTCGACGACGGCGCCGCCGACGCGCGCCTCGACGTCGAGCAGCGACAGCGGCTGCTCGCCGAAGCCGCGCGGCCACCACAGGGCCGCATCCTCCACGGAGAGCTCGAGCACCGCCCAGCGCTCGCCGGCCGGCACGGTGACGGAGGCGGTCACGCCGTCGACGCTCGCCGTCAGCTCCACCTCGTCCTCCGTCGTCCGCTCGAGGTCCACGTGCACGGCGACCCGGCCGGTCGTCCCGTCGACCGTCACGACCGGCCGGACCGCGGCGAGCCGCGCCTCGCTCCAGGCGTGCAGCGAGACCGGCTTCCACATCCCGACCGAGGCGGCGTCGAGCCCCCAGTCCCAGCCGAAGTTGCAGGCGGCCTTCCGCAGCGCGTTGAAGGGGTGCGAGTAGGTGTGCGGGCGGTAGCCGATCTCGAGGCTGGCCCGGTCGGCCTCCGCGATCGGCGAGGCGAAGCGGACGACGAGCGTGTTGTCGCCCTCCACCAGCAGCCCGTCGACGGCGAAGCGGTACGTGCGGTGCTGGTTGCGGGTGCTCGCGACGACGGACCCGTTCAGCGTGATCGTCGCGACCGTGTCCAGGCCCTCGAAGACCAGCTCGTGCCGGTCGTGCCCGTCGGGCGACCAGGCGAAGACGGACGCGTACTCCCAGTCGGTCTCGCCGATCCAGGTGACCTTCTTCTCGTTCTGGTCGAGGTACGGGTCCGGGATCAGGCCGGCGGCGAGGAGGTCGGTGTGCACGAGTCCGGGGACGGTCGCCGGGACCGTCGCGCCCGCGATCTCCGCGGGGATCGGGCCGCGGAGCGCGCGCACGCTCCAGCCGTCGTGCAGGGGGCGGAGGGTGGCCGAGAGGCGCTCGGTGCTGGTGTGGGTCACTTGGTGGCTCCTGAGGTCAGTCCGTTGTAGATGAAGCGCTGGAGGAAGAGGAAGGCGATGAGCGTCGGGACGATGACGAGGATCGTGCCGGCGGCGATGACCTCCCACTGTGCTCCGAAGGGGCCCATGAAGCGGAAGAGCGAGGTCGAGATGACCCCGAGATCCTGCGAGGGCATGTAGAGGAAGGGGATGTAGAACTCGTTGTAGACCGCGATCCCCTTGATGATCACGACCGTGGCGATCGCCGGCTTCAGCAGCGGCAGCACGATCCGCCAGTAGACGGTGAAGCGGCTGGCGCCGTCGAGCATCGCCGCCTCGTCGAGCGAGACCGGGATCGACTGCATGAACTGCAGGAAGATGTAGATCGCGACGATGTCGGTGCCGGTGAAGAGCAGGATCGCCGACCAGCGGGTGTTGAAGAGGTCGAGGGCGTTGATGACCTGGAAGGTCGCCACCTGGGTCGTCACCGACGGCACGAGGGTCGCCAGCAGGAACAGCCCCGTCACGAGCCGGCGCCCGCGGAAGCGGAAGCGGTCGATCGCGTAGGCGGCCATGGTGCCGATCAGGATCGTGCCCGCCACCGACACCAGCAGGATGATGCCGGTGTTGAGGAACCCGGTCACCATCCCGCCCTGGCTGAAGGCGATCGCGAAGTTCTCGAGGTTGAACCAGTTGCTCGGCGGGTCGAGCGGACCGGTGCTGCGGTACTCCGTCGACGTCTTGAACGCGAGCATGAAGATCGTGACGATCGGCACGAGCGCGAACAGGCAGGCCACGATCAGCGACGTGTACTTGCCGATCGCGCCGAGCATCGAGCCGCGCCGGGGCCGGCGGGAGCCGCGCGGGGCGGGAGTCACGGGCAGGCCGGTGACGGCCTCCGTGCGGGGCTGCGTGGTGGTCATTCCTGGCCCGCCTTCTCGTCGGGGAACACGCGGCGCTGCACCGCGGTGATGATCAGCACGATCGCGAGCAGGACGACGGCCATCGCCGAGGCGAGGCCGACCTTCGAGTAGCGGAACGCGGTGTCGACGGTCTGGATCACGAAGGTCTCGGACCCGTTGGCGCCGCCGGTCATGATGTACGGCATCTCGAACGCCGACAGGGCGCCCGCGATCGCGAGGATGAAGGACAACCCGAGGATCCGGCGGATGCTGGGCACGATGATGTAGCGGAACTTGTCGAACGACGTCGCGCCGTCGATGTCCGCGGCCTCGTACTGCTCCTCCGGCACCGACTGGATCGCGCCGAGGAACAGCACGAAGTTCAGCCCCATGTAGCGCCAGACCGAGGTCGCGGCCAGCGAGACGTTGACGACGGACGGGTCGCCGAGCCACTGCGGGGTGTCCTGCACGCCGAAGGCGCCGAGCACCGCGTCGAGGGTGCCGTCGGGGCGGAAGAAGTAGAGGAACATCAGCCCGATCGCGACCCCGTTGATCAGGTACGGGAAGAAGATGACGCCCTTGAAGAAGTTGCGGAACCGGGTCTGGAAGCTGAGCAGCGTCGCGAAGAACAGCGCGAGCCCGAGCTGCGCGACCGCGCCGGCCAGGTAGAAGAGGCTGACGAAGAAGACCTGGAAGATCTCGGGCCGGGTGAAGATCTCGACGTAGTTCTCGAGGCCGACGAACGTCTTGTCCGGGTCGAGGCCGTCCCAGTCGGTGACGCTGTACCAGAACATGTTCGCGACCGGGATGTAGGTCAGGACGACGAGGAACGCCAGCGGCACGGCGAGGAACAGCCAGGGCGTGCTGCGGCGCCCGGTCAGCCGCTGGCGGCGGCCGGAGGGCCTGTCGCCGCGACGGCCGCCGCCGGCCCGCTTGCTCGCTCCGACCTCGAGGGGCGGAGCGTCGGTGATCGCCATGTCGATCCTTTCGGCATCCCGGGGAATGCGGTCGTGAGGGGGTGGGGAGGGGGGCGACCCGCGAGTGGCGGGTCGCCCCCGAGGGGGGCTGCTACTCCGCGACGTCCGCGCGGGCCGCGGCCCAGCGCGCGTTGAGGTCGTCGAAGAGCGACTGCTTGTCGCCGTCGCCGGCGCCGCGGGCCGCGTCGATCAGCTTCTGGCGGTAGGAGTTGCCGAAGAGGTCGATCTCGGCCTCGTTGGCGATGTCGTTGATGACGGCCTCCTTGCCGACCGGGTCCGGAGCGAGCTCCAGGTAGGTCACGCCGAGCGCGTCGAAGTCGGCGAGGGTGTCGGGCGCCGGATCCGAGATGACCGGGCTGATCGCGCCCTGGCTTGTGGCGAAGCCGGAGTCCTCGGTGAACCAGTCGATCCAGGCCCGGGCGGTCGCCTTGTTGTCGGAGTTCTTGTTGATCGCGAGGAACTTGTCCGAGGCGGTCACCGAGGTGAACGCGCCGTCCTGGGTCCACGGCATCGGCCAGAAGCCGATGGTGTCGCGCGGCTTGCCGGCCTTCTCGGCGGCGTCCTGCATCTGCGAGACGGCCCAGGAGCCGAGGACCATCGAGCCGATCTCGCCCTGGGCGAGGAGGTCCTTCGACTCCTCCCAGTTCGTGGTGGTCGGGTCGTCCTCGCTGAGGCCGGCGGCGACCGTGTCGTAGAGCAGACCGTCGATGTTGTACTGGTCGTTGCCCTCGGTCCAGGGCGCGTCGTCGGCGATCATCTCGGTGCGGACGTCCTCGCCCTGCACCGTGCCGAGGTTGCCCTCGATGGTCGCGAGCGGCCAGCCGTCCTTGTAGTTCGTGTAATAGGGAGTGACGCCGGTCGCCTTGATCGCCTCGAGGTCGGCCAGGTACTCCTCCTCCGTCTGCGGCGGGTCGGTGACACCGGCCGCGGTCCAGACGTCGCGATTGAAGACGTATCCCATCGCGGAGCCGAAGGTCGAGATGCCGTAGGCGGTGCCGTCGAACGAGCCCTCGTTGGTGAAGCGGTACTTCTCGGAGAGCTCGTCGGTCGAGCCGAGCGGCTCGAAGTAGTTCGCGTAGTCGTCCTTGGTGACGTTCGAGCTCGGGATGAGCAGCACGTCGCCGTAGTCCTTCGAGTTCAGGCGGATCTTGGTGTCGCCCTCGTAGTCGGTGAGCGCCTCGAACTTCACGGTGGTGCCGGGGTACTGCTTCTCGAAGGTCGAGGCGTAGTCGGCGAACGTGGTGTCGACCAGGTCGGTGCGGTTGGTCAGCACGGTGATCTCGCCGGCGGGCTCGCCGGAGTCGTTGCTCGCGCCGGCGGAGCAGCCGGACAGCACGAGCGAGGCCGATGCGGCGACGGCGGCGAGGCCGATCAGCGTGCTGCGGCGGGCGGGCGCCGGGCGGCGGGTGGTGGGTCGGTGCACAGGAGTTCTCCTCGGTGGGCCGTCGCCGCCTTCGGCGACGGGAGGTGGTGGTGGGAACGGAGGGGTGGTGTGGGGGTGGTGCCGGCTGCGGCTCGCGGCTAGTGGCGGCCGAGCCACCACTGCCAGAGGCTCGGCAGGTACTTCTTCACCAGCGACTCGAGCCACGAGGGCACGGCGGGCGCGGGGGTCGGAGTGGGCGACGGGGTCGCGGTGGGCGGGGTGGTGGGCGTGGCCGTGGGAGTCGCGGTGGGCGTCGCGGTCGGCGTCGCGGTGGGGGTGGCCGTCGGCGTCGCGGTCGGCGTCGGCGTCGCGGTGGGCGGAGCGGTCGGAGTGGGCGTCGGCGTCGGCATGGTCGTCTCCGCCACGACGGTCTCGACGTCGTCGAGCACCAGCGAGCCCGCGCCCGAGCCGTTCACGTACAGCGCGTACTGCGTGACCGAGGTGAGGTCGAGGTCGGCCTGCGGCGCCCAGGCGGGCGGCGCGAAGTCCTCGAACGGGATCTCGATCCGCTGCACGCCGTCGGCGGACGGGGTGACCGTCGCCTCCCAGTACGCGCCGTTCGCGACGAACTGCACCGCGAGCGGCACCGCCCGGTCGGCGTCGACCGTGAGCGACAGGCCGGAGTAGCCCCACCAGTTCTGCGCGGCGTCGAAGGTCCGCACCGTGCCGGCGTAACCGGCCGTGCCGGTGTCGTAGTCGAAGCGGGCGGCGCTCGTGTCGTTCGCGGGGCTCGGTACCAGCGTCGGCGTGATGGAACCGCCGCCGGTGTTCCGGACGTAGGCGGCCTGCAGCGCGGCGTCGTCGGCGTAGCCGTCGAAGTCCTCGACCACGACCGGCTCGGTCGGCAGCGCCGCCGTGCTGAAGGTGCGCGTCGCCGACGCCGTGGCGCCGAGCCCGTTCACCGCGGTGACCTGCCAGTAGTACGTCGTCTCCGGGTCGAGCTCGACCGGGGGCCGGTAGCTCGTGGCCGAGAGCCCGGTGGCGGAGACCAGCGGGTCCGCGAGGTCGCTCGAGCTGGAGAGGACGAAGCGGTAGTAGGCGGCGTCCGCGGCCGGCTCCCAGGAGAAGGTCGGCGTGGCGGTGACGTCCGCCGTGCCGTCGGCGGGCGCCCCGAGCGCGGGGGCCGCCGGCAGGCCGAACGGCGCGGCGTTCGGCGAGTACAGGCTCACCGCGCCGATCTGCGGCGTCCAGACCTCGCCCGCGCCCTGCGGCCAGGAGATCCGGAGCCGGTTCACGCCGGTCAGGTCGCGGACCGAGTAGGTGTACTCGCGCCAGTTCCCGGTGCCGCCGCGCGTCTCGACGGCGAGCGGCGTCCAGGTCGTGCCGTCCGCCGATCCCTCGACCGTGAGCGGGACGACCGGCTGGTCGGGCCAGTACCAGGCGGTGATGTCGGCGCCGCTGATGTCGTCGAAGGCGTACTCGAGGCTCGCCGGGTCGGCGCTGTCGCGCTTGACCCGGGAGGCGTCGCCGCCGAAGAGCGCGGGATTGCCGGTGTCGAACGAGAGGCTGCCGGTGTGGGCCGCCGTCCGGGAGAAGTCGTCCAGCGGGTCGACGAGCGCGACCTGGGCGGCGGCGCTCGTGATCGTCGCCCGCTGCAGCACGCCGGTGCTCCAGCTCACCCGCACCCGGTCGCCGGAGAGGCCGGTCGCGGCGACGACGCTCGCGCCGTCGCGCTCGGTGGTCGTGGTGGCGGCGTCGGTCCAGGTCTGCCCGTCGCTGCTCGTCGCCACGGTGATCGCGGACGGGTCCGAGACGACGAACTCCGCCGCGCCGATCCCGTCGCGCTGCCAGGTGACGCTCGCGGCGCCGGTCGCGCTGACGACGCCGCCCGCGGGGGTCGGCGCGATCTCCGCGTTCTCGTGGCCGGCGGTCAGCAGCCAGCTCTGCAGCGGGTCGACCAGCACGGCACCGCCGGCGGCGGCGGCGACCGCGTCGGAGGCGGGACCGCGCTGGTCGTCGTCGCCCACCGGGACGACGCGGTAGCGCACGCCGGCCGGAGAGTCGTAATCCGTGACGGGCGAGGCCGAGGCCGAGACGGCTCCGTCCGTCACGTCGCTCCAGTCGCCGCCGGTCGAGCGCTGCACCAGGTAGCCGGTGGCTCCCGCGGTGCCGCGCCAGGAGACCTCGTTGATCCCGTAGTCCTGCTCGATCGCGGTGATCAGCGGGGCGCCGAGCTCGAGCTCGCCGGGCGTGCTGCCCGTGGCGGTGCCGTACTGCTCGATCGCGTCGACGCTCTCCTGCTCGCGCGGGGTCTCGCCCGGGTAGTGCAGGGTGAAGCCGTCGTCGTGCGGCACGAAGCCGCCGCGGTCGTTGTTGCCGAACAGCGACCAGAAGAAGGTGCCCGAGACGTTCGGGTCGGCCGCGGCCGCGCCGAGGAGGTCCTCGCTCGCGGCCGTCGAGGCGTACTCGCCGGCGATGTAGACCTTGTCCGCGCCGGCGACCGTCGCGGCGTCGGCCGAGACCCGCTCGGCGGTCGGCGGGTAGTAGTGCACGTCGACGATGTCGAGGTCGGGCGCCGCGAGGGTGTCCGGGTCGATGTCGAAGCGGCGGCCGGCGGCGACGAGCTGCTCGGGCGCCTGCTCCTTGATGTACGCGACCTGCACGTTGATCCAGTCGAGGGTCATCCCCTCGAGCTCGTTGCCCAGCTCCCAGGCCATGATCGTCGGGTCGTCGACGAAGCGCGTGCCGGTGATCGTGTTGGTGTGGCCGAGGATCACGTCGACGTAGTCCTGGTACGCGGCGATCGCAGCCGGGTCGGAGTAGAAGTCGTCCGACTCCAGCCCGAGCGGGGTCGTGAAGTCGCGGTGACCGCCGTGGTAGTACGCCCACTCGTCGGTGAGGGGCAGCACCAGGCGGATGCCGAGGGTGCCCGCGTAGGCGACGGCGAAGTCGATGGTGCGGAACGCCTCCTCGTTGTACTCGCCGAGGCGCGGCATCAGGGCCAGCGGGTCCTCGTCGTTCTGGCCCGTGGAGGTCATCATGTGCGAGCGGACGACGGTGACGCCCATCTGCGCGGCGGTGTCGAGGGCGTCCTTGATCCGGAAGTAGGTGGGGTAGTCGACGCCGCCGACGTTCTCGTCGAGGCCGAGCCAGTAGATGTTGGTGCCGCTGGCGCGGAACCGCTCGCCGTCGAGGGTCAGGGCGCTGCCGTCGCGCTGCACGAAGGCGGTGTTCTCGCTCGTCCAGTCGGCGGCGGCCGTCTCTGCCGAGGCCGTCGGCGCCGAGGCCGGCGCGAGGACGACGAGCGAGCCGGCCGTGACGGCCAGCAGCGCGGCTCCGGCGAGGGAGCGGCGCAACGGGACCCGCGAGAACGCGGAGGGGGTGCGGTGGGCACGTGTCATGGGTTAGCCAGGCTCCTTCGACCGGTGACGTGTCTCGGCGCCGCAGCTGATCGGGAGTCGATCACCGCGGCGACGTGCCCAGAGTCGCTGATGCTCCTGCCCCGCGTCAAGTACAAAGATTAATAATTTATGTAAAGATCGGGCATGGCGAAACAGCGTCGACGCGACCGTCCCCGAGACTCAGGCTCCGTGGGACCCGGGCTGCGCCGGTGCGCTCGTCGTGCCGCGCGCCACCACCACGACCGGCGGGCTGGCGATCGATCCGCTCGCCGACTCGGCGATCTCGCTCAGCAGCTCCTGGCCGGTCAGCATGCCGATCACCTGCACGTCGTGCGAGACCGCCGAGAGCGGCGGCTCGCTCAGCTGGCACTGCGCGGAGTCGTCCCAGGCCAGCAGCGACATCGCCCCTGGCACGTCGAGCCCGAGCTCCCGGGCCGCGTCGAGCGCGCCGATCGCCATCAGGTCGCTGTCCAGGATCACCGCGGTCGCCCGCTCCGGCTCCTCCGTCAGCGAGCGCAGCGCCCGCCCGCCGGATTCGCGCGAGTAGTCGCCCGAGCGCTCGACCGCCTCGAGGCCCCGCTCCGTGCACTCGCGGAGGAAGCACTCGCGCCGGATCCGCGTGTGCAGCAGCTCCTCCGGCCCGCCGACGTGCGCGATCCGCGCGTGGCCGAGGTCGGCGAGGAACTGCACCGCGTCGCGCATCGCGTCGTCGTCGTTCGTCCAGACCGCGCGCAGCTCGCGCGCCGCGGAGGGCGGGCCGACGATCACCGCGGGCAGCCCGAGCTCGCGCACCAGCGCCGGCCGCGGGTCGTCCACCTCGAGGTCGACGAGCACCACGCCGTCGACCTCGCCGTCGCGGGCCCAGCGCCGGTAGGTCTCGATCTCCGCGTCGCGGTCGGGCAGCACGTTCAGCAGCACCGAGTGCCCGGCCGGGCGGACCGCGTGCTCGACTCCCGCGATGAACTCGTGGAAGTACGGCTCGGCGCCCATGATCTCGGTGGCGCGGACGAGGGCGAGCCCGAGGGGCCGCGGCGGTCTCGGATCGGTCATGGCGGCTCTCTCTCGGACGGGCGGTACCAGCGTAGGCGCGGGCGCGGGCCGCGGCGCCCGGTCCCGTACGCTGGCGGTCGAGCGGTGAGGAGCAGGCATGGCGCGTCGTGAGGCGACCCCCGCGGCCCCGGGCAGCCGCGCCCTCGTCGTCGACCTGATCCGCTCCTCCGGGCCGATCAGCCGCGTCGAGCTCACCTCGGCGACCGGCCTGACCCAGCCGTCGATCTCGCTGATCGTGCGCAAGCTGCTGACCGACGGCATCGTCCGCGAGACCGGATCCACGGCCAGCGGCGGCAAGCCGCGGCAGATGCTCGAGATCAACACCCGGGCGCGGATCGGCGTCGGCGTCCAGCTCGGCTTCGAGTCGATCACCTTCGTGGCGACCGACGCCGGCGGCGGCGTGCTCGCGCGCCAGCAGATCCGCGGGGCGGCGCTCGCGGCCCCCGAGGAGGTCACCCGGCGGATCGTCGACGGCTACGCCGCGTTCGTCCGCGGCACCGGACTCGACCGCCGCACCATCGCCGGCGTCGCGGTCGTCGCCCCCGGCCCGATCGACCAGGCCGCCGGCCGCATCCTCGGCCCGCCCACCCTGCAGGGCTGGCGCGACTTCCCCCTGCGCGAGGAGCTCGGCGCCGGCTTCGGCATCCCGATCCTGCTCGACAACGACGCGGCCGCCGCCGCCATCGGCGAGTTCTGGAGCCGCGGCGTCTCGCGGCACGAGACCTTCGGCAGCATCTACATCGGCACCGGGATCGGCGCCGGCATCGTCCTCGACGGCGCGCTCTTCCGCGGCGCCAGCTCCAACGCCGCCGAGATCGGCCACATCACCATCGCCCCGGGCGGCCGGGAGTGCTTCTGCGGCAACATCGGCTGCCTCGAGCGCTACGCGGCGCCCTCCGTCGTGGTCGAGGACGCGGGAGCGGACCGCGGCTCGTTCGCCGACCTCGACCTCACGTTCGAGGTCGAGCAGAACGCCCGGGACTTCGACGTGCTGAGCCTCGCCGCGATCAACGGTCACCCCGCCGCGGAGGCGCTGCTGCAGCGATCCGCCGGGCACCTCGCCGACGGCGCCGTCACCCTCGCCAACCTCTTCGACCTCGACGCGCTCGTCCTCACCGGACCCGGCGTCGCGATCGCCGGCTCGATCTACACGCGGGCGCTGCGCTCTCGGCTGGAAGCCCGCCGCTTCGCCCGCCGCGCGCACCCGATCAGCGTCGAGCTGTCCGCGAACCCGCGCGACGCCGCGGCGATCGGCGCCTCCTCCCTCGTGCTGCAGAGCACGCTCTCGCCCGGCCACGGGCCCGTGCTGCACCAGCCGGTATGACCGAGGTCGTCACTCCGGGCGGCACGGTGCGCGGGCGGGTGATCGAGACGCCGGACGGCGCGGTGCACGCCTTCCTCGGCGTGCCGTACCTGCGGGTGGCCGAGCGCTTCCGGCCCGGCGTGGCGGTGGAGCCCTGGGCGGGTGTGCGCCCGGCGAACTCGCGCGGGCCTGTCGCGCCGCAGCCGTTCGCGGACGCGCCCGTCTCCGAGCGGGACTCGCTGCACCTGAACATCTGGACGCCCGATCCCGCCGCCCGCGACCTGCCCGTCGTCGTCTGGGTGCACGGCGGCCTGCACATCGTCGGATCGAACGCGGAGCCGCTCTCCGACGGCGCGCGCCTCGCCGCCGCAGGCCGGATGGTCGTCGTCTCCGTCAACCACCGCCTCGGCGCCCTCGGCTTCCTGACCCTCGAGCACCTGCTCGGCGCGGAGTACGCCGACTCCGCGAACCTCGCCCTGCTCGATGTCATCGGCGCGCTCCGCTGGATGCGCTCGGGCATCGCCGCGTTCGGCGGGGGCGCGTCGCGGGTGACGCTCGCCGGGCAGTCCGCGGGCGCGGTGCTGGTGTCGGCGCTGCTCGCCGCGCCCGCTGCCTCCGGTCTGTTCCGGCGGGCGGTGCTGCAGAGCGGCAATCCGGAGCGGATCGGGACTCGGGCGTACGGCGAGGGTGTCACCGCCGAGCTGCTCGCGCTCCTGGGGCTGGCGGACGACCCGTCGCGGCTGCTCACGCTGCCCTGGGAGGAGGTGGTCGCCGCCCAGCAGCGCCTGATCGAGCGGCGCTCGGCCGGGCACCCGAACCCGACGCCCGCCTTCCGCCCGAGCCTCGACGGCCGCGTGCTGCCCGCGGCGCCGGTGGACGCGGTCGCCGCCGGAGCGTCCTCGACGGTGGATCTGATCGTCGGCACGAACGTGAACGAGGGCTCCGGCTTCGTCGATCCCGGCGGCCCGGACCCGTCCCCGGAGCTCCTCGAGCGCGAGCTGGCGCTGCTCCTGCCGCACTGGCCCGCGTCGCGCGGCCGCCGGACGGAGGCGTTCGCTGCCGCCCTGCGCGCCGACCTCGGCCGCGAGGTGTCCGGCGCCGAGCTGCTCGAGGCCTGCCTCGCCGAGACGATCTACCGGCAGCCCAGCCAGCGCCTGATCGACGCCCGCGCCGGCGCCACCGGCTCCACCCGCGCGTACCTCTTCACCTGGGAGCAGCCCGCCTCGGCCGGACCGCGCCGCGCCGGCCACTCCCTCGAGCTGCCGTTCCTCTTCCGGCACCTCGACGACTCGGACGTCGCCCGCACCGAGGTCGGCGACGCCGCCCCCACGTCCCTCCGCGACACCCTCACCCGCCACTGGTCCGCCTTCGCCGCCACCGGCGCCCCCGGCCCCGACTGGCCCGAGTACGGCGCCGCCCGCGCGACCCTCCTCCTCGCAGTGTCGCCCCGCGTCGCCCACGCCCCTCGCGACGCCGTCCGCCGCCTGGCCGCGTCGTCCCGCCCGCCGACCCCCTGACCCCGCGCGCGCGGACACCCGCGTCAGAACAGGAGTCTGCAGACCCGCCCTGCGGACGACGGCGGGTCTCGATACGCCGCTGCGCGGCTACTCGACCAGCATGAGGCGGGCGGCTGACGGAAGGGCGACGCAGCCTCCGGCTGCTCCCCTCTCATGTTGATCGAGTAGCCCGCGCAGCGGGCGTATCGAGATCCCCCAGCGCCAGAAAGACGAGTCTGCAGACCCGCCCTTCTGGTGACGGCGGGTCTCGATACGCCGCTGCGCGGCTACTCGACCAGCATGTGGCGGGCGGCTGACGGAAGGGCGACGCAGCCTCCGGCTGCTCCCCCTTCATGCTGATCGAGTAGCCCGCGCAGCGGGCGTATCGAGATCCACGTGCACGAACATGAAGGGAACGCCGCCCCGCCCCTCACGCCAGCCCGGCGCCGCCGATCGCGAGCGTCACGATCACCGTGAGCACCGTCGTCCACAGTGCGATCGCGATGCCCTGCCAGAGCAGGACCCGGCCCTTCGCGACGCCGGCGCCGGCGAGCATCACCGCGGTGAAGTGGGTCGGCAGCAGCAGCGGGCCGAGCAGGCTCACGCCGGGCACGCCGTAGCGGGTGAACGCGCGCTGGAACTTCTCGCGGCGGGCCGTGGCGCGCTTCCGCGGCTTCCCGCCGGTGATCGCCGAGCGGACGCCCGCGCCGAGCAGCACGAGCAGCGCCACGCAGAGGAAGTTGCCCGCGGCGGCCGACACGGCGGCGACCACCGGGTGGATCCCGCCGATGATGCCGATCGTCGCGGCCCCTTCGCCCTCGATGAACGGCACGGCTCCGGCGAGCGCCACCACGAGCGGCTGGACGAGGTCGGGGACCTGCGCCGCGTCTCGGCGACCCGCGTCATCGTGGTCACCCGGCACGCGCGGCCCGGCGTGCTGCGCCGCGCGCTGGCCGTCGGGGTCAGCGGCTTCCTGCCCGAGTCGCGGCGGGTGGAGGACGTGGCGGAGGTGATCCGCCAGGTCGCCGCCGGCCGCCGCTACGTGGATCCCGAGATCGCCGCCGACGCTCTCGCGACCACGCGCAGCCCGCTCACCGACCGCGAGCTCGACGTCCTGAGCGCCGGCTCCCGCGGCGAGACCACCGGCGAGATCGGCAGGGCGCTGCACCTCTCCGCGGGCACCGTGCGCAACCACGTCTCGTCGATCCTGCGCAAGCTCGACGTCGACACCCGCCAGCGCGCCGTCATCGAGGCCCGCGAGAACGGCTGGATCTGACGCCTGAGCCCGGCGCTACCCCGTCCGATCTGCAGGCGATCCGCCCCTCCCGCCTCCCGCCCTCGCGCCGGTAAGCGGCTTCCGCGCCGCATCACCTGCAGAACGGAGGAGCACCTGCACAACGCGCGCACACCTGCGCACCGGACGCGCACCTGCACTGCGGAAGGCTGCTGTCCGATCTGCAGGCGATCCGCCCCTCCTGCCCCCGCCCTCGCGCCGGTAGACGGCTTCCGCGCCGCATCACCTGCAGAACGGAGGAGCACCTGCACAACGCGCGGGCACCTGCACACCGGAGGAGCACCTGCACACCGGCCCGGCACCCTCCCGGAGGGGTGCTGTCCGATCTGCAGGCGATCACGCAGGCACGAGACGCACGGACGCGGCGGAAACCCCGTTCCCGCGAGGATCGCCTGCAGATCGAACCGGCGCCGGGCTCAGAGCGCGACGACCACGCTCTTCAGCTCGCAGAACGAGCGCAGTGCCTCCTCGCCCAGGTCGCGCCCCATCCCGGACTCCCCCACGCCGCCGAACGACAGCGCCGGGTCGAAAAGGTTGTACGTGTTGACCCACACCGTGCCCGCGCGCAGCCGCCGCCCCATCCGGTGCGCCCGCGCCAGGTCGTTCGTCCACACTCCGGCGGCGAGCCCGTAGGTCTGGTCGTTGGCGAGGGACACCGCCTCGTCCTCGTCCTCGAACGGGATGATGCCGACGACCGGCCCGAAGATCTCCTCGCGCGCGATGGTCATCGTGTTCGTGACGCCCGTGAACAGCGTCGGCTCGACGTAGTAGCCCGGCCGGTCCGGCACGCCGCCGCCCACCGCGACGACCGCGCCCTCCGCCTCGCCCTGCGCGATGTAGCCGAGCACCTGCTGCCGCTGCTCCTCCGACACGAGCGGCCCGACGGTCACGCCGCCGGCCAGCCCGTCGCCGAGCGCGACCCTCCGCACCGCCGCGGTCAGGCGCTCCGTCGTCTCCTCGAGGATCGAGCGCTGCACCAGCAGCCGGCTGCCCGCCGTGCACATCTGGCCGGAGTGGCCGAACGACGCGCGCATCGCGGTCAGCACCACGGCGTCCAGGTCCGCGTCCTCGAACACGATGTTCGGGCTCTTGCCGCCGAGCTCCAGCGTCAAGCGGGTGAAGTCCTCGCTCGCGGCGCGCATCACCTTCCGGCCGACCTCGGTGCTGCCGGTGAAGGAGACCTTGCTGACCAGCGGGTGCTCGGTGAGCGCCGCGCCGACCCGGCCGTCGCCGGTGAGCACGTTGACGACTCCCGCGGGGACGCCCGCCTCCTCGCAGATCGCCGCGAGGCGCAGCATCGTCAGCGGAGTCTGCTCCGCCGGCTTCACGACGACGGTGCAGCCTGCGGCGAGCGCCGGCGCCAGCTTGAAGCTCGCCGTCATGATCGGGAAGTTCCACGGCAGGATCAGCGCCGCGACTCCGACCGGCTCGAGCGTCGTGTAGACGTGGTGCTGCGCGTCGACGGGCACGACGGTGCCGGTCAGCCGCGAGGGGGCACCGGCGTAGTAGCGGAAGACGCGGGCCGAGGTCGCGGTGTCGGCGCGGGAGCGCTCGATCGGCTTGCCGTTGTCGCGGGTCTCGAGCACGGCGAGCTCCTCGAGGCGGTCCTCGATCAGGTCGGCGATGCGGTTCAGGATGCGGCTGCGGTCGTGCGGGCTCATCCCGCTCCAGCGCGCGTCGTCGTGCGCGCGGCGGGCGGCGGTGACGGCCGCCTCGATCTCGGCGGGGCCGGCCTGCGGGACGCGGGTGAGCAGCTCCTCCGTGGCGGGATCGACGACGTCGAGCAGCTCCGCGCCCTCGGGAGCGAGCCACGCGCCGTCGACGAGGTAGGGCTCGATCGGCGCGAGCGGGGCGAGGGTGTCTCTCATGGGGTCTGCGTCTCTCTCATCGGGGGGCCTGGTCGGGGCCGGAGTCGTCGGGCCAAAGGGGCGGGGCGGTCGGTCAGAGCCGGTCGGTCACGGCCGGTCGAGCAGCCGCGCGGGCTCCTCGACGCTCATCCGCCGCAGCACGTCGTCCGCGACGCCGAGCGCGCGGAGCCCCGGCAGGACGCGCGCGCCGAGGTGGTCGAAGCCGTGCCCGCCGAAGCGGCGCAGCTGGCCCTTCGTCCAGGTGCTGTGGCCGAGCACCCAGCGGATGCCGGGGTCGGTGCCGAGCAGCTCCAGCAGCGCGTCCAGGCGCTGCGGGTCGCTCGCGTTGCGGATGCGGCCGACGTGCGCGCCCTCGTTGCCGAAGCAGAGCTCCAGCACGGCGCCGGCCCGGCCGAGGTCGCGGAGGTAGGGCAGGTCGAGGAACTCGTCGACGGTGCTGAACACGACGCGGGAGGGATCCACTCCCTCGGCGACGACGTGCGCGAGCACCTCGACCCCGTTGCGAGCGTCGGCGGCGAGCCGGACGGTGATCGCGGAGCCGGTGGCGGCGGCCGCGCGGGCCGCGGCGGTGAGGCTGATCCGCTCCTGCTCGCCCTCGGGAGTCGCGAAGGCGCCGGTCGTGCCCATCAGGCCGAGCAGACCCGCGCGGTAGGTCGTGCCGGGGATCGCCGCCGTCAGCGCGCGGGTGAGGAGCGCGGTGCGGCCGTCGACGTCGAGGGCGAGGAACCACTCGGGCAGCAGCCGCGGGAGGTAGGCGCCGTAGCCGGCGACGATCGCGACGCCCGCCTGGCCGGACAGGGCGGGCAGGCGCGCATGGTCGGGCCCGAAGCCGAGCGAGCTGAGGTCGACGGCCAGGGCGAGACCGGCCGACGCTCCCACGCGCAGCTCGTCCGCGAGCAGCTCGACGTCGTCGAGGCGGAGGTTGTCGGCGAGCGCGAGCTGGCTCCAGCGCAGGGCGGCGGCGAGCTCGGCGGTGACCGGGGCGTCGGGATCGAGCGCCTCGACGCCGGGCCGCTGCAGCGCGCTCGCGTCGGTCAGCAGGTGCTCGTGCATCGACACGACGCCTAGCGCCCCCGCCTCGACCGGGCCGAGGACCGTCTGGATGGCCATGCGCCGCCTCTCACGCGGCACGCTGCCGCTGGATCCAATATAGAGCCGGATGGATCCAGAAACGACGTGTCGGTACTCTCCCAGCCTCCGGCACTCGGACCCTGAGTAGAATCGCAGACAGCAAGGGGAGTACTCCCGACTGCGGTGAGCCCGTCATTACGGATGCGAATGAGCGTCCCGGGCCATCGGCTCCGCCACCGCCTCCGAGAGGTCGCGGCCGGAGTGGAGGAGACCTTGGTCCCTCATCGACCAACCCTCTTGGAGCACCCCCGTGCAGATCACACCCGTCATCTGGCTGATCACCATCGCCGTGACGATCGCCTTCTTCGTCTACGAGTTCTTCGCGCACGTGCGGAAGCCGCACGAGCCGACCATCGGCGAGTCCGCTCGCTGGTCGGCCTTCTACATCGGCCTCGCGCTGCTGTTCGGCGTCGGCATCGGCTTCGTCGCCGACTGGCGCTACGGCGGCGAGTACTTCGCCGGCTATCTCACCGAGAAGGCGCTGTCGCTCGACAACCTCTTCCTCTTCCTGATCATCATGACCGGGTTCGCGGTGCCGAAGATGTACCAGCAGAAGGTGCTGATGATCGGCATCGTCATCGCGCTGATCATGCGCGGCGGCTTCATCGCGGTCGGCGCGGCCCTGATCGAGAACTTCTCCTGGGTCTTCTACCTCTTCGGCGCCCTGCTCTTCGTGCTGGCCTACCAGCAGATCAAGGGCGACCACGGCGACCCCTCGAACAACGCCTTCATGCGCCTGGTGCGCCGCGTCCTCCCCGTCACCGACGAGTACCACGGCGACAAGCTGACGGTGAAGAAGGACGGCCGCCGCTTCGTCACCCCGATGCTGCTGACCATCGTCGCCATCGGCTTCATCGACCTCGTCTTCGCGCTCGACTCGATCCCCGCCATCTACGGACTGACCAACGAGGCCTACATCGTCTTCACCGCGAACGCCTTCGCGCTGATGGGCCTGCGCCAGCTGTTCTTCCTGATCGGCGGACTGCTCGAGCGCCTCGTCTACCTCAGCCAGGGCCTGGCCGTCATCCTCGGCTTCATCGCCGTGAAGCTCGTCTTCCACGCCCTGCACGTCAACGAGGTCCCGTTCATCAACGGCGGCGAGCCCCTGCTCTGGGTCCCCGAGATCCCGATCTGGTTCTCGCTCACCTTCATCGGCGCCACGATCGCCGTCGCCACGATCGCCAGCCTCCTGAAGACCCGCGGTGACCGCTCCAAGTCCGACCGCGCCACCGTCCAGGACGCCCCCCTGGAGACCCCGGCCGACGTCCCCTCCCGCCGCGAGCACTGATCCCCTCCGCGAGATGCCACTTGTGCACACGACACGCCGCAAAAGGCGTGCACAAGTGGCATCTCGCAGCAGCGCGCCGAGCCGACCGAGCCGCCCGAGCAAGGACCTCCTTTGCTGATCGAGTAGCCCGCGGAGTGGGTCCTCTTTGCTGATCGAGTAGCCCGCGCAGCGGGCGTATCGAGATCCACCACCGTCAGCAGGCAGGCCTGCCGACCCGCCCTCCCGGGGACGTCGGGTCTCGATACGCCCCTCCGGGGCTACTCGACCAGCATGAATTTCCTCCGGGGCCACTCGACCAGCATGGGTGTCCACGGACGACGTGAGTGCTCCGCGAGATGCCACTTGTGCACGCGACACGCCGTGAAAGGCGTGCACAAGTGGCATCTCGCGGCGGGCGCGTCAGAGGGTGGGCGTCCAGATGCGCATCGTGGAGGGGCCGCGGTTCGCCCAGCGGTAGTAGGGGTGGAACTCGGCGGTGAAGCGCTCGCCGAACTCCGCCGGGACGGAGTAGGGCCACGCGGATGCCGGGGCGTCTCGGCGCACGAGCGCCACCCGGGCGCCGTCGCCGACAGCGACCGGCGAGACCTCGGCGTCCACCGCCACGTGCTCCGTGTCGAGGCCGTCCGGCAGCTCGAGCGACTCCAGCGCCAGCACGAACGGCCCGCGCTCCACCGCGACCTGGCCGCGCACCGCGTCGATCCGCGGGTGCGGCGTCACGAAGCGCGCCGGCATCGGCAGCGACAGCCGCACCACGTCGCCGGCCGCGAACGCCCGCCGCACCGTCACCGTCGAGAGACCCGCGTCCACCGCCTGCCCGTCGAGCAGCGCCGTCCCGCGTGCGAACGGCGGGATCCGCAGCGTCAGCGCGAACTCCGCGTCCGCGAGGATCCGCACCGCGATCTCGCCGTCCTCCGGGTACGCGGTCTCCACCTCGAGCGACACCTCGCCAGTCGTCACCCGGTACGCCCCGTACTGGTGCAGCTGCACCCCGTCGTCCGTCGCCGTCGCGAAGCTCAGCTCGACGCTCGCGAGGGTCCGCGCGGTGTTCGTCGGGCAGCAGGACACCCAGAACCACGGCGCCCGCAGGCTCGACTGCGCCCGGTCGGTCTCGACGCTCTCGTCCGGCGCCACCCCGTCCACCCGCTGCTGCAGCGTGTTCGTGTAGAAGAAGGCGCGCCCGTCCTCGCGAGTCGCGGGCAGCACCGCGTTCAGCAGCGTCCGCTCCATCAGATCCGCATAGGCCGCGTCGTCCGAGCGCAGCAGCAGCCGCCACGACAGCATGTTCGACGCGATCGCCGCGCAGGTCTCGGCGTAGGCGCGGTCCGGCGGCAGCTCGAAGTCGGCGCCGAACGCCTCGTCCTGGTGGTGCGAGCCCATCCCGCCGGTCAGATAGGTCCGGCGCGCGACCGTCGCCGCCCACTGCCGCCCCACCGCGGCCTCGAGCTCCGCGTCGCCCGTCTCCACGGCGACGTCGAGCGCCCCCGCCGAGAGGTACAGCGCCCTCACCGCGTGCCCGCGCAGCACCTCCGCCGAGCGCACCGGCACGTCGTCCTGGAAGTACTCCGGCCCGAAGGCGATCGCCCCGAGCGTCCCCGTGCCGCGCCGCTCGACGAACAGCCGCGCCTGCTCCAGGTACCGCCCGTCGCCGGTGGCCCGCGCCAGCTCGGCGAGCGCCGGCTCGATCTCGGGATGCCCGCAGACCGCGACGCGCCCCTCCGCCCCGAACACCTCGATAACGTGATCGGCGAGACGCCGCGCCACGGCCGGCAGCAGGTCGTCGTGCCCGGTGCGCAGCCGCGCCACGGCCGCCTGGATCAGGTGCCCGAAGCAGTACAGCTCGTGCCCCCACTCCAGATCGGAGTAGCGCGCGCGCTGCCCCGGCCGGCCGAAGCTCGTGTGCAGGTAGCCGTCCTCGTCCTGGGCCCCCGCGACCCGCAGCACCAGCGCCTCGTACTGCGCGGCGAGCTCCGGATCGTCGGACCGGCCCAGCTCCCAGGCCATCGCCTCGAGCAGCTTGTAGACCTCCGAGTCGACGAACTCGATGCCCGCGTGGAGGTCGCCGCCGGCCGCCGAGGAGATCGTGCCGTTCGCCGCGCGGTCGAAGTTGCCGGCCCAGCCGACCCGCTCGATCCAGCTCAGGCAGTGGCCGATCACGGCGTCCGCGCCGAGCCGCTGGTAGTGCTGCCAGAAGCCGCCGGTCAGCCGGATCTCGTCCTGGCGCAGCGGCCGGAGCGCGCCCGCGGTCGGGGCGACGGGGCCGCCGAGGGCGACGGTGGTGGTCAGGGTCACGAGGATCTCCTAGGAGGAAGAGGGTCAGTCCTTGACGGCACCGGCGGTGACACCCGCCGAGACGTACCGCTGGGCGACGACGAGGAGGAGGGCGGCCGGGAGCGAGGCGACCACGGCGGTCGCCATGATCGAGTTCCACTCCTGGTTGTTGTTGCCGATGTACTTGTAGATGCCGAGCGTGATCGGCTGGAGCTTCCCGCCGCTGTCGAGGGTCGACGCGAAGATGAAGTCCGACCAGGCCCAGAGGAATGCGAAGAGCGACACCGTGACGACGGAGTTGCGGCTGATCGGCATGATCACCGAGGTGAAGGTGCGCCAGGCGCTCGCGCCGTCCATCCGCGCGGCCTGGGTCAGCTCGTCGGGGATGCCGGACATGAACGCGGTGAAGATCAGCACGCCGAACGGCACGGCGATGGTCGAGTCGGCCACGATCAGCCCGGGGATCGAGTTCAGCAGCCCGAGGTTGAGGTAGATGGCGTAGAAGCCCATCGCCATGATGATCGCCGGGATCATCTGCGCGATCAGGAGGACGAACGAGAGCCCCTGCCCGCCGCGCGGCCGCAGCTTCGCCAGCGAGTACGCGGCCGGAGCGGCGATCGCCACGGTCAGCAGCACCGTGCCGAGCCCGACGATCAGGCTGGTGCCGAGGTACGGCAGCTGCTCGCTCAGCACGGCCTGGTAGCCCGAGAAGGTGGGCGCGAACGGGAACCAGTCCGGCGGATCCTTCCGCATCGACCCGGTCTGCGTGAGCGAGACGTTGATCATCCAGTAGACCGGGAACAGCATGACCGCGGTGAGCAGCACGCCCACGAGGGTCAGCCACCAGGGGCGCCGGGCGCTCATGCGTCGGCCTGCTTCCGCTGGACGCGGATGTAGATCAGGCCGAAGACCAGGGCGAGGATGATCAGCAGGTTGCCGACCGCCGCGGCGGGGCCGAAGTCGGGCAGCATCGAGCCGAAGCCGAGCTGGTAGGTCCAGGTCGCCAGGGTCGTCGACGAGTCGGCCGGACCGCCCTTGGTCATGATCCAGATGATGTCGAACACCTTCAGCGTGTAGACGAGGCCGAGCAGGATCGTGATCGCCGACACCGGGCGCAGCAGCGGCAGCGTGATCCGCCAGAACTGCTGGGCGCCGGTCGCGCCGTCGAGCGAGGCCGCCTCGTAGAGGTCCTGCGAGATGTTCTGCAGCCCGGAGTAGAGGATCACCAGGTTGAACGGGATGCCGATCCAGATGTTGGCGATCAGCACCGCGATCAGCGAGGTGGACGGCGAGGTCAGCCAGTTGATCTGCCCGATGCCGAACGACTCGAGGAACGCGTTGACGATCCCGGAGTCGCTGTTCAGCATCCACGACCAGGTCGACGCCGAGACTATCAGCGGCAGCAGCCACGGCACGAGGAACAGCGCCCGGAGCGTGCTCGCGAGCGGGAAGCGCCGGTAGAAGAAGACCGCGAGCGCGAGCCCCAGCGTGAACTGGAAGATCAGCGAGACGCCCGTGAACACCGCGGTGTGCAGCAGCGCCGGGCCGAAGGTCGGGTCGCGGAAGACCTGCATGTAGTTGTCGAACCAGACGAACGGGGCGTTGCCCTGGACGAAGGAGCGGACCGTGTAGTCCTTCAGGCTCAGCTCGAGGTTGCGGTAGAGCGGGAAGGCGTAGAAGACGAGCAGGTAGACGACGAGCGGGGCGAGGAACGCCCACGCCGCCAGCTGCCCGCCCGGCCGCCGCCGCCGCCTCGGCGCCGCGGCCGCGGCAGGCGCGACCCCCGGCTCGGCCTCGCGGCGCAGCAGCCGCCCCGTCTCAGTGGCCGTCGTCATCGTTCCTCCCGAGTCAGGAGCGCCCCGGGGGCGCCCCACATGCTGGTCGAGTAGCCCCGCAGCGCCCCCTGCATGCTGGTCGAGTAGCCCCGCAGGGGCGTATCGAGACCCACCACCGCAAGAACCTCCGGCCCGCAGACCACCCCTCCGACGCCGGCAGATCCCGAGACGCCCGCCGAGCGGACTGCTCGATCAGCAACGGGCTCCACACCGCTCATCACTGCGTCGCGGACTCGGCCGCCGACTGCGCCGCCTTCAGCGCGTCGGCCGGCGACTGCGAGCCGCTCAGCGCGGTCTGCACCGCGGACCAGAGCTGCTCGGAGATCTTCGGGTACTTCGTCCCGAGGTCGTCCGAGGTGCGGCCCTTCGCGGCCTGGACGGCCTCGACCCAGGGCTCGAGGTCGGCGTTTCCGGCGACCTGCGCCTCCTGCGCCGCGGCCGTCGGGGCGATGTACGACAGCGTGTCGTCCGTCGTCACCAGATTGTCCGTCGAGGTGAGGCACTCGGCGATCGCGGTCGACGTCTCGTAGCGCGCCTCGTCCTTCTGCACGGGCAGGGTGAGGAACTCGCCGCCGGTCGGCGCGGGGGCCGAGCCGCCATCCTTCGCGGGGATGGTGAGGATGCCGTAGTCGATGCCGGAGGCCTTGGCGTTCGCGAGCTGCCAGGTGCCGTTCTCGCCGAAGGCGTACTCGCCGGTCTCGAACTCCTGCCAGCTGGTGGTCTGGGTGTTGCCGATCACGGAGTTGGGCGCGTAGCCCTTCTCCAGCCAGTCGGTCCAGAGCGAGACCGCGTCCACGGCGGCGTCCGAGTCGAGCTCGGTCAGCTCGGCGCCGGAGCCCCAGAACCAGGGCAGGAACTGGAAGGTGCCCTCCTCGGTGCCGATGCCCGAGAACGTGATGCCCTTGCCGCCCGAGGCGGTGACCTTCTCGAGCGCCGCGGTGAGGCTCGCCCAGTCGGTGATCGAGGAGACGTCGACGCCGGCCGTGGCCAGCACGGTCTTGTTGTAGTACAGCGCCAGCGTGTTCGCGCCGATCGGGACGCCGAAGGTGTCGCCGCCGACCTCGCCCGCTGCCAGGATGTTGGCGTCGATGTCGCCGGTCTCGAGGCCGTTCTCGGCCGTGGTGGTCAGGATCCCCGACTCGGCGAGCGTGGAGACGACCGGGTTGTCGACGAGCAGGATGTCCGGCGAGCTGCCCTGCTGCCCGGCGAGGAGCGCCTTGTTGGTCAGGTCGGTGGTGTCGTAGCCGGTGCGCTCGACGGTGACGCCGGCCTCGGTGCCGCAGGAGTCGATGAGCTTCGCCCAGTCGGACGACTCGTCGAACTGGGGGTACGGGTCCCAGAACGTGTAGGTGCCGCCGGCGGCGGAGGAGTCGCCTCCCGAGCCTCCCGCGCAGCCGGTCAGTGCTGCGGCTGCGGTCCCGAGCAGGACGGCGGCGGCGAGGCCCCGAGTGTGCTTCCTCTTCATCGCGGATGTTCCCTTCGTCGTTGACGGGTGGTGCTGGCCGGTCCCGGCGACCGCCGGACCGAAACTACTTTCTGCGGATTCAAAGTAGACACGGCGGGAAGGTCGAGTCAAGAGTTGTCACGTTTTCGGTGTTTTCGGTTTGCGGGATCCTGTGCGAGGATCGTCCAGGGCGCACCGGCGCCCCGCGGAAGGAGGACGTCATCGCGCCGCGCAAGCCCACGGGCACCATCACGCTGACCGACGTCGCCCGCGAGGCCGGTGTCTCGATCGCCACCGCGTCGAAGGCGCTGAACGGCCGCGACCAGGTCCGCGCCGAGACCCGCCAGAAGGTGCTCGACGCCGCCGCCGCGCTCTCCTTCACCCCGAACCCGTTCGCGCAGGCCCTCAACTCGCGCCGCACCGGCACCATCGGGATGCTCACCAACGACCTCGACAACCGCTTCGTGCTGCCCGTGCTGCTCGGCGCCGAGGACGCGTTCGGCGCCGGCTCCACCTCGGTGTTCCTCTGCGACGCCCGCGGCGACTCGATCCGCGAGCAGCACCACATCAAGAACCTGCTGGCCAAGCGCGTCGACGGGATCGTCGTGCTCGGCCGGACGACCAACCCGCGCCCGTCGATCACCGCGACGATCCCCGTCCCGGTCGTCTACGCCTACGCACCCTCCGAGGACGAGCGCGACTCCTCGTTCACGCCCGACAACACGCTCGCCGGCGTGCTCGCGGCCCGCCACCTGATCGAGCGAGGGCGCACCCGCATCGCGCTGATCAACGGCGAGCCCAGCTACACCGCCGCGCACGACCGCGCCCGCGGCGTCGAGCGCGCGCTGACGGAGGCGGGCCTCCCGCTGGTCGGCGGCGACGTGCTCTACGGCCAGTGGTCGGAGAGCTGGGGCCGGCAGTGCGCCGAGTCGCTGCTCGCCGCGCACCCCGATCTCGACGCCATCATCTGCGCGAGCGACCAGATCGCCCGCGGCGCCCTCGACCACCTGCGCGAGAGCGGCCACCCGGTGCCGCGCGACGTCGCCGTCGTCGGCTTCGACAACTGGGACCTCCTCGTCGAGGCCGCCCGCCCCCCGCTCACCAGCATCGACATGCAGCTCGAGGCCCTCGGCCGCGCCGCCGCCGAGGAGCTCTCCCACGCCATCCACGGCCGCGCGACCGCAGGCGTCCGCTCCATGCCCGTGCGCCTCGTCCCCCGCGAGTCCTCCGGCTGACGCCGGGTCTCGATACGCCGCGTCCCGCGGCTACTCGACCAGCATGCTTCCGGTCGGGCAGGCCTCTTCCTGCAGGTCGAGCAGCCCCGCAGGGGCGTATCGGGACCCACCCACCCCGACCGCTCAGAACGTGTCGCGCCTGGCCGCCGAGCGCAGCTGACCCGCATGGCATCATGCGCTGGTGAGCGCCCCCGACCTGAACGCGGATGTCCTGGCTCCGTTCCGAGACTCCGGCATCGATCGACATGTCACCCTGCTGCTCGGCGCCGGTGCATCGACGTCATCGGGGCTGCCCGGGTGGGACGAACTCGCCGTTCGGCTCCTCCTGAAGAGTGGAGCCGTCCGCTCGGAGACCGCCGCGCAGGAGCTCGTGCAGCGGCAGGATCCACTCCTCGTCGCTGAAGCCGCGAAGAGCACTCTGAACCGGTGGGACCAGGGCGTCAGGGCCGCGCTCTACCAAGGGCTGCAGGATCTGTCGCCCTCATCGCTGCATCTCGCGGCCGCCGGCCACGCCCTCGCTGGGGGAACCGACGAGACCACGGTGGCGACGTTGAACTTCGACGTCCTCCTCGAGGACGCCGTCGACATCGAAGGGACCGCGGAGGGCCGCGTCGACGACGAGGTGTCCTCGACCGCGTACGTCGTGCACCACCTGCACGGAATCGCCTCCCCTTCGCGGAGCGAGGGCGTCGTCCTCACCCTGTCCGACTACAACGAGCTGCTCGGCGACCAGGACTGCTGGCAGCAGCGCTTGCTCACGAAGGCGGCGCAGGACGGCGCCATCGTCATCGCCGGAACGTCCTACCGCGATCCGGACGTCCGGCGCTGGCTCCACGTCGCTCTCGCCGACTCGCCGAACGGCAACGCGGCGCTGGTGCTTCTCGCGCGCCAGGCCTTCGGCGTCTCGAGAGAGCGATTCGACGAGATCAAGAGCGCCCTCGCCGGGCAGTGGAGGGCTGCCGGACTGCAGCCGATCCTCCTCGAGGACTTCACCGATGCCGCGCAGATCATCCGCGAGCTCCGTCATCTGCATCGTCCTCGATACCGCTCCCCCCAGCAGCGCGCGACCGCGCTCTGGGATCTTCACGTCGACGGCTTCGACGTCCGCCAGCCGGAGTACTCCGATGCGCTCGACGACGACGCGCGGTCGCTGCGCGACGCCTTCGACGTCGAGCAGCTCGGCGTCAGCCTGTGGCTCGCGGACGGAGCAGGCAGCGTCGGACGGTACGCCTCCCAGGACCGCACCTATCGAGCAGCGACCGACATCCGCCGCGTGCCGAGCGGACACGACAGCGCTTGGGTCGCCGGCCGAACCCTCGGTGCGGAGAGCATCGTGTTCCAGAACCTCGACCCGGCCGGAACGACTCGCTGGGGCACGGTGCTCGCACTTCCGATCAGGGTCTCGTTCGAGGGCCTGCCGGACATCGCGACCGCGGTGCTGAGCGTCGGCCTTCCCGGCACCGCGGAGGCGTTCTCCACGTCGAAGGCGATGTGGTTCGACCAGGTGCTCGACATCGCGAATGCGTGGAGCGAACGGCTGAGCGACTCCCTCGTGTGAGCTGCCTCACACAACTACGATCGACAGCGGACAGGGAGACAGCGATGACGAACAGCAGCAGCAACTCGTTCCAGAGCCTCGGCAACGGCGGCTTCCGGGTCAGCGGCGCGCGGATCAGCCCGACCACCGGCCGGTACGTCACCCGCAGCAGTGCTTCCGTCGGGAAGTCGGCTGCGTCTCCCGCCCAGCCGAAGACGCAGCCGACTCCGAAGTAGCAGGGGCGGCCGTCCGCGGACGCGCGGACCCAGCCCGGCACGAACGCGACCGCCGAGCGGTCGCCGACGAAGGCCCGGAGGCCGTCAGCGCTGCGACACCGGCGAGATCACGAGCTCGTCGATGCGGACGTGGGCCGGCGAGTCGAGGACGAACTCGACCGCGCGGGCCACGTCGTCCGGCGAGAGCATCGCCGCGCGCGCGACGTCGTCCGGGACCTGCGGCCGGTGGCGGAGGAAGTCGGTCGCGACGTCGCCGGGGCAGAGGTGGCAGGCGCGGATCCCGGAGGCCGCCTCCTGCGCGTTCAGCGTGCGGGCGATCTCGGCCAGCGCCTTCTTGCTCGCGCTGTAGCCGACTCCCGCGATCGGGGCGAACGCCCAGGCCGAGTACGAGGAGACGAGCACGACCGCGCCGGCGTGCTCCCTCAGCTCGGGCAGCGCCGCGTCGATGACGCCCACCGGACCGAGCAGGTTGGTGCGCACGATCTCCTCGAGCTCGCTCAGCCGCTGGTCCCCCCAGGTCCGCCGCGGGGAGTTGAGCCCGGCCGCCAGGACCAGCGCGTCGATGCGGCCGACCGCGGCCAGCACCGCGTCCCGGGCGGCGGGCACCGCCTCCCCGTCGCTCACGTCGAGGGGGACGACGAGGGCGTCCCCACCGGCGCTCCCGATCCGCTCGGCGACGGCGTCGAGGCGCTCGCGGGACCTCCCGCTGAGCACCACCGTCCAGCCCGACGCCGCCAGTCGCTCGGCCGACGCGGCCCCGATCCCGGAGCCGGCCCCCGTGATCCAGGCGACTCTGCGAGCGACTTCGGTGTCCATGGGGCGTCCCTTCGATGCTACGGTGACGAACTATTAATCATACTATTAGGAGGTTGCCGTGCTCATCGATCTCACCGGTCTGGTCGTCGTGGTCACCGGCGGCGGGCGCGGCATCGGCCGCGCGATCGTCGACCGCTTCCTCGCCGAGGGCGCCCGGGTCGCCGCCCTCGACCTGGCCTTCCCCTCCCCCTCGGGCGACGCGCAGCAACTGGTCTGCGACGTGACGGATCCGGCATCCGTGCGGGCAGCGATCGACGCGGTGGTCGAGCGGTTCGGCCACGTCGACGTCCTGGTGAACAACGCCGGCATCAACGTCGAGGGCACCGTCGAGAGCCTCGATCCGTCGCGCTGGGACGCCGCGTTCGACGTGAACGTCCGCGGCACCTTCCTCGTGTCGCAGGCCGTCATCCCGGTGATGAAGGCGCGCAGTGGCGGTCGCATCATCAACGCCGCCTCGTTCGCGGCGATCGTCCCGAGCATCGGCGCCGCCGCCTACGGAGCGTCGAAGGCGGCCGTCGTGCAGTTCACCCGGGTCCTCGCCGGCGAGCTGGGACCGTGGGGCATCACCGTCAACGCCTACGCGCCGGGGATGATCCCCACGGCGATGAACGGCTTCGCCGACATGCCGGAGGCCGCGAAGGCACGGCTCCTCGACACGCTGACCCTGCGCCGCTGGGGCACGCCCGACGACATCGCCGACCTGCTCTGCTTCCTCTCCAGCGACGCCGCGAGCTACATCACCGGCACGCTCGTCGACATCAGCGGCGGCAAGCTCGCCACGCAGATCCCCAGCCGCGCGTACGAGGGCCTCGCGAGCCCGGAGTGATCGTCGCCGGACGATGGCGTCGCCGATCGTTCCGATTCAGATCGATCCTCCGCTGACCGACGTCGCCCGGATCTCCGCAGCGGTGTCGCGGACGAGCGTGCGCGCCGCGCTCTCCGCGCGATCGGCGTCCCCCGCCTCGATCGCCTCCGCCAGCCGCCGATGCTGGTCGACCGCACGATCGGTGGCGGCGGTGAAGGTCGGAACGCCGCTGCCGTACCTGCTGTCGAGCGCCGCGGCGATGGTGCCGAGCAGCTGGGTGAGCACCGCGTTGCCCGACCCCTCGACCAGGACCCGGTGGAAGCTCTGATCGGCGCTCGTGAAACGGGGCAGCGATCGGGCCTCGGCCGCGAGGGCGAGCTCCGCCGCCGCAGCCGACAGCTCCTGCTGTCGGGCGGTCCGGCCGCTCGACGCGAAGAGCCGGGCCGCAGCCGGCTCGACGGCCTCGCGCAGCAGAAGGAGCTCCTGCAGCTGTGTCTCCCCGGCCGGCCCGGCCGCCCGCCACTGGATCACGTCAGGATCGAGGAGGTTCCACGAGCTCTCCGGCTGGACCTGCGTCCCCGCGCGCGGCCTGGCCCGGATCATCCCCCGCGCCTCGAGAGCGCGGAAGGCCTCCCGCACCACCGTGCGCGACACGTCGTACCGGCGGCCGATCTCCTCGGGCACGATCTGCGAGTCCGCCGGCCGGACCCCCGACGCGATCTCCCGCCCGAGCCCCTCGGCGACCCGGCGTTGCAGGCGTCTCCCCGAGCCGGAGGCCTCGAGGGCGGAGTCGACGGGCATGATGCGGCTCACGATACCCGCCCGGTCCGCGCACCCCTGCCGGCCGACGAGCCGCGGAACGCGCGCTTCCTGCCCGCCGACCAGCCGCAGGCCGCGCGCTCCATCCCGGGCGACCCGCTGCAACCCGCGCACTCCATGCCGGCCGACCACCCACAGCCCCCGCGCTCCATGCCGGTCGACCAACCGCAGGCCGCGCGCTTCATGCTGGTCGAGTAGCCGCGGAACGCGGCGTATCGAGACCCACCCTCCAGACCACGGTGGATCTCGATACGCCCGCTGTACGGGCTACTCGATCAGCATTGAAGGGCCCGCCCCACGGGCTACTGGATCAGCATGCAGACGCCCGCCCCACGGGCTGCTCGGCGTCCCTACGAGCAGACGATCATCGGCAGCGTGATGCGGATGTCGTCGTTCGCGTCGGTCCTCACTCCTTTTCGTCCGGGAACGATGAAGTGCCACATGAGCTGGACCGATCCCGTGGTGTTCGCCGTCCATCGGGTGGAGTAGTCGACGAACGAGAAGTCCTTCGTCAGCTGCACGTCGCCGTACTGACTCGTGTCGGTGCTGTAGTTCAGCGAGATGGGCACGTCGTCGATCTCGAGCCGGGCGTACTGCGCGCCGCGGGTCCTGTCGTTGCCGGTCTGTGCGTACGAGCCGCCGGCCCGGTAGAGGAAGGTGTAGGTGGTCCCCGCGACGACCGGCAGCCTGGCCCCCCACCAGACCTCCAGGTCGAACCCCTCGGCGGAGCCCGAATCGTCCGCCTGCTGAAGGAAGAAGACGGCGCCGTTCTTCTCCTCGATGCCGGACGCCCCGTGATAGCCGTAGCCGTTGTCATAGCGCCGCCACTGGGCCGGATCGGTGACCGACGGGCAGGGGGCAGGAGACGCCGATGCGGCCGGAGCCGCCGTCGCCAGGGCGATGACGGGCACCGTCCATACCCCTCCGGCGACGAGTGTCCGCCGTTCTACTGTGCTTCGACCGTCGGAGGTCGTCGGCCGATCGTCGTCGTGCGCCATGAGTCCGTCTCCCGTGGTGTCGAGGTACGACCGCCGCCGCAATCGGCATCGGCGTACATGCATACCAGGGTGGGGCCCTCACACCGCACCAGAGAAATTCCGGGCGCTCCGAGCACAACGATGACGCGTTCACGTCACTGCTGACGGGATCCGTGCCCGTCGACGTCCCGAGCAGTCCAGCCGCCGCAGCGCACGCCCCTACTGGTCGAGCAGCCCCGCGGGGCCCCCTCGATGCTGGTCGAGCAGCCCCGCAGGGGCCCGTCCTCAGCAGAGCGGGTCTGCAGACTCGACCTCCGACGCTGGTGGATCTCGATACGCCCGCTTCGCGGCCTACTCGATCAGCATGCAGCAGCGGCGTCTCTTGACCCGCCCGCTCCCTACTCCGGCATCGAGAAGTCCGCGAAGTCGAAGCCCGGCGACACCAGGCAGCTCACCACCGCGTCCTCCGCCGACGGCAGCGTCCGCTGCCAGACGTCGGCCGGCACCAGCGCCTGCACCGGCAACCCCTCGAACGCGGAGCCGAGCACCACGGTCTCGCCGTCCTCCGGCTCCTCGCCGAGCCCGCCGTACTGCAGCGCCACTTGCCCGGGCCCGTTCCAGATCCACGTCTCGGCCGACGACACCCGGTGCCAGGCCGACGCCTCACCCGCCGGCAGCAGGAAGACGATCAGCGTCGCCGCCGGCCGCTCCCGCACCGAGCCGTCCGCGCCGACGAGCGTCAGCCGCTCCGGCGACTCCCACGTCCGCCGGTACCAGCCGCCCTCGGGATGCGGCTCGAGCCCCATCGCCTCGGCGAGCGCCGGCCGCCGCACCCGCTCGAGCACCCGCCCGTCGACGCTCAGCCGGTCGACGAATCCGCTCACCTCCGCGCCTGCCATCGGACCTCCCCGGAGATGATCGTGGCGAGGGCGGTCCCCTCGCCGGCCTCGACGACGGCGGCGAGCACGTCGTCGGAAGAAGAACCGGACACCTCGAGCACCGCGAGGTCGGCGAGCGCTCCCGGCACCAGCGTGCCGAACGACTCCGCCGCCCCCATCGCCACCGCGCCGCCGAGCGTCGCCGCCGCGAGCAGCCGCGCGTGCAGATCGCGCCCCGCGTACCCCTGCGCCCGCGCGATCCGGCACAGCTCGGCCACGTCCCCGAGCAGGTCCAGCGACGGCGTCGACGACAGCGAGTCCGTCCCGACCGCGATCGCGTTCCCCTCGCGCAGGTAGTCCGCGACCGGCGCCTCATCGAGCCCGATCACCGCGTTCGAGCGCGGACACAGCGCGACGGAGGTGCCGGTGCGCCGCAGCGTCGCGCGGTCGTCCGCGTCCACGTAGATCCCGTGCGCGATGTGCACGTCGTCGCCGAGCGCGCCGATCGTCTCCGCGTACGCCACCGGCCGCAGCGCGCTGCCGCCGTTGCGCAGCAGGTGGAAGCCGTCGTAGCCCCAGCGGCGCCACTGCTCCGCCAGATCGCCGCGGCCGTGCATCGTGTACTCCGCCTCCCAGGCCGACTCGGCCAGGTGCAGGTGCCGGCGCACGCCGAGCTCCTGCGAGAGCCCGGTCAGGTCGCTCAGCACCGGGGTGTCCAGCGAGTACGGCGCGTGCGGCGAGAGTCCGATGCGCGTCACGCCGGAGGTGCGCACCAGCTCCGCGGTGATCGCCCGCCCGCTGCCGCGCCAGTCGTCCTCGAGGAGGCTCATCAGCTCCCAGTAGGCGATCCCGTGCACGCGGCCGTCCTCGAGCACGCGCAGTGCGTCGAGGTCGGTGACGATGTCGGCGATCGCCGTCGTGCCGGTCGAGACCGCGATCTCGAGCCCCTCGGCGGCGGAGGCGCCCCAGTCGTGCGGCTGCTCGTAGACCTCCTGGAACGCGCGCGACCAGTCCTCGAAGCCGGCGTACCGGCCCCGGCCGACCGCGGACATGCAGGTGTACTGCAGGTGCGAGTGCGCGTTGACGAGCCCCGGGACGATCGCGCCCGGCCACTCCCGCACCGCGGGCGACTCGTCGCGGAGCCCCTCCAGCACCTCGTCCCGCGGACCGACGGCGACGATCCGCTCGCCGCGCACGGCGACCGCCCCGTCCCGCACCGGCTCGCCCGCCACGGGCAGCACCCACGGCGCGCTGTGCACGGTGAGCACCGACGTCGAGCTCCCGGCGCTCTCGCGCCCGAGCGACACCGCGCCGCTCACGGGATCCACGCCGACGGCATCAGTCCGCTGAGACTCGCCGTGCTCGCCGCGACCGCCAGCAGCACCGCCGCGCCCGTCACCGTCCAGTCGACCGGCGTGTAGCGGATCTCCCGCAGCCAGGTGCGCTTGCGCGTCCCGAAGCCGCGCAGATCGAGGGCGTCCACCGTGTCCTCCGCGTCCACGAACGACGTGATGGTGACCGGCACCATCAGCGGTGCGACCTCGCGCAGGCGCCGGATCGGATTGCGGGTCTGCGTCCGCTCGTAGCCGCGCAGCCGCTGGGCCGCGGCCGTCTCCTGCAGGTTCGAGGCCGCGCTGGGCAGGAACTTGAAGGTGAGGTCGATCCCGTAGGCGAAGCGCGCCGGCACCCCGAGTCGCGCGAACGCGACCGCGAGGTCTCCCGGGCGGATGGCGAACGCGAGCGGGAAGCCGACCGCGACCAGCGTGAGGAAGCGCAGCAGCAGGTTGACCGCGTACGACACCGCCCCCTCCGTGATCGCCAGCCCGACGACCGGCACCGTGAACAGCGTCGCGCCGGCCTCCGGCTCGCCGCTGCCGGTCGCGCCGACGATGAGCCCGTTGATCCCCGCGAAGACCAGCACGAACACGGCCACGACGGCCCAGTTCGAGCGCACCTCGCGGAACGGGATCCGCGCGCTGAGGTAGTACGCGAAGGCGACCACGGCGAGCGCCGCCATCCAGCGCAGATCGCGCACCTGGCTGGCCGTGACGACGAACATCACCGGCACCAGGATCAGCACGCGCGGATCCCGGCGGCCGAGGAAGGAGTCACCGCCGAGGTATCGAGGCGAGACCTCCATCCCGGGCGCCCGTCAGCGTCCGGCGAGGTTCTGCAGCGGCTTCCAGACCCGGTCGAGCACGGGCACCAGGATCACCGCGGTGATGCCGGTGGCGAGGATCGCCAGGAGGTAGGAGCCGAAGAACCAGTACTGGAAGGTCTGGCCGAGGAACAGGAAGTCGGTGGCGGTGAAGAGCAGTCCGACGACGACCGCGGCGACCGCGATGGCGGCGGCCCAGACGAGCTGGCGGCCGGTGGTGCGCGGCTCCTTGGCGTAGTAGCCGATCAGTCCGGCGAGCAGGCCGACGAGGCCGTTCGCGATGCTCCAGTTCCAGTAGGTGAGGAAGCCGTAGCCCATGATCTGGTCGACGATCGCGTTGCCGACGGCGCCGGTGAAGAAGCCGGCGACCGGTCCGAAGCGCAGGCCCACGAAGGGGATGATCGCGATCGCGGGACGGATCGAGATCATCGTCCCGGGGATCACGAAGCTCAGGGCGCCGAGCGCGCCGTAGAGGGCGGCGCCGACGGCACCGAAGACGATCGTGCGGGAGGAGACGGCCCAGGGGCCGGTCTTCGCGGCGGTGGAGGTGGTGGCGGTCACGGGTGTGTCCTTTCGAGGGAGGGAGAGGAGCTGCGGGGATCGGCGGTGCGTCCGGCGTCGGGGGTGCTGCCGGGGTCGTGCTGCGCACGGCGGAGGCGCCGGGCGAGGTCGAGCGGGCGCGGGAGGCGGCCGCTCGCGGGTCCGTGGCGCCGGGCGGCGCGCACGAAGTCGGTCTCGCGCAGCACCGCGCGGGAGTGGCCGGGGTCGACGCCCGGGCCGTGCCAGAGCGCCGTGTCGTGCACGACCTCGGCGGGGCTGGCGTCGGCGACGATCCCGCCGCCGTCGACGACCACCACGCGGTCGGCCCGCGCGAGCGCCATGTCGACGTCGTGGGTGATGAAGTACACGCTGTCGATCCCGTCGATCGCCCAGACCGCGTCGAGGAAGTGGCGGGAGGAGCGCTCGTCCTGCCCCGCCGTCGGCTCGTCGAGGATCAGCGTCCGCGGCCGCAGCGTGAGGGCGAGCGCGACGGCGAGCCGGCGCTGCTGCCCGAAGGAGAGCGTCCGCGGCGGCCGCTGCAGGATCCCCGGCACGTCGTCGAGCGACACGGCGCGCAGCGCGGCGTCGGCGATCGCCGGGATCTCCTCCGCCGGCACGCCGAGGTTCCGCGGCCCGAAGGCCAGCTCGGCCTCGACCGTCTCGCTGAAGAGCGCCTGGCCGGGGTTCTGGAAGAGGTAGCCGCAGGTCGAGACGAGCTCGGCCGCGGTCAGCTCGTGCACCGGCCGCTCGTCCAGCAGCACGCGGCCGCGGGTCGGCGCGACCAGGCCGACCGCCGCGCGCATCAGCGTCGACTTGCCGGCGCCGTTCCGGCCGAGGATCGCCACCCGCTCGCCCGCGTGGAAGCGGCGGTCCACGGCGGCCACGATCGTCCGCGCGCCGTAGCCGAGCTCGGCACCGTCGAAGTGCAGGCGAGCGGCACCGGCCGGAGCCGGCCGCGCCTCCTCCTCGGGCGACTCCTCCCCCGCGGCGCCGGCGAGCAGCGCCTCGAACGGCAGCTTCACCGACTCCGGCGACGCGACCTCGAGGAACCCGGCGACACCGCCCGAGTAGACGACCCGCCCCTCCTCCAGGTACACGACGCGGTCCGGCTCGAGCGCGAGCACCTCGTCGACGCGGTGCTCCACGATCACGGCTGCCCCGCCGCCGTCGACGTAGGCGCGCACCGCCCGCAGCAGCACGTCGGCCGCGTCGGGATCGAGGTTCGCCAGCGGCTCGTCGATGACGATGACCCGCGGATCGAGCACCAGGATCCCCGCGAAGGCGACGAGCTGCAGCTGCCCGCCGGACAGCTCGTGCGGGGGTGTCGCGAGCAGCGCGGTGAGCCCGAGTCGCTCGGCGACCCGGTGCGCGCGCTCGCGGATCTCGGCGGGCGGCGTCCCGCGGTTCTCCAGCCCGAAGGCGATCTCGGCGAGCACGCTGTGCCCGACGACCTGCTTGCCCGGATCCTGCAGCAGCGTGCCGACGACCTCCGAGATGTCGCGCAGGGCGAGCGGAGTCGCGTCCCGCCCCTCGACCTCGATCCGCCCGGTCACCTCGGCGCGGTAGGAGCGCGGCACCAGCCCGTTCAGCACCCGCAGCAGCGTGCTCTTGCCGCAGCCGGACGGGCCCGCGACCAGCACGACCTCGCCGCTCGACACCGAGAAGCTGGCGTCCACCAGTGACGGCTGCTCCGCATTGCGGTAGGTCACTCCGACGCCGTCCAGGCGCAGCAGCTCGGTCACGAGCGCGCTCCGTCCCGCTGCGGCGCGGCCCGGCGGCCGGTCGAGGTCCAGCTGCCGAGGAAGTCGCGCTGCGCGCTGCTCGGCGCGTCGATCCGCAGCCCGAGCGCGTCGAGCTTGGCGCGGGCGACCCGGTCGTCGACCTCGGGCGGGAGCAGGTGCACGGCCGGAGCGAGGCTCCCCGCCTCCCGCGCGAGCAGATCGACGGCGGCCACCTGGACGCCGAAGGACAGGTCCATGATCTCGATCGGGTTCCCCTCACCGGCGGTGCAGTTGATGCAGCCGCCGTCGTCGAGCACGACGATCGAGCGGCCGTTGGGCAGCGTGAAGCTCTCCAGCGCGTGGCCGATGCTCTGCCGGGTCGCGCCCGCGGCGAGCGCCGCGTCGATCGCGATCTCCTGCGCGACGCCGCCCGAGACGGCCACGGCCGCCCCCTCCGGCAGGGCGAGCAGGTGCTCCACATCGATGGTGTGCGCGATGCCCGTCGCCGAGATCAGCAGGTCGGCGCTGCCGGCCGCCGACTCCAGCGCGTCGACGTCGTAGCCGGCGAAGACCGCCTCGAGTGCGCGGACCGGGTCGACCTCCGCGATCGTCACGCGGGCGCCGAGCGCGCGGGCGTGCTGGGCGACCCCGCGGCCGACCGGTCCGAAGCCCGCGACGACGACGTGCGCGCGGTCGAGCGGAGTCGCGAGCAGGGCGAGCATGGTCAGCAGCGTCGACTGCCCGGTGCCGTGCCGGTTGTCGAAGAGGGTCTTGCAGCGCGCGTCGTTGACCGCGAGCACCGGGATCCGCAGCGCACCCTCGCGCTCCATCACCCGGAGCGGGCGCAGGCCGCTGGTGGTCTCCTCCGTCGCGCCGCGCAGGGTCTCGAAGACCGCGGGCCGGTCGGTGTGCGCGAGCCGGGTGACCGACGAGCCGTCGTCGACCAGGATGTCCGGCCGCCGGTCGAGCAGCCCGAGAGCGAACGCCCGGTCGTCGGCGGCGCTCGCGTCCGAGCGGGCGAAGACCGCGATCCCCGCGTGCTGCAGGGCGGCCGCGGTGTCGTCGTGGGTGTTGGAGGCGCCGCACATCACGCTGACGTCGGCGCCGGCCGCCGCCAGCTCGAGCGCCAGGGTCGCCGTCTTGGGCTCGAGCACGAGCACCAGCCCGATCCGCAGGCCCCGCACGGTGCCGCGCTCGCGGAGCTGTCCGGCGATCCCGCGAGTCACCGGCATGAAGCGCGCGGCCCAGTCGATCTTGTCCTGCCCCTGCCGCCAGAGCGAGGGGTCCCGGATCGGCGCGGTCATCGGAGCAGCTCCAGCGCGAGGGCGCGGTCGGCGCGCTCGTGCAGGTCGTCGGGCGACGGGTCCTGCTCCCGGGCGGCCTCGACCGCGGCCGCGAAGCGCGCGGACAGCTGCTCCGTGGTGCGGCGGGCCGAGCCGTCGGCGACGTCGCGCGCCACGAGGAGGAAGAGCTCGCGCTCGGCGTCCGCGATGCGGTCGATCCCGGGGCGGCCGGAGGAGGGGTCGGTGGAGGGGTCGGTGGCCGCGGCGACCGCCGGGCGCTCCTCCGCCGCGTCGACCAGGAGCAGCGGACCGCCGGTGCCGAGCAGCGCCGAGGTGACCGGGCTCGTCAGCTCTCCCGTCGCGAAGGCGATCGTCGCGTCCCGAAGCTCTGCCGATTCGGTCGTCTGCACCGTCAGCCCGAGCTGGGCGATCTCGACCAGCGCGACCGGGTCGTCGCCGACGACGATCACGCGAGCGCCCGTCGCGGCGGTCCTGGTCGCCAGCTCGACGGCGAGCGGCCCGGTCCCGAGCACGGCGACGCGGGTGTGCGCGAACGAGAGGTTGGAGGCCGCGGCGACCGCGCGGAGCACGGCCTGCGCCCACGCGGTACGGGTCAGCGCTCGAACGACCCGGGAGTCACCGGACGCGTCGGCCGCCGTCGCGGGCAGCGCGGCGCGGTGCAACGGGGTGAGGGTGGCGTGCATGACGCTCCAGGGGAGTCGGCGGTTCTAAGCGGTTAGCGTGACCATAGTCGCGCCCTGTTTCCCCCACCCGCCCGTTTATTACGCCCGTGTGAAACATTCCGCGCCGCCCGCGCCCATCCGCCATCGAGCACCCGCGCCGCGGGCGCCCCCCTCATCGACCGGGCACCCGCGCGGCGGGCGCCCTTACCCTCGCCGATCAAGCACCCACCAGGGGGCGCCCCTCCCCTGCCGATCGCGCCACCCGCTTAGCGGCCCCCTTCATGCTGATCGAGTAGCCCGCGCAGCGGGCGTATCGAGATCCCCGTCCGCACCCCCCTCCCATAAGCTGACCGGATGTCAGCCCGCCCCCGGCGCCCCACCCTCGCCGATGTGGCCCGCTCGGCCGGCACCTCCGCCACCGTCGTCAGCTACGTCGTCAACAACGGCCCGCGCCCCGTCTCCCCCGAGCTCCGCGCCCGCGTCGAGACCGCCATCACCGAGCTCGGCTTCCGCCGCAACACCCTCGCCGAGGCGCTCAGCGTCGGCCGCTCGAACCTGGTCGGCCTGCTCGTCCCCGACTCCTCCAACGCCTTCTTCGGCGAGCTGGCGCGCGAGATCGAGCACGAGGCCCGCCGTCGCTCGCTGCTGACCCTCCTCGGCAACACCGAGTACGACCCCGAGGTGGAGCGCGGCTACGAGCGCACCTTCGCCGACCTCCGCACCGCCGGCATCCTCCTGATCACCATCGACCCCGCCAGCACCGCCGACACCGCCCCGCGCGTCTTCCTGCACTCCGCGGCCCCCACCGACACCGAGCCGAGCGTCGTCTTCGACGACGAGCAGGGCGTGCGAGCCGCGGTCGAGCACCTGCTCTCGCACGGCCACGAGGACGTGCACTGCGTCACCGGCCCCGACGACTTCGGCCCCTCGGGCCTCCGCGCCCGCTTCTGGGCGGAGGCCATGGGAGGCGCCGCAGGCCGCCTGCACCGCGTGCCGATGGACCGCGTCTCGGCCGAGGCCGCGCTCCGCACCGTCCTGCGCACCGAGCGCCCGCGCGCCGTCTTCGCCACCACCGATGAGCACGCTCTCGCCCTCCTCCGCGCCGCCTCCCAGGAGGGGATCCGCGTCCCGGCCGAGCTCGCGATCGTCGGCTTCGACGGCATCCGCGAGGCACTGCTCGGCGGCGTCCGGGTCACCACCGTCGCCGTTCCCGTCCGCGAGATGGCCCGCATCGCCTTCGAGCTCCTCGACGAGTCCCTGGCCGACGCCCCCGTCCGCCACGTCCGCCTGCCGACCACCCTCGTCCTCGGCGAGACCTGCGGCTGCACCCCCACCCCCTGACGCCGTATCTCGATACGACCTTCCGGGCCTCCTCGGTCGGCATGGAGGCGAACCTCCAGCGGGTACCGGCAGAACTGCAGAACATGCTGGTCGAGTAGCCGCGCAGCGGCGTATCGAGACCCACCGTCCAATGAAGGCCAGGTCTGCAGACTCGTCCTTCTGGCGCTGCCGGCTCTCGATACGCCCGCTCCACGGGCTACTCGATCAGCATGGGGCGCGCCCGACAGTTCGGACCTGCAGACCATGCACCCGATCCGGACGCAGAACATCAGCCGGGAGTAACTCTCAGCGTCCCTCGGCGACGACGCACGTCCTCGGCTGACGTTCTGCCGCCGCCGACGCGCACAACATCAGCTGAGACAGGGGTCCCTCCGCTGACAGCGGAGGCCGGGTGCTCTCAGCTGATGTTGTGCGCGCAGCTCCCCTTCCCTGCCGGTCGACCGACCGCGCAGCTCCCCCTCCCTGCCGGTCGACCAATGCGCGCAGCGCCCCCTCCCTGCTGGTCGAGCAATGCGCGCAGCGCCCCCTCCCTGCTGGTCGAGTAGCCGCGCCAGCGGCGTATCGAGACCCACCGCGCCCTCAGCCGATCGCCGCCAGCCGCCCCACGACGCCCTCGCCGAGCCGCGCGACGTACCCCTCCGGGTCCGGCCCCTGCGGCGCGAGCTCGACCAGCGAGATCCCCAGCGCCGCGTACTCCTCCATCGCCCGCACGAACCCGTCCGGGTCGCCGACCGGATCCCCGCCGCCGATGATCGTCTTCGTGATCGCGTCGTAGTCGCGCCCCAGCTCGTCGCAGTGCCGGCGCAGCACATCGAGCTTGTGCGCGATCCCCTCCGCCCCGATCGCGAACAGGTTGCAGGCGTCGCCGTACTCCGCGACCAGACGCAGCGTCTTCTTCTCACCGCTGCCCCCGATGAGGATCGGCGGCCCCGGCCGCTGGATCGGCTCCGGGTGGTTCAGCGTCTCGGCCAGCTGGAAGTGCTTCCCCGTGTACGGCCCGTCGTTGTCGCTCCACATCTGCTTGCAGATCTGCAGCGTCTCCTCGAGCCGCTCGAACCGCTCCTTCAGCGCCGGATACGGCACGCCGAGCCCCAGGTGCTCCCGCTCGTACCAGGCCGCACCGATGCCGAGCATCGCCCGCCCGCCCGACAGCACGTCGAGCGTCGTCACGATCTTCGCCAGCAGCCCCGGGTGCCGGTAGGTCACCCCGGTCACCAGCAGCCCCAGCCGCAGCCGCTCCGTCCGCCCCGCGACGAAGCCGAGCGAGGTGTACCCCTCGAGCATCGGATCCTCGCTCGTCGCGAACTGCTCCATCTGGAAGTAGTGGTCCATCAGCGTGAACCACTCGCAGCCGACGTCCTCCGCCGTCCGCGCCGTGGCCCCCAGGATCGGCGCGATCCCGGCACTGCCCCCCGGCAGCGTGAAGTTCATGAAATGAATGCCGACCTGCATGCGCGCTCCTGACGTCAGTGTCCTCCGAGCCTGTCACGCAGCGCGGACCCGGTCACGCGCCCTGAGCGCTTTCGCTGCTCACTGCGCTGCGTGCCTCAGGATGAGGCGCGGACGCTCATGAGCTGAGGGCCTGGTGATGACGGAGGTCTGCGGTTCGCGCAGTCCTTTCCGGAAGGGCCGGTGCGGGACGTCGAAGCAGTGGCAGGCCACAGCAATGGACCCGTCACCGCGGCGCGTACCGCGTCAGCACCGCGCCCTCCGGCAGCGGCTCGCTGCCGAGGAAGCGCAGCTCCGGTCGGAAGCCGGCGGCGAAGTACGGCGTTCCGCTGCCGAGGACGAACGGCTGCGTGTGGAGCCGGTACTCGTCGATCAGCCCGGCCGCGCCGAGCGAGGCGGCCAGCGTCGGCCCGCTCACCTCGATCGCACCCTCGGTCTCGGCCTTGATCCGGCGGAACGCGTCGACCGCATCGGAGGCGATCAGCGTCACGCCCTCGGGCACCTCGGTCACCGTCGCAGAGAAGACGACCTTCGGAGTCGCGACCCACGCCTGCGCGAAGTCCTCGGCGACCTCGTCCCACTCCGGATCGGGCCGGCCCCAGTACGCCATCATCCGCCACATCCGGCTGCCGTAGACCGACAGGGCGGCGGCCCGCTGCCCCTCGTTGAAAACCCGGTGCAGCGCGGGCCCGGGCGCGGGGAAGCCGGAGATGTCGCCGTCCGCCGCCGCGACGAACCCGTCGATCGACACGAGCATCCCGTAGCTGACGAACCCCATCGGAGCCTCCTGACCGGCGCGACCCCGGCGTCGCACGCCCCGATGCTAGCCACGCACCCGCGGGCCGGGAAGAGGAGACGCCCGGAAGAGGAGACCTCCGGACGAGTCCTACGCCCCGACGCGGAACCGGCGCCCGCCGAACTCGACGACGTCGCCGACCGCCAGCTGCCGCCCGCGCCGCCGGTCCACCTCGCCGTTCACGCTGACGAAGCCGTCCGCGACGGCCTCCTTCACCTCGCCCCCGGAGTCGAGGATCCCCGCGAACTTCAGGAACTGCCCGAGCCGGATGCTCTCCCCGTCGAGCGCGACCTCCTCGACCTGATCCTGTGCAGCCACGAGCGTCAGACCGCCGGGATGTCCGCGAAGCGGGAGAAGTGGCCGTGGAAGCCCACGGTCACCGTGCGGGTCGGGCCGTTGCGGTGCTTGGCGACGATGAGGTCGGCCTCGCCCGCGCGCGGGTTGTCCTTCTCGTAGGCGCTCTCGCGGTGCAGCAGGATCACCATGTCGGCGTCCTGCTCGATCGAGCCGGACTCGCGGAGGTCGGAGATCGCGGGCAGCTTGTCGGCGCGCTGCTCCGGTCCACGGTTCAGCTGCGACAGCGCGATGACCGGCACCTGCAGCTCCTTCGCGAGCAGCTTCAGCGCACGGGAGAACTCGGAGACCTCCTGCTGGCGGCTCTCGACCTTCTTGCCCGAGGTCATCAGCTGGAGGTAGTCGATGACGACCATCTTCAGGCCGATGCGCTGCTTGAGCCGCCGGCACTTCGCGCGGATCTCGACGAGGGTGAGGTTCGGCGAGTCGTCGATGTAGAGCGGGGCGTCGTTGATGCGGCCGCGGGTCGAGGCGATGGTCGTCCAGTCGCGCTGGTCGACCGTGCCCTTGCGCATGTGCTGCAGCGGAACGGACGCCTCGGCCGAGAGCAGGCGCATCGCGATCTCGCTGCGCCCCATCTCGAGCGAGAAGAAGATCGTGGCCATGTTGTGCTTGATCGCGGCGGCGCGGGCGAAGTCGAGCGCGAGCGTCGACTTTCCCAGGGCCGGTCGCGCCGCGACGATGATCATCTGGCCGGGGTGGAAGCCGTTGGTGAGGTCGTCCAGGTCGGCGAAGCCGGTCGGCACACCGGTGAAGGCGCCGTCCTTGTGCGCGGCCGCCTCGATCTCGTCGATGGCGACGGTCACCGCGTCGGTCAGCGGGACGTAGTCCTCCGCCGTCTCGGACCCGGTGACGTTGTAGATCTCGGCCTGCGCCGTGTTGACGAGGTCGAGCACCTCGCCCTCGCCCTGGTAGCCCATCTGCGCGATGCGGGTGCCCGCCTCGACCAGGCGGCGCAGCAGCGCGCGCTCGGCCACGATCGACGCGTAGTAGCCCGCGTTCGCCGCGGTCGGCACCATCGCGGTGAGCGAGTGCAGGTAGTCGGCACCGCCGGCGCGCTGGAGCTCGCCCTGCTTGGTCAGCTCGTCGGTGACGGCGATCACGTCGGTCGGCTCGCCGTGCGAGTAGAGCGCCAGGATCGCCTCGAAGACGATCGCGTGCTTGGGGATGTAGAAGTCGGTCGCCTTGACGCTCTCGACGACGTCCGCGACGGCGTCCTTCGAGAGCAGCATGCCGCCGAGCGCCGACTGCTCCGCGAGCAGGTCGTGCGGAGGCGTGCGCTCGTTGCTGCGCGGGGAGTCCCCTCGGGAGTCCCGCCCGTCTCGTCCATCCGAGCCGGGAACCGCCAGGTGCGCGATCGTCATGCCTTCGCCTCCTCCTGTCGGGTGCCTCGCGGAACGGGTGGCGACACGGTCGAGCCGTCTGTCGCGAGTGCCGGACACAGGTCTACGCCCGACCTCCGACAGCGGACGCTCGGCGCCCGCCCCGCTCCCCTCGCGGGGCGCTGCGCCACACTACGGACCGCCCGCCGCCGGGGTCAAACCACCCTGTGGAGAGAACTGTGGAGAACGAGCGGGAAACGCCGCACCCGCTGTGGGCAACATGTGGACAACCCTGTGGGAACTCGACTGTCGGACAAGTTTTTTCGGCCGCCTGACCAGGCCTTTCCCCCTTTCCACAGGTGTGTGGGGAAAAGAGTCTCCAGACCACATTGAAGGTTGCCCGTCCGGGAGGGTGTATGTGGATGGAGCTGTGGACAACCGCAACGACGAAGGGCGGTGCGAGGGGACCGTGAAGTCCCGTCGCACCGCCCTCCGCGGCGTTCTCGCGGCCTTACTTGGCCGCGACCACCTGCAGCTTCACAGTGGCCTGGATGTCGTCGCGCAGACGCACCACGGCCTCGTGCTCGCCGACGTTCTTGATCGCGTTCGAGATCACGATCTTGCGCTTGTCGAGCTCGCCGTAGCCGGCCGCCGCCACCGCGGTCGCGATGTCGGAGGTCTTGACGGAGCCGAAGAGGCGCCCGTCCTTGCCGGCCTTGACGGTCAGCTTCACGCGGTTGGCCTCGAGGACCTGCTTCGTGTGCTGAGCCTCCTCGATGGTCTTGTGCTCACGAGCGGCTCGCGCCGACTTGATCTGCTCGACCTGCTTCTCGCCACCGCGGGTCCACGCGACGCCGAAGCCCTGCGGGATGAGGTAGTTGCGGGCGAACCCGTTCTTCACGTCGACGACGTCGCCGGCGGAGCCGAGCCCGTCGACCTCGTGGGTCAGGATGACCTTGGACATCTTCTACCTACCTTCCGCTGCCGGCGTAGGGCAGGAGCGCCATCTCGCGGGCGTTCTTGACGGCGCGGGCGATGAGGCGCTGCTCCTGGACGGAGACGCCGGTGATGCGACGGGCGCGGATCTTGCCGCGCTCGGAGATGAACTTGCGAAGGGTCGGGACGTCCTTGTAGTCGATGACGCCCACGCGGACCGACTTCGCGGGGGCCGCGTTCTTCGCGCCCTTGCCGCGGATCGGCTTGCGGCGGTCGCCGCTGCTCTTTCCAGCCATAGTGGTTTCCTTAGATTCTGGTTCGCGTCCGTCGGCACCCCTCTCGGGGCGGGGACGCGTGATTCAGGTGAGGGCGCGCTCGAGCCGGAGGCTCAGAACGGCGTCTCGTCGTTGTAGCTGCCCGGCGTGCTCCACACGTCGCCACCGGCCGGAGCGCTGGGCGCCCACGGCTCCTCGGCCTGGCCGCCACCGCGGTTGCCGCCGCCGTTTCCGCCGGAGCCCCCCTGGTTGCCGCCGTTGCCGCCACCGAAGCCGCCCTGGCTCGCGCCCTGGTTGCCACCGCCGCCGCCGCCGACCTGACCGCGTCCACCGCCGCCACCGGCTGCGCGCGTGACCTGAGCGGTCGCGTAGCGCAGCGAGGGGCCGATCTCGTCGATCTCGAGCTCGATGCTGGTGCGCTTCTCGCCTTCCTTCGTCTCGTAGGAGCGCTGCTTCAGGCGGCCGGTCGCGACGACACGGCTTCCCTTGGTCAGCGTCCCCGCGACGTTCTCGGCGAACTCGCGCCAGACGGAGGCCCGGAGGAACAGCGCTTCGCCGTCCTTCCAGTCGTTCGCCTGACGGTCGAAGGTGCGCGGCGTGGAGGCGATGGTGAAGTTCGCGACCGCGAGCCCGCCCTGCGTGTAGCGCAGCTCGGGGTCGGCGGTGAGGTTCCCCACCACGGTGATGATCGTCTCGCCGGCCATCAGCGTTACGCCTTGGGAGCGGCCGGAGCCTTGGCAGCCTTGCGGGCGGCCTTCTCGTCGGCGAGCTTCTTGGCGGCGGCGACCTGGGCGATGCCCTCTTCGGCGCGGAGCACCTTGGTGCGCATGACGGCCTCCGACAGCTTCAGCTGACGGTCGAGCTCGTTCGCGGCGGCCGAGGTCGACGTGAAGTCGACGATGGCGTAGATGCCCTCGGACTTCTTGTTGATCTCGTACGCCAGACGACGGCGGCCCCAGACGTCGACCTTGTCGATGGATCCACCATCGGTGCGGATGACGTTGAGGAACTTGTCGAGACTCGGAGCGACGGTGCGCTCATCGATCTCGGGATCCAGGATGACCATGAGTTCGTACTGATGCGTCACTAACCCACCTCCTTCGGACTGAACGGCCACGGTATTTCCGTGACAGGAGGGTATGTAGCATCTGCCCACTCCCGCGGACGCGAGTGCGTCTGGTCATGGACAACCTGACGACCCTACCATCCGCGGGGCTCCGAGCCCAGGGCCGATCCGGCGGGATCCGCGGTCGCCCGCCGGATCCCGCCGTCACCGGGACGCGCTACCGCTGGATGAACGCCAGCAGATCCGGGTTGATCACGTCCGCGTGGGTCGTCAGCATGCCGTGCGGGTAGCCCTCGTAGATCTTCAGCGTCGAGTCCTGCAGCAGCTCGTGCTGCTTCAGCGCCGCGTCCTGGTACGGCACGACCTGGTCGTCGTCGCCCTGCAGCACGAGCACCGGGACGGTGATCGCCTTCAGGTCCTCCGTCTGGTCCGTCTCCGAGAACGCCTTGATGCCCTCGTAGTGCGCGAGCGCACTGCCCGTCATCCCCTGGCGCCACCAGTTGTCGATCACCGGCTGCGAGACCTCCGCGCCGTCGCGGTCGAAGCCGTAGAACGGACCCGACGCGACGGCCTGGAAGAACTCGGCGCGGTTCGCGGCGAGCGCCTCGCGGAACCCGTCGAAGACGCTCATCGGCGTGCCCTCGGGGTTCGCCTCCGTCTGCACCATCAGCGGCGGCACGGAGGAGACGAGGACCGCCTTCGCCACGCGGCCCTGCGGCTGGCCGTACTGCGCGACGTAGCGCGCGACCTGGCCGCCGCCGGTGGAGTGGCCAACGTGGACCGCGTCGTGCAGGTCGAGGTGCCGCACCACGGCGTCGACGTCGCTGGCGTAGTGGTCCATGTCGTGACCGGTGCCGACCTGCTCCGAACGTCCGTGTCCCCGGCGGTCGGTCGCGATCACGCGGTAGCCGTGCGCGTGGAAGAAGAGGAGCTGCGCGTCCCAGTCGTCCGAGGACAGCGGCCAGCCGTGGTGGAACACGATCGGCTGCGCGTCCGCGGGACCCCAGTCCTTGTAGTAGATCTCGACGTCGTCGTCCGTGGTCGCATACGGCATTCTCGAACCTCCGTGCTCGGGTCGGCCCGGGGCCGGCCCGAGTCGACGTCAGGATGCGCTCTCCCGCGGAAGAAGGGGAGGAGCGGCTCCACGCTAGGCGCGACGGGTCGCGATGCGGACGGATCGCTCCGATGTTCCGACGATCGTCCAGACCTTCCCCCGCGCCGCTTGTCCGGGCCCGTGATCGCCCGTACAGTCCTCGCGATCGCACCGTCCGGCGCGTCGCGGCAGGGGGCCGCGCGGGGACCGGATCGCGGCGGCGACGGCGCGGATCGGCGGTGACGATGACGGCTTCGGACGGCGAGGAGCCGGACCTCTCCCCCGCGGACGAGCGAGCACGGGAGTCGCTGCTGCCGTGGGCCGGGCAGCCCGCCGTCCTGCTGGACCGGCACCTCCGCGTGCTGGCCGCGACCCGGCTCGCCCGCGCCCTCTCGCCCGGCTTCCGCCCCGGGGTGAACCTCGTCCGCTTCACCTTCCTCGACGCGGCCGGCCGGCAGGACTCGCCCTCCTGGCGGGCCGCGGCCGACCAGATCGCCGCTCTGCTGCGGGAGTCGCTCGATCGGCACGAGGGGGATCGCGGCTTCCCGGCCGTGGTGGGCGAGCTGTCCGCTACGAGCGCCGCGTTCGCCCGCTCCTGGGCGGGCGGTGCACCGTCGGCCTCGAGCGGCTCCGTCGACCTCCCGGACACGGCCGTCGGCAGGCTCTCCCTGGGCTACCGCCTCACCCGGCTCCTGGATGACGACAGCACGCTGGTCCTGTTCGAGCCCCTCGACGCGACGGCGCGCGAGGCCCTCCGCCGGCTGGCCGTCAGCGCTCGGAGACCACCTGCGTCCGATCGTCCCGGTCGGCCGGGTGCGGACCCCGCGGGGCGGGACGGAGCGACGTGAAGTGCTCGATCGCGGCGGCGGCGGATGATCCCTCCTCCGCGAGGTACGTCACCACGTAGTGGCCCGGCGCCGTCGACAGCTCGAGCGTCTGCATGTCGAAGTCGAGCCAGCCGAAGGGAGGGACGGCGAGCCGGAGCGAGCGTCGCGTGAACGGCCGCACCTCGTACTCGGCCCAGATCGCGCGGAACGGGCGGTGCCGCACCGAGCACTCCCCGACGATCTCCTGCAGGCGCGGGTCGTCCGGGTCGCCGTAGAACCGCAGCGCCGCGATCATCTCCCGGTAGACCGCGTCCCACGCCCGCAGCACCTCCGGCGCCTCCCCCTCCTCGAAGACGCGGGCGTGACCCTCCGCCGCGGAGAGCAGCATGTTCGTCCCGGGCAGGCCCTTCTCCGGAGCGAGGCGGAGCATCAGGTCGTTCGCGGCCAGGACATCGAGGTTGCGGTCGAAGGCGAACGCCGGGGTCATCGGCCAGTGGTTCAGCAGCGACGCCACCTGCGGCCGGTCCGCCGGCGACGCCGGATCGTGCGGCCGGGGGATCGGCCGGGCCAGCCGGAAGAGGTGCGCGCGCTCGAACGGCCCGAGGTCCAGCGCCGCGGCGAGGGCGCTCAGCACCTGGTCCGAGGGCCGGATGTCGCGGCCCTGCTCGACGCGGAGGTAGTAGTCCCGGCTGATCCTGGCGCGGTCGGCGACCTCCTCGCGCCGCAGGCCCGGCACCCTGCGCCGGCCGCCGACCGGGGTCAGCCCGACCTGCTCGGGTCGCAGCGCCGCCCGTCGCGCTCGGAGGAAGTCCGCGAGGGGGCTGGGTGCGCTCATGGTCGGCTCCAGAGCAGGGTCTGCCGGGTCGAGCGGCAGGCGGGGGGAGGTGATCCGGTGCAGTCGGGACGGCCCGACGAGCACGAGGCTATCGTCCGGACCACGGACCTGTCGTGCGCGGATGCGCGCGGATCCGGCGGCATCCGCTCTGGTGCCCGGCGGTCCCGAGGGACAGGCTGGGCGCATGACGACGCAGCAGATGATCGACCCCTCCGTCCCGCCCAGCGGCCCCGGCTGCGTCGAGTGCGAGCGGACCGCCTCCTGGTGGCTGCATCTGCGCCGCTGCGCGCTCTGCGGGCACATCGGCTGCTGCGACGACTCGCTGAACCGGCACGCGACGGCCCACTTCCACGAGACGGGCCACTCGGTCATCCAGAGCTTCGAGCCCGGCGAGGACTGGTTCTGGGACTACCGCTCCGACGACTACGCCGACGGCCCGCGCCTGACCGATCCGCAGAGCCACCCCGAGGACCAGTCCACGCCCGGTCCGGCGGATCGGGTGCCGCGCGACTGGCAGGCCGTCCTCACCGAGCGGAGCTGATCCCACCGCGGTGCCACCCGAGCCGCGGGCTGCGGAGCCCGGCCGCCGCCCTCAGTCCGGCGAGACGCCGTCCAGCGCCTCCGCCTCCGCGATGCGCAGCCGCATCTGCCGGTAGCGGTGCATCTGGTAGACCCCGTGCAGCACGGCGAGCACGATCGCGGCGAGGATCCCCGCGGGGATCGCCGCGATCTCGTCGGCACCGCCCTGGGTGAGCACCAGCGCGACCCCCGCGCCGGCGACGAGCGAGTTCACCACGGCGATCGCCGACGACATCGTGAAGAAGATCCCCCGCCAGCTGCGTCGACGGCCGATCTCGAGCAGCTCGTTGGGGGCGTGGCTGCCGCGCGGCATCGTGAAGTAGGCGCCCGCGCCGGGGAGCAGCGTGCCGTAGTAGCGGCGGATGCGCTGGATCGCGGTCAGGGCGGCGATGTCCTCCATCGAGGTCTGCACCAGCCGCTCGTAGGTCGAGACGCCCAGCAGGACGATGACGGGGATGATCACCGCCAGGAACCCCATCGCGTACTTCGTCGGCGCGAGGAAGCCGAAGGCGACGAGCGAGCTCGAGAGCATCGTCAGGTAGAGCGACGCCCGGCTGCTCGACTCCGTCACGGTGATGCCCCGCGCCGACTCCAGGACGAAGTGCTCGGTGAGCAGGGCGCTGAGGAACGCCGCCGGCCGGTCGGGCAGCGACACGGCCGACACCGCGGCATCCGGCAGTGCGGGCGAGTCGGCCGGCCGCTCCTCGTCGTCCCCCGGCACGCTCACCACGTCTCCTGCAGGTGGCGGTGCGCGAAGGTGACGGCCATCGCGCCCTCGCCGACCGCGGAGGCGACCCGCTTCACCGAGCCGCGCCGCACGTCGCCCGCCGCGAAGGAGCCGGGGACGCTGGTCTCGAGGTGGAACGGGGCGCGCCGCAGCGGCCAGTCGGGCGCCGCGTGCTCGCCGACGAGATCGGGGCCCGTGACGAGGTAGTCGGCGGAGTCGCGGACGATCGCCGTGCCCGCCGCCCACGACGTGTCCGGCTCGCCGCCGATGCAGACGAAGAGGTGCGAGGTCTCCAGCGCTCCGCGCACGCCGGTCGCCGCGCTCTCGACCTCGATCGACTCGAGGGCGTCGGCGCCGTGCAGCGCGGTCACGCGGGAGTCGAGCAGGACCGTCACGTTCGCCTGCCGCAGGACGCGGTCCGCGAGGTAGGAGGAGAGGGTGTCGGACAGCGCGGGTCCGCGCACGAGCATGGTCACCCGCCGCGCCTTCGCCGCCAGGTTCATCACCGCCTGCCCGGCCGAGTTCCCGCCCCCGACGACGACGACGTCCCGGCCCTCGCACAGCGGAGCCTCGCTCGTGCCGGCGCCGTAGTAGACGCCGGCGCCGAGCAGGTCGTCCTCCCGCGCGAGGCCGAGGCGGCGCCACTGGATGCCGGTCGCGCAGATGTTGGTCCGCGCGACGACCGTCGTGCCGTCGGCGAGCAGCGCGTGGAGGCGGCCGTCGGCGAAGCGGCCGCGGATCCCCTCCCGCATCCTCAGCAGCTCGGCGCCGAAGGCCACGGCCTGCTGCCGGGCGCGCTCGGCGAGATCGGCTCCGGCGATGCCGTGCGGGAAGCCGAGGTAGTTCTCGATCAGGCTGCTGGAGCCGGCCTGCCCGCCGATCGCCGAGCGCTCGAGGACGACCACCCGCAGGCCCTCCGACGCGGCGTAGACCGCGGCGGACAGCCCCGCCGGCCCCGCGCCGTAGATCGAGAGGTCGTACTCGGCGAACCGGGGCGCGGCGACCCAGCCGAGCCGGGCGGCGACCTCGGCGACCGTCGGATCGAAGGCGCGGCTGCCGTCCGGGAAGACGACGAGGGGCAGCCGCGCGGCGCTGAGCGGCCGCCCGGCGACCGCCAGGCACTGCTCGTCGGTGTCCAGCGCGGTCCAGGAGAAGGCGACGACGCTGCGCGAGAGGAAGTCGCGCAGCTCCCAGGCGTCGCGGCTCTCGCGCCGCCCGTACAGCCGCACCAGCGGGGTGCCGCCCTCCCCCGGCGAGCGCTCCTCGCCTGCGGATCCGATCACGACGCCCGCCGCCCCTCGAGTCCGCCGCGGAAGCGGACCAGCTTCAGGCAGAGGTGCAGGGTGCTGCGGGCGAGCCCGTCGTCCAGCGCGTCCCGGACCGCCTCGGGGAGGTTCTCGAGCCGGTAGTAGAGCGTGGTGCGGTGGATGTGCAGGATCTCGCAGGCCTCCCGCACGCTGCCGCGCACGTCGAGGTAGGCCTCCACGGTCCGCCGCTGCACGTCGTCGCCCCGTTCGAGCAGCGTCGCCGCCGCGGGCGACAGCGTGCCGAGCTGCGAGGTGTCCGCGCCGACCGAGGCCAGGAGCACCCAGGTGCCGAGGTCCGCGATGTCGCCGCCGCCGGCGCCGTCCGGCAGCGAGTGCACGATGCTCGCGGCGAGCACGGCGCGCCGGGCGGTCGGCAGGAGGTCGTCGTCGCGGCGGTCGTGCCGCGCCGTGCCGACGGCCTGCACGCTCAAGCCGCGGCTCCGGGCCTCGGCGCGCAGCAGCGCGTCCGTCTCGGCGCCGAGCGGCGACCCCGGCGCCTCGGTGCTCGCGAAGAGCAGCGCGCCCTCCCGATCGCCGAGGAACACCAGCCCCGAGCGGGGGCTCGCGTCGAGCCCGCGAGCGAGCGCCCGGTGCCGGAGGGATCCCGCGGCGGGATCGAGCCGCACCGCGCGGACGACGGTGTGCGGGTCGCGGCGCAGCCAGCCGTGCGCGGCCGCCGCGGCGAGGGCTGCGCGCCGCCTCGGGGCGTCCTCCGCCAGCAGCCCCGCGAGGACGTCCGCGCGCCGCAGGGCGACGTCCTCGACGACGTCCGGCGCGGTCATCGGCGGGTGCTCGGGTCGGAGGCCATGCCGCGATCCTCGTGCAGCGGTGCCCTCCTCAGCGTGACCCTCGCAGGCCCCCCTTCCGCGGCCGGTCCCGGGAACCCGAGGACCCGCGGCGCCGGCCGCCCGTCAGCGCGCCGCCCACCACTCCTTCAGCCGCCGGGCGGCCTCCTCCTCGCCGAGCGGTCCCTCCTCGAGCCGCAGCTCGAGCAGGAACTTGTAGGCCAGCCCGACCTCGCGCCCCGGCGGGAGATCCAGGATCGCCATGATCTGCGTGCCGTCGAGGTCGGGCCGCTTCGAGGCGAGCTCCTCCTTCTCGGCGAGCTCCGCGATCCGCTGCTCCAGGTCGTCGTAGGCGTGCGCCAGCCGGTCGGCCTTGCGGGTGTTGCGGGTGGTCACGTCGGCCCGGGTCAGGATGTGCAGCCGCTCGAGCAGCGGGCCGGCGTCGGTGACGTAGCGGCGGACGGCCGAGTCGGTCCAGGCGCCCTCGGTGTAGCCGAAGAAGCGCAGGTGCAGCTCGATCAGCCGGGCGACGTCCGCGATGGTCTGCTTGTCGAACTTCAGCGATCGCAGCCGCTTGATCGCCAGCTTCGAGCCGACGAGGTCGTGGTGGTAGAAGCTGACCGCTCCGCCCGGCTCCAGCCGCCGCGTCGCCGGCTTGCCGATGTCGTGCAGCAGCGCCGCGATGCGGAGGGTGACGTCCGGCGCCGCGCCGGGGTTCCGCTGCTCCTCCAGCGCGATCGCCTGCTCCAGCACCGTGAGGCTGTGCACGTAGACGTCCTTGTGATGGTGGTGCTCGTCCTGCTCCAGGCGCAGGGCCGGCAGCTCGGGGAGGAAGTAACCGGTCAGACCGGTGTCGACGAGCAGCTCGAGTCCGGCCCGGGGCGAGGCGGTCGCGAGGAGCTTCCGCAGCTCCTCCTGAATCCGCTCCGCGGAGACGTCGTCGATGCGCGGGGCCAGCTCGGCCATCGCCCACTCGACCTCGTCGGTCGTCCGGAAGCCGAGCTGCGAGGTGAACCGCGCGCCGCGCAGCATCCGCAGCGGGTCGTCGCCGAAGGAGAGGTCGGCGGCGGCCGGCGTGCGCAGCCGGCCGGCGAGCAGGTCCTCCACTCCCCCGGACGGATCGACGAGCACGATCTCGGGCAGCCGCAGCGCCATCGCGTTGACGGTGAAGTCGCGGCGCACGAGGTCCCCCTCGAGGCTGTCGCCGAACTCGACCTCGGGCTTGCGGCTGACGCCGTCGTAGCTGTCGCTGCGGTACGTGGTGATCTCCACCGTCTCGCCCGCGACCCGCGCGCCGATCGTGCCGAACGCGCGGCCGATGTCCCAGTGCGCCTCGGCGATCGGAGCGACGATCCGCACGATGTCGTCCGGCCGCGCCGAGGTGGTGAAGTCGAGGTCGTGCACGCCGTGGCCGAGGAAGGCGTCGCGGACGGGGCCGCCGACCAGTGCGAGCTCGTGGCCCTGCGCGGCGAACGCCTCCGCGAGCCGGGCCACCGTCGGCGTCGCCGCGAGAGCTCGGAGGGTCTCGAGGGCGGTCTGGACGCTGTGCATCCGGCAGATCCTACCGGGGAGGCGTGACCGGGCCGCGGTGCGCGCCGGGCCGCAACCGGCTCGACCGGTTACGGCTGCTGAGCGACTCCGCAGCGCATCCCGCGGTCGATCAGCCGACCGCCGGGGGGCCTGCCCGTAGAATCACCCGCATGGAGGCCGAGTGAGTTCGATGCGTCGGCACGACCTCACCCCCTCCGATCGTCCCCGCCCCCGGCGAGCGGTCCCGCAGCTGCTCCGCTCCGCCGGTGCCGCTGCGCTGTCGATCGCGCTCCTCGGCGGCGCCCTCCCCGCGGCGGCCGCCGCCGCTGAGCGCACGGCCCTCGAGTCCGGGCAGGCCACCGTCACCGCGACGGTCGGCGCCGCGAACGACGGCGTCCTCCTCCCCGGCCAGGACCTCCAGCTCGCGATCTCGGTGCGCAACGGCACCACCGAGTCGATCGACGGCGCGCGGGTCGAGGTCGCGATCGACGAGGACACCCTCGACTCCCGGGCCGAGCTGGCGGAGTGGCTCGACGGCGAGGCCGAGGACGAGGGGACGAGCACGGGCGACGGCGCCGACGTGCGGCTGCTGCCCTCCAGCTCCGCCCAGGTCGGCGTCACCGTGCCGGCCGCCTCGCTCCCCTTCTCCATGGACTTCGGCCGCGACCCCGAGGCCTTCGGCAGCCACGCGATCTCGGTGACCGTCACCAGCCCCGGCGGCACCGTCGCGACCGCCCGAGGCGTCGTCGAGCTGACGACCGGCTTCCCGAGCGAGCAGGAGACCGGCGTCAGCGTCCTCGTGCCGCTCACGGTGCCCGACACCGCCGACGGCCTGCTCTCGGCCGAGACGCTGCAGGACTACACCCAGACCACCGGCACGCTCTCCCGCCAGCTCGACAGCGTCGACGGCCGCGCCGTCACTCTCGGCGTCGACCCGCGCATCCTGGCGTCGATCCGCGTCCTCGGCGACACGGCACCGGAGTCGGCGACCGCCTGGCTGGAGCGGCTCCAGTCGGTGCCGAACGAGGTCTTCGCCCTGCCCTACGCCGATGCGGACGTCGCCGCCCAGGCCCAGGCCGGCCTCTCCACGCTCCTCGCGCCGACCTCGTTCGAGTACGCGCTCGATCCCGCGCTCTTCGCGCCGACGAGCACGGGCACGCCGACCCCCACGGCCGTGCCCGACGACTCGACCACGCAGGACCTCCCCGACCGCCCGACGACGGAGTCGCTCCTCGCCTTCGACTGGTCGCCCACGGTCGGCAGCATCGCCTGGCCGGACGACGGCACGGTCCGTGCGGCGGATCTGGGCGTGTATGCCACGGGCGGCATGACCCGCACGGTCGTCTCCTCCGCAGGCCTCGTCCTGCCCGACGGCGTCTCGACCACCACCCGCGCCACGGTCGACGACCACGACGTGATCGTCGCCGACAGCGCCCTCTCCACCGCCTTCGACGCCGCCGTCAGCGCGAGCACCGACTCGGAGTGGCGCGCGAGCATGGCCGACCTCACCGCCGACCTCGCGCAGGTGCAGCGGGAGGACGAGTCGCCCGACGTGGTCCTCGCACTCGATCGCGGCGCGGCGATCGACGGCGTCCGCCTCGCCCAGACCCTCGACGCCGTCGACGCCCTGCCCTGGGCCGAGGGCTCGTCCCTCGCCGCCGCCCTCACGTCGCCGGCCACGGAGGACGCGACGGTCGTCGACTCCCCCGAGTCGGAGCAGCGACTCGAGGGCGTCTCGGACCTGCTGACCGCGGCCGCCCGCGTCGAGTCGTTCTCGGCCGTCCTCACCGAGCCGGAGCTGCTCAGCGGCAAGCGCCGCAACGACCTCCTGGCCCTGCTCGCCGTGACCTGGCGCGAGGACGCGACCGGCTGGCAGGAGGCGGTGACCGCGAGCCGTGAGCAGGCCGACACGACGCTCTCCTCCGTCGCCATCGAGAGCTCCGACAGCGTCACCCAGCTCTCGCGCGACTCGAGCATCCCCGTCTACGTCCGCAACGACCTGCCCTGGCCCGTGACGGTCCGCATCCAGGCCTCGACCTCGAACGCGGTCCTCGACATCGACGAGTCCTCGGTCGAGCCGACCGCGATCGACGCCCGCTCCCAGGGCCGCGTCCTCATCCCGGTGAAGGCCCGCGTCGGCAACGGCGAGACCGAGCTGCGCATGCAGCTCACCGCGCAGGACGGCACGCCCATCGGCACTCCCACCGGCATCGTGACCAACGTCCGCGCCGACTGGGAGACCGTCGGCACCCTGGGCATCGGCATCCTCCTCGTCCTCGTCTTCGGCGCGGGCATCCTCCGCAACATCCGCCGGCGCCGCCGCGGCGACACCCCCGGGGAGGACGAGGAGGACCCGAACGCCCCCCTCGCCGTCCAGCCGGGCCTCGACGACGATCGAACGGATCCCCGTGGCTAGCTTCTCCCTCGGTCGCGCGAGCGCCGTCCTCGCCTCCGGCACGATGGTCTCGCGGGTCCTCGGCTTCGTGATGTCGATCGTCCTCGCGCAGACGATCGGCGCTGCGGTCGCACCCGGCGCGGACGCCTTCACTGTCGCGAACCTGCTGCCGAACACGATCTACACGATCATCGCGGGCGGTGCGCTCAACGCGGTCCTCGTCCCGCAGATCGTCCGGGCGGGCCTCCACGCCGACGGTGGCCGTGGGTACATCAACAGTCTCCTCACCCTGACACTCGGGCTCCTGGTGGTGACGACCGTCATCGGGACCCTCCTGGCCCCCGTGCTCATCCGCCTGTACGCACCTGCCTACGGCCCGGAGCAGTACGACCTGGCGGTGTCGTTCGCCTACTGGTGCGTCCCCCAGGTCTTCTTCTACGGGCTCTTCACGATCCTCGGCGAGGTCCTCAACGCGCGCGGATCGTTCGGCCCCTTCACCTGGGCACCCGTGCTCAACAACATCGTGGCTCTGGGCGGCCTGATCGCCTTCAACATCCTGTTCGGCTCGGATCCGAGCGGCGACCGCCCCGTCGACTCGTGGTCGCCCGGCATGGTCGCTCTCCTTGCAGGAAGTGCGACCCTGGGCATCGTCGCTCAATCGACCTTCCTCATCTTCTTCTGGCGCAGGGTCGGCCTCAGCTACCGACCAGCACTGAACCTCCGCGGTCTCGGACTCGGTACCGCGGGCCGGATGTCGCTGTGGTCCTTCGCGACGGTCCTGCTCACGATCGGAGCGGGGCTCGTGGAGAGCCGCGTGGCCTCCCCCGCGTCCGGTGAGGGCGCTTCCGCGGCAGCCCTGCAGAAGGGGTGGCTGATCTTCATGCTGCCGCACTCCGTCATCGCGATCTCGATCGCCGTGGCGTACTTCACCAAGATGAGCGGCCACTCCGCGCGGGGCGAGATGAAGGAGTTCCGCTCCGACATCTCGACATCCCTGCGGCTCGTGCTGATGATGCTGGTCTTCTCGAGCGCGGCGATCGTCGTCGTGTCCGTCCCCTTCGGTTCGGTCTTCACCGACACCTTCGCCGACGCCCAGGCCATCGGAGCTATCGCCGTCGCCTACGTCGTCGCGCTCCCGCTCTTCTCCTCGATCGCGATCATGCAGCGGGCGTTCTACGCCCTGAGCGACGGAGCCCGTCCGTTCCTCTTCACCCTGGTCCAGGTCGTCGTCGCCGTCATCGGCTACCAGCTGGTCAGGCAGCTGCCGCCGGAGCAGACGGCGATCGGCATCGCGGCCTCCACCTCCGCCGGCATCATCGTCCAGGCCCTCGTGGCGGCCTTCCTGCTGCGCCGCAAACTCGGGGGCACCGGCGGTGCCAGGATCGTCCGCCGTCTCAGTCAGTACGCCCTCGCGGCCGTCCCCTCGGCCGCCGCGGGGTTCGGAGTGCTCGTCCTGCTCGGAGGGACACGTCCCGGCGGATTCGCCGTCACGAACTACGTCGAGCCGCTCGTCTCCATGGCGGCCATCGGAACCGTCATGGCCCTCGTCTACTTCGGCCTGCTCTGGGTCCTCCGCGTCCCGGAGCTGCGCGCGATGGCAGCGCCGCTGCTCCGCCGCCTCGGCCGCTGACGCGGCACGGGGCGCCCGAGCGTTCCTGAGAGCCCCCGTCGCGACACTGGGACGTCACCGGACCGGTGGTGCGCCCTCGGGCGCGACGTGGAAGGGTGGGGGCGTCCTCCGGCAGAGCCGCCTCCCCCACCCCCCTCCCGCCGATCCGGAAGGCGCGATGCGCTCCACCTTCGTCCTCCTCCGCGTGCTCGTCGCGGCCGCCGTCCTCACCGCGACCACGGTGAGCTTCCTCGACTCCCACGCCTTCTGGGTCGAGGCCCGCTTCCGCGACCGCGCGACGCTCGCCGCCAACTTCTTCAGCTACATCACCGTCGAGGTCTGCCTGCTCGCGGTGGTCGTCCTGCTGATCGGCGCCGTCGTGCTTGCGCGCGGGGCGCTCCCGGAACCGCGCTGGTTCGCCTGGCTGCGGGCCGGAGTCGTCACCTACATGGTCGTGATCGGAGTGGTCTACAACCTGCTCCTGCGCGGCACGGTGGTCACCGGCGCCGGGGCCGGCCAGGACTGGACCAACGAGGTCATGCACGTCGTGGCGCCGCTCGCCCTGATCCTCGACTGGCTCTTCGCGCCCGGCCGGCGCCGCCTCTCCTGGGCTGTCGTCCCGGCGCTGCTCGCCTTCCCGGTCGCCTGGTTCGTCTACACGATCATCCGGGCGCCCCTCGTCTACGACCAGATGAAGCACGAGCAGGTCTGGTACCCGTACCCGTTCCTCGATCCGCGCCTGGCCGATCCGCCGATCGTCCCCGGCGGCATGATCGCGGTGGTGTTCTACGTCGTCGCGATGACGGCGGTCTTCGCCTCGGCCGGCTGGCTGACGGTCCTGATCTCGCGGCGGTCGATCGGGCAGCGCGGCACTCCCGCGGTCTCGGCGGAGAAAGAGCCGGTCAACGCCGCTTTCTGAGCCGTCTCGCGGAGAGCCGTCCGGCGACCCTGACCGCGGGCCGAGTGCCCCGGACGCCACGGAATAGCCCCCGCCTAGGATGTGTTGTAGCCCCTGGAGCCCGGGAACGACAGAGCGAGCGGGACCGGCTCCGCGGATCCGCTCCCAGCACCGGATCCGGGCAGACCACCCCCTCCGGCGGACCGCCGGTACAGCCCCGCTCAGCACAGACCTCGAGGAGTTGCCGTGCGCGACATCGTCATCATCGGATCCGGCCCCGCAGGCTGGACGGCCGCCATCTACGCGGCGCGCGCCGATCTGCACCCGGTGGTCGTCGCCTCGTCCGTCGAGATCGGCGGCGACCTGATGAACACCACCGACGTCGAGAACTTCCCCGGCTTCCCGGACGGCGTCCTCGGCCCGGAGCTGATGACGGCCATGCAGAAGCAGGCCGAGAAGTTCGGCGCGGACACCTTCTACGACGACGTCGTCTCCCTCGACCTCGAGGGCGAGACCAAGACGATCCACCTCGGCTCCGGCGAGAGCATCGAGGCCAAGACCGTCGTCGTCGCCACCGGCTCCGCCTACCGCAAGCTCGGCCTGCACGACGAGGACCGCCTGTCGGGACACGGTGTCTCATGGTGCGCCACCTGCGACGGCTTCTTCTTCAAGGGCAAGACCATCGCCGTCGTCGGCGGCGGCGACTCCGCGATGGAGGAGGCGACCTTCCTCACCAAGTTCGCCGAGAAGGTCTACGTCATCCACCGCAAGGACTCGCTCCGTGCCTCCAAGGTCATGCAGAAGCGCGCCCGCGACAACGAGAAGATCGAGTTCGTCTGGAACACCGAGGTCACCGGCATCACCGGTGAGAACCACGTGAACGGCGTCAAGCTGCGCAACACGGTCGACGGCACCGAGTCGAAGCTCGAGCTCGACGGCCTCTTCATCGCGATCGGCAACGACCCGCGGACCCACATCGTCCACGGCAAGCTCGACCTGACGACCGACGGCACCATCGCCGTCACCGGCCGCTCGTCGCAGACCTCCGTGGCGGGCGTCTTCGCCGCCGGCGACGTGATCGACCCGACCTACCGTCAGGCCGTCACCGCCGCCGCGTCGGGCACCGTCGCCGCCCTCGACGCCGAGCACTACCTCGCCGCCCTCACCGATGGCATCGCCAGCACCGAGGGCACTCCGGCCGCCGAGCTCCTCACCCTCTAGTCCTCCCACCACCCCAGCACTCGAGTCGGCGCCGCCGGCTCACGAAGGAGAAAATCGTCATGTCCACCGCGAAGAGCGTCACCGACGCATCGTTCCAGGCCGATGTCCTCGACTCCGAGAAGACCGTCCTGGTCGACTTCTGGGCCGAGTGGTGCGGCCCCTGCCGCATGGTCGCCCCGATCCTCGACCAGATCTCGGCCGAGCACGGCGACAAGATCGAGATCGTCAAGCTGAACGTCGACGAGAACCCGCAGATCGCCGCGAAGTACCAGATCACCTCGATCCCGGCGATGAAGGTCTACCAGAAGGGCGAGGTCGTCAAGACCGTCATCGGCGCCAAGCCGAAGCCCGCCCTCGAGGCCGACCTCGCCGCGTTCCTCTGAGTTCGACTCCCGACGGTTCGACCGTCTGACGAAGCCCCTGCGCCCCTCTGGCGCGGGGGCTTCGTCGTTGCCGGCCGCTCCTCGTGTTTCACGTGAAACGGCCGCAGAAGGCAGGCCACGGGCCGCGCAGTGGCGTCCCGCTCCCCCCGTCCTCCCGGACCCCGCCGAGTAGTCTGGATCGATCCGGCTGACGGTCGGAGACCCTGTCCATCGAGCGGAGCGACAACACCGTGATCAACGCCGGCACCAATCTCGATCCCTGGTACGACTCCTACGCGGAGCGCACGGCCGGCCTCGCGGCCAGCGAGGTCCGAGCACTGTTCGCCGTCGCCTCCCGCCCCGAGGTGGTCTCGCTCGCCGGCGGTATGCCGTTCGTCTCCGCCCTCCCCCAGGACCTCGTCACCGATGCGATGGCGACCGTCATGCGTGAGCAGGGACCCGTCGCGCTGCAGTACGGCTCCGGTCAGGGCGTCCCGGTGCTGCGCGAGCAGATCCTCGAGGTGATGGCGCTCGAGGGCATCTCCGCCAGCGCGGACGACGTCGTGGTGACCACCGGCTCGCAGCACGCCCTCGAACTCGTCTCGAAGCTGTTCCTCGATCCGGGCGACGTCGTCCTCTCCGAGGGCCCGAGCTACGTCACCGCGATGGTGATCTTCCGCTCCTACCAGGCCGAGATCGAGCACGTGGCGATGGACGAGCACGGCCTGATCCCCGAGGCGTTGCGCGAGCACATCGCCCGCGTGCGCGCCGCGGGCAAGCGGATCAAGTTCCTGTACACGATCCCGACCTTCCACAATCCCGCGGGCGTCACGCTGAGCTGGGACCGGCGTGTCGAGATCCTCGAGATCTGCAAGAGCGAGGGCATCCTCGTGCTCGAGGACAACCCGTACGGCCTGCTCTACTTCGAGGACGTGCCGCCGAAGGCGATGCGCTCCCTCGAGGAGGACGGCGTGATCTACCTCGGCACCTTCTCGAAGACCCTGGCGCCCGGCTTCCGCATCGGCTGGGCGCTGGCACCGCACGCCATCCGTGAACGGCTGATCCTCGCGAACGAGGCGGCGGTGCTCAGCCCCTCGTCCTTCAGCCAGCTCGTGATCTCGCAGTACCTCTCGACGGCGGATTGGCGTGCGCAGATCGACACCTTCCGCGGGGTCTACCGCGAGCGCAAGGAGGCGATGATCCGCGGGCTCGAGACGCACCTCCCCGGGCTCACCTGGACGAATCCGAACGGCGGGTTCTACGTCTGGGTCACCCTCCCCGAGGAGCTCGACTCGAAGGCGATGCTGCCGCGCGCGGTGAAGGAGCTGGTCGCCTACACGCCCGGCACGGCCTTCTTCGGCAACGGCGACGGCCGGCAGAACATCCGGCTGTCCTTCTGCTACCCGACCCCTGAGCGCATCGGCGACGGCATCCGCCGCCTCGCGACGGTGATCAACGGCGAGCTCGACCTGCTGTCCACCTTCGCCGACGCCCGAGTGCGGAGAAGCGCCGACGTCGATCGCCGCGACGCCGTCCTCCCGCCCCAGATCTCCTGACTCCGTGATCCGCGAACGACAGAAGGCCCGGTCATGACCGATTTCTCCACCCTGGACCGCACCCTCGACATCGTCGTGATCAGCGGCGGCATCAGCCACGAGCGCGATGTCTCGCTGCGCTCCGGCCGCCGCGTCGCCGACCGACTCTCCGCGATGGGGCACCGCATCACCCGCCGCGAGCCCGACGCCGGTCTGCTTGCCGCGCTGCTCGACCAGCGTCCCGATGTGATCTGGCCTGCGGTCCACGGAGCGAGCGGCGAGGACGGTGCGCTGCTCGGCCTGCTCGAGGCGGCCGGCTTCCCCTACGTGGGCTCTCGCACGGACGCCGCCCGCCTCGCCTGGTTCAAGCCGACCGCGAAGACGCTCGTCGCGCGGGCCGGCATCGCCACTCCTCGCTCGATCACCCTCCCCCGCGAGACGTTCCGCGAGCTCGGCGCCGCAGGCATCCTCGACCGGGTCCGCGCGCACCTCCCCGGCCCTCTCGTCGTCAAGCCGGCGCAGGGCGGCTCCGCCCAGGGCGTGAGCATCGTGACGGAGACCGACGAGCTCCCGCGTGCGATGGTCGACGCCTACACCTACGGCGAGGTCGCGCTGATCGAGCAGCAGATCGGAGGCACCGAGGTCTCCGTCGGTGTCCTCGACCTCGGCGACGGCCCCCTCGCCCTCCCCCCTGTCGAGATCGCCCCGGTGGCGGGCCGCTACACCTTCGAGGCCCGCTACAACGCGGGCGAGACCCGCTTCTACACCCCGGCCCGCCTCTCGGACGAGGCCCTCGCCGAGGTCTCCCGCGTTGCGGTCGCCGTCCACGAGCTCCTCGGCCTCCGCCACCTCTCCCGCATCGACCTCATCGTCGACCCCGACGGCCTCCCCTGGTTCTTCGACGCCAACGTCCTCCCCGGCATGACCGAGACCTCCCTCGTCCCCCAGGCGATCGAGGCCTCCGGCCGCTACCTCGGCGACGTCTACTCCACCCTCGCCCGCCTGGCCCTCACCCCCTGACCTCCGTTTCACGTGAAACACTCCGAGTCACCGCTTCGTCACGTGGAACATCGGCCACACCGCCGTTTCACGTGAAACGCTCCATGCTGGTCGAGTAGCCGCCTCCGGCGGCGTATCGAGACCCACCCGCCTCGATCCAGCTACCGCCAGCAGCAGCGGGCCCGGTCTCGATACGGCGCTCTGCGCCTACTCGACCAGCATGCTGCCGCCTGCGGAGTACCGCACGAGTCCAGGCTCTTCCTCAGGCCTCGGTCCTGCTGAACATGCTGGTCGAGTAGCCGCCCACGGCGGCGTATCGAGACCAACCTCCTGACAACAGTGGCCACCAGCGTCAGCGGACCGCTCTCGATACGGCGCTGCACACCTACTCGACCAACATGTCGCTGACCGCAGTGAGCCGCCGACTGACAGACTCCTGCCCGGACTTCCGCCGACCGTACGTCCTGATCACCCGAGTATTGGAGGCAACAACATGCTGGTCGGGCGGCCGCCACCGGCGGCGCATCGAGCGGAGGGGGCGCCTTCGGCGCCAGCGCAGGGCGGGGAAGAGACCACGTCCTTGGGGTGGGAGGGTCTCGATACGCCCCTGCCGGGCTACTCCACCAGCATGCCTGCGGGTTTCTCTTCCAAGTAGACCCGCCCGCCGCGCTGCAGCATCCGCTGCAACTGATAACTCGGTCTCGATGCGTCGCTACGCTCCTACTCGACCAGCATGTGCATGCTCTCGGGCAGCCAACCGGGGGAGACGTCAGCGCCCCACGCACGTGCATCCCACCACCATGCTGGTCGAGTAGCCGCCCACGGCGGCGTATCGAGACCCGACCCGGCACTCACACCGTTTCACGTGAAACGGCCGCGCACCCTACGGCGCCAGCGACACCTCGGTCGGCTCGCCGATCTCCGCGAGGATGCGGTTCAGATCGTGGATCGTCGCGAAGTCGATGACCACCTGCCCCTTGCGGGCTCCGAGCGTCACCTTGACCCGCGTGTTCAACCGGTCGCCGAGGTGGTCCGCCACCGTGCTGAGGTGCCCGGCATGACCGCCCTGCTCCTCCTCCGGCTCGCGCGCACTGGCCTTCGGAGCCTTCATCTGCGCGGCAGCCGCCTCAGCGGCCCGCACCGACAGGTCCTCGTTGACGATCTTGTCCGCGAGCCGGCGCATGAGCTCCGGCGTCTCCACGGACAGCACTGCGCGCGCGTGCCCCGCGCTGAGCACGCCGGCCGCCACCCGTGCCTGCACGTCGGCGGGGAGCCGCAGCAGGCGCAGCGTGTTGGAGATCTGCGGCCGCGATCGCCCGAGGCGCGTCGCCAGTGCCTCTTGCGTGATGCCGAAGTCACTCAGCAGCTGCTGGTAGGCCGACGCCTCCTCCAGCGGGTTGAGCTCGGCGCGGTGCAGGTTCTCCAGGAGCGCGTCCCGGAGCATGTTCTCATCGGCCGTGTCCTTGACCACCGCGGGGATGGTCTTCAGGCCGGCAGCCTTAGAGGCGCGGAAGCGCCGCTCCCCCATCACCAGCTCGTACTTCGCGCCCTTGCGCCCGGTGACGGGCCGCACCACGATCGGCTGGAGCACCCCGAACTCGCGAATGCTGTGCACCAGCTCGGCCAGCTCGTCCTGGTCGAAGACCGACCGGGGCTGCGCCGCGTTCGGCACGATCTCCGACAGCGACAGCTGAGCGAGTCGTGCGCCGGGAACCTGCAGCAGCTCGTCCTCGGCGTTCGCCGCACCGACCTGATCAGGGAAGAAGACGTCGACGGGTCGCGAGCGGGTGTCGTCGCTGACCGGGATCAGGGCGCCGATGCCCCGGCCGAGTCCTGTGCGCTTGGTCGCCATCAGCGATCCTCTCCATCGTTCGTCGCCGCCGGGGTCTTGGGTACGCCGCGGCGCGCGATCTCCGCCGCCGCCTCGAGGTACGCGAGCGAGCCGGATGACTGCGGGTCGTAGCTGATCACGCTCTGCCCGTAGGACGGCGCCTCCGAGATCCGCACGTTCCGAGGGATCACGGCGCGCAGCACCTCCTTCGGGAAGTGCTCGCGCACATCCGCCGCGACCTGGTTGGACAGGTTCGTCCGCCCGTCGAACATCGTCAGCAGGATCGTCGAGACCGCGAGGTTCGGATTGAGGTGCCGCTCGATCAGGTCGATGTTCTTCAGCAGCTGGCTGAGACCCTCGAGCGCGTAGTACTCGCACTGGATGGGAATCAGCACCTCGCGCGCCGCGACGAAGGCATTGATCGTCAGCAGCCCCAAGGACGGCGGGCAGTCGATGAAGACGTAGTCGAACGGCTCGTCCATCCCCTTGAGCATCCGGTCCAGCGCCCGGCGGAGCCGCTGCTCGCGCGCGACAAGGGAGACCAGCTCGATCTCGGCGCCGGCGAGGTGGATCGTCGCCGGAACCCCGTAGAGCGAGGCGAACTCCGGACTCTTCTGCACGACGTCGGCCAGGGGCGTGTCGTTGACGATGACGTCGTAGACGCTCGCCGTCTCGGCCCGGTGCTCGATCCCGAGCGCCGTCGATGCATTGCCCTGCGGGTCCAGGTCGATGACCAGGACCTTCGCGTCGCCTCGAGCGAGCCCCGCGGCCAGATTGACGGTGGTCGTGGTCTTGCCGACGCCGCCCTTCTGGTTGGAGATCGTGATGACGCGGGTCGTCTCCGGCTTCGGCAGCGGCTGCGCGTTGAGCAGCGCGCGCCGACGCGTCATGTCCGCGATCTCGCGAGCGAGCGGGGTCGAGGCGTCGAATCCTCCGGTCAGTCCGGCGGGGTCGGATCGTTTCACGTGAAACCTTCGCTCAGCGGGTGGAAGTGGGGCAGCACCGAGGAACCGACAGTCGAGGATTCAGGGGATCGCGTGCGACGTCGTGGCGATCATCCCACTGTAGCTCGGACGACCCTCGTCACCTCGGAGAGCACGCCGTCGCCGAGCACCACGACCTCGGGCGGGGAGAGCCTGAAGCGGCGGATCTGCTTCGCCGCGGCCTCGATCTCCTTCTCGGCGTTGATGCCCTTCAGCAGGACGAGCTCGCCGCCCGGCCGCAGCAGCGGCGCCGTCAGCGGAATCAGCTTCGAGAGAGCGCTGACCGCTCGCGCCGTGACCTGATCCAGCGGCTCCGCCAGCCGGACCTCCTCGGCGCGGGCCCGCAGAACCGAGACATTCTCGAGTTCGAGCGCGTCGACCTGCTCCTGCAGCCACAGCACCCGGCGCTCCATCGGCTCGATCAGCACGAACCGGACGTCCGGCCGCACGATGCCCAGCACGACGCCGGGAAGGCCGGCACCACTCCCGACATCACCCACGAGCCCCGGACGCAGGAGAGGGGCCACCAGGGCGCTGTTGAGCACGTGCCGCGTCCACAGGCGCGGGAGCTCCAGCGGTCCGATGAGGCCGCGCTCCTCCCCCTCGCGGGCGAGCGCCTCCGTGAAGCGCCGCAGGACGGGCAGTCGCTCACCGGCGATCGCGGCAGCGGCAGCGGGCTCCGGCTCGAGGGTCGGCTCCACGGCGCTCAGCCGCGGGTGATGACGGTGTGACGCTCGCGGGCCTCGCCGCGCGACTCCGACACGAAACCGCGCTCGCCGACCATGTCGTGGACCAGCTTGCGTTCGTAGGACGACATCGGGGGCAGCGACGCCGACGTCGCGCCCTCCTCGATGCGCTCGATCGCCCGGTCGACCAGCTGGGCCAGCTCGGCCTCGCGGGCGTCCCGGGAGCCGCCGATATCGAGGATGAGCCGCGAGAAGCCGCCCGTCTTCGTCTGCACCGCGAGGCGCGTGAGCTCCTGCAGCGCCTGGACCGCGTCCGGGCGGGAGAGCACGCGCAGGTTGGTGTCGCCGGAGGCAGTGACCGACAGGTAGGCGCGGCCGTTGCGGACCTCGATGTCGATGTCGCCGTCGAGGTCGCAGATGTCGAGGAACTCCTCGATGTAGTCCGCGGCGACGTCGCCCTCCTCCTCGAGCTGCGACAGCGTCGGCGCGGCACCGCCGTCGGTGGAGGACGCCCGCGGAGCGAGCTCCTCGTCGGCCGGAGCGTGCGCGTCCGGGGCCGCCGGAGCACCGGTGAACATCTGCGTCGAATCGGTCATTCTGGGGGCCTACTTCTTTCCGGCTTGCTTCTTGGAGCGGTTCTTGCTGACGGGCTGCGCGCGCTGCACGACCTTCTTCTCGACGAGCGTGACGGTGCCGGCGTCGGTCGTCTCCTCGACGAGCTTGCCCTTGCGGCGCAGGCGCTCCTCGCGGGCCTTCGCGGCCTCGCTGCCGGGGGTCGGCATGTTCCGGATGACGATGAACTGCTGGACCATCGTCCAGATGTTCGAGGTCAGCCAGTAGAACATGACGCCGAGGGGGAAGGCGAAGCCCGAGAAGGCGAAGACGAGCGGGAGGATGTAGAGCAGGATCCGCTGCTGCTTGAACGTCGGCGAGGCCTTGGCCTCGGGCGACATGTTCTTCGAGACGATCTGCAGCTGGGTGATGAACTGCGAGGCGGTCATCAGGACCACCATGACGACGGCGATGACGACGACGAGCTCCTGGCCGCCCTCCGCGAGCGCACCCTGGATCGACTGGTGCAGCGGGGCGATGCCGAAGAGGTTGGCCTCACCGAACTGGCGGGCGAGGACGTCGTCCAGCGGACCGACGCCGCGCTGGCTGTGCTGCGCCGAGTTCAGCACCGAGAACAGGCTGAAGAAGATCGGCATCTGGATCAGCAGCGGGAGGCACGAGGCGAGCGGGTTGGTGCCCGTCTTCTTGTAGAGCTCCATCGTCTCGCGGGACATCGCCTCGCGGGACAGCTGGTCGCGCTTGCCCTTGTACTTGTCCTGGATCTTCTTGAGCTGCGGCGCCACCTCCATCATGCGGCGCTGGCTCTTGATCTGCTTGACGAAGATCGGGATGAGCGCGGCGCGGATGACGAGGACCAGCCCCACGATCGACAGCACCCACGTGATGCCGGCCGCCGCATCGAGGCCGGTGAAGGTCAGCAGCTGGTGGAAGGCGACGAGGAGCAGCTCGACCACCCACTTGAGGGGCCAGAGAATCGTGCCGAGGAGGTCCATGGGAGGGGGTCAGTCCTTTCGAGGGCCCGCGACGAACCCGAATCGCGTCACGGCGAAGCGGGTCCGGCCGGGAGCCGGTCGGTGCAGGGGGATCGAGGTCGGCACGTCGTCGACCCCGCCGGCCGCCCACGGGTGGCAGCGGAGGAGTCGGCGGGCGCCGAGGACGGACCCGAGGACGAGCCCGTGGAGCTGGACCGCCTGGAGTGCGTAGGAGGAGCACGACGGGTAGTAGCGGCAGACGTCGCCGTACAGCGGCGAGACCACCGCCCGGTACACGACGAGCAGCAGGATGCCGATGTTGCGCGGCAGCAGGAGGAGGAACCAGCCCAGGCGGGCGGTCCGGGAGGCCGCGGGCGACGATCCGGAAGCGGTGACGACCGGCGCGGTCGTCGACGGAGCGGCCGTCACCGGAGCACCTCGCCCGTGCGGACGGCGCGCGCACGGGTGACGGCGGCGACCACGTCCTGCCGCAGCGCGGACCACGGAGCGTCGGCGCTGCCGGGCAGTGCCCGCACGACCACGTCCGTCCCGGACTCCAGCTGCGGCACGAGCTCGAAGGCGACGGCCTTGAGCCGGCGCCGCACGGTGTTCCGCTTCACGGCCGTCCCGACCGTCTTGGCCACGATGAAGCCGAACCGCACCGGTGCGTCGCCGGAGGACCTCCGGACATACGTGACGGTGTGCGGTCCCGTGGACCGCACACCGCGACGGACGACTGCCCGGTACTCGCCACCGAGGACGATGCGATGGGCTCTGGCCAGCACCGCTGGACGGAATCGCTAGGCGCTACGCCGAGAGCTCGGTGCGGCCCTTGGCGCGGCGAGCGCTCAGGATGCCGCGACCGGCACGCGTGCGCATGCGCAGACGGAAGCCGTGCACCTTGGCGCGACGACGGTTGTTCGGCTGGAAGGTTCGCTTGCTCATAGTCAGATCTCCACGTACGGGTTCCGCGGTGCGAGCGGGGCTCCACGCCGGTGGCGGGGGCTCCGGTTCGTCCGGGAAGAGGGGGTGCCCGGGTGCCGATCGGCCCGATCCGCGAGGACCGTGCTCCCGACGCCGGGCAGGCGTCAACTGACTTAAACTACGTCCTCCGCCGCCACCGGTCAAATGTGCGCCGGGCGAAACCTCGATTCTGCACACGGGACGCGGTGTTCCGCGCATTGACACGCGGGTGTCGCTGTGGTGGATTTGTCTCCCGTCGGCTCCGTTGGTTACGGTGTTGAGCCGCAGTTATCCACAGGCGCGAACCGCCCCCTCCCGCGTGATCGCGGGGATCGGGCGAGGCCTGTGGAAGCGCCTGTGCAGGGATCGGGCCCCGGATCTCCGCTGGAACCGAGGGCCCGCCGTGACGGACGACAGCCCGAGGCGGCGGCCAGGATTTCGAGAGCGACCGAGGACCGGAGACAGATGCCTGACGACACGTCGATGATCGACGCGTGGAACGTGATCCGCGGCGAGCTGTCGCGGGACGAGCGCATCACCGCGCCGATGTACGGCTTCGTCTCGCTGGTGGAGCCCAAGGGCATCATGGCGGGCACCTTCTACCTCGAGGTCCCGAACGAGTTCACCCGCGGGATGCTCGAGCACCGGGTCCGCGTGCCGCTGCTCAGCGCGATCGGCGCCCTCGACGACTCCTTCGGCGTCTCGACCTTCGCCTTCGTGGTGAACCCCGACATCGAGCACGAGCCGATGAGCTCCCCGTCGTCCGACTCCCTGAACCCCTTCGAGCCGGTGACCGGCTCCTCCGCCACGGTCGCCCCGCCGGTCCGCGTCGTCGAGGAGCTGCGCACCGTGCCGGCGACCGACACCCGGCTCAACCCGAAGTACAGCTTCGACAACTTCGTCATCGGCGGCTCCAACCGCTTCGCGCACGCCGCCGCGGTCGCCGTGGCCGAGGCGCCGGCGAAGGCGTACAACCCGCTCTTCGTCTACGGCGACTCGGGCCTCGGCAAGACCCACCTCCTGCACGCCATCGGCCACTACGCGATGAGCCTCTACCCGGGCATCCGCGTGCGGTACGTGTCGAGCGAGGAGTTCACCAACGACTTCATCAACTCGATCGCGAACAACCGCGGCAACGCGTTCCACGGCCGGTACCGCAACGTCGACATCCTCCTCATCGACGACATCCAGTTCCTGCAGGGGAAGGCGGAGACGCAGGAGGCGTTCTTCCACACCTTCAACCAGCTGCACGACCACAACAAGCAGGTCGTGATCACGTCCGACCTGCCGCCGAAGGCGCTGACCGGCTTCGAGGACCGCATGCGCTCGCGGTTCGAGTGGGGCCTGATCACCGACGTGCAGGCGCCCGACCTCGAGACCCGCATCGCGATCCTCCGCAAGAAGGCCGTCAGCGAGAAGCTGCTCGTCCCGGACGACATCCTCGAGTTCATGGCGTCGAAGGTGTCCAGCAACATCCGCGAGCTGGAGGGGACGCTGATCCGCGTCACCGCGTTCGCGAGCCTCAACCGCACCCCGGTGGACATGGCGCTGGTGCAGACGGTCCTGAAGGACCTGATCACCCTCGACGAGGACAACGTCATCTCGCCGGTCGACATCATCAATCACACCGCGGACTACTTCAAGCTCACGGTCGACGACCTCTACGGCTCGTCGCGCTCGCAGGCCGTGGCCACCGCCCGTCAGATCGCGATGTACCTCTGCCGCGAGCTGACCAACCTCTCGCTGCCCAAGATCGGCCAGCTGTTCGGCAACCGCGACCACACCACGGTCATGTACGCGAACAAGAAGATCTCGGAGCTCATGAAGGAGCGCCGCAGCATCTACAACCAGGTCACCGAGCTGACCACCCGCATCAAGACCAACCGCTGACCCCCGGGCCGCCGGCTGCTCCCTCTCTCCGGTCGAGCAGCCGCGCAGCGGCCCCCACCTGCTGGTCGAGTAGCCGCGGAGCGGCGTATCGAGACCCACCCCTCCCGGTGACGCCGTCTCCCACTACGCCCCCTCACCACCCCGCCACGCCCGCCCTCGTTCGCCACATCGAACGATTCCGGTCGATTTCCACACGTGTGAGCAACCTGTGGATAACTGTGGACAACCGCCCTCGATCTGTGCGCTCCGAGCACCCGCCTGTGCACTCCGGACGACCCGGTCGGATCCCTCCACAGGCCGTCCACGACCGCGCTCACACTCCGTCCACAGGTCGACCCCCTCCGCATCGCAGTCGCGAGTAGGGCTCCCGGACGTTTTCCACAGTTTCCACACGTGTTAACACTGTTAACGCAGTTCTCTCTTTACCCAGGGGCGGACCGGCAACCTCTCCACAGGGCTCGGCTGCGCCGGGAGGGCGCCGTGCTTCCGGGCACGTCGAAGCTGACGAGTACGATGGGCGTCGGTCTTCGTCCACGACTCGTCAGGGGTGTTCTCGTGAGGTTCCAAGCCAACCGCGATGTCTTCAGCGAGGCGGTGTCGTTCGCGGTCAAGCTGCTGCCGCAGCGCACGACCCTGCCGATCCTCTCGGGCATCCTCATCGAGGCGACCGCCGAGGGCCTCACGCTCTCCTCGTTCGACTACGAGGTCTCCGCGCAGACGCAGATCGCCGCCGACGTCGAGGAGACCGGCACGGTCCTCGTCTCCGGCCGGCTGCTCGCCGACATCGCCAACCGCCTCCCCAACGCCCCGGTGCGCGTCGCGACGGAGGAGTCGCGCGTCTCGGTCTCGGCCGGCTCCGCGCACTTCACGCTCCTGCAGATGCCCGTGGAGGAGTACCCGAGCATCCCCGAGATCGACGCCTCCACCGGCCTCGTCCCCGCCGACGCGTTCTCCGCCGCGATCTCGCAGGTCGCCGTCGCCGCCTCCCGCGACGACGTCACCCCCGTGATCACCGGCGTGCAGCTCGAGATCACCGAGAACACCATCGGCCTCGTCGCCACCGACCGCTACCGCGTCGCCGTCCGCGAGATCGACTGGGACAACGGCGACAACGCCGCCCCCAGCCAGCCGCTGACCGCGCTGGTCCCCGCGCGCACCCTGCAGGAGGTCGGCAAGACCTTCAGTCACTCCGGCACGGTCTCCGTCGCGATCACCCAGCGCGACGAGCGCGAGCTGATCGCCTTCACCGCCGATCGCAAGACCGTCACGTCGCTCCTGATCAAGGGCAACTTCCCGCCCGTGAAGCGCCTCTTCCCCGCCTCGGTCGAGAACTACGCCGTGATGGCGACGAGCGACCTCATCGAGGCCACCCGCCGCGTCTCGCTCGTCCTCGAGCGCGAGGCCGCCCTGCGCTTCAGCTTCAGCAGCGACGGACTCACCCTCGAGGCCATCGGCTCCGAGCAGGCGCAGGCGTCCGAGAGCATCGACGCCATCGTCACCGGCGTCGACGTCGTCGTGTCGCTGAAGCCGCAGTTCCTGCTCGACGGCCTCGCCGCCGTGCACTCGGAGTTCGTGCGCATCGCGTTCACGAAGACCGAGAACCCCAACAAGCCCGGACCGGTCCTGATCACGGCGCAGACCTCGCGCGAGCAGCCCGGGAGCGACAGCTACCGCTACCTGCTCCAGCCGAACCTGCTCCTGCGCTGACCGCTCCTCCCCGATCGCAGCGCCGCGACCGCCCTGCTCCCGACGAGCACCCGCCCGCCGGACATCGAATCCCAGGAAGGTTCACCATGCACATCGGACTCGTCGGACTCGGCAAGATGGGCGACAACATGCGCTCCCGCCTGCGGGAGAAGGGCGTCGAGGTCACCGGCTACGACCGCAACCCGGACGTCTCGGACGCCGCCTCGCTCGACGAGATGATCGCCGCCCTCCCCGCGCCGCGCATCGTCTGGGTCATGGTCCCGGCCGGCGCCATCACGGACGCCGTCGTCACCGACCTGTCCGAGAAGCTCAGCGAGGGCGACCTGGTCATCGACGGCGGCAACTCCCGCTTCACCGAGGACTTCAAGCACGACGCGCTGCTCAAGCCCAAGGGCATCCACTACATCGACGCCGGCGTCTCCGGCGGCGTCTGGGGCCTCGAGAACGGCTACGGCCTGATGGTCGGCGGCCCCAAGGAGCTCGTCGAGTACGCGATGCCCGTCTTCGACGCGCTGCGCCCCGAGGGCCCCCGCGAGGAGGGCTTCGTCCACGTCGGCGAGGTCGGCGCGGGCCACTACGCGAAGATGGTGCACAACGGCATCGAGTACGCGCTGATGCAGGCGTTCGCCGAGGGCTACGAGCTCCTCGACACCCGCAAGGACATCATCAAGGACGTCACCGGCACCTTCAAGGCGTGGCAGCGCGGCACGGTCGTCCGCTCCTGGCTCCTCGAGCTGCTCGTCCGAGCGCTCGAGCAGGACCCGGAGTTCGAGCACATCGAGGGCTACGTCCAGGACTCCGGCGAGGGCCGCTGGACCATCGAGGAGGCCATCAACAACGCCGTCCCCGTCCCCACGATCAGCGCCTCGATCTTCGCGCGGTTCGTCTCCCGCCAGGAGGACTCCCCCGCCATGAAGGCGGTCGCGGCGCTCCGCAACCAGTTCGGCGGGCACTCCGTCAAAGCAGTCGACTGAGTCGACCGGTTGAGGACCGCCGAGGCGGTCCTCAACGGCGGTCGGCTTCTCGAAGCCGTGGCGTCATGCAGAGCCGGTCGCGGACGGCGACCTGCGGCCCGCCGCGACCATGACGCAGGGATGCTGTCATGGCCGCGGCGGGCCTCCGGCCGCCTTCACCTTGCGCGGGGGAGTTCGTCGGCTTCTGCTGTGCTCGGTGGGAGAGGCGCGTCCTTCGGACGACGCGGTGGCTTGCTCGGTCGCGTCCTGCGGACGGCGGGGTTCCATGCTGGTCGAGTAGCCCCGCAGGGGCGTATCGAGACCCGCCGTCGTCAACCGTGGGGTCTGCAGACTCGTCCTTCTGACGCGGGTGGATCTCGATACGCCCGCTCCACGGGCTACTCGATCAGCAAGGCTCCGTCGCGGTGCACGGCCCCACCATGCTGGTCGACTAGCCGCGAGCGGCGTATCGAGACCCCGCGTCGGCAGGTGCCGCATCGGGCAGAGTGGACACGGAGGAGGTGAGCGCGTGCAGGTGACGCAGCTGGCGTTGAGCGACTTCCGCAACTACGCCTCCGTGGACGTCGCGCTCGCGCCGGGCCCCAACCTCTTCGTGGGGCGCAACGGCCAGGGCAAGACGAACCTGGTCGAGTCGCTCGGCTACCTCTCCACCCTCGGCTCGCACCGGGTGTCCACCGATCAGGCGCTGATCCGCGCGGGGCAGGACAGCGCGGTGATCCGCGCACGCCTCCGCAACGGCGATCGCGACCTGCTCGCCGAGGTGCAGATCAACCGCTCCTCGGCCAACCGCGCGCAGATCAACCGCGGCGGCATCAAGCCGCGCGAGCTGCCCCGCTTCTTCTCGAGCGTCCTCTTCGCGCCGGAGGACCTCCTCCTCATCCGCGGCGACCCGTCCGCGCGGCGCCGCTTCCTCGACCAGCTGGTCGTCCTCCGTTCCCCGCGCATGAGCGCCGTGCAGGCGGACTACGAGCGGGTGCTCCGCCAGCGCAACTCCCTCCTCAAGTCCGCGCGGGCGAGCGGCGTCCGCGATCCCGCCAAGCTCGGGACGCTCGACATCTGGGACGAGCGCCTCGTCGCCCTCGGCACCGAGATCATCCAGTCGCGGCTGACCCTGGTCGACGAGCTGAGCGGCCCGGTCCGAGCCGCGTACGAGGCGGTCGCCGGAGCGGATCAGCGCCCGGTCCTGCGCTCGCGCCTGAGCATCGAGGGAGCGGTCGACGACGACGACGAGCCCGTCGCGACGTCGGAGGTCGCCGCAGCGCCGGCCGAGCTGGCCGAGACCTTCTCCGCCGCTCTGCTCTCCGTGCGCCGCCGCGAGCTCGACCGCGGGATCTCGCTGGTCGGGCCGCACCGCGACGACGTCCAGTTCGAGCTCAACGATCTCCCGGCGAAGGGCTACGCCAGCCACGGCGAGAGCTGGTCGTTCGCTCTGGCGCTCAAGCTCGGCGCGGCCGAGCTGCTCCGTCGCGACTCCCCCATGGGCGACCCCGTGCTGATGCTCGACGACGTCTTCGCGGAGCTCGACGCCCGCCGGCGCGAGCGGCTCGCCGCCGTGGTCGCCGACTACGAGCAGGTGCTGATCACCGCCGCCGTCTTCGACGACGTGCCCGCGGCGCTGGCGGCGCACACGGTCCGGATCGAGGCGGGCCGCATCGTCGAGTCCGACGCGGTCGTGGTCCCGGAGACGCCCCTGACGGCTCCGGCTGAGACCGCGACCGCACCGGCCGAGACCGCGTCCGCTCCGGCGGAGACCGCCGACACGGACGCGTCCCCCGCGCCGGACGACAGCGCGGACGACGCCGCGGACCCCGACCGTGGCTGACTCCCCCCGCCGCGGCGCTCCCTCCCCCGCTCCCGACTCCGAGGCGGCGCGCGTCTACCAGCACCTCAAGGAGGTCTTCGGCGGCGACGCCCCCCGCCGCGTGCGCAAGACGGTCGACCGGGCCGAGCCCAAGGGCGACGCGGCCCCGTTCGGCGGGGGCCGCGATCCGCACGACCTCGGCGACGTGCTCTCCTCTCTCACGGTGAAGCTCGGCTGGACCGCTCCCCTCGCCCAGGGCGACCTGATGTCGTCCTGGACGGCCATCGCCGGCGAGGAGACGGCAAAGCACTCCACTCCGGTCGGCGTGGTGGACGGAGTGCTCACGGTGGCGTGCGAGTCGACGGCCTGGTCGACGCAGCTGCGGCTGATGCGGATCGAGATCATGAACCACATCGCGGTGAACCACCCGGACGCGGGGATCACCGCGATCCGTTTCCAGGGCCCCGACGTCCCGAACTGGAAAAAGGGCCCCAGGTCGATTCCAGGGCGTGGTCCGCGCGATACCTACGGCTGACGACGCATTTTCGGTCGACCCTCCAGAAATCGTTCGTCAGATCGCCACTGAGCGCCGCGCGACCGGCCGCCGCGCGGTAGAATGGAGGGCCGCCGAACCGCAGCGTCGACCCCGTGCGCGAGATCTCCAGATCCGCCTGCGCGCCGCGACGGACCGTCAGAGGAGAACTCCACAGCTATGACACCCGAGCCGACCGACTCCACGTCAGCCCCCGCAGCGAACGACCTGGACGCGAACGGCTCCACCGGCCCCTCCGCTGCTCCCGAGACCGCCGGGACGGAGGCGTCGCACTCCTCGGGGATGTCGACGAAGTCCTCCGGCGACTACGGCGCGAACCAGATCCAGGTCCTCGAGGGCCTCGAGGCGGTCCGCAAGCGCCCCGGCATGTACATCGGCTCGACGGGCCCGCGCGGTCTGCACCACCTGGTCTACGAGATCGTCGACAACGCCGTCGACGAGGCGCTCGCGGGCTACTGCGACAACATCGAGGTCGTCGTGCGCGCCGACGGCGGCCTGACCGTCGTCGACAACGGCCGCGGCATCCCGGTCGACATGCACCCCACCGAGGGCATCTCCACCGTCGAGCTCGTCCTCACCGTGCTGCACGCCGGCGGCAAGTTCGGCGGCGGCGGCTACGCGGTCTCCGGCGGTCTGCACGGAGTCGGCTCGTCCGTCGTCAACGCGCTCTCCACCCGGCTCGAGGTCGAGGTGAAGCGACAGGGCGCCTCCTACAGCATGACCTTCGCCGACGGAGTCCCGGAGGCGCCGCTCGCGAAGGGCGAGCCGAGCGACGAGACCGGCACCACCATCACCTTCTGGCCGAACGCCGAGATCTTCGAGACCGTCGAGTTCGACTACGAGACCCTCCGTGCCCGGTTCCAGCAGATGGCGTTCCTCAACAAGGGGCTCCGCATCGCGCTGACCGACGAGAAGGAGATCGAGTTCGACGGCGAGGGTGAGAACGAGACGTCCGGTGCGCGCAGCGACGTCTTCCTCTACGAGAAGGGCCTCGTCGACTACGTCGAGTACATCAACTCGCTCAAGAAGTCCGATCTGGTGCACTCCGAGATCATCGACTTCGAGTCCGAGGACACCGAGCGCCGCATCTCCCTCGAGGTCGCGATGCAGTGGACGACGGCGTACACCGAGAGCGTGCACACCTACGCGAACACGATCAACACCCACGAGGGCGGCACGCACGAGGAGGGTTTCCGCGCGGCGCTGACGACCCTCGTCAACAAGTACGCGCGGGCGAACAACCTGCTCAAGGACAAGGACGAGAACCTCTCGGGCGACGACATCCGCGAGGGCCTCACCGCCGTCGTGTCGATCAAGCTCGGCGAGCCGCAGTTCGAGGGCCAGACCAAGACGAAGCTCGGCAACACCGAGGCGAAGGCGTTCGTGCAGCGCGTCGCCGGCGAGCAGCTCGCCGACTGGTTCGACCGCAACCCCAACCAGGCCAAGGACATCATCCGGAAGGCGATCCAGGCCGCCTCCGCGCGGATGGCCGCGCGCAAGGCCCGCGAGACCGCCCGCCGCAAGGGGCTGCTCGAGGGCGGTGGCATGCCGGGCAAGCTCAAGGACTGCCAGTCGAAGGACCCGTCGATCTCCGAGATCTTCATCGTCGAGGGCGACTCGGCCGGCGGCTCCGCCGTCCAGGGCCGCAACCCCGAGACCCAGGCGATCCTCCCCCTCCGCGGCAAGATCCTCAACGTCGAGAAGGCGCGCCTCGACCGCGCGCTCGGCAACAACGAGGTCCAGGCGATGATCACGGCCTTCGGAGCCGGTATCGGCGAGGACTTCAACCCCGACAAGGCGCGGTACCACAAGATCATCCTGATGGCCGACGCCGACGTCGACGGCCAGCACATCACGACGCTGCTGCTGACCCTGCTGTTCCGCTACATGCGCCCGCTGATCGACCTCGGCTACGTGTACCTCGCGCAGCCGCCGCTCTACCGCCTCAAGTGGTCGAACTCGCCGCACGAGTACGTCTACAGCGACCGCGAGCGCGACGCACTGCTGGCGCACGGCGCCGCGTCGAACAAGCGCATGCCCAAGGAGAACGGGATCCAGCGCTACAAGGGTCTCGGCGAGATGGACTACAAGGAGCTGTGGGAGACCACGATGGACCCCGCCACGCGGACCCTCCTCCAGGTCACCCTCGACGACGCGGCCGCCGCCGACGAGATCTTCTCGACCCTGATGGGCGAGGACGTCGAGTCCCGCCGCTCCTTCATCCAGAAAAATGCCAAGGACGTGAGGTTCCTCGACATCTGATCGGTTATCGCTTCGCGATAACCGATAGATGTCGAGGTCGAGTAGGCCGCAGGCCGTATCGAGACCCGCGCGCCACCAAGCGCTACCTCGCACCACCTCGCACCACCGAATCATAAGAACTGAACTGACACCCAGCGCGACCCGCCCCCGTCACGACCCGGGGCCCGGACCCACCTGAGAAGACAGAGATCATGGCAGACGAATCAGACACCCCCACCGGACCGGACGACGGCGAGGACATCGTCACCGAGACCGGTGTCGTGATCCACGGGCACGACAAGATCGAGCCGGTCGACCTGCAGCTCGAGATGCAGCGCTCCTATCTCGACTACGCGATGAGCGTCATCGTGGGCCGCGCGCTCCCCGAGGTGCGCGACGGGCTCAAGCCCGTGCACCGCCGCGTGATCTACGCGATGTACGACGGCGGCTACCGCCCCGACAAGGCGTTCTCGAAGTGCTCCCGCGTCGTCGGCGACGTGATGGGCCAGTTCCACCCGCACGGCGACTCGGCGATCTACGACGCCCTCGTCCGCCTCGTCCAGCCGTGGAGCCTCCGCTACCCGCTGGCGCTCGGCCAGGGCAACTTCGGCTCCCCCGGCAACGACGGCGCCGCGGCCCCCCGCTACACCGAGACCAAGATGGCCCCGCTGGCCCTCGAGATGGTCCGCGACATCGACAAGAACACCGTCGACTTCCAGGACAACTACGACGGCCGCACCCGCGAGCCGGCGATCCTGCCCGCGCGCTTCCCCAACCTGCTGGTCAACGGCTCGGTCGGCATCGCGGTGGGCATGGCCACCAACATCCCGCCGCACAACCTCCGCGAGGTCGCCGCCGGCGCGAAGTGGGCGCTGGAGAACCCGGAGGCGTCGCGCGAGGAGCTGCTCGAGGCGCTGCTGCAGCGCATCAAGGGCCCCGACTTCCCCACCGGGGCGCAGATCCTCGGCGTCCGCGGCATCCAGGACGCATACCGCACGGGCCGCGGCTCGATCACGATGCGCGCCGTCGTCTCGATCGAGGAGATCCAGGGCCGCACCTGCCTCGTCGTCACCGAGCTGCCGTACCAGGTGAACCCGGACAACCTCGCGATCAAGATCGCCGAGCTGGTCAAGGACGGCCGCGTCTCCGGCATCGCCGACATCCGCGACGAGACCTCGGGCCGCACCGGCCAGCGCCTCGTCGTCGTGCTCAAGCGCGACGCGGTCGCGAAGGTCGTGCTGAACAACCTCTACAAGCACACCCCGCTGCAGGAGAACTTCGGCGCGAACATGCTCGCGATCGTCGACGGCATCCCGCGCACGCTCTCGCTCGACGGCTTCATCCGCGCGTGGGTCGACCACCAGGTCGAGGTCATCGTCCGCCGCACCCAGTACCTGCTCGACGAGGCCGAGGCGCGGATCCACATCCTGCGCGGCTACCTCAAGGCGCTCGACGCGCTCGACGAGGTCATCGCCCTCATCCGCCGCTCCCCCACCGTGGAGGAGGCCCGCGACGGCCTGATGGAGCTCCTCGACATCGACGAGGTGCAGTCGCGCGCGATCCTCGACATGCAGCTGCGCCGGCTCGCCGCCCTCGAGCGCCAGAAGATCATCGACGAGCACGACCGGATCCAGGCCGAGATCGAGGACTACAAGTCGATCCTCGCGAGCCCGGAGCGCCAGCGGACGATCATCTCGGACGAGCTCGACGAGATCGTCGACCGCTTCGGCGACGACCGCCGCACCGAGATCCTCTTCGGCTTCGACGGCGACATGAGCGTCGAGGACCTGATCCCCGAGGAGGAGATGGTCGTCACCGTCACCCGCGGCGGCTACCTCAAGCGCACCCGCAGCGACTCGTACCGCGCCCAGCACCGCGGTGGCCGCGGCGTGCGCGGCGCCCAGCTCAAGGCCGACGACATCGTCGAGCACTTCTTCGTCACCACGACGCACCACTGGCTGCTGTTCTTCACGAACACCGGCCGCGTGTACCGCGCCAAGACGTACGAGCTGCAGGAGGTCAGCCGCGACGCGAAGGGCCAGCACATCGCGAACCTCCTCGCGCTGGAGCCCGGCGAGCAGATCGCCCAGATCCTCGACATCCGCGACTACGAGGCGGCCCGCTACCTCGTCCTCGCCACCCGCGACGGCCTCGTCAAGAAGACGGCGCTGATGGAGTACGACACCAACCGCTCCGGCGGGATCATCGCGATCAAGCTCCGCGAGGGCGACGAGCTCGTCTCCGCGCTCCTGGTGGACGAGGACAGCGACGTGCTGCTCGTCTCCCGCAAGGGCATGTCGATCCGCTTCACCGCCTCGGACCAGGCGCTGCGCCCGATGGGCCGCTCCACCTCCGGAGTGATGGGCATGTCGTTCCGCGGCGACGACCGACTGCTGGACGCCAACGTCGTCAGCGACGAGGGCTACGTCTTCGTCGTGACCGAGGGCGGCTACGCGAAGCGCACCGCGGTCGACCAGTACCGGCTCCAGGGCCGCGGCGGTCTGGGCATCAAGGTGGCCAAGCTCGAGGAGAAGCGCGGCGACCTGGTGGGCGCCATCATCACCGGGGAGGACGACGAGGTGCTCGTCGTCCTCGCCAGTGGCAAGGTGGTACGCTCTGCCGTGGCCGAGGTACCGGCCAAGGGTCGCGACACCATGGGAGTCGTCTTCGCACGATTCGCAGACGACGACCGCATCATCGCACTCGCCAAGAACACCGAACGCAATCTCGACGCCCAGGACGAGGATCCCGACGCCGCGGCGTCGGCCGAGTCCGAAGCGGTGTCGGAGGAGGATGAGTCCGTCGATGAGTAGCACGGTCGCCGAGAAGCTCGCCAAGAAGTCCGCGAAGAGCCCGGCGGCGAAGCAGGTCAGACTCAAGCTGGTGTACGTCGACTTCTGGTCGGCCGTCAAGCTGTCGTTCCTGCTCGGTCTGACGCTGGCGATCATCACGATCGTCGTCGTCTACCTCGTCTACACGGTGCTCGCGCAGACCGGCGTCTTCGACGAGGTCAACGGCCTCGTCCAGGACATCGCCGGCGCGGAGGCGTTCGACCTCAACACGATTATCTCGCTGCCCCAGATCATGGGCTTCGCGGTCGTCGTCGCGGTGCTGAACACCATCGTCACCACCGCCCTCGGGGCGATCGTGGCGCTGCTGTACAACCTCAGCGTCAAGATCACCGGCGGCCTGCTGGTCGGCTTCACCAACCAGTAGAGTCCGCGGGCGGAGCGGCCGATTGGGATTCTGACCCGGCGTCGGGTAGAGTCTCATCTGGCCAATTCGGGGGTATAGCTCAGGCGGTTAGAGCGCTTCACTGATAATGAAGAGGTCCCAGGTTCAAGTCCTGGTACCCCCACGTGCCGAACGGCCCGACATCGCGAGGTGTCGGGCCGTTCCACTCTCGCCGGTGTTCCGCCGCCGGTCCGGGGCCTTAGCTCAGTTGGTAGAGCGCCTGCTTTGCAAGCAGGATGTCAGGAGTTCGAATCTCCTAGGCTCCACACTCGACACCCCTCTCGGGGTCTTCCTCACCCGCTGTGCGTGCCGTACCGCGGTCGGCGTGCTCGGGCGGCGAAGTCGTCGAGGGCCGCCAGGACCTCCACGGCCTCGAACGATCGGTTCCTGCGTCCCGCTCGCGACTGGGTGAGGACTCCGGCGTCGACGAGCTTCTGCACGGAGAGCGCGCCGACCTGACCATCGAGTCGCCTCAGCTCCAGGCACGCGTGCTCGCTGGCAGCGAGACGTCGAGGGTCGGCGGTCAGCGGGCGATGACGCGATCAAGGGATACCGGGTAGCCCTTGATAAGGGCTCTCCGGACTGCGAGCACCTCGTCCTCTGGCGGGCGACGGCGGGGTCAGCGGGGCTGGCAGGCCAGGCCGAGGAAGTTCTCGACGGAGAGGGTCTCGGAGGTGCCGTCGCGGATGTCGCCGACGATGATCTCGCCGACGGACAGGGTGTCGAACTGCTCGGCGGTGAAGACCACGGGGCGGCCGATGACTGGCCCGCCGACCGCGTAGGCGCCGAGGGTGAGGTCGACGCCCAGGGGGAAGCGCTCGATCTCCCGGTCGGCGGGCCAGACGGTGCGGCCGGCGAGGTCGGTCGCGCCGATGTCGTCGACGGGCTCCGGGGCGACCCAGCGGGTGATCCGCCGCGCGCGATCGCCGATCAGCAGGGGAGCGGTGTCCTCGATGGCGAGGTCGAGGCCGTCGACGGCTCCGGAGCAGACGACGACGACGCCCAGCACCTCGGCGCGCTGTCCGCCGCGGCCGATGCCGACGGTCGCCTCGGAGACGGGCTCCGTCGCGCAGCCGGACAGCGCCAGGGAGGCCGTGGCCGCCAGCACGACGGCGACGCTGGCGACTCGACGACGATGCGGCACGAGGTCACCCTACGGCGAGGGCGAGCGCGGAGAGCGCCTGGGGGAGCGACGGCGCCCCCTCCGCACGGAACACCGCGCGGCCGTCGGCGTCGCGGACCACGACCGTGGGGGTGGAGCGGATGTCCGCGGCTTCCGCTGCCTCGGGCGCGAAGGCGACGTCGAACTCGCGGATCTCCGCAGCGGGGACCAGCTCCGCCGCGCGCTCGAGCACGCTGCGGGCCGCGTTGCAGGCGCCGCAGAACGCGGACGTGTAGAGCTCGACGATCACAGGAACGACAACGCCGGGCGGCACCGCACGATTCCCGGGATGGATCTCGATACGCCCGCTGCGCGGGCTACTCGATCAGCATGGAGGTCGATCCACATCGGATGTGACGCCGTGAGGCGCTCTGCGTGCTGGTCGAGTAGCCGCCGGAGGCGGCGTATCGAGACCCGCCGGGGTCAGCGCAGCGTCCAGGCCTCGTTCATCGTGAGGGCGACGTCGATCAGCTCGACCCGCTCGAGTCCCTCGACCTCGGCCAGCGGGAGCCACGCGGCGGCGTCGGTCGAGCCGTCGACCTCGTGGGTCAGCTCACCGCCGGTCACGCGGGCGCGGTAGACGACGCGGATGGCGTGCAGGGGTCCGGCCTCGGGATCGCTGCGGCGATGCGCGGGGATCACGTGCGAGTCGACGCCGATCAGCCCCTCGAGCTCCGCGTGGTAGCCGGTCTCCTCGAAGATCTCGCGGACGGCAGCATCCGCGGGCGACTCGCCCTCGTCGATGCCACCGCCGGGAAGCGTCCACGCCTCCCAGGGCCCCTGGCTCCAGTGTGCGAGGAGCATGCGCTCGCCGTCGATGATCACGCCATACGCGGCGACCCGGATGTCCACCTCAGCAGCCTAACCGCGGACCGCGCACCACCGGACACGCGTGAGGCCCGGACCCGCAGTGCGGTGTCCGGGCCTCACGCGGCGACTCAGGAAGCGGTCGACGCCGGCGACTGCGCGGCGCTGGCCGGCTCGTCCTCGGCGACCCACAGCTCGTCGTCGGCGCGGAACGTCTGCCAGACGGCGTAGCCGATGCCGCCGACGGCGACGAGGGCGGCGCCGATCGCGAAGACCGTGCCGACCTTGTTCTTCTTCTTCGGGGGAGTGGTGAGCTCCTCCCAGCGCGCCTTCGAGATCTCAGCGAGCTTCGCGCGGTTCTTCGAGTCCTTGGCGGCCTCGAACGCGGCCGCGGCGGTGCCGCCGACAGCGGCGAAGGTCGGGAGGACCTTGTGCTTGTAGGCGTCGCGTGCGGAGGAGTACGTGCCCTCGACGGCGGAGACCCCGTTGTCGTAGACGGGCTTCACCCGGCTCGAGTAGGCGTCCTTGACGGCCGGCACGACCTCCTTCTTCGCGTACTTGGTCGCGTGGCGGCGGCTCTTCTCGAGAACGGAGGCGGCGTGCGCCAGCACCTCCTGCTGCTCACTCCAGACCGCCTCGGCGTTCTTGCGGAGGCGCTTGAGATCCTTCTTGTGCTTACGTGACAGACCCACTTGGTCCTCCATCGGCTACGAGCGGCGAACAACGGCTCAATACTGCCACTCATCCCGCGGCCCGCGCATCGCGCACCCAGCGCATTGACACCCGGCGTTGCGGAGCCCTACAGAGCCGCTGTGCGAGAATCCACCCATGCCTTTGCACACCGCAGTCGCGACGTTCCACACGACCAAGGGCGACATCGTCGTCAACCTCTACGGCAACCACGCGCCGAAGACGGTCCGCAACTTCGTCGGTCTCGCGACCGGCGACATCGAATGGACCCACCCGGCGACCGGTGCGAAGACGAAGGAGCCGCTCTACAACGGCACCGTCTTCCACCGCATCATCCCCGACTTCATGCTCCAGGGCGGCGACCCGCTCGGCCAGGGCATCGGCGGCCCGGGCTACCAGTTCGACGACGAGATCAACTCGGAGCTCGACTTCACCCAGCCCTACATCCTCGCGATGGCGAACGCCGGCAAGCAGGCGGGGCGCGGCACCAACGGCTCGCAGTTCTTCATCACCGTCGCGCCGACCACCTGGCTCCAGGGCAAGCACACCATCTTCGGCGCCGTCGCCGACGACGAGTCCAAGAAGGTCGTCGACGCACTGTCGGCCGTGGCGACCGACGGTCGCGACAAGCCCCTCGAGGACGTCGTCATCGAGAGCGTCGAGATCACCGAGGTCTGACCGCCTCTCCACCACTCATCGAGGGTCGGGTCCGTCTGGGCCCGGCCCTCGTTCTCTCTCCCGGAGGAACGTCCGTGACCCAGGTCCCGCCGAGCAGCAGCACCTACACCTGCTACCGCCACCCCGATCGCCAGAGCTTCGTGCGCTGCCAGCGGTGCGGTCGCACGATCTGCGGCGAGTGCCAGACCCCGGCCCCGGTCGGCGTCATCTGCCCGGACGACATGGCGCAGCAGCGCAGCGAGGCCCCGCGCGTGCGCGGTCCGCTCGTGTCGCGGGTCCGGGCGATGACACGGGCGGACCAGCCGACCGTCACCTACGCGATCATCGCGCTCTGCGTCCTGGTCTGGATCCTCGAGGTGCTGCCGTTCATCGGGAACACCGTGCTCAACGCGATCGCCTACTTCCCGGCGTACACGCTGCCCGGCTTCGGCGCGGGCTTCGAGCCGTGGCGGATGATCACGTCGATCTTCGCGCACAGCACGTCCCTCTTCTTCGTGGTGCCGTTCCACCTCCTGCTGAACATGTACACGCTGTGGGTCTTCGGCATGGCGCTCGAGCGGATGCTCGGCCGCGGGCGCTACCTGACGCTGTTCCTCCTCAGCGGCTTCGCAGGCTCGGTCGGCGTCCTGCTCCTCTCCAGCCCGCTGACGCCGGTGATCGGTGCCTCGGGCGCCATCTTCGGGCTGATGGGCGCGTACCTCGTGATCCTCCGCCACCTCGGCGGGCAGGCCTCGCAGCTGCTGGTGCTGGTCGGGCTCAACCTCGTGATCGGCTTCCTGCCGGGGATGAACGTCGCCTGGCAGGCGCACGTCGGCGGCCTGGTCGCCGGTGCTCTCATCGGACTCGTCTTCACCCGGACGCGGCAGCGCTCGCAGCGACGCACCCAGAACCTTCTCGTCGGGCTGATCGGCGTCGGCCTCGTGGCGATCACCGTGGGGGCGTACGTCCTGGCCTGAGGCCCCGCGGCACGGGCCGGGAGCCTGTCCACAGGGCGTTCTCCACTGTCCACAGCAGCTGTCCACAGCTGGGGACGAAGTTATCCACAGAGTTGTTAACACTGGGGAGAACTACGCCGTTGTCATTCGGAGCGGCCGGTGAGACGGCCTCCGGATCGGCGATCCCGCCCCGTCCCGCCGCCGATGTGCGTCCGATCACGCTCCGCATCCGCGACCTGGCGCGGGGTCCGGAGTTCTCCACAGGAGTTTCAACACCTGGGGATAATTACACGCGTGTAGTTCGCCGTCGAGGGGCGGAGACGACCGTGGCGTCGAGGTCGTCGTCGAGGAGGATCGACGGGTCGAATCCCACGTCCGCGAAGAGTGCCGCCGTCCGCTCCGCCTGCTCCCGGCTGGTCTCGATCGCGACCACACCGTCCTCAGTCAGCCAGGGGAGGACCTCCGCCGCGATCCGGCGGTGCAGCGCGAGGCCGTCGCCCCCGCCGTCGAGGGTGGACGCCGGCTCGTGCAGGCGCGCCTCCGGCGGCATCAGTGCGATCGCGGCGGTCGGCACGTAGGGCGCATTGACCACGACGAGGTCGATCCGGCCTCGGAGATCCTCGGGAAGGGCGGCGAACAGGTCGCCCCGGTGGACCGTCGCGAGTCCCGTCAGGGTCCGCCGGGCGCAGGTGACCGCGGCGGGGGAGAGGTCGGCCGCGTGGAGGGTGACGCCGTCGCGCTCCTCGAGAAGGGCCCGCCCGATCGCTCCGACACCGCAGCAGAGGTCGAGGACGGTCGCCGGCCCGCGCCCGTCCAGCAGCGCGAGCGCCGCGTCGACGACCGCCTCGGTGCGCCGCCGGGGGACGAAGACGCCGGGGGAGACCGGGACGCGCAGCCCGCGGAAGGCGACCCAGCCGAGGATCTGCTCGAGCGGCTCCCCGGCCTCACGGCGCCGCAGGAGCGCGTCGAGGCGGTCGGAGCCGGCCGCCGCCTCGTGCAGGAGCTCCGCCTCCTCCTCCGCGAAGACGCAGCCCGCCGCACGCAGGCGCGCGACCGACGATGCGAGGGCCGGCGGGAGACCCGACCCCGGGGACGACGAACGCCCCGTCGGCGGACCGGACGGGGCGTCGTTCATGCGGGCGTGATCAGCGCCAGCGCGTCGTCATGAGGAAGCCGATGAAGGCGATTCCGAAGCCGATGAGGATGTTGGCGTTGCCGAGATCCGGCACGGGGAGCGTGCCCTGGCTCACGTAGAAGACGATGATCCACGCGAGGCCCAGCAGCATGAACCCGAACATGACGGGCTTGAACCACACCGGATTGGGTGCGTCCTCACCGGTCCGGGCCTCGTCGCGCTCGGGCTTCGGGCTCTTCGTCGCTCGTGCCATGCCTTCCACTGTACCGGGAGACGGCCGCCGACCGGGAGCGCGAGGCCGGGGGGATGCCGTGCAGGCGCGCAGGAGCGGCTGTGCGGAACGCGCCAGGGGCCGCGGAGCCCGTCGGACGGGCGCGCCCCGCGCCTAGACTCGTCGCATGAGTGCCCCGTCGCCCGCCGCCGCCCCGCTGCGACCGCGCGACCGACGAGAGCGCACACGGCGACCGCGCCGCCGCCTGACGTTCTTCGGCGTCCTCGGCGAGCTGCTCATGACGGCCGGAGCGCTCGTCCTGCTCTATCTGGGCTGGCAGCTCTGGTGGAACGACGCGGTGATCGCCGGCCAGCAGACCTCCGAGGCCGCGGAGCTCCGGCAGAGCTGGGGCGACGCCGCCCCCGCGCCGGAGCCCTCGACGGCGCCGAGCGAGACCCCCGCCGGCTTCGGCGATCCGGTGATCGCTCCCGTGGCGGCACTCGACACCTCCTTCGGCAACCTCTACATCCCGCGCTACGGCGAGGGCTGGGTCCGCACCATCGCGGAGGGCGTGGACGCAGAGAACGTCCTCGACGAGGGCAGCATCGGTCACTACCCGGGAACGCAGATGCCGGGCGAGGCGGGGAACTTCGCCCTCGCGGCGCACCGCAGCGCCTACGGCGGCGGCATGCACCTGATCGACCAGCTCCAGCTCGGCGATGCGATCTACATCGAGACGGCGGACGGCTGGTACACCTACCGGTTCCGGAACCTCGAGTACGTGCAGCCCTCGGAGATCCAGGTCATCGACCCCGTCCCGTGGACGACGGGCGCCGTCGCGACCGACCGGCTGATCACCCTGACGAGCTGCAACCCGCTCTACTCCACCGCTGAGCGGATCATCGCCTACGGCGTCTTCGAGTCCTGGCAGCCGCGCTCCGCGGGTGCGCCGGCCGAGATCGCCGCGTCTCTCACGCAGGAGGGCTGACCGTGTACGCGGCACTCTGGCGGGTCCTGCCCGGACCCTGGTGGCTCCGGCTGCTCCTCGTGATCGTCCTGGTGGTGGCGGTGCTCGCCGCACTCGCCGAGTGGGTCTTCCCCTGGGTGCAGTCGCTCGTGCTCGATCAGAACGTCACCGTCGGGACGTGAGCCGGCCCCCGAGGCGGTCGCCGCGATGACGCGGGTCCTGGTCGTCGACAACTACGACAGCTTCGTGTTCACGCTCGTCGCCTACCTGCGCGAGGCGGGGGCGGAGGTCGACGTCGTCGAGGGAGCGGAGCTGTCTCCGCGCGACGCGATCGAGCGCGCGGCGGGGAACGACGGGATCGTGCTGTCGCCCGGGCCGGGCCGACCGGAGGACGTCCCCACGTCGGTGGCGCTCGCGCGGCACGCCCTGGCCGAGGCGCAGCCGCTCCTCGGGGTCTGCCTCGGGCACCAGGTACTCGCGCACGCGCTCGGTGCGCGGGTCCGCGAGGCTCCGGAGCTGATGCACGGCCGGACCTCGGCGGTCGTGCACGACGGCGACCCGCTGTTCTCCGGGATCCCGTCGGGGTTCACGGCGATGCGCTACCACTCGCTCGCCGTCCAGCGCTCGACACTGCCTGCGGAGCTCGCCGTCATCGCGGGGACCGCCGAGGGGGTCGTGATGGCGCTGCGCCATCGGACCGCCCCCGCGGTCGGCGTCCAGTTCCACCCCGAGTCCGTTCTCACCGAGGGCGGTCGTCGGCTGATCTCGAACTGGCTCGTCGAGACGGATCTGCCCCGTCCGACCCGATAGGCGCGGAGCGGAATGCGGAGCCCGGTCGTTGCGAGCGCTCGGAGCACCGCTTATCGGACCGGCTGAGCAGGCCCATTCACCGCTTATCGACGCCCCATTCACCTCTCCCGGTCCGAGAGATCACCCGTACGTGTCACCCCCTGATGGGGGGCCGAGGTGAGCGTCAGAAGGGGTGCGATCCGCGCCATCGACGCGCTATGAGAGCGCGCACTCTTTTCGGGATCGGCGCCACGACAGGGAAGTGCCGCTCGTGGCTCTTCGCGATCCCCCCGAGCGGGTGGCGTGATTTGACGGAGCACTGGCGGATGATGCGAGGGGCTCGACGGGCATAATCGGAGGGCGCCGGTTAGGGGACCGGTGCCGTCGAGAAGAGAATTCCGAGGCATCACATGGTGGAATCGATTTCTTGGGCTTATTCCGGAATTCGCGAACTCGAGACACTGGGCCCACGCATCGTCGTCAAGCCGGGCACTGTTCCGCGCATGGCGGGCTCCGGTTTCACCGCGGCCGGCATCAGCGTCGTGCTCCTGACGACCTCGCCTCTGCGGGTCCTCCGCGGGACCTGGGGCGCCGACGACACGTCGTTCCTGAGCTTCAGCTTCCTGATCGAGGGCGCGGTCCGGCTCGTCGGGCCGGATCGGACGGTGCTCCTGCGGCCCGGCTCGATCGCCTACCAGCCGGGGACGACCACCTTCACCACCGAGTCGACGATGCCCGTCACCTCCCTCCAGATCACGATCCGCGCGGACGAGATGCGCCGCTACGGCTTCGATCTCGGCTCGAACGTGTACGCGCTCGATCCGGACGCCCGGTCCACCCGTGCGGCCTTCGCCTTCACGACGGCGTTCGCGCTCGCGGCGGAGTCGGGTACGGGACTCCCGTCCGACCACGAGGTCGACGGCTTCGGGCACGTGGTCAAGCAGCTGCTCGTGAGCGCCTTCCTCGCCTCGGCCGGTTCTCAGCCCGGGACGACGAGCGTGCGCGCGGCGACCCTCGGCCGAGCGCGGACCGTGATCGACCGGACCCATCGGACCCCGCGGTGCACCCCGGAGGCGGTCGCGGACGCGGTCAACGTGTCCACGCGCTCGCTGCAGCGGCTCTTCGAGGACGCGGGGACGACGGTGGCGAGCGAGATCGAGCGCGCCCGGGTCGCCAGCGCCGTCGAGCTGCTCCGGCGCCGCCCGCGGGAGGTGCCGCTCGAGGCCATCGCTGCGGCGTCGGGCTTCTCGTCCGCCGATCACCTCCGCCGGGCCCTGAAGCGCCGCGAGGGTCTCACCCCGAGCGACATCCGCGGGCGGGTGGGGACGTCGATGGACGCCGGCTCGCCGGACGACGGTGTGCTGCGGCTCGCGCCGCCGCTCGCGGACGCTGCCCGGCGCGCGTAGAGCAGCCGAGTCCGGCGGCCGCCCCCCGGGCCGTCCATGCTGATCGAGTAGCCCGCGGAGCGGGCGTATCGAGATCCACCATCGCCAAGAGGACGAGTCTGCAGACCCGTTCTACTGACGACGACGGGTCTCGATACGCCCCTGCGGGGCTACTCGACCAGCATGGTTGCGGGCGTCTCTTCCGAGTAGATCCGCCAGCGCCAGGAGGACGAGTCAGCAGACCTGTCCTGCCGGCGGCGGAGCGTCTCGATGAGCCCCTCCGGGGGCGAGGGTCAGCCGGCGCAGAAGCCGAGCTCGACGGTGGAGCCCTGGGGGACGTCGCCCGGGGCGATCGACTGGGTGGTGATCGGGGGGTTGGCCCGGACGGACTCGCAGGTATCGTCGGGAGCCTCCTCGCCGATCAGCTGGAGCTGCTCGGACGCCAGGGTGGCGAGGGCGGTGCTCAGCGTCTGGCCGACGAGGTCGGGCAAGGTCACCTGGCCCGAGGAGACGACGAGGTCGACCGGCGTCCCCGGGGCGAGCTGCTGGCCGCCGGCAGGAGTGCTGGAGAGCACCACGTCACCCGGCACGGTGGGCGAGTTCTGGCGGGTCTGCGATCCCTCCGAGAAGCCGGCCCCGGTGAGGGCGGCGATCGCCTCCTCGAGGGTCGACCCCGCCGTCTCCGGGACGGCCACCGGCTGGGCGCCCTGAGAGACGTAGACCCGGATGACCGTCTCGGGCGCGACGATCGTGCCGGAGCCGGGATCGGTGCGGATCACCTCGCCGGCCGGGACCGTGTCGCTGAACTCGGCGAGCTGACTCGCCACCAGGTCGAGCTCGGTGAGAGTCGACTGCGCGCTGTCGTAGCTGGTGCCCGTCAGCACGGGGACCTCGCGCGACTGCGAGGGCAGTGTGGTCGTCGGCTGGAGCGTGAGCACCCAGAGCACCAGCGCCGCCACGATGACGGCGAGCACGACGATCGACGACCAGATCCAGAGCACCGGCGGGCGGCGCTGGGTGCGGACGATCGAGTTGTCCTCCGCGAGCTGGCGCAGCGCGAGCTCGGAGTCGTTCATGCCGCCGCCGCTGCGTGCGGCGAAGAGAGACGTGGTCAGCTCGTCGATCGGGCGGTGGTCGGGGAGGCGGCCGGCCGCGGCGTCGCGCAGGTCGTCGCGGAACTCGGCCGCTCCCTGGAAGCGCTCGTAGCGGTCCTTCGACAGCGCTCGGGCGACGACGCCGTCGAGGGCGGGCGAGACGGCCGGGTTGATCGAGCTGGGCGCCGGGGGCGTCTCGCTGACGTGCTGGTAGGCGACGGCCACCGGGGTGTCCCCGCGGAAGGGAGCGCGGCCGGTGAGCAGCTCGAAGAGGACGATGCCGGCGGAGTAGAGGTCGCTGCGGGCGTCGACCTGCTCGCCCTTCGCCTGCTCCGGCGAGAAGTAGGCGGCGGTGCCGAGGATGGCGGTGGTCTGCGCCACGGTCGCGGCGGAGTCGGAGACGGCGCGGGCGATCCCGAAGTCCATCACCTTCACCTGGCCTGAGGGGGTCAGCATGATGTTGCCCGGCTTGATGTCGCGGTGGACGACCCCCGCGCGGTGGGAGTACTCGAGCGCGGTGAGGATGCCCTCGGTGATGCGGACGGCCTCGTCGACCTCGACCGGTCCCTCCGCGATGACGTCCTTCAGCAGGCGCCCCTCGATGTGCTCCATCACGATGAACGGACGGCGCGACTCCGCGCCGGTGTCGTCGAGCGAGACCTCCTCGCCGGCGTCGAAGACGCGGACGATGGTCGGGTGCGACATGCGGGACGCGGACTGCGCCTCCTGCCTGAAGCGCAGGCGGAACGCGGAGTCGGAGGACAGCGAGAGCTTGAGCTCCTTGATCGCGACCGTGCGCCCCAGGCGGGTGTCGGTGCCGAGGTAGACCTCGGACATCCCACCGCGACCGAGCCGGGGCCCGACCTGGTACCGTCCTGCGATCAGGCGTCCCTCATCCGTCACGCGCACGCTCCCGCCCTGTACTTCCGTGTGGCACGGCCCCCGGGGAGCCACGGCAAGTGTACCCGGGCGCCTCCCGGCAGCCCGGCGCGCGGCGCCGGGCACTCATCGCGCCGCCGGGTGAGGCCCGCGCGGATCCTTCGGAGACCGACGTCGTGCGACACCGCCCCGCGCCACATCCGCTATTCCGTTGACGAGGAGTCGCGGGTATCGGATGGTGATTTCACCTCATTATGCGACGGGCTCATCGAGCGGCTCGTCGTTCGCCAGACCGACATCGATCGAAGGAGTCCCGTGTCCTCGTCCTCTCGTATCTCCGCGGATCGCCTCGCGGGCGTCGTGCTACTGCTCGTGGTCCTCACCGTCGCAGTGGTGCTCGCCGTAGGAACGGAGCTGCCCGCTCCGGCGCGGATCAGCATCGCTGCTGTCTCGGGGGTGATCGCTGCCGTGGTCACTCGGTCCCTGGTTCGCCGTCAGGACAGTCGCGGCCGCTGAAAGCGAGGAGCCCGCCCTCCGGTGCCGCGGTCGCGGTCGGAGGGCGGGCTCATTCGAGCGGTAAGGGTCAGCGCTCGTCGGGGGCGTTCGAGGCCGGCGCCGACGAGGTCGGGGTGGCCGTCGCGGTCGGGGTCTGCGTCGGGGTAGGAGCCACGACGGGGACCGACAGGGTCGGCGAGGCGGGGGACTCGGGCTCGCCGCAGAGCACCGTGTAGGTAATGTCGATCGAGCCTGCGGACTCGCCGGCCTGGATCGTCGCAGTGGTCGACGTCGACGGGTTGGTGCTCGTCACGGTCGCGCCCTCGCCGGCGACGGTCACCCGGTAACCGGTCACGGAGGTTCCGCTCGGGCACTGGTTGTAGTTGCTCCAGGTGACGTTGAACGTCTCGCCGGGCTCGACGCTCGACGCGGCGGGGGTGACCGTCGGGACGGCGGTCGGGGCACCGGGGACGGCGACCTCGGTGTAGGTCGTGACGACGATCGTGGTGCCCTTGATCACGTTGGCGGTCGGGTTGACCTCCTCGACCGTGCCGATCTGGTCCGAGCTGGGAGCGCTGGAGCCCTCCTCGCGCTGGACGCCCATCCCGAGCTCGGTGAGCTCGGCCTCGACCTCGTCGAAGGGGCGGCCGACGTAGTCGGAGGAGTTGATCACCACGATGTTCGAGCTCGGCGTCGCCGACGGCGTCTGCGAGGGGGACGGCGCCTGCGACGGGGTCTGGCTCACCGTCGGGCTCGGCGTCGGCTCGGCCTCGGTGCCGCCGTTGCTGGTCAGCGCGAAGATCGTGCCGCCGATCACCACGGCGAGGATCACGATCAGGGCCACGAGCGGCCAGGTCCAGGGGCTGCGCTTGCGCGGCTCCTCCGCCTCGATCGGCTCGTCCAGAGCGCCCGTCGGCGGGTTCGCCGCGAAGGCCGTGGTCGCTCCTGCGCCCAGGATCGTCGTCGCCTGGGTCGCGTTGCCCGCTGCGGAGGGCAGGACGGTCGTGGCCTGCGTGTTGGGCAGGTCGGCGGCGACGGCGGGCACCGCGAGGGCGGCGCCGCGGACGTCGCCCGAGCGCAGGGCCTGCGCGGCGCGGGCGAGGTGCGCGGCGGTCGCCGGCCGGTCGACCGGCTTCTTCGCGATGCAGGAGTAGACCAGGTTGCGCACGGGCTCGGCGACCGTGACCGGCAGCTCCGGCGGGGTGTCGTTGATCTGGGCCATCGCGATGGCGACCTGCGACTCGCCGGTGAACGGCCGACGGCCCGCCAGGCACTCGTACGCGACGATGCCCAGCGAGTAGATGTCCGTCGCGGGGGAGGCGGGCTGGCCGCTCGCCTGCTCCGGGGAGAGGTACTGAACGGTGCCCATGACCTGGCCGGTCGCGGTGAGCGGAACCTGGTCGGCGATGCGGGCGATGCCGAAGTCGGTGATCTTCACGCGGCCGTCGGGCGTGATCAGGAGATTGCCGGGCTTCACGTCGCGGTGCACCAGGCCCGCGGCGTGCGCTGCGTGCAGGGCCAGCGCGGTCTGCGCGACGATGTCGAGGACCTTGTCCGTCGACAGCACGCGCTCGCGCTCGAGGACCGTGGAGAGCGCCTCGCCGGGCACCAGCTCCATCACGAGGTAGGCGGAGCCGTCCTCCTCGCCGTAGTCGTAGACGTTGGCGATGCCCTCGTGGTTGACGAGCGCGGCGTGCCGGGCCTCGGCGCGGAAGCGCTCGAGGAACCCGGGGTCGCCGAGGTACTCGTCCTTGAGGATCTTGATCGCGATCGTGCGGCCGATGACGAGATCCGTCGCCTGCCACACCTCTCCCATGCCGCCGATGGCGATCCGGGACTGCAGTTCGTAGCGTCCCCCGAAGGTGAGGCCTGATGTGGGTCTCATTTGTTCAGCACCGCCTCTAGTACCTGTTGTGCGATGGGTGCGGCGATCAGGTTGCCGTACCCGGTCTGGCCGAGCCCCCCGCCGTCCTCCACGAGGACGGTGATGGCGTACTGCGGATCGTCCGCAGGAGCGAATCCGGTGAACCAGAGGGTGTACGGGTCGTCCCCGCCGTTCTCAGCGGTGCCGGTCTTACCGGCCACCGTGACGCCACCTATTGTTGCATTCGTCGCCGCGCCGCCCTGGACGCTGGCGACCATCATGGCCTTCACGGCGTCCGCCGTCTGGGTGCTCACGGCCCGCCCGAGCGACTTCTCCTCGAAGCGCTGCAGCACGCTGAGGTCCTGCGAGCGGATGACGTCGACGAGGTTCGGCTGCATCACCTCGCCGCCGTTCGCGATCGCCGCGGAGACCATCGCGATCTGCAGCGGGGTCGCCCGCACCTCGTACTGGCCGAAGGCGGTCAGCGCCGTCTGCGCGTCGTCCGTGGTCTGCGGGTAGGTGCTCGCCTCGACCGACATCGGGATCTCGAGCTCGGTGTCGAAGCCGAACTTCTCCGCCTGGGCGCGGATCGCGGCGGCGCCCAGCTGCACGCCCATCTCGGCCATCGGCACGTTGCAGGAGAGCGAGACCGCCGTGGCGAGGGTCACCGTGTCTCCGGAGCCGCAGAGGCCGCCGCCGGAGTTGGTCACCTGCGAGCTCGAGCCCGGCAGCGTGTACGCCTGGACGTTCGGGAAGCTGGAGTCGGGCGTGAAGCGGCCGGACTCGAGGGCGGCCGAGGCGACGACGAGCTTGAAGACCGAGCCGGGCGGGTTGAGCGAGCCGCCGATGGCGCGGTTGATGAGCGGGTCGGTCGGGTCGTCGTTCAGCGCGCGGTACGCCGCGAGGACGTCGTCCGTGTCGTGCGACGCGAGGGCGGTCGGGTCGAAGGTCGGCTTGGAGACCATCGCGAGGATGCGGCCGGTGGCCGGCTCGGTGACCACGACCGCTCCGGTGTAGTCGCCGAGGGCGTCGAACGCGGCCTGCTGCGCGACCGGGTCGATCGAGAGCTCGACCGAGGCGCCCTTGGGGTCCTGGCCGGTGACGAGGTTGTTGATCTCGTCGAAGAACTGCGAGTTCGAGGTGCCGGAGAGGTAGTCGTTCAGCGAGCGCTCGATGCCCGTGGTGCCCTGGTTCAGGGTGAAGTAGCCGGTCACCGCCGAGTAGAGCGGTCCGTTCGCGTACTGGCGCTGGAACTTGTAGATGTCGTCCGACGGCGTCGAGGAGGCGATGGGCTCCCCGCCGGCGAGGATGACGCCGCGCTCCGTCGAGAAGCTCTCGTACAGCGTCCGGGTGTTCCGGGAGTCCTCGGAGAGGGTGTCGGCCTGGAGGACCTGGATGGTGGAGGTGGACACGAAGAGGGCTACGAACATCGCCAGGACGACGAAGCTCACGCGCTTGAGTTCTCGGTTCATCGGGGAGTCACACCACCAGACGCGGCTGATTGCGCACTGTGTCGGACAGGCGGAGCAGGACGGCGACAATCATCCAGTTCGCCACGAGCGACGAGCCGCCGGCCGCGAGGAAGGGCGTGGTGAGGCCGGTGAGCGGGATGACGCGGGTGACGCCGCCGATGACGATGAAGCACTGCAGGGCGATCACGAACGAGAGCCCGACGCCGAGGAGCCGGCCGAAGTCGTCCTGGCCGGCGAAGCCGATCCGGAAGCCGCGCGAGACCAGCAGGAGGTAGAGGCCGAAGATCGCGAAGAGGCCGGCGAGGCCGAGCTCCTCGCCCAGGCTCGCGATGATGTAGTCCGACTGCGGGACCGGGGTGATGTCGGGCATGCCCTGGCCGAGGCCGGTGCCGAGCAGGCCGCCGTGCGCGAGGCCGAACAGTCCCTGCACGAGCTGGTAGCTGCCGCCGGGATCGGCGCCGTAGCGGTCGGAGCTGAAGGCGTCGAGCCAGTTCGCGAAGCGGTTGCCGACGTAGCCGAGGGTCTGGCTGGCGAGGATCGCGCCGCCGAGGAAGAGCCCGACGCCGATCAGAACCCAGCTGGTGCGGCCGGTCGCCACGTAGAGCATCACGAGGAACAGGCCGAAGTAGAGCAGCGCGGTGCCGAGGTCGCGCTGGAAGACGATGACGCCCATCGTCACGGCCCAGACCACGAGGATCGGGCCGAGGTCGCGCAGCCGCGGGAAGCGCATCCTCAGGAAGGTCTTCCCGACCATCGAGAGCGAGTCGCGGTTGCGGACGAGGTAGCCGGCGAAGAAGACCGCGAGCGCGATCTTGGCGATCTCGCCGGGCTGGAAGCTGAAGAAGTCGCCGATGCCGATCCAGACGCGGGCGCCGCTGACCTCCTTGCCGATGAACGGCAGGAGGGGGAGCAGGAGCAGCACGATCGCCGCGAATCCGGCCACGTAGGTGTAGCGGAAGAGGACGCGGTGGTTGCGGATCACCAGCAGGACGACGATCGCGGCGACGATCGCCAGGCCGCTCCAGATGATCTGCCGGACGGCGACCGACTCCCAGCCCGTCGCGCCGTCGGCGATGTCGATCCGGTAGATCTCGGCGACGCCGAGCCCGTTGAGGACGGTGGCGATCGGCAGGAGGAAGGGATCGGCCTCGGGCGCCGCGAAGCGCAGCACGACGTGGACGACCAGCACGAGACCGGAGAGGCCGGCGCCGAGCGAGACGAGGGTGGTGTCGACCGCGCCGAGGGCGCCGAGCTGGACCAGGACGATCGCCGACGCGTCGATCAGGCACGCGCCGATCAGCAGCAGCAGCTCGAGATTGCGCAGGCGCTGGCGGAGGAAGCGCGGGCGCTCCCGGGTGGCGGGGGGAGTGGCGGTGGCGGTCACGGTGCTCCGTTCGCGTCCGTCAGGCGCTCGACGATGTCGACGGCGCCGGCGTAGGAGTCGGCGCTGATCGTCTGCTCGAGCTGCTCGACGTCGTAGTCGCGGAGGGAGTCGAGGGGGATCCCCGTGTCCTCCTTCACTCCGGAGAGCGAGAGCGGCCCGACCGACTGCTGGATGCCCTGGTAGATGATGACGTTCTGGCCGTCGGTGCCGACGTAGAAGCGCGACTGCGTCCAGTCGTAGGCGAGCAGGACGCCGAGGAAGCCGGCGATCAGCACGAGCGAGAGGCCGACGAGCCAGGTGATCCGGCGGCGCAGGTGCCGGCGGCGGTCCTCCTCGATCAGCTCGTCGAGGTAGTCCTCGGACGCGGGCTCGAAGTGGGTCGGGCCCTGGGCGGCCGGGGCGCGGGTGTGCAGGCGGAGGCCGGGGATGCGGATCCGGTTCTGCGAGTCGTCTGTGCTGAGCGGCGTCGGCGCGGCGGCGGAGCCGACGATCACGGGCTCGGCCGTCGGCGCGAGGATCTGCGCGGTGTCGCCGGCGCCCGGGACGTCGAGGATGACGACCGTCACGTTGTCCGGTGCGCCGTGCGAGAGGCTGTCGCGGATCAGGCGGTCGGCGACCTGCTGCGCCGTCTCGTCCCGGGAGAGCTCCTTCTGGATCTCGTCGTGCGGGACGACGCCGGAGAGGCCGTCGGAGCAGATCAGCCAGCGGTCGTTCGGCTCGGTCTCGAGGGTGAGGGTGTCGATCTCGGGATTCGTGTGCACGTCGCCGAGGACCCGCATCAGGACGGAGCGGCGCGGGTGCGTCATCGCCTCCTCCTCGGTGATGCGGCCGGAGTCGACGAGGCGCTGGACGAAGGTGTGGTCGGTGGTGACCTGCTCGAGCTTGCCGTCGCGCAGCACGTAGATCCGGGAGTCGCCGATGTGGGCGATGGCGACCGACTCGCCCACGCGGACGATGGCGCTGACGGTGGTGCCCATGCCGGTGAGCTCGGGGTGGTCGACGACGGCGTCGGCCAGCATCGTGTTCGCGGCGAGCAGCGTGCGCTTGAGCTCGTCCTCGGCCTCGTAGGTGGAGGCGTAGGTGCGGTCGGCCTGCGCGATGCGCTTGATCGCGATGGAGGAGGCGACGTCGCCGCCCGCATGCCCCCCCATACCGTCGGCCACGACGAAGAGCTGCCGGCCCGCGTAGCCGGAGTCCTGGTTGTTGGAGCGGATGCGGCCGACGTGCGAGACGGCGGCGCTCTCGCGCGTGACGCCCGTCTCCGCGGCGCTGTCGGGTGTGGCTGCCACGCGCTACGACCGCCGCAGCTCGAAGGTCGTCGTGCCGACCTTGACCGGGGTGTTCAGCGGCACCTTGGTGGGGGCGCCGACGCGCCGGCCGTCGAGGAACGTGCCGTTGGTGGAGTCGAGGTCCTGGATCATCCACTCGTCGTTCCAGATCAGCAGGCGCGCGTGGTGCGTCGAGGTGTAGTCGTCGCGGATCACCAGCGCCGACTCCGAGGAGCGGCCGATCGTGAGCGGCTCGCCGTCGAGCTCGAGCTCGGTGCCGCGCTTGGGGCCCGAGGTGATGACGAGGCGCTGCGCGGTGTGCACGGTGGCGACGCCGCCCGAGTCGGTGCGCTCCTCGCGGGGGCGCCGAGCGGAGGGGGCCGACGGCTGAGGCGCGGGGGCGGGGGCCGCCGCGGCGGCCACGACGGGCTGCGCGGCGGTGACGAACGGAGCGGCGTCCTGCGCGGCCGCGGGCTGCTGGCCGGCGGGCAGCTTGCGCACCCGCTGGCCGAAGAGGTCGGAGCGCAGCGCGTAGACGATGCCGAACACGAAGAACCACAGCAGCGCGAGGAACGCGATGCGCAGGAGGAAGAGAGTGAGCTCGCTCATAGCCGGTCGTCCCAGAATCCCTCGGAGGAGCGCCCGGACGGACCGGACGGCGAGCGGTCGGCGCGCGCGGGTGCGGCGCCCTGGACGACGCGGAAGACGATCCGCGTGCGTCCGATCGAGATGGTCTGCCCGGGCGAGAGCGGCGCCTGGGTGACGGGCTTGCCGTCGAGCTTGGATCCGTTGGTGGAGCCGAGGTCGTGGACCTGGGCGCGGGTGCCGTCCCAGAGGATCTCGACGTGCTTGCGGGAGGTGCCGGAGTCGTCGACCGTGATGTCGGCGTCGCTGCCGCGGCCGATGACCGTCCTGGACTTCGTGATCGGGTAGCGCTTGCCGTCGATCTCGAGCGCGGGGGTGGAGGCGACGACGCCCTTGACGCTCCGGGAGTCGACCTCGACCATCCCGGCGCTGAGCGACTCGTCGGCGGCGAGCGAGATGTCGATCGGGCCGGAGAAGCGGAAGCCCTGCTTCTTGGCGTGCTCGGTGGCGACCGTGGTGAGCTCGTCGATGAGCGTCGGGCCCATCCGCTCCATCCGGTCGAGGTCGGCGGCGGACATGCGCAGGGTCAGCTGATTGGGCACGAGGATGCGGTCGCGGGTGACCACGGCCGCCGTGGTGTCGAGCTCGCGGCGGAGAGCGGAGGCGAGCTCGACCGGCTGCAGACCCGACTTGAAGGTCCGAGCGAAAGCGCCGTTGACGACGCGCTCGAGTCCCTTCTCGAAGTTGTCCAGAATGCCCACAGTCTTCCGATCTTCCGTTTCTTCGCCTCTCGGCGGTCGCGTTGGGATCGAGGTGTCTGCGCGCCCGGTCCGCTTCCGATCTCGTGTCTGCGCCGCGCACGGCTACGGGCATGTTACTGGGATGCTCTGGATACGGCCTCCCCGAGCGGGATTCGGGGTGCGGACCGCGCCCGTCCGGACGCGGGGCTCCGGCTCGCGGGACGTCGTCCGGCACGCTCGAATGCGCCGATCTCGCGAGCCGAGCACTGTTCCGCGAGCCCGAGGTGGCCTGCGACGGCCGTGCTCGCACGGCCCGGTTTCCGGTGTCGGCCGCGGGGGTGCTAGTCTTTCTCGTCGGTGCTTCGGTGCCGTTGGTGAGCGCGAGTGGCGGAATAGGCAGACGCGCACGGTTCAGGTCCGTGTGCCCGAAAGGGCGTGGGGGTTCAACTCCCCCCTCGCGCACCAGAGACACAGCCCCCGATCGGAATCCGGTCGGGGGCTGTGCTGTTCACCGGGGGCTGTGTCGTTCCCGCGGGCCGTGTCACTTCCGGGCTGTGGTCAGGCACGGCTCGACGACGCGACGCGGGCCGGTCATCGCGCGCCGGAATCGCCTCCACCGCGGCATGAGCTTGATCCGAGATGCCGACCATGGCAGTGTGACCGGTGCGTCAAGCGTCCGCCGCACTCAGTGCGGCAAGTCCTACAGCCATCTCGTCCGCGAGGTGGCTGTAGTTGTTTCCGCGTCGATGGTTCCAGGGAGGGAATCGCTTGCTGCTCTGCCACATCGACGAGTCCGGGGATGAAGCGGCGCTCAGGACGTCGACGGATCCGCCTGTACTGGTGATCGCCGGCCTGGTCGTCGAGCATCGGATGGCGAAGTCCTTGATCTGGCGGTTCCTCCAGATCAAGAAGAAGTACAACACCAGTCTCAGTGCCGACGATGCGAAGCTCTCGGACGTCATCCGCTTCGAGATGAAGGGGAGCGAGCTCCGGAAGGACATCCGCTCCGGGTCCAGGCGCCCGCGTCGTCGCGCCTTCGGAGTTCTCGACGATGTGCTCGAGCTGCTGGAGGAGCACCATGTGACGATCGTCGGCGATGTGAGCGTCAAGGGCGAGAAGCCTCTGCGGCGATGGGTGTACTCGGACTCCATCGCATGGATCACGGAGCAGTTCGAAGTCGCGCTGCGGGCTGCGGAGACACCGGGACAGGTGATCCTCGACGCCCGCACGAAGAGCAAGAACGTGCCGAGTGTTCACCGGATCACGACCAAGCGCTTCAAGTCGGGCGGAGACTCCTTCCCGCACCTGGTGGAGTCGCCGCTGTTCGGCCACAGTGATGCGCACGTCGTTCTGCAGCTCTCGGACATCGTCGTCTCCGCTCTGCTCTTCCCCATGGCTTGCGCGGGGTACTGCTCCTCCCTCCTCGACAACGTCCACATCACCCCGGAGTTCGAGGCCGTTCGCCTGCGGTACGGAGCGCGATTGAGGCTGTTGGAGCACCGCTACCTTGGACCGGCAGGTGAGCGGGCTGGGGGCGTGCGAGTGACCGATCACATGAACCGGCAGCCGACCCTGGGTCTGTACCAGGAGGTGCCTTTCTCCTACAGGGGTCGTGCATTCGCCTCCTCGTCCGCGGACACGTCGGACGATCCCGGTTCCGTCGAGACCACAGGGCGATCGGAGGAGCAGGGCGAAAGCCGGTGACGGTCGTGAGGGAATGCCGACGACGCGGGGACACCGGGGGAGGGGCGCGTGTTCACCGGGCGGACGTCGCGGGCGGGCACTGTCGGCGCATGATCGCTCTCCGCGCCGACGTCGGCGGCCTCGACTCGCGGGCGCTGCCCGAGCTGCTCCGCCGACTCCGCAGGCACCGGCACGTGCAGGTGGGCGAGCGTCAGTGGATCGCGGTGCTGCCCGAGGTCGGCTCGGTGCTCCTCACGGACGGCGCCGAGCTGGTGCTCGACGTGCTGGTGGAGCGCCGCGCGCTGCTGCCGATCGTCATCGACGCCCTCGAGGCGGAGCTGCGGCGCGACGGCTTCCGCGAGCGGCTCGCCCTCCGCTGGTCGACCCCCGACGTGGTCCCCGTCCCCCTCCGCTGACGCCCGGCGCCTCCCGCGAGATGCCACTTGTGCACGCCTTTCACGGCGTGTCGCGTGCACAAGTGGCATCTCGCGAGGGGGGGGGAAGGACGGGGTCAGCGGCGGGTGAGTTCGACGACGGGGATGGTGCGGGTGGTCTTGGCCTCGTAGCCCTTGAAGCCTTCGGAGGCGTCGGTGAAGCGCTTCCAGCCGGCGTCGCGCTCGGCGCCCTCGAGGGTGCGGGCGCGGACGGGGACGGTGCCGTCGTCGGGGGTCTCGATCACGGTGTCGGGGTTCGCCTCGAGGTTGTGGAACCAGGCCGGGTGCTTCGGGGCGCCGGCGGCGGAGGCGGCGATCAGCCAGACGTCGTCGGAGGGGTGCAGGCCCATCAGCGGGGCGATGCGCTCCTCGCCGGATCGCGCGCCGGCGTGGTGCACGAGGACGAGGCTGCGGCCGAAGCCCGCGGTCGTCACCGTCCCGCCGTTCGCGCGGAACTCCGCGATGATCTGCTCGTTGAAGTCGGCCATGCTCGTGCTCCTCGACGTCGGTGTCAGGCGCGGGCGCCGAGGGCGTCCGTCCGCGAGCCGGGGCCGGACGCGGGAGGCGGCTCCGAGCCGCCGACCGCCGCCGCGGGATCCGCGAGCGCGCGACGCCAGGGTAGCTCCGCGGCCCCCACCAGCTCCAGCCTCGAGCGCAGGGCCGCGCGCTCGATCCGGACGCCGCGGGCGAGGTCGCTGAGGGCGCGCGCCGAGACGCGGGCCGCCAGGCGCTCGCGGTCGACGGTGAGCAGCGAGCCGAGGAAGCCGCCGAGGACGACCGCGGTCGGGTTGAAGAGGTTGATGTAGGTCGAGAGGCCCTCGGCGAGCAGGTCGACCTGGCGGGCCACCTCCCCGAGGACGGCGGGGTCGCGGGAGGTGCCGAGCGCGATGTCGAGCTCGTCCTGATCGAGGACGCGGGCGCCGAGCACGTCGAGGAGGGAGCGCATCCGGACCTCGGCCTCGAGGCAGCCGTGCCGCCCGCAGCCGCAGAGGCGGCCGTTCGCGGCGACGAGGGTGTGGCCGAGCTCCGCCGCGAACCCGGAGGAGCCCTGCAGGGGGACGCCGCCGATGATCACGCCGCCGCCGATGCCGCTGGCACCGCCGGTCACGTAGACGACGTCGGCGACGCCCCGTGCGGCTCCGAACAGCGACTCGCCGATCGCGCCGAGCGTGGCGTCGTTGCCGACCGAGACGGGGAGGTCGAGCGCGCGGCTGAGCTGCGACGCGAGGTCGACGTCGCGCCAGCCCAGGTGCGGCGCGCGGTGCACGAAGCCCGAGTCGGCCTGCACGAGGCCCGGCACGGCGACGCCGGCGCCGAGGAGGACGCGATGGGTCTCCCGCTCGGCGCGGAAGCCGGCCACGATGCCGCTGACCACGCGGACGACGGTCGACGGGCTCGCCGGCTTCGGGGTGTCGAAGCGGACGCGGCGGAGGAGGTCCCCGTGCAGGCCGACCAGGCCGACGATGATCGCGTCGGTGTCGAGGTGGACGCCGACCATCGCGAAGGTGAGGCCGGGCACGACCGTCGCGCTCGGGCGGCCGATGCGGCCGTCGGAGGCGGTGGTCTCCTCCTCCACCCAGCCGAGCTCGCTCAGCTCGCCGACGAGGTTGGCGACCGCCGAGCGGTTCAGGCCGGTCAGGCGGCCCAGCTCGGCGCGGCTGATCGGTCCGGAGCGGTGCACCAGGGTCGCGATGGCGGCGAGGTTGTGCCGACGGAGCAGAGCGTTGCTCGATGCTCCGACTGCTCCTGCCATGCTGCTCAGCCTCTCGTCGGCGCGATGGGGCACCGGTCCGGGGATGCGCTCGGGCGCGGGCCCTCCGTGGAGAGAGCACGCGCCCGAGCACGGTGCAGGGAGGAGAGAAGGCTAGCGCCCGCCCGCCCTCCTCTTGTTGAAGATGTCGAACGCGACGGCCAGCAGGAGCACGAAGCCCTTGATCGCCATCTGCCACGCGGCGTCGACGGACAGGATCGACAGGCCCATGTTGAGCACGCCCATCACCAGACCGCCGATGACCGCGCCGACCACGGTGCCGACGCCGCCCTGGACGGCCGCGCCGCCGATGAAGACCGCGGCGATCGCGTCGAGCTCGTAGTTCTGACCGGCGGAGGCGACGGCGCCGCCCGCGCGGGCCGTGCTGACGATGCCGGCGACACCCGCCAGCGCGCCCATGTTGACGAAGATGAAGAAGTTGACCCACTTCGTCTTCACGCCCGACATCATCGCGGCGAACAGGTTGCCGCCCATCGCGTAGATGTGGCGGCCGAAGACCGTCCGGCCGAGCACGAAGCTGTAGGCGAGGATCAGCACCGCGAGCACGATCAGGATGATCGGCGTGCCGCTGTAGCCCGCGAGCAGCCAGGCGAGTGCCATGATCGCGACGACCGCGACGACGGCCTTCACGTAGAAGGACGCGATCGGCTCGCGCGGGAGCTCGAGACGGCGCAGCGTGGCGCGGGTGCGCACCTGCTGCACGACGAGGGCGACGCAGACGAGCAGCCCCAGCACGAGGGTGAGCGCGTCGCGGCCGGCGATGCCGCCGAGGACGCCCGGCAGCCAGCCCGCGCCGATCGCGGTGAACTCGGTCGGCAGGCCGTTGATCGTCCCGCCGGTGAGCAGGACCAGGGTGAAGCCGCGGAAGATCAGCATGCCCGCGAGGGTCACGATGAACGCCGGTATGCCGACGAACGCGACCCAGAAGCCCTGCCAGGCGCCGACGGCGGCACCGGTGACCAGGGCGACGATCACGGCGGCCCACCAGGGCAGGCCCCAGTTGTTCATCGCGATCGCGGAGATGGCGCCGACCATCGCGACGACCGAGCCGACCGAGAGGTCGATGTGGCCGGCGATGATCACCATCACCATGCCGATCGCGAGGATCAGCACGTAGGCGTTCTGCTGGATCAGGTTGTTGACGTTGCCCGGCAGCAGCAGCCGGCCGTTCGTCAGGACCTGGAAGAGCAGGATGATGATCGCGAGTGCGGCGAGGATGCCGTACTGGCGGAGGTTGATGTTCAGTCGGCGCGCCCGCTTGGGCGGCGTCGACGGCGTGCTCGCCGGCGTTCCGCTCGGGGCTGTCGTGGTCGTGGCGCTCATCGGGCCTGTTCCTTTCCGGCGGTCATGTAGTGCATGAGGTGCTCCTGGGTGGCGTCGGCACGGTCGATCTCGCCCGTGATGCGCCCCTCGGAGATGGTGTAGATCCGGTCGGCCAGCCCGATCAGCTCGGGCAGCTCGGACGAGATGACGACGACCGCCTTGCCCTGGGCCGCGAGCTCGTTGATGATGCCGTAGATCTCGTACTTGGCTCCCACGTCGATGCCGCGGGTGGGCTCGTCGAGGATCAGCACGTCCGGGCCCGAGAAGATCCACTTCGAGAGGACGACCTTCTGCTGGTTGCCGCCCGAGAGCTTGCCGGTGACGGCGGAGACGCTCGGGGCCTTGATGTTCATCTTCGAGCGGTACGAGTCGGCGACCTTGTACTCGCGGTGCTTGTCGATCACGCCGAGGCGGGCGAGCCGCGAGAGCGCGGCGGCCGACACGTTGACGGTGATGTCGCCGATGAGGTTGAGGCCGTAGCGCTTGCGGTCCTCGGTCGCGTAGGCGAGGCCGTTGCGGATCGCCTCCTCGACGGTGCGCGTCTGGATCTCCTTGCCGTCCTTGAAGACGCGGCCGGAGATGCCGGTGCCGTAGCTGCGACCGAAGATGCTCATCGCGAGCTCGGTGCGCCCGGCGCCCATCAGCCCCGCGAAGCCGACGATCTCGCCGGCCCGCACGGTGAAGGAGGCGTCCTCGACGACGACCCGGTTGATGTCGACCGGGTGGTGGACCGTCCAGTTCTCGACGCGGAGCTTCTCCTCGCCGATCTGCGGATCGCGCGGCGGGAACATGCTGTTGAGATCGCGGCCGACCATCGCGCGGATGATCCGGCTCTCCGACGCGTCCTCGCCGGCCATCGCGAAGCTCTCGATGGTGCGGCCGTCGCGGATGATCGTCACCGTGTCCGCGATGGCGCGGATCTCCTTCAGCTTGTGGCTGATGATGATGCAGGTGATGCCCTGGCGGCGCAGCTGGTCGATCAGGCCGAGCAGGTGGTCGCTGTCCTCGTCGTTGAGCGCGGCGGTGGGCTCGTCGAGGATGAGGAGCTTCACCTCCTTCGCGAGGGCCTTGGCGATCTCGACGAGCTGCTGCTTGCCGACGCCCAGCTCGAGGATCTTCGTCGCCGGGCTCTCGGCGAGGCCGACCCGGGCGAGCAGCTTGGCCGCCTCCGCGTTCGTGGCGTTCCAGTTGATGACGCCGCGGGTGGACTTCTCGTTGCCGAGGAAGATGTTCTCGGCGATCGAGAGGTAGGGGCTCAGCGCGAGCTCCTGGTGGATGATGACGACGCCGTCGGCCTCGCTGTCGTTGATCGAGCGGTACTGCGCCTGGTGGCCCTCGAACTCGATCGAGCCCTCGAAGCTGCCGACGGGGTAGACGCCCGAGAGGACCTTCATGAGCGTCGACTTGCCGGCGCCGTTCTCGCCGCAGATGGCGTGGACCTCGCCCGGCTGGACCGAGAGCGAGACGCCGTCGAGGGCGCGGACGCCGCCGCCGAACTCCTTGACGATGTCGCGCATGATGAGGATGGGACTGGCCAACAGGGCCTCACTTCGTTGTGCAGAGGATGGGCTTCGAGGGGAAGAAGGGGGAGAAGGACGGGGTGGGGGAGGATCACTCCTCCCCTGCCCCGCCCGACCGATCAGAGTCCGACGTCGCCGGCCTTGAGGAAGCCGGAGTCGACGAGGACCGGCTGCACGTCGTCCTTGACGACGACCTGCGGCTCGAGGAGGTAGGACGGGACGACCTTCTCGCCGTTGTCGTACGTCTCGGTGTCGTTGACCTCGGGCTCCTCGCCCGCGACGATCGACTGCACCATCTGGAAGACGCGGTCGCCGAGGGTGCGGGTGTCCTTCCAGACCGTCATCGACTGCTCGTCGGCGAGGATCGCCTTGACGTTGGCCTTGTCGGCGTCCTGCCCGGTGATGATCGGGTAGTCGGCGCCGGGCGCGTAGCCGGCGGACTTCAGCGAGGCCTCGATGCCGATCGCCAGGCTGTCGTTGGGGGAGAGCACCACGTCGACCTTCTGGTCACCGGTGTAGAAGGAGGAGAGGCGGTTGTCCATCTCGGACTGCGCCTTGTCCGAGGCCCAGCCCTGGATGCCGATCGAGGCCCAGTCGTCGTCCGAGGCGGGCGACTTGCCGGACGGCACGACGAGCTTGCCGCTCTCGATGTAGGGCTGCAGGACGTCCCAGGCGCCGGAGAAGAAGAACTTGGCGTTGTTGTCGTCGGGGCTGCCGGCGAAGGGCTCGAGGGTGAAGGGACCCGCGGCGTTGGCGAGGTCGAGGGTCGACTCGATGTACTGGCCCTGGAGCTGGCCGACCTTGTAGTTGTCGAACGTCGCGTAGTAGTCGACGTCGGCGGTTCCGTTGATCAGGCGGTCGTAGGCGATGACGGTCGCGTTCTGCTTCTTCGCCTCGGCGAGGACGGGGGCGAGCGCCTCGCCGTCGATGGCCGCGACGACGAGGATCTTCGAGCCGCCGGCGATCTGGTTCTGGATCTGCGAGATCTGCTGGTCGGTCTTGTTGTCGGCGTACTGCAGGTCGACGGTGCAGCCGTCGCCCTCGAGCTGGGACTGGAGGCCCTCGCCGTCGTTGATCCAGCGCTCGAGGCTGCGGGTGGGCATCGAGATGCCGACGGTGCAGTCGCCTTCGGCGCCCGCGCCGGCAGCGGCGCCGCCCGAGTTGGCGGGGCTGGCGGAACAGGCGGCGAGGCCGAGGGAGATGATGCCGGCGGCGGCCAGCGTGGTGATGCTGCGGGAGAACTTCATGGAGTGCATTCCTCTCTGAAAGCAGTGTCCGAGGATGAGGACGGCGCGAGAGCGTGCAGGTGGGAGCACGTCGTCGTGTCGTCGCCCGGGAGGGGCGGGGAGCCCCGAGGGGCTTTGTCCACGGAGACAACATATTGCGCGTGCACCGGTCTGTAAAGCGCGACGGGAGATCGATCCGCGGCGTTGCCCAACCGTGACCTTCCCCCGGTGCCTCCGCGCCAGTGCTGGGTGAGACCGCTCTCAGGAGGAGACATGAAAGAGGGGACCCCGGGTACGAGCCGAGCTCGTTCCGGGGTCCCCGTGTTCTGCAGCGCCGTCGTCAGAGCCAGCGGCGCAGGCCCGGCCGCTCCAGGACGCCGGCCAGGGTGCGGTTGCGGGTCCGCAGGATGCGGACGAGGAGACCGGTCGCGGAGATCTGCGAGCAGGTCGCCGCGAAGGCGAGGACGAGGCCCGAGAGCAGCGCCATCACCGGGTACTCGTCGATGAGCTGATCGGCCGACCAGTACATCAGCAGCGTCGCGAGCGAGGCGAGCGCGGCCGGCGCGGTGAGGATCCCCGCGATCAGCGCGACGCCCAGCCCGATCTCGACGAGCGGCGTGACGAAGCCGAAGAGGCCGGCCTGATCGTGCAGGATCGTCGACGCGAAGAGCTGGAAGTAGTCGGGCACCCGCCCGTTCTCCGCAGCGCCGTCGGCGACGAGGAGGATGTCGGAGGCCCCGAATCCGGATCGCAGCTTGATCGCGCCCTCGTTGATCCAGAGCAGGCCCAGGGCGACGCGGACGGCGGTGCCCAGGGCCGCGGCCGCCCAGCGCCACCCGGGCCGCGTCACGAGAGCTTCGCCGCGCCGAAGACGGCCTTCGCCTTGTCGCAGTGCACGACGACGTAGGTGTAGTCGGCGGCGTCGCCCACGTCGAAGCTCTGGGTCTTCGTGTCGTAGGAGACCGGGCCCAGCTCGACTCCGGCGCTCACGGCCTTCTCGTCGGTTCCGTTCGTCAGGTAGAGGTGCAGGTCCGGGCCCTCGTCGGAGGAGAAGCCGCTGAGGTCGACCGTCTTTCCCGACACGGTCGCGGTGCCGGCGACCTTCTTGCCGTTGAGGCCCTCGAACGCGCCTTCGCGGCTCTCGCCGGCCGGCGCGACCGTCGACGGCGCCGTGGTCTTCGCGGCGGCGGAGCTGGAGCTCGTGGACGACTGCGAGGCGGTTCCGGTGGCCGGCGCGCAACCGGTCAGGACGCCGGCCACGAGGACGACTCCGGCGATCGCCTTGGGGAGCAGGTGACGGGACATGGGGGTGTTCCTCTCATTCGTGGTCCTCCGGGTCGAGACGACGCGGAGGACGGGAAGGCGACCGGAAGGGGTCCGGTCGCGACCTCGGGCGGGCCGCAGCGGAGTGTGGGAACGGCGCGGCCCGCCCGAGGAGTGCGGGAAGGGTCAGTTGACCTTCGAGATGGCGCAGGACTTGAAGCCCGAGTTCGCGTTGACCTGCACGTTGTAGGAGTGCCCGGCCTCGAACGTGTAGCCCGATCCGACCGGGCAGGCGTACTGCTCACCCGGTGAGGCGACGTCGCTCTGCGCGGAGTAGCCGTTGATCAGCACCTGCGAGGTGGTGAAGGACTTCTTCCCGCCGCTGAAGATCGAGTCGAGGCTGCTGCTGTTGATCACGTACGGGGTCGCGGGGTTCTTGGCGGACGCCGAGGTGCCGAACGACTCGTTGGCGCCCGGGCTCAGTGCCGAGCCCCACTTGTTGCCGAAGATCCAGTACTGACCGTCGACCACGAGCGTGGCCGAGGCGTAGGCGCCCGAGTCGGGGCTGTCCGGGCCGGTGTTGCTCACCTGGAGGAGGAAGTACGGAGCCGGTGCCGGCGCGGCCGCCCCGAAGAGCGCGACGCTGAAGGCGCCGGGGACGGCCGAGGCGTCGCCCCAGGCCGCGGGCGCGTAGTCGTTGTTGAGCGACCACTGCATCACGCCGGTCACGTGACCGTAGAGCTCGGGCTTCGCCTTCATCGCCTTCCACTGCGCGGCGAGGTCGGCGAGCACCGCGGCCTGGTCGTAGGCGGCGGCGCCGGATCCGCCGAAGACGTTGTTCGCGGTGCCGCTGGCGCCGGCGTTGCTGACCTGGCCGATCACGATCCTCGTGCCCTCGCCGATGCACAGCGAGGTGGCGGCGGAGCAGTCGGACCGCACCGCGCTGTTCAGCGCGCGGGCGATCGTGCTGAAGAAGCCGGGGTCCTTCTCGGCGGCGCCGCCGACCGTCCAGCCGCCGGTGTTGTAGGTCTGGGCGAGCAGGTAGTCGACTGTGCCGCTCTTCAGGAGCGGACCGAACTGGTCGTTCGCGCCGTCGTGGACACCGGAGGTGAGGGTCAGGTTCGTGGGCGCGGCCGGGTCCACCTCGGTCCCGCTGCTCAGGTAGACCTGCGGCGCGACGGCGAGGGAGAGGCCCGCGCCCTTCACGGTCGCGCCGAGGGCGCTGATCGTCGGGGCGTCGATGCCGTTCTCGAGGTCGAGGTCGACGCCCGTGATGCTCCCGCCGGAGAGCTTCGCGTTGTAGTCCTCGATCTGCGCGAGCAGCCGGGAGCCGACGGCGCTCGCCGTGCCGGTGTTCACGGTGTCCCGGGTGACGGTCTGCCCGCCGAGGCTGAGCAGGTTCACCGTGCCCTTCGCCTCCTGGTCGATGACCTTCTGCATCGCCGCGAGGGTCGCGGGATCGGCCGTGCTGCTCGCCGGGTCGGCGAAGGCGAACACGATCACGTTCGAGGCGGCGATGCCGGCCGGATCGATCTGCGCCAGCGAGCCGGTCGCTCCGAGCTGGAGGTAGGAGACGCGGAGGTCGGGGACGGCGCTCGCGGTGTCGGCGACGGCGGCCGGTGCGGCACCGCCCACGGCGACGGCGCTCGGAACGGCGACCGCGGCGGCGAGGGCGGCGGCGGCCAGGAGGCGGCGGCGGAGTCGTGGTCTCATTCTCGGGTGTCCCTTTCGTGGGTGGGGAGGGCGAGCGATGGTCGCGGCGGACGACGATCTGAACCGGCCTCGTGGGCGGCAGAGCGGTTTTCGCGGGGTCGACATCGATGGTGAGCCGATCGCGCGGCGTCCCGAAATCTCTGGCACGGATCATCGGAGATGGCGGGAACGGCTGATGAGGCTCAGCGATACATGTCCGGAACCTGAAAGTGCTCTTCGTTCATGAGGACGTATATAAAGGTCGATGCTTGCGTATAGAAAGACATCCATCCGCGGAAAGACGGGGAATCGAAGATGGCGGAGATCAGCTGATTCGGCGGGGAATCACTCAATTGGCGCCGGACTTGAATTCGGCGCCCTCTCTCCTGTTACACTCACCGCTCGGTCACCCCGCAGCAGTCCCCGTTCACCGTGTGGATGAGCAGGTTGTGGCTTTGAGAATTCACATGTCCTGCCGTCGCGGACGTGTGGCGAGCGGATCCCGTTCCGGGCCGCTCGTAGCCGATCCTCGAGATGGAACAGCAGTGATGAAAGAGACCCTCCCGTCCACGGACTCCCCCCTCAGGCCGAGCTCGCCCTGCCGCATCGATCGGCAGCGCTTCAGCGGTCCGGGCGCCGAGAAGGCGATCAGCGAGTGGATGGGAGTCGGTGAATTCCATCCGCGCAGTCGAGAGGCGTTCGAGGCGGAGTCGGAGCGGGTGGTCATCGATCAGGTGAGTGCTCAGCGGATGACCGCGCGCGCCAATTACTTCACCTCTCCGGATTCGAGCTCCCTCGGATTCCCGAGAAGCAATCGCATCGAGATCGTGGCGCTGATCGAGGGCGAGTGCTTCATCTCCGTCGGCACTCAGCGCTATCGCCTCACGCGGGGCTCCATCGCCATCGCGGGCGGCGGTGAGCCGGTGTCCTCGGAGACCTACGACGTGACCGAGTGCATCTTCATCAGCATTCCGGTCGATCAGCTGAGCGAGCGCTTCCGGGCCTCCGTCCCGCTCTACGGGCTGGAGGTGATCTCGCCGCCGCGACTGATGCGCCTGTTCCAGACCCTCTCGCACGAGCTCGCCTCGCAGGACTCGATCTCGCCGGACGCGTTCCGCGCGCAGCTCGCGCAGCTGACCGGGCTGATCGAGGCGTCGCTCGCGAACCGGTCGCACCTCGCCGTCGGCGACCTCGATCGGATCAAGCTCTCCCGGGAGCACGTCGAGGGCTACGTGCGCGACCACCTCGCCCAGCGCGATCTCACCGTCGGCACCCTGGCCGAGGTCTTCCACACCAGTCCCCGCACGATCCACCGGCTCTTCGCGAGCGACGGACCGACCCTCTCCGAGTACATCCGGACCAGTCGCCTGACGGCGCTCGCCGCGGAGATCAGTGCGGCCGACAACCCCGACGGCTTCGAGGTGCTCGCCGCCCGGTGCGGACTGCACGAGTACGTGACCGCCGCACGGCTGTTCCGCAAGGAGTACGGCCTGACCATGCGCCAGTTCTGGAAGGCGTACCGCCTGCGCTGAGGTTCGCGGCGCACCTCGGGCTCGTAGAATCACCTTCGGCTCGCCGGAACGCCGCGATCGTGCGTGCCGGAGCCGATCTCGCGAGCCGAGAGTGGGGGCCGGAGCATGACGAAGGGCCGCCTGCGCGTGCTGCTGGGAGCGGCGCCCGGCGTCGGCACGACGTCCACGATGCTCGAGGAGGGCGGCCGGCTCGCCGATGAGGGGCGCGACGTCGTGATCGCGGTCGTCGAGACGCACGGCCGCGCCGAGACCGCCGCGAGGATCGCGGGCCTCGAGGTCGTCCCGCGGCGCGCGGTGCTGCACCGCGGTGCGCGACTCGAGGAGATGGACCCGGCGGCGGTGCTCGCCCGCCGACCGGACATCGCGCTGGTCGACGAGCTCGCGCACACCAACGCTCCCGGCTCGTCGCACCGGAAGCGCTGGGAGGACGTGGCGGAGCTCCTCGACGCCGGCATCACCGTGCTCACGACCGTCGACATCCAGCACATCGCCTCGCTGAACGACGTCGTCGAGGCGATCACCGGGGCGCGGCCGCACGAGACGATCCCCGACGCCGTGCTCCGCGCCGCCGACCGGATCGAGCTCGTCGACCTCGCTCCGCAGGCGCTGCGCGACCGGCTCGCCGCGGGCCGCGTCTTCCCGCCCGAGCGGATCGACGCCGAGCTCTCGCACCGCTTCCGCCTCGGCACGCTCACCGCGCTGCGCGAGCTGGCACTGCTCTGGCTCGCGGACGAGGTCGACAGCGCGCTCCGCGACTACCGCGGCGAGCACGGCATCGACAGCACCTGGGCCGCCCGCGAGCGCGTGGTCGTGACGCTGACCGGCGGCTCGGAGGGCGAGACGCTGCTGCGCCGCGGTGCGCGGATCGCCGCGCGCGCCTCCGGCGGCGACCTGCTCGCCGTGCACGTGCTGACGCCGGACGGACTGCGGACCCCGCAACCCGAGGTGCTCGCGGCGCAGCGCGCGCTCGTCGAGTCGCTCGGCGGCAGCTACCACCAGGTGGTCGGCGAGGACGTGCCGCGCACGCTCGTCGCGTTCGCCCGCTCGGTGGACGCCACGCAGCTGGTGCTCGGCGTGAGCCGGCGCAGCCGTCTCGCCGCGGCGCTCACTCCAGGGATCGGCGCGACCGTGATCCGCGAGTCGGGCGACATCGACGTCCACATCGTCAGCCATTCGGCCGCCGGTCGCGCGGCGGTGCTGCCGCGCCTCGGCGGAGCGCTGACACTGCGGCGCCGGCTCCTCGGCACGGCCCTCGCGCTGGTCGGCGGGCCGCTGGTCACCTGGCTGATGGCGAGCCTGCGGAGCGACGAGTCGATCACCAGCGACGTGCTCTCGTACCAGCTGCTCGTCGTGCTCGTCGCGCTGGTCGGCGGGCTCTGGCCCGCGCTGTTCGCGGCCGTCCTCTCGGGGCTGACCCTCGACTACTTCTTCGTCGATCCGCTCTACACGGTCTCCGTCGACGAGCCGCTGCACGAGCTCGCGCTCGCGCTCTACGTCCTGAACGCGGTGCTGGTCAGCGCCGTGGTGGACCGGGCGGCCCGGCGCTCCCGGGCGGCGAAGCGGTCCGGCGCCGAGGCGGAGCTGCTCGCGACGATCGCGGGCGGGGTGATCCGCGGCCAGGGTGCGCTGCAGGCGATCCTCGAGCGCGCGCGCGAGGCGTTCGGCCTCACCGGCGTCCGGCTGGTGCGGGACGGCGCGGTGGTCGCCGCGGACGGCGAGCCGGCGGCCGCGAGTGAGCCCGTGCGGATCCCGGTGGGCGCGCAGGCGGAGCTCGAGCTGCACGGCCGCGAGCTGGAGGGCAGCGAGCGGCGGCTGCTGCAGGTGGTCGCCGCGCAGCTCGACTCCGCGCTCGAGCGGGAGGCGCTGAGCGAGACGGCGAGCTCGCTGGCTCCGCTGGCCGAGACCGATCGGATGCGCAGCGCCCTGCTCTCCGCGGTCAGCCACGACCTGCGCCGGCCGCTGGCGGCCGCCACCGCCGCCGTCTCGGGGCTGCGCTCCCGCGACGTGGAGTGGAGCGAGGGCGACCGGGCGGAGCTGCTCGCGACCGCGGACGAGAGCCTCACCACCCTGGGCGCGCTGGTCACCGATCTGCTCGACGTGACCCGGCTCGAGGCGGGAGTGCTCGCGGTGTCGCTCGCGCCGCTGGACGCGGCCGATGTCGTGCTGCCCGCTCTCGACGAGCTGGGGCTCGGCCCGGGAGAGGTCGACCTCGATCTGGATCCGGACGGGCCTGAGCTGCTCGCCGACGGCGTCCTGCTGCAGCGGGTCGTGGTGAACCTCCTGGCGAACGCGGTGCGCTACGCGCCGGAGGGGACCCGGGTGCGGGTGTCGACCAGCGTCTTCGGCGGCACGGCGCAGATCCGGATCGTCGACCACGGCCCGGGGATCGCGCCCGAGCGCCGGGAGGAGGTCTTCGTGCCGTTCCAGCGCCTGGGTGACGACGACAACACGACCGGGCTGGGGCTGGGGCTCGCGCTGTCGAAGGGGTTCACCGAGGGGATGGGCGGGACGCTCGAGGCCGAGGACACCCCCGGCGGCGGGCTGACGATGGTGGTGACGCTGCCGGTGGTGGCGGACGACGCGGCCGCCCGGACCGATGCCGCCGAGACCGATGCCGCCCAGACCGATGCCGCCGAGCGGCGGGCCGCGGGAGCCGATGCTTCGGGAGGAGCCGCATGAAGATCCTGATCGCCGACGACGACCCGCAGATCCTGCGCGCGCTGCGGATCACCCTGACCGCCCGCGGCTACGACGTGGTCACCGCGGGCGACGGGACCGAGGCGATCAACCGCGCCATCGACGAGCGGCCGGACCTCTACATGATCGACCTCGGCATGCCGCGGCTCGACGGGGTCGAGGTGATCCAGGCGCTGCGCGGCTGGACGAGCGCGCCGGTGCTGGTCGTCTCGGGGCGCACCGGCTCGGCGGACAAGGTCGGCGCCCTCGACGCGGGGGCCGACGACTACGTGACCAAGCCGTTCTCGATGGACGAGGTGCTCGCGCGCATCCGGGCCCTGTCGCGGCGCGTGCAGCCGGCCGAGGGCGAGCCGACGGTGCGGATCGGCGACGTGACCGTCGACCTGGCGGCGAAGAGCGCGATGCGCGACGGCGCCGCGGTGCGGCTCACGCCGACGGAGTGGCAGGTGCTGGAGATCCTCGTGCGGAACGCGGGCAAGCTGGTCACCCGGCGCTCGCTGCTCGACGAGATCTGGGGGCCGACCCACGTGACCGACACCGGCTACCTCCGGCTGTACCTCGCGCAGCTGCGCAAGAAGCTCGAGCCCGATCCCGCGCACCCGCGGTTCCTGCTGACGGAGGCGGGGATGGGCTACCGCTTCGTGCCGGGCGAGGACGCGGCGGCGCGGTAGCGGTGTCGGCGCCCATCGCGACTCCCTGGTCGGGTACTCCGGTCCGCTGATCGACCGCGTCCGTGCTCGACCCGGCGCGTCCGCCGTCGATCTCGGGGGGGGTGAGGCGGCGGGGAGTGGAACGGGGGACGCCGACGAGACAGACTCCTCAACAGGGCCCGGAACCAGAATCTCTCCTCCGATCGGCGTCCCGGAATCGTCCTCGCCCGAAGAACGGCGGCACGCTTGCGGGAGTCCACTTCGCGGAAGGAGCCGCCCATGGTCGTCCCCGACAGCGCCATCGGCGTGGCGATCCTGCTCGCGCTGGTCGTGCCGGGCGTGCTCTACGCAGCGGTGCGGCTCTGGCTCAGGGGCTTCAGGTGGACCGACCAGAACGTGAGCACTCGCGTCTTCGATGCGGTCCTCGTGAGCGTCGTCCTCGATGCGGTGTACCTCGTCGTCCTCGGCGACGATCTGGTGGCCTTCGCGAGCGACCCACGCGCCTCCTTCGAGCGGGAGCCCCGGCTCGTCGGCGGCTACCTGCTGTGGCTCGGGGTGCTGATCCCGTCCGCGGCGGCGTTCGTCCTGCACTTCAGGCCGCGGTGGTGGCGCCCCGACTGGCGATGGCTCGCGCGCCCGCAGTTCCGCTGGATCCGCTTGCCGGTCGGACGGGCTACGGCGTACGAGAGCATCCCGACGGCATGGGACAAGGTCGCGCAGACCATGGTCGATACCTGGGTGAAGGTGCAGCTTCCCGACGGTCGCCGAGTCGGCGGATGGATGTCGGTGAAGAGCTTCGTCTCGACCTATCCGCAGTCTCGCGACATCTTCGTCGAAGTGCAGTTCGAGGTCCTGGCCGACGGGACTTTCGGTGGAAGGATCGAAGGGAGTCGCGGCGTCTGGGTATCGGTCCCGGAGGGGGCCGTCGTCGAATGGCTCGACGCCGCTCGTCCTCAGCAGAAGGAGGGATCGCATGTCGGATCGGACCACGACCACTGAAGGGGCGCTCGCCAGGGGTCAAGCACCTGTGCAGGGCCACCCCGCACCCGCGGTGGCACCGAAGACGCCGTCGGGGATCTACACGCCGCCGGCGCTGCTCGGCATCCCTTCGCCGCCGATGGCGACAGGCGCTTCCTCACCTCGATAGCAGTGGATCGGCGCTCGGGCTGCTGTCGGAGGCGCGGGGGACAATGGAGGGACCCCAGGAGAAGGAGACCACCGTGGATCAGCCGCGCATGAACGTCGAGTCGTTCAACCTCGATCACCGCACCGTCGCCGCGCCCTACGTGCGCCTGGCCGACGCGAAGACGCTTCCGGCCGGGGACCACCTCGTCAAGTACGACGTGCGCTTCACCCAGCCCAACCGCGGCCACCTCGAGATGCCGACCGTGCACTCGCTCGAGCACCTGTTCGCGGAGAAGTCGCGCAACCACTCCGACCGCGTCGTCGACTTCTCGCCCATGGGCTGCCAGACCGGCTTCTACCTGATCCTGCAGGGCGAGCCCGAGCTCGCCGAGGTGCTGGACCTGGTCGAGTCGACTCTCCGCGACATCACCGAGGCCACCGAGGTCCCCGCCGCCAACGAGACGCAGTGCGGCTGGGGAGCGAACCACTCGCTCGAGGGCGCTCAGGACGCGGCGCGCACGTTCCTCGCGCGGCGCGACGAGTGGGAGCAGGTCACCGCGTGAGCGCGGTCGAGGCGATCGTCCTCGTCGCGATGGACGAGGAGGCCGAGCCGTTCCTCGCGGCGGCGGGCGGCGCCCCGGAGCCGGTCGCGGTGGGCAACGCCCTGCAGTGGTCGATCGAGGTCGGCGGCCACCCGGTGCTGCTCGTGCGCACCGGCGTGGGGCTCGTGAACGCGGCCGGCGGGCTGACGGCGGCGGTCCTCCGGGTGGGGGGCGCGCCGCTGGTGATCAGCGCTGGATCGGCGGGCGGACTCGGTGCCGAGGTGCGCGTGGGCGACGTGGTCGTCGGCGACGAGTACGTGCAGACCGATGCGGACGCGCAGGCGTTCGGCTACGCGATGGGGCAGGTGCCGGGGATGCCGGCGCGCTACTCCGGGCACGCGCCGGCGCTCGCCGCGGACCTCGATGCGGCGATGCCGGGCGGTGCAGCGATCACGGTGCGGCGCGGGCTGATCGTCTCGGGCGACGTCTTCGTCTCGGGCGACCATGTGGCGCGGGTGCGCGGACTGTACGACGGGGCGCTGGCGACGGACATGGAGTCCGTCTCGCTCGCGCAGACCGCCTTCGTGCACGGACTGCCGTTCGTGTCGGTGCGCGGCATCTCGGATCTCTGCGAGCCCGGGTCGTTCGAGGCGCACGTGGACGACGCGGCGGACCGCTCGGCCGCGGTGGTGCGGGCTCTGCTCGACGCGGTGGGGTGACCTGCGGCGCGGGGTGGTCTGCGGAGCCGGGGTGCTGGGGGTGGTGGGTCTCGATACGCCCCTCCGGGGCTACTCGACCAGCATGATTCCGATCCGTCGGGCTGCTCGACCGGCGTGGTCGTCGGCGGTTCATGCTGATCGAGTAGCCCGCGGAGCGGGCGTATCGAGATCCACCTGCGTCAGACGACGGGTCTGCAGACCCGCCCTGCTGGTGACGGCAGGTCTCGATACGCCCCTCCGGGGCTGCTCGACCAGCATGATGACGGCAGTCCGGGGCTGCTCGACCGGCGTGATGACGGCACTTCGGGGCTGCTCGACCAGTACGGGGGCATCGACTCGTCGGATTTCTTTCACGGGGATGTCGATGTCGGCGGGCGCCGTTCGACGGGATAGTAGGAGGGCGCAGAGGGCGCCCGCGAATCCCGAGGAGACCACCGTGAAGTACATGCTGATCATGCGCGCGACCGAGGCCGCCAAGGCCGCCTACGAGGCGATCCCGTTCGACGAGATCATCACCCGGATGGGGCAGTACAACGAGGCGATGATCACCGCCGGCGTCCTGCTCGCGGGCGAGGGGCTCGCCGACGACGTCGCGACCTCCGGGTTCGTCGTCGACTTCTCCTCCGAGCCCGCCGCGATCACCGACGGCCCCTACGGCGAGACGCACGAGCTGTTCAACGGCTTCTGGATCATCCAGGTCTCCTCGAAGGAGGAGGCGAAGGAGTGGGCGCTGCGCTGCCCGCTCGTTCCCGGCAACAAGCTGGAGGTGCGCCGCGTCACCGACGAGAGCGACTTCGCGGACTTCGCCGACAACGAGTACCTCCAGAAGGAGGCCGGCTGGCGCGAGGACGAGAAGGCCCGCGCCGAGAACGGCTGACATGACGCCGGCGCCTCCCGGGGAGGAGACCCGGGCGCGGGTCGACGCCGTCTGGCGGATCGAGAGCGCGCGCATCGTCGGGACGCTCGCCCGGGTGACGGGCGACGTCGGCCTCGCCGAGGACCTGGCGCAGGAGGCCCTGGTCGAGGCGCTCGAGCAGTGGCCCACGACCGGTGTCCCGCGCAACGCCGGGGCCTGGCTGACGGCCGTGGCGAAGCGCCGGGCGATCGACGGCTGGCGGCGGCGGACGGCACTCGACGAGCGCTACCGCCTCCTCGCCCGCACCCTCGAGGAGAGCGTCGACGACGAGTGGCGGCCGATCGAGGACGACGTGCTCCGGCTGGTCTTCACCGCCTGCCACCCGGTCCTCTCTCGGGAGGCGAGCATCGCGCTCACGCTGCGGCTCGTCGGCGGGCTCGGCACGGAGGCGATCGCCCGGCTGTTCCTGGTGCCGGTCGCGACCGTCCAGCAGCGGATCGTGCGGGCGAAGAAGTCGCTCGCGGCGTCGGGCGTGCCGTTCGAGGTGCCGGACCCGGCGGAGTGGCGGGCACGGCTCGACGCGGTGCTCGGGGTCGTCTACCTGATCTTCACGGAGGGCTACGCCGCGACCTCGGGCGATCGCTGGCTCCGCACGGAGGTGGCGGGGGAGGCGCTGCGGCTCGGGCGCGTGCTCGCCGCGCTGCTCCCGCGCGAGCCCGAGGTGCTGGGGCTGCTCGCCCTGATGGAGCTGCAGGCCTCGCGGTTCGCGGCGCGGACGGCGCCCAACGGCTCGCCGGTGCTGCTCGAGGACCAGGACCGCACCCGCTGGGACCGCGGGCAGATCGAGCGCGGCCGGGAGGCGCTGCGCCGCGCCGACCGCGTGGGCAGGGGCCGCGGGCCCTACGGGCTGCAGGCCGCGATCGCCGAGTGCCACGCGATCGCCCCGAGTGTGGCCGCGACCGACTGGGAGCGCATCGTGCTGCTGTACGAGATCCTCGGTCGGGTGTCGCCGAGCCCGGTCGTCGAGCTCAACCGCGCCGTCGCGGTGTCGATGGCGACCGGTCCCGCCTCCGCGCTGCTCGTCGTCGACCGGCTGGCGTCCGACGGGGTCCTCCGCGGGTCGCACCTGCTGCCGAGCGTGCGGGGCGAGCTGCTCGCGCGCCTCGGCCGGCGGGAGGAGGCGCGCGCCGAGCTCGCCGTCGCCGCCGCGCTGGCCGGCAACGAGCGCACCCGCGCCCTGCTGCTGGCGCGCGCCGCGTCGCTGTGAGGTCGCACGCGCAGGTCAGCGCTCGGTGACGACGCCCGCCTCGACGTGCCAGTGGCGGGTCAGCTGCACGGTCTCGAGCATGCGGCGGTCGTGGGTGACCAGCAGCAGCGTGCCCTCGTAGGACTCGAGCGCCTGCTCCAGCTGCTCGATCGCGGCGAGGTCGAGGTGGTTGGTCGGCTCGTCCAGCACGAGGAGGTTCGTGCCGCGCGCCTGCAGCAGCGCCAGGGCGGCGCGGGTCCGCTCGCCGGGCGAGAGCTCGCCGACGGGGCGCGAGACGTGGTCGGCCTTGAGGCCGAACTTCGCCAGCAGGGTGCGCACCTCCGCGGTCGGCCACTCCGGCACCAGCGCCTCGAAGGCGTCGGCGAGCGGGACGTCGGCGGCGAGCAATCCGCGCGCCTGGTCGATCTCGCCGACGGCGACGCTCGCGCCGAGCGAGGCGCCGCCCTCCTCGGGAGCGGAGCGGCCCAGCAGCAGTGACAGGAGCGTCGACTTGCCGGCGCCGTTGGGGCCGGTGATGCCGATGCGGTCGCCCGCGTCGACCTGCAGCGAGACCGGGCCGAGGGTGAAGGTGCCGCGGCGGGCGACGGCGCCGTTCAGCGTGGAGACGACCGAGCTCGAGCGCGGGGCGCTGCCGATGGTGAAGGCGAGCTGCCACTCCTTGCGCGGCTCCTCCACCTCCTCGAGCCGGGCGATGCGGCTCTCCATCTGGCGGACCTTCTGGGCCTGCTTCTCGCTCGACTCGGCCGAGGCCTTGCGGCGGATCTTGTCGTTGTCGGGCGCCTTCTTCATCGCGTTGCGGACGCCCTGGCTCGACCACTCCCGCTGGGTGCGGGCGCGCGAGACGAGGTCCTCCTTCTTGTCCGCGAAGTCCTCGTACTTCTCGCGGCGCTGGCGGCGCGCGGTCTCGCGCTCCTCCAGGAAGGCGTCGTAGCCGCCGCCGTAGACGGTGGTGGTGTTCTGCGCGAGGTCGAGCTCGAGCACGCGGGTGACGCTGCGGGCGAGGAACTCGCGGTCGTGGCTGACGAGCACCACTCCGCCGCGCAGACCGCGGACGAACGCCTCGAGCCGCTCGAGGCCGTCGAGGTCGAGGTCGTTGGTGGGCTCGTCGAGCAGCACGACGTCGAAGCGGGAGAGCAGGAGGGCGGCGAGGCCGACGCGAGCGGCCTGGCCGCCGGAGAGCGAGGTCATCAGGGAGTCGGCGGCCACACCGCTCGTGCGCCCGGTCGCGTCGAGCGCGAGGCCGAGGTCGGCGAGGACGACGGGGGTCCGCTCGTCGAGGTCGGCGGCACCGCTCGCGAGCCAGCGGTCGAGGGCGAGCGCGTAGCGGTCGGCGATGCGACCGTCGGGGTCGGGCTCGGCCAGCGCGGAGGCGGCCTCGTCGAGCTCGGCCGAGGCCTCCGCGGCGCCGGTGCGGCGGGCGATGTAGGCGGCGACGGTCTCGCCCTCGCGGCGCTCGTGCTCCTGCGGCAGCCAGCCGACGAAGGCGTCGCCGGGCGCGAGCACGACGCTGCCGTCGAGCGGCGCGGTCTCGCCGGCGAGGATGCGCAGGAGGGTGGACTTGCCCGCTCCGTTCGCGCCGACGACGCCGACCACGTCGCCCGGGGCGACCGTGAGGTCGAGGCGGTCGAACAGGGTGCGGTGCGCGTAGCCTCCGGAGAGGCCCTTGGCGACGAGGGTGGCGGTCACCGGTCCAGCGTAGGCGGGCGGGCCGCCGGCACAGGTCCCCGGTCGCTAGACGGTCTGATTGCACGCGAGTCTAGGATGGCCGGATGAGCGAGACGACGGTCCGGGGCGGCGCCGGCTACTGGTACCCGGACGAGTCCTCGACGCGACGTGCCGTCGAGGTGCTCAGCGCGATGCGCGGGTACCGGGTCTCCGAGGTGGCGATGCGCCGCCGCACGCGCGAGAAGATGGCGATGGGCGAGACCGACCTGATCGCGATCCAGTTCCTGCTGCGGCGCCAGCGGGAGGGCGACCTCGTCAGCGCGAAGGACCTCGCCGCGCACCTCTCGATCTCCTCCGCCTCGACCACCGTGCTGATCGACCGGCTCGTCCGCAGCGGGCACCTGGTGCGGAAGCCCCATCCGAGCGACCGCCGCGGCATCGTCGTCGAGGCGACGGTCGACAGCGATCAGGAGGTCCGCGAGACGCTGCAGGAGATGCACCGCCGGATGCTCGAGATCGCGGAGGACCTCGACGCCGGCGAGGCCGAGGTCGTCGTCAACTTCCTCCGCCGGATGGGCGCCGCGGTCGACGAGATCGACGCCGACGCCGCTGATCACGGCGAACCCGAGAAGTAGCTAGACCTTCTAGTAAAGAGCCGGACTAGGGATAGGCTGGCGGCATGGGTCAATTCCTCTACGGCACACCGCCGGCCGTGATCGAGATCGAGGACCGGACCCTCGCGCACCTGCAGATCGTCGTCTACGCGAAGTTCCGGCGCGACGAGCGCTTCAGCCTCACCCTCGACTCCATGCCCGAGGGGGCTCGCGGCCGCCACTCGTTCTGGATGAACCCGAACATCGCGCTGCAGTTCCACTTCGCCGGCAGCCGCCAGCCCACGATCAACCCGTCCTGGGTCGAGGTGCTGATGGACGCGGCGAACGGCGGCGGCGGGCTGCGCCTGCTGCCCGAGCCGCACGCCTGATCCGCGCCGCGGATCCGCTCCCGGCGGAGTCCGGCGACCTCCCGCCCCGCGCGTCTCCTAGGGTGGATCCGTGCGCCCGGGGGTGGGCGCGACGAGGGGGAGCACATGCGCGCACGAGTTCTGGGAGGCGCACTGCTCGCGCTGGTGGCCGCGGGGGTGCTCACCGGCTGCTCCGCGCCGGCTCCGGCGCCCACGGTGACGGTCTTCGCCACGGCGACGCCGACGCCTGATCCGACCGTCACGGCCGCGCTCCCGCAGTCGACCGCCACGGTCTTCGTGCCGGTGCCGGAGGCGACCGTCACCTTCACTCCGAACGACGTCCCGGTGATCCCGGAGACGGCCTTCGCTGTCGACAACGGCGCGGTCCCCGGAGCGACCGGCGAGCCGGCCACGAACGGCGCAGGGGAGATCATCACCTACACCGTGGTCGCGGGCGACTCGTTCTTCGACATCGCCCAGCGCTTCGGGATCCCCGTGCAGCAGCTGCTGCGGATGAACCCGGGGGTCGCCGGCGCGGGCGAGGCGGTCTACATCGGCAACGTCATCAACCTCGACGCGAACTCCCTGGGCTGAGCGCCGGCGCCGGACCGGTCGCCGGCCGGTCGCCCGGGGCCGCCCCGGCATCCGGCGAGGCGCCGAGCGCTACTCCGACTTCGGCAGCAGGTGGAAGGCGAGCGCGAGCGACGCCGAGATCATCAGGATCCCGCCGAAGAAGAGGAACCCGGCCAGGTCGGGCAGCAGGAACGAGTTGCCGAGCACCAGGATCCCGCCGAGGAAGAGCACGAAAGAGAGGACGACGCCCAGACCAGTCATGCCCTCATCGTACGGGGCGCAGGACGGGAAGGGCGCCCGGCCTCAGGGCAGCAGGAGCGCTCGCAGCTCGTCCGCGCCCGAGGCCACCGCGATGGTGCCGACCGCCTCGAGCGGGGAGCCGTAGCCCCACTCGACCATGATCGTCGGCACCCCGTGCGCGGCGGCACCGTGCACGTCGTGCTCGCGGTCGCCGACCATGACCGGCGTGGAGAGGTCGACGCCGATCTCGCGGAGGCGGCGCAGCGCCTCCTCGACGACGTCCGCCTTCGCGCTGCGGACCTCGTCCTCGGAGGCTCCGCAGATGATCGTGAAGTGCTGCGCGAGGCCGTAGTGCTCGAGGACCCGGCGCGCGGCGGACTCCGGCTTCGAGGTGGCGAGCGAGAGCGGGATGCCGGCAGCGGCGATGCCCGCCAGCAGCTCCGGCAGACCGGGGTAGACGCTGGAGTCGAAGAGGCCGCCCGCGTTGTAGCGGCGGCGGTAGACGACGAGGGCGGCCTGCGCCTCGTCGACGCTCATCCCGCCGAGCTCGCGGAACGCGTCGAGCAGCGGCGGCCCGACGTAGGCGAGCAGCTCGACGGGGGTGGGCACCGGGCGGCCGAGCTCGACGAAGGTGTCGACGAGGGTGCCGGTGATGCCGGGCGCGGAGTCGGTGATCGTGCCGTCGAGGTCGAAGAGGATGCAGCTCCAGGTCGCCTCGATGCCGGGCTGCGCGTCGGGCGCGAGAGTGGTGTCGGACATGGCGGGCTCCTGCCCTCGGAGGGACGTCGTGATCCCGGCGGTGTGCCCCGTCGGGGGGAACACTCTACGGTGCCGGGGCGTCGAGGGACTGCTCGATGAACGACCGGGCGACGACCTGGGCGATCGAGCCGGCGTCGAGCTGCACGGCGACGAAGTCGGCGGTGCGGATCAGCGCGAACGCCTCGCGGCCGGGCAGGACCAGCATCTGCACGCGCGGGTGCTGCTGCCGGGGGACGGCGGCGCGCAGCTCGTCGGTCGAGGTGAACAGCGGGAGGACCTGCTCGCCGGTGGTCGTCGCGACCACGCGCACGTGCGGCACGCCACCGGGCTGCGAGCCGGTCACATCGACGACGAGCGAGCCCTCGAGGCAGGCGGCAAGGAGGCGCTCGACCCCCTCCGCGGTCGCGTCGGCGACCAGTGCCTCGAGCGCTTCGCGGGCCGCCGTGTTGCGGTACGGGCCGGGTCGCGACGGGCGGGCAGGGGGTCCGTTCCTCCGTGGCATGTCTTCACGGTATCCGGGTTCGCGCCATCTCTCGAATCTGTCGCGACAATCGCGCGTATTCGATGTCCGAGTGCGCTATACGACGGATGCCGGAGAGATGAGCCGATTCTCAGGCGGATTGCGACGCTTATCCTGAGTATCGGCGCAGATGACGACGGAGAATCGGGCGAATGGCGACGATAAGTGCTCGACCGCCGACAAGAAGGGGTAATGTCTCCTCCTGTCAGTGACATCCAGGAGGAAAAGTGGCCCAGAAGATCACGCTTGTCGACGATATCGACGGAACCCCTATCGACTCCGGGGACGGCGGCACCGTCCGCTTCAGCATCGACGGAGCCAACTACGAGATCGACCTCGGTCCGGACAACATCGCCGAGCTGCACTCCGTGCTCGAGAAGTTCGTCTCGAACGGCCGTCGCGTCGGCTCGCGCCCCGCTGCCGCGACCTCGGTCGCCTCGGCGTCGAAGAGCGACCCCAAGCAGCTCAAGGCCGTCCGCGAGTGGGCGAACGCCAACGGACACCAGGTGTCCGACCGCGGTCGCATCCCCGCCGAGGTCCAGGCGGCCTACGCCGCCGCTCACAAGTAGAGCCGCGCCGGGCGCACCGAGAGGTCGCGCCCGCATCGTCGAAAGGCCCCGTCGATCCGTCGACGGGGCCTTTCGCGTGCTGTTCTCCGCGACCGCTCGTGGATTCTCGCAGAGCCCCTGGAAAGGGGGACGCGGGCGCTAGAAGAGGCGGGTGTGCGAATCGTCGACGCCGCGCATCGACTCGTAATCGAGCACGACGCAGCGGATTCCGCGGTCCTGCGCGAGGGTCCTCGCCTGCGGCTTGATCTCCTGCGCCGCGAAGACTCCGGTGACCGGAGAGAGGTGCGGATCGCGATTCATCAGCTCGAGATAGCGGGTCAGCTGCTCGACGCCGTCGATCTCTCCGCGGCGCTTGATCTCGACCGCCACGGAGGCGCCGCTCGAATCGCGGGCGAGGATGTCGACCGGTCCGATCGCCGTCATGTACTCGCGCCGGACGAGGGTGTGGCCCTCGCCGAGCAGATCGATCTGCTCGGCCAGGAGGCGCTGCAGGTGCGCCTCGACGCCGTCCTTGATCAGGCCGGGATCGACCCCGAGCTCGTGCGCGGAATCGTGCAGGACCTCGTGGATCGAGACGACGAGGGCGTCGCCGGTCTTGCGGTGGGTGACCGTCCACTGCTCCTGGACGCCGGCCGCGCGGGCGTCCTCGTCGGGCTCGCCGGTGCTGAGGATGCACGGGGGGCTCATCCAGTTCAGCGGCTTGTAGGAGCCGCCGTCCGAGTGCACGAGGACGCTGCCGTCGGCCTTGACCAGCAGCAGTCGGGTGGCGAGGGGGAGGTGGGCGCTGAGACGGCCGGTGTAGTCGACGGAGCAGCGCGCGATGACGAGACGCACCCGTCGAGGATAGACGGGGCGGTCGGACGGGTGGGTCTCGATACGCCCCTTCGGGGCTACTCGACCAGCATGCAGTGGGCCCCTGCGGGGCTGCTCGACCAGCATGCGGTGAGCCCCTGCGGGGTCGGCGCGCGTCAGGCCATGCGGAGAACGTTGCCAGTGACGCGGCGGCCGGCGGGGGAGACGAGGTAGGAGACGAGGTCGGCGACCTCGTCGGGGCGGGCGACGTCGAAGAAGGCGTCGTCCGCGGCGACGAACTCGCGGACGTCGTCGGTGACCCAGCCGGTGTCGGTGACGGGCGGATGGACCGCGTTGGCGGTGACGCCGAGGGGGCTGAGCTCGAGCGATGCGGAGATCGTGTAGTTCACCAGGGCGGCCTTGGCGGCGCCGTAGGAGACCTCGCCGGGGAAGCCGCGCTCGCCACCGGAGGTGAGCGTCACGATCCGGCCGCCGTGGCCGCCGCGGCGCTCCAGGCGCTCGGCGAGCTCGGCGATCAGCAGTGCGCCGGCGCGGGCGTCGATGTCGAGCACCCGGTCGATGCTCGCGGCGTCGACGCGGCGCTGGGGGCGGCCCATCCAGTCGTTCGGGCGGGTGCGGAAGGTGTCGATGACCGAGCCGGTGGCGTTGTGCACGAGGACGTCGACCGGGCCGAGCGACTCCTCCGCGGCGTCGAGGAGCAGGGCGGCGGAGGCGGGGTCGCGGAGGTCGGCGGAGACGGCGCGGGCGCGCCCACCCGCGGCGCGGATCCGCTCGGCGACCTGCTCGCCGTCGGTGCGGTGGGCGAGGCGCTGGCGCTCCGGCTCGTACTCCGGCAGCTCCTCGGCGAGGAAGGCGACCAGAACGGCCAGACCGTCGGCGGCGAGGCGCTCGGCGATCGCGGCGCCGATGCCGTGGTTCGCCCCGGTGACGACGGCGACGCGGCAGGGCTCGAGGCCGGGGGCGCTCATGCTCGCGCGCCGTCCTGCACGCGCTCCGCGGGCTCCTTCTGCGGGCGGGCGGCGGGCGAGGCGAGACCGGCGAGGACGACGAGGGCGAGCACCAGGAACAGCGCGTTGAGGAGGCCGAAGTGCTCGCCGAGGAAGCCGATCGCGGGCGGGCCGACCAGGAAGGCGACGTAGCCGAGCATCGCCACGGCGCTGACCCGGGCCGCCGAGTGCGGGCCCTCGGCCGCGGCGGACATGCCGACCGGGAAGCCGAGCGAGCAACCCAGGCCCCAGGCGACGGCGCCGGCGATCACGAGGCCGTCGACCGGCGCGAGGATGAAGAGCAGGATGCCGACGATGGCCAGCCCGGCGGACGCGCGGAGCACCGGCACGCGGCCGAAGCGGTCGAGCACGGGGCCGCCGAGCACCCGGCCGACGGTCATCGCCGCGACGAAGACGCCGAAGACGACGGCGGCGGTGGTCTTGTCGGTGCCGTGGCCGTCCACCATGGCGAGGGTCAGCCAGTCGTTGGCCGATCCCTCCGCGAAGGCCATGCCCAGCATGATCAGGCCGATCAGCACCAGGCGGCGGTCGCGCCAGACGCCGAGCGAGGCGGCGACGCGCTCGCGGACCGGCGCCTTCGCGACGACGGCGACCCCGGAGGTGTCGAGCTCGTCGCGGACGGGGACGAAGCGGATCGCGACGGAGACGGTGATCACCACGACGACGGCGACCCCCGAGAGGTGCGCGGCCACCGGCACGGCGAGCGCGGAGGCGGCGGCGCCGAGGATCGCGCCGAGGACGGTGCCGAGGCTGAAGAAGGCGTGGAAGAGCGGGAGCAGGGTCTTGCCGAACGCCTTCTCGTTCGCGGAGCCCTCGACGTTCATCATCACGTCGACCGCGCCGTTGCCGAAGCCCAGCAGGACCATGCCCGCGAAGGCGAGGGGGAGCGCGCCGAACGCGTCCGCCGCGAGGCCCAGGAGCGCGAGTCCGGAGGAGCAGACGACGAGTCCGGCGACCATGCCGCGGCGGGCGCCCAGCGCCGACATGATCGCGGTGGAGAGGCTGAGGCCGACGATCGCGCCGATCGACATCGAGAGGATCAGCAGGCCGACGCCGGAGGTGGGGAGCTGCAGCTCGTCGCGGATGGCGGGAGTGCGCGAGACCCAGGTCGCGATCGAGAGGCCGCTCAGCACGAAGATCGTGAAGACGGCGTTGCGCCACGCGACGAGCTGCGGGCGGCTGAGGGCGGTGGTCGAGGGCATGCGGGGTCCTGGCTGATCGCGGGGCGGTCGGAGAGGCCTGATCGACGGCGAATCGAATCGATTCGATGCGGGCCGGTCTAAGCTATCCGGAACGCCGGGACCGGTCAAGGACGGGTCGTCGGGCGCCGGCCCTCCGGGTCGGGGACGAGGAGCACCGTGGAGTCGAGCAAGGCCGTGGAGTCGAAGAGCGGCGGAGCGTCGACGTCGCGCCCGACCCTCGCGCGGGTCGCGAGCCGGGCCGGGGTGTCGCCGTCGACGGCGTCGCTCGTGTTCAGCGGCTCCGGACCGGTCGCGGCGTCGACCCGCGAGCGGGTCCTGCAGGCCGCCGCCGAGCTCGACTACGCGGGACCGGATCCGCGGGCGCAGTCGCTCCGGCGCGGGCGCTCGGGGATCGTCGGGGTCGTCGTCGACGAGCGCGTGCTGCACGCCTTCCGCGACCCGATCAAGATCGCGATGCTCGACGGCATCGCGGACGTGCTCGGCGGGGCCGACGCGGGCATCCTGCTGCTCACCGAGACCGAGGGCGGCTCGGGGCTGCTGGCGACGGCGCCGGTGGACGCGATGATCCTGGTCGGCTGCAGTCCCTCCGTCGACGACTCCGTGGCGGTGCTGCGGCGGCGCGGCGTGCCGGTCGTGGTGGTCGAGGGGGTCTCCGATCTGGGGACCGCCGTCGTCTCGCTCGACAACCGGGAGGCGACCCGGACGCTGGCCGAGCATCTGCGGGAGCTCGGGCACGAGCGCGTCGCCGTCGTCTCGCTGCCGTTCGCGAAGGACCGCCGGCGCGGGCCGATCCCGGCCGACTGGCGCGCGAGCCCGAGCATCACGGCGGTCGAGCGGCTGCTGGGGGCGCAGGACGTCTTCGGCGACCTGGCGGTCGTCGCGGCGGGGGCGAGCACGGTGGACGAGGGTGTCGCGGCCGGGCAGGCGCTGCTCGGTGCGGACGAGCCGCCGACGGCCGTGATCGCGCAGAGTGACCTGCTGGCGGCCGGGGTGATCCTCGCGGCCGAGCGGCTCGGGCTGCGGGTGCCGGCCGACGTGTCGGTGGTCGGCTTCGACGGGGTGCAGGTGCCGGGGCTGGCCGCCGAGTACGACCTGACGACGATGGCGCAGCCCGCGGTGGAGAAGGGCCGGGCCGCGGCCCGTGCCGTGCTCGCGCTGATCGCGGGCGACGAGGCCGAGCCAGTGCGCTTCACCTCCGTCTTCCACCGCGGAACCACGAGCGCGCCGCCGCGCTGACTCCCTCCGCGAGATGCCACTTATGAGCGGATTCTGCGGCGTGTCGGGCTCATGAGTGGCATCTCGCGGGAGGGGGTGGACGCGGGGGTCACCCGGAGTTGTGCACAGGGTTGTCCACAGGGTGTTCGAAACTTCGTTCGAGGGTCAGCGGAGCCAGACGTCGCCGCGGAAGCGGAGGCCGAGGGTGAGCGCGCGGGCGCCGAGGAAGCCCGCGGCGTAGGCGATCCAGAGGGCCAGGAGGCGCCAGTCCTCGGGCGCGAGGGGCGCGAGGAGGGCCAGCGGGGCGAGGACGGCGAGGTTCGCGAGGCCGCTCAGGGCGAGGTAGCGGCCGTCGCCGGCGCCGATCAGCACGCCGTCCAGGACGAACACGAAGCCGCCGAGCGGGGCCGTGAGGCCTACCACGACGAGGGCGGCGGGGAGCAGGCGGAGCACCTCGGGGTCGCTCGAGAAGACGAACGGGAGCACTCCGCTCGTCGCGACGATCACCGCTCCGAGGGCGACTCCCGCGCCGATTCCCCAGGTCAGACAGCGTTTCGCGACCGCTCGGGCCCGCGCGGGGTCACCCTCGCCGAGGAGGCGGCCGAGCAGCGCCTGCGCCGCGATCGCGACGGCGTCGAGGGCGAAGGCGACCGTGGAGAACAGCGTCATCGCGACCTGGAACGCGCCGAGCTCCTCGGCGCCGAGCGAGCCGGCGACCGCGACCGCGAGCAGGATGGCGGCGCGCAGCGAGGCGGTGCGCAGCAGCAGCCAGCCGCCCGAGCCAGCGGAGGCGCGCAGCCCGGCCGGGTGCGGGCGCAGCGGCGCTCCGACGCGGCGGGCGAGCCGCAGGGCGATCACCGCGTAGGCGCCGAACATGCCCCACTGGGCGATCACCGTCCCCAGGGCGGACCCGGTTATCCCCAGGCCGGCGGGGTAGATCAGCACCGCGTTGAGAGCCGCGTTCACCGCGAATCCGCCGCCCGCGATGATCAGCGGAGTGCGGGTGTCCTGGAAGCCGCGGAGCAGGCCGGTGAGGGCGAAGACGCCGAGCATCGCGGGGATGCCGACCATGCTCACCGAGAGGTAGCGGACGCCCGCGTCGGCGACCGCGGGCTCGGCGCCGAAGAGGCCGATGAGGGCGGGGGCGGCGATGGCTCCGGCGACCGCGATGACCGCGCCGAGGGCGAGCGCGAGCCAGCCGCCGTCGATGCCGGCCGCGACCGCGCGGCGCTCGTCGCCCTCGCCGAGCGCGCGGCCGACCCGGGGCGTGGTGCTGTAGGCGAGGAAGACCATGAGGCCGACGATCGTCTGCAGCACCGCGCCGCCGAGGGCGAGGCCGGCGAGCGGCACGGCGCCGAGGTGGCCGACGAGGGCCGAGTCGGTGAGCAGGAACAGCGGCTCGGCGATCAGCGCCCCGAGCGCGGGCACGGCGAGCCGCAGGATGCTGCGGTCGAGGGTGCGGCGGTCGGTGGTGGTCACCCGCTCGACGGTAGCGGGGCGGGCGGGGTGCGCGGGCGGTGGCTACGGTGGAGGCACCCCCGGACGGAACGAGCACCATGGCATCCCGCACTCCCCGCCTCGGCCTCGGCCTGGCCGCCGTCGGGCGACCGGCCTACATCACCGCCGGGCGCGACGGCGATCTCGGGCCGCCGGAGGGGCGCAGCGTCGACGCCCTCCGCGCGCGGTCGCACGAGCTGCTCGACACCGCGTGGGACCTCGGCGTCCGCTTCTTCGATGTCGCTCGGTCGTACGGGCGCGCGGAGGAGTTCCTCGGCGGGTGGCTGGCGGAGCATCCGGAGCGGCGCGGCGAGCTGACGGTCGAGTCGAAGTGGGGCTACGAGTACGTCGGCGACTGGGCGATGGACGCTGACGTGCACGAGCGCAAGGAGCACTCGGTCGCGATGCTCGAGCGCCAGTGGTCGGCGACGCTCACGGCGCTGGGGAGCGCGCCCGACCGCTACCTCGTGCACTCGATCACTCCGGAGAGCCCGGCGCTCGTCGACCGCGAGCTGCTGGACCGGCTGCGCGGGCTCGCCGGGTCGGGCGTCGCGGTCGGGCTGTCGACGAGCGGACCGGAGCAGGCGCGGACGATCCGGCTCGCCCTGGCGATCCCGGACTCGCCGTTCAGCACGGTGCAGACGACGTGGAACCTGCTCGAGCGCTCGGCCGGCGCGGCGCTCGCCGAGGCGCACGACGCGGGGTGGACCGTGGTGGTCAAGGAGGCGCTCGCGAACGGGCGGCTGGTCGGCGACCGGGCGCCGGCGGTGCTGCGGGGGATACCGGGGGTGCCCGAGGAGCTCGCGCTCGGTGCGGCGCTCGGGCAGCCGTGGGCCGACGTGGTGCTGAGCGGGGCGGCGACTCCGGGGCAGCTGCGGGAGAACGTGCGCGCGCTGGCCGGGGCGGTGCCGGAGGGGCTGCCGGCGCAGGACCCGGGGGAGTACTGGTCCGAGCGGTCGGCGCTGGCCTGGCGCTGACGCGCGGGGCGGTTGCGCGGCTCGGGAGGACCTCGGGCTCGCGGGATCGGGTTCGGCTCGTGGGATCGGGGGGTTCCGGCGTGCCGGAGGCGGTTCCGCGTGCCGGAGGTCGGGCGGCGTCGGGTTCGGCTGGTGGAATGGGGTCGGGCTCGTCAGATTGGGTGGTTCTGGCGTGCCCGGGTTGGTTTCGCGTGCCGGAGGTCGGGTGGCGTCGGTTCGGCTCGCGGAGTGGGGTTCGGCTCGCGGAATCGTGCTGATCTGGCGTGCCGGAGGTGGATTCGCGTGCCGGAGGTCGACCGGGGGTCGGGTTCGGCTCGTGGAACGGGGGCGGGCTCGTGGGATCGGGCGGTTCCGGCGTGCCGGGGGTGGATTCGCGTGCCGGAGGTGGGGTGAGGGGCGAGCGGGTCAGCGCGGGGCGACGGCCGCCAGCCACTGTGCGACGAGGGGGGTGAGCCAGGACGGGTCCTCGCCGGGGGCGAGTGCCAGGACGGCGCGGTCGGGGGCGCGCCAGTCGAGGCGGTGGCCGGGGTCGGAGACGGCGTCGGTGAGGGGCGGGCCGGCGAGGGGCGCGGTGCCGCGGTGCAGGATCAGCTCGACGCGGTCGCCGGGGCGGAGGCGGAGGGTCACCAGGTGGGCGCCGATCGCGTAGCTCGGGGCGTTCCACTTCACCGACTCGACCAGGCGCTCGTCGGCGGCGAGGACCGCCTCGCGCGTGCGCTCGATCTGCTCGCGGCGCGGGTGGTGCATGGCGTCGACGTGCGCGGTGGTGGAGGCGTCGAGTCGGGGCATGGGGACACGGTGGCAGAGGTTCGGGGGTGGGTGGGTCTCGATACGCCCCTTCGGGGCTGCTCGACCAGCATGGAAGGGGGCCGCTCGACCAGCACGGGAGCGGGGCGCTTCATGCTGATCGAGTAGGCCGCGGAGCGGGCGTATCGAGATCCGGCGTTGTGGGGACGGGGGGTCTCGATACGCCCCTGCGGGGCTGCTCGACCAGCAAGTGCTCGATACGCCCCTGCGGGGCTGCTCGACCAGCATGCAACGGGGCTGCTCGACCGGCATGCCGAGCACCCCATGCGGCGAGCCGCTCGATCGGCGGCTACGTGGTCTTCACCGCGTTGTCGCCGTGGTTGCCGATGACCTCGTAGGCGGTGCTGCCGACGGCGCGGACGGGCTTGGCGTTGACGTGGCCGGTCGCCCACTGGTTGCCGAGGACGGAGACGGCGCGGGCGTTGAGGGCCTCGACGCAGTGGGTCCAGCCGGAGCCGGCGTCCTCGCAGGCGAAGATGTTGCCGGTGATGCTGAAGCCGACGGTGCGGGCGGTCGGCGAGACGCCGAGGATCGCGATGGCGGGGTAGGTGTTCGCGGCGGCCTTGCCTCCGTTGCTGATCGCGTTGCCGACGATCTGGATCTGCGCGAGGTCCTCGGTCAGCCACGGCGGCATCGTGTAGACGAGGGACTGCCGGCGCGCCCCCTCCATGATGTTGTTCGCGATGGTGATGCGGCGGTTGCCGCGGAGCTCGATGTTGATCTGCGGCGAGCCGTCGAGGTGGTTGCCGAGGATCCGGATCGGGCCGCCCTCGATCGAGAGGTCGGCGTAGCTCGCGCCGACGTTGTTCTCGACGATCCAGGAGTCGATCATCCGGTAGCCGGTCCAGATGCCGGTGCCGGTGCACTGGTCGATGCTGCAGCGCTGGATGCGGTTGAGCAGGCCGAGGTCGCCGAAGGTGCCGTCGTTCAGGCGCATGCCGTAGTCGGTCCAGCCGTAGAGCTGCAGCGAGTCGAGCACCGTCTTGTCCAGGTGCGCGGAGACGCAGGGCGAGCCGAGGCCGTTCGCGTCGAGGATCAGGTTGTCGAAGCGGCAGGCGGAGAAGGCGCCGGTGACGACGGGGGCGTTCGTCAGCGAGCGGATCCGGGTGGACAGCTCGCCCGCGCCGCGGAAGGCGATGCTCGCCAGGCCCTCGGCGCGGCCGATCGATCCGGCGATGCGGTAGATGCCGCGCGGGAAGTACACGACACCGCCGTAGCTGGCGACGGCCGCGTCGATCGCGGCGTCGATGGCGGGCAGGTCGTCGGTGCTGCCGTCGCCGGTCGCGCCGTAGTCCTGGACGTTGTAGACGAGCTCGCCCTTCGCGACGGGGCGCTCGCCGGAGACGGTGCGCACCGCCTCCGGCAGCTGGGCGACCGGGACGGTGGCGGTGGAGTCGAGGCCGGCGACTCCGCCCGGGGAGGCGATCTCGGAGTGCAGGACGGGGTCGGAGGGGGCGGTGCCGGCCGCGGCGGCGCCCAGGGGGGAGGCGAGGAGACTGCGACGGGTGAGGTCGGCGGTCAGTGCGGTGAGAGGGGGCATCCGCTCACAGTCGACGGGTCGAGGAGGCGGCGCCGACCTCCGAAGTGGGGCGTTGGGGCCGCAGGGATCGTCGACAGTCCGGCGGAGGCGGCGCGGAACGACCCACGGCCTAGCATGCCACCATGCCCCGTACGCGCGAGCTGAGCCTCCTCGATCTGGCGATCGCGGGCGTGCTGAGCCTCTTCGCGCTCGTGCTCATCGCCCGCGCGACGGCCCTGCTGATCATCACGCCGCCGGTCAGCTGGGCGTTCGTCGCCGCGTTCGGCGTGGCGGTCGCCCTCACCGCGGCGTTCCGGATCGCCCTCGGCCGCCGCTCGGGCATGCCGGTCGCCGGCCTGACGGTCACGCTCCTCGTGATCATGCAGCCGGAGGCCGACCCGTTCCGCCTGCTCGGCGTCTGGACGGCGGCGAGCCTGGTCACCCAGCTGCTGCAGACCCGGAACCTCGCGGTCGCGGGCTACGTCACGGGACTGGGATCCCTCGCCGCGCTCCTCTACGTCACCGTCTTCCAGGCGGGGAGGGCCGTGCTGACGCCGCCGATCGCGCTGCTCGCGGCGAGCGCGCTCTTCCTCGCCGTCATCCTGCTCGTCGACCTCCTCCGCCAGCGCGGCCGCTGGGGGATGCAGTGGGAGCGGGGCTTCGGCGCCCTGTCGCCCAAGCGGGTCGGCTTCTACCTCCTCCTGGTCTGGCTGCTGAGCACGGCCGTCTGGTTCCTCGACGCCGTGGTCGTGCCGGCGATGGCCGGGGACCCCGCCATCGAGCAGAGCCCGATGGTCGTCCTGGTGGTCGGCGCGCTGGTCTTCGGCGTGGCGAAGCGGATCGAGGTGCGCGGCGTGCGGCGCCGGCTCGCCGGCGTGCTCGACGCGGCACTCGCGCTGCCCTGGGGGACCGTGGAGCAGGCGGAGCGGAAGATCGTCCGCCACGCGCTGACCTCGATCGAGGCGGACGCGATCGAGGTGCGCGACGAGCCCGCCTCCGGGCGGGAGATCGCCTCCGCCATGCTCCTGCCCGACGGCCGGACCCGGTACGTCGTCGCGTCGAAGCGGGTGAGCGCGATCCCCTTCAACGACGACGACGAGCAGATCCTCGACGCCCTCGCGCACATGGGCGCGGACACGCTGAGCACCCGCCACGACGTCGAGTCGCTGCGGCGCTCCGTGGACCACGACGCGCTGACGGGGCTGCCGAACCAGCGGGTGTTCCAGTCCGCGCTCGCCGCCGCCAACCGCGACCGGCGGCCGTTCGAGGGCATCGCGGTGCTCTTCCTCGACCTGGACGACTTCAAGGACCTCAACGACGGCCGCGGGCACCACGTCGGCGACAAGATGCTGCGCCTGGTCGGGGAGCGACTCGCGGAGGTGGCCGACGAGGGCGGAGTCGCCGCGCGGGTCGGCGGCGACGAGTTCGCGCTGGTCCTGCGCGGGCTCGACTCGGCCGAGGACGCGCGGCGGCGGGTGCAGGCCCTGGTCGAGCGGGTGAGCGAGCCGGCGACCGTCGACGGCGACACCCTCGCCCCGGTGGTGACCGTCGGCGTCGCGTTCTCGGCGCACGAGGAGACGGACCCGACGACCATCGTGATCGAGGCCGACCGCAGCATGCTCGCGCTCAAGCGCGGGCGGGGCCGCAGCGGCCGGGGGCGCTCGAGCAGCCTCGACGTCACCTCGGTGCTGACCGACCCGGTGCGCGAGGTCGCTTCGCGCGCCCTCCGCGACCGCACCCTCGACCTCGCCTTCCAGCCCGTCGTCGATCTCGGCACCGACCGGATCTGGGCCTACGAGGCGCTCGTGCGGCTGGAGGACCCGGTGCTCGGGCGGATCGACCCGTCCCTGCTGATCCGGACGGTGCGGCACGCCGGCCTGCTCGACGAGCTGACCGTGCAGGTGGTGGAGAAGGCGATGTCCGCCGCCGCCTGCTTCCGCGACTCCGGCGCGGGGGTGGAGTGCATGAGCGTCAACGCGGACCTGGAGCAGCTCGCCGCCGAGCGGCTCGGCCCGTACTTCGCCGCCGTGCCCGAGCGGTACCCGGGCCTGCGGTTCTGCCTCGAGCTCAGCGAGGGGTCGCTCGCGGCGGCGACGGACGAGCTGCGCGCGCAGGCCCAGCTCCTGCGCGACGCGGGCGTGCTGCTGGCGCTGGACGACTTCGGCACGGAGGGCTCCTCGGCGCTCGCCGTGGCGACGTTCCCCCTCGACGTCGTGAAGCTCGACCGAGCCCTGATCGCCGATCTGACGACCGAGCTGCGCCAGCGCGAGATCGTCCGGGCGATGCAGTCGTTCGCGGTCGCGGTCGGGGTGCGGATGATCGTCGAGGGGGCGGAGGACGAGGAGACGGTCGCGGTGCTGCGCGAGCTCGGAGTGACCGATGTGCAGGGGTTCGTCTACGGCCGGCCTGACACTCGGACGGGGGCGGAGCAGCGGTTGCTCACCACCGGATCGGCTGTCGGCGACTGCCTAGACTGACGCCAGAACGGGGCGTCCTCTCCCGCACTTCCGCGGTCTCCCGCCGCTCCTCGTGCACGACCGTTCCACTCTCCATCCTCGAGCGCCGGACCTCCCGGACTCCCGTATGCCGATCGGAACCCCGCCCCATGGCTCCTTCGCTCCTGCCTCGACGCGCCCTCGTCCCGGTCCTCGCCCCGGTCCTCTGCCTCGGTCTCGTCCTCGGCGCCGCGTCCTCCGCGTCCGCGGCCGACCTCGTCGATCCGGCCACCGGCGGCGTCGTCCAGGGGCTCGAGAGCGACGCCGTCGTCTCGGTCGCGGCCGGCTCCGAGCCGCAGTTCGTCACCGTCCCGGTCGCCGACGGGGTCGTGCCGACCCGCGTGATCGCGTCGCTCGCTCCGCTCGAGCCGCTCACCGGCACGCTCTCGGTCATCGTGTCGGGCCGGGTCGTGCAGACGCTCGACGCCGCCAGCGCGACCGCGATCGACGCGCCGGTCCAGGCCTCCGACGTCGTGGACGGCGTGCTCGCCGTCGGCTTCCAGCTCGGGGGCTCCGGCGACTCGGCCGGTGCGCTCTGCGAGGTCGGGAGCGAGGTGCTGAGCGTCTCCGGCCTGGGCGTCGTCGTCGACGGCACCCCGACCGCGCCGACCACCGTCGGCGACTTCTTCCCGGACGCGGTCACCGGCGTCTCGATCGTCGTGCCCGACGGCGCCGACGACGCCCTGCGCGCCGCGGGCCTCTCGGCGGCGGCCTCGCTCGCCTCGCGCTACTCCTCCGGCACCGCGATCACCGTGTCGGAGGAGAGCGCGACCGAGGGCCGCCCGGCGCTGGACGCCGCGCAGGGCCGCATCGTCCGCTTTGCGGCGGGGGACGGCGACGTCGTCAGCGCGATCGGCGACGCCGGCGGGGTGCCCGAGCTGACCCTCACCGGCGCGGAGGCGGACCTCGCCGCGGCCGGTGCGGCGCTCGGCAGCGAGTACGCCGGCCTCGCCTCGAGCGCGACCACCACCGGTCTCGCGCAGAAGGTCGTCCCCTCGAGCTCGCTCGAGCACACGCTGGCCGACTTCGGCACCGAGCGCATCGCCCTCGGCAGCACCGGGGCGTCGACGAGCTACACGACGATCACGCAGTCCGCGTTCGGCGGGCCGGTCTCGAGCGTAGAGGTGGACCTGGTCGGCACCCACTCCGCCGTCCCCGAGGGGATCACCGCGACCGCGAACGTCTACTGGAACGACTTCCTGATCGGCTCGACGGTGCTGGGCCAGGACACCGACGTCGCGATGACGCTGCCGGTGCCGACCGGGCAGCTCAGCGCGTCCAACGGCCTGTCGGTGACGCTCTCGGCCGTGCGCGAGAGCGACGGCGCCTGCATCGGCTCGGCCGACTCCGTGCCGATCGAGTTCTTCGTCGACGGCGCGGGCTCGAGTGTCACCGGCGTCCGCGGCGAGTCCGCGGCGCCCGGCTTCGGCCGCTTCCCGCAGGCGTTCGGCGGCGAGCTCGCCGTCGCGTTCGGCGGCTCCGCGAGCGGCGCCGACGCGCTGCGCAGCGCCGGCGACCTGGTCACCGCGCTGCAGCGGGTCGACGCCGACCCCCTCGCCGTCTCGGTCGTCGGGGTCGACGAGTTCGTCGACTCCGACCGCTCCGGGATCGTCGTCGGCGCGGGGACCGACGAGGCCGAGGCGCTGAGGACGCCGCTGCGCCTCGCCTCCTTCACCGCGATCGATGCCTCGCGCCTCAGCTACGGCGTCGGCACCGAGGCGCCCTATGCGGCCCTCGAGGCCTTCACCACCGACGGCCGCGAGATCGTGCTGCTGGGCGGCTGGAGCGCCGACGGCGACGCGACGGCGTCCTCCGGACTGCAGTCCTCGATCGCCGGCTGGGCGGCGGAGGAGGGCTGGACCTCGCTGTCCGGGAACCTCGCGGTCTCCGGCTCGACCGAGGCCGATCCGGTCCTGATCGACAGCAACGAGATCACCCCGCAGGACGAGGTGAAGGACGACTACTCCTCCTACGCGATCTGGTTCGTGATCGCGGTCGTGGTGATCGGCCTGCTGATCCTCCTCGGCTGGCTGGCGCGCCGCCGCCGGTCGCGGAAGGTCGCCGCCTACGTCGACGCGCAGGAGCGGGCGGCCGGCGAGCCCCCGGCCGCCGACTCCGCCGCCGCACCCGCCTCCGCCGCCACACCTGCCTCCGCGCCGGCCGCGGAGGGCGACCACCCCGCCGCGCGCCACTCCTCGACCGACTGACGAGCGCATGACCAGCACGATCGCCGCCCCGCCGCCGGTGGCCGGCGCGCCCGCCCGCCTCCCCTGGTGGCGGGAGGCGTGGGCCCGCCTCGGCCGGCCGGTCACCGGGCGGCAGGTGCCCGGCACGGTCGTGATCCTGGTGGTCTCGCTGCTGGTCGGCTTCGCGGCCTGCCTGGTGACCACCTCCTCCGGGATCAACCTCGCCTACGCGGACACCCAGAGCCACCTCTCCATCTCGCGGCGCATCTTCGACTCGAAGGCGCCCGGCTTCACCCAGCTCGGCACGGTCTGGCTGCCGGTGCCGAGCCTGATCCTGATCCCGTTCGTGCAGTCGCTCTGGCTCTGGCACACGGGCTGGGCCGCCGGGCTGCTCGGGATGATCTGCCTGGCCGGCACGGCCTGCGGCGTCTACCGGATCTCGGCGCGGGTGGGCCACCTGCGCGCCGGCCGGCTCACCGCGGTGCTGCTGGTGCTGGCGAACCCCGGCGTGCTCTACGCCTTCTCGACCGCCATGACGGAGCCGGTGCTGATCGTCACGATGGTGGGCTGCTTCTCCGGACTGGCGCACTGGGTCACCAGCCGGCGCAACCTCAGTGCCGGCGAGATGATGGTCTTCTCCGGCCTGCCCGCGGCGGCCGCGACGCTCTCGCGATACGAGGGCTGGGTGCTCGTCTTCGGCGGGACGTTCGTGGTGCTGATCGTCGCCTGGCGGAAGAAGCGCTCCTTCTTCTACGCGATCAAGATGGCGAGCGCCTTCGGGATCCTGCCGCTGATCGCGATCGTCTGGTGGCTGGTCTACAACTTCGCGGTCTACAGCAACCCGCTCGAGTTCATGAACGGCCAGTACTCGGCCGCGAACCTGCAGAAGGCGGTCGCCGACGCGGGGCTGCTCGCCTACCAGGGCAACGCGGGACTGACGCTCTGGTCGTACAACTGGGCGGTCCTCGAGACCTCGGGTCTGCTGACGGTCGCGCTCGGCCTGGCCGGTGCGCTGGTGCTGGCCTGGCGGCGCGGGATCTCGGACGACGCGCTCGTCATCTGGCTGATGATCGTCTCCTACGCCTTCTCGCTGCTGAGCCTCTACCTCGGCCAGACGCACATGAACAACGACCAGACCCTGCCGACGAACTGGTGGAACAACCGCTACGCGCTGTCGGTGCTGCCGTTCCTCGCGGTGCTCGGTGCCGTGCTGGTCGACGCGCTGCGGCGGGTGCCCCGGATCGGCGCGGGCGCGCTCGGCCTCGTGCTGGTGCTGCTCGGCGCGCAGACGGCCTGGTGGGTGCAGGACCTGGACCGCAACGCGGTCATCGCGGAGGCGACCGGCTACGTCTCGATCAAGGAGGCGTCCGGCGCGACCGCGGCGGCCCGGTTCCTGAGCGAGAACTACGACGGCGGCGGCATCCTGATCGACGAGAGCGCGGCCGGCAACGCGCTGCTGCCCGAGATCGGCGTGCCGCTCGCCGAGTACTACAACCGCTCGGCCGGCGAGCTGTTCGACGAGGCGCTCGCCGCCCCGTACACGCACGCGAAGTGGGTCTTCGTGACGACCGCGGACGCCCCCGAGCTGAGCGAGACCGGCGTCGCCGACCTCGTCTACGACGCGATCACCCGCGACTCCTCCTTCGACACCCGCTACCGGCCGGTGTTCGCGCAGGGGATCTACGTCATCTACGAGCGGCTCGGAGGCTGACCATGGCGACGACGACGCCCCGGGTGGGCGAGATCCTGCTCTCGCGCGGACTGATCACGGCCGAGCAGCTCGACGAGGCGCTGCGCCGCCAGGAGCGTGAGGGCGGCCTGCTCGGCCGGCACCTCGTCATCGACGGCGCCGTCACCCGGCGCGAGATGTACGGGGCGCTCGCGGAGCAGTGGGACGCCCCGATGCTCGACCTGGTCGAGGAGCCGCCGGGGGCCGCGCTGCTGGCCCGCATCGGCGCCTCCACCCTGGTCGGCGCGGGCTGGGTGCCCTGGCGGGTGCTGCCCGACGGGACCGGCGTGATCGCGACCTCCGTGCCGCCGACCGAGGCGATGCTCGCCGAGGCGCGGGAGATGCTCGAGGTCGAGGTCGTCACCGTGCGCACCACGACCGACTGGGACATCTTCCAGGCGGTCGAGAGCGCCTGCCGCGCCGCGCTGCTCTTCGGCGCGGCCGACTCGCTCGCGGTGCAGAGCGGCGACGAGTCGGCCAAGTCGGGGCTGCGCCGCTGGCAGGTGATCACTCCGCTCGTCGTCGCTGCGATCGTGATCGTCGGCGCGGTGCTGGCGCCGAGCCTCACCTTCGTGATCGTGCTCGCCTCGGCGAACCTGCTCTTCCTGATGAACATCGCCTTCAAGGCGCTGGCCGGCCTGCGCGCGCCGCTCAACCAGAGCTCGGTGCGCGCGTGGGAGGAGGAGGTGGCGCTCGAGCGCGGCCGCCGCGGGCTGGACGTCTCGCCGCCGCGGATGACGGACGACGAGCTGCCGATCTACACGATCCTCATCCCCGCCTACAAAGAGGCCAACATCATCAGCAAGCTGCTGGTGAACATCGGCGCCCTCGACTACCCGAAGGCCAAGCTCGAGGTGCTCGTGCTGCTCGAGGCCGACGACGACGAGACGATCTCGGCGGTGCGCCGGATGAGCCCGCCGGAGTACGTGCGGATGGTGATCGTGCCCCCGGGCGGCCCGCAGACCAAGCCGCGCGCCTGCAACTACGGGCTCAGCTTCGCCCGGGGCGAGTTCGTGGTGATCTACGACGCCGAGGACCGGCCCGACCCCGACCAGCTGCGCAAGTGCGTGCGGCTGTTCCGCGAGGACGCGTTCGAGCGCGAGCACGTGGATCCGGAGCAGAAGCAGCTCGTCTGCCTGCAGGGGGCGCTGAGCTACTTCAACGCCGACTACAACGTGCTCACCCGGATGTTCGCGGTCGAGTACGCGCACTGGTTCGGCGCGATGCTGCCGGGCCTGGACCAGTCGCACCTGCCGATCCCGCTCGGCGGCACCTCGAACCACTTCGAGACGCGCGTGCTGCGCGAGCTCGGCGCCTGGGACCCGTACAACGTGACGGAGGACGCCGACCTCGGCCTGCGCGTGGCCGCGCACGGCTACCGCGTGGGCGTCGTCGACTCCAACACCTGGGAGGAGGCGTGCGCCGAGGTCCCCGCGTGGATCAAGCAGCGCACTCGCTGGATCAAGGGCTACATGATGACCGCGGGAGTGAACACGCGGCACCCGATCCGCTGGTTCAAGGTGAACGGGGTGCTGGGCACGCTGAGCCTCGTCGCGCTGATCATGGGGACGCCGGTCGCGTTCCTGCTCTACCCGCTGGTGCTCGGCTTCACGGTGATCACCTACATCGGCGTGCAGTTCCTGGGGCTCGACCTGCCGGAGTGGCTGATCGTCGCGGGGACGACGAACATGCTGTTCTCGAACACGCTGATGATCGTCGTCTCGGGGATCGCGGCCTGGAAGCGCTACAACTGGCGGGTCGCGGCGTTCGCGATCCTGAACCCCGTCTACTGGGTGCTGCACTCCATCTCGGCCTGGCGCGCGGCCTGGCAGATCGTCTTCAGCCCGCACAAGTGGGAGAAGACGCCCCACGGCCTCACGGAGGACTACGAGGACTCGACGATCGGCGCCCCGGCGTAGGGGCGCTCGCCGAGGCATCCCGTTCCGGTCGAGGCGTCCCGTTCTACCTGGACGTCTCGACCGTTCGAGGACGCCTCGGCGGCGTCAGAGCGGCGGGGCTGCCAGCAGCACGGCGCCGGCGGCGGCGCTGAGGGCGGCGACGAGGCACCAGCGGTCGGCGCGGACGCGGCAGCCGCCCGCCCGCGCGAGCGCGGCGAGGCTGGCGGCGAGCACCGCGGCGCCGATCTGCACCGTCGCCGAGGTCCGCATCAGCGACCACGCCTCGAACGGAGGCACGCGGCCCCCACCGGGCAGGAACGGCAGCCCCGCGACGCTCGCCGACGCCAGCAGCAGCAGCGCCGACCCGACCGCCAGGGCGACCACGACGTGCCCGAGCACCTCGGCCGCGGCCCGCTGTCGAGCGCTGGGCGCGGCGATCTGCGGAAGGACGGCGGGGGCACTCGCAGCACTGCGGAGGGGCATGCGCCGAGCGTAGAACGCGGCCGTCTGCGGCGGACCCCCTTGCAGATCCCCCTTCCGGAGGTGATTCCTCGGGGAGACGCGAATATCGATGCGGCCGCCCTGCGGGCTACCCGATCAGCATGTGCCGGTCGAGTAGCCGCAGAGGGCTATCGAGCGGAGGTACCGCCCGGATGGAGGACGATCCTCTGCGGCGGCGTCTTCGTACCCTGGCTCGGACGCGGATCGTACGACCCCGACGTGGCTCGTGCGGCGCCGACTGCAGCGCCTTGACTCTGCGAACGGTAGACGTTGCTGTCCGGGAAGCTCTGACTGCTCATGTCGTCTCCTGCGGTGGATTGAGGTCGTGGTCGTAATAGTGCTTGCGGGCCACCCACTTGAAGCCCTCGTGCTTGGTGATGGTTGCGATGTCGATCGGACCGCCGACGGTCGGATTCCCCGGGGTGAACCGCACGAACTGGATCGTCGTGTACACGAGGAATTGTGCCAGTTCGACGGCGTCCTGGATCGGCATCGCCGGGGAGACGATGCGCGTCGCGAGCTGATCGCGCAACTGCGCGGCGACCGTCGGAGCCTGCGAAGGCTCGAGGCCGAGATTGATCAACGCGGGACCGGTATCGAGGCTCACGCCGTTCAGCAGGCGCGCGATGGCCTCGGGCTGCCCCCACCACATCGCGCCCGCTTCTCCGGTGAGCACCTCAGTACTGGTCGCCCGACCGCCTTCGATCGAGAGGTGGAAGATCTGCGGATGGTCCGCACCGGCGGAGTAGCCCGCGGTGAGGAATCCGAGCGACGGCAGCTCGTGTGCGGCGACTCCGCGGTGCAGGGGCTCGTAGCGCTCGTCGAAGAGGAACTCCTCGACGAGACGCGAGACGTCCTGCATCGAGTACGACCCGGGCCGCACGCTCCAGCGGGCGTCGTCACTCGAGGTGAAGCGGTGCCGGAGGTCTTTCGCGAGGGTCGACATGGAAGCCGGGCCGATGTTCCCCAGCCCCCAGGTGATCGCGCCGATCGGGAGTGCCTTCTGCAGATCGAAGAGCTTGTCGGCGTTGTTGTAGATGTTGACGACATCGATCGAGCCGTCCGAGCGGGTCTGCGTCAGCGTCGTGGCACTGTCGGAGGCGAGGACCACCCCGTCGTGCACCTTGAGAACCAGAGCGATCGTCATCAGACCAGTGTGCCCCGACGGTGAACGAGGAACACGACTTCGCGGGCCGTGACGCGGAGATCGGCGCTTTCCGTGCGTTGCCGCGGTGGACCGGACCTCTGACGACGGTGGATCTCGATACGCCCGCTCCGCGGGCTACTCGATCAGCATGAAGGAGGCGTACCCCGGACTGCGGTCAGCAGGGATCGGCATGCTCGGGAGTGCATGGACGGCGCGGGTCGGCATGCCCGGCGCTGCATGCTGGTCGAGTAGCCCTGGAGGGGCGTATCGAGACCCCGCCGCCGCCGGGGTCCCGGCAGCCGTCCGCGTCAGATGTTCAGGCGGTTGAAGATCGGGGACGGCAGCAGGCGGATGACCGTCATGATGACGCGCCACTTGGCCGGGGCGTAGGCGACCGCGCGGCCCGAGGCCATGGCGGCGGCGACGTCCTTCGCGACGGAGTCGACCGGGGCCAGCGAGGCTCCGCTCTGCTTGAGCGAGGCGGTCATCGGGGTGTCGGTCGGGCCGGGCTTGATCAGCACGACGGACAGGCGCGAGCCGGCCAGGCGGTGCTGCAGGCCCTGGGCGAAGCGCTCGACGAGGCCCTTGGCGGAGCCGTAGACGTAGTTGGTCTTGCGGCCGCGGTCACCGGCGACGGAGCCGATCACGCCGATGCTGCCGGAGGTGAGAACATTCGCGTAGGCCTCCATCCAGAGGGCCACCGAGACGCCGGTGACGACGAGCACGTCGCGGGCGACGGCGAGGTCGGCGGACGCCTCGTCCTGGGTCGTCATCGCGCCGTGGGCGATCAGCACGGTGTCGGGGGCGCCGCCCTCGAGCGAGGTCGCGACGACCGAGGAGATCGCGGCGGGGTCGGTCAGGTCGACCGCGGCCACCGACAGCGCGGCCGCGGGGAAGCGCACGCGCAGATCCGTCGCCAGCGCCTCCAGCCGGCCGGCGTCGCGGCCCACCAGCAGAGCCGAGCGCGCGCCCGTGCCCAGCCACAGCCGCAGCGTGTGCTCGGCGATGGCGGAGGTCGCTCCGACCACGACGATCTTGGAGGGGGTACCAGTGCTCACGTCAGCTCCCGAGGACTCGGCGCGAGAAGCCGGAGGAGATCCCCGGGTCGCGCTGGAGGGCGAATTCGGCGAGGCGCGGGAAGCCGGCCTCGAACATCTCGCGCGTCATGCGCGCGTCCTTCGCCGGGTACAGCCGGCCGCCCGCGGCGAGCACCAGCGCGTCGAGGCGCTCGAACAGCGGCAGCGCGACGGGCGTGTTCGGGAAGTCGAGCGCGAAGCAGACCCCGGGCGCCGGGAAGCTCAGCAGGCCCGGCGACTCCAGCGCCCCGAAGGTCTTCAGCACGCCGAGGAAGGAGCCGGTGCCCGAGGCCGCGATCAGGGCGAGCATCTCGCGGGTCGTCTCGAGCGCCCCCTCCCACGGCACGGTGCTCTGGTACTGGTAGAAGCCGCGCGGGCCGTACATCGTGTTCCAGCCCTCGATCGCGTCGAGGGGGTAGTCGAACTGCTCGTAGTGCTGCACGGAGCGGCGCGCGCGGGTCGCCTTCAGGCGGTAGTAGGCGCGGTTGAGCAGCGGCAGCGTGGCGCGGTTGACGACCGACAGCGGGAAGGCGAAGGGCACCTTCAGCGAGCCCGGCCGGGTCTCCGGCAGCTCCGGGGCGGCCGTGCTGTCCGCGCGCGAGTAGACCCCGCGTCGCCCACCGCCCGTAGTGACGTCGATCCAGGCGACGGTGTGCTCGAAGACGTCCATCGACTCGTGCACGAGGTCGAGGTAGCCGTCGAGGGTCTGGAAGGGCACGTCCTCGCTGACGAGCCACGGCCCGGGGACGCGCGCGAGCCCGAGCTCGACCTCGACGATCAGCCCGGTGAGCCCGAGGCCGCCGATCGTCGCCTCGAACAGCTCGACGTTCTCGGTGGGCGTGCAGCGCGAGGACGACCCATCGCTGCGCAGGAGCGTGAAGGAGCGCACGTGCCGGCCGATCGTGCCGGCGGAGGCGTGGTTCTTGCCGTGCACGTCGTTCGCGATCGCGCCGGCGAGGGTGACGTTCTTCGTCCCGGGAGTGACCGGCAGCATCCAGCCGCGCGGCGCGAAGACGGCCTGCACGTCGCGCAGCAGCACGCCCGGCTCGGCCCGCAGGACGCCGGTCTCCTCGTCGAAGGCGAGCAGGCGATCGAAGCCACTGAAGTCCCAGATGCGCCCGCCGCCGTTGAGGGCGACGTCGCCGTAGCTGCGGCCGAGCCCGTAGGCGATGCCGCTGTCGCCCGCGGCCAGCGCGGTCTGCGCCTGCTCGACGCTCGTGATCCGGGTGACGCGGTGCTCGTCGCGCGAGAGCAGTCCCCAGGAGGAGACGGGTGTGGTCATGCGGGCTCCTCTCGCGGGCCGGAGAACGTGACGTTCTTGTCGAGGTGGTACTTGGCGACGTAGCCGATGGCGAGGCCGATGACGGCCCCGGTGTAGCGGGCGAAGTCGGTGCCGAAGAGGTAGTCGAAGCCGAACTCGAAGCCCCAGAAGATCAGGGTCGTCACGCCGCTCATCACGCCGTAGAGGAGGAACGTCCTCAGCCCGTGCGCCGCATTCATCGTCTCGTGCTTGAAGATGAAGCGCTTGTCGAGCACGTACTTGGCGATCACCCCCGTCAGGGTGCCCGCGAGCACGGCGGCGATCGTGGCCCATTCCGCGTCGACGGCGAGCTCGACGAGCATCTGCGTGCCCAGATTCACCGCCGTTGCAAGGATCGCGAAGACGACGTACAGCGCGGCCGTCCGCATGCGCTTCCCTCCGTGGTGCTCCGGTCGTGAGCGCTGCGGATCCGGGCGGATGGGAGCGCGTTCACCCCCGATTGTAGGTTGGGCCCGCGTCACCCCGATCCCGCCCGATCCGGCCGTTCCTGGCCCCGTTCCCCCGAGAGGGAGACGTCGTGAACACCGCCCGCGCACTCGTCGCCGCCATGCGTCCGCGCCAATGGCTGAAGAACGTCCTGGTGCTGGCCGCTCCGGTCGCCGCCGCGCGCATCCTCGAGCCCGAGATCCTCGTCGCGACCGTCATCGGCGTGATCGCGTTCAGCCTCGCCTCCTCCGGCGGCTACCTGCTCAACGACCTCCTCGACGTCGAGTCGGACCGCGTGCACCCGAAGAAGCGCTTCCGCGCGATCGCGTCCGGCGCGCTGCCGCTGAAGGTCGCCTGGCCGGCCGCGTTCGTGCTGATGATCGTGCCGGTGCTGGTCACCTTCCTGCTCGGCTTCACCTGGTTCGCGGCGACGCTCGCCGCCTACCTGGTGATGCAGATCTCGTACTGCCTCTGGCTCAAGCACGAGCCGGTGATCGACATCCTGATCGTGGCGGGCGGCTTCGTGCTCCGCGCGATCTCCGGCGCGGCCATCGCGGACATCCCGCTGACGCAGTGGTTCCTGCTCGCGGTGTCCTCGGGCTCGCTGTTCATGGTCGCGGGCAAGCGCTACTCCGAGAAGCTGCAGAGCGAGGGCAAGGAGGAGAGTCACACCCGCTCGACCCTCAAGGTCTACACACCGGGGTACCTGCGCTTCATCTGGTCGGTCGCCGCGTCGCTGACGATGATCTCCTACGCGCTGTGGGCGCTGTTCATCAACGGCGAGAACTCGCTCTGGTCGATGGCGTCGGTGGTGCCGTTCGGAGCCGCGCTCTTCCTCTACGCCCTCGACATCGAGCGCGGGCGGGCGTCGGCGCCGGAGGACATCGTGCTCGGCAACCTGCGGCTGCTCGTCTGCGGTGCGCTGTGGGCGGGGCTGTTCGTCGTCGCGATCATGACGCGGACGACGACGGGCTGAGGCCGCGGGTCGGGCCCTCGTCCGGGCCAGCCGCTACGACGTCGAGCCGCGCCGCAGCCGCAGCCGGGTCTCCTCGAGATCCAGCAGCGCCTGCGCCTGGCCGAGGATCCGCTGCGGGTACGCGCGGCGGGAGCGGGCGTCGAGCAGCGCCTCGCGCTCGGCCGAGACGACCGCGAGCCGCAGTGCCCGGTACAGACGGTGCGGAGTGTCTGCCGTGTCGCGCTGGGAGCCGCGCGACCGCTCCCAGGCCGCTTCTGAGCGGAGGAAGGAGGTCTGGCGCACGCGCTCGAGCACGTCGGGATCGACGTCGTCGACGCCCTCGACCACCTCGCCGGGCTTCTCGAGGACCGAGAGCCCCTTCTCGGTGATCTCGTCGAGCAGGCCCGCGAGCTCGCGCTGGTCCTCCGGCACGTCGACCCCGCGGATCCCGGTGGCGCGGATGAGCAGCGGCAGGGTGCTGCCCTGGATCAGCAGCGTCGACACCGCCACCGTGAAGGCGATCAGCACCAGCTGCGGACGGTAGGGGATGTCCTCCGGCAGCGACTGCGCGGCGGCGAGGGTCACCACTCCGCGCATGCCCGACCAGCCCAGGACGAGGCCACCGCGCCAGCCGAGGCCGTTGCTGCTGAAGTGGCGGTAGTCGGAGCGGCGCAGCTGGTAGCGGCGCTTGGCCCGGCCGAGCTCCTCGCGCGGCAGCCGCACGCCGTCCGTCGACTCGAGCAGCTCCTTCTGCTCGCGCGCCCGCCGCTCGGCCCGGCGGGTCTGCCAGCGCTCGCCGAGGAGCACCGGGCCGACCCAGGCGAAGCGGACCACGATCAGCCCGGCGGTGGCGACCAGCCCGATGCCGACCGCGGCGGGGATCGTCAGGGCGGCGCGGTCGGCGTCCTGGATCAGGCTGCGGATCTCGAGCCCGATCAGGAGGAACACGCCGTTCTCGAGCAGGAACTGCACGGTGCGCCAGTTGATGCGGTCGTTGACGCGCGACTGCGCGGTGAAGGCGCGGGAGGAGGCGTGCCCGGTGTGCAGGCCGGCGACGACGACGGCGAGCACGCCCGAGGCGCCCAGGGTCTCCGCAGGGATGAACGCGACGAACGGCACGACGAAGGAGACGACGGTGTTCAGCACCGGGTCCTCGAGGCGGGAGCGGACGAAGACCGTCACGATGCTGGCGACCAGGCCGACGACCACGGCGACCACCACGGCGTAGAGGAAGTCGCCGATCGCCGCCCACGGCGTCGCGAGGGTGCCGGCCGCGGCGGCCAGCGCCGAGCGCAGCAGCACGAGCGCGGTCGCGTCGTTGATCAGCCCCTCGCCCTCGAGCAGGGTGAGCAGCCGGGGCGGCAGGCCGAGGCGGCGGCCCACGCTCGTGGCGGCGACCGCGTCGGGCGGGCTGATGATCGCGCCGACCGCGATGGCGAGCGGCAGGCCCAGCTCGGGCAGCAGGACGAAGAGCAGCGCGCCGATCCCGGCGGCCGAGATCAGCACGAGCACCACCGAGAGGCCGCTGATGGTGGCGATGTTCCGGCGGAAGTCGACGAACGGCACGCTGATCGCCGCGGCGTAGAGCAGCGGCGGCAGGACGCCGTCGAGCACCCACTCGTGCGGCACGACGACCTCGGGGACGCCGGGAAGGAAGGACAGCCCGACGCCGGCGAGCACCAGGGCGATCGGCGCCGCGACGCCGAGGCGGCGGGCGAACGCGGCGACGCCCACCAGGACCGCGACGCCGATGACGGCGGCGATGCCGAGCTCCATCAGAGCGTCCTGCGGGCGGCGTCGGGCATCGGCGGTCTCGATTCGGGGAGGGGGAGGCGCCTGTCCGTGCGCGGGCGGAGGCTCGCGCGCGCGGTCGAGGCCGGACTGCGAGTCTGCGCTCGTGTCCGGCCTCGGCCTAGGGGGTTGCGGGTGGGCGCGTGCGTCGCTCTTGTCGCGGGGCGTGCACGGACATCAGCCAGGAGGCGGTCTCATCGCTGACGGGCGACGAAAGGCACTCCTGGCTGATGTTCTGCGCGCTTCCGGGTGGTGGGCGCGGTCCTGCCGCTCGTCAGCGCCGGTCGAGGACCCGGACGAGGCCGATCAGGAGGGCGATCGTGCCGAGTGCGGCGATCGCGATCGCGGCGGCTCCGGCCGGGCCGAGCGAGAGCGCCCAGTCGACGACGGCGGTCCGCAGCCCGGCGTCGGCGGCGACGAGGAGCAGCAGGACGGCGACGACGGCCTGGACCAGTCCCCAGACGACCGCGCCGGCGCGGATCCTCGGCCGCTGCGCGGTCTCGGGGGCGGTGCTGGTCTGCGTGGCGGTGGTGCTCTGCGCGGTCATCGTCCTGCCTCCGTCGGGGTCGTGCTGTCGGTTCCGGGCGTGCTGCCGGGGTCTGTCGGGGTGCCGGGATCCGTCGTGCCGTCGGTGTCCGTCGGGGCCGGGAGGTCGGTCGCGGTCGCGGTCGCCTCCGAGGTCGGCCCCGCGGTCGCCGTGCCGTCCGGGTCGAGTGCGGCGCCGCTGGTCGAGTCCTCGGCGGTCCGGTCGTAGACGGTGACTCCGCCGCGGCCCTGCGCGATCCGGACGACGACCGGCTCGGCGTCCGGGTCGCCGAAGGTCTGCGTCCAGGTGGCCCCGTCGCGGCTGTACGCGACGTTCTCCGGCTCGGACCCCACGTCGCCGTCGGCGAAGGCGGTGGTCAGCCAGTAGTAGCCGTTCGCCGTGGACGCCTCGAGGCGGACCGCCGCTCCGGCCATCGGCATGACGGTGATGTTCCCGGCGCCCTGCCAGACGTCGATCACCTCCCCCGGAGCACCCAGCGACGGGTCGATCGTGATCTGCAGTGCGCCCGCCACCATCGCGTAGCTGCCGGGCGCCACGTTCGAGATGTCGTAGGAGCTCAGGAGGGGCAGCAGCTGCCGCTCCGGCGGCACGAGCGACGCGGTCGAGGCCGTCAGCACCGTGATCACCGAGACCGCGATCAGGAGGATCGCGCGCCGGCGGAGCAGCCCGGCCGCCACGATCGAGAGCCCGAGCACCAGGGTCGCGACGCTGAAGCCCACGACCGTCGCGGTCGAGCCGGAGACGGTGAGCGACGCGATCGCGCCGGCGACGGCGGCCAGGCCGAGCACGAGCAGCGTGACGCTCCGCCGCAGCCGCGGGTTCGCCTCGCGGTGCAGCCGACGCCGCTCGAGGCGCGCCGCGGTGATCGCGGCGGCTCGGAGGCGCGACTCCTCCGCTCGGGCCCGGGCCGTCTCGCGGGCGGTCGCGCTCTCCTGGGCGCGGAACGCCTCCCGCTCGGCCTTCCACTCCTCCTGGCGCTCGCGCCACAGTGCGAGGTCCTCGGGGGTGCTCGGCCGCGCCTCGGTCGGGCGCTGCGGAGGGAGGAGGGGAGCGCCGCTCGCGGGCTCGCCGGTGGGGGCGGGGTAGCCGGCGGCCGAGGCGCCGGGTCCCTCGGGGCTGCCGTACGGCGGGGGCGTCGGGTCGGTGCGGCCCGAGCGGCGGGCGATCCAGACCACGAAGAGCACGATGAGCACCAGGACGACGACCGTCCAGAGGGCGCGGCCGGTGGCGGGCGCCCAGGGCACCGCCCCGGTGTACGCGCCGCCGAGCGACCAGAAGCCCTGCGCGACCGGGAGCATCGAGGCGAGCACCAGGGCGCCGATGCCGGCGTGGACGCGGGTCAGGCGACCGCGGAGCAGCTCCTCGACCGGCAGCACGCCGTCCTCGTCGGGCAGCAGCAGCCAGGCGGCCGCATAGAAGAGGAATGCCGGGCCGCCGAGGACGGCGACCACGACGAAGATCCCGCGCACGATCAGCGGATCGATGCCGAGGCGATCGGCGATGCCGGAGCAGACGCCGCCCACCCAGCCGGGCCGGCGGGCGAGATCGAGGGAGCGCAGCCAGAGGAGGAAGCGGTTCTCGGAGGAGGGGCCGGGTGCGGAGGGGCCGGGTGCGGAGGCGCCGGCGCCGGGGGTGCCGTTTCCGGGAGTGCCGTTCGCGGGATCGCCGGCTCCGGGGGTCGGGTCCGGAGTCGGCGGATCGCCCGCCGTCTCCTGCGCCGGGTCCGGCGGGGTCGTGCTCGCTGCTGTCATGGCTCGAGTGTGACGCTCCTCCACAGGCGCCGACCATCGGGGGAACCCCTGATCCGACCCCGACTCCCGCCCCGGCGACCCCGACGACCTGTTTGGATGCAGGGGTGAGCACACCCACCTTCCCGAGCACCGCGGCGCACCCGCCGCGGCGTCGGCCGTCCCCGGGCCGATCGTCCGCGGGCCGGCCCGCCTCGGCCCGGCCTCCGCTGCGCCGCCCGCGCCGGATGGTCCTCGGCGGCGTGTGCGCGGCGCTCGCCGAGCACCTGGGCCCGCGCCCGGGGACGGTGCGCTTCCTCATGATCGTCGCGACGCTGCTGGGCGGCGGCGGCGCGCTGCTCTACCTGTGGCTGTGGGCGCTCGTGCCCCTGCGCGACGCGGGCGCGGACTCCGGTGCGCAGACCGGCGGTGTGCGGCGGTCGGTCCCGGTCGCCGTGCTGCTCGTCGGCGTCGCCGGAGCCGCGACGCTCTCGGTCGTGGTCGCGCTGCGCGGGGGCGACGACGCCGACGTCACCCGGGCGCTCGCCGCCGTCGCGGTGCTCTCCGGCGGCGCCGTCGCCTGGAGTCTCGGACCCGACCGCGGCGATCCGTCGCGCTCGGCGCGCTCCTCCGCCCTGGTCCGCCTCGCCGCCTGCGCCGTGCTCGTCGTCGCCGGGGCCGCCGTGCTCACGGCCCGCCCGAGCGCGGTCAACGCGGTCCTCGCCGTCGGCGTCCTCCTGGTGGCCGCGGGCGTGCTCGCCGCGCCCCGGGTCGTCACGCTGTGGGCCGAGCTGATGGGCGAGCGCGCGGCGCGGGTGCGCGAGGAGCAGCGCGCCGAGATCGCCGCGCACCTGCACGACTCGGTGCTGCAGACCCTCGCGCTGATCCAGAACCGGGCGGGTGCCTCGAGCGAGGTCGCCCGCATCGCCCGCGCGCAGGAGCGGGAGCTGCGCGACTGGCTCTTCGAGCGGGACGTCCCGGTCGCGAACGACCTGGCGGCCGAGATCCGCGCCATGGCGGCCGCGATCGAGCTCGACTGGCCGGCGACGCTCGAGGTGGTCGCGGTGGGGGCCTCGGTGCCGGGCGCCGCCCCCGTGCTCGCGGCGACCCGCGAGGCGATGCTGAACGCCGCCCGGCACGCGGGTGGCGAGGTCTCGGTCTACGTCGAGTCGTCGGCCACCGGGGTCGACGTCTTCGTGCGCGACCGCGGTCCCGGAGTCGACCTCGGCGCGCTCCCCGGCGACCGCCTCGGCATCCGCGAGTCGATCGTCGGCCGGATGGCGCGCGCCGGCGGCAGTGCGACGGTGCGGCCCGGAGCGGGCGGCTCGGGCACCGAGGTCCACCTGCGCCTGCCGGCGGGGGCCGAGCGGTGACCCGCGTCGTGCTGGTCGACGACCACTCCATCTTCCGCTCCGGTCTACGCGCCGATCTCGCCCCCGAGCTCGACGTCGTGGGCGAGGCGGCCGACGTCGACTCCGCCGTCGCGCTGGTCGCGGCCGAGCGTCCGGATGTCGTGCTGCTCGACGTGCACCTGCCCGGCGGCGCGGGTGGCGGCGGGGCCGAGGTCCTGCGCCGCAGCGCCGCGCACCTCGACGCGGTGCGCTTCCTGGCGCTGAGCGTCTCGGACGCGGCGGAGGACGTGGTCGGCGTCATCCGCGCCGGCGCCCGCGGCTACATCACCAAGGCGAGCTCCGGCGCCGAGGTCAGCCGGGCGGTCCTCGCGGTGGCCGGCGGCGACGCCGTCTTCTCGCCGCGCCTGGCCGGCTTCGTCCTCGACGCGTTCGGGGCCCTGAGCGGCGAGCAGGCGGAGTCCGTCGACGAGCTCGACCGCCTCTCGGCCCGCGAGCGCGAGGTGATGCGCCTCATCGCCCGCGGCTACGCCTACAAGGAGGCCGCCGCCGAGCTCTTCATCTCGGTGAAGACCGTCGAGTCCCACGTCTCCGCGGTGCTCCGCAAGCTCCAGCTCTCCTCCCGCTACGAGCTGACCGCCTGGGCCTCGGCCCGCCGCCTCCTCTGAGGAAGGCTCCCGTCTGATCTGCAGGCGATCCGATGCGGAAGGCGCCTTCCACCGCGAGGTGCGGAAGACAGACGCGCGGATCGCCTGCAGATCGGACAACGGACGGCAGACGCCCCCGCGCCCGGGCACCTAGAACGACAGCAGCGGGAGGAACGGCAGCGCGGCCAGCGCCGCGAGCGTGCCGAGCGCCGCGCCCGCGAGCACGTCGGTCGGGAAGTGCATCCCGAGCACGATGCGCGACAGCAGCATCACCAGCACCACGAGGACGGCGAGCGGCCAGAGCGCGGGCAGCATCACGGCGAACACGATCGCCGCCGCGGTGGTCGAGGACGCGTGCGAGCTCGGGAAGCTGAGCTTGCTCGGCGCCGTCCCCCGCACCTCGACGCCCTCGCCGAGGGGCCGCGGCCGCCGGACGACGCGCTTGATCACGATCGACAGCCCGTGCGCCACGACGATCGCGACGTCGCAGAGCGCCCACGCCCAGAAGCGCGATGGATCGGCGAACGCACCGACCACGCCCAGCAGCAGCCAGCCCGCGGCGTGCTCGCCGAAGAAGCTGAGCCAGCGGGCGACGGGTCGCAGGGGCCGGGCCAGCGGTGAGCGCTGCACGGCGACGATGACCGCGGACTCGCGGCTCCGGAGGGTCGACATCGCGCTCAACCTAGCGCACCCCTCGGGCCCCCGTTGTGCAGGCGCCCGTCCGTTGTGCAGGCGTCAGTCCGTTGTGCAGGTGTCCGTCCGATGTGCAGGCGACCGGCCGCGGAAAGCCCCTGCCACCGCGTCCGGTGCGCCGCCGAGCGTCGGATCGCCTGCACAACGGACCTGCGTCCCCGATCAGGCCTCCGGCTCGGCCTCCGTGCCGGCTGCGCGGCGGCGCGCACCCAGACCCAGTGCGGCAGCCCCCGCGGTGAGCAGCGCGGCGGCGCCGGCGACGAGACCGACGCTCTCGACACCGGTCGAGGCGAGTCCGCCGGTCGTTCCGCCGCCGACGGGCAACGGAACGGGCGTGCCGGTCGGCGCGGCCGTCGGCACAGCGGTGGGCCCGGCGGTCGGTCCGGCCGTCGGCATCGCGGTCGGCGCGGCGGTGGGTGCCGCCGTCGGTGCGGCGGTCGGGCCCGCGGTCGGCGCGGCCGTCGGCGCCGTGGTCGGCCCCGCGGTCGGCGTGGGCGTCGGCGTCACGAGCTGCGAGGCCGGCAGGATCTGCACGATCGTCGGTCGCGGCGCCGCGACGGCACCCGCGGCGACGACTCCCGCAGAAGCGAAGTCCGGGAAGTACGAGCTCGGCGCCTCGAAGGTGCCCTCCTCGCCCGGGTGCTGGACCGCCACGAACACGTGCTGGTCCTGGTCGTGCACGATCGGCCCGCAGGTCTCGGCGTCGCGCGGGACCGAGAGGAACTGCTCCACCCGGCCGCGGTCGGCGCCCTCGAGCGCCACCTTGAACAGGCCGTCGTTGTAGCCGATGCCGCTGGGCGCGCCGTCGGTCGAGATCCAGAGGTTCCCGACGGAGTCGAAGGCGAGGTTGTCCGGGCAGGAGATCGGCGAGACCTGGTCGACCGGGAAGCCGGAGAAGTAGACCGTGTCGCCCTGCGCGACGTCGCCGCACAGCATCAGCAGGTTCCAGGTGAAGGTGCGGCCGGTCTGGTCGCCGCCGTCCTCGATGATCTCGACGATGTGGCCGTCGCGGTTCTCCGAGCGCGGGTTGACCTCGGTCGGCCCCTCCTTGCCCTCGGTGCCGCGGTTGGAGTTGTTGGTGCAGGCCACATAGATCCGGCCGCTGACCAGGCTCGGCTGGACGTCCTCGCAGCGGTCCATCTTGGTCGCGCCGGCGATGTCGGCGGCCATGCGGGTGTGCACGAGCACCTCCTCGACGCTCATGCCGGCGATCATCGACGCTCCGTCGAGGACCAGGGGCAGCCAGGCGCCGATGCCGTCGAAGCCGCCGTCCGAGGGGACCGCGCCGGTGCCGGTGATCTCGGCGACGGGGGAGTCGCCGGTGAAGCTCGCGACGAAGAGGTCGCCCTCCTCCAGCAGCGTCTTGTTGTGCGCGCGGTCGCCCTCGAGGTAGCGCTTCGTCGAGACGAACTTGTACAGGTAGTCGAAGCGCTCGTCGTCGCCCTGGTAGGCGACCACGCGGCCGTCGGGGGCGACGATGACGTTCGCGCCCTCGTGCTTGAGGCGGCCGAGCGCGGTGTGCTTCTTCGGGGTGGACTCGGGCTCGAAGGGGTCGAACTCGACGATCCAGCCGAAGCGGTTGGGCTCGTTCTCGTAGCCGGGCGTGCGGGCGTCGAAGCGCGGGTCGTCGAGCTCCCACAGGCGGGCGGTCTCGGCGTCGGCGAGGCCGTAGCGCTTCTCGGCGTCGCTGGTCGCGGTGGCGCGGAAGTAGCCGTTGAAGTTCTCCTCGCCGGAGAGGATGGTGCCCCACGGCGTGGTGCCGCCGGAGCAGTTGCCGAGCGTGCCGAAGACGGAGCGCCCCGTCGGGTCGGCGGCGGTCTTCAGCAGCGCCGAGCCGGCCGCGGCGCCGGTGACCTCGTAGGGGGTGTCCAGCAGGTAGCGGCGGTTGTGCTCGCCGCCCTGGACGTAGGACCAGGGGCGGTCGACGGCGGTGCGGACCAGCTCGACGACGCTGAGGCCGTGGGCGGCGCGGCCGACGGCGCGCACGCGCTCGGGCTCCGCCTCGAGCTGCGCGGCTGGGAACATGATCGACTCGTTCGTGTACTCGTGGTTCACGACCAGCAGGGCGCGCAGGCGCTTCGAGCCGGGGATCTCGACGATGTCGGTGTAGTCGTTGTTGTAGCCGAACTGCGCGGCCTGGGCCGCCTCCGTCTGGTTCCGGATGTCGAACGCGGGGCTGTCGGCGAAGAGCGGGTCGCCCCAGCGGATGATCGGCTGCCAGGCGAAGCCCTCGGGGACGGTGAACTCGTCGACCGTGTACGGCACCGGGGCGATCGGGGTGAAGGCGAGCGGGGAGCCGCCGACCGCGGCGCCGGCGACGGCGGCCTCCGCGGTGGGGGCGCCGCCGGCCGAGGCGACGGCGACGGTGACCGCGCCGGCCAGGCCGAGGCCGAGCGCGCTGCGGCGCGAGATCTGCCGGGCGACGATGTCGCGGAACGAGCTGTTGTGCGAGGTGTTGCAGGCGGCGGTCGAGCACGCATTCGCGCACTTCAGGGCGCAGGTGACGGGGCTGCGCTTGCCGCGCACGTGCCCCGCCATGGGGAGGAGGAGCGGGCGGCGGGCGGTGTCGGTCATGCGATGTCCTTCGATCGGCAGGCAGTGCGATCGAGTGGACCAGTGCGAGGGGACGCGCATCCCGCTCAGCGGAGGCCTCTCCCTGAACGGAACATGAACGTTCTCACAAGAAGGTGAGGCTATCCTTCGTCGCTCCGGCGGGCGTCCCGGGCGGCCAGCACTGCGCCGACGTTGTCCGCGATCCACTCGACCACCGGCAGCAGTCGCTCGGCCAGCTCGGCGCCGAGCGGGGTCAGCGCGTAGTCGACCCGCGGCGGGATGACGGCGTGCGCCTCGCGGTGCACGAAGCCGTCCTCCTCGAGGGTGCGGAGGGTCTGCGCCAGCATCTTCTCGCTGATGCCGCCGATCCGCCGCCGCAGCTCGCCCCAGCGCAGGCCGCGCTCGGCCAGGGCGGCGAGGACGAGCACGCCCCACTTGCTCGTGACGTGGCCGAAGACCTCGCGGCTCGGGCAGTCGGCGGAGTAGACGTCGCCGGTGAGGAGGGGACTCTGGATGATGGTCACAGGAGTACTAACAAAATAGTGGGTACTGCATTCCGGGAAGTTCTCGCGTCGTCGTCCGGTTCCTCTTCTCCGACGGCGCCCCACCCGCCGTCTCCCGAACGGAAGGACCACCCTCATGACCCTCGTCGTCACCGGAGCCACCGGCCACCTCGGCCGTCTCGCCGTCGAGCACCTGCTCGCCCGCGGCACCGCCGCCTCCGACATCGTCGCCACCGGCCGCGACGCCGCCAAGCTGGAGGCGCTCGCCGCCGACCTCGGTGTCCGCACCGCCGTCGCCGACTTCGAGGACCCGGCCTCGCTCGACGCCGCCTTCTCCGGCGCCGAGGCCGTGCTGCTCGTCTCCGGCTCCGAGGTGGGCAAGCGCGTCGCGCAGCACACCGCCGCGATCGAGGCCGCCGCCCGTGCCGGCGCGCGCCTGGTCTACACGAGCGCCCCGAAGGCGACCACCAGCCCGCTGATCCTGGCCCCCGAGCACAAGGCGACGGAGGAGGCGATCGCCGCCGCCGGCCTCCCCGCCGTGATCCTCCGCAACGGCTGGTACAACGAGAACTACGAGCAGACCGTCGCCGAGCTCGCCTCGACCGGCACCACCCTCTCCAGCGCCGGCGACGGCCGCGTCTCCAGCGCCGCCCGCACCGACTACGCCGAGGCCGCCGCCGTCGCCCTGCTCGACGCCTCCCTCGTCGGGTCGGTGCACGAGCTCTCCGGCGACACCGCCTGGAGCTTCGACGAACTCGCCGCCCTCGTCGGCGAGGTCGCCGGCCGCGACGCCGCGATCACGCACATCGACTCCGCCGAGCACGCCCGCATCCTCACCGAGGCCGGCGTCCCCGAGGGCGGCGTCGGCTTCGTCGTCGGCCTCGACGCGAACATCGCCGACGGCCTCCTCGGCGAGACCGACGGCTCGCTCGCCCGCCTCATCGGCCGCCCGACCACCCCGATCCGCGCCTACGTCGAGGAGCAGCTCGCCCGCTGACCCGCGGCCGGCCGGCTGCTGCCTGCGTTGCCCCTCCGGCTGACCTCCGGCTCGCGGAACCCGCTCCGGCTCGCCGGATCGTCCGGTTCTCGCGTGCCGGAGGTGCTTTCGCGTGCCGGACCTGGGACCGGTGCACCTCCGGCTCGCAGAATCGGCTCGGGCTCGATGAATCGGCCGGTTCCCGCGTGCCGGAGGCGGTTCCGCGAGCCGGACTCGCGCCCGCGGGCCGCGGTGTCCGACCCCCGACGTAGGCTTGACGCCATGACCTCGACGACGCCTCGCTCCGGTATCGACCTCTCCGAACTCGACCCGGCGACGCGTCCGCAGGACGACCTCTACCGCCACGTCAACGGCCTGTGGATCGACCGCACCGAGATCCCGAGCGACAAGGCGCGCTACGGCTCCTTCCACGTGCTCCAGGAGGAGGCGGAGAAGGCGGTCCGCGACATCATCGTCGAGGCGCAGTCCGCCCCGCAGGGCACGGAGGCGCGCATGTTCGGCGACCTCTACACCTCCTTCCTCGACGAGGAGCGCGCCGAGGAGCTCGGCGCCGCTCCGCTCGCCGACGACCTCGCGGCCGTGCAGCGCGTCGACTCGATCGCCGGACTGCTGCAGGCCGTCGGCGCCTTCGAGCGCGCGGGCGTCCCCGGCCTCTTCGGCCTCTTCGTCGACAACGATCCGGGCGACCCCGAGCGCTACCTCGTGTTCGTCAACCAGGGCGGCCTCGGCCTGCCCGACGAGAGCTACTACCGCGAGGAGGAGTTCGCCTCCGTCCGCGAGGCGTACCTGCCCTTCGTCGCCCGCATGCTCGGGTTCGCCGGCATCGACTCGCCGGAGTCGCGCGCCGAGCGCATCGTCGCGCTCGAGACCGACCTCGCCGCCGTGCACTGGGACAAGGTGCGCAGCCGCGACAGCCAGGCCACCTACAACCTCCGCTCCTGGGCGGAGGTCACCGAGCTCGCCGCCGGCATCGACCTCGACGTCTGGTTGACCGCGATGGGCGCGCCGGAGGGGGCGCTCGCCGAGGTCGTCGTGCGCCAGCCGAGCTTCCTCGAGGGGCTCGCCGGCCTGCTGACCGACGACCGCCTCCCCGCCTGGCGCGACTGGCTGTCCTGGCAGGTGATCCGCGGCGCCGCGGCCTACCTCTCCAGCGACTTCGTCGACGCCAACTTCGACTTCTACGGCCGCACCCTCACCGGCACGCCGCAGAAGCGCGAGCGCTGGAAGCGCGCCGTCTCGCTCGTCGAGGGCTCGCTCGGCGAGGCCGTCGGCCGGATCTACGTCGAGCGGCACTTCCCCGAGACGGCGAAGGCCGCGATGGACGTCCTCGTCGCGAACCTGATCGAGGCCTACCGCCGCTCGATCGTGGACCTCGAGTGGATGGGCGCCGACACCCGCGAGCGCGCGCTGGAGAAGCTCGCGAAGTTCACGCCGAAGATCGGCTACCCGGTCCGCTGGCGCGACTACTCCGCCCTCTCGATCGACCCGGCGGACCTGGTCGGCAACGCCCGCCGCGTCGCCGCCTTCGAGTTCGACCGCGAGCTCGGCAAGATCGGCAAGCCGCTCGACCGCGACGAGTGGTTCATGACGCCGCAGACCATCAACGCGTACTACAACCCCGGCTTCAACGAGATCGTCTTCCCCGCCGCGATCCTGCAGTTCCCCTTCTTCGATGAGACCCGCGACGCCGCGGCGAACTACGGCGCGATCGGCGCCGTCATCGGCCACGAGATCGGCCACGGCTTCGACGACCAGGGCTCGCGCTTCGACGGCGACGGCCGCCTCACCGACTGGTGGACCGAGGACGACCGGGCCGCGTTCGAGGAGCGCACGAAGGCCCTCATCGCGCAGTACGACGCCCTCGCCCCCGCGACGACGCCCGGCCACCACGTCAACGGCGCGCTCACCATCGGCGAGAACATCGGCGACCTCGGCGGTCTCAGCATCGCGTGGAAGGCCTACCTGCTCTCGCTCGACGGCGAGGAGTCGCCCGTGATCGACGGCCTGACCGGCGCGCAGCGCTTCTTCCTCTCCTGGGCGCAGGCCTGGCAGCAGAAGGCGCGCGACGAGGAGACGATCCGTCTGCTCGCCATCGACCCGCACTCGCCGTCGGAGTTCCGCTGCAACCAGATCGTCCGGAACCTGGACGAGTTCTACGCTACTTTTGACGTCACCGAAGGCGACTCCCTCTGGCTCCCGCCGAGCGAGCGCGTCGCCATCTGGTAGTCGCTGCCGACTGCCGTCCCGCACCACGGGCGAGCGGCGGGCATCGAGAGCCGACCGATGCCTTCCGCGCCGTCCGTCCACCGACGCGTCGTCGCGGTGGATCCCGCTCCTCCCCTCCGCACCGACCGTTCCACCGACCCGGAGAGAGGCCGCAGCCGTGGTGATCCCCGCCCACGAGACCCGTCGCGAGAGTCGTCGCGCCCGCCGCGGCCGGCACAAGGGCGACTACGACCACGACGACTTCCAGCGCGGCTTCGACGCGCTCGGCCGGCTCGCCCTGGACGGCGTCGTGGTGTCGGCCCGCGCGGTCGACCTCGGCACCGGCCGCGCCCTCTTCGCGGTCGACGACTCCGTCTCCATGCCGACGGCGTCCGTCGGCACGATCGTGCTCCTGGTCGAGGTCGCGGCGCGGCTCGCCACCGACCCGCAGGAGAACCTGCGCCTCGTCGACCGCACCGCCGCCGACGCCGTCACCGGCACGGGGATCTGGCAGCACCTGCAGATCCCGTCGATGCCGATCGCCGATCTCGCCGCCCTCGTCGGCGCGACCAGCGACAACCTGGCCACCAACGTCCTCCTGCGCCGGGTCGGACTCGACGCCGTCCGCGAGCGGGCCGAGGCGCTCGGCCTCTCGCGCACCGCCCTGCTCGACGTCGTCCGCGACGAGCGCGGTCCGGACGACGCTCCGCAGCTCTCCATCGGCTCGGCCAGCGAGCTGACCTGGCTGCTCGCGACCCTCGCGAACGGCGAGGTCGTCGACCCCGCGGTCAGCTCGCGCGTCATCGGCTGGCTCTCGCTGAACAGCGACCTGTCGATGGTCGCCTCGGCCTTCGGCCTCGACGCGCTCTCGCACCGGCAGCCCGACCACGGCGTCCTGCTCGTCAACCGGACCGGCACCGACGTCGGCGTCCGCGCCGAGGTCGGCGTGCTCCGCGGCCCGCGCGCCGGCGTCGCCTACGCCGTCATCACGCAGTTCGACGACTCGAGCCTGCGCTACCGCCTCGCGGTGCTCGACGGCATGCGCACGCTGGGCGTCGACCTGCTGGAGTACGTGCACTGAGCACCGCGGCGGGCGCCCGCTGCCGCTCGTTCGCTCGAGGCGCGAGCTCGCCGACCTCCGGCTCGTGGAACGTCGTCCGGCTCGCCGGAATCGCGCGATCCTGCGTGCCGGAGTCCGTCGTGCGTGCCGGAGGGGTCCGCTCGCCTCCCGGCGGGATGTTCGGCACGCCGAATCACGTCCGGCTCGCACGAAGCGCACGATTCCGCGTGCCCAGGTCGGTTCCGCGTGCCCAGGTCGGTTCCGCGTGCCGGAGGTGCTCGCCGGGGGCGGCGCCGTCAAGCAGGTGACCGGGCTCGGAGGCGCGATCTAGGCTGCCCGCAGCGGCGCCGCCTCCCGGTGCGCCGCGGAGAGGACACCATGAGCAGCTTCGGCTTCGACGCCCCCGAGGACGTCACCGACACGACCCGTCCCGCCGCCGACTCCCTGCCGGTCCCCCCGGAGGACCCGGCCGAGGTCGACGACACGGAGGCGACCGGAGAGGCGACCGACGAGGGAGCCGACTCCCGTCTCGACGACGATGCGCGCCTCGACGACGACCAGGACCCGCCGGAGCACCCCTTCGTCCCCTCGCCGAGCTGAGCGACGGACCGGGCTCCGGCCCGGCGCGTGCACAACTGAGGCTGGAAGGGCCGGATCGGCCCTGAAACGCTCGATCCGCGGCTTCCAGCCTCAGTTGTGCACGCCCTCAGCGGCTGACGTCGATGCGAGCGGCCGGGGACGAGACGGCCGACCCTCCTCAGCCGCGGAACGCCCCGCGGTAGCGCGCCGCCGGGTGCCGCGGATTCAGCCGCGCGGACCCGGTCAGCCGCTCGCGCAGCCCGCCGGGCGCGTACTCCGAGCGGGCCAGGCCGCGGGAGCGCAGCACGGGCATCACCTCGTCGACGAACTCGACGTAGCTGTCGGGCAGCGACCAGTGGTTGAGGTTGATGCCGTCGACGCCCGCATCGCGCAGCTCCGACAGCCGGTCGGCGATCTGCTCGGGCGTCCCGACGACGCGCTGGTGCCGGCCGACGGTGAGTCGCGCCAGGTCCGCGACGGTCGCGTCCCGGTCGGGCAGCAGCCGGATCATCGACTCGAGTGTGCTGCGATTGCCGTTGGTGACGATGTCGCGCAGCCTCGTCTCGGGCGGGAAGGGCTTCCCGTCGGCCTGGTCGACGCTCAGCCCCGCGTGCAGCAGGTGGGCGTCGACGCTGCTGTACTCGCCGAGCTCGGCCTCGCGCTCGCGGGCCTCGCGCTCGGTGCTGCCGACGATCACCGACAGGGGCGAGAAGAACAGCACGTCGGCGCCCCGGCGCCCCGCCGCCTCCGTGAGCGCCCGCGTCGAGGCGATCAGCTCGCGGGTCTGCTCCGTCGTCGAGCCGCCGACGAACTGCGCCTCCGCGTGCCGGGCCGCGAAGGCCCGACCGGCGGGGGAGGAGCCGGCCTGGAAGAGGAACGGTGTGCGCTGCGGCGACGGCGCCGAGAGGTGCGGGCCCTCGACCCGGTAGCTCGCGCCGGCGTGATCGATGCGGTGCACCGACTCCGGACGGGAGTACGCGCCGGCCTGGTCGCGGACCGAGGCGTCGTCGTCCCACGACCCCTCCCACAGCTTGTAGACGACGTCGAGGTACTCCTCGGCCTGCGCGTAGCGGTCGTCGTGCTCGGTCAGGCGGTCGAGGCCGAAGTTGCGGGCCGCGTTCTCCTGGTAGCTGGTGACGATGTTCCAGGCGACCCGGCCCTTCGAGAGGTGGTCGAGCGTCGACATCCGCCGCGCGAACTCGAACGGGTGCGCCTGCAGGATCGAGCTGGTCATCGCCAGTCCCAGGTGCTCGGTCGAGCCGATCAGGGCGGCGAGGAGGATCGACGGGTCGTTGTTCGGCAGCTGCAGTCCCTCGCGCGCGTTCACCTCGAGCGAGGCGCCGACCGCCCCGTAGGTGCCCACGACGTCCGCGAAGAAGATCGCGTCGAACACCCCGCGCTCGAGCGTCCTCGCCACCTCGATCCAGTGCCCGAGGTCCTCGAACGCGCCGGGCCTCGCCCCGGGCCGCCGCCACTGGCCGTGGTGGATGTGCGAGGGCGTGTTCATCACGAACGCGTTGAAGAGCAGCGGGCGGGGAACGGTCATGCGGGTGCTCCTGAGGACGCGGGTGCGGACGTCGGTCTCGTGCGAGGCGATCGTACGGTGAGCGCGCCGGACACGACGCGAGTGGCGTTGCCGGGTCTCGATACGCCGCCTGCGGCGGCTCCTCGACCAGCATGCTCGGCCGTGATGATCCGATGGCCCGCCGACCAGCATGCTCCGGCGGATGCGGTTGCATGCTGATCGAGTAGCCCGCGAAGCGGGCGTATCGAGATCCACCACCGCCGGAAGTGGAGTCGGCAGTTCCGCTCTGCTGGTGACCGTTGGTCTGGATACGCCGCCTGTGGCGGCTACTCGACCAGCATGATCGTCCGCCTACTCCCGCGGGGTCGACCCCGGCTTGATGCGCTGGGCCAGGCGCTTCAGCGGGTGCGCCGGCTCGCGCTCGAGCGGCTCCTCCACCTCGAGGCCGTAGAACGAGCCGATGTCGCCGACGAAGGCGGCCCGGCGGGCCTTGTCGTAGGCGCGGATCTCCCTCCGGAAGGCGATCACCGTCGCGACGCACATCAGGATCATCACCACGCTGAACGGCAGCGCCGAGAGGATCGCGGCCGTCTGCAGCGCGTCGAGGCCGCCCGCGATCAGCAGCGAGAGCGCGAGCAGCGCCGTCGCGAGCGCGAAGAAGATGCGGATGCGGTTGCGCGGCTCCGCGTCGCCGCCGGTGGCGATCATCGACATCACCAGGGCGCCGGAGTCGGCGGAGGTGACGAAGAAGATGCCGATCAGGATGATCGCGCCGACCGTGAGCACGGAGCCCGCGGGCAGGCCCTGCAGCATCTCGAAGAGCGCCGCGTCGGTGCTGACCGAGCCGTCGGCGCCGACGAGCCCGCCGTCGCCGTACAGCTCGCGGTAGAGCGCGGTGCCGCCGAGCACGCTGAACCAGAGGAAGGTCATGATGGTCGGCACCAGCAGCACGCCCGCGACGAACTCGCGGACGGTCCGGCCCTTCGAGACCCGGGCGATGAAGATGCCGACGAACGGCGCCCACGACATCCACCAGCCCCAGTAGAACGTCGTCCAGGTCGCCTGCCAGGCCTCGCCCTCCTGGCCGGCGTAGGCGCTGACCGTGAAGGTGAGGCCGATGAAGTTCTGCAGGTAGTTGCCGAGCGACTGCACGAACTCGCGCAGCAGGAACTGGGTCGGGCCGGCGACCAGCACGAACACGAGCAGCGCGGCGGCGAGCAGCAGGTTGCCGGTCGAGAGCCACTTCATGCCCTTGCCGACACCGGAGACCAGCGAGAACACGGTGAGGGCGGTCACGACCGCGATCACGATGATCTGCACGGTGAGCGAGGAGTCGACGATGCCGCTCGCCTCCAGTCCCGCGGAGATCTGGGTGACGCCCAGGCCGAGCGAGGTGGCGACGCCGAACATCGTGCCGACGAGGGCGACCACGTCGATGGCGTTGCCCCAGCCGCCGCGGACGCGACGGCCCAGCAGCGGCTCGAGCGCCCAGCGGATCGACACCGGGCGCTTGCGGCGGTGGATCGCGTAGGCGAGGGCGAGGCCGACGACGACGTAGATCGACCAGGCGTGCACGCCCCAGTGCAGATAGGTCTGCGAGATGGCGCTCTGCGCGAGCTCCGTCTCGGTGCCGGTGACGCCGGGGCGCGGGGTGGCGAAGTGGGTGAGCGGCTCCGCGACGCCGTAGAAGACGAGGCCGATGCCCATCCCGGCCGCGAAGAGCAGCGAGATCCAGGAGAGCATCGAGAACTCGGGCTCGTCGTCGTCGGCGCCCAGCTTGATGTCGCCGAAGCGGCTGACGCCCATCCAGATCGCGAAGGCGACGAAGACGGCGGCGATCAGCACGTAGTACCAGCTGAAGGTGTTCACCACGGTGGTCTGCAGGGAGGCGAAGACGCTGGTGGCGGCGTCCGGCGCGATGATCGCGAAGGCGGCGATGGAGAGCGTGATCACCGCCGCGGGCCAGAACACCCAGCGGGCGAGGCGCTGCGGCGGCCTCGCGGTGGTGTCGGCGGCGGGCGGGACGGCGATGTCCGGGGCGGAAGGCTTGTCGGACATGGGGTCCTCTCGTCGGCGGCAACCTGCCACGGTACACGGGCGGTCGTGACCGCGTCCGGCGGCCCGGTGGCGCAAGGTCCCCGATCGAGGGTCCCGGGGGCCGTGCGGGCGGGTCGGTCCCGACCGCGGCGACCGGCGTGCGCGAGGCTGGACCTGTGCAGTTCAGAGTCTTCACCGAACCCCAGCAGGGCGCGAGCTACGAGGATCTCCTCGCGGTCGCGCAGGCGACCGAAGCCCTCGGCTACGACGGCTTCTTCCGCTCCGACCACTATCTCCGGATGGGCGACGGCGATCCCGGCCCCGGCCCGACCGACGCCTGGACGACCCTCGCGGGCCTCGCGCGCGAGACCGAGCGGATCGCGCTCGGCACCCTTGTCTCCTCCGTCACCTACCGGCCGCCGGGGATCCTCGCGATCCAGGTCGCCCAGGTCGACGCGATGTCGGGCGGCCGCGTAGAGCTCGGGCTCGGCACCGGCTGGTTCGAGGAGGAGCACGCCGCGTACGGCATCGACTTCCCGCCGCGTCGCTTCGACCTGCTCGAGGAGCAGCTTGAGATCGTCACCGGCCTCTGGTCGACGCCGGTCGGCGAGCGCTACTCGTTCGCGGGCGAGCACTACACGCTGACCGACTCGCCCGCGCTGCCCAAGCCCGCGCGCCTGCCGCTGCCGGTGATCGTCGGGGGAGGAGGACCGAAGCGCACCCCGCGGCTCGCGGCCCGCTTCGCCAGCGAGTTCAACCTGCCCTTCCCCGAGTTCGACGCGATCCCCGGCGCGTTCGAGCGCGTCGACGAGGCGTGCGTCGCGATCGGCCGCGAGCCGTCCTCGCTCGTGCACTCGGTCGCGCTGATCGCGGTCGGCGGAGCGGACGAGGCGGAGTTCGTCCGGCGCGCCGCGGCGATCGGCCGCGAGCCCGCCGAGCTGCGCGAGCACGGTGTCGCCGGCGGCGTCGACGAGACCGTCGACCGCCTCGAGTCCCTGCGCGCGGCCGGCGCCGAGCGCGTCTACCTCCAGTTCATGGACCTCCAGGACCTCGACCACCTCGACTTCTTCGCCCGCGAGGTGCTGCCGCGCCTGTCGGCCTGAGATCCGCTGAAGAGGAGCGCGCATGCTGCTGATCGAGGAGCGCGCTTCGCGCGCACCATGCTGATCGAGTAGCCCGCGGAGCGGGCGTATCGAGATCCACCGTTGTGCAGAGGCCGGGTCTCGATACGCCGCCGGAGGCGGCTACTCGACCAGCATGGAGTGCCGCTGCGCGGCGGCTCCGTTGTCAGGGGGGTGCCGCTTCGCGGCTCCTCGGCCAGCAGGCGTCCGCCGCGCCGCCGCGACCTAGGCTGGAGGGATGGTGGACACGATCGAGCGCGCCGACGAGCGGCTGGCGACCCGCTCGGCCGCCGAGGTGCCGTGGGTCGTGCTCGTCTGGGACGACCCGGTCAACCTGATGTCGTACGTGTCCTACGTGTTCCGCAGCTACTTCGGCTTCGGTCGCGCCGAGGCCGAGCGGCTCATGCTCCAGGTGCACACGGAGGGGCGCGCCGTGGTCGCGACCGGCAACCGCGAGGAGATGGAGCGTCACGTGGAGGCGATGCACGGCTACGGCCTGTGGGCGACGCTGCAGAAGGCCGACGCATGACCGGCCGACTCACGGCGGGCAGGCCCTGATGCGCTCCTTCCGCCGCGACTCCTCCGGTGCCGCCGTCGCCCGCTTCGACCGCGAGGAGGCCGGGATCCTCCGCCACCTCGCCGGCGAGATGCTCGAGCTGCTCGATCGCGGCACGAGCGAGGACGCGCGCAACGACCCCGCGCTGGCGCGGCTGCTGCCCGACGCCTACCGCGACGACGACGAGGCCGCCGCCGAGTTCCGCCGCTTCACCGCCCCGGATCTCGCCGGCCGCAAGATGGGCGACGCCCGCGCGATCACCGCCGCGCTCGACGCCGGCGAGGGCTCCGGCCACGCCCGCGTCTTCGCCGGTCTCGGCGAGGTCGCCGTCCGGCTCGAGCCGCCGCAGGCGCTGTCCTGGCTCCGCGGGCTCACCGACATGCGCCTCGCCCTCGCCGCCCGCCTCGGCATCATCGACACCGACGAGTTCGAGCCGGAGGACGAGACCGGGCAGGCGATCCGCGCGGTCTACGACTGGCTCGGCAGCGTCCAGGACGGCCTGGTCCGCGCGATCGACGTGTGATCCTGCCGCCGGCGCGTCACTCCCAGCCGCTGACGACGACCTTGCCCGGGCGTCCGCCGGCCTCGACCAGGCGGTGCGCCTCCGCGAGCGTCGCCGCGTTCAGCGGGGACAGCTCGCGGGCGAGCGTCGTGCGCAGCACCCCCTCGTCCAGCAGCCCGGACATCTCCTGCAGGAGGTCGTGCTGGGCGGAGAGGTCCGCCGTCGCGAACATCGGGCGCGTGAACATCAGCTCCCAGTGCACCGACACCGACTTCCGCTTGAGCGGCACGACGTCCAGGACCGCCGGATCGTCGATCACGGCGATCGCGCCCTGCGGGGCGATCGCGTCCACGAACGCCGGGAGGTTGACCGACGTCCCGGTCAGCGAGGCGATGAGGTCGACGGGTCCCAGGCGCTTCAGCTCCCGCGCGAGGTCGCGGTGGTCGATCACCCGGTGGGCGCCGAGATCGCGCACCCACTGCTGCGACTCGGGGGTGGAGGCGGTCGCGATCACCTCGAGACCGGTGAGGCGCGCGGCGAGCTGGACCAGGATCGAGCCGACACCGCCGGACGCGCCCGCGATCAGCAGGCGACGGCCACGGCCGCCGCCGCGCTCGACGCCGAGCCGGTGGAAGAGCAGCTCCCAGGCCGTGATCGCGGTGAGCGGCAGCGCGGCGGCCTCGGCGTCGGAGAGCCGGGCGGGCTTCCGGCCGACGATCCGCTCGTCCACCAGGTGCAGCTCCGCGTTCGTGCCGGGCCGGGTGATCGAGCCCGCGTAGAAGACCTCGTCGCCCGGGGCGAACAGCGTGACGTCCGCGCCGACCGCCTCGACCGAGCCGACGGCGTCGTAGCCGAGGACCTTCGGCGACGCCTCGGGCCGGCCGGAGGCGCGGATCTTCGTGTCGACCGGATTGATCGACACGGCGCGGACCCGCACGAGCAGATCGTGACCGGTCGCCGACGGCTCCGGGAGCTCGACATCGGTGAGCACCTCGGGTGCTCCGTGCCGGGTGATCGCGACGGCGCGCATCAGAGTGCTCCGCTCGGGGTCGCGGCGCTCTCGAGCGGTCGGTCCGCGGAGGGGAAGTCCGTGTAGCCCCGCGCGTCCCCGCCGTAGAGCAGGTCCGGATCGAGAGCCGCGAGGGGCGCGCCGGTCGCGATCCGGGCGGGGAGGTCCGGATTCGCGACGAACGGCCGGCCGAACGCGACCAGGTCGGCGTGGCCGGCGGCGAGGATCCGCTCCGCGCGCTCCGGGGTGTAGCCGCCCGCGACGACGATCCGGCCGGAGAAGGCGTCGCGCAGCCGGGTGCGGAAGGCGTCGGGGATCGCGGGCGCGTCGTCCCAGTCGGCCTCGGCGAGGTGCAGGTAGACCAGGCCGATCCGGTCGACGCGGCGGGCCAGCTCGAGGACCGTCTCCTCGATCCCGGGGCAGTCCATCCCCCGGGCGGTGATCTGCGGCGACAGGCGCAGGCCCACCCGGTCGGCGCCGATCGCCCCGGCGACCGCGGTCGCGACCTCGACGGCGAAGCGGAGACGCCCGTCGAGGGAGCCGCCGTACTCGTCGGTGCGGTGGTTCGACGTCGTGCGCAGGAACTGGTCGATCAGGTAGCCGTTGGCGCCGTGCAGCTCCATGCCGTCGAAGCCGGCCTCGACGGCGGCGGCCGCCGCGCGGCGGTAGTCCTCGACGACGCCGCGGACCTCCTCGGTCGTCAGCGCCCGCGGCGTGCTGGTCGGGACCATCGTGCCGACGCCGTCGACGCTGACCCAGACCCGCGCGTCGGAGTCGAGGGCGCTCGGAGCGACGGGCGCCGCGCCGTCGTGGAAGGAGCGGTGCGACATCCGCCCGACGTGCCAGAGCTGCGCGAAGATCCGCCCGCCCGCCGCGTGGACGGCCTCCGTGACGAGGCGCCAGCCCGCGATCTGCTCGGCGCTGTGCAGGCCCGGCGTGAAGCTGTAGCCCTGCCCGGACAGCGAGATCTGGGTCGCCTCCGAGACGATCAGCGCCGCCGACGCGCGCTGCGCGTAGTACTCGGCGTTCAGGCGCCGGGGGATGTTCCCGGGCTGGGCGGAGCGCGACCGGGTCATCGGCGCCATCACGACACGATGGGGCAGGGGCAGGGATCCGAGAGCGATCGGTTCGAGGAGAGAGGTCATGCGGAGAGCGTGCCGCGGAGGTGAGGAGAAGTCAAAGTACTCTTCACTCCTCTCTTGATAACCTCGGCTTATGGTGACCGTCCGGCAGTGGGAGTACTTCCTCCGAGTGGTCGACACCGGCTCCTTCACCGGGGCCGCGGACGAACTGGGGGTCACCCAGCCCGGGCTCTCGCAGCAGATCCGCGCCCTCGAGCGCGAGCTCGGCGGACGCCTGCTCGACCGGCTCCCGCGCGCGGTCGCCCTCACCCCGCTCGGGCGCGCCGTGCTCGCGCCGGCCCGGGCCGTCGTCGCGGACGCGCAGCGCGCCCTGGCGGCCGCGGCGGACGTCGTGGCCGCGCGGACGGGGACGATCGACGTCGTGACGGTCACGTCGATCGGGCTCGGCGTGCTCCCCGGCGTCCTCGAGATCTGGCTGCAGGAGCATCCGGGGGCGAGCGTCACCGTCCTCGAGCACCAGTCCGTCGACGCGGTGGTCTCGGCCATGAGCGCGGGGGCCGGCGACGTCGCGATCGCTCCGATGCCGCGGGCGTGGACCGGCCCGTCCCGCCTGATCGGGCGGGAGGAGTTCGTCGTCGTCGGCCGCGCCGGTCATCCGCTCGCCGACGGAGGGCCGGTGGACCTCGCCGCGCTGGCCGACGAGCCGTGGGTGCACTTCACGCCCGAGCACGGCCTCGCGGGAGTGCTGGACCGCTACGCCGCCGAGGCGGGCTTCACGCCGCGCGTCGCGCTGCGCACCCCGCAGACCGCGGCCGTCCCGCGGTTCGCCGCGGCGGGCGTCGGGCTCGGACTGGTCCCGCGGAACATCCTCGACGGCGGCTTCCACGGGGTCGTCCTGCCGCTGCATCCCGCCCGCACGCGGGCCGTCCGCGCCTTCACGCGGGCGGACCCCGATCCGCTCGTCGCCGCCTTCATCGAGACGGTCGCCGCCCACGCCGATCTCGCCGGTCCGGCACCGGGGGCGGCCTGACTCCCTCGAGGATCGAGAGATCTCCACAGCTGTGGACAAACCTGTGGAGAGATGTGGAGAACGGGCGTCCTCGCCGGTGCCCGCCGCCGCGGATCGCCCGTCCCGCAGCGGATCCGGCCGAGCAGAGGGTGTGGAAACGCGAGGTGTCCGGTCGGTGAACCCGTGCCCCTGGAACAGGGGATCCGGCTCCCGGTTCGACGCCGGGGGCGGAACCGCGTACCGTCCGGACCGTGAACACTCCTTCAGGAACCCAGGCCAAGCGCGCCGCGGACGACGCGCAGGACTCGACCGCGGTGCGCACGCTCGCCCGCGGGGGCTACGCCGCGAACGGCCTCGTCCACGTCCTCATCGGCGTCATCGCCCTGCAGATCGCGACCGGCGGCCAGGGCGAGGCCGACCAGTCCGGCGCGCTCGGCTCGCTCGCCGCGCAGCCCGGGGGACTGGTCGTGCTCTGGGTCTGCGCGATCGGGCTCTTCGGACTCGCGCTGTGGGGTGCGCTCGAGGCGTTCCTGGTGGCGGGCGGCGACAGCGCCGCGTCCCGCTGGGGCAGCCGTCTCAAGGAGGTGGCGAAGGCCGTCGTCTACCTCGCGCTCGGCATCACGACCCTGCGCTTCGCGATGGGCGGCAGCTCCGACTCGTCCGAGACGTCCGAGAGCGCGAGCGCGCAGGTCCTCGCCGCGCCCGGCGGGGTGGTGCTGCTCGTGATCGCCGGGCTCGCGATCCTCGCGGTCGGCGGCGTCTTCGTCTACCGAGGCGCGTCGAAGAAGTTCCTCAAGAACGTCGCACTGCCGGGCGGGACGGCCGGCCGCGTGGTCACCGGTCTCGGCATCGCGGGCTACGTCGCGAAGGGCGTCGTGCTCGGCGTGCTCGGGATCCTGGTGATCATCGCCGCTGTGACGCACGACCCGGCGCAGGCGGGCGGCCTGGACGAGGCGCTGAAGACGCTGACCGAGCTGCCGTTCGGCGTCGTGCTGCTCGGCGTCGTCGCCGTCGGGCTGATCGCCTACGGCGCGTTCTGCTTCGCCCGGGCGCGCTGGCCGAGGCTCTGAGGACCTCTGCCGCCGAGTCCGCGGGAGGGCTCGGCGCGATAGCCGTCGCGCAGCCCGCCCATGCGCGCCGGATCCGCACCGCGCCGCCGTCCCGGCCCGCGCCGCCGTCGGGCTCCTGATCCCCGGAAGGACGCCGCAGGAGAGCGCGGAGCCGTGACGGGGGAACGGGGCCCGGGGCCGATACCCCCTGACGGGTGTGATCGCAAGCAGTGCCTCGGTCCACGTTTCAGTGACACTCTGTGCAGATGCATGCAGGTGGCGACGACGCGAGCGCGGAGCGGGTCCGCCCTGCCCTGGCCGAGACGGCCGCGCGCCTGCTCCGGGCCGTCGCGACCGGCGACCGCGCCGCGTTCGCCGAGCTGTTCGACCGCTTCGGCGGGCTCTTCTCCGCCTCGATCGCCACGGTGCACGCCGACGCCTCCACGCGTGACCGGCTCTGCACCGAGGCCTTCGCCGCCGTCTGGCGCCGTGCCCGGGAGGGCGCCCACGCCCCGGAGCCGGTGCTCTGGCTGCTCGAGGTGCTCTGCGAGACGCTCGGCTCCTCCCGGGAGGGCTCGCGCCGCCCGCTCGCCGAGGGGCTCCTCGCGCTGGCCTGCCCGGACCGCGAGCTGCTGCTGCTCGCCGTGGCCGGTCGCTACTCCCAGCCCGAGATCGCCGCGCTCACGGGCGTCCGCGAGTCGCGACTGCGCGCGGTCCTCCGCGACGCGCTCGGCTCCCTCCGCGGCGGCCTCGGCGACGGGCGCCTCACCGCCTGACCGGCGGCGCCGTCTCCTCGAGAACTCGCCGTCTCCCCCGCGGCGGCTCCGACGGGCGTAAACTTGAGTCACCCGAACTCAACTTTCGAACCGCAAGGAGGAGATGCAGATGCAGGCCGGTCGGACACCCCAGCAGGACGAGTCGTCCGCTCTCGCGCAGTACGGCGTCGACCTGACCGCGATCGCGGCGAGCGGCAAGCTCGACCCGGTCATCGGACGGGACGCCGAGATCCGCCGCGTCAGCCAGGTGCTCACGCGCCGCACCAAGAACAACCCGGTGCTCATCGGCGAGCCCGGCGTCGGCAAGACGGCGGTCGTCGAGGGGCTCGCGCAGCGGATCGTCGCGGGCGACGTCGCCGACAGCCTCAAGGGCAAGCGGCTCGTCAGCCTCGACCTCTCCGCGCTGATCGCGGGAGCGAAGTACCGCGGCGAGTTCGAGGAGCGGCTGAAGGCCGTCCTCGCCGAGATCAACGACTCCGGCGGCCGCATCATCACCTTCATCGACGAGCTGCACACCCTGATGGGCGCCGGCGGCGGCGAGGGCTCGGTGGCGGCGGCGAACATGCTCAAGCCGATGCTCGCCCGCGGCGAGCTGCGGATGATCGGCGCCACCACGCTCGACGAGTACCGCCAGTACATCGAGAAGGACGCGGCCCTCGAGCGCCGCTTCCAGCAGGTCTTCGTCGGCGAGCCGACGGTCGAGGACACGGTCGCGATCCTCCGCGGGCTGAAGGAGCGCTACGAGGCGCACCACAAGGTCGCCATCGCCGACTCCGCGCTGATCGCCGCCGCCTCGCTGTCCAACCGCTACATCACCGCCCGCCAGCTGCCGGACAAGGCCATCGACCTGATCGACGAGGCCGCCTCGCGCCTGCGGATGGAGATCGACTCCGCGCCGGTCGAGATCGACGAGCTGCGCCGCTCCGTCGACCGGCTGAAGCTCGAGGAGCTCGCGTTGAAGAAGGAGAAGGACGAGGCCTCGAAGGCGCGGCTGGAGACGCTGCGCGAGGACCTCGCCCGCCGCGGCGCCCACCTCGCCGAGCTGCAGCAGCGCTGGGAGCGCGAGCGCGCCTCCCTCAACCGCATCGGCGATCTCAAGAACCGGCTCGACGCGCTGCGGATCGCGGCCGAGCGGGCCCAGCGCGAGGGCAACCTCGAGCGCGCCTCCCGCCTGCTCTACGGCGACATCCCCGCCGCCGAGAGCGAGCTCGCGGCCGCCGAGCAGGAGGAGCAGCCGGCCGAGGGCCGCATGGTCAACGAGCAGGTCACCTCGGACGACATCGCCGCGGTCATCGCCGCCTGGACCGGCATCCCGGTCGGCCGGCTGATGCAGGGCGAGACCGAGAAGCTGCTGCACCTTGAGACCGAGCTGCACCGGCGCCTGATCGGCCAGAACGAGGCGGTCTCGGCCGTCGCCGGCGCCGTCCGCCGCACCCGCGCCGGCGTCTCCGACCCCGACCGGCCGACCGGGTCGTTCCTCTTCCTCGGACCGACCGGCGTCGGCAAGACCGAGCTGGCGAAGGCGCTGGCCGACCACCTCTTCGACGACGAGAAGGCGATGGTGCGCATCGACATGTCGGAGTACGGCGAGAAGTTCGCCGTCTCGCGGCTCGTCGGCGCCCCTCCCGGCTACATCGGCTACGAGCAGGGCGGCCAGCTGACGGAGGCGGTCCGCCGCCGGCCGTACTCGGTCGTGCTGCTCGACGAGATCGAGAAGGCGCACCCCGAGGTCTTCGACGTGCTGCTGCAGGTGCTCGACGACGGCCGGCTCACCGACGGCCAGGGGCGGACGGTCGACTTCCGCAACACGATCCTCATCCTCACCTCGAACCTCGGCTCGCAGTTCCTGGTGGACCAGTCCCTGACCCGCCCGCAGAAGGTCGAGGCGGTGCAGCAGATGGTGCGCCAGGCCTTCAAGCCCGAGTTCGTGAACCGGCTCGACGACATCGTCGTGTTCGAGGCGCTCGACCGCACCGAGCTCGGCGAGATCGTCTCGCTCTACGTCGACCGGCTCTCGCGCCGGCTGGCGGAGCGGCGTCTCGACCTCGCCGTCACGCCCGCCGCCCGCGGCTGGCTGGCCGAGCGCGGCTACGACCCGCAGTACGGCGCTCGCCCGCTGCGCCGCCTGATGCAGCAGGAGATCGACGACCGGCTGGCGACGGCCCTCCTCGACGGCTCCATCCGCGACGGCGACGTGGTGCTCGTCGACGCGGGCCCGGACGGCCTGCTGGTCTCCGCGGGCCTCGCGACGCCGTAGGCCCCGCGACCCCGCACGGTCCGCACCGCCTGTCGCCCCCCCGTCCCCGACCCTCCCCTCCCATTCCTCAAAAGTTGCGGTAGTCGCGCGCCACTACCGCAACTTCTGGAGAGTGGAGCGGGCGGCCGGGGGCGGGGGCTCCTCCACAGGGGGCGATCGCGGGCGGGCCGTCCACAGTCGCCGCCCGGGCGCCTCGCCGGGCGCGCGTCTGCGGGTAGCGTCCCGCCCATGAATTCCCCGTCTCCCGCCGCCGGCGCGCGCATGGCCGAACTCGCGCCCGAGGAGCGGCCGCGCGAGCGGCTCCGCGCCCGCGGTCCCGAGGCGCTGACCGACGCGGAGACGCTGGCCGTGCTGATCGGCAGCGGGGTCCGCGGGGCGAACGCGACCGTCGTCGCGCAGCGTCTGCTCGCGCGCTTCGGCGGCATCGACGCGGTGTCGCGCGCGGGCGTGGCCGACCTGGTCCGCCAGCGCGGCGTCGGCGAGGTCGCCGCCTGCCGCATCGTCGCGTCCTTCGAGCTGCGGCGGAGGATGAACCGCGCCGGTCGGGCCGCGCGCGTCGTCGACGCGGCCGGCCTCGCCGAGCTGGTGACGCCGCTGCTCGCCGCGCGGCCGACCGAGACCGTGCTGGCCGTCGCGCTGACCGCCGCCGGGGCCGTCCGCGACGTGATCGCGCTCGCCGACGGACCGCCCAGCCACGCGGAGGTGCCGGTCGCCGAGATCCTGGCCGAGGTGCTGGCGCGCGGTGCGGCCGGCGTCGGCCTCGCGCACAGCCACGCCGGCGCGGCGGACGTCCTCTCCTCCGACCTCGCCGCGACCCGGGCCCTCGCCGAGGCGTGCGCGGCCTGCGGGCTGCGGTTCGTCGCGCACGTCGTCGTCGGCGCCGACGGCTGGCGGGAGGCGCCGCCGTAGCAGCCGCGGACGTTCGTGCAAGCCCCTGACCGGCCACCCTTCCACCCCGCGGCGGCGGCGTACCGTGGACGAGCCCCCACCCCCTCTCGAGCAGGAGTCCCCATGCGAGCAACGATCATCCACGGCGAGCGCGACGTCCGACTCGAGGAGGTGCCCGACCCCGTGCTCTCGACCGGGCGCGACGCGATCGTCCGCGTCACCGCCGCCTGCGTCTGCGGCTCCGACCTCTGGCCGTACCGCGGCGTCACCCCGACGAAGGAGGCGCACCGCATCGGCCACGAGTTCGTCGGCGTCGTCGAGGAGATCGGCGACGACGTGCACGACATCGCGGTCGGCGACTTCGTGATCGCCCCCTTCTACGTCTGCGACGGCACCTGCGCCAACTGCGCGAACGGCGTCTCGACCTCCTGCCTCACCGGCGGCTGGTGGGGCGCCGAGGTCGGCGAGCAGGGCTTCGCCGACGGCGCGCAGGGCGAGAAGGTCCGCGTCCCGCTCGCCGACGGCACGCTCTTCCCGGTCGGCACCGACGTCGACCCGACGCTGATCCCGAGCCTGCTCACCCTCGCCGACGTGATGGGCACCGGTCACCACGCCGCCGTCTCGGCCGGCGTCACCGCGGGCTCCACGGTCGCGGTCGTCGGCGACGGCGCGGTCGGCCTCTGCGCCGTGCTCGCGGCCAAGCGCCTCGGCGCGACCACGATCATCGCGATGTCGCGGCACGAGTCCCGCCAGGCGCTCGCCACCCGCTTCGGCGCGACCCACATCGTCGACACCCGCGGTGACGAGGGCGTCGCCCGCGTCCGCGAGCTCACCGACGGCATCGGCGCGGACTGCGTCCTGGAGTGCGTGGGCACCAAGGAGTCGATGCAGCAGGCGCTCGACTCGGCACGCCCCGGCGGCATGGTCGGCTACGTCGGCGTCCCCAACGGCGGGCCGGAGCTGCCCGTGCGCCAGATGTTCGGCTCGAACGTCGGCGTCAACGGCGGTGTCGCGCCGGTCCGCGGCTACATGGCGGAGCTGCTGCCCGACGTGCTGAGCGGCGCGATCGAGCCGGGCCTCGTCTTCGACCTGGAGCTGCCGCTCGAGGAGATCGCCGAGGCGTACGCCGCGATGGACGAGCGCCGCGCGATCAAGACCCTCGTGCGGCCGTAGCGGGAGCCGGTCGTGCGCATCGAGGTCGAGACGCCCCGCGGCGTCGTCGCCGGGGTCGCGGAGGACGGCGTCGCCCGGTTCCTCGGCGTCCCCTTCGCGGAGGCGCCGGTGGGCGACCGCCGGTTCCGCGCGGCCGAGCCGCGGGCGCCGTTCGACGGCGTCTTCGAGGCGGACGCCTACGGGGCGACGCCTCAGCGCGGCCGCCCCTTCGAGTTCACGACCATCCCCGAGCACTCGATCCCGGGCGAGGACACGCTGACGCTGAACGTGTTCGCCCCCGCTGAGCCGGCCGGCTCGCTGCCCGTGCTCGTCTACCTGCACGGCGGCGGCTACGTCACCGGAGCGGCCTCGAGCGACTGGCACGACGGCTCGGCCTTCGCGCGCGACGGTGTGATCGTCGTGACCGCCGCCTACCGGCTGGGGGTCGACGGCTTCGGTGTCGTCGAGGGCGACGCGAACCGCGGGGTCCGCGACTGGCTGGCGGCCCTCGAGTGGGTCCGCGAGAGCATCGGCGCGTTCGGCGGCGACTCCGGACGGGTCACGATCGCCGGCCAGTCCGCGGGCGGCGGCGCCGTGCTCACCCTGCTCGGCTGCGCCGAGGCGCAGCCGCTCTTCGCGCGCGCCGTCGCCATCTCGCCCACCGATCGCAGCGTCCCCATCGAGGAGGCGGAGGAGCAGCTCGCCGCCTTCGCGCACGCCCTCGGCGTCGAGCCCACCCGCGCCGGGCTCGCCTCGCTCGACCAGGACGCTCTCTCCGAGACCGCCGCCCTCACGATGATGCCCGGGTCGGGTCACGCGATCGTCTTCGCGCCGGTCTCTGGCGACGCGCTCCTGCCCCTGCCCGTGTCCGAGGCGACCGCGACGACCGGCCTCGACAAGCCGCTCCTGATCGGGGCGACCGCCGACGAGTTCGACAGCCCGCGCCTCGAGCGCGAGCCCGGGGCGGCACCCCGCACGACCGACCTGCTGTTCCGCCGCGCGGTGCTGCAGGCGGCGCGGAACCGTGCCGCAGGACCGGCGCCGACCTGGCTCTACGCCTTCGACCGGCTCTCGCCCGCGACCGGCGGCGCGTCGCACTGCCTCGACCTGCCGTTCTTCTTCGACCACCTCGACGCCGAGGCGACCGGCCGGGTGCTGGGCGAGGACCCGCCCGCGGCGCTCGCCACGGTGATGCACGGCGAGCTGGTGGCCTTCGTCCGCGGAGAGGAGCTGCCCTGGCCGCCGGCGCACGGCGCGGAGGGCGACGCGGTGCGCGTCTACGACGTCGAGCCGGCGGTCGTGCCCGGCCACTACGACGACGTGCTGCCGCTCGTCTCGGACCCGCGGGCATGAGCGGATCCGCGCGCGCGGCCGCACCGCGCTTCCACCCCGACCTCGCGCTCGGCCGCCTCGTCCCGCCGATCGTGCTCGGACCGCGGCTGCTCCGCCTCGGAACCCGGCGCACCGCCGTCGGCGGGGAGGCGCCGCCCGACCTGCTCGTCGAGGACCTCCAGGTCCCGGGCCCGGACGGCCACCCGGTCCCGGTCCGCAGCTACCGTCCGCGCACCCTCCGCGGTGCCGCGCCCGCGCTGGTCTGGGTGCACGGCGGCGGCATGGTGCTCGGCAGCCGCTTCGACGACGAGTCCTCGAACATCGCCTTCGCCCGCACCCTCGGCATCACCGTCCTCTCCGTCGGCTACCGGCTCGCGCCCGCCCATCCGGCGCCGGCCGCCCTCGAGGACGTGCTGGCCGCGTTCCGCTGGCTCGCCGCGCACGCCGAGGAGCGGGGAGTCGATCCCGAGCGGATCGCGCTGGGCGGGGCGAGCGCGGGCGGCGGGCTGGCCGCAGGAGCGACCCTCCTGGCCCACGACCGCGGGGGAGCGCAGCCCGCGTTCCAGCTGCTCGTCTACCCGATGCTGGACGATCGCACCGTCACCCGACCCGGACCGGTTCCCCGCGGCGTCCGCGTCTGGACGCCGGGCAGCAACCGCTTCGGCTGGACGTCCTACCTCGGCGCGGAGCCCGGCGGGCCCGACGTCTCGCCGTACGCCGCGCCCGCCCGCCGCGACGACCTCTCGGGGCTCCCGCCCGCATGGATCGGCGTCGGCACCCTCGACCTCTTCCACGACGAGGACGTCCGCTACGCCGAGCGCCTGCGCGCGGCCGAGGTGCCCTGCGAGCTCGAGATCGTCGACGGCGCGTTCCACGGCTTCGACGCCCTCTTCTCCCGCACCGGCGTGGCGAAGCGCTTCTGGGCGGCGAAGGCCGCCGCCCTGGGGAGGGCACTGGGCGTCTGAGGGCGCGCGATCCGGGCCGAGCCGGACGGCGGGTCGGGCCGTGCGAGGTGCCGCTGTGCCGGATGGGAGCATGGAGGCATGGACATCGACCGCCTCGCCACCCGCTACGAGATCGCCCTGCCCGCCTGGATCGAGGACGCCGTGCGCGACGTCCCCGAGTTCCTGCCCGAGCGCGAGGACCGCATGGCCCTCGTGCACGCCCTCGCCGACCGCAACTTCCGCGAGGGCAACGGCGGCCCGTTCGCGGCGATCGTCGTGGAGCGGGACTCCGGCCGCGTGGTCTCGGTCGGTGTGAACGTCGTCCTGGGGAGCGGAGTCTCCTCCGGCCACGCGGAGGTCACCGCGCTCGGTCTCGCGCAGACCGCGCTCGGCTCGTGGGACCTCGGCGGTGAGGGCCTGCCGGCGCACGAGCTGGTCGTCAACTGGCGGCCCTGCGTGCAGTGCTACGGAGCGACGCTGTGGTCGGGCGTGCGGCGCCTGGTGGTCGCGGGGTCGGGCCCGGAGCTGGAGGAGATCTCCACCTTCGACGAGGGTCCGATGCGCGAGGACTGGGCCGCGCAGTTCGAGGCGCGCGGCATCGAGGTCGTCGACGGCGTGCTCCGCGACGAGGCGCTCGAGGTCTTCCGCGCCTACCGCGCGCACGTCGACGCGGGCGAGGTGCTCGTCTACAACGCGCGCGCCGCGGACTGAACCCCGCGCCCTGAACGAGCGAGCCGCCCCGAGGAATCCCCGGGGCGGCTCGTCGTGTCAGTGGGCTCGTGCTGTCGGCCGGCCCGTGCCGTCAGTGGTTGCCGGGCGTGTACACGGCGGAGGCGCGCCACCAGTCGTCGAACATCGACAGCGGCACCTGCCGCTTGTGCTCGGTCGCCTGGTACCGGGCCTCGATCGCCTCGGCGACCTCGGTCGCGACGTCGCCGCCCTCGAGGTACTCGTCGAGGTCCGCGTAGACCAGGCCGAGGTTCGACTCGTCCGTCTGGCCGGGGTTCTCGTCGAGCAGGTCGGCGGTCGGCGCCTTCTCGTAGAGGCGGGCCGGGGCGTCGAGGTGCACGAGCAGCGAGCGGCCCTGGCGCTTCGTGAGACCGGTCAGCGGCAGCACGTCGGCGCCGCCGTCGCCGAACTTGGTGAAGAAGCCGGTCACCGCCTCCGCCGCGTGGTCGGTGCCGACGACGAGCATGCCCGCCTGGCCGGCGATCGCGTACTGGGCGATCATCCGGGCGCGCGCCTTGACGTTGCCCTTGACGAAGTCCGAGATCGGCTCGCCGACGGCGTCGCCGAACGCGGAGGCGATGCCGTCGACCCCGGCGTGGATGTCGAAGGTCACCTGGCGGTCCGGGCGGATGAAGGTCAGCGCGAGCTGCGCGTCCTCCTCGTCGGCCTGCACCCGGTAGGGCAGCCGCACCGCGATGAAGGAGGCGTCGCCGCCCTCCGCGCGCACCTGCTCGACCGCGAGCTGGCAGAGCCGGCCGGCCAGGCTCGAGTCCTGCCCGCCGCTGATGCCGAGCACGAGGCCCTTGGCCCCGGTGTGCCGGAGGTAGTCGGCGAGGAAGCCGCTGCGCCGCTCGACCTCGGCGGCCGGGTCGACGGTGGGGGAGACGTGGAGCTCGGAGATGATTCGCTGCTGGACATCGCGCACGCCTCAACGCTACTCCCGATGCCCCCGCCCCGCCCCGCTTCGGAGCCGACCGCAAGCCTCGGGCGGCGCACACCGTCCTGCCGGGTCGAGCAGCTCAGCCCGGGCACACACGCGCCGGGTCGAGCAGCCCCCCCCCCCGCGCACACCCATGCTGGTCGAGCAGCCCCATCCGCACGCCCACAGGCTGGTCGAGCACCCCCGCCTGCGCACACGCATGCTGGTCGAGTAGCCCCGCAGGGGCGTATCGAGACCCGCCGTCACCAGCAGGACGGGTCTGCAGACTCGTCTTCTGACGCTGGTGGATCTCGATACGCCCGCTGCGCGGGCTACTCGATCAGCATGCGGGAGCCCGCTGCGCGGGCTGCGCGATCCTCCCGAGCAGAGAATGTCGCCACTGCGCGACATCACGCAGATGTTGACGAGCGTTGATAAAATGATCGGCGACAACGATCGTGGACACGTGCCCTTCGGCGCGGCATCGCGACGGAAGGAGCGACGCATGTCAGTGGTTCGCACCGCCGAGGACATCGGCGCGGTGATCCGAGCTCGGCGTCGACAGCTCGGCTGCACCCAGCAGGACCTGGCCGACCGAGCCGGTCTCTCCCGGCAGTCGATCGTCGCGATCGAGCAGGGCAAGGAACGAGCAGCTCTGGTCTCGGTGCTCCGCGTCCTCCTCGAGCTCGGACTCGAGGCGGACGTCTTCGCCCCGGAGGACGCGCACCAGCGGGCGGAGGAGCCGGCCGGTCTCGACCTCCAGGCGTACCTCCGCGGGTTCACGGACGGAGCATCCACGTGACGCGGCAGCTCCTCGTCTTCGTCGACGGTGTCCGTGCCGGAGTGCTCGAATGCGACGTCCGGTCGTCGACGTTCCGCTACGACCGGCCGTACTTGGCGCGCCGCACGCCCACGCCGCTGTCCCTCTCGCTGCCTGTCGGTCCGCGGGAGTACGGGCCCGAGGTGGTCGAGCCCTTCCTCTGGGGGCTCCTGCCCGACAACGCGGAGACGCTCCGGCGGTGGGCGCTCGACGCCCGGCCGCAGGCCGACGAGCACAACCCGTTCACCCTGCTCCAGCACTACGGGCTCGACTGCGCGGGAGCCGTGCAGTTCGTGCGTCCCGAGAATGAGGCGACCCTCGGGCGTCAGGGCGGCCTCTCCCGGCTCAGCGACGCGCAGATCGGAGCCCAGATCCGTGCGATGAACGCGGATCCGAGCAGATGGACGTTCGACGATCGCGACGGTCGTTTCAGTCTCGGCGGCGCCCAGGCCAAGTTCGGCCTGCTGCGAGAAGACGATGCGTGGGCTCTGCCGACGGGCGCGACGCCGACGACGCACATCGTCAAGCCGGGGATCCCGGAGTTCCGGGCGAGCGCGATCAACGAGCACATCTGCCTCATGCTCGCCGCGCGCCTGGGGCTGGTGGCCGCGCGCTCCCGCATCGAGCGGTTCGACGGCGAGACCGCCGTCGTCGTCGAGCGCTACGACCGTCTGCGCCCGGCGGAAGCTCGTCCGCCGGAGGAGAGCGCGCGCGGCCTGCGCAGGATCCACCAGGAGGACTTCTGCCAGGCGCTCTCCGTCATGCCGTCCCAGAAGTACGAGGACGACGGCGGCCCCGGGCTGGGACGCATGGCGGCGCTTCTCCGCAGGCAGCTGCCGAGGGACGAGGCGCAGCGCGCGATCGAGCGGCTGCTCCTCGGCGTCGCCTTCAACTGGCTGATCGCGGCGCCCGACGCCCATGCGAAGAACTACTCCGTCCTGCTGTCGGGACGGCAGATCGCCCTCGCACCGCTCTACGACATCGCCACACTGACCCCGTACGACCGGTACCGCTCCGAGCGCATGCGCTTGGCGCAGAAGGTGGCAGGCACCTACCGGCTCGCCGAGATCGGAGGACTCGAGTGGCGGACGGAAGCCGCGGCCCGTGGTCTGGATCCGGACCGCTTCGGAGACCGGATCACCGAGCTCGTCGCCGCAGCGCCGGACCACATCCGCGCGCTCTGCTCCGACCCGGCGCTGCGGGCGATGGACCCGGAGTTCGTCGACGATCTGCGTACGGCGCTCCTCGATCGTTTCGCTGCAGCGGCGGCCGCGCTGCGCTGAGCGCGGGTCAGCCGCGCGCGGCGACGATGCGGGCGATGCGCTCCGGGACCGTGTCGTCCTGGAGGCTCGTGACGTCGCCGAGGGCGCGCCCGTCGCGGATGTCGCCGAGGAGGCGCCGCATGATCTTGCCCGAGCGGGTCTTGGGCAGATCCGGGACGACGACCACGTCGCGCGGCTTCGCGATCGGCCCGATCGCCGTCGCGACGTGCTCGCGCAGCACCTGCGAGAGGTCGGCCTCGAGCGCCGTCCAGTAGGCGGGATCCTCCTCGGCGCGGTCGATCGCCTCGTCGGACGGGATCACGAACGCCGCGATCGCCTGACCGGTCGTCGCGTCCTCGACGCCGACCACGCCGGCCTCGCCGACCGCCGGGTGCGCCACCAGGGCCGACTCGATCTCGATGGTGGAGAGCCGGTGCCCCGAGACGTTGATGACGTCGTCGACCCGGCCGAGCACCCAGATGTCGCCGTCGGCGTCGTACTTCGCGCCGTCGCCGGAGAAGAAGTAGCCGCGGTCGGCGTAGCGGGCCCAGTAGGAGTCGCGGTACCGCTCCGGGTTGCCCCAGACGGTCCGCGCGAGGGCCGGGCCCGTGCGGTCGACCACGAGGTAGCCGCCGGAGCCGTTCGGCACCCGCTCGCCCGCCTCGTCGACGACGAGGGCGCCGAGGCCGGGCAGGGCGCCCAGCGAGGAGCCCGGCTTGAGCGTCGAGACGCCCGGCAGCGGGCACATCACGGCCGCGCCCGTCTCGGACTGCCACCAGGTGTCGACGATCGGGCAGCGCCCGCCGCCGATCCGCTCGTGGAACCAGACCCAGGCCTCGGGATTGATCGACTCGCCGACCGTGCCCAGCAGTCGGAGGCTCGAGAGGTCGTACTCGGACGGCATGCCCTCCGGGAACCAGGTCATCAGCGTCCGGATCAGCGTCGGCGCCGTGTAGTAGACGGTGACGCCGTAGCGCTCGATGATCTCGAAGTGCCGCGCGGTGTGCGGAGTGTTGGGCGTGCCCTCGTAGATCACCTGGGTGAGCCCGTTGGAGAGCGGTCCGTAGATCTCGTAGGTGTGCGCCGTGACCCAGGCCAGGTCGGCGGTGCACCAGTGCACGTCGTCCGGCTTCGCGTCGAAGACGGCCCAATGCGTCCAGGACGCCTGGGTCAGGTAGCCGCCGCTGGTGTGCACGAGGCCCTTCGGCTTCCCGGTCGTGCCCGAGGTGTAGATGATGAACAGCGGCGTCTCCGCGTCGAAGGCCTCGGCCTCGTGCACGTCGCTCTGCCCGTCGACGACGTCGTGCCACCAGACGTCGCGGCCCTCGGTCCAGGGGAGGTCCGGCGTCTCGTCGCCGGTGCGGCGGACGACGAGAACGTGCTCGATCGACGCGACGCCGGCGACCGCGTGATCGGCGTTCGCCTTCACCGGCACGGCGACACCGCGCCGGAACTGGCCGTCGGTCGTGACGAGCAGCTTCGCGCCGGTGTCCTCGACGCGGAAGCGCACCGCCTCGGCGGAGAAGCCGCCGAAGACGAGGGAGTGGATCGCGCCGATCCGCGCGATCGCGAGCGTGATGACGACGGTCTCGGGGATCACCGGGAGGTAGACGACGACACGGTCGCCCTTCCCGATGCCGAGCGCGGTGAGCGCGTGCGCGGCGCGGGCCACCTCGCGCTGCAGCTCGGCGTAGCTGATCGAGCGCCGGTCGCCGCGCTCGCCCTCGAAGTGCAGGGCGGTCTTGTCGCCGCGGCCCGCGTCGACGTGCCGGTCGACGCAGTTGACGGCGACGTTGAGCGTGCCGCCCTCGAACCAGGTCGCGCGCGGGACCGACAGCGTGCCGTCCTCCTGCGGGACGGCCGGCTCCCAGCGGTGCGCGGTGTGCCAGGGCTCGACCCAGTCGAGGCGCCGGGCGGCCTCCTCCCAGAACGCCACCGGGTCGGCGGCGGCGCGGGCGTGCTCGCCGGGGCCGACGTTCGCCTGCGCGGCGAAGGCCTCGGGCGCCGGGAAGCGGCGGGACTCCTCGAGCAGGTTGGCGATCGTCTCGCTCATCGTCGTGCCTCCGTGGTCGTCGTGCCGGTCGTCGGGCTGGTCGTGGGACGCGCCGTGCCGGTCATCCTCACGCCCACTTCCGGATCGCGTAGCGCTGGAACACGCCCACGATCGAGTCGGTCAGCTTGCCCAGCACCGCCAGCAGGATGATCGCGAGGAAGACGCGGTCGATCCGCCCGTTGCTCTGGCTGTCGGTCAGGCGGAAGCCCAGGCCCATCGACGACGCGATCAGCTCGGCGGCGACCAGGAACAGCCACGACTGCGCGAGCGCCAGGCGCAGCCCGGCGATCACCGAGGGGATCACGGCCGGCAGCTGCACCGCGGTGAACAGCCGCACGCCGGAGAGCCCGAACGCCCGGCCCGCCTCGACGAGCTGCCGGTCGACGTGGCCGAGGGCTGTCGCGACGGTGGTGAAGACGGGGAAGAACGCGCCGATCGTGATCAGCGTGATCTTCGACTCCTCACCGATCCCCATCCAGAGCAGCAGCAGCGGCACCCAGGCCAGCGACGGCACCGCCCGGATCGCGCCGAGCGTCGGTGCCAGCACGACCTCCCACACCCGGGAGAGCCCGAAGAGCGCGCCGACCAGCAGCCCCAGCGCGGAGCCGAGGCCGAAGCCGATCAGCACCCGCTGGGTCGAGATCGCGACGTCCTGCCCGAGGTCGCCGCGCTGCGCGAGATCGACCGCCGCCGCCCAGACCATCGCCGGCGACGGGAACACCGAGACCGACACCATCCCGGTGGTGGTGACGATCTGCCAGGCCGCGAGCAGCAGCACCGGGAGGATCGCCCCGCCCACCACCAGGAACCAGCGCCGCGAGGTGAGCGGCCGGGCGTGCGCCGCCTCGTCGTCGCGGAGCCGCTTCTGCGACGCCTCGACGCTCGGACCGACCACGGCGGTGCCGACCGCGCCGGGCGCCTGCACGAGCCCGGTGCTCCGGCGCACGAGGTCGGCGTCGGTCACGGTCTCGTCGTCGCGTGTCGCCATCGTCGTCTCCTCGGTCGGTGTCGCTGCCGGTGCTGTCGCGGGTCGGTGCTGTCGTGCGGGGGTGGTGCGGGCGTCAGGAGCGCCGTCAGGCGATCGCGGACGGGTCGGCCGCCGTCGCGTAGCTGTCGTCGATCAGCGAGTCGAGGGCCGCGTCGACCTGCTCCTGCGTGGCGACGTCGCCGTTCGCGACGAAGATCGGGCCGATGATGGCGAGCACGTCGGTCTGAGCCGAGCCGGGCACGTTGTCGACGTCGAGGTTGCTGCGCTCGGTGATCACCGTGGTCGCCACGGCGACGTCGAGCCCGGCGACGGACGCGAGGATGCTCGCCGTCTCCTCCTGGTTCTCCAGGGCCCAGGCGCGGGCGTGCTCGTAGGCGTTCACGACGGTCTGCGCGAGGTCGGGCTTGGCCGCGAGGAAGCTCTCGGTGGCGTTGAGCAGCCCGTAGGAGTTGAAGTCGACGTTGCGGTAGAGCAGGGTCGCCCCGGCCGCCTCCGCGCCCGCCATGATCGGGTCGAGTCCGGCCCAGGCGTCGACCGAGCCGTTCTGCAGCGCGGCCCAGCCGTCGGCGTGCTGCAGGTTCTGCACGGTGACGTCGTCGATGCTCAGGCCGGCGGCCTCGAGCGCCTGCACCAGGAAGAAGTAGGGGTCGGTGCCGCTGGTGGCCGCGATCTGCTTGCCGGCGAGCTGCTCGACGCTGGTGATCGCCGAGCCGGCGGGCACGACGAGGGCGGACCACTCCGGCTGGGAGAAGATGTCGATCGTCCTGATCGGCGAGCCGTTCGAGCGCGCGAGCAGCGCTGCCGAGCCGGCCGTGGAGCCGACGTCGATCGCCCCGGCGCGCAGGGCCTCGTTGGCCTTGTTCGAGCCGGCCGACTGCACCCAGGTGACGGTGACCTCCTGCTCGGCGAGGGCGTCCTCGAGCCAGCCCTTCTCCTTGATGACCAGGCTCAGCGGGTTGTAGGTCGCGAAGTCGAGCGTCAGCGTGCCGCCCTGGGTCTTCGCGGTCGAGCCGTCGGAGGCGGCGGGCGCCGCGGCCGCGCCTCCGCCGCCCTCGCCCTGCACGCAGCCCGCGAGGAGCGGGACCGCGGCGGCGGTGAGCAGGCCCGCGAGCGCGGTGCGGCGGGTGAGCGGGGAGGTGCTGAACGACGGGAACGACATGGGGGCCTCGACTTCGGTGCGGTGGCGGGAGTGGGACGAGTGTGCAGGAGCGGACGGACGGGATGTCCGCGAGCGGTGGGATCCGTGGACGGGGGGCGGGATCGGCGCCTGGGGAGGAGAGGAAGGAGGGGCGCGGCGGCCTAGTGCCGCTCGATCCCGAGCCCCTCGAGCAGCTCGACCCGCCGCTCGGCGAGCTCGGCGGAACCGCGGTCGCGGGGCCGTGCACCGGGGACCGTCATGATCTGCCGGATGCGCGAGACGCCGCCCGGCTCGTCGCGGCCGAGCAGCACGATGCGGTCGGCCAGCTGCAGCGCCTCGTCGACGTCGTGGGTGACGAGCAGGATCGTCGCGGGGGCGGCCGCGTGCACCTCGAGCAGCAGGTCCTGCATCCGCAGGCGGGTCAGCGCGTCGAGCGCGCCGAACGGCTCGTCCAGGAGCAGGACGCCGGGGTTGCGGGCCAGGGCGCGGGCGAGCGAGGCCCGCTGCGCCATCCCGCCGGACACCTCGCGCGGCCGGGAGCCGGCGTGCGCGGTCAGGCCGACCAGCGAGAGCAGCTCGTCGACGGCGGTGCGGCCGGCCTCGCGCGAGGTGCCGCGCGGGAGCCCGAGCGCGACGTTCGCCGCGAGGGAGCGCCAGGGCAGCAGGCGCGGCTCCTGGAACGCGACCGCGCAGCGCGGGTCGATCCCCGAGACCGACGACCCGTCGATCAGCACCGTGCCGGCGCTCGCCGTGTCCAGGCCGGCGGCGATCCGCAGCAGCGTCGACTTGCCGCAGCCGCTCGGGCCGAGGATCGCGATCACCTCGCCGGCGCGCACGTCGAGCGAGACGTCGGCGAGCACGGGGGCGCCCGGGGCGAAGGTGCGGCCGACTCCGTCGAAGCGCACCGGGAACGCCGACTGGCCGAGCGCGGCGTCGAAGGCCAGGCTCGTGCGGGCGGGGGTTCCGGTCATGAGGGCTCCGAGGCGGGGCGGGCGGGCGGACCGTCCGATCGTACGGACGAGCGCCGGCCCCTCGGCGGCAGCGACGACACGCGGAGTAACACAGACGCCGCCCTGCACGACGAAGGCCCCGCCGGCACCGCGCAGCGGCGGCCGACGGGGCCTCGGGGGAGCGGACTACGCCTGGACGAGCACGAGCTCCTCGAGCGGCAGGCGCGTGCGGGGAGCGGTCTCGCGCTCGCGGAGCACGTCGTTCTCGAGCGCGTCGGGGCTCGCGAGCACGCCCACGGCGGCGACGGTCACCGGGTCGAAGCGCGCGTCGACGCCGAACGCCGTGCGGATCCCGTCCTTGTCGAAGCCGGCCATCTGGTGCACGTGCAGCCCCTCGTGGTGCGCCTGCACGCTGAGGTGGGCGACGGCCTGGCCGAGGTCGTAGACGGCCCACGGGCGCGCCTCGCCCTTCTCGTCGACCGTCTCGGCGAGCGCGACGATCAGCGCGGCGGCCGAGCCGGCCCAGGCGGCGTTGAAGCCGACGAGGGTGCCGACGATGCTGTCGAACTCCGGAGTGGAGCGGCGCGCGACGATGAAGCGCGACGGCTGCGAGTTGCCGGCCGAGGGGGACCAGCGGGCGGCCTCGAGCAGCGCGGTCAGCGTCTCGTCCGCGATCGCCGCGGAGGCGTCGTAGGAGCGGGGGCTCCAGCGCTCGGCGAGGACGTCCAGGATCGGGGCGCTGGTCGAGGCGGTGCGGGTGGCGGTGTCGGTCATGGGGTGCTTCTCTCCGGAGATGGCTGAACAGGGCGGGCCTCGTCGCCCGAGGGACCCAACCGCAGGAGCTCCGCCGGCATTCCCGCTCGTCGCGCCGACCGGCCGTTCGCCCACGGAGGAGCACGGGGTCCTGTCGGTGCGGAACGGTACCCTGGAGAGCGGCGTGCTTCCCCGCGCGCGACAACTCACCACTCTGATGGAGGATCATCCATGGCCCAGCACTTCGACGTCGTCGTCCTGGGGGCAGGCCCCGGTGGATACGTGGCCGCGATCCGTGCCGCCCAGCTCGGCAAGTCCGTCGCCATCGTCGAGAAGAAGTACTGGGGCGGTGTCTGCCTCAACGTGGGCTGCATCCCCTCCAAGGCGCTGCTGCGCAACGCGGAGCTCGCCCACATCTTCCACGCGCAGGCGAAGCAGTTCGGCATCTCGGGCGACGTCTCCTTCGACTTCGGCGTGGCCTTCGACCGCAGCCGCACCGTCGCGGACGGACGCACCAAGGGCGTCCACTTCCTCATGAAGAAGAACAAGATCACCGAGTTCGACGGCACCGGCTCCTTCACCGGCCCGCAGGGCCTCGACGTGCAGCTCACCAAGGGCGGCTCCGAGTCGCTGACCTTCGACGACGCGATCATCGCGACCGGCGCGAGCGTCCGCCTCCTCCCCGGCGTCGAGCTCTCCGAGAACGTCGTCACCTACGAGACCCAGATCATGACCCGCGAGCTGCCCGACACGATGGCCATCGTGGGCGCCGGCGCGATCGGCATGGAGTTCGCCTACGTCCTGAAGAACTACGGCGTCGACGTGACGATCATCGAGTTCATGGACCGCGCCCTCCCCAACGAGGACCCGGACGTCTCCAAGGAGATCCAGAAGCAGTACAAGAAGCTCGGCGTCGAGATCCTCACCTCGACCAAGGTCGAGTCGGTCGTCGACAAGGACGGCTACGTCACCGTCACCTACACCGGCAAGGACGGCACGCAGTCGACCCTCGAGGTCGACAAGGTCCTCATGTCGATCGGCTGGGTCCCCCGCGTCGAGGGCTTCGGCCTCGAGAAGACGGGCGTCGAGGTCACCGAGCGCGGCGCCATCGGCATCGACGAGTACATGCGCACCAACGTCCCGCACATCTACGCGATCGGCGACGTCACCGCCAAGCTGCAGCTCGCGCACGTCGCGGAGGCGCAGGGCGTCGTCGCCGCGGAGACCATCGCCGGAGCCGAGACCCAGACCCTCGGCGACTACCGGATGATGCCGCGCGCCACGTTCTGCCAGCCGCAGATCGCCTCCTTCGGCCTCACCGAGAAGCAGGCGACCGACGAGGGCCACGAGATCACCGTCTCGACCTTCCCGTTCATGGCCAACGGCAAGGCGCACGGCCTCGGCGAGCCCACCGGCTTCGTCAAGCTCATCGCGAGCAAGCAGTACGGCGAGCTCCTCGGCGCCCACATGATCGGCCCGGACGTGTCCGAGCTGCTCCCCGAGCTCACGCTCGCGCAGAAGTGGGACCTCACCGCGACCGAGCTGGCCCGCAACGTGCACACCCACCCGACGCTGTCGGAGGCGCTCCAGGAGGGCTTCCACGGCCTCAAGGGCCACATGATCAACATGTAGCTCCCCGCTCCACCTGCACCGCGCGCTCCGGCTCGCGGCCGCACCTGCTCCGGCTCGCAAGATCCGCCTCGGCTCGCCCGATCGCGTGGATCCTGCGAGCCGGAGCTGTTTCCGCGAGCCAGAGGTGTCTTCGCGAGCCGCGAGCTGTCCTCCCGAGCCGGAGGTCCCGTCCCGAGCCGGCTCGCGTCTCGACGGGCCCGGCTCCGGGCCGCCGCTAGCGTGGACGGATGGAACCGCGCCTCCTCGACCGACTCGCCGCCGACGCCTGGCCGCCGCTCCAGCGCGTGGCGCTCGGGGGCTGGCAGCTGCGCGCCGCCGGGGGCGTCACGAAGCGCGCCAACTCCGTGCTCACCTCCGGTCCCGTCGAGGACGTGGACCAGGCGATCACCGCAGCCGAGGAGTTCGCGCGCGAGCAGGGGATCCCGCCGCTCTTCCAGCTCGGCCCCGCGACGCTCCCCGCCGACCTGCCCGAGCGGCTCGCCCGCCGCGGCTACGCCGGGCACGAGCGCACCCTCGTCCTCACCGGCTCCGTGACGGAGGCGCTCGCCGCGCTCGGTCCCGCCGCCGCGGAGGCCGCGGAGCCGGTCGAGACGACGGAGGCGCCCGGTGAGGAGTGGCTGTCGCTCTGGTGGTCGGTCGACGGCCGCGGCCGCGACGCCGAGCGCGGGATCGCCGAGCGGATCCTCGCGGGCTGCGACTCCGCCTACGCCCTGCTGCGGGACGGGAGCGGCCCCGCCGCCTGCGGCCGGCTCGCCTGGGCGACCGCCGAGGACGGCGAGCCCTGGTGCGGCTTGTTCGCCCTGGCCACTCGCCCCGACGCCCGCCGCCGCGGCCACGCCGCCACGCTCCTCCGCGCCCTGCTCGAGCAGGCCGCCGCCCGAGGCGTCGACCGCCTCTGGATCCAGGTCCTCGCCGACAACGCCGCCGCCCGCCGCCTCTACGCGTCCCTCGGCTGCCGCGAGTCCTCGCACTACGAGTACTGGCGCCGCTGACCGTCCCCCTCCCTCCCGCGAGATGCCACTTGTGCACGCGACACGCCGTGGAACGCGTGCACAAGTGGCATCTCGCGGCGGGGGATCAGCCGGCGATGACCGCGCGCGCCACCGACTCGGCTCGGGCCGCGTCGCCCGTCACGAGCACGCGCCACCACGTGTCGTCGGCCAGCACGTCGACCTCGCACGAGCCGCCGCCGCAGCCCGAGAGCGCCCGGTCGCCGAGGCCGTCGAGCGGAGTCAGCGTGACGGCGAGCCCGGTCGTCAGGGACAGGTTGCGCCAGCCGTCCTCGCCGTTCGGCAGCACGTCGACACTCAGACCCGCGTAGCTGCTGCTGGTCGCATCGGTCCAGGTGCACCAGGCGTAGCCCGCGCGAGCGGCGGCCGCGGCGGAGGCGGTCGACGGCGCGACGCCCTCGGTCCCGCTCCCCGGGGTCGCGTCCACGAGCCCGGCCGTCGCGGCCAGCTGCTCGCCGGTCAGCACCTCGGCGCAGACCGGAGCGGTGGCGGTCACCGGCTCGTCGAGCCGGCCGCCGGCCGCCGCGGCGGTCGCCGTGGCGAGGGCCGCGAGGTCGGCGTCGGCCGGCGAGCCGGTCAGCGCGAGCGTGACCCAGGTCGAGCCGGTGAGCAGATCGACGGAGCAGATCTCGACGGAGCAGGCGCTGTAGGCCTCGACGTCGGTCGCGAGTCGCGTTCCGCCGGAGAGGCCGGCCGCAGCGAACGCGTCCGCGGCGTCCTCGGCGGCCGAGGCGGTGATCGACGCCGTGCCGTCCTCCTCGTACCAGGCGCAGGTCAGCAGCCCACCGTTCTCCTGCGCCGACTCGCGGATCAGCTCGGCCGAGGAGCGCACCGTCTCGTCCCGAGTGCCCTCGAGCGAGCCGGCCGCGATCCCGAGGGCGCTCGACGCGCGGGCGACCGGCAGCAGGGCGTCGCAGTCGAGCCGGGCGGCGGAGGAGCGACTCGGCGTCGGCGACGCGGCCGCGGAGGCAGGAGGAGTCGCGGAGGGAGTCGCGGACGCCGTCCCACTCGCCTCCGGCTCGGCCGCCGTGCAGCCCGCGAGCAGGCCGGCCGCGACGAGCAGCGCCGCCCCCGCCCCGACGGCGCGCGCCCTCACGCGGCCAGCTCGCGCTCGATCGCCGCCGTGAACGCGTCGATGTCGTCCTCGCTCGTGTCGAACGAGCAGACCCAGCGCACCTCGCCCGTCGCCGGGTTCCAGTCGTAGAAGCGGTAGGCGGCGCGCAGCCGGTCTGCGACCCCGGCCGGCAGGGTCGCGAACACCGCGTTCGCCTGCGTCGGCTGGGTGAAGGCGAGCCCGGTGATCCGCCCGGCGGCCACGGCCCAGTCCAGCTGCGAGCGCAGCCGCGCCGCCATCGCGTTCGCGTGCCGGGCCGAGCGCAGCCAGAGCGGCTCCGCCTCGCCGTCCTCGCCGAGCATCGCGAGCAGCTGCGCCGAGAGGAAGCGCATCTTCGAGGACAGCTGCATGTTGGTCTTGCGGAGGAACGTCAGCCCGCTGGACGCCTCGGGGTCGAGCACGACGATCGCCTCGCCGAGCAGCATCCCGTTCTTGGTACCGCCGAAGGACAGGACGTCGACTCCGGCGTCGCTGGTGAAGGCGCGCAGGGGCAGCCCGAGGGCCGCTCCGGCGTTCGCGATCCGCGCTCCGTCCATGTGGAGCCGCATCCCCCGTTCGTGGGCCTGGTCGGCCAGCGCGCGGACCTCCTCCGGCGTGTAGACCGTGCCGAGCTCGGTCGACTGCGTGATCGAGACGACCAGCGGCTGGGCGCGGTGCTCGTCGCCGAAGCCCCAGGCCTGCTCGTCCACGAGCGCCGGCGTGAGCTTGCCGTCGGGGCTCTCGACGGTGAGGATCTTGATCCCGCCGACCTTCTCGGGGGCCCCGCCCTCGTCCGAGTTGATGTGCGCGGTGCCGGCCGAGACGACCGCTCCCCAGCGGGGCAGCATCGACTGCAGACCGGTCACGTTCGCCCCGGTTCCGTTGAAGACGGGGAAGGCCTCGGCCTGCTCGCCGAACTCGCGGCGGAAGACGCGCTGCAGCTCCTCGGTGTAGACGTCCTCGCCGTAGGCGACCTGGTGGGCGCCGTTCGCCGCGGCGATCGCGGCGAGCACCTCCTCGTGCACGCCGGAGTAGTTGTCGGAGGCGAAGCCGCGGAGGTCGGGATCGTGCAGAGCGCTCATCCCCCCATCCTCGCAGTCCGCCGCGGATCGATCCTGGTGGCGGGCGCCGTCGCTCCCTGTGTTTCCGGCATGTGAACGGACCATCCCCTGAAAGCCGATTGCCGTCAAGAAGTTGGTATCGCGTGGGAGGCAGGCCACTCTTGTCCTATGCGCATGGACACTTCGGGGGCGGTCCGCGACATGCCCGCCCCTCCCGGGGTGGACGAGATCGCGGCTCGCTTCGGCGATCCCGTCCTCGCGTTCGCCCCGCAGCCCCGTCTCGAGGAGTTCGCGGCGGCGCAGACCATGGCGCTCGGACGCTTCGTCGAGATCTCCCTCTCCTACTCGTTCTTCAAGAATCCGCGCAACCGGGCCGACCCGGTCAACCACGTCCCGCTCACCCCGGAGCAGAAGCGCGCGATCGAGCGTGCCGAGAACGACCACCTCCCGCCGTGGATGGTCGATCAGGTCACGCGGATGCGCTACCCCGTGCTGTGGGAGGCGGTGCGCACCTCCGTGCCGATCCCCGCCGAGCGCAGCCGCCCGCTGGAGTCGCGACTCGCCGCGCACATGGGCGACGTGCTCCGGAACACCTTCCCCGGCCGCGTCCGCACCCGCCGCGGCGGCATGCCGGTGGTCGCCGCGGCCCTGCGCGACGAGGACGTCGTGCGCGGCGTCCCGGTCGTCGTCGACGGCGAGGCGCTGCGCGGCTACCGCGTCGACACCGACCCCGACGTGGTCGCCATCGGCGCCCGGGTCGACGGCCGCTACATGACCGTCGTGCTCGACCGGAAGATCGTCCCCGACATCCGCATGGAGTTCGTCCGTCGAATCCCGCCACGTCCTGCCCCGGCCCAGCCGCGGCGCTGACGCCCGAACGGGCACGAGCGCCCGGTGACGGACGCGATCGGGCCGGCGCGCGGACCGGAACGGTCAGGACCGCCCCGGCACCGCGATCCCGTGCTCGTAGGCGAAGACGACGGCCTGGATGCGGTCGCGGACGCGCAGCTTCATCAGGATCTTCGACACGTGGGTCTTCACGGTGGCCTCGCCGACGTAGAGCTCGGCGGCGATCTCGGCGTTGGACGAGCCGCGGGCCAGGTGCACGAGCACCTCGCGCTCGCGGTCGGTGAGCTCCTCGATGCCGGGGTGCACTTCGGCGCGGGCCGGCGCCGTCGCGAAGCGCTCGAGCACGCGGCGCGTTACGTCGGGTGCGAGCATCGCGTCGCCGCGGGCCACGACCTGCACGGCCTCGACCAGCTCCTCCGGCGACGCGTTCTTCAGCAGGAAGCCGCTCGCTCCGGAGGACAGCGCCTCGAAGAGGTAGTCGTCGCGGTCGAAGGTGGTCAGGATGAGGACGCTGGAGCACAGCCGCGGATCCTTGACGATCTCTCGCGTCGCGGCCAGGCCGTCCATCCCGGGCATCTGCACGTCCATGCAGATGACGTCCGGGCACAGGTCGGAGGCCCGCTCGATCGCCTCGATCCCGGTGCGGGCCTCGCCGACGACGACGATCCCGGGCTCGGACTCGAGGATGGTGCGGAAGCCGGCGCGGACGAGCTCCTGGTCGTCGACCAGCAGCACCCGGACATCGGCCGTCATGCGCGCCCCCCGCTCGCTCGCTCCCGGCGCCCCCACGACACCTCGGACGACGCTACCTGCTCCCCGGACCCCGCGCGGACGCTCGTCAGAGGGACGCGGGCACGCACCAGGTAGCCGGAGCCGCTCGGGCCGGTCTCGACCGTGCCGCCGACGGCCGCGGCGCGCTCGCTCATGCCGGTGTGCCCGAGCCCGCAAGACGTCGCGGCGACGGGATGCGCGCCCTCGCCGCCGTCGTCGGAGACCTCGAGCTCGACCGCGTCGTCCAGGTAGCGCAGCCGCACCTCCGCGGTGGCCCCGCGGCCGGCGTGCTTGCGCACATTGGTGAGCGACTCCTGCGCGATCCGGTAGAGGCTGAGACCCACGGTCGCCGGGATGTCCCGGGGCTCGCCGACGGTGAGGAACACGGCGGGCAGACCGGAGCCGGCCGCCGCGAGGACGAGCTCCTCGAGCTGCGCCACCCCGCGGGTCGAGGCGGCGTCGGTCAGCGGGTCGAGGGCGGTGTCCTCGGCGCGGAGGGCGATCAGGATGCGGTGCAGCTCCTCGATCGCCGAGCGCGCGTCGCTCTCGATCGCGCTGAGCGCCGTGGCCGCCCGCTCCGGATCGCGCGCGAGCACCCGCCGAGCAGCCCCCGCCTGCACGCCCATCACGCTGACGTGGTGCGCGACGACGTCGTGCAGCTCGCGGGCGATGCGCAGCCGCTCGGACGACACAGCCTGGCGCGAGGAGCGCTCCCGCTCGTCGTCGAGCTCGGCGGTGCGCGCCTCGAGCGCCTCCAGCCGCCGCGCCGACTGCCAGGACGCGTCGCCGAAGACGTAGGCGCTGCCGAAGTAGAGGAGGTTCGCGACGACGGCCAGCGCCGACTCCGCGACGTAGGGCGGGAGCAGCCCGGCCGACTCCTCCGCCGGGAGCGGACTGCTCACCGGGGCGCCGGTGGCGAGGGTGACGATGAGCCAGCCGAGCATGCCGACGGCGATGACCGTGCGCACGACGAGCGCGAGACGCCGGTCGCGGCTCCAGGCACCGACCGTGTAGAGGGCGAGGTAGAGGCAGATCTGGTTGAACAGCGACTCCGGCACCTGGAGGATCAGCCCGAGCGCGTAGACGGCGGTGAGCGCGACCGCCACGGTCGACGGGAAGCGCCGGCGGAGGGCGAGCGGGAGGGTCATCGCGAGCGCCCAGAGCGTGCTCACGGCGGGGTGCGCGGCGTCCGTGAAGCCCGCCGAGGCGTAGAGGGCGACGGAGACGAGGGTCGCCACCAGCAGGACGCCGGCGGCGACGGCGTCGCGGACGTAGGCGGAACGGGTCGGCGCTCGCCGAGTCCAGCCCGCATCGAAGGGGTCGGCAGCGACGGCGCCAGGAGGCATGCGCCCCACGCTAACCGACGACGGTCGGGCAGGCCGCCGAGCGAGTCGCCGCATGACGCTCCTCCCGTTCCGGTCGTGCACGTCCCCATGCTGGTCGAGTAGCCGCCGGAGGCGGCGTATCGAGACCCGGCGTGCTGGTGACGGTGGATCTCGATACGCCCGCTGCGCGGGCTACTCGATCAGCATGGGCGGGGCCGCTGCGTGGTCTGCTCGATCAGCATGGGCGGGGCCGCTGCGCGGGCTACTCGATCAGCGCGGGTCGCGCCCACTGCCCGGCCCGCCCGCGCGGTCAGTCGCGCCCGGTGATGCCTGCGGTCGACGCGATCACGTCGCCCATCTTCTTGCCGAGGGCCTCGTAGAACATCGACAGCGGGAACTCGTCGTCCAGCACCGCGTCGGTCAGCCCGCGCGGAGCGCCGAGGAGCACCTCGTCCGGCAGCCCGCGTGCCCAGGCGGAGGCGGGGTGCGGCGTCACCGTCGCCGCGACCAGCGCGTAGGCGGCGAGCCAGTGCGCGGTCTTCGGCCGGTCGATCGAGCGCCAGTAGAGCTCGTCGATGGCGTCCGAGAGCGCGACGACGACGTCCGCGACGCTGTCCCACTCGAAGGCGAGCCGGGTGTCGGTCCAGTGCAGGACGCCGTGCTGGTGCAGCCAGGCGAAGAGCAGCTGGCCGCCGAGCCCGTCGTAGTTGCGCACCCGAGAGCCGGTCAGCGGAAAGCGGAAGAGCCGGTCGAAGAGGATGGCGTACTGGACCGTGCGCGCCCGCGCCGCGAGCGCCTCCTCCTCGCCGTCGCGGTGCTCCTGGCCGGCCAGGCGCCGCTCGATCGCGACGGACTCGCGGAACGCGGTCAGATCGCAGCGCAGCTCCTCGAGGGAGTAGAGGAAGAACGGCATCCGCTGCTTGATCATGAACGGGTCGAACGGCAGGTCGCCGCGCATGTGGGTGCGGTCGTGGATGAGGTCCCACATCACGAAGGCCTCCTCCGCGGTGTGCTGGTCCTCCAGCATTCGACGCGCGTCCTCCGGCAGCTCGAGCCGCGTGATCTCCGCGGCGGCGGAGACGACGCGGCGGAAGCGCGCGGCCTCGCGGTCGGCGAAGATCGCGCCCCAGGTGAAGGCGGGGACGGCGCGCATCGCGACCGTCTCGGGGAAGAGCACGGCGCTGTCGGTGTCGTAGCCGGCGGTGAAGTCGACGAAGCGGACCGGCACGAACAGCGCGTTCGAGTAGTCGCCCGCCTCGAGCTCCGCGACGAAGCGCGGCCAGACGACCTCGACGAGCACGGCCTCGACGTGGCGGTCGCGGCTGCCGTTCTGCGTGAGCATCGGGAAGACGACCAGGTGGCGCAGGCCGTCGACGCGGTCGAGCTGCGGCTGGAACGCCTGCAGCGAGTCGAGGAAGTCCGGGACACCCAGCCCCTCGGCGCTCCAGCGCTCGAAGTCGACGACGAGCGCCTCGAGGTAGGCGGCGTCGTGCGGGAAGGCGGGCGCGAGGGTGCGGACAGCGTCGATGAGGCGCTCGATCTCGGCGCGGGCGTCCTCGAGGCGGTCCGGGTCGGCCAGCGAGCCGTCCTGCGCCTGCAGCGGCTGCAGTCCGGTGGCCGCGGCCTTGAGGCGGAGCCAGGCGCGGGAGGTCTCGACGCGGTCCTCGACGACCTCGGGTTCTCCGACGACGGTGCTCTGCACGAATTGCGACATGGTGATCCTCCTCACGCTCGTATAACCGGGTGGTTCGGGCCGGATCCGGCCCATCCCCGAGCGTATGGGCCGCGGCGCGCGCTTTTCTTGCGTGGGCCCGGAGCGAATCCGCGAGGTCGGCGATCACGGCGCACGACTCCGCCGAAACGGCCCTCTCTGCGCGGATCGACGGGGGAATCGGCGCGCGATATCAGCCCGCGACCAGCCTTTTCGCAGGTAGCACCCCCCGTCCGGGGCTAGATTCGCAAGGTTCCCGCCAAGGCTCCTCCAAGGGGTCGAAGATAGGGCGGACATCTCGGCTGCCCACACCCGGCGGCCATCCGATCGACCTGCGACTCCGAACACCTGGCGGAGCGGCAGGGCGTCGGTCCACCTTCAAGAGGAAGGATCGGATCGCGTGACGGGACCCGAACCCGGAAGCGACCACAGAACAGTCAGCATCGATCAGCACTCCGAGACCCTCCGCCTCCTGCCCTGGCCGCAGGCGGACGTCACCGCACTCCGCAGCGATCTCGCGGAGTCCGGAGAGCGTCTCGAGACGGAAGACGAGTTCCTCGACCGGCACGACCGCTACCTGCGCGGTTGGGCCGAGGGGAGCGAATTCTTCTACGCGATCGAGCTCGACGGGCACTGCGTCGGCTCCATCGGCTATTGGTACGGCCACTCGCGTGGCACCCTCGCCTACGAGACGGGCTGGAGCATCGCTCCCGCAGCCCGCGATCGCGGCGTCGTGGCGCGCTCGGTGCGCCTGCTCCTCGAGGAGGCGGCGGCGTTCCCGCTGCCGCGCTTCGTGCACGCGTACGTCCCCGCGGACGACGCCGAGGACAGCGCGATCTGCGTCGAGGCCGGCTTCGACCGCGTCGACGTCGTGGAGGCCGGCGACCCCCCGGTCCTCTACGCCGACTGGGCGTTCGACCTGGCCGACGTCGCGTAAGAGCGGCGCGCTCGCGCCCGCGATGGGCCGATCATGCTGATCGAGTAGCCCGCGCAGCGGGCGTATCGAGATCCACCGTTCTGCAGAGCGCGGGGTCTCGATACGCGCTGCGCGCTACTCGACCAGCATGATGGCGCGCTGTCGCGCCCGTTCTCTGCGCGCTCCGCGCCCGAATCGCGCGCTGTCGCGCCCGTTCCCTGCGAGCTTCGCGACCAGCAGGGGTGCCGGGATGTTCACGCGTCTCGGCCGCGCTGGGCCCGTCCATGCTGATCGAGTAGCCCGCGCAGCGGGCGTATCGAGATCCCCACCGCCGTCGACTGGGCATTCGACCTGGCCGTCATGGCGTCGGAGCGGCGGGCCGCATCACCGAGCATCTCGGGTGCGATGCGACGCTCCGCGCCATCGCGCCCCGTCGGTCGCCGCGGAGCTACCATCCCCGGATGGTCAGGAGCATCTCGACGGGCGCCCGCGCGCGAGCTGCTGCTGCGCTCGTTCTCGCTGTGTCGGGGCTCCTCGCCGGGTGCGCGGACACGCGAGTCGAGGAGGCGAGGCCGGTCGACGGACCGGCGTTCTCCGGCCCCTGGGCGGCGGAGTTCCGCTCGCACTTCGACGACGCCGCGTCGGACTTCGAGCGTGGCGTTCTCGCTGACGGCGAGATCACCGACCAGGAGTACTCGGAGATGACCGACCGCTTCTCGGGCTGCCTCGAGGCCGCGGGGTTCGACTTCTCCGGTTTCGGACGCGACGGCTCCTACTCCGCCACGCCACTCTCGCCCGTCGATCCCGACACGTCTCGGCAGGTCACCGACGACTGCGGAGTCGAGTCGGGCGAGCGGACCATCGGCGCCCTGTACACGTGGATCACCCGGAATCCGGAGAACGTGGACGAGGCGTCGATCGTGGTCGACTGCCTGCATCGGAAGGGGCTGGTCGGCGCCGACTACACGGCGGAGGACTGGACCCGCGAGAACGCGGTGTCCTCGCTGCCCGCCTCGATCCCGGCCGATCGCAAGGGCGAGTACGAGGAGTGCGCCGGCGATCCGCTGGGGCTCGTCGATGGCTGAGCCGGTCCGGGCATGAGGCCGTCGCGGGCCGCCCGCCTCTCGCTCGGCGTCGTCATCGCGGTGCTCCTCGCCTCGGGCGGCGCGGGGGCCGCACTCCTCCTGGTGACGCCGACGGTGCCCGCGAGCCTGGCGGAGTCGTCCGGTCCGGAGACGGTGCCCGTCCCGTTCGAGGAGTTCGCCGATCCTCGCCAGGTCGAGGCCGGGTTCGAGCGGGCAGCGGACGTGTCCCTCGTGTCCGCGACGGAGGGGCTGCTGACCGCTTCGGCCTGCCGCGCAGGCGAATCGTTCTCCTCGGGCACGTCGTCCCTCGCGGTCGACGGCGCACCCGTGCTGTCCCTCGCAACGGCGACGCCGCTCTGGCGCGACCTCGTGAAGGGCGACAGGGGTCCCGACGTGCGCGCCCTGCAGGAGGAGCTCGTCCGCCTCGGCTCCCCGCTGGTCGCCGACGGGGTCCTCGGTGAGGGTTCGATCCGCGCGATCGAGCACCTCCTCGAGGAGGCGTCGGGGGAGGACGAGCAGCTCGCGGCGATCCCGCGGTCACGGCTGCTCTGGATCCCACGACCGACGGTCACCACGGCCTCCTGCGGGCTCTCGGTGGGCGGCCCGGTCGAGCGGGGGAGTGCCGTCGCCGTCGTCGCCGGTGGGATCGCGGCGCTGCGTCTCCCCTCCGTCCCGGCGGACGTCCTGCCGGGCGAGCGGCGGCTGCTCGTGGACGACGCGGTGCTGACGCTCTCTCCGGAGGGCGCGGTCACCGCCGAGGCCGACCTGCGATCGTTCGCGGCCACGGTGTCCGCCCGGTCGGCGCTCGCGACGGAGGGGACGACGACCGTCCGCGCGGAGTACGTGCTCGCGAACCCCGTCCGAGTCGGCGTGGTGCCGCCGTCCGCCCTCTTCGCGTTCGAGGGCGAGCGCGGCGGCGTCGTGGCGGACGGCTCCCCGGCCCGCGTCGAGGTCGTCTCCTCGGAGCTGGGCCGCTCGGCGGTCGTCTTCCCCGACGGGGAGGAGCCGGCCTCGGTCGCGGTCCTGCCCGAGGCGCGGAGCTGCGGGTGAGGGTGCACGGGCTCGGGCACCGCTTCGAGCGCGGCCCCTGGCTCTTCCGCGGGCTCAGCGCGGACTTCCGGGTCGGCGAGACCTGCGCGGTCGTCGGTCCGTCGGGGTCCGGCAAGAGCACGCTGCTCGCGCTGCTCGCCGGCTGGGTCGAGCCGACCGAGGGCGGCGTCGATCGAGCAGCACACGAGCGGATCGGCTGGGTGTTCCAGAACCCGCACGGCGTCGCCCGGCGGTCGGCGCTCGATCATGTCGCTCTGCCGTTCCTCGCTGCGGGGCGCTCCGGCGTCGAAGCCGATCAACTGGCGGCGGGACTTCTCGACCGGTTCGAGCTCCGGCATGCGGCCGACCGCGCCTTCCGCGAGCTCTCGGGCGGCGAGGCCCAGCGGCTGATGCTGGCCAGGGCCCTCGCGGCGCAGCCCACCCTCCTCCTCATCGACGAGCCGACCGCCCAGCTCGACCAGCGGACGGCGCAGACCGTGAACCGGGCGATCGCCGAAGCCGCGACGCCCGACTGCGCCCTCGTCGTCGCGACGCACGATCACGGCACGCGCGACTCCTGCACGACGGCGCTGGACCTCACCGCGCACTCCGGAGGCGGGCAGTGAGGGTCTCGAGCCTGGTCCGCGAGGCCTGGCGCAACGTCTCGACCGGCACCTCGCGTGCGCTGCTGCTCTGCGCGTGCGTCCTCCTCGTCGCCGTGCCGATCCAGATCGCGGACCTGGCGGTGACGCGGCAGCACGTGCGGGAGGCGGAGGCGTACCAGCGGGCCGGCGCCTCCGTGCAGACGCTCGCCGCGCCGGGTCGGATCGACGGGGAGGCGTGCGCGGCGCTCGCCGGCTCGGCGACGGTGCGGGCGGCCGGAGCGGTCCGCGCCGCCACGTCCGATCTCGTCACGGCCGTGCTGCCCCGCTCGCCGATCCCGCTCTTCGAGGTCACCGCGGGCGTCCCCGAGATCCTCCGAGCCGCGGCGGTGCCCGGGACCGGCGTGGTCCTCGGACCCGAGGCCGCGGACACCGTCGGGCGCGGCGGCGACCTCGCGCTCGCCAGCGGCGGCTCGGTCGCCATCCGCGGAGGCTACGACTATCCGGACGACGGGCGGCGCCGCGGCTTCGGCTACGCGGCCCTGGCGGGTGCTCCGGCCGGCGAGCGGCCCTTCGACGAGTGCTGGATCGACGCCTGGCCGCAGAGCGAGACCGTCCGGGCCCTCCTCCTGACGACCGTGCTGCTCGGCGAGAGCGCTCCCGACGATCCGGCGCCCGTGCTCGCACCGCTGAACTCGCGCCTCGGTGCGGCCTTCGACGGCGGGGCTCGCAACGCGGACCGGGTGACGCTCGCCGCCGGGCCGCTCGCGGGACTGCTCGTGCTCGCGGCGTGCTGGGCGGTGACGGCCCTGCGCCGGGTCGAGCTCGCCTCGGCCCTGCACTCGCGGGTCCACCGGGTCGAGCTGCTGGCGGTCCTGCTGATGGAGTCGCTCGGGTGGCTGATCCCGGTCGGCTCGGCGGGCCTCGCCGTCGCACTGTTCTTCTCGAGCACCGGTCCGCCCGTCGACGCGGCGGCGACCCTGATCCAGGGCCTCCGGACGCCGGCCGTCGCCGTGCTGGGCGCGGCGACGGGCGTCCTCCTCGGCGTGCTGACGACCCGCGAGAGGCACCTGTTCCGCTACTTCAAGAACCGCTGACGGCGTCGCGGGTGCGCCACCCTCTGCAGGGGGTGGGGTCTCGATACGCGCTGCGCGCTACTCGACCAGCATGTTGGCGCGCTGTCGCGCCCGTTCTCTGCGCGTTCCGCGACCACATTGCGCGCTGGCGCGCCCGTTTCCTGCGCGCTCCTCGCCAGCAGGGGTGCCGGGATGTTCACGCGTCTCGGCCGCGCTGGGCCCGTCCATGCTGATCGAGTAGACCGCGGAGCGGGCGTATCGAGATCCACCAGCGTCAGAAGGACGAGTCTGCAGACCCGCCCTGCTGATGACGGCGGGTCTCGATACGCCCCTGCGGGGCTACTCGACCAGCATCAGTGCGCGCCGTCGCGGCTCGCGTCAGAGGCCGTGGGACGCCAGCCACGGGCGGAGGGCCGCGAGGAACTCCTCGGGTCGCTCGACGCTGGGGAGGTGGGCGGCGTCCTCGAAGACGTGGGCGTCGGCGCCCGGCACGGTCGCCGAGAGGAAGGCGTGCACGGGGAGCGACTCGGAGACGTCGAGGGCGCCGACCATCGCCAGCGTGGGCACGGCGATGTCGACGACGCGGTCGTAGGCGGGCGGCTCGATCGCGGTCGGCCGCGGCTTCTCGCCCTCGTGGCCGGCGCGGCCGCGGGCGAGCTCGCGCACGGTCTCGACGAACGCGGGGTCCAGCGAGGCGGGATCGCGGTCGGGGCCGAACGCCCACAGCTCCGCCTCCATCCGCGCGACGCGCTCGTGGTCGCCGGCGGTCAGCACCGCGTCGATCTCGTCGAAGCGGCGGTCCTCCTCCTCGGTGAGGTCGGGGTAGGGGAAGCCGCCGACGCCGGGGGCGATCAGCACCAGGCCGGTGACGCGGTCGGGGTGCTCGAGCGCCAGGTCGAGGACGAGCGAGCCGCCGCGCGAGCAGCCGATCACCGTCGCGCGCTCGACGCCGAGGTGCTCGAGCACGTCGAGGGCGTCCTGCCGCGGGTCGAACTCGACGTCGTCCGTCCGGGTCTCGCCGAAGCCGCGGGTGTCGTAGCGGATGACGAGGTGGTCCTCCGCGAGCGCGGGGACGACCGGGTCCCACATCCGCAGGTCGGTGATGCCCGCGTGCACGAGCAGGAGGGCGGGGGCGGAGGCGGGGCCGTCCGACTCCCAGTGCAGGGTCGCTCCGGGGACCTCGAGATGCGGCATGCGCCCACCGTAGGCCCGGCCCCGCGACGGGGCAACGGGCGGCGCCTCCTAGGCTGGACGCGGCGCGCCGACCCGCGCCGACGATCCCAGCCCGCGAGCCGCCCGGCTCCGCCGACGAGACGGAGGACGCCGTGGAGGGAGTGCTCACCGGGTTCGCGATCATCGGGACGGTCATCGCGGTCGGCTACCTGATCGCCCGGTTCGGCCTGGTGCCGCCCGAGGGCCGCGCCGTCCTCACCCGCATCGCCTTCTTCGTCACCACGCCGGCGCTGCTGTTCACGGTGCTCGCCCGCGCCGACGTCTCGGTGCTGTTCTCCTCCTTCCTCCTGGTGTCGCTGATCACGGTCGCGATCGTGGCGGTCCTCTATCTGGTCGCGTCGCGGCTGTTCTTCCGCCGGCCGGTGCCGGAGACGGTGATCGGCACCGCAGCCTCTTCCTACGTGAACGCCAACAACATCGGCCTGCCGGTCGCGATCTACGTGCTCGGCGACCCGCAGTGGGTCGCGCCGACCCTGCTCCTCCAGCTGCTGCTGCTCGCGCCGACGATCCTCACCGTGCTCGACGTCTCGACGAGCGGGCGCGCCTCCGTCACGGGCATCCTCACCCAGCCGCTGCGGAACCCGATGATCATCGCCTCGGCGCTCGGCCTGGTCGTCTCGGTCACCGGTGTGCAGCTGCCGGCGCCGCTGCTCGAGCCGTTCTCGATCATCGGCAACGCCTCGATCCCGCTGGTGCTGATGGCGTTCGGGATGTCGCTGCGCGGGCAGCGGCCGCTCGAGCCGGGGCCCGGGCGGATCGAGGTCGCCGTCGCCTCGCTGCTCAAGACGCTGGTGATGCCCGCGACCGCCTATCTGCTCGGCCGCTTCGCCTTCGCGCTCGACGCCGAGCACCTCTTCGCGGTCACCGTGACGGCGGCGCTGCCGACCGCGCAGAACATCTTCAACTTCGCCTCCCGCTACGACCGCGGCGTCGCCGTGGCGCGCGACACGGCCCTGGTGACCACCGTCACGGCGGTGCCCGTGCTCATCGCCGTGTCCCTCCTCCTGGGTTGACGACGGCGCGGATCGACCGCCGTCCGCGGGCGGGCGTCGCTTAGGCTCTCTCGAATGAGCACCACGACGACCTCCTCTCGCCGCGCCTCCGGCACCCCTCGCCGCAGCAGACGGGGCCTCTGGATCACCCTGACCGTCCTGCTGGTCCTCGTGATCGGCGCGGTCGTCGCCGCGTTCCTCGCGGTGCAGACCTACGAGAAGGCGATGACGGTGCGCGCCAAGCTCACCTCCGCCATCCCGCTGGTCTCCCAGGTCGCCGACCAGCTCACCGGCTTCGACACGGCGGGCGCGGAGTCGACCGCCGGCCAGATCGCCACCCTCACCGGCGAGGCGCGCGACGAGACCGACGACCCGGTGTGGCGGGTGATGGAGATCGTGCCGTTCCTCGGCCCGAACCTCTCCGCCGTGCGCGCCGCGACCGAGATCGCGGACGACGTCTCGGGCAAGATCGTCACCCCGCTCTCCTCCACCTCGCTCGACGTCCTCAAGCCGGTCGACGGCAAGGTCGACATCGCCGCGATCACCGCGCTCTCCGACAAGATCACCGTCGCCAAGGGCGTCGTCGACGAGGCGCAGGCCCGCGTCGAGGGGATCGACCGGGGCGCGCTCGTGCCGCAGGTCGCCTCCGCGCTCGACGCGTTCGCCCCGCAGCTCGAGACGGCGACCAGCGCGATGGACCAGGTCCAGCCGATCACCGCGATCCTCCCCGACGCCCTCGGCGCGAGCGGACCGCGCAGCTACCTCGTGCTCTTCCAGAACCTCGCCGAGGCGCAGGCCCTCGGCGGCGGCGCCTCCTCGGTGATGCAGCTGAACATCGACGGCGGAGCGATCACGGTCGGCACGCAGCAGTCGAGCCAGGACTTCCGCGGGCTGCAGTCGGTCACGGTCGACCAGAGTGCGCTCGACACCTTCGGCGGCAACCTCGCGACCACGTTCAACGTGTCCACCAGCCGCCCCGACTTCCCGACCGCGTCCTCGATCGCGACGCAGTTCTGGGCGCAGAAGTTCCCGGAGCAGAAGATCGACGGCGTGCTCGCGATCGACCCGATGGCGCTGCAGTACCTGCTCGCCTCGACCGGGCCGGTGACGCTCACCGACGGCACCGAGCTGACCAGCGAGAACACCGTCTCGACGCTGCTCAACAAGGTCTACTTCCGCTACTCGGACGCGACCGTCGCCGACGCGACCGACGCGTTCTTCTCGGAGGCCAGCGCCACCGTCCTCGGCAAGATCCTCGGCGGCGACATGGAGCCGTCGAAGATGCTCCCCGCCGTGGTGAAGGCCGTCGGCGAGAGCCGGATCCTCGCCTACAGCACCGACCCGGACGAGCAGGCGCTGCTCGCCCCGACCCCGATCGCGGGCGTCCTGCCGACGGACAACGACGACACCTCGACCACCGGCGTGTTCTTCCAGGACGCGTCGATCGGCTCGAAGATGGACTACTACCTCGACACCGCGGTGACCCAGTCGAGCACGAACCGCTGCGCCGCCGGTGGCACGAGCTTCTCCACCCAGGTCACGCTGACGAACACCATCACCGAGAAGGTCGCGCGCACGCTGCCCAAGTACGTGGCGGCCAACGGCGGGAACCGCTTCCCGCTCGGCGACTTCGTCACCAACGTCTACGTCTACGGCCCTCCCGGCACCACGACCTCGTCGGCGCAGGCCTCCTGGTCGGACCCGCTCGGCGGCGCGGCCAGTGTCCTCGAGCCGTCCGAGGACCTCGGGCGTCCGGTCGCGCGCGTCGCGGTCCAGCTCGCTCCCGGCGAGTCGACGACGGTGACGGTCGGCTTCACCGCCGCCGACGCCGCCGCGACCTTCGGCGAGCAGGCCGTCCGGGTCACGCCGATGATCAACAAGACCGAGGTGACGCTCGCGGACGACCCGACCTGCGCAGGCTGACGGCGGGGCGGCCGGTGGACGGCCGCCCGGCTCAGGCCAGCGCGGAGCCGGGGATCGAGCTGGTGACGAGCCAGGACGCGAGGAACGCGGTGCCGACGCAGAGCACGAAGGCGACGATCGGGATCCAGAACACTCGGCGGCCGACGAGGTAGCGGATGATCGTCACGCCCACGGCGATCAGCGTCAGGATCGGCGGGCCGATCAGGGCGAGCGAGACGCCCCAGTCGATCCGGTCGTAGTCGCAGGCGATGTTCTGCCCCTCGCACTGGCCGGGGAAGACGGCGAGGATCGCGGCGAGGTAGCCGAGCACCACGCAGAGCAGACCGAGCGCGAGGCAGCCGAGGATCGAGAGCACCAGGTCCCAGCGGCGGCGCAGCGGCTTCCCGGCGGCGAAGGTCTCGCGGACCGAGCGGTACGCCTCGGTGCGGAACTCGTCGTGCGCCCGCGCCACGGCCGGCCGGCTCGCGGCGGCGCGCTCCGCCGTGGAGGGGCGCCGCGGTGTCGAGGGGCGCTCGGCGCTCGAGGGCTGCTCGGCCCGGGCGCGCTTCTTCTTCGAGGAGGCCACGGTCAGAAGATCATCGGGCGGTCGTCGTCGAGCGAGGTGTCGAGGTCGAGGTCGACCACCACGGGGACGTGATCGCTCGGCGCGTCGCCCTTGCGCTCGTTCCGGTGGATGGAGGCGCCGGTCACCAGGTCGCCGAAGGCGCGCGAGCCGAGCACGAAGTCGATCCGCAGCCCCTCGTTGCGCGGGAAGCGCAGCTGCTTGTAGTCCCAGTAGGTGTAGCCCTCGGGGACGAGCGGGCGCACGACGTCGTGCAGACCGGCGGCGGTGAAGGCCTCGAAGGCGGCGCGCTCCTCAGGGGAGACGTGGGTGGATCCGGGGCCGAGCGTCGGGTCGCCGACGTCGCTGTCGAGCGGGGCGACGTTCCAGTCGCCGACCAGCGCGAGCGGCAGGTCGGGCTCGGCCGCGAGCCAGGCGCGGGTGCTCGCCTCGAGGGCCGCGAACCACTCGAGCTTGTAGTGCCAGTGCGGGTCGCCGACTGCGCGGCCGTTGGGGACGTAGAGGCTCCAGACCCGCACGCCGTCGACCGTCGCGCCGATCGCGCGGGCCTCGAGCGGGAAGGAGCCGTCCGCGGCGGGCTCCTTGGCGAAGCCGGGCATCCCGGGGAAGCCGACCTGGACGTCCTCCATCGGCAGGCGGGAGGCGATGCCGACGCCGTTCCACTGGCTGAGGCCGACCATCTCGACGTGGTAGCCCGCCTGGGCGAAGGCCTCGTGCGGGAACTGCTCGGGCTTGCACTTGAGCTCCTGCATGGCGAGGACGTCGACGTCCTCGCGCACGAGCCAGTCGACGACGCGGCCGGTGCGGGCCCGGATGGAGTTCACGTTCCAGGTGGCGATGCGCATTCCGGAAGTCTAGGAGCCGCCGCCGACAGGTTCCCCGCACGGGGGCCGGGCGCGCGGTCTCCTCCTGCCGGCCGATTGCGGAACCGGTGTCGGTGGTCGATGGTTGTCTTGCGCCGTCCCTGAAGCGGCCGCTCCTCCGCGCCGCTCGGCCCGAGCCCCGAAGCTCCGGCCGTCCCCGTGCTCGGCCGATCCGCCTCTCGCGGACCCGGCCGCCCTCTCCCGCCCCGCCTCGACCGGAGGACCCATGATCCTGCTCCGTCTCGCGTCCTCGTACGCGAAGCCCTACTCCCGGTCGATCGCGGCGGTCGTGGTGCTCCAGCTGATCGCGACCCTCGCGGCGCTCTACCTGCCGAGCCTGAACGCCGAGATCATCGACCAGGGCATCGGCCAGGGGGACACCGACTTCATCTGGGCCACCGGCATGACGATGCTCACGGTCTGCCTGGTCCAGGTCGCCGCGGCGATCGGCGGCGTCTACTTCGGTGCGCGCACCGCGATGGCCGTCGGCCGCGACCTGCGCCGCGACGTCTACCGCCGGGTCGACTCGCTGAGCGGGCTCGAGGTCGGCCGCTTCGGCACCGCCACCCTCATCACCCGCGGCACGAACGACGTGCAGCAGGTGCAGATGCTCGTGCTGATGACGCTCAACTTCATGGTGTCGACGCCGATCATGTGCATCGGCGGGATCGTCTTCGCCCTGCGCGAGGACGCCGGGCTCTCCTGGCTGGTCTGGGTCTCGGTGCCCGTGCTCTTCGTCGTCGTCGGCGTCCTGGTCTTCCTGCTGCTGCCGCTGTTCCGCCTGATGCAGGACCGCATCGACGGGATCAACGGCGTGCTGCGCGAGCAGATCACCGGCATCCGCGTGGTCCGCGCCTTCGTCCGCGAGCCCTTCGAGTCGGAGCGCTACCGCCGCTCGAACGAGGCGATCACCGAGGTGTCGATCAAGGTCGGCAACATCTTCGTGCTGATGTTCCCGGCGATCATGATGATCCTGCACCTCGCCACCGCCGCCGTGCTCTGGTTCGGCGGGCACCGGGTCGACGCGGGTCAGATGCAGATCGGCTCGCTGACCGCGTTCCTCCAGTACCTGCTGCAGATCCTCACCGCCGTGATGATGGGTGTCTTCATGGTGATGATGATCCCGCGCGCCGTGGTCTGCTCCGAGCGCATCCAGGAGGTCCTCGACACCCGGACCAGCCTCACCACGCCGACCGGCGGCGTCGAGGCGCCGACCGTCGGCCGCGTCGAGTTCTCCGGCGTGGTCTTCGGCTACCCCGGCGCCGAGCGCCCCGTGCTCTCGCAGCTCGACCTCGTCGCCGAGCCGGGCCGGACGACGGCCATCGTCGGCTCGACCGGTGCGGGCAAGACCACCCTGCTCGGCCTCGTGCCGCGGCTGTTCGACCCGCAGGAGGGCTCGGTCGCCATCGACGGCGTGCCCGTCTCCTCGCTCGACCGCGCGCAGCTCGCGAAGGTCGTCGGGCTCGTCCCGCAGCGGCCCTACCTGTTCTCGGGCACGATCGCCTCCAACCTCCGCTTCGGCCGGCCCGACGCGACCGACGCGGAGCTCTGGGAGGCGCTGCGCATCGCCCAGGGCGAGGACTTCGTCCGCGCCAAGGAGCGCGGGCTCGACGAGCCCGTCTCGCAGGGTGGCACCAACGTCTCGGGCGGGCAGCGGCAGCGGCTCTGCATCGCGCGGGCGCTCGTCGCGAAGCCGCGCGTCTACCTCTTCGACGACTCGTTCTCCGCGCTCGACGTCGCGACCGACGCGCGCCTGCGCGAGTCCCTCGCCGAGGCGACCACCGACGCGACCGTGATCATCGTCGCCCAGCGCGTGTCGACCATCCGGAACGCCGACCAGATCGTCGTGCTCGACGCCGGCCGCATCGTCGGCCGCGGCACGCACGACGAGCTCCTCGAGACGAACGCGACCTACCGCGAGATCGTCGAATCCCAGCTGAGCGTGGAAGGGGTGGCCTGAGATGGCACGCGCACGCGACACCGAGGCCCAGGCGGCGCCGGTCGCCGAGACCTCCGAGCTCGAGCCCGAGTTCGAGCCCGGCGAGGGCGACGGCGGCATGTTCGGCGACGGGCCGCCCGCCCGGAAGGCGCAGAACTTCTGGCCCTCCGCCAAGCGGCTGTTCAGCCTGCTCGGCCCCGAGCGCGCCCGGATGATCCTCGTCGTCGCGCTCGTGTCGGCGTCGGTCGTCCTCACCGTCATCGCGCCGAAGATCCTCGGCCAGGCGATGGACACCATCTTCAACGGCGTCATCGGCTCGCAGCTGCCGGCCGGCGTCCCGCTCGAGCAGATCATCGAGCAGCAGCGGGCCGAGGGCAACGGCACCTTCGCCGACATGCTCTCCAAGACCGCGATCGTGCCCGGCGAGGGCATCGACTTCACCGTCCTCGGGCGCCTGATCATCATCGTGCTGCTGATGTACGTCGTCGCGTCGGTGCTGATGTGGGCCCAGGGCTACATCCTCAACGGCCTCGTGATGCGGGTCGTCTTCGGTCTCCGCCAGGACATCGAGGCGAAGATCAACCGCCTCCCGCTGCGCTACTTCGACACCCGGCAGCGCGGCGACGTGATGTCGCGGGTGACCAACGACGTGGACAACATCCAGACGGCGCTGCAGCAGGCGTTCTCGCAGCTCGTCCAGTCGGTGCTCACCATCATCGGCATCGCCGTGATGATGTTCATCGTCTCCTGGCAGCTCGCGCTGATCGCGCTGGTCTCGATCCCGCTGTCCGCCGTGATCGCCGGCGTCATCGGCGCCCGCTCGCAGAAGCTCTTCGCCGCGCAGTGGAAGAACACCGGCGCGCTGAACGGCCACATCGAGGAGACGTTCTCCGGCCTCGAGATCGTCCGCACCTTCGGCCGCGACCGGGAGATGCTCGAGGAGTTCGACCGCCGGAACGACGCGCTCTACTCGGCCTCGTTCGGCGCCCAGTTCGTCTCGGGCATGATCATGCCGGCGATGACCTTCGTGTCCTACCTCTCCTACGTGCTGATCGCCGTGGTCGGCGGGCTGCGGGTCGCCTCGGGTCAGCTGACCCTCGGCGACGCGACCGCGTTCATCCAGTACTCGCGCGAGTTCACCCAGCCGGTGACCCAGCTCGCGAGCATGGCCAACATGCTGCAGTCGGGCGTCGCCTCGGCCGAGCGCACCTTCGAGCTGCTCGACGCGGACGAGCAGGAGCCGGAGACCGCGGTCGACTCGCTGCCCGAGCGCACCGACGGCCACGTCGAGTTCCAGGACGTCTCCTTCTCCTACGACCCGGAGCAGCCGCTGATCGAGGGACTGACCTTCTCGGCCCAGCCGGGCCAGACGGTCGCGATCGTCGGGCCGACCGGCGCCGGCAAGACCACGCTGGTCAACCTGGTGATGCGCTTCTACGAGCTCACGGGTGGGCGGATCCTGCTGGACGGCGTCGACATCACCCGGATCGGCCGCGGCGACCTGCGCTCGCGGGTCGGCATGGTGCTCCAGGACGCCTGGCTGTTCCAGGGCACGATCCGCGAGAACATCCGCTACGGCCGCCTCGAAGCGACCGACGAGGAGATCGTCGACGCCGCTCGGGCGACGATGGTCGACCGCTTCGTGCAGCAGCTCCCCGACGGCTACGACACGGTGCTCGACGCCGAGGGCGGCAGCGTCTCGGCCGGTGAGCGCCAGCTGATCACGATCGCCCGCGCGTTCCTCGCCAACCCGTCGCTGCTGATCCTCGACGAGGCGACCTCCTCGGTCGACACCCGCACCGAGCTGCTCGTCCAGCACGCGATGGCGGCGCTGCGCACCGACCGCACCTCGTTCGTCATCGCGCACCGCCTCTCCACGATCCGGGACGCCGACACGATCCTGGTGATGGAGGCCGGCCGCATCGTCGAGCAGGGCGCTCACGAGGCGCTGCTCCAGCGCCGCGGCGCGTACTACGACCTCTACATGACCCAGTTCCGCGGGGGAGCCGAGGAGGGACAGGGCGAGAAGGCCGGTGCGACGCGCGCGGGCGGGGCCGAGTCCGCGCCGTAGGCGTGCCCCGTAGAGTAGGCGCGTGACCGACGCACGCCAGCAGCTCATCGAGTACATCGGCTCCGACGCCGTCTTCCACGGGGACTTCACCCTGACGAGCGGCAAGAAGGCGAGCTACTACGTCGACCTGCGGCGCGTCAGCCTCGACCACCGGGTCGCTCCGCTCATCGGCGACGTGATGCTCGACCTGATCGCCCCGATCGAGCGCGTCGACGCCGTCGGCGGTCTGACCATGGGCGCCGACCCGATCGCGTCCGCGATCCTGCACCGCGGCGTCCTCCGCGGACTCGAGTACGACGCCTTCGTCGTGCGCAAGGCCCCCAAGGACCACGGCCGCGGCCGCCAGGTCGAGGGCCCGGACCTCGCAGGCAAGCGCGTCGTCGTCGTCGAGGACACCTCCACCACCGGCGGCTCCCCGCTCGCCGCGATCGAGGCACTGCTGAAGGTCGGCGCCGAGATCGCCGGAGTCGCCGTCGTCGTCGACCGTGCGACCGGGGCACGCGAGATCATCGAGGGCGCCGGCTACCCCTACTTCGCCGCGATCGGGCTGGCCGACCTCGGGCTGAGCTGATGGTGGACGACGACGGCCGCGAGCGCGGCGACCAGCCCGGCGGCGGGCGTGACGAGCAGCCCGAGCGCCGTGCCGGCGGCAGCGAGTGGCTCCTCGAGCAGCTGAGCGGCGGCCGTCTGAAGAGCATCTTCGACGCCCCGCGCACCCCTGCGCCCGAGGCAGCGCCCGCGGCAGCGCCCGCGACCGAGGCAGTGCCCGCCGAGGAGGAGCAGCCGGCGGAGACGCAGGACTCGACCGAGGCCGAGCAGTCCGCTGAGGCGGAGCGCCCCCTCTACGCCGAGCGCACCATCGAAGCCGAGCGGTCCGTCGCGGCCGAGCAGTCCGTCGTCGAGCAGTCCGTCTTCGAGCAGTCGGTGGACGAGCAGTCGGTGGACGTCGAGCGCCGCGCCGGGTCCGAACCGGCCGTCAGCACCGAGCAGTCAGACGAGACCGAGCGAGCCGATGAGGCCGAGCAGGCCGGCCCGATCGAGCAGGCCGGTGAGACCGAGCAGGGCGGTGAGACCGAGCAGGACGGCCCGTTCGAGCGCCCCGACGCCGACGAGCGCCCCGTCGGTGCCGAGCAGTCCGTCGAGGACGAGCGTCCCGTCGAAGACGAGCGTCCCGTCGAGCCCGAGCAGCGCGTCGACTCCGAGCAGCGGGTCGATTCCGAGCAGCAGGCCGATGTCGAGCAGCCGGTCGATGCCGTGCGACCCGTCGAGCCCGAGCCCGACTCCGCTCGCGAGACCGTCGTCGAGCCCGACCCCGCTCCCGCGCCGCCGACCACGGGCGCGGCGCCCACAGGGGACGACGGTCGGACGCCCGTGGAGCCCGCGTCCGATCCCGAGGCGGATGCCGCCTCCGCGCGCCGCGACATCTGGGCCGCCTTCACCGCTCCCCGGTCGAGGTCCGCAGCGGACGACTCGACCAGCTCGGAGTCCGCTCCCGAGCGACCGGTCACGCCCTCTCCCCGCTTCCCGCTCGGCCCGGTGCTCCCGCAGTCACCGGCCGCCCCGAGCCCCGCCGCCGCTCCCGCGCCGGAGTCGCCGGTCGCGCCGGTCGAGCCCCCGCCCGTCCTGCCCGCGGCACCGCCGATCGACGATCTGCCGACCGCGCCCCCGGCGCTCCGCGAGCGAGGGCGCCGCTCCGAGGCGCGCCGCGACCGACCCGAGGGTGCGACCGAGCCCGAGCCGCGCGAGCCCGCGGCGCCCAACGTGTACCAGTGGCCCGACCCCCGCGGCGGCTGGGACGCACCGCCGGTGTGGGAGGACGTCGTCGCCCCGCGCGACGAGCCCGAGGACGACGGCGGCGACGAGGAGCTCTGGCGCGAGACCGCCGGCGCTTACGCCTGGAACCTCGAGCCGGACGACGACGGCACCGCCTCCGGAGAGCCGACCGCCGAGCCGACCACCGGTGCAGAGGGGACGTCCGGCGAGGACGAGCCCGCCGCCCCGGCCGTCGCGCCGTTCAGCACTCCCGCCCGCGCGCACGTCAACGCGGCCAAGCGCTCGACCCGCAAGCCCCGCGCCGAGAGGCCCCGCGCCGAGAGGCCCCGCGCCGAGAAGCCCGCGACGTCACCGGCCCCCGCTCCCGTCCCCTCCGTCACGAGCGTCGGCGCGTCCGGCCCCGACCGGGCCCGCAGCCGTCGGCGCCTGCTGATCGGCCTGATCGCCGTCGGCGTCGTGCTCCTGCTCGGCGCGATCCTCGCCATCGGGATCGCCGTCGGCTCGAACGGCGACCAGGAGGCCGCGCCGGCCCCGGCCGCGACGACCGCCGCTCCGTCCGAGCCGAGTGCGACGCCCACCACCGCGCCCACCGCTGCCCTGCCCACCGTCGGCCCGCTGCCGGCCGGCAGCTACGCCTGGACGGCGCTGCTGGGCGGGGAGTGCCTCCAGCCGTTCGACACGGTCTGGGCCGAGCAGTTCACGGTCGTCGACTGCGCCACCGCCCACACCGGCGAGATGGTCGCGACCGGTGAGCTGACCGACGCGGTCTTCCCGGGTCAGGACGCGCTGGCCGTCTCGGTCTCCTCGCTCTGCCAGGCGCAGGGCGTCGTCGACGTCGCGGGCGCCGAGGCGTACGGCGACGTGCAGGTGTCCGCCTCCTTCCCGGTGACCCAGGAGCAGTGGGACGCCGGCGAGCGCAGCTACTACTGCTTCGTCGACCGCGCCGGCGGCGGCGACATGCTCGGCTCGGTCGACGGCACCCCGTCGGCCTAGGCCGGGCGGCGCGAGACGTGGACGAGGCCGGGCCCTCCGCCTCCTCCGAGGCGACGACGAACGGCGTGGGGCCGTGGATCGGTCCGCACCCCGACGACGACCGCCTCGATCCCGAGCTGCTCGAGCGCGGCGACTCCCGCAACGTGATCGACCGCTTCCGCTACTGGCGGATGGACGCGATCGTCGCCGAGCTCGACGCGACGCGGCACCCCTTCCACGTCGCCATCGAGAACTGGCAGCACGACATGAACATCGGCTCGATCGTGCGCAGCGCCAATGCGTTCGGCGCCGAGAGCGTCCACATCGTCGGGCGCCGGCGCTGGAACAAGCGCGGCGCGATGGTCACCGACCGCTACCAGCACGTGCAGCACCACGAGACCGTCGCCGACCTCGCCCGCTGGGCCGAGGCGGAGGACGTGCCCCTGCTCGCGATCGACAACGTGCCCGGCTGCGTGCCGATCGAGACGTTCGCGCTGCCGGAGCGCTGCGTGCTGCTGTTCGGGCAGGAGGGGCCGGGCCTCTCGGAGGAGGCGATCGCCGCCTCCGTCGCCGTGCTCGAGATCTCGCAGTTCGGCTCGACCCGCTCGATCAACGCCTCGGCCGCCGCCGCCGTGGCGATGCACGCCTGGATCCTCCAGCACGTCCGCTTCTGACCAGCCGGGCGCCCCCTTCCCCACCCTCCGGCCGCGAGTACGCAGAAGTTGCGGTAGTCGCGCGCCACTACCGCAACTTTCGAGGGGTCGGAGCGTGGTCTGCTGGTGCGCGGCGGGTCCGCGGGAATCGCGGTACCCACGACCGACCACTGCGACTTCCGAGGAGTGGGAGCGCGGCCGCCAGCCGATCCCGCCCGAGTACGCAGTAGTTGCGGTAGTCGCGCGCCACTACCGCAACTACTGAGGAGTGGGAGTGCCGTCTCCCGGGTGGTCCGCGGCGGGTCCGCAGAAGTTGCAGTATTCGCGTGCGACTACCGCAACTTCTGGAGTGCGGGCAGGTCGGGTGGGAGGAGCGACGGGGCCGGGGCGGCGGTCAGAGGATCTGGTCGTCCGGCGGGAACTCGGTCTCGTACGGGTCGGTGGAGAGCAGCTCGTGCACGCCGGTCAGCACCTCGTCGGGGCGGAACGGGTAGCGGTCCATCTCGGCGCGGTCGCTGATGCCGGTGAGGACGAGGACGGTGTGCAGGCCGGCCTCGATGCCGGCGACGATGTCGGTGTCCATCCGGTCGCCGATCATGCCGGTGTTCTCGCTGTGCGCGCCGATCTTGTTCATCGCCGAGCGGAACATCATCGGGTTCGGCTTGCCGACCACGTACGGGTCCTTGCCGGTGGCCTTCGTGATCAGGGCGGCGATCGCGCCCGTCGCGGGCATGACGCCCTCGGCGCTCGGGCCGGTCGCGTCGGGGTTGGTCACGATGAAGCGGGCGCCGCCGACGATCAGGCGGATCGCCTTCGTGATCGCCTCGAAGCTGTAGTTGCGAGTCTCGCCGACGACGACGTAGTCCGGCGCGGTCTCGGTCATGATGAAGCCCGCCTCGTGCAGGGCCGTGGTGATGCCGGCCTCGCCAATCACGAAGGCGCTGCCGCCCGGCATCTGCGAGGCGCAGAAGTCGGCGGTCGCGAGGGCGCTCGTCCAGATCCGCTCCTCGGGCACGTGCAGCCCCGACGCCCGCAGCCGGGCCGCGAGATCGCGCGGGGTGAAGATCGAGTTGTTCGTGAGCACCAGGAACGGGGTGCCCGCGTCCGTCCACTCCTGGATGAGCTCGGGCGCGCCGGGGAGCGCCTGGTTCTCGTGCACCAGCACGCCGTCCATGTCCGTGAGCCAGGCCTCGACCTCGCTGCGCTTCGTCGCCATGGGGTCGATGCTATCGGCGCAGCCCGGACGGGGGAGTCGACGGGCTGCCCCGGAGCGGCACAGCAGGAGCGGGTTACCCTGAGGACATGAATGGCGAGAACCTGCTGGGCCCCGAACCGACCCTCCTCCCGGACGAGCCCGCGATCACCGCGGCCCTCGCCAAGCACGCGAACCCGGGAGCCGTCGAGTTCGCCGCGCTCGCGGCCGCCCACCCGCGCTCGCCGCTGGCCTGGGCCCTCCTCGCGGACAGCGTCTGGGGGATCGACGCCGCGCTGCCGTCCTACGCCTACGCGCGCGTCGGCTACCACCGCGGCCTCGACCTGCTCCGCACCGCCGGCTGGCGCGGCCAGGGCCCCATCCCGTGGCGCCACGGCCCCAACCGCGGCTTCCTCCTCGCGCTCTACGCACTCCGCCGCGCCGCCGAGTCGATCGGCGAGACCGACGAGGTCGCCCGCCTCACCGGCTTCCTCGAGCAGGCCGACCCCGCCGCCATTCCGGAGATCGAGCGCTACCACGAGGACGCGCTGCCTCCCACGGCGGCCATCGTCATCCTCGGCGCCGACTGATCGCCGCCCGGCCGCGGTGCTCGCGGCGTTGTCGTCGGTCGCCGTAGCTCCGCTGCGCCTCCCTCCTCCGCCTTGCGATCACCGCGACCGGACGACGATCAGGCTGATGCGGTGCAGGGCCGTCACCCCCCGCCGCATGCTGGTCGAGTAGCCCCGGAGGGGCGTATCGAGACCCGCCGTCGTTCGGTGGGTGGATCTCGATACGCCCTCTGCGAGGGCTACTCGATCAGCATGGAAGGGACCCGCTGCGCGGGCCGCTCGATTCGCATGCGCGCGAGAATGTGCCGCCGCATGCTGGTCGAGTAGCCCCGGAGGGGCGTATCGAGACCCGCCGTCGTTCGGTGGGTGGATCTCGATAGGCCCTCGACGAGGGCTACTCGATCAGCATGAAAGGGATCCGCTTCGCGGGCTGCTCGATCAGCAGGCAAGGGACCCGCTGCGCGGGCCGCTCGATCAGCATGGAGGCGCTCGCTCTGCGGGCTGATCGACCCAATGGGAGGGCGCCCGCTCTGCGGGCTCCTCGGGAGGGGTGCTCGGTCAGCGAGGCGAGCCGGCGCCCGCAGGGGCGGCGCGGCGGCGGAGGAGCAGGACCGTCGCGAGGGTCAGCAGGGCGCCGAGGGCGGCCGCGCCGGCGGTGACCAGGAAGCCGGACTGGGGGCCGAGGGCCTCGACGGCCAGGCCGCTGAGGGTGGAGCCGGCGGTGGCGCCGAGGGCGATGCCGGTCGGCGGCCAGGCGAGCGCCTCGGTGAGGCGGCGGCGCGGGGCGATCGACTCGACGAGGCTCGAGCCGGTGATCAGCAGCGGCGACGTCGCGAGGCCGGCGACGAACGCCAGCGCGATCAGCACGGGCAGGGAGCCGGCGAGCACGAGCACCGGCACGACCACTCCGAAGACGGCGCCCGCCACCAGGAACCTCGAGCGCGGGCCGCCGGGCAGGCGCGCGGCACCCACGACCACCCCGGTGAGCACGCTGCCGATGCTGTACGCGGAGAGCAGCAGCCCCGAGGCGGCGCCCGCGCCGGACGCCTCCGCGGTCGCGATCGCCGCGACGTTGAACGAGCCGAAGACCCCGCCGATGGTCGCGAAGACCGCGACGATGCCGACGAGGCCGAGCGGCAGCCGCTCCCGCGCGGGCGACGCGGCCGAGCGCACTGGAGCGAGCGCCGGCTGCGTCCCCGTCTGCACGAGCAGTGCGACGCCGCCGGCCACGCCGATCCCGAGGCCGACCAGGACGCCGGCCGCCGGGTGCACGAGCGAGGCCAGCAGGGTGACGATCGGCGGCGCGACCACGAAGGCCGCCTCGTCCGCCACCGACTCGACCGAGTACGCAGTGTGCCGCAGCCCCGGGTCCGACGTCGCGGCGCTCCAGCGCGAGCGGACGGCCGAGCCGACGTCGAGGACGGCCGCACCGGCGAGGATCCCGAGCGCGAACCAGGTCCAGACGGGAGCGCCCAGCAGCACGGCGGCGACGAGCCCGAGCGAGGCGGCGACGAGGACCGGGAGCGACAGGGCGAGCGCGCGGCGCTGCCCCCAGCGGTCCATCACCCGCGACCAGAGCGGCCCGGTCACGGCGAGGGCGAGGGTCAGCGCGCCCGAGACCGCGCCGCCGAGCGCGTAGCTGCCGGACTGCGCCGACACCAGGACGAGCACCCCGATCGCGAGGCTGCCCTTGGGGAAGCGGCCGAGCCAGCCGGCCGAGGAGAAGGCGAGCGACCCCGGGAGGGCGAACGCCTGCGCGTACCTCCCGGTCGCACGGCTCAGAGCGGAGGTCGAGGTGGTCGTGGGGTCTGGCATGGTCGGATCCGATTCCGGTCGTTCCGACGGCGGAGACTGCTCCACTGGCTGGACGGACGACAGGACGAGCCTACGCGGGCGGCACCTCTGCGGGCATGATGGACGCGTGGACACCGCCGCGCTCGAGTCCTTCCTCGCCGACCTGCCGGGCGCAGGCGCGAGCTTCCCCTTCGGTCCGGAGACGCGGGTGTGGAAGGTCGAGGGCAAGGTCTTCGCGCTCGAGATGGAGCGGTTCGGCCGGCCCGTCGTCAGCGTGAAGGCGCTGCCCGAGAACGTCGTGCACCTCGTCGCGGGCGTCGACGGCATCGAGCCCGGCTACCACCTCAACAAGAAGCACTGGGTGACGGTCGACGCGGGCGGCCGGGTCGAGGAGGGCCTCGTCCAGGAGCTGCTCGCGGAGTCGCACGCGATCATCGTCGCGAAGCTGCCGCGCCGCCTCCGCCTCGCCCTCGACGGCACCGCCACCGGCTCCTTCAGCGAGGACGCCTGACCCGAGCCCGGCCCTCCCCGCGAGATGCCACTTGTGACGGACTTTCGCGGCGTGTCGCGCTCACAAGTGGCATCTCGCGGGGGAGGACCGGCCGGGTGGGTCAGAGGCCGTAGGAGCGGAGGTACGCCGCGGTGTCGTGCCAGCCCTCGACGGCGAAGGTCTCGACGCCCATCGCCTTGACGGGGTAGTCGTTGCCGTCGGGGTCGAGGCGGTCGCCGACGAAGATCATCTCGTCGAGGGGGATGCCGGTGAGCTCGGTGAGCTTGTTCATCCCGTAGGCCTTGTCGATGCCCTTGCGGGTGATGTCGACCGAGGTGGAACCGCCGGAGCGGACCTCGAGGTCGGGCAGCACGGCCTGGACGGCCTCGCGGAGGGTGTTCTTCTTCTCGCCGGTCGGGTCCCAGGCCTGCTTCACCGGCACGGGGGCGGCCTGGCCGAGCGCGGAGAAGGTGATCTGCGAGTCGCGGTCCTCGAGGATCGGGCCCCAGGTCTCGGACTCCCAGTAGCCGAGCTCCTTGGCCTTCTCCTCGACGGCGGCGAGCGCGCGGGACTTCTCGTCGTCGGTGAGGTTCTCGGCGTAGATCTGCGCCCAGTCGCCGTTCTCGTAGCGGTAGTACTGCGTGCCGCAGGTGGGCATCAGGTGCAGCTTCGCCAGCACGGCGGGGTCGGCGCCCTCGAGGCGGTCGAGCACCTGCATCCGGAACTGGCCGATCTGGCCACCGGAGATGATGCACACCTCGGTCGCCTGCAGCAGCTTGACGAAGAGGTCGGCCATCACCGGGTCCACGGGGGACTTCGAGGCGGCGAGGGTGTCGTCGAGGTCGAAGGCCATCAGGCGGGGCAGGGTGCTCATGGAACTCGTTTCACGGTCTGCGGACAGGGCGGTGGGGACGGGGTGGCGCGGCGCGCGCGGTATCGAGGATACGGGTCGGTGCAGCCGGAGCGCGGAACCGCGGGCGCAGACTGGGGCGATGAGCCTCTCGCGCACGATCGCCCGCGTCCTCCTGGGCCTCGTGCTCGTGTTCGCGGGGACAGGGCACCTGACCTTCGCGCGGCGGTCCTTCCAGGCGCAGGTGCCGCCGTGGCTGCCTTTCGATGCGGACTTCGTCGTCCTGGCATCCGGTGTCGTCGAGATCGCGCTCGGGCTCGCGCTCCTGCTGGTGCGGCGCCGGCGGGTGCTCGTGGGGATCGTGGTCGCCGCGTTCTTCGTCGCGGTGTTCCCCGGCAACGTCTCGCAGCTCGTCACCCGGACCCCGGCCTTCGGCCTCGAGACCGACGCGGCCCGGGCGATCCGGCTGGTCTTCCAGCCGCTGCTCGTGCTCTGGGCGCTGTGGTCCACGGGCGTGCTCGCCGCCTGGAACGCGAGACGGCGCCGCCCTCGGGAGTGAGGTCGGCGCCGTCCGGTCGTGCGGGTGATGCTGGCGGCTACTCCGAGTGCGAGGCGGAGCGGCGGCGGCGCAGCACCGTCAGCGCGATGCCGGCGAGCAGCAGCAGGGCCGCGCCTCCCGCGTAGGAGGCCGCGTCGACGCCGGTGTTCGCGAGCGGTCCGGAGTGCGATCCCCCGGCGACGGGGACGGGCGTGGCGGAGGGCAGCGGCACCGGGGTGGCCGTCGGCTGCTCGGTCGGCTCGGGGGTTCCGGGCGCGGGCGTGCCGGGCGCGGGCGTGCCGGGCGCGGGCGTTCCGGGCTCGCCGGGCGTGCCGGGCTCGGCCGGGACCTCGGCCGCGACCGACGTCAGCGACCAGTTCTCGTCGAAGAAGTCGGCCTGGTCGATCACGCCGCGCGCGCTCGCCCAGTCGATCAGCAGCTGCCGGATCTCGAGCCGCTCGTCGTAGACGAGGGGAGCCGCGGCGACGGCCGGGTAGGCCCCGCCCCCGCTCTGCCGGTAGTTGTTGACGGCCATCACGAAGCGGTCGTCGTCGGCGACGGGGGTGCCGTCGAGCTGCGTCAGGTCGCGGATCCGCGAGCCGGCGGGCTGCGAGATGTCGATGACGTAGTCGAGCCCGGAGAGTGCGTCGTAGTTGTAGTCCGGGATGCCCGTGGGGCGGTCCGCGGTGATCGCGTTCGTGCCGGTGGCCGGGTCGAACGGAGCGCCCGGGGCGACCTGGTTGAAGTAGCGCGCCGAGTACTCGAGGTAGTCGCGCACCTCCGCGCCCGTCATCTCGACGCCCCGGAGGGTGTTCTCGTAGATGTAGAGACCGGCGATGTCGCGGATCGTGACCTGCCCCTTCGGGAAGACCGCGGTGCGCGAGAACGGCGACGCCTGCGAGATCACCGGGACGTCGGCCCACTCCGTGCCCTCGAGCGCGGCGTCGACCGTCTCGGCCTGCACGTTGTTGATGAAGTCGATGATCGGGGTGTCCTCGTAGCGCGAGGTCTCGGCCGAGAGCTCCTCGAGCGACTCCGCCACGGGGGTGTTCACGTACTCGATGGTCGTCGCGTGCGGCTCGGCGAGGGCGTCGACCACGGCGGTCGACTCCTCGGCGATGTCGCGCGCGTAGACCGGGGTGACGACGGGCGCGCTGCCCTCGGTCCAGTCGACCTGCAGGTCGCCCGCGGCGTCCTTCACCAGGTTCAGGGTCACCTCGGTGAGCCCCTGCGCCCAGAAGTAGGGCTGGGTGACGAGGACCTGCTCGCCGGCGACGTTCGTGTAGAGCGTCCCGGGGACGTCCTGGTGGCTGTGGCCGGCGACGACCACGTCGATGCCGGGGACCTGCGTCGCGATGTTGTTGACGACGTCCTCGTTGAGGTCGGCCGGGTCGTACTCGGCGTCCGGGACGGTGCCCTGGCCGGTGTGCGCGAGGACGACGACCACGTCGGCCTCGGCCTGGACCTGCGGGACCCACTCCTTCGCGGTCTCGACCATGTCGCGGAACTCGAGCACGCCGTCGACGTACTGCTTGTCCCAGACGCGGACGCCCGGGGTGACCAGGCCGAGCACGCCGACCCGCACGGTCTCGCCGTCGATCTCGCGCTCGATCACCGTGTACGGCTTCTGGTAGGGCTCGCCGGTGGCGACGTCGATCACGTTCGCGCCGAGCAGCGGGGCGTTCAGATCGCCCTCGTAGGCGCTGAGCATGTCGAGGCCGTAGTTGAACTCGTGGTTGCCGACGACCTGCGCGTCGTAGCCGATGGTGTTGAACGCGGTGGCCATCGGGTGCGTCGTCTCGCCCGAGAGGACGCCCGCGGCGCCGTCGCCGAGGCCGTAGTAGTAGGTGAGGGGCGTGCCCTGGATCGCGTCGCCGTTGTCGAAGACGAGGACGGAGTCGTCGCCCTTCTCGGCACGGAGGCGGTCGACCTCGGTCGCGACGCGGGTGAGGCCCAGCGTGTCCTCGCCCTCGTAGGGCGCGTTCGCGAAGTAGTCCCAGTTGTAGACGTGCCCGTGCGTGTCGGTCGTCGACACCAGGGTGAGCTCGACGCCGTCGTCGAGGGGGGCCGCGCTCGCGAGGGGAGCGGCGGTGGCCGCCCCGAGCGCGACGACGGCGAGGAGGCTTGCGGCGCGGAGTGTGCGCATCGGTTTCCTGTTCGCGTGATCGGTGGAGTGTGAACGAGTTCGAATCTATGCGCCACGTGTGAACGCGCCGTTACGGGTTCGAGAGCATCGCTCGGCTATCGGTCGGCGTCGGCATCCGGGCCCGTGCGCACGAGCCGCAGAAGGGGCCCCTCCGCTAGAATCGATCGGCTGGTCGCGCTGCTGCGCCAACGGATGCCCCGCCGGCCGCCGAGGCTCGCCCTCGAGATCGAGTGCACGCCCCACGACTCCGCTCCCACCCGCGAAGGACACGCCATGCCAGCAATCGTCATCACCGGCGCCCAGTGGGGCGACGAGGGCAAGGGACGCGCGACCGACCTGCTCGGCAGCCGCGTCGACTACGTCGTCAAGTTCAACGGCGGCAACAACGCCGGCCACACGGTCGTCGTCGGCGACGAGAAGTACGCGCTGCACCTGCTGCCCTCGGGCATCCTGACGCCGGGCGTCGTCCCCGTCATCGCGAACGGCGTCGTCGTCGACATCGAGGTGCTCTTCCACGAGCTCGAGGCGCTGAGCGCCCGCGGCGTCGACGTGTCGAAGCTGCTCGTCAGCGCCAACGCGCACGTGATCACCAGCTACCACCGCACCCTGGACAAGGTGACGGAGCGCTTCCTCGGCAAGCGCCAGATCGGCACCACCGGACGCGGCATCGGCCCGGCCTACGCCGACAAGATCAACCGCGTCGGCATCCGGATCCAGGACCTCTTCGACGAGAACATCCTCCGGCAGAAGGTCGAGGGCGCCCTCGACCAGAAGAACCACCTGCTGGTGAAGGTCTACAACCGCCGCGCGATCCTGGTCGAGCAGGTCATGGAGGACCTGCTGCAGTACACGGAGCGCCTGCGCCCGATGGTCGCGGACACCTCGCTGGTCCTCGCCCGGGCCCTCGACGCCGGCAAGACCGTGCTCTTCGAGGCCGGCCAGGCCACGATGCTCGACGTCGACCACGGCACCTACCCGTTCGTCACCTCCTCCAACGCGACCTCGGGCGGCGCGGCCACCGGCTCCGGAGTGGCGCCCAACCGCATCGAGCGCGTCATCGCGGTCATCAAGGCGTACACGACCCGCGTCGGCGCCGGCCCGTTCCCGACCGAGCTGTTCGACGAGTGGGGCGAGTACCTGCGCAAGCAGGGCTTCGAGTTCGGCACGACCACCGGTCGCCCGCGCCGCTGCGGCTGGTACGACGCCCCGATCGCCCGCTACTCCGCGCGGATCAACGGCGTCACCGACTTCGTGCTCACCAAGCTCGACGTGCTCTCCGGCCTGGAGACCATCCCGGTCTGCGTCGCCTACGAGGTCGACGGCGTGCGCCACGACGAGGTCCCCGTCTCGCAGAGCGACTTCCACCACGCGAAGCCGATCTACGAGGAGTTCCCCGGCTGGCAGGAGGACATCACCGGCTGCCGCGAGTTCGCCGACCTGCCGCAGGCCGCGCAGGACTACGTCCGCGCCCTCGAGGCGATGAGCGGCGCCCGCTTCTCCGCGATCGGCGTCGGACCGGAGCGCGAGCAGGTCGTCGTCCTGCACGACCTCCTCGACTGAGGCGCGACGGGGTCGACCCGCTTCGAGGCCCGTCCGCGTCGGCACCGACGCGCGGGACGACCGCGGGCGGGGGATGATCGGCTGGTGCAGATCTACGCCGACCTCCCCGCCGTCCGCGCCCGCCAGATCGCGGCCGACGCCCTCGCGCTCGCCGTCGCAGTGATCGCGATCGCGGCCGGGATCGCCGTGGGCTCGCTGATCGCGGGCCTCGCCGAGATCGGCCGCCGCCTCGAGAGCGCGGGCAGCGGCTTCGGCTCGACCATGAGCGACGCCGGCTCGACGCTCGGCGGCATCCCGCTGCTCGGCGACGCCGTGCGCGCGCCGTTCGACGAGGCCAGCGGCGCCGGAGCGGTGCTCGCCGCGGCCGGCCGCGACCAGCAGCAGCTCGCGAGCGCGCTGGCGATCGTGGCCGGCCTCGCGATCGGCGGGCTGCCGCTGCTCCTGCTCGCGGTGGTCTGGCTCCGCCCGCGCCTGCGCTTCGCCCGCCGCACCGCCGAGCTGCGCGCGCTCGGGGCGACCCCCGGCGGCGCCGAGCTGCTGGCCCTCCGCGCCCTCACCGAGGCGACCCCGCGCGAGATCCTCTCCGCCCACCCGCAGGCCGTCCCCGCCTGGCGCGCCGGCGACCCGTCCGCCACCGCCGCCCTCTCCGCCCTCACCCTCCGCCGAGCCGGCCTCCGCCCCTGACCTCGCCCCCTGACGCGCGTGCTGATCCCCGCCGCGAGATGCCACTTATGAGCACGACACGCCGTGAATCCCGCTCATAACTGGCATCTCGCGGGGGCCGCAGGGACCAGCACGGGTCCCCCGGGAGGATGACGGCGGCGGCCACCCGGGGCGACGCCCGCGACAGAGGCTGCTCCGTAGCGTCGGAGACATGCAGAACCAGACCTCCTCCGTCGTGGCGCGCGTCGAGGGCGTGCGCAAGCTCTACGGCAGCACGCCGCCCGTCGTCGCCCTCGACGACGTCACCCTCTCGATCGAGCGCGGCGAGTTCACCGCGGTGATGGGCCCCAGCGGCTCCGGCAAGTCGACGCTGATGCACGTGCTCGCCGGCCTCGACACCGCCTCGGCCGGCCGCGTCTTCCTCGGCGACGTCGAGATCACCGCGATGGGCGACGCCGAGCTCACCGTGCTCCGCCGGCGCAGTGTCGGCTTCGTCTTCCAGGCCTTCAACCTCGTCCCGACCCTCGACGTGCGCGGCAACATCCGCCTCCCGTTCGAGCTCGACGGCCGCCGAGTGACGGCCGAGGAGGAGGAGTGGATCGCCCGCCTGATCGAGTCGCTCGGACTCCGCGAGCGCCTCACCCACCGCCCGCACGAGCTCTCCGGCGGCCAGCAGCAGCGCGTCGCCATCGCCCGTGCGCTGGCCACCCGCCCGCAGCTGATCTTCGCCGACGAGCCGACCGGCAACCTCGACTCGCGCACCGGCCGCGAGGTGCTCAGCCTCCTCCGCGCCTCGACCCGCGAGTACGGCCAGTCGATCGCGATGGTCACCCACGACCCGATCGCCGCGGCCTTCGCCGACCGCATCGTCTTCCTCCGCGACGGGGCCGTCGTCGACGACCGCCGCGGGATGAGCGCCGAGGAGATCTCGCGCGCGATGCTCTCGATGGAGGGAGCGTCGTGAGCGCCCGCACCGGTCTGCGGGCCGCCTCGGGGCAGGGCGGCGGCGCGATCATCACGGTCGCCGCGCTCTCGGCCGCGTTCGGCGGAGTCCTGGTGATGGTCATCGCCGACATGGTGGCGGCGTTCGACGCCGCCGGTCTCGACGGCATCGCGCAGGCCGCGACGACGCTGGGCGTGGTCGGCGGCGTCTTCTTCGGCATCGCCGTCTTCGTCGGCGCGATCGTCACCTCCAACGCGGTGTCGACGGTGATCGCCGGCCGCACCCGCGAGATCGCGCTGCTGCGCCTGCTGGGCGCCTCCGGCCGCTCGCTCCGCGCCGAGGTGGTGCGGACCGGCCTCGTCCAGGGGCTGATCGGCGCGGCCCTCGGCCTCGTCGCCGCCGTCGTCCTGGTGGCCGTAGGCGCGGAGATCGCCTTCAGCACCGGGACGTTCACGCGCATCGCGGTGCCGCTCGCCTCGCCGGGACTGCTGCTGCCGGGCCTCGCCGTCATCGTCTCGACCGTCGTCGCCTCCTGGGCCGGGTCACGGCGCGTGCTCGCGGTCGCCCCGTCGCAGGCCGCCGGCTCGGCAGCCGAGCCCCGCTACGACGAGCTCCGCGGACGCACGGGCCGGAACGTCCTGGCGCTCGTCCTCCTCGTGGTCGGCGTCCTGCTCCTCGTGATCGGCGTCGTGGTCGGGCTGGTGAGCCCGCTCGGCGTCCTGATCGGCCTCGCCGGCGGCATGCTCTCCTTCACCGGGGTGGTCCTCGGTGCGCCGGTGCTGCTCCCGCCGCTGATCTCGCTGGTCGGCCGGGCCTTCGGCGGCAGCCCCGTCGCGCGCCTCGCCTCCGCGAACGCCACTCGCAACCCCGCCCGGAGCGCGCGTGCCGTCATCGGCCTCGTGATCGGAGTGACGCTCGTCACGATGTTCGCGGTGGCCGCCGCGACCTTCTCGTCGATCATGCGCGCCTCGAGCGAGATGAGCCCGGAGATCTTCGCGGCGCTCGACCAGTTCGTCGCGGTCAGCACGGCGATCATGAGCGTGCTGCTCGGCTTCTCGGTGCTGCTCGCGGCCGTCGGCATGGTCAACACGCTCTCGCTGAGCGTGCTGCAGCGCCGCCGCGAGCTGGGACTGCTCCGCGCGCTCGGCTTCACGGGTTTGCAGGTGCGCTGGATGGTCGTCGTCGAGGCGGCGCAGATGGTGATCGCCGCGGCGCTCCTGGGCCTCGTGCTCGGCGCGTTCTACGGCTGGGCCGGGGCCGTCGCGATCTTCGGCTCGCTGCCGGGCATCGGGCTGGTGCCGCCGACGATCCCGGTCGGGATCCTGGTCGCCGTCGTCCTGGTCAGCATCGTCCTCACCGCGGTCTCCGCGGTCCTGCCGGCCCGCCGCGCGACCCGGGTGCCGCCGGTGGAGGCGCTCGCCGTCGCCTGAGCGCGCCGGCCGCTCGGCTCGCGAGCGGTTCGAACCACCCGGCCGCTCACACCGCCGGGCCGCTCACACCACCGAGAAGCCGTCCGCGAGCCGCTCCCGCCCGCTCAGCGCGAGCAGGAGCTCCTCGCCCCGTCCCGCCCGAGCGGCGAGCGCCCCCGCCATCGCGGAGCAGGCCTCGACCGCCTCGGGCGGGATCTCGTGCGCGAGGCCGGTCGCCCGCGACAGGTCGAGGGTGTGCACGACCAGCTCGAGCACGCGGGTCCGCAGGTACTCGTCCAGGGCCAGGGCGTGCTCGCCGATCGCGACGAGGCGCCCGGACGGCTGCTGCGCGAGCAGCGCGAGGGCGCGCCGCAGCGACGCCGCGATCACCTCCGCCGGACGCTCGCCGAGCAGCGCCCCGGTCTCGACGCCCCGCCGCGCCACGGCCGCGGGGTCGGCGCGTCCGCCGGCCAGGGCCGCGTAGTAGCCGAGCGCGTCGGGCACGGTCGCGGCGGCCGGCTCCTCCGCGAGCAGGTACGTCTCGACCGTCGTGATCGCCCGCGAGGCGTGCCCGGTCAGGCCGCGGACGTCCCAGACGCCCAGCCCCGGCAGCGCCCACTGCTCGTCCCCGATCCGCTCGACGAGGCGGAGCAGGGCGCCGGCCGAGGCGGCGAACATCGCGGTGCTGTCCATGGACCTCATGCTGGCACGCGTCCTGGACTCCTCAGCGGGCCGCGGTGGCCCCAGAATGTCCGGATGAGCAGCCCCGCCTCGCCCGATCGTCCCGATCGTCCCGTCCGCCCGGTCCCCGCCGTGCTGACCGGCCGTCTCGTCGTCCTCGAGCCGCTCACCGAGGAGCACCTGGAGCCGCTCCGGGCCGCGATCGGCCGCCCCGAGGTGTTCGCCGCGGGCTACGGCGGCGGGCCCTCGGGCCTCCCCGACGGCGCCGAGGCGTTCCGCGCCTTCGCCCGGCGCTACTACCCGTGGGAGACCGGCAATCCCTGCGCCGTGCTCGTCGACGGCCGGGTCGTCGGCACCTCCTCGCTGACCGACTTCGACGAGCGGCGGGAGGCGGCGCACCTCGGCTGGACCGCCTACGCCCCCGAGGTCTGGGGCACGGCCGTGAACCCCGAGACCAAGCTCCTCCTGCTCGGCCTGGCCTTCGACAGCGGCTTCTCGCGGGTGAAGCTGCAGGCGGACGCGGCGAACGCGCGCTCCCGCGCGGCGATCCTCCGCCTCGGCGCGGTCTTCGAGGGCGTGCTGCGGCACGACCAGCGGCGGGCGGACGGCTCCTGGCGCGACACGGCGGTGCACTCGATCCTCGTGGAGGAGTGGCCGGCGGTCCGCGAGGGGCTCGAGCGGAGGATCGAGGCGATATCAAGCCCGGTCCCGCCGCGCAACCCGGATGCTCCGATCGGGCGCTGAGCGGTAGGAAGGACGCATGGAACGCATCCACTACGCCGGCAGCTCGGTGCTCACCGGCAGCCGGATCGCGCACTCGCTCGTCGGCTACGCCGAGGCCCTCGCGCTGCGCAAGGGCGCGATGTCGGTCGACATCCCGATCCGGCGCTCCACCGGCGAGCTCGGCCGGGCGACCCTGCTGATCGGTCCGGCCAGCCAGCTCTTCTCTGAGACCGAGGACGACGGCGGCGAGGAGATCGTGGACGCGGCCCTGGTCGAGAGGCTCGCGAAGGAGACGGCGCGGCTCGGAGTGTCCCAGCCGCTGGCCGAGGAGGGCGACTCGTCCTCGCCGCACCTGTCCGATCTCGAGATCCCGCACTTCGATTCGGACGACGATCGACGCTGAGCGTCGGCCCCGGGGCGGTTAGAATCGCCCCGTACCGTCCGGCCGTGCCCCCGCCGGCTGGACTGCACTGCGAACGGAGACCGCCCTCATGGGCCGACTGATCTACGACTCGACTCTCGAAGCGGACTTCGACGACCGACTGCTCGCCCACCTGCAGATCGTCATCGGCTCGAAGCTGTCGCGCAACGAGTCCTTCTACCTCTCGTGGAAGGACTCGCAGTCCGTCGGCGACGGTCGCACGTCGATCTGGCTGCACCCGGCGATCCCGCTGCGCTTCAAGTACCACGGCGGCCGCGCCCCGGCCATCAACCCCGACTGGATCCGCCAGCTCCTGGCCGATTCGCACAGCGCCCACGGCCTGCGCATCAGCGAGGAGCCGCACGGCGGTGCCCGCCAGAGCGAGGAGGGCCTGCTGTGAAGCGCGTCGAGCTGATCTACGGCGGCACCCCCTACAGCTTGCACGACACCACCGCCGCGGACGTCCGTGCGAGCGTCGAGCAGGCGCTCGACGGCACCGCCTCGCGCTGGCTGACCGTCAACCAGGGCGAGGGCCAGCCCCGCGAGACGTCGATCCTGATCACGCCGGGAGTGGCGTTCTCCGTCGCCGACGTCGCGCAGTGACCGCCGTCGGCTGAGCCGCCGATCCTCAGCCACTGATCCTGAACGGCGCGTCCTGAGCCGCACGTTCCGAGCCGCCGTCCCGTACCGCTCCCGCGTCAGCTTGTGAGCAGCGCCGGGAACTCGCCCGGGATCTCGCGCGCGAGGTAGCCGGCCGGGCCGAGCCTGCGCACCAGGACCGAGTCGGCCTCGGTGTGCAGGAAGGCACCCCAGGCCGCGGCGCCCTGCGGGTCGAGGCCGCGCGCGCGGAGCCCGGCCGTCGCGCCGGCGAGGACGTCGCCGCTGCCCGCGGTCGCGAGGCCGGGGTGCTCGCCCTCGATGCGGACGGCGTCGCCGTCGGGTGCCGCGATCACGTTGAAGAGGCTGACGACCGCTCCGTAGCGCTGCGCGACGGCGATCGCGGCGGCCTCCACGTCGTCCACCTCCGCGCCGAGCAGCCGCGCGGCCTCCTCCGTGTTCGGCGTCAGCAGCAGGCGGCCGGCGAGGGCGCGGGCGACGCGCCGCTGCCCGGGCAGCACCCCGAGCGGGAAGGCGTCGAGGTGCACGGCGGGGACGTCGGCGAGCAGCGGAGCGATCGCGCGCAGCGTCGCGGCGGTCGCCTTCGGGTCGTCGAGTCCGGGGCCGATCAGCGCGACGTCGGCGGAGTCCAGCTCGCCCTCCAGTGCGGAGAGCCCGCGGCCCGAGATCGAGCCGCCGCGGGTCTCCTCCAGCGGCACGACGCCGCACTCGGGCAGCGCGACGGCGGTGGCGGAGGCGACGGACTCGGCGACGCAGAGGGTGATCCGGCCGGCGCCGACCCGGAGGGCCGCGATCCCGGCGAGGATCGCCGCTCCGGGCGTCTTGCGGGCGCCGCCGACCACGACCACGTCACCGCGGGCGTGCTTCGAGCTCGCGGGGTCGGGCAGCGGCCAACGCCGCTCGAGCAGGGCGCGGTCGACGACGGCGCTCCTGTGCGCGGTCTCGCTCCTGTGCCGGGTCTCGCTCATGAGTCGGTCCTTCCTCGCGGGTCGTCGACGGCGGTGTCGACGGCGGTGTCGTCGCCGGTGTCGTGGCGGGTGACCGGCGCGCTCGACTCCTCGAGGTGCGCGGTCTCGTTGAAGCGCTCGAGCGTCCAGGCGTCGCCGTCGCGGACGAGCCGGGTGACGGAGGCGTTCGCGACCGGGGTAGCCCGGCCGATGTCGAGCAGCTCGCGCTCGGTGAGCCCCTCGCAGACGGAGCGGATGATCAGGACGACGGCGTCGTGGCAGAACAGCGCGACCGGTCCGGCCGGCGCCACGACGTCGAGGTGGTCGAGGAACGAGCGCACCCGCTGGGCGAGATCGGTCCAGGACTCGCCGCCCGGCGGCCGGTAGTAGAACTTGCCGAGCCAGTCCCGCCGCGCCGCCTCCTCGGGGAATCGCGCGCGGAAGCCCGCGGTGGTCAGGCGGTCGGCGATGCCGAGGTCGCGGTCGCGGAGCCGCTCGTCGAGGCGGGGCACGAGGTCGAGGCCCGCCTCCTCGAAGGCCAGCTGCGCCGTCGAGGACGCGCGCAGGTACGGCGAGGACCAGGCGGCGACCGGGGCGTTGCCGTCGGCGAGCCAGCGGCCGAGCGCGCGGGCCTGCTCGCGGCCGGCCGGGGACAGCTCGACGTCGGGGTCGCGCCGGTCGACGGCGATGTCGTGGGCGCCCTCCGCCTCGGCGGCGCTCGCCGCGATGTTGGCGACACTCTCGCCGTGGCGCACGAGGAGGAGCTCGGTGGGGCCGGAGGTGCGCGGGCCGGTGCTGGGGGAGGAGCTCATCGCTCCATGCTCCGCTCCGGCGCCCGCCCGGCCGAGGGGGTTCCGCGCGGTGCGGAGCAGTTGCTACGCAGCTAGGGTCGGTCGAGTGAAGCTGATGCGGACGCGACCGGCCCCGACGACCTCCCCGGCCCGCGCGACCCCGCCGGCCCTGCTGATCGGCGCGGCCCTGGCGGTGCTCGCGCTGGCCGGCTGCACCGCTCCCGCGCCGGACGTGGTCGTGTCGAACGACGCGGCGCCCCGCGAGGAGTCGCGCGACCGCGTGCTCGCGCTCGTCTCCTCCCTCGCCGGGCCGCAGGACGACGCCTTCGGCTACGCCCGGCTCGCGAGCGACCAGGCCGTCGAGGGCGTGGACCTGATCGGGATCGAGTCCTACGACGCGCTCAGCGAGGGCGGCGAGTTCGGGGCGCTGTCGTTCCGCACACCGGTCGACGCCGCGGCCTTCCCGGACGTCGCCGACCTGCCGGAGGCCTACTGCTTCCGCGCGCCCTTCGCTGCGGCGGGTGCCGTGGTCGACGACGCCGACGGCGGAGGCGTGGCGGTCATCGAGTGCCCGGCCGACGCCGAGACGATCACTCCGCCGGCCGAGTAGGCGCGTCCACCGCGGCGACGACGGCCGCGAGCGTCTCCGGGTCGCTGAGGATGCGGAAGTGCCCGCCCGTCTCGATCCGCACGTTGACCGCGCCCTCGAGCATGCTGCCCTCGGGGATGTGCGGGTCGAACAGGCCGAAGACCGAGGTGATCCGCGCGTTCGCGCCCGCCCGGCTGGAGAGCAGCAGGGTCGTCGCGTCGCGGGGCGAGAACGAGCGGAGGCTCCTCAGCAGCAGGTAGGGGGCGTAGCGCGAGCCGCCGAACGGCGTGGCGACCGCCACCATCCGGTCGACGCGGCCGTCGGGGTCGAGCTCGGTCATCACGTACTTGCCGATCAGGCCGCCCTTGCTGTGCGCGACGATGACCACGTCGCGGAGGTCGTGCTCGGCGAGGTAGGCGGCGACGTCCTCCGCGGTGCTCGCGACCGGGCGGCCGTTCCAGCCGAGGCTGGTGAGCACGTGCATCGGGTGGCCGCGGCGGTGCAGCGGGTCGATGATCGGGCGGAGGAAGGCCCAGGTCTCCCAGATGCCGGGCAGGACCACGATCGGCCGCTCCGTGCCGTCGAGGTAGTCGTCGGGGGCGCGGCGGGAGACGAAGGCGCGGACCTGCCAGGCGACGGCGTAGGCGTAGTCGCGGATCCACCAGACGGCGTCGCGGACGAGGTGCGTCATGCGGGCACCGGGGACGGGTCGGCGTCGGGCGCCGGGGCGGCGCCGGGGCGGCGTCGGGGGCGGCCTCGGGCGCCGGGGTGGTGTCCGGAGCGATGTCGGCGGCGAAGGACGCGAGGGCGAGCGCGAGCGACTCCGGCTGCGTGCGCGGGACGACGTGGCGGGAGCCGGCGAACTCGAGGAGGCGCCCGTCCGCCGCGTGGGCGAGGAGGCGCTCGCACCAGTCGCGGGTGGCGATCGGGTCGTCCTGTCCGCGCACGATCAGCACGGGCGCGGTGACCGCGGCGAGCCGCCGCTGGATCGGGTAGTGCAGCATCTCGGGCAGCTGGCGCAGGTACCAGCCGAGACCGCCGCGGACGTAGTCGGCGAAGAGCAGGGCGTCGACGCCGAGCGGCTCGCCCAGGCAGTCGCGGGCGAGCGCGAGGCCCTGCCGGACGGCGCCGGGGCGCTGCGGATCGACGACTGGGCCGATGAGGACCGCGCCCGCGACGAGGCCGGGCGCGCGGGCGGCGAGCTCGACCGCCACCTGGGCGCCCATCGAGTGGCCGACGACGACCGCCCGGGTGACGCCCTGCTCCGCCAGCGCTCTCTCGACGAGGCGGGCGTGGTCGGCGATGCCGATGCGGCGGCGGGGCGAGCGGTTGGCGCCGAAGCCGGCGAGGTCGACGGCGACGACGCGGCCGTGCGCGCGGAGGGCGACGGCGAGGGTCGAGAAGGTGTGGTGCGACATCCCGATGCCGTGGATCAGGACGAAGGTGCGCTCGGCGTCGGCGCGACCGGTCGCGAGGGTCCGGAGCTCGATCCCGTCGATCCGGTGGCGGACGACGGGCGAGGGGCGGGGCATGCCCTCCAGGCTAGGCACGGCGGTGCCGGCGCGCGCGGGGGTGCGCGGCGCCGGTCGGGTGGGCTAGGCGGTCGGGCGGGACGGTCGGCGGGGCGGGGAGTGTCAAGCGGCTGCTGCGGCGGGGGAGCGGTGCCTAGCCTCGGAGCAGGACGGCGGACGCCGCCCTCGGAGGGACATCATGCGGATCGCGATCGTCGGAGCGACGGGCAACCTGGGCACGGCCCTGCTGAGGCGCCTCCAGCGGGAGGCCGCGGTGACGGAGATCGTCGGGATCGCCCGGCGCGAGCCGCGACCCGGAGCGGACGAGTACCGCGACGTGCGCTGGCACGAGGTCGACGTGGCCTCGAGCGACGCGGAGCGGCAGCTGCGGGAGGCGTTCACCGGCGTGGACGCGGTCGTGCACCTGGCCTGGGCGCTGCAGCCGAGCCACGACGAGCCGTTCCAGCGCCTCGTCGACGTCGGCGGCACCGCGGCGGTGCTGGCGGCCGCGGCGGCGAGCGGAGTCGGCCAGGTCGCGGTGGCGTCGTCCGTCGGCGCCTACAGCGCGGCGCCGAAGAGCCTGCGCGTGGACGAGACCTGGCCGACCGGCGGGCTGCACACCTCGACCTACAGCCGGCACAAGGCGGCGAACGAGCGCGCGATGGACGCGTTCGAGACGGAGCACCCGGAGGTGGTGCTCACCCGGCTGCGCCCGGGGCTGGTGTTCCAGCGCGGGGCGGCGACCGAGATCGCCGGGCTCTTCGCCGGGCCGAGGTACCCGACGCGCTGGCTGCGGGCGGTCCGGCCGCCGGTGCTGCCGCTGCCGCGGACGCTGATCTTCCAGGGCGTGCACGCCGACGACGTCGCGGACGCGTTCTGGCGCGCGCTCGACCGCCGGGCCGGCGGGGCCTTCAACATCGCCGCGGAGCCGGTGCTCACGCCGCAGCGGATCGCGAACGTCGTCGGCGCGCGGCTCGTGACGGTGCCCGCGGGGCTGCTCCGCTCGATCGTCACGGCGACCTGGCGGCTCCGGCTGCAGCGCACCGACGCGGGCTGGCTCGACATAGCCACGAACACGCCGGTCATGTCGACGGAGAAGGCGCGCACCGTCCTCGGCTGGGAGCCGACGACCACCGCCGAGGAGGCGCTGCGCGAGCTGCTCGACGGCCTCGCCGACCGCGCGACGGTCGCGGGCTCCCCGCCGCTGCGCGGCTGACCGCGGATCTCGATGCGCCCGCTCCGCGGGCTGCTCGATCAGCATGCATCGACCCAGCGGCGCGAGCACGCAGAGACGGGCACGGGCGCGCCGCACCGCAGGGGTGGGCATGCGCCCTCCATGCTGGTCGAGTAGCGCGCAGCGCGTATCGAGACCCGCCCACCGGATGACGGCGGATCTCGATACGCCCTCTGCGAGGGCTACTCGATCAGCATGCCTACTCCGCGGCGACGCGGATCAGCACCTTGCCCGTCACTCCGCTCTCGACGGCGTCGTGGGCGGCGGCGGTCTCCTCGAGCGGGAACCAGGTCAGCGGCAGGCCGGCCTCCTCGCCGACGGGAAGGGCTCCGTCGTGCAGGGCCGCGGTGATGTCCTCGGCCGCGGCCTGGAGCGGCGCCTCGCCGACCGTGTAGAGCAGCAGACCCTGCCAGCGGGCGTTCTTGGCGAAGCTCGGCACGATCGGGATGGTGAACTCGTCGCCGTTGTTGTTCGCGTAGTAGCCGATGCTCCCGTGGTTCGCGAGCACCTCGACGTCGAGCGCGGCGTTCTGCGTCGGCGCGACCTCGACGATCTGCTGGACGCCGTCGGGGGCGAGCTCCAGGATCCTCTCCGCGAGCTGCTCGTCGGGGTACTGCAGTACGTGCTGAGCGCCGGCGGCCGTCGCGAGCCGCGCCTTCGCATCGCTGCTGACCGTGGCGATGACGGTCGCCCCGGCCCAGACGGCGAGCTGGATGGCGGCGTGGCCGACCGCTCCCGCGCCGCCCTGCACCAGGACGGTGCGGCCGGCGAGCGCGCCGGGGGAGAGGCGGGCGGGCCCCTCCTCGTGCACGGTCAGGGCGCGGTGCGCGGTCATCGCGGGGACGCCGAGGCTCGCTCCGAGCTCGGCGTCGATGCCCTCGGGGAGGCGCACGACGTGCTCGGCGGCGAGGACGGTCGACTCCTGCGCGGAGCCGGTCGGCCGCTGGTGGGCGGCGAGGTAGAACCAGACGCGGTCGCCGACCGCGAACCCGTCGACGCCCTCGCCGACGGCGTCGATCACGCCGGCGCCGTCCTGGTTGGGGACGACCTCGTCGAAGGGCGGCTCGCCACCGGCGCGCGCCTTCCAGTCGGTCGGATTGACGCCGGAGACGAGGACGCGGACGCGCACCTCGCCGGTGCCCGGCGTGCCGGCCTCCCGGTCGACGAGCGAGAGGACGGAGGAGGAACCGGAGCGGGAGTAGACGATGGATCGCATACGACCCAGAAGCCCCGCGAGCCGCCCCCTATTCCCGCGCACCCCGTCCCGGACAGCGAGATGCCACTTGTGTACGCGACACGCCGTGAAAGGCGTACACAAGTGGCATCTCGCGGGGAGGGGGAGTTACGAGCGGTCGCTGTCCTGCGTCACGTTCTCCTGCACCGCGTGCTTGGCCTCTCGGGCGGAGTCCTTCACGTCCTCGGCGGCGGAGCCACCCGCCTCCTTGACGTTCTGCGCGGCGTCGGTCGCGGTGTCCTTCACCGAGGCGAAGGCCTGCTGCGCCGGCTCGCGGAGCTCGTTCGCGACGTCCTTCGCGGCACCGGTCACGGAGTCGACGACGGGCTGCGCCTGCTCCTTGACCTTGCCGGCCGCGTCCTTCTCGGCGTCCGAGGCGGGGATGAGCGACGCGATCAGGAGCCCGGCGCCGAAGGCCATCAAGCCCACCGCGAAGGGGTTGCCGTTCGCCTTGCTCTTCACCGATCCGGCCGTGCCGGAGAGCGAGTCGCCGGCGTCGTGCGCCGAGCCCATCACCCGGTCGCGCACGGAGCCCACGGCCGCCTTGACCTTGTCGGTCTGCCGGTCGACGATCGCGCTCGGGCTGACCTTCTCGGCCAGCGCGTCCACGTCTCCGCCGAGCTCGAGCCGCGTGCGCTCGATGTCGGCCCGGATCTCCTCCGGAGTCTTGCTCTGTCCTGCGTCGTACGTCATCGTCCTGCCCCGTTCGGCTTGAGGGTTTCGGGAATCTGCTTGAGGGTGTCGACCGTCTCGGGGACTCCGTCGACCTGCTTGAGGCTCTTGCGGCCGACGGCGAAGAGGATCGCCGCGACGACGCCCCAGATCACGGCGACGATCACACCCGACCAGCCGTTGCCGACCAGCGTCCCGAGCGCCCACCAGAGGGCGATCGAGAGGAAGAGCACGGCCATCAGCGCCGCGTAGCCCGCGCCGCCGAGGAGTCCGGCGCCCTTGCCGGCCTTGCCGGCCGACTCCTTGATCTCGGCCTTGGCCAGCGCCATCTCCTGACGGATCAGCGTCGAGAGGTCGCGGGAGACCTCGCCGAGCAGATCGCCCAGGGAGGTCGAGCCCGCGCGCTCTCCGGGCGTCGGCTCGGCGGAGGCGCGATGCGCGCCCAGCGGATCGCTCACGGCCGGGTTCCGTTCGGGAAGGCGTCGTAGCCGGGGGTGATCGGCGTGCTCAGCGGGTCGGCGACGGGCTCGGTCGGCGCGAAGTCGCCGCGCTCGTCGAACGAGGTCGTCGTGGTCGCGCCACCGGAGTAGTCCGCGGCGGCGGGAGCGGCGAACTCGGGTCCGGAGGTGTCCGCGGTCGCGGCCTTCTCGTCCTTCGCCTCGGCGGTCAGCGCGCGGACGAGGCGTCCGGCGACCAGGCCGGTCGCGGCGGCGATCAGGATGAACGCACCCGGACGGCGGCGCGCGAACGAGCGGACGTCGTCCAGCAGCTCGGAGGGGTCGCGGTTCTCGAGCCACGAGGCGACGCCCTGGACGCGCTCGGCGGCCTGCGAGACGAGCTTCGACGCCGCGTTGTCGTCGCCGCCCTCGCCGTTCGCGAGCGCGGTGAGGTCGTCGCTGAAGGCGCGGGCGCCCTTGGCGGCGTTCTCCTTCTGGGCGTGCGCCTGCTCGGTGAGCTGGGTGCGGCTCTGGTCGAGGAGGTCCTTGACCTGCACCTTCGCCTCCTGGGCGACGTTGGCGGCCTCCTCCTTGCCGGTGGCGAGCACGTCGCCCGCGGCCTGCTTGGCGTCGCCGGCGACGGCGCCGGCCTGCTCCTTCGCCGCGCCCGCGGTCTCGGCGGCCTTCTCCTTGGCGGAGCCGGCGGCGTCCGAGACGCTGCCCGAGGTGCCCCCGCCGACGCTGTGCGCGCCGGAGGTCGTGTCCGTGGTCGTCGTGTCCGACGAGTACGGCTCGGAGGTGAGCGGTGCGTCGTAGGTGCTGTCGTACGAGGGGTCGGCGGCGCGGGCGTTCGCCGCGCCGTCTCCGAACGGAGGTGAAGCGGGATCGATGTTCGACATCGTCTGTCCCTTCCAGGATCGAGAAATGGTGGTCTGCGTGCCGGCGTCGCCAGTCTGGACAGTGCGCCGCGCACCGAGATAGGGCGTAGCGGACAGAAGGCGTGAGGGCGTACGATCCCGCGCATCCGTGCTCTGACGCCGCTGCGGCGCTTCCTGGACGTCGGCTCCGGATCCGGTCGACCGCGGCGTCAAGCCCTTCTCGCCGGCGAGGAGCCCTGCCTAGCGTCGAGGGGGACGGGGGCACGACCGCCCCGTCTCCGCTTCCGGAAAGGCACCCCATGCTCAGCACTCGACCGTCCCGCACCGTGCGCGTCCTCGGCGCGCTCGGCGCCTCCGCCCTGACCATCGGCCTGCTCGCGGGCTGCACCGGCGACGCGCAGACCCCGAATCAGTCCGGGAGCGCCGTGCCCACCAGCGCCGACGACGGCTCGACCCGCACGCCGACGATGGAGCCGACGCAGACCGCGCCGTCGGACACCGCGACGCCCGTCATGTGACCCCGCCGGGAGCGGGCAACCGACGATCGTGGCACCTCGGCGATCGTCCGGGCAAGCCCCTTCCGGCTCCCAGCCGACGAGCAGAAACGGCTCCTACCTTCGGGTGACAGTTCAGCGCACGACGATCACGAAGGAGGCACCACTATGGGGCTCGATGACAAGATCAAGAACGCCGCTCAGGACATCGCCGGCAAGGCGAAGGAAGCCCTGGGCGACCACAAGAACGACGACAGCCTGAAGGCCGAGGGCCAGAAGGACCAGGCCTCGGCCTCCGCGAAGCAGACCGGCGAGGACATCAAGGACGTCTTCAAGTAGGTCTTCCCCGCACCACGACTCAGGCGGCGCCCCCTCGGGGACGCCGCCTTCGTCGTGTCCGGGCGGGTGGATCTCGATACGCCGCGTGCCGCGGCTACTCGATCAGCATGAGCGGCCCATGCTGGTCGAGTAGCGCCGCCAGGCGCGTATCGAGACCCCGCGCCGCCGCTACGGCTGCAGGACGACCTTGATGCAGCCGTCCTCCTTCTTCTGGAAGGTCTCGTAGAGGCCGGGGGCGTCCTCGAGCGGGGCGCGGTGGGTGACGAGGTCGTTGACGCCCAGCGGGTCGCTCGAGTCCTCGACCAGCGGCAGCAGGTCGTCGATCCAGCGCTTGACGTTGCACTGGCCCATCGTCAGGGTGATCTGCTTGTCGAACATCGACTTCAGGGGCAGCGGGTCCGCCTCGCCGCCGTAGACGCCGCTCAGCGAGACCGTGCCGCCGCGGCGCACCAGATCGAGCGAGGAGACGACCGCGGCGAGCCGGTCGACGCCGACCGTGTCCATCGCCTTCCGCGCGATCGGGTCGGGCAGCAGCCCGGCGACGGTCTGGGCGAACGAGCCCATCGGCGAGCCGTGCGCCTCCATGCCGACCGCGTCGACGACGGAGTCGGGGCCGCGGCCGTCGGTGAGGTCGCGCAGCTGGTCGTTGATGTCGTCGGTGAAGTCGAAGACCTCGATACCGTGACGGGCGGCCATCGCGCGGCGCTCGGCGACCGGGTCGACCGCGAGCACGCGGTAGCCCTTGTGCGCGCCGATGCGGGCCGCGAACTGGCCGACCGGCCCGAGGCCGAAGACGACGAGCGAGCCGCCGTCGGGGACGTTCGCGTACTCGACGCCCTGCCAGGCCGTCGGCACGATGTCGCTGAGGAAGAGGTAGTTCTCGTCCGGCAGGACGGTGTCGACGACGACGGTGTTGTAGTCGGCGAGCGGCACGCGGAGGAACTCCGCCTGGCCGCCGGGGACCTGGCCGTACATCTTCGTGTAGCCGAAGAGCGAGGCTCCGGAGCCGTACTCCGTCACCTGGGTGGTCTCGCACTGAGACTGCAGGCCGCGGCGGCACATGAAGCACTCGCCGCAGGAGATGTTGAACGGGACGACGACGCGGTCGCCGACCTTGAGCTTCGTAATGCCGGCGCCGACCTCCTCGACGACTCCCATCGGCTCGTGGCCGAGGATGTCGCCCTTGTCGAGGTACGGGCCGAGCAGGCGGTACAGGTGCAGGTCCGAGCCGCAGATGGCGGTCGAGGTGATCCGGACGATGGCGTCCGTCGGCTGCTGGATGCGGGGATCGGGAACCGTCTCGACCGAGACCTTCTCGACGCCCTGCCACGTGAGTGCGCGCATGCTTCCTCCTTCTCCCGGCGCTGACGCCGGTGGTTCTCCGGCGCTCGCCGGGTACCTCTCCAGGCCACACCCGGCGGCGCGGAGTCGCGAGGGGGTTGACGGCCGGACGGCGCGGTTCGGAGGCTCTTCCCTGGCAGCGGCCGTGCCGTGCGGTGGCGATGTCGAGAGGACGTGCACCCGACGCTCACCCCGCTCCCGGCCGCGCAGTGGTGTGATGGAGGGATGGATGCTCTCTACACCGCCATCGCCCACGCCTCCGGTGGAGGACGCGACGGCCACGTCCGCACCGAGGACGACCGGCTCGACCTCGACACCCGCCCGCCCCAGGAGCTCGGCGGCTCCGGCGAGGGCACGAACCCCGAGCAGCTCTTCGCCGCCGGCTTCGCCGCCTGCTTCCTGAGCGCGCTGCACGGCTCCGGCAAGGCGCTCTCGATCGACACCACCGACGCGCAGGTGTCGGCGAGCGTCTCGATCGGCAAAAACGACGACGACGGCTTCGGCCTCGCGGTCGAGCTCGACATCCACGTGCCCAAGGCGAGCTCGGAGGACGCGCACGCCGTCGCCGAGAAGGCGCACACCATGTGCCCGTACTCGAACGCGACCCGCGGCAACGTGGACGTCGTCCTCAACATCGTCGACTGACGCCGCCTCTCCTCGAAGGCCCCTGCCCGGTGACGGGCGGGGGCCTTCGTCGTGCCGCCGCGGGTCGTCCGGTGCCGGTCCGTTAGGGTCGGAGGCATGATCGAGGAACCGTCGCGCGAGGGGTCGGACGCCGAGGCGCTGGCCGAGCTCGAGCAGATCCGTCAGAGCATCGACAACATCGACGCGGCGCTGATCCACCTGCTCGCCGAGCGCTTCAAGTTCACTCAGAAGGTCGGGCGGCTGAAGGCGGCGCACGGGCTGCCGCCCGCCGACCTCGAGCGCGAGTCGCGCCAGATCGCGCGCCTGCGGGCCCTGGCGGAGGACGCGCACCTCGACCCGGCCTTCGCGGAGAAGTTCCTCGGCTTCATCGTCGCCGAGGTCATCCACCACCACGAGCAGATCGCGAGCGGCGCGGCGGACTGACGGCGGCCCGGCGGGCTTGCCTGGGGTCTCGATACGCCCCTGCCGGGCTACTCGACCAGCATGGGTGGCGCCTGCGGCGGCTGCTCGACCGGCAGGGGAGGGTGCCCGCCCGGCAGGGTGGGCGGCCGCTCACCGAGCGGGCCTCCTTCCTGCTGATCGAGCAGCGCGCGCAGCGAGATCCGGTGGTCAGCGGAAGTCGAGGAGCACCTTGCTGGAGCGCTCGGGGTCGCGGGCGATCTCGAAGGCCTCGAGCGCGCGCGACGCCGGCAGGACGTGCGTCACGACGGCGTCGACCGCCAGGCTCCCGTCCGCCAGCGCCGCCAGCACGTCGCTCATCTCCTCGACGAAGCGGAACGAGCCGACCAGCCGCAGCTCGCGGGTGATCGCGAGCGACAGCAGCGCCGGCTGCTCGCCCGAGGGCAGCAGCCCCACCATGACGACGGTGCCGCCGCGGGCGGCGCCGCGCACCGCCGAGGCGAGCCCGCGCGGGTTGCCCGACGACTCGAAGACGACGTCGGCGGCCACCGCGGCGATCGCCTCGGCGTCGGTCGCCAGGAGCGTGCGGGTGGCTCCGGCGGCGCGCGCGACCGCGAGCGGAGCCTCCGCGAGGTCGACGGCGACGATCTCCCGCGCGCCCGCCCTCTTCAGCACCGCGATGATCAGGGCGCCGATCGGCCCGCTGCCGAGGACGAGCGCCCGCGTCCCGGCGACCTCGCCGGCGCGGGAGACGGCGTGCCAGGCGACCGCCGCGGGCTCGGCCAGCGCCGCCCGCCGCAGACTCAGGCCGGCGGGCAGCCGGCGCAGCATCCGCGCGGGGAGGACGGCGTGCTGCGCGAAGGCCCCCTGCGTGTGCGGCAGCCGGGCCGCGCTGCCGAGGTAGGTGCCCTCGGCGGCGAGGTTCGGCCGGCCGGGCGGGTGCTCGCCGTGCGCGGTCCCGGGATGGACGGCGACCTCCGCGCCCACCGGCGGTCCGGACCCGTCGGCCGCCGCCTCGACGACCGTGCCGACCACTTCGTGACCGAGCACCAGCGGCTCGCGCAGGATCGACTCGCCGGCGGCGCCGTGCGTCCAGTAGTGCAGATCGGAGCCGCAGACGCCCCCGTAGGCGACCGCGACCACGGCGTCGGAGGCGGCGCGCGCGGGCAGCGGCGCCTCCTCGATCCGGAGGTCGCCGGCGGCGTGCACGACGACCCGGGTCGTGGTGGCGGGGACGGCGGCGGGCGCTGCGCTCATGCTGTTCTGCTCCTGGTGAGGGGGTCGGCGCTCAGACGACGATCGTCATGCCGCCGTCGACGAAGACGACCTGGCCGTTGACGTAGTCGGAGCCGTCGGAGGCCAGCCAGACCGCCGGGCCGACGAGGTCCTCGACGCGACCCCAGCGCGCCGCGGGCGTGCGGCCGAGGATCCAGGCGTTGAAGGCCTCGTCGTCGACGAGTCCCTGCGTCATCTCGGTGTGGATGTAGCCCGGGGCGATCGCGTTGACCTGGATGCCGTGCTGCGCCCACTCCGCGGTCATCGCGCGGGTGAGGTTGCGCACCCCGCCCTTGGCCGCGGTGTAGGCCGCGATGGTGGGGCGGGCGAGGTCGGCCTGCACCGAGGCGACGTTGACGATCTTGCCGGCGCCGCGCGGGATCATCCGGCGGGCGGCGGCCCGGCCGACGACGAACGCGCTGGTCAGGTTGGTGCGCAGCACCCGCTCCCAGTCGGCGACCTCGAGGTCGAGAAGGGGCACCCGGTGCTGCACGCCGGCGTTGTTGACGAGGATGCGCAGCGGACCGACGGCCTCCTCGATCCAGGCGACTCCCTCCTCCGCCCGGGCGTCGTCGGTGACGTCGAACGCGCGGGCTCGGATGCGGGGCCGGCCCGACGCGTCGTCGCCGAAGCGCTCCGCGAGCTGGGCGCGCGTCCGCTCGAGGCGCTCGGGGTCGAGGCCGTTGAGCACCACGGTGGCGCCGGCCTCGGCCAGGCCGATGGCGACGGCGCGGCCGATGCCCCGGCTCGAACCGGTGACGAGGGCGATGCGCCCGGTGAGGTCGAAGAGCAAGGGGTCCTCCAGGAGGGGCTGGGCGGGGGAGTGCGCGGGGGTCGGGGCCGTCAGGGTGCCGGCGGAGCGCCCCGCGCAGGACCCGCGACCGTGCGGTTGACGAGCTCGCCGAGGCCGGCGACGCCGATCCGCACCTCCTGCCCCGGCTGCACCGGGACCGCCGTGCCCGGCGAGCCGGTCAGCACGACGTCGCCGGGCCGCAGCGTCAGGTGCGCGGACAGGTGGACGAGGATCTCGCGGGCCTTCCAGCCGAGCGCCGCCGTCGAGGAGCTCGCGCGGAGGACGCCGTCGACGTGGACGGTGAGGGCGGCGGCGTCGGGGTCGAGGGTCGTCTCGATCCAGGGTCCGAGCGGAGTCCAGCCGTCGCCGTTCTTGCCCTGGAGGAAGAGGCTGTCCGCGGCGATCTGCGCGGGAGCCGTGACGTCGTTCGCGATCGTCGCTCCGAGGACGTGGTCGAGCGCGTTCTCCGCGGTGAGCCGCCGAGCGGTGCGCCCGATCACGAGGGCGAGCTCGCCCTCGGCGTCGATCGGCCCGATGCCCTCGTCGAGCACGATCGCGTCGCCGGGGCCGGCGAGGGTGTGCGCGGTCTTGTGGAAGGCCTGCGGCGGGCGGGACCGGTCGGACGCCGAGGCGTTGTGCGCCATGCCGAGGATCACCCGGGGGAGGACGGGGGCGAGCAGGCGTGCACCGTCGAGCGGCCAGGAGCCGCCGGTCTCGCGCGGTGCCGCGGCGAACGGGTCGTCGATCGCCCGCCACGCGCCGTCGCGCTCGAGGACGGCGACCGGGCCGGAGGACGTGTCCAGGCGGGCGATCCTCATCGGGCTGCCCGTGTCTCGTCGCGCATCCGCAGCCCTCGCTCGCCTCACCGCCCGCGCCGGCGGGATGCCCCGAAGCTATCAGTACTCTGAACCGGGTTCAATCCTGTGAACGCCCATCGTGCGGTCAGGCGGAGGGCTCCGGTCCCAGTCGGGGGCGTCCCAGGGTGCGAGCGGCCTGCCGCAGCGCCTCGACGACGGGGGCGCGGTCCTCCTCCGCTGTCCGCGGGCGCACCAGCGAGACGCCGATGGCGAGGGACAGGTCCGCGCGCTCGGGGGACGGGATCGCGACGGCGAGGCCGACGACACTGGGGTGCAGCTCGCCGTCGTCGACGGCGTAGCCGCGCTCGCGCGCCCGGCGCACCTTCTCGAGGAGACCGGCGAGGGAGGACGTCGACCGGTCGGTGAAGACGACGAGGTCGCGGTCGTCCGCGAAGCGCGCCTCCAGCTCGGCGTCGGTCAGGCCGGCGAGCAGGGCGGTGCCGACGGCGGTCGCGGAGGCGGGGTAGCGGTCGCCGACGCTCGCCGAGAGGGCGAAGCGCTCCCGCCCCTCGTGCACCGCGAGGTAGAGCACCCGGGTGCCGTCGAGGAGCGCGATCTGGACGAGCCGGCGCGAGAGGACGGGCGAGTCCTCGCAGAGCCGGTAGAACTCGCGCACGGAGTCGAACCCGGCGAGATAAGAGCTGCCCAGCTCGACCGTCCGGCGTCCGAGCAGGTATCCCGAGCCGACCCGGCGGACGAGCCGGCCGTCCTCGAGCGCCGCGCACAGGTTCGAGGTCGACGACTTCGCGATCCCGAGCTCGCGGGCGATGTCGGTCAGCGTCCGGGGCTGCCCGCCCGCCTCGGCGAGGTAGTCGAGGATCCGCACCGAGCGCTCGACGGCGGGCGCGCCCGAGCCCTTCTCCGCGTCGGCGGGGCCGTCCGCGCTCGTGCCGGAGCGTGCCATGTCGTCCTCTCGCCGGAGCGGTGTCCGCGGTGTCAGTAGAACTCCACCGTATCGACCCGGTTGATCAGCTCCTCGCCGTCGAGGTAGCGGGTGGCGTTGCGGGCGAAGAGCTCGGCGATCAGGCGGTCCTCGGCCGCGTTCAGCGCGGCGGTGTGCGGGCTGAGCAGCACGTTCGGGTGGCTCCAGAGCGGGCTGTCCTGCGCGAGCGGCTCCTCCGCCACGACGTCGAGGGCCGCGAAGCCGACCCGGCCGTCTTCGAGCGCGGCGAGCAGCGCGTCCTCGTCGATCACGGTGCCGCGGCCGACGCTGACGAGCGTCGCTCCGGGGCGCAGCGCGGCGAAGAAGTCCGCGCCGACGAGCTTCTCGGTCTGCTCGGTGCCGGGGAGGGTGACGACGACGCCGTCGATCCGCCCGGCGACGTCGGCGATCGCCGACGGCTGGACGATCTCGTCGACGTGCTCGACGGAGTCGGCGTGCCGGCTGGTGCCGATCACCCGGGCGCCCAGCGCCGACAGCTTCTGCGCGGTCGCCCGGCCGATGGTGCCCAGCCCGACGATCAGGATCGTCTGCTCCGAGAGCAGCCCCATCGTCCAGCGCGAGCCCCACTCGCGGGCGCCCTGCAGCGCCTGCAGCTTCGGCAGCGTCTTCGCGCCCGCCAGCAGGCCGAAGAGGGAGAACTCGGCCAGCGGGTCGGAGTGCACTCCCGCGGAGGTGGAGAACGCGACCCGTGCGAGCTGCTCCTCGCTCAGGCCGGCCTTCTTCACCTGCGCGCCGCCGCCCGCGGGCATCGTCTGCACCCAGCGCAGCGCCGGGTTCGCGGCGACCGTGCGGGCCAGCTCCGACGGGTCCTCGTCCGGGATCCCGTAGAGCACCTCGGCCGAGTCGACCAGCTCCTCGAACGCGGCCTGCTGCTCCGCAGTCCGCTCGAAGGCCGGGTCGCCGCCGTGATCGCCCGGGTGCCGCATCGGCGGCAGCAGACTCTGGTCCGCGACGAAGTCGATCCGCGGCTCCAGCTCCACCACCCGTGCGATCAGCTCCTCGCTGATCGGCGTGGCGGCCACCACGCGCAGGCGTCCGGGCGCGGGGTCGAGGCGATCGATCACGGGGTGTCCTTCCGCGGACCGAGTGCGGTGCTGCGAGTGGCTCCGCTCGGTTCGGCCCGTGGCCACTGTAGCCGCCTTCCACTCCACTGAACCGCGTTCGGTACGCTGGCCGCATGACCTCGACGGCCTCAGCCTCCTCTCCGACGCCCCTGCGAGTCGGCCTCGTCGGCCTCGGCAGCATGGGTGCTCCGATGGCGCGTCGCGTGCTCGCCGCGGGCTTCGCGCTGGGCATCACGGCGCGCCCCGCCTCGGCCGATCGCGCCAGGGCGGCGGCCCCGGGGGCGGTGTGGCGCGACTCGCCCCGCGCGCTCGCCCTGGCGTCCGACGTGCTCCTGCTGATGGTGCCCGACCTCCCGCAGATCGAGGAGCTGCTGTCCGGGGACGAGAGCGTGCCGGTCGACGGCACCGGCCCCCTGCTCGTCGTGTGCTCCAGCGTCTCGCCGGAGGGGCTGCGCGCCCTCGCCCGGCGGCACCCGCGGCTGCGGCTGATCGACGCGCCCGTCAGCGGCGGGACCGAGGGCGCGGAGGCGGGGACGCTCTCGATCATGGTCGGCGGCGAGGAGGACGACGTCGCCTGCGCGCTCCCCGTGCTCGCCGCCTGCGGGACGGCGCTGCACCTCGGCCCGCTCGGAGCCGGGGAGGTGGCCAAGGCCTGCAACCAGCTGATCGTCGCGGCGACGATGACGGCGATCGCCGAGGCCGCGGTGATCGCGGAGCGCTCGGGTCTCGACCTCGGCGCGCTGCTGGAGCTGCTGCAGGGCGGCTACGCGGGCAGCCGCGTCCTCGAGACCAAGCGGGCCGCGCTGGTCGCCCGCGACTACCGGCCGACCGGGGTCGCCTCCTACATGGTGAAGGATCTCCGCGCGGCCGCCGACGAGGCGGAGGCGACCGGCACCGCGGCGCCCGTGCTGGCGACGGTGGCCGACGTCTTCCGCGAGCTCACCGAGGCCGGCCTCGGCGACCAGGACCTCTCGGTGGTGCACCGCTTCGTCGCCGAGCGTCCCTGATCCACGGCGACGGCGACGGCGGGGTCAGTCCGCCATCGCCTCGGTGGCGCGGAGGACGCGCATCGTGTTGCGGCCGGCGAGGTCGAGGAGGTCGTCCGGCGACCAGCCGCGCGCTGAGAGCTCGGCGAGCAGGAGCGGATAGCCCGCGACGTCGCCGAGCCCGTCCGGCAGGTCGGCGACGCCGTCGAAGTCGCTGCCGAGGCCGACGTGCGCGACGCCCATCGTGTCGCGGGCGGCCTCGACGTGGTCCGCGACGTGCCCCACGGTGACCCGCGGTGCCGGATGCGCCAGCGCCCAGCGCGAGAACGCCTCCAGGGCCGACGGGTCCTGGGCGGGCATCGCGCTCCTGTTCGCGGCGCGCGCCGCGTCGGCCGTCTCCGCCGGTCGCGGAGCGCGCGGCCACGGCAGGGAGGTGTCGATCCCGAGCCGGCCGCGCTCGCCGTCCGCCTCCGCCGACCAGTCGGCGAACTCGCGCGAGAGGAACTGCGCGACGAAGGCGACCTGGAGGACACCGCCCTGACCCGCGAGCCGGTGGAGGACGTCCTCGCCGACGTTCCGCGGGTGCTCGGCGACGGCGGCGACCCCCGAGTGCGAGAAGAACAGGGGCGCGCGGGCGACGTCCAGCACCGCCCGCTGGGTGCGCTCGGAGGTGTGCGACAGGTCGACGACGACGCCCAGGCGCTCGAGCTCGCCGACGATCGCGACGCCGTCCGCGGTGAGCCCGCCGGCGCGGGCGGTGTCGGTGGCGGAGTCCGCCCAGTCGAGCGAGGTGGTGTGCGTGAGCGAGAACAGGCGCACGCCGAGCCGGGCCAGCATCCGGAGCACGCCCAGCGACCCCGCGATCGACTGCCCGCCCTCGACGCCCAGGAAGGAGGCGATCCGGCCCTGGGCGATCGCGCGCTCGGCCTCGTCGGCCGTGCGGACGATCGCCAGGTCGCGGGGGTGGGCCGCCGCGAACCGGTGGGCGGCGTCGATCTGCTCCAGGGTGCCGACCACGGCCTCCGCCTCCGGCTGCTGCGACGAGGCGAACACCGACCAGACCTGGGCCGAGACCGCGCCGGCGCGCAGCCGCGGGAGGTCGGTGTGGAAGGAGGGGCGGGCGCCGTCGAAGCCGTCGACGGCGTAGCCCTCCCATCGGCGGAGGCCGCAGAGCAGGTCGTTGTGAGTGTCGATCAGCACGCGGCCCTCGAGGAGCCGCCGGATCTGCGCCGGGGAGAGCGGAGCGTCCGTCACTCCGACGGCCCGTCCGGCAGGGGGCCCCTGCCGCGCCAGCGAGAGAAGACGAGTGTCGTGTAGGTGTCGGCGACGACCGGATCCGAGGTGACGCAGTCGAGGACGAAGTCGCTGAGGTCGTCGGGGCTGCTCGCGACGACCTCGATCAGGTAGTCGTCCTCGCCGGCGACGAGCCAGAGGTTCACGACCTGCGGGAGCTGGGCCATGGCCGCGGCGAACCGGGCGTTCTCCGCCCGCGAGTGCTCCTTGAGCTGCACGCGGAGGATGGCGCGGATCCCCTTGCCGAGGAGCCGGGCGTCCACCTCGGCGTGGAAGCCCGAGATGACGCCGCTCTCGATCAGTGCGCGCACCCGGGCCAGCGAGGAGGACGGCGCGAGGCCGACCTTGTCGGCGAGGTCCTTGTTCGGGATGCGGCCGTCCGTGACCAGCACATCGATGATCGCGCGGTCGATGTCGTCGAGTCGGACGGACCTAATAATGTTCGGCAAGTGGGGCGCCTTTCCCGGTCGCGGTGCGGTTCCGTGCAGAGTGTGGAGCTTTAGCAGCACAGGATACAGAGTGTTTGCCTCCAAGTGCATGAGAGTGCAGACTTTCGGGGTATCGACCGAATGCGCTGCAGCACCTCCCCCACCGGCACCGCGTCCTCCGCACCCCCACCCGACTCAGCCGAGTCCTCCGATGCATCTCCCGAAAGGGCACCTCCTCCCATGAAAAAGCTCTCGAAGCTCCTGACCGCCGCGGTCGCCCTGACCGCGGCCGTCGGTCTGCTCTCCGCCTGCAGCACCGATCCGGCGACCAGCGCCTCCGGCGGCGCCTCGTCGCACGTGCTGACCGTCGGCAAGCTCCTCCCCCTCCAGGCCGTCGATCCGCACAAGGTGAACGACGGCATGTCGAACGAGGTCCTCACGGCCGTGTTCGACGGGCTCTACACGCTCGACGCGGACGGCGAGATCGACCCGCTGATGGCCGAGAGCTTCGAGAAGTCGGAGGACGGGCTCACCTACACGTTCACCATCCGCGACGCGACCTGGAGCGACGGGACGCCGGTCACCGCGCAGGACTTCGAGTTCTCCTGGAAGCGCCTGGTGAACCCCGCCACCGCCGCACCGAACAGCAACGAGGCGGTGGCCGCGGGCATCAAGAACGCCAACGAGATCGTCAACCAGGGCATGGACTACGACCAGCTCGGCGTCACGGCGCTCGACGACAAGACCCTGCAGGTCGAGCTCGCCGCCGACGTGCCCTACTTCCAGGCGCTGCTCGTGCGCCCCGCCTTCCTGCCGGTCAACGAGGCGTACCTCGCCGAGGTCGGCGACAAGTACGGCCAGACGCCGGAGACCACCATCTACAACGGCCCGTTCACCTGGGACTCGTGGGACTTCGCCAACAACTTCTCGGTCGCGAAGAACGCCGACTACTGGAACGCGGACGGCATCGACCTGGACGAGATCAAGTGGCAGGTCGTGAAGGACTCGCAGACCGCTGCCCTGCTGCAGGAGAGCGGTGACCTCGACTTCACCGAGATCTCCGGGAGCCTCATCGACCGCTACGCGGACTCCGCCGAGCTGACCACCGCGCTCGAGGTGCACATGTGGTACATGTACCCGAACCTCGACAATCCGGCCCTCGCGAACAAGGACGTCCGCACCGCTCTGGCCACCTCGTTCGACAAGGACGCGCTCGCGAACAGCGTGCTCAAGAACGGCGCGGAGCCGGCCGACTACTTCGTCGGCAAGAACCTGGCGATCGGACCCGACGGCGAGCAGTTCCGCGACACCGGCGACACCTACCTCCCCTACGACGTCGACGCCGCGCAGGCCGCGTGGACCTCGGGACTCGCCGCCCTCGGCACCGACTCCGTGACGCTGCGCCTGTCCTACTGGGACGACGAGGCCTCGATCGCGCAGGCCGAGTTCATCGCCTCGCAGTGGGAGGCGAACCTCCCCGGCCTCTCGATCGAGCTGACGAGCCAGCCCAAGGCCACGGCCAACGAGCAGGCCACCGCCGGCGACTTCGACCTCTACCTGTTCCGCTGGGGCCCCGACTACAAGGACCCGATGGCGTTCCTCGAGCTGCTCTCCTCGACGTCGATCCGCGACTTCGGCGGCTACGCGAACCCCGAGTACGACTCGATCATCGCCGCAGCCCGCACGGCCGACATGCTCAGCCAGCCGCAGGCGCGCTGGGACAGCCTGCACCAGGCGGAGGACGTCCTCCTCGGGGACGTGGCCGTGCTCCCGACCGTGCAGAACGGCATCGCGATGCTGATCAACCCCGACGTGCACGGCATGGAGGTCAGGAACGTCAGCCTGACCTGGAACTACCGCATCGTCACGAAGGACGACTGATGACCACCCGTCGAGAGGACAGCGCACGATGACCGCGAAGAGGACCCTGCTCGAGCTCATGCAGTCGGGGAGCGTGCTGGCCCCCTGCGTCTTCGACTGCTCGTCGGCGCGCGCGGTCGAGCTGGCCGGCTTCGAGGCCATGCTGCTCAGCGGGTCGGAGGTGTCGATGTCGATGAAGGGCATCCCCGACCTCGGCCTGCTCTCCCTCGAGGAGCTGCTCTGGGCCGTCGAGCGGATCGTCGACATGTCGCCGCTGCCGCTGGCGGTCGACATCGAGGACGGCTTCGGCGCCAGCCCGCTCCAGGTCTACGAGACCTGCCGCCGGGTCGCCAAGGCCGGCGCGATGGCCGTGCTGATGGAGGACGAGTTCGAGCCCGGCTACGCCCGGGACGTCTCGACCGACAACCTGATCCCGCGGGAGGAGTACTACGCGAAGATCCGCGCGGCGGTGAAGGCCGTCGAGGGCACCGACTGCATGGTGATCGCCCGCAGCAACTACGGCAGTGCGAACCTGGAGGAGGGCATCCAGCGGATGATCGACTGCGTGGCCCTGGGGGCGCATGCGACGGTCGTGGTCAACGTGACGACGCTGGAGGACGCCGCCGAGGTCGCCCGGCGCGTGCCGGGGCTCAAGATGTTCGCCGACATCAACGCCAAGCGCGGACTCCAGCAGATGTCGTTCGCGCAGCTGGCGGAGCTCGGATTCCAGCTCGTGACGATGCACTTCACCATGAAGGCGGCGATGGCCGGCATGATCGAGGCCGGCCGGGCGAACCTCGAGGAGATGGGCAACACCTACTCGAACGAGCTGATGCCGGACGAGTACCCGGGGCACAGCGGGATGGCGTTCTTCGCCGCCCAGGAGCTCCTGGATCTCGAGTCCGAGTTCTCGGGCCGCGCGCAGTCGTTCAACGACCCGCGCACGGTGCACGCCGCTCCTCCGAGCTGACGCCGTCCACCGCCGGAAGGGCCGTCTCCGCGCTGAGCGCGGGGGCGGCCCTTCCTGTCGTCCGCCGGCGGTCCGCGACCGCCGAATCCTGTGCGGCGGCGGCCGTCCTTCGCGGGCGACAGCCGAATCCTCTGCGCCACACCCGACGGTTGCACGACTCTGTTCGGTCGACTTGAAGGATCGAGCCTGTCTCTGCAGACTTGAGGCAGAAAGACCGAACAGCCGAGGCGTCGAAGCCGGATCAACGAAAGAGACTCTCCCCATGACTGAACTGGCCCAGGCCGTCGTCGACACTGCCGCTGCCGACACCGCCGTCGTCGAGATCGACGGCTTCACCCTCACGATCGAGGACGTCGCGCTCGTCGCCCGAGGCCTCCCGGACGGATCGTTCCCCCACGTCGTGCTGAGCGACGAGGCCCGCCGCGTCACGAACGAGGCCCGCGCCTACGTCGACGAGCACTTCCTCGCCCCCGACGCGCCCGCCATCTACGGCATCAACACCGGGCTCGGTCGGCTGATGGACGTCCGCGTCCCCGCCGCCGACCAGGCGCGCTTCCAGCGGCTGGTCATCAACTCGCACTCGGCCGGCGTCGGCGAGCCCCTCCCGCTCGACGAGACCCGCGCTCTCCTGCTGCTGCGCACGAACGCGATCGCGAAGGGCATGTCCGGCGTCCGCATCGAGTGCATCGACCGCCTCATCGCGATGCTCAACGCGGACGTCCTCCCCGTCATCCCCGGGCAGGGCTCGGTCGGCGCCTCCGGCGACCTCGCCCCGCTCGCGCACATGGTGAGCGTGATGGTCGGCCACGAGAAGGCCGAGGCGTACCACCGCGGCGTGCGCATGCCGGCCGTCGAGGCGCTCGCCGCCGCCGGGCTGGAGATCGAGTTCGACCTCAAGCCCAAGGACGTCCTCGCCCTCATCAACGGCTCGACGATCTCGCTCGCGACCGCCTGCCTCGCCCTGCACGACGCCTGGAGCCTCACCCGCCAGGCGGACGTGGCCCTCGCGCTCTCGCTCGAGGCGGTGCGCGGCGAGCTCGACGCGTTCGACGAGCGCATCCACCTCGCCCGCAACGCTCCCGGCCAGGTCGACGTCGCCGCCAACGTGCGCGCGCTGACCGCCGGCAGCGAGCGCACCGTCGAGGACGCCCGCCGCATCCAGCTCCCCGACGAGCACCGCGCGGGCCCCTACAAGCCGCGGGTGCAGGACGCCTACTCGCTGCGCTGCGCGCCGCAGGTGCACGGCACGACGCGCGAGTCCCTCCTGTTCGCCGAGACGCTGCTCGTGCGCGAGGCCAACGCCGCGACCGACAACCCGCTCGTGCTGCCGGACGGCCAGGGCGGCTACGACGTCCTCTCGGGCGGCAACTTCCACGGCGAGCCGATCGGCGTGGCCGCCGACCTGATCTCGATCGCGGTCGCCGAGATCGGCGCGATCTCCGAGCGCCGCTCGTTCCGGCTCACCGACCCGAACCTCAGCTACGGCCTGCCGCTGAACCTCGTCGGCGGTCAGCTCGGCCTGAACACCGGCTTCTCGATCGTGCACTGCGCCGCCGCGGCGATCGCCTCCGAGAACAAGGTGCTCTGCTTCCCCTCGGTCGTCGACTCGATCCCGACGAAGGCGAACCAGGAGGACCACGTCTCGATGTGCACCTTCTCTTCGCGCAAGGCGCGGAGCATCATCAAGAACACGCAGGTCATCCTGGGCGTCGAGTTCATCCTCGCCACGCAGGGCATCGATCTGGCCGCCCCGCACCTCGACGGACGCGCTCTCGGCGAGGGCAGCGCCGCCGCCTACGAGGCGGTCCGCTCGATCGTGCCGATGACCCGCGAGGACATCTACCAGTCGGAGCAGATGATGAACGCGCAGGCGATGGTCGTGCTCGGCACGGTGCTCTCGGCCGTCGAGTCGCGCATCGGAGTCGTGCGGTGACCCGAGGAGGATCGGTGGTCCGCGGGCGCATCGTCACGCCCGGCGCCGTGATCGACGACGGCGCCGTCCTCGTCGAGGGCGGCCGCATCACCGCGGTGCTCGAGGGGCGCGCGGCGGCCGAGGCCGTCGCGGGTGCCGAGCGGGTCCTCGGCGGCGAGGGCCTCCTCGTGCTGCCCGGGGCCGTCGATGCGCACGTCCACGCGTTCTCCGAGCCGGCCGAGACCTTCGTCGGAGCGACGTCGGCGGCCGCGGCGGGGGGTGTCACCACGATCCTCGACATGCCCTACGACGCCGGCAGCCCCGTCAACACGGCGGCCGCGGTCGTCGCCAAGCGCGAGCGCCTCGAGCGCGAGGCGGTCGTCGACGTCGCGCTGCACGGCACGGTCCGCCCCGGCGACGGGGCGCGCGACGTCGCCGGGATGATCGACGAGGGCGTCTGCGGCTTCAAGGTGTCGCTGTTCGAGACCGACCCGATCCGCTTCCCGCGCCTCCCCTCGGACGAGCTGCTCGAGGCCTTCGCGATCATGGCCGAGCGCGGCGTCCGCGTGGGCGTGCACGCCGAGGACGGCGAGATCATCGGCGCGCTCGTCGCCGCGGCGAAGGCCGCCGGCCGCACCGCGCCGATCGACCACGTGCGCAGCCGCCCGCCCGTCTCCGAGACGTCGTCCGTGGCGCTCGGGCTGGAGCTGGCGTCCGCCGCGGGCGCGCGCTTCCACATCTTCCACGCGAGCCTGCCCGCCACCGTCGACCTGGTCGAGGCGAGCGCCGGCCGCGGCCTCGACGCCACCCTCGAGACCTGCCCGCACTACCTCGTCCTCACCGAGGACGACATGGAGCGCCTGGGCGCGCGGGGCAAGATCAACCCGCCGCTGCGCACCGCCGAGCACGCCCGCGGGATGTGGGCGGCGCTGGCCGACGGCCGCATCGACATGGTGACGTCCGATCACGCCCCCTGGCCGCTCTCGAAGAAGAGCTCCGAGGTGATCTTCGACAACGCCTCCGGGGCCCCCGGGGTGCAGACCCTGCTGCCGATCGTGCTCGGGGCCGGCTACTTCGGCGGCCGCCTCTCGCTGCTCCGGGCCGCCGAGGTGCTCGCCGGGAACCCGGCGCGCGCGTTCGGGATCGACCACCGGAAGGGCGCGATCGCCGTCGGCCTCGACGCCGACTTCGCGATCGTCGACCCCGCCGGCTCGACCGTCGTCGACGAGACCCCGATGCTCTCCACCGCCACCTGGAGCCCCTACGCGGGCATGACCTTCCCCGGCGAGCTCGTCCTGACGGTCGTGCGGGGGACGCCGGTCTTCTCGAGGGCCGAGGGCCTCCTCGCCCGCCCGGGCGACGGCCGCTTCGTCGCGAGGGCCGCCTGATGGGCGAGCAGTCGCTGCGGGCCTACGTCGACGCCCTGCCTGCGGACGAGCTCGTGGTGATCGACCGCGCGGTCGACGCGCGCTTCGAGCTCGCCAGCGTGCTGGCGCTGCTCGACCGCGGTCCGGCCGTGCGCCTGAGCGCGGTCACCGGATCGGCGCACCCCGTCGTCGGCAACGCCCTGTCGAGCCGCAGCCGCCTCGCCCGCGCGGTGGGCTGCGACGTCGACCAGCTGCTCGACACGCTGACGGCAGCCGTGGCCGACCGGCAGCCGGTGCTCCTCGTCGACGACGCCCCGGTGCAGGAGGTCCGCCTCCCCGCGTCGGCGGTCTGGGACGAGGTCGTCGCCCCCACCTGGTTCGAGAAGGACTCCGGCGGCTACGTGACGGCCGGCATGATCGTCGCCTTCGATCCCGTGACCGGGCACCGCAACGCCTCCTACGCGCGGATCAAGCCGCTGGGCGAGACGACCGGCTTCGTCGGCATCGCACCGAACCACCACCTCACGGCGATGTCGCGCTCGGCCGCCGCGGCGGGCGGGCTCCCGGTCGCCGTCGTGCTCGGCGCGCACCCCGCGATCCAGATGGCGGCCTGCTGCTACCTCGCGCTCGGCGACGACGAGCTCGAGCACGCCGCGCACCTGCTCGGCGAGCCCGTCCGCGTGGCCCGCGCCACCACGAGCGACGTGCTCGTGCCGGCCGACGCGGAGATCGTCGTCGAGGGGCTGCTGCACGCCGACCGTCCGGTGCACGAGGGGCTCGTCAACGAGTACCACGGCATGTACGAGGACTACGGCGACGGCATCACCCTCGAGGTCACCGCGGTCACCCGGCGCTCGGCGCCCGAGGTGCAGGTCATCCTGCCGGGGCTCTCCTCCGAGCACAGCTACATCGCGGCGCTGCCGATCGCCGCGGGGATCAAGCACGCGCTGCGGAACGTCGGCTGCGACATCGTCGACGTCGCCGTCACGCACTCCGGCGGCGGGCGGGTCGACGTCGTCGTCTCGATCGCGAACGGGCGGCCCGGCGCGGCCAAGCGTGTGATGTTCGGGGCCTTCGCCGCCGTCAGCATGGTCAAGCAGGTGACGGTGGTCGACGCGGACGTCGACGCCTGGGACCAGGAGCACGTGCACTGGGCGCGGACCAGCCGTCTGCGCTGGGACCGCGACCTCGTCCTCGTCGACGGGGTCGCCACCGACCGCAACGTGCCGATGCAGATCGGCGGGACGGTCACCAAGGTCGGCATGGACGCGACCCGGAAGGAGGGCGACCGCGCGATCGGCGCCGACCTCGCCGTCCCGCCGCCCGCGATCCTCCGGCGCATCCGCGACGCGCTCGTCGCCGACGGGCTCGGCGGCGCGCTGCGTCCCGCGATCGTCGTGCACGGCTCGCTGACCGAGGGGGAGGGCGCCCGATGACCGCCGAGGTGGCCTTCCCCGACGTCGCGCGGCTGACGCGCGACCTCGACGAGATCTCCGGACTCGTCGACACCTCCCGACCCGGCTGGAGCCGGGTGGCGATGACCGAGGTCGACACCGATTCGCGCCACTGGGTCGCCGAGCGCATGCGCGCGGCCGGCCTCGAGGTCCGGATCGACGGCATCGGCAACGTCATCGGCACCCTCGCCGGCACGGGCGCCGCCCGCCGCGCCATCGTGATCGGCTCCCACACCGACACGGTCGACGGCGGCGGGCGCTACGACGGGATCGTCGGAGTGATGGGGGCGATCGAGGTCGCGCGGCTCCTGCAGGAGTCCGGCATCCGGCTGCACCACGATCTGCGCGTCGTCGACTTCTACAACGAGGAGGCGAACCGCTTCGAGCTCTCCTGTCTCGGCAGCCGCGCGCTAGCCGGCTCGCTGACCGCGGAGCACCTCTCGGCCACCGACGAGACCGGCCGCACCCTGGGAGCCGCGCTCGAGGCGGCCGGGTGGGCGGATCCGCTCACCGGCACCCGCTGGAGCAGCGACGAGGTGCTCGGCTTCCTGGAGCTGCACATCGAGCAGGGGCCGATCCTCGAGCGCGAGGGGCTGCCGCTCGGTGTCGTCACCTCGATCGCCGGCATCTCGCGGTTCCGCACGCTGTTCACCGGCCGCCGCGACCACGCCGGCACCATGCCGATGTCCCTCCGCCACGACGCCGGCTGCGCCGCCGCCGGGGTCGTGCTCGCGGTCGAGCGCATCGCCTCCACCGCCGCCCAGGCGGTCGGCACGGTCGGCAGCGTCACCTTCACCCCGGAGGCGACCAGCGTCATCACCGAGAGCGCCCTGGTCACCGCCGAGTTCCGCAGCCCGGACCTCGACTGGTTCACCCTCGCCCGCGAGGAGATCGCCGAGATCACCGCGATCGAGGCGGGCAAGCGCGGACTGCGCCACGAGGTCACCTGGCTGCCCTGGGAGCGGCCGACCGCGATCGACCCGCGCCTCGCCGGGAGCATCGGCCGGTCCATCGACCGCCTCGGGCACCCCGCCGCCCAGCTCTACAGCGGAGCGGGGCACGACGGGGTGCAGATGGCCCGGCTCGGCCCGATCGGCATGATCTTCATCCCCTCCCGCGACGGGCGCAGCCACTGCCCGGAGGAGTTCACCGAGACGACGGACATCGCCCTCGGCGTGCACGCGCTCGCCCAGTCCGTCGTCACCCTCGACAAGGAAGGCCTCGCATGAACCGCACCCGTCAGGAACCGCCCGGTCGCGTGATCGTCGCCATCACCGGGGCCTCCGGCGTCGGCATCGGCGTCCGCATCCTCGAGCTGCTGCGCATGGACCCGGGCCTGCACAGCGACGTCATCGTGTCGAAGGCGGGCGCGATGACCCTCGACCAGGAGTGCGGGATGACGCAGAAGCAGGTGGAGGCGCTCGCCGACGTCGCGCACCGGCCCGCCCACATCGGGGCGTCGATCGCGTCGGGCTCGACCCCGGCGACCGCCATGATCATCGCGCCGTGCACCATCAAGACCCTGAGCGGCATCGCGTACGGCCTCGCCGACAACCTGATCACCCGGGCCGCCGACGTCTGCCTCAAGGAGGGCGTGCCCACGCTGCTGATGGTGCGCGAGTCGCCGCTGCACCGCGGCCACCTGGCCGCGATGGACGCCGTGGCACGCTCGGGCGGCATCATCGCGCCGCCGGTGCCTGCCTTCTACACCCGTCCCGCGTCGGTCGAGGAGATCATCGACTCCCTCGCCCGCCGCGCGCTCGTGCGGGTCGGGCTCACCCAGTTCCACGCGCGGTCCTGGGCCGGGATCCCCGAGGACGGCGAGCGCGTCCGCGACGAAGCCCTCGGGCGCACCCCGTGACGAAGTACATCGCGACGAGGCTCGTCACCTCGGTCTTCACGATCGTCGCCATCGCGATCGTGATGTTCGCGCTGCTGCAGCTGCTCCCCGGCTCGCCGTTCAACAGCGAGAAGCTGGACGCGGTGCAGAAGGAGCTGCTCACGCAGAAGTACGGACTCGACGAGCCGGTCCTGCTGCGGCTGGGCACCTACCTGGTCAACCTCGCGCGCGGCGACTTCGGCATCTCCTACAACCTCATCCCCGACTTCCCCGTGTCCGAGATGCTGGGCTCGCGGCTGCCGGTGACGATCCGCATCGGACTGCAGGCGCTCGCCCTGGGCGTCGTGCTCGGGCTGCTGATCGGCATCGTCTCGGCCATCCGCAAGCGCGGCTGGTTCGACAACCTCTCCACCTTCGTCTCGGTGATCGCCTTCAGCGTCCCGTCGTTCGTGATCGCGCTGCTGCTGGTCTACTTCGTGGGCTTCGAGTGGAAGCTCCTCCCGATCCGCTACTCGGAGGACGACCCCTTCACCTCGAGCGTGCTGCCGACGATCTCGCTCGCCGCCTACGTGATGGCCGTGACCGCGCGGTACGCCCGCTCCGAGATGCTCGACTGCCTCGAGAGCGACTACATCCTGCTGGCGAAGGCCAAGGGCATCAGCCCGGCGAAGGTCATCGGCCGGCACGCCCTGCGCAACACGATGGTCTCGATCATCACCGTGCTCTCGCCGCTGCTGATCGGCCTGATCACCGGCTCCGTCGTGATCGAGCAGATCTTCGGCGCCCCCGGCCTCGGGCAGCTGCTGCTGACCGCGATCCAGAACGTCGACTACAACATCGTCATCGCGATCAGCCTCGTCTACAGCATCATCTACATCGTCGTGATGCTCGTGGTCGACGTGCTCTACGGACTGATCGACCCCCGCATCCGACTGGCAGGACAGGCACGATGAGCGACCCGGCAGTGCACCGCACCCCGATCTCCCCGACCGCGGGCCTCGACGCCGGTGTCGCGCCCGAGGGCCTGCGACTCGTCACGCCGGGCAACCGGCCCGCCGGCCCGCCCACCACGTCGACCCGCGTCGTGCGCGGCGGCGGGACCGACATCGCCCGCCGCTTCCGCCGCAACTGGCCGGCGATGGCCGGGCTCGTGATCCTGGCCGTGATCGTGGTGCTGAGCCTGGTCGTCCCGTTCTTCCCGGCGACCGGCGGCGGACCGGAGATCGCCTCGCGCTTCCTCCCGCCGCGCGTGCCGCTGCTCGAGTCCTTCGGGATCCTCGACGGGAGCCGCGACGGCGTCGACGCCTACGCGGCGGCGGACCTGCCGCCGGGCACCTACTTCCTGTTCGGCACCGACGAGCTCGGCCGCGACGTCTGGTCGCGGGTCTGGAGCGGCACCCGGGTCTCGCTGCTGATCGCCGTCATCGCCTTCGCGATCGACGTCGTCATCGGCATGACCTACGGCCTGGTGTCCGGCTACTTCGGCGGCCGCACCGACTCGCTGATGCAGCGCGTGGTCGAGGTGCTGTCCGGGATCCCGCAGCTGGTGATCGTCACCCTCTTCGTCGTCGCGGTCGGTCCCGGCATCGGCGCGATCGTGTTCGGGCTGCTCCTCAGCAACTGGCTCGCCATGAGCCGGGTCAGCCGCGCGCAGGCGCTGCGGCAGAAGACCGAGGAGTACGTGCTCGCCTCCCGGACCCTGGGCGCCCGGGACGCGCGGATCGTCTTCGTCGAGATCCTGCCGAACATCATCGGCCCGATCGTCACGATGAGCATGTTCTCGATCCCCTCGGCGATCTTCACCGAGTCCTACCTGTCGTTCGTCGGCCTCGGCGTGCAGGCGCCGATGGCCTCGCTCGGCTCGCTGGTGAGCGTCGGCTACAAGTCGTTCCTCGCCTACCCGTTCCTGGTGATCATCCCGGTCGTGGTCCTCGGTCTGCTGATGGTGGCGTTCACGCTCGTCGCCGACGGGCTGAAGGAAGCGACCGATCCCCGACTGACGACCTCGAGAGGCCACTGAGATGAGCACGAGCGTCACCACGAGCGGGTCGACCGCCGCCGGCGAGCGCGTCCGCCGGCCCCTGCTGTCGGTCCGCGACCTCGCGATCTCGTTCGAGAACGACGACGGAGCGGTCGAGGCGATCCGCGGGCTGAGCTTCGACCTCCACGCCGGCGAGGTCGTCGCGATCGTCGGGGAGTCGGGCAGCGGCAAGTCCGTGACCGCCCGCGCGATCCTCGGCCTGATGGGTCCGAGTCAGCGCATCACCGGGGGCTCGATCGAGTTCTCGCGCATCGCCGAGGACGGCTCCGCGGTGGTCAGCGACATCGCGGCGATGAGCGAGAGGGCGATCCGCCGCGAGATCTGCGGCCGGCGGATCGCGATGGTCTTCCAGGACGCGCTGACCTGCCTCGACCCGACGATGTCGGTCGGCAAGCAGGTGATGGAGGGCATCCAGGAGCACTTCGGCCTCGGCCGGCGCGAGGCGAGGGCGCGGGCGATCGAGCTGCTCGCCGAGGTCGGCATCGACCAGCCGGAGCGCCGCTTCAAGCAGTTCCCGCACCAGCTGTCCGGCGGGATGTGCCAGCGCGTGAACATCGCCATCGCACTCTCCTGCAATCCCGACGTCCTGATCTGCGACGAGCCGACGACCGCCCTGGACGTCACCATCCAGCTCCGGATCCTCGAGCTGCTGAAGCGCCTGCAGGCCGACCGCGGTCTGTCGGTGATCTTCATCACGCACGATCTCGGCGTCGTCGCGACGGTCGCCGACCACGTCAACGTGATGTACGCGGGCCGCATCATCGAGCAGGGCACCGCGGAGGAGGTCTTCTACGACCCCCGCCACCCCTACACCTGGGGGCTGCTCTCGGCGATGCCGGACCTCACCACCGATTCCCCCGAGCTGTTCGCGATCCCGGGCAGCCCGGCGAGCCTGGTGAACCGGCCGGCCGGCGATCCGTTCGCGCAGCGCAACCCGTTCGCCCTCGAGATCGACTTCGTCCAGGAGCCGCCCCTCTTCGATGTCGGCGGCGGCCACCGCGTCGCCTCGTGGCTCTGCCATCCCGATGCGCCGCCGGTCGAGATGCCGGCACCGCTGCGCGCCAAGATCGACGCGATGCTCGCCCTCAGCGAAGGAGGCCGGTCGTGACCGCCCTGCAGAACGACACCCCCCTGCTCTCGGTCCGCGGGCTGACGCAGGTCTTCGCCCTCGGGCGGCGCCACCGCGTGACGGCGATCGGCGGCGTCGACTTCGAGATCCGCCGGGGAGAGACCTTCGGGCTGGTCGGCGAGTCGGGCAGCGGCAAGTCGACCATCGGCCGCTCGATCATCCGGCTGATCGATCCCACCGCCGGGGAGGTCGTGCTGTCGGGCCGCAGCCTCAGCGGGCGGCTCGGCGCGGCGGAGCGCGACCACCTCCGCTCCAGCATCCAGATGATCTTCCAGAACCCGATGTCGAGCCTCAATCCGCGCAAGAAGGTGTTCGACATCGTCGCGCAGGGCCTGATGACGCAGCGCCGGTTCGCCTCCGTCGCCGAGCGCGACGAGAAGGTCTACGCGATCCTCGAGAAGGTGGGCCTGGATCGCGCCTACGCCGACCGCTACCCGCACCAGTTCTCCGGCGGGCAGCGCCAGCGGATCGGGATCGCGCGGGCCCTGGTGATGCAGCCCGACCTCGTGATCGCCGACGAGTGCGTCTCGGCGCTCGACGTCTCGATCCAGGCGCAGGTCGTCAACCTGATGCGCTCGCTGCAGAAGGAGCTCGGCACCGCCTACCTCTTCATCGCGCACGATCTGGCGATGGTGAAGTACATCTCGGACCGCATCGGGGTCATGCACAAGGGGCACCTCGTCGAGACGGGCACGACGGGCGAGATCTTCTCGAGCCCGGTCCACCCCTACACGAAGTCGCTCCTGCGGGCCGTGCTGTCGGCGGACCCGCGCGCCATGCGCAACCGCCCGCCGTCGGAGGCCTACGACCCCGTCGCCCTCGGCATCGACTACGCCGCCGGGACGGTGCACACGCTCTCGCCCACCCACCGCGTCCTGGCGACCCCCGAGCAGCTGACCGCCTGGACCTCCTGACCCCTCCCGCGAGATGCCACTTGTGCACGCTCGACACGGCGTGTCGCGTGCACAAGTGGCATCTCGCGGAGGGGAGGGGTTAGGCCTCGACCGGGCGGGTCAGGGCTCGGACCGAGGTGACTCGGCGGCGGGCGATGGCGGCGACCGTCAGCAGGAGGCCGAAGAGCAGCCAGATCAGCAGGCCGACGACGGCGGCGCCGACGCCGCCGGTGCCCTCGACCACGCCGGCCAGCGCGTTCTGCGCGGCCGAGAGCGGCAGGAAGGCGAGGGCGTCGTCGAAGACGCCCGGGACGGTCGAGATGATGCCGGCGCCGAGGCCGATCACGGCCGCGACCATCGAGACGAAGCGGCCGAGCCCGCCGAGCAGCGCGACCAGGCCCTGGTTGACGGCGGCGAAGGACGCCCCCGCGAGCATCGCCAGCGCGGCGAAGCCGAACCAGGTCACGAGGTCCAGGCTCGCGACCGCGCTCATCACGATCGCGACCGCGAGACCCTGCACGAGTCCGATCACGAGGGCCGGCACGTAGGAGGACAGCGCCAGCGCCGCGGAGGAACGGGTCGAGGAGAGCGCGCGGTGCGAGAACGCGGCGAGCACGAGGAAGGTCGCCAGGGCGCCGAGCCAGAGCGCGATCGTCGCGAAGAACGGCACGCTCGACGCTCCGAAGAGGTCCGTGCTGGTGCCGCTCGAGTTCTCGACCGGGTCGGAGACGACGTCGGCGAGATTCTGCGACTCCGACTCCGTGTAGGTCGGCAGCTGCGCCACCGCGGCGTCGAGGCCGGTGGCGAGCGAGCGGGTGCCGTCGGCGAGCTGGAGCGCGCCGTCCGAGACGCCGCCCGCGCCGTCGGCGAGCTGTCGCGCGCCGTCGGCCGCCGAGGAGGCGCCGGTCGAGAGCTGCGCGGCGCCGTCCGCGGCCGAGGTCGCGCCGGTCGCCAGCTGCCGGGCGCCGTCCGCGGCGGAGGCGGCGCCGGTGGCGAGCTGAGACGCTCCGCCGGCCGCCGTCGCGGCGCCGGTCGAGAGCTGAGTGAGTCCGCCCGCGAGGGATCCGGCGCCGTCGGCGACGCCGCGCGCCCCGGTCGCCGCGGACGCGACTCCGGAGACGAGCGAGGGCTGCCCGTTCGCTCCGACGCGGATCCCGGCGTCGAGCTGCGCGGTGGCGCCCGCGGCGGTGGTCGTCAGGGTCACCGGTCCGGTGGCGGAGGTCTGCGCATCGGCGATGACGCCCAGCGCGGTGAGGCACTCGGCGGTCTGGCAGGTGGCGAGGACCCGCTGGAGGCCCTGCAGCGTGCCCGCCGTCGACGCCGCGGCGCCCGCGCTGAGGGTCGCGATCTGCTGCGTGCTCGCGCCCAGCTGGGTCGTGCTGGCGCTGAGCGCGTCGAGGCCGTCCGCGAGCGAGCCCGCGCCGGTCGCGAGCTGCGTCGCGCCGTCGGCCGACTGCTGCGCGCCGGTCGCGAGCTGCGAGACGCCGCCCGAGAGGTCCGAGGCACCGGTGCCCACCTGCGCGACGCCGTCCGCCAGGGACGACGCGCCGGTGCCGAGCTGCGCGACGCCGTCGGAGAGCCCGGACGCGCCGGTCGCCAGGTCGTCGATGCCGTCCGCGAGCGTGCTGGTGCCGTCGGCGAGCGTCGAGGCGCCGGTGCCGAGCTGGTCGGCGCCGTCCGCGAGGGTGCCCGCGCCGTCGGCGGCCTGGCCGATCTGCTGGTTCAGGGTGTTGAAGCCGACGTAGATGTTCTCGAGGTAGGCGGTGGTCAGCTGCGTGTTCAGCAGCGCGGTCGCCGTGCTGGTGACCGTCGCCGAGATGGCGTCGTCGACGAGCTTCGCCTTCTCGCTGGTGGCGATGTCGATCGTGGCCTTCGTCGCGGCGGCGGCGTCTCCGGCGTAGGAGGTCGCGGCGGCCGAGAACGAGGACGGGATGGTGACGACGGTCGCGTAGCTGCCGTCGGCGAGTCCCTTCGCCGCGTCGTCCTTGTCGGTGAGGACCCAGGTGAAGTTGCCGGTGGAGTCGGAGCCCGAGACGTTCGCCGCGGGGCTCGAGGAGGGGGAGGGAGTGCCGGACGCGGAGGGCGCGGGCGTCGCCGCGTCCGTCTCCCCGCCGGTGACCAGCCCGGCCGCGAGCTGGCGGCCGAGCGGCACGGTCTGCCCGTTGAGCTCGACGGGGGTGTCCTCGTTCACGACCGCGGCCGTGATGGTGTCGAGGCGCTCGGTCGGGTTCCACAGCGCCCAGACGAGCAGGCCGCCGATGACGAGGGGGACGAGGACGATGCCGAGAAGGGTCACCCAGGACACCTTCTTGACGCCGCGGGGGCGTTCGAGGGAGAAGAGAGCCATCTGTCAGCGGACCTTCGCGATAGCGCGGCGCTCGGCCGCGGGGGAGACCGCGAGCTCGCCGCGGTCGGTGGGGAGGAGGTCGTCGAGCGCGTCCGCGTCGACGGAGGAGGCGATCACCGTGAAGGAGCGCTCCTTCTGCGCGGCCTTCGCGCGGGCCCGGTCGAGCTCGGCGCGGATCCCGTCGCGCAGCTGCGGGTCGGTGACGGTGTCGAGGTCGTCGAGCACGAGCAGCGGCGGGGCCGTCTGGAGCGCCGCACGCACCTCGGCCACCGGATCGGTGGCGCCGGCGAGCCGGACCAGTCCGACGCGCCCGCGGACGGCGGAGGAGCGGATCGGCACGACGAGGCCGTCGACCTTGAGCCGGCCGGCGTCGGGGGCGAGGCGTCCCGCGATCGTCAGCAGCAGCGCGGTGCGGCCCGAGCGGTGCGGGCCGTGCACGACGAGCGCGCCGCCCGCGGGCACCCGCACGTCGACGTCGCGGTAGACCGGGCCGTCCGGACCGTCGAGGCACAGCCCCTCGGCCGCCACCGCGTCGGTGGCGCCGGGCTCGGGCCAGTCGGCGAGCGCGAGCTCCTTGGTCAGGCCCTCGCCCTCCACGTCGAAGGAGGGGAGCACCCGGTCGAGCCAGCGCGGCATGTGCCAGGCGCGGTCGCCGAGGAGGTGCAGCACCGCCGGCACGAGCGTCATCCGGACGATGAAGGCGTCGACGAACACGCCCACCGCCAGGCCGAGCGCGATCGGCTTGATGTTGGTGTCGCCCTCCGGCACGAACGCCGCGAAGACGGAGAACATGATGACCGCGGCCGCGGTGACCACCTTCGCCGAGCCGACGAAGCCCGACTCGACCGCCGCGCGGGCCGGACGGCCGTGCACGTAGTCCTCGCGCATCCGCGAGACGAGGAACACCTCGTAGTCCATCGCCAGCCCGAAGAGCACGCCCATCAGGATGATCGGCATGAAGCTGATGATCGGGCCGGTCTTGTCCACGTGCAGGGCGTCGGCGAACCAGCCCCACTCGAAGACCGCCGCGACGGCGCCGAAGGACGCGCCGACGGAGAGCAGGTAGCCGAGCGTCGCCTTGAGCGGCACCCAGAGCGAGCGGAAGACCATCGTCAGCAGCACCAGCGAGAGCCCGACGACCAGCAGGCCGAACGGCAGCAGCGCGTTCGCCAGGGTGTCGGAGATGTCGATGCCGACCGCGGTCTGCCCGGTGACCGCGAGGTCGACCCCGTAGGTCTCCTCGAAGTAGTCGTGCCTGTCGCGGATCTCGGCGACGAGCGCCTTGGTGGCCTCGGAGTCGGGGCCGCCCTCGGGGATCACCTGGATGATCCCGGTGTCGGCGGTCTCGTTCGGGGTGGCGAGCGGCACGGAGGCGACGCCGTCCAGGCCCTCGATCTCGGTCTTGAGGTCGGCCATCAGGCCGAGCGGGTCGGTCGAGCCGATGATCGTGCCGGTGACGATGAGCGGGCCGTTGTAGCCGGGGCCGAAGTTCTCGGCGAGCAGGTCGTAGGTGTCGCGCGCGGGGGTGCCCTCGGCTTGGTAGCCGGCGTCGGGCAGCGCGAGGCGCAGGCTCAGCGCCGGTATCGACGCCATGCCGAGCACGCCGACGACGGCGATGATCGTGAGGATCGGGAAGCGGGTGACGACGCGCACCCAGCCGCGGAAGAAGCCGCGCGGGACCTCGGCGTGCACGTGCGAGCCGGGGGAGGGGGCGGCGGCGTCCTCGGCGGCGTCGGGGTCGGTGTGGGCGCCGGTGGTGACAGCGGCCCTCTCGGCGCCGGAGCTCGCGGCGGCCTGCTTCGCGGCGGCCTTCTTGGCCTTCCGCTCCTTCGGCCGGAGGCGCTCGCCGGCGAAGCCGAGCAGCGCGGGGGTGAGTGTGAGTGCGATGACCACGGCGATCGCGACTCCGCCCGCCGCCGCGATGCCCATCGTGGTGAGGAACGGGATGCCCGCGACCGAGAGGCCGGCGAGCGCGATGATGACGGTCAGGCCGGCGAAGACGACCGCGGAGCCGGCGGTCGCGGTCGCGCGGGCGGCCGACTCCTCCGGCGCCATGCCCTGCTTCAGCTGGTCCTGGTGCCGGCTGATGATGAAGAGCGCGTAGTCGATGCCGACCGCGAGGCCGAGCATCAGCGCCAGCAGCGGCGTGGTGGAGGAGATCGAGGCGAAGCGGGTCGCGATGAAGATCGCGGACATCGAGAGCGCGACGCCGAGCAGCGCGGTCACCAGCGGCATGCCGGCGGCGAGGAACGAGCCGAAGGTGAGCACCAGGACGACCAGCGCCACGAGGAGGCCGATCCCCTCGGTGACGGTGACGCCTGGCAGGCTCTGGGAGAAGAGGTCGCCGCCGAGCGAGACCACGGCGCCCGCGGGGAGCGCCTCCTGGAGGGTCGTGGCCTCGGCCTGGAGCGCGTCCCGCGACGCCTCGGAGGTCGTGGTGGCGGAGCCGTCCATCTGCGTGGTGATGACCAGCGCATTCCCGGCCTCGGAGATCGTGCCCTCGACGGTGTCGGAGTAGGGGTCGGTGACCGCGGCGACGCCGTCGATCCCCTCGAGCGCGGTGACCGCCTCGCCGACCGGGCCGCTGATGTCCGAGTCCTCGACGCTGCCGCCGTCGGGCGCGACGACGACGTAGCGCGCCGAAGTGCCGCTGACCTGGGGGAAGGTGCGCTCGAGCTGGTCCAGCGCGGTCTGCGACTGGGTGCCGGGGATCGAGAAGGTGTTGTCCGTGCCCTGGTTGAGCAGCAGCGCGCCACCGCCCGCGAGGACGACGACGGCGAGCCAGAGGACGGCGACCAGCCGGTGGGCGCGGAACACCCAGCGGCCGAGTCGGTAGAGCATCGACGACACGCGTGTCTCCTGACGACGGGGGAGCGGAAAGGGACACGACTCTGTGCTCGGAGAGCGCGGTCGTGCCGTCAGCACGAACGCGCGGGAGGCGACGTGCTCGACGCACGATCGTGCTCGATACACGAACGTATCCGATACGCGAATGTATCCGATACAGTGATGTATCTCAACACCGCCGACGCCCGCCCGGGAAGGACTCAGGATGACCGACTCCGTCGAGACCTCCCGCCGCGGCCGGACGCGCGAGCGGCTCCTCGACGCCGCGTACGACGTCTTCGCCGAGACCGGCGTGCACACCGCCTCAGTCGAGCAGATCTGCGAGCGCGCCGGGTTCAGCCGCGGCGCCTTCTACTCCAACTTCTCCACGAAGGAGGAACTGTTCTTCGCGCTGATGCAGCGGGAGAACGGCGCCCGCCTGGACGGCCTGGTCGAGCAGATGGGGCGCACGATCCCCAAGGTCGCCGAATCGGACGAGCCGCTCACCCCCGAGACGCTCGCGGTCGTCATCCTGGACTTCCTGCAGGGGCCGTTCACCGACAGCCGGCGCTGGTGCGTCGTGCAGTCCGAGTTCGAGCTGCTCGCGTTGCGCGACGCGGCGATCGCGCCGCAGTACAGCGCCTTCCGGGCGGGCTTCGACGCGACCCTCGTCGACATCGTGCGGGGGGCGCTGCAGCAGGTGCACCGCGACTTCTCGCTGGCGCCGACCACGGCCGTGCGCCTCCTGATCGCGAGCTACGACGACGCGGTGAAGACCTCGATCCTCGAGGGCGACTCGGAGGAGGCCGCGCTCGAGCGGCTCCGGGCCACGCTCACCGACGTGGTGCTGGCGATCTCGGCCGAGCGCTAGGCCGGGTGGGCCGGTCCGCCGGATGCTGAGCCGTCGGGCGCGGAGCCGCCGGGCGCTGAGTCATCGGGCGCTGAGTCGTCGGGCGCTGAGCCGCCGGCGCAACCGGTCCCGGTGGTGCCCGCGCGCGAGGAGGATGGACCCATGGAACTGCGCCAGCTCGAACACTTCCTCGCCGTCGCGAAGGAGCAGCACTTCACCCGCGCGGCGAGCGCGCTGCAGATCTCGCAGTCGGGCCTGTCGGCGTCGATCCGCGCGCTCGAGAGCGAGCTGGGCAGCCCGCTGTTCACCCGGAGCACCCGCCGGGTCGAGCTGACGCCGGCCGGCCGGGCGATGCTGGCGGAGTCGGAGCAGTCGGTCGCCAGCGCGCTCGCGGCCCGCGACGCGGTGCTGGCGGTGCAGGGCGTGCTGCGGGGGAGTCTCGCGGTCGGCACCGAGGAGTGCCTGGGCGGCGTGCACCTGCCGCGCGAGCTCGCGACCTTCCGCGAGCAGCACCCGGGCGTCGGGCTGCGGCTGACCCACGACGGCTCAGGCACGCTGCTGGACGCGGTGGGCAGTGGGCGGCTGGATCTCGCGCTGGTCGCCGACATCGGCGCGGTGCCGGCCGGAGTGGTCACGCGGCCGCTCGCGAGCGAGGGCTTCGCGGTGCTCGCGCATCCGGAGCATCCGCTGGCCGACCGGCCGGTCTGCCGGATCCCGGACCTCGAGGGGCAGACGATCGTCGGCCTGCAGGAGCACTGGGGCGCGAGCCACCTCGCGGCCCAGGCGTTCGCCGCGCACGGCCTGGCGTTCGAGGTGGAGCTCGAGGTGAACGACGTGCACACCCTGCTCGACCTCGTCGAGTACGGCATGGGCGTGGCCGTCGTGCCGGCCCACTTCGCCGAGAAGCGTCCGGCCGGCCTGCGCGCGGTGCCGCTGGAGGACCCGCTGCTCGTCTGGCGCACCATGGTGGCCCTCCCCGAGCGGCCGACGGCCGCGGCCCGCGCCTTCGTCGCGGCCCTGCCCCTCGCATGCTGATCGAGTAGCCCTCGGAGAGGGCGTATCGAGATCCACGCTCGTTCGGTGGGCGGGTCTCGATACCCGCTGCGCGCTACTCGACCAGCATGAAGAGCATGTTGATCGAGGAGCCCGCGCAGCGGGCGTATCGAGATCCACCGTCGTCCGGAGCGTGGGTCTCGATCCGCGCTGCGCGCTGCTCGACCAGCATGAGGCGATCGCTCAGTCGAGCGAGGCGAGCTCCTCCGCGGTCAGCTCCAGGTCGGCCGCCGTGGCCGAGTCGCGGATGCTCTCGGGGCGCGAGGAGCCGGGGATGGGGATGACGGTCGGCGACTTCGCCAGCTCCCAGGCCAGGCAGACCACCTGCGGCGAGACGTCGTGCGCCTCGGCGACGGTGGCGAACGCCGCGAACGAGGTGCCCAGCTCGGCGGCCGAGGTGATGCCGCCCAGCGGGCTCCACGGCAGGAAGGCGAGGCCCAGCTCGGCGCAGAGCTCGAGCTCCGGCTCGCTGGAGCGGAACTTCGGCGAGAACTGGTTCTGCACCGAGACCAGGCGGTCGCCGAGGATCCTGTGCGCCTCGCGGATCTGGTCCGGGTCGGCGTTCGAGATGCCGGCGCGGAGGATCACTCCCTCGTCGAGCAGCTCGGCGAGCGCGCCGATCGAGTCGGCGTAGGGCACCTCGGGGTCGGGGCGGTGGTACTGGTAGAGGCCGATCGCGTCGACGCCGAGGCGCTGCGCGGAGGCGCGGGCCGCCTCCTTGAGGTACTCGGGGCGGCCGTCCTGCGTCCAGACTCCCGGCTCGGGGCGGAGGTGGCCGCCCTTGGTGGCGACGAGCACCTCGGAGGTGTCGCCGCCGTAGCCGCGGAGCGCCTCCGCGATGAGCAGCTCGTTGTGGCCGAGGTCGGCGTCGCCGCCCTGGTGGTAGGCGTCCGCCGTGTCGATGAGGGTGACGCCGGCGTCGAGGGCGGCGTGGATCGTGGCGATCGACCGCTCGCGGTCGGGGCGGCCCTCGATCGACATCGGCATGCCGCCGAGTCCGATGCTGCCGACGCTGATGTCGCCGATGCTGCGCTGCTTCATGGGGGTCTCTTTCCGAGTGGGGGTGTCATGGGACGGGAGATCGACATGCTGGTCGAGTAGCCCCGGAGGGGCGTATCGAGACCCGCCGCTGTCCGGAGGGGGGTCTGCAGACCCGACTTCTGACGCTGGTGGATCTCGATACGCCCGCTGCGCGGGCTACTCGATCAGCATGAGATGCGCACGGTGCGCAGGCTGCTTGATCAGCATGAAATTCGCACGGTGCGCAGGCTGCTTGATCAGCATGAAATGTGCCCGCGGTGCGGGCTACTCGATCAGCATGAAAGGGGAGCGCCCCGCCCGATCAGCGGAGCAAGCCGCTCACCAGGCGTAGTCCTCCGGGGCCGTGCGGTGCCCGGGGAAGATCTCGTCGAGGCGGGCCAGGTCCGCGGGCTCGAGCGCGATGTCGACGGCGGCGACGGCGCTCTCGAGCTGCTCCATCGTGCGCGGCCCGGTGATCGGACCGGTAACGCCCGGCTGGTGCAGCAGCCAGGAGAGGGCGAGCTCACCCGGGGCGATCCCGCGCTCGCGGGCGAAGGCCTCGTACTGCTCCAGCGCCGGGCGGTTCTTCTCGATCGCCTCGAGCGAGCGGGCGGAGGCGCGGCGGCTGCCCGACTCCGTCTTCTCGATCACGCCGCCGAGCAGGCCGCCCTGCAGCGGCGACCACGGGATGACGCCGAGCCCGTAGTGCTGCGCGGCGGGCAGGACCTCGCGCTCGATGTCGCGGACGAGCAGGTTGTAGATCGACTGCTCGGAGGAGAGGCCGGTGAAGCGCCGGTCGCGCGCCGCCTCCTGCGCCTGCGCGATGTGCCAGCCGGCGAAGTTGCTCGAGCCGACGTAGAGGACCTTGCCCTGCTGCACGGCGACCTCCATCGCCTGCCAGATCTCGTCCCACGGCGTCGTGCGGTCGACGTGGTGGAACTGATACAGGTCGATGTGGTCGGTCTGCAGGCGGCGCAGGCTGTCGTCGAGCGCGCGGCGGATGTTGAGGGCGGAGAGGCGCCCGCCGTTGGGCCAGGAGTCGCGGCCGCGCTCGGCGCCGGGAGCGGCGTGCTGCTCCATGTCGCCGTAGAGCTTGGTCGCGAGGACGGTGCGCTCGCGGCGCTCGCCGCCCTGCGCGAACCAGCGGCCGACGATCTCCTCCGTCGCGCCGCGTCCGCCCTCGCCGCCGTAGACGTTCGCGGTGTCGAAGAAGTTGACGCCGAGCTCGTGCGCGCGGTCCATGATCGCGAACGAGTCGGGCTCGCTGGTCTCCGGGCCGAAGTTCATGGTGCCCAGGACGGCGCGGGAGACGGACAGACCGGTGCGGCCGAGATTCGTGTACTGCATGCCTCCAGTTGACGCCGTCGCGGGCCCGGTGTCCAACAGGCGTCGGCGATGGGATTCAGCGGGGGAGGAGGTCAATCGCCGTGCGGGTTAGAGTCTGGGAGTGGCATCGAAGACTACTCAACGCATCGTGATCGTGCTCGCGAGCACCCTCCTGCTCGCCGGCTGCACGTCGGCGGCCGACATCCCGGACGCGGCGCCGACCGCCGAGGCCGGTGCAGCGAGTTCCGCGACCGCCACGAGCGCGCCGAGCGCCGACGCCGATGCCGGTCCGCGTCCCGTGCCGAGCGTCTCGCTCGCGCCGGTGCCCGTCGCCGCGACCGGCGAGTGCGTGATCTCCGACCTCGTCGGCGGCGGCTCGATCGGCGACGTCGACCTCGAGGTCGTGCGCGACCGGGGGACCCGCGAGGGCGCGGCCGGGACGACGCGCACCGCGACCGACGGGACGCCCGCCGCGTACGTCGTCGCTGCCGGCGACAATCCCGCCCGCATCGCCGACCGCTTCTGCGTCAGCGCCGACTACCTCGACGCCCTGAACTCGGTCCGCCGCGACGGCGTCACTCTGAGCAGCCTCTTCGGCGGCGACACCCTCAATCTCAGCCCGTCGACGGTCCTGACCGTCGGCGACCAGAACGGCCGCGTCCTCGACAACGCCGAGCCCGAGCCGCTGCCGACCCAGGCCGGCTGAGCCGGTCCTCGCATGCTGATCGGGGCGGCTGCCGACTCCTGCTGATCGAGGCGGCTGCCGCATCATGCTGATCGAGTAGCCCGCGGAGCGGGCGTATCGGGATCCCGCGTCACCGGGAGTCGGGTCTGCAGTCCCGCCCTGCTGGCGATGGTGGGTCTCGATACGCCCCTGCGGGGCTACTCGACCAGCATGGGCGGGGCGAAGCGCCGAGATCCCGCGTCGCTCAGAGCCCGATCGCGCCGACGAGCACGGCCGAGAGCGCGACCGTGCCGGCGAAGCCGGTGGTCCGGGCCCGGCGCTTCGACGGGTCCTCGAGCCAGGGGAGGGCGTGCCAGCGCACGACGGCGCCCGCTGCCCCGGCCGCCGCCAGCGCCACGAGCGCGAACCACGGCACGAGGGTCACCAGCGTCCAGTCGGCGAACACCCGCACCAGCAGCAGCACGAGCGCCGACTCGACGCCGCGGGTGAGCACGCGCAGGCGGTCGCGGTCGAGATGCGCGGCGGTGCGGCGCGAGGGGATGCTCCCGAGTGCGAAGCGGCCGACGGTGAAGACCGCGACGGCGAGGGCGATCAGTGTGGCGAGGATCATGCCTCCTCCTCCAGGACGTGGGCGAGCAGGTCGAGGCCGAGCGCGTCGACCGAGGTCGCGGTGCTCGAGTTGACGAAGACGGCGACGCCGCGCTTCCGGTCCATCGCCAGCATGGTCGCGTAGCCGGCGGTGCCGCCGTTGTGCCAGGTCGTCGAGCCGCCGCCGTCCGCCGCGGAGGTGAACCAGGCGAGGCCGATGCGGTCGCCGTCGCCGGCGTCGAAGCGCGGCTCGAGGACGCTCGCGGCGGGAACGCCGAGCGCGGGGTCGTCGGTGAGCAGGGCGCTCGCGTACCGCGCCATGTCCGCGGCGGTCGAGCGGACGCCTCCCGCCGGCGCGTAGCCCTCGAGCGTCCACGGGCCGACCGAGCGGCCGCTCTCGGAGTAGCCCGTGGGCGCGTCCGACGCGAGCGCGTCCGCCGAGACGGGGACCGAGCTGCCGGTCATCCCGAGCGGCGCGAAGATCCGCTCCCGGACCAGATCCGCGTAGTCGGCTCCCTCGGCCCGGGCGAGAGTCTGCCCCAGGACGGCGACACCGAGGTTGGAGTAGGCGACCTCATCCGTCCCGCCGCCGCCGGCGCTCGCCGCCTGGCGCAGGACGTCGTCCGGCGAGAAGGTCGAGTACGGATCGACGCCGCGCAGCTGCGCGACGAGCGTCGCCGCCAGGTCGAGCGGCGCCGAGGACAGGCGCGGGAGCCCGGAGCGATGGCTCGCCAGCTCCTCCAGCGTGCCGTCGAAGCCGCCCAGCTCCGCGTGGTCGCGGGCGCGATCGGTGAGGGCGACCGTCCCGGCGTCGGCGCTCTGAGCGAGGAGCAGCGCCGTCATCGTCTTGGACACCGAGCCGATCTCGACCTCCGTGCGCTCGTCGGCGCCGAGTCCGGCGAACCGGACGCCGTCGGGAGTGACGACCGCGGCGACGAGCCGGTCGCGCGTGCCGTCGGCCTGCTCGGACAGCCACTGGGCGATGGCGGCGTCGCCGGTGCGCTCGTCCGAGAGCCGGGGTGCGGGCGGGCGCAGCAGCACCCCTCCGGCGAGCACGGCGACGGCCGCGGCGGCGGCGATCACGCGGGTTCGGGTTCTCATCGGGGACCTCCTGCGGCGAGAAGGATCGTCAGCAGGGGCACCAGCCGCTCGGGCGGGACGCCGTAGCGCCCGCGCCCGCGCGCCTCGAGCCAGCCCGCCGCGACCAGCTGGTTGACGTGGTGGTAGATCTGGCCGGTCGTGCCCGCGCCCTCGCTCTCGGCGAGCTGCGCGACCGTCTCGACTCCGCCCGCGACGGCCTGCAGGAAGCGCAGCCGCACCGGACTGCCCAGCGCGGCCAGCGCCGCCGGGCCCGGGCTCGACCCCCAGTCGCGCTCGAAGAACGCGTCGGTGCTGAGGCCGTACTGCCACTCCACCGGTCCGGCCGGAGTGGCGACGGCGCCCGCGAAGACGACCCCGCCCGGCGAGGGCAGCCGCTCCTTGAGCGCGGTGAGCGCCCAGAACGGGTCGTCCTGCGCCGGGGCGGCCGCGGTGCTGCCGGGCGTCGCGACGAGCGCGGCCCCCTCGAGCCGCTCGAGCCGCTCCCGCAGCTCGTCGAGCTCGCCGGCGAGATCACGTTCGGAGGTCATGCCTCCACTATTGCAAACATTCCGTAATCCCGGAACCCGAACGCCGGTCGCGGCACCCACTCCTCAAGAGTTGTCGTACGGGCCCCTCGAGTACGACAACTTCTGCGCCCCCGAGACGCACCCGCGGGGCCTCGCCCGCCCCACTCCTCAAAAGTTGCGGTAGTGGCGCGCGACTACCGCAACTTCTGGAGACTCGCCCGAGCGAGCCGGGCGGTGGCGCGGGCGACTCCTCGGAAGTTGCGGTAGCGGCGCGCGACTACCGCAACTTCTGGAGAGTGGGGCGGGCTCTACGGCGTGCGCAGGCATGCGCGGGCACCCGCCGCGGGGCGCGGGCGAACGCGCGCGTCGAGTCCTCGGGAGTTGCGGTCGTCGAGCGCGACTACCGCAACTTTCAGAGGCTCGGGCGGGGGTGCCGGCGGGCGGTGCGGGTGACTCCTCGGAAGTTGCGGTAGTCGAGCGCGACTACCGCAACTCTTGGAGGGTGGGGCGGGCTCCGGAGCGGAGCCGTCCGCGTCAGGCGAAGCGGGACGGCAGCACGGCGCCGTTCACGGCGCGCAGCTCCTCGAGCGGCACCGTGAAGAGGCCCTGGACCTCGACGACGGGCGACTCGGCGTCGGTGACGCCGATCCGGAGCACGGGGTAGCCCCGGCCCTCGCAGAGTCCGCGGAACTTCACGTCGTCCTCGCGCGGCACCGACACGAGCACGCGGCCGGTCGACTCCGAGAAGAGGGCGGCGGTCGCGTCGACGCCGTCGCGCTCCATCAGCTCGTCGAGCCAGATCCGCACGCCGACGCCGAAGCGCATCGCGGACTCGGCCAGCGCGACGACGAGGCCGCCGTCGGCGAGGTCGTGCGCGGAGGCGATCAGCGACTCGGTCGAGCCGGCCGCGATCAGCTCGGCCAGCGCCTTCTCGGCCGCGAGGTCGAGCTGCGGGGGACGCCCGCCGAGGTGGTCGTGCACCGTGCCGGCCCAGGCCGAGCCGTCGAGCTCGTCGCGGGTGACGCCGAGGAGGTAGACGTTGTCGCCCTCGTCCTGCCAGCCGGAGGGGATGCGGCGGGCGACGTCGTCGATCACGCCGAGCACGCCGACGACGGGGGTCGGGAAGATCGGCACGTCGCCGGTCTGGTTGTAGAACGAGACGTTGCCGCCGGTGACGGGGATCTCGAGCTCGAGGCACGCGTCGGCGAGCGCGCCGACGGCCTCGCGGAACTGCCACATCACCTCGGGGTTCTCCGGGCTGCCGAAGTTGAGGCAGTCCGAGACGGCGACGGGGGTCGCTCCGGTGACGGCGACGTTGCGGAACGCCTCGGCGAGCGCGAGACGCGCGCCCTGCGCGGGGTCGAGCTGGCACCAGCGTCCGTTGGCATCGGTGGCGACGGCGAAGCCGAGTCCGGACTCCTCGTCGACGCGGACCATGCCGCCGTCGTCGGGGTAGCTCAGCGCCGTGTTGCCGAGCACGTAGCGGTCGTACTGCGAGGTGATCCAGCTCTTGTCGGCGAGGTTCGCGGAGCCGAGCAGCGCGAGGGTCTCGGCGCGGAGAGCGTCGCCCTCGGTCGAGCGCGGCAGTCGCGAGGAGGAGTCGGCCTGCAGGGCGTCGAGCCAGGCGGGGTAGGCGATCGGGCGCTCGTAGACCGGGCCGTCGACGGCGACGGTGCGCGGGTCGACGTTGACGATCTCCTCGCCGTGCCAGTTGATGATGAGGCGGCCGGAGTCGGTGACCTCGCCGAGCACGCTGGTCTCGACGTCCCACTTGCGGACGACCTCGAGGAACGCGTCGAGCTTCTCGGGGCGGACGACCGCCATCATCCGCTCCTGCGACTCCGACATCAGGATCTCCTCGGCCGTCAGCGAGGGATCGCGCAGCAGCACCGAGTCGAGCTCGATGAACATGCCGCCGTCGCCGTTGGAGGCGAGCTCGGAGGTGGCGCAGGAGATGCCGGCCGCGCCGAGGTCCTGGATGCCCTCGACGAGGTCCTTGCGGAACAGCTCGAGGCAGCACTCGATGAGCACCTTCTCGGCGAACGGGTCGCCGACCTGCACGGCCGGCCGCTTGGTCGGGCCGCCGTCGGCGAAGCTGTCGGAAGCGAGGATCGACGCGCCGCCGATGCCGTCGCCGCCGGTGCGCGCGCCGAACAGCACGACCTTGTTGCCGACGCCGCGGGCGTTGGCGAGGTGCAGGTCCTCGTGGCGGAGGACGCCGACCGCGAGCGCGTTGACGAGCGGGTTGCCCTGGTAGACGGAGTCGAAGTACGTCTCGCCGCCGATGTTGGGCAGGCCGAGGCAGTTCGCGTAGAAGGAGATGCCGGCGACCACGCCGTGCACGACACGGGCGGTGTCCGGGTCGTCGATGTCGCCGAAGCGCAGCGCGTCCATCACGGCGACGGGGCGGGCGCCCATCGAGATGATGTCGCGGACGATGCCGCCGACGCCGGTGGCCGCGCCCTGGAACGGCTCGATGTAGCTGGGGTGGTTGTGGCTCTCGATCTTGAAGGTGACGGCCCAGCCCTCGCCCACGTCGACCACTCCGGCGTTCTCGCCCATGCCGACCATGAGGTTCTTCTTCATGGCGGGCGAGACCTTCTGCCCGAACTGGCGGAGGTACATCTTCGACGATTTGTAGGAGCAGTGCTCGCTCCACATCACCGAGTACATCGCCAGCTCGCCGCTCGTGGGGCGCCGGCCGAGGATCTCGCGGATGCTCGCGTACTCGTCGGGCTTCAGCCCCAGCGCCGCGTAGGGCTGCTCCTTCTCGGGAGTGACGGCCGCGTTCGCGGTGGTGTCGGGAACGGCGATGCGGGCGTCTGCGGTGCGGCTGTCTGCCATGTGCTGGAGGCTCCAGGAGAGAGGGTGGGGATGCGCGACGATCCTACCGGGGCGGGCGGTCGGCCCTCGGGAGTCCCGCGGACCGCCGCCCCGCCCGGGGTCCGGCCGGGATCAGGCCTCGCGGCAGGGCCCGGAGTCGACCGTGTCGGTCAGCGACGGCGCCTCGGCGGCCACCGGTCCGAGCACCGAGAGCGGGATCGCGTAGCCGACGTTGTCGACCGAGGCGGCCTTGCCGAAGACCACGCCCGAGACGGTGCCGTCGAGCGAGAGCAGCGGTCCGCCGGAGTTGCCCTGGTTGACGAGGGCGGCGAGCGTCAGCACCTCGCGCGAGGTCGGCGCGCCGTCGACCATCAGCGAGACGGTGGCGTCGGAGGAGATCTGCGCGGCGCCGAGGGTCAGCGGACCGCCGAAGGGGTAGCCGGCGACCACGCCGTCGTCGCCGGCCAGGACCGCGTCGTCGAGGGCGAGCGGCGCGGCGGAGAGCCCGTCGACGGCGATGACCGCGAGGTCGGCGGCGGCGTCGAGGTAGACGACGCGGCCGGTGCGCGGCGGCTCGTTCGGCGCCTCGACCACGGGCTGCGAGACTCCGGCCACCACGTGCGCGTTGGTGATCACCCGGTCGTCCGAGACGACGAAGCCGCTGCCCGTGACGCCGACGTCGCAGGCCCAGGCGGTGCCGGACACGCGCACGACCGAGTCGGTGGCGGTCGCCACCTCGGGGTCGTCCGTCGCGACGCTGGGGATGACCGGCGCCTCGGTGGGCGCGTCGAGGGCCTCGACGACCCAGGAGGTGCCCTCGTCGACGACGGTCGACTGCAGCTGCGCGAGGAAGCCTCGGACCGGGTCGGGCGTGAGGTCATCGATGGTGCGGATGACGGTGGAGCCCGCGACGGAGGTGGTCACCAGCGGGACGCCGAGCAGCGAGACGGCGGAGGTGACGGCGATCCAGACCAGGCCGGTGATGGCGACCCCGGCGACCCCTCCGGCGAGGCGGTCGAGGAGGCCGAGCTTGACCTTGTCGGCGCCGCGGCCGAAGACGGCGCCGATGGTCGCGCCGATCGCGTAGCCGACGCCGAGCAGCAGCACCGCGGTGCCGATCACGGCGAGCAGCCGCCACTCGCTGCCGGCCGCCCAGGTGGAGACCGCGGGAACGGCGAAGGAGGCGGCGATCGCCCCGGCGACCACGCCCGCCAGGCCGCCGAGCGTGCGGAGGAAGCCGCGGCGCAGACCGTCGACGAGCGCGCCGATGAGGCTCAGCACGACGACGGCGTCGACGATCACGGATGCGCCCATGCGGAACTCCTCGCGGGTCGGGATCCTCCAGCATGACCGACCGCGGTTGCGGGGACACCCGGAGGACCCTGCGAGTCCCGGACTCGGCATGCCGGTCGAGAGGACGCGGCTGCCCCGCGCGATGCCGGTCGAGAGGACGCGGCTGCGCCGCAACCTGCTGGTCGAGTAGCCCCGCAGGGGCGTATCGAGACCCGCCGTCCCCAGAAGGGCAGGCCTGCAGACCCCCGTTCCGGCGCTGGTGGATCTCGATACGCCCGCTCCGCGGGCTACTCGATCAGCATGTTCGGCCTAGAAGAAGGAGATGCAGTACGGCGCCGCGATCGGCGCGAAGAAGCGGTCGACGCTCTCGTGGTCCGCCTCCGCCAGCGTCACCGCGCCGGCCCGCGCCAGCGTGGACGGGCGGGCGGAGCCGAGCAGCAGCGTGCCGAGGTCGGCGACGTCCAGCGACAGGGTCGCCGCGTCGTCGCTGCGCTCCACCCGGCCCTCGCCGCCCTCGACCGTGATGCGGTAGCTGCCGTCGACGAGGCCGAGCTCGTCGCGGACCGCGAGCACCAGCGTGCCGTCGCTCGTCCACGGCCGCGCGCCGAACGCCGCCGCGACGTCGAGCACGCGGGTCCAGATCAGGTCGGCGACCTTCGTCACCTCCACGACGCGCGCGTCGCGCAGGGCCCAGGTCAGCGGGTCGTCGACGGGCGCCATGTCCCAGGTGACGGTCGAGGCGAGGTCGACGGCACCGAGGAAGCCCCAGAGCCCGAGGTAGGCGTCGGCGGTCGCGGCGACCAGGTCGACGACCTCGAGGGTGCGGTCGTCCTCGTCCGGCCCGACGGCCTTGTAGGTGACGTAGCCGTCGAGCTGTCCGTCGGCGTCGAGGTGCACGGCGGAGCGGACGGCGCGGCCCGGCGCGGTCTCGCCGGGCTCGGTGCCGACGGCGTTCGCGGCGTAGCGCGACTGCCGGGTCAGCGAGCCGGGCGTGCGCGCGTGGAAGGCGCGGAAGACCTCCTCCACCCGCGACTGCAGCCAGGTCGTCGCGACGACCTCGACGCGGCCGGCCGGCTCGACCTGCAGGGCGAAGCGCGGGCCGGTGTCGACGCGGATCGAGCGGGTGAACGCCGAGCGGCCGAAGCCGAACCGGCGGTAGATCGAGGCCTCGCTCGCGGTGAGCACGGCGACCGCGGCGCCCGATTCGCGGGCCAGGCGCAGGTCGTCGGTGATCATGGCGCGGAGGATCCCGCGGCGGCGGTGCGTGGCCCGGACGGTGACCTGCGAGACGAGGTGCGCGGCGAGCTCGCGCCCGCGGCCGACCTGCAGCGAGCCGGGGAACGCGGCGTAGGTGGCGACGGGGACGGACTCGCCGTCGATGCCCTCGGGGGAGGCGGAGTCGTGCACCGCGGTCAGCTCGCGCTGGTCGGCGACCATGTGCTCGGCCCAGTCGCGCCACTGCTCCGGCGTGTACTCCTTCTCGTGGAAGCCCGCGTTGATCGCGGTGCCCCAGGCGGCCGTGGCGGCGTCGGGTCCGCCCTCGGCGGTCAGTGCGGCGGGGAAGCGACGGAATTCGAGACCGGGAAGGGACATCCGTCCAGCTTAGGCACCCGGCCTGCGCGGGTGCTGCCCGGGGCGCCGCGGGCGTCCGGCGGCGCTCGCCGGGTGCCCGCCGGGCCCACCTCCGGCTCGTGGAATCGCGTCCGGCTTGCTGGATCCACCCGTTTCCGCGAGCCGAGGGCGTTGCCGCGTGCCGGAGGTGCGGACCGGGGACCTCCGGCTCGTGGATTCGGGTCGGGCTCGCTGCATCCGCGAGTTTCGGCGTGCCGAGGGTGTTTCCACGTGCCGGAGGCGTGGCCGGGGGAGCTCCGGCTCGTGAAATCGGGTCGGGCTCGTGCGATCAGCGGGCTTCCGCGTGCCGAGGGTGTTTCCGCGTGCCGGAGGTGCAGCCCCGGGAGCTTCGACACTCGGAATGGCATCGGGCTCGCTGCATCCGCGAGTTTCGGCGTGCCGAGGGTGTTTCCGCGTGCCGGAGGTGTGGCCCGGGGGAGTTCGGGCTCGCGGATTCGCGTCCGGCTCGCCGGATCAGCGGGTTCCCGCGGGCCGAGGCCGGTTCCGCGTGCCCGAGGTGGATCAGAGGGCGCGCCAGCGCTTCTCCAGCGCGTCGTCGACGGCCTCCGCCAGTGCGGCGAGCGCCCCGGGGTCCGGCGCCGCCGCCACGACTCGCCCGCAGGCCGCCGCGATCACCGCGCGCCGCCGCGGCAGCGTCGCCGTGAAGGCGCAGTCGCGCAGCAGCAGGAGCACCCGCTCGGCCGGCGCCTCGACCGCCAGCGCCAGCAGCAGCCGCCGCTCGAACGGCGCCTCCGGCACCATCAGCCGCCAGAAGCCGTCCGCGTCCTGGAACGCGGCCGGCGGATCCGGCACCCGGGCCAGCAGTGCGAGCGCCGCGGCCAGCCCGTCGACGTCCGCCCGCGCGACGAGTCCGCGCAGCCGCGACTCCGCATCCGCCCCGGGACCCGGCCCGAGCGTCACCGCGGCGAGCGCGCGCGCGTCGAGCCGTCGCTCCGTCTCCTCGTCCGGCACCGTCTCGTCCGCCGACCACCACGAGAGCAGCGGAGTCGCCGCGACGGCGAAGTCGCCGGGCCGCCGCTCCAGCGCGATCAGCAGGTCCTCCGAGGCGGCCAGCGCCACCAGCGCGTCGACGTCCACGGCGAGCACGGTCCCCGAGGTGGACGGCAGCACGAGGTGCCGCCCCGACGGCGGCACGATCTCCGCCCGGGTCCGCGCGCCGGGCCCGCGGGTGCTCGCGCGCAGGATCGCCGCCTCGAGTGTGTCCGAGCCCGCCTCCGAGCCCGCCCGCGCCGCATCGCCCCCGAAGATCCGTCCACCGCGCGCCATCCCGCCACGCTACCGTCGGCGGCATGACCCGCCTCGTCGCCCTCCTCCGCGGAGTGAACGTCAACGGCCGCACCGTCCGCAGCGCCGACCTCGCCGCCACCGTCGAGAGCGTCGGCGGCTCGGCCGTCCGCACCGTGCTCGCCAGCGGCAACGCCGCCTTCGACTCCGACCGAGACCCGGCCGAGGTGAAGCCCGCGCTCGAGGCCGCCCTCGGCGAGCGCTTCGGCTACGACGCCTGGATCGTCCTCGTCACGCAGGAGGCGCTCGCCGCGGCCGCCGCCGCCTACCCGTTCGAGCGGATCGACGACACCGCGCACCCCTACGTCGTCTTCGGCTCCGACCCCGCCGCCCTCGACGCCGCCGAGTCCGCGGTCGGCGCGACCGACCCGGCCGTCGAGCTGCTCGCCCGCGGTGACGGCGTCCTCTACTGGCGCTGCCCGAAGGGCTCCTCCACCGACACTCCGGCCGCGAAGATCCTGGCCCGCGCCGTCTTCCGCTCGACCACGACGACCCGGAACCTCCGCACCGTGGAGAAGCTCGTCACCGCCTGAGGTAGGGACATCCCGGCCCTTTCCGGCTGAGAACTCGCACATTCTTTGGTTAGGCTGTCCTTAGTGCACGGCGTCCGTCGCCCGTTGCGCGCCACGACCACAGCCTTCCGAAAGGGAACAATGCCCCGCGCCACCAAGTCGCTCGCGCTCGTCGCGACCGCCCTGCTCACCGTCGGCCTCGCCGGCTGCTCGTCCGCCGCGGCCGGCTCCGACACCGCCGACAGCGACTTCACCCCGATCACCATCGAGCACGCGCTCGGCACCACGACCATCGAGTCGCAGCCGGAGCGCGTCGCGACCGTCAACTGGGCCAACCACGAGGTCCCGCTCGCGCTCGGCGTGGTCCCGGTCGGCATGGCCGCCGCAAACTTCGGCGACGACGACGGCGACGGACTGCTCCCCTGGGTGTCCGAGAAGCTCGAGGAGCTCGGCGGCGAGACCCCCGTCCTCTTCGACGAGACCGACGGCATCGACTTCGAGGCCGTGGCCGACACCCAGCCCGACGTGATCCTCGCCGCCTACTCCGGCCTCACGCAGGAGGACTACGACACGCTGACCGAGATCGCGCCCGTCGTCGCCTACCCCGAGACCGCCTGGGGCACCTCCTGGCGCGACACCATCACCTTCAACAGCGAGGCGATGGGCATGGCCGACGAGGGCGCCGTGCTCATCGGCGAGCTCGAGACCGAGATCGAGGAGAAGGTCGCCGCGCACCCGCAGCTCGCCGGCGCCTCGGCGATGTTCCTCACCCACGTCGACCCGACCGATCTCAGCCAGGTCAGCTTCTACACGACCCACGACACCCGCCCGGCCTTCTTCGAGGACCTCGGCCTGACCACGCCGGAGAGCATCGCGACCGCCTCGGCCACCACCGACGCGTTCTCGCTCACCCAGAGCGCCGAGCAGGCCGACGCGTTCAACGACGTCGACGTCATCGTGACCTACGGCGACGACGAGCTCGTCAACACCCTCAAGGCCGACCCGCTGCTCTCGCAGATCCCGGCCGTGCAGAACGACGCCATCGTCCGCCTGCCCTCCACGCCGCTCGGCACCGCCGCGAACCCGACCCCGCTGTCGATCTCGTACGTCCTCGACGACTACCTCGCCATGCTGGCCGAGGCCGCCGACAAGGCGGCGTGATCCACTCCCGCCCGCCTGCGTGAGCTCCGACCGCGTGACCCTCACCGCACCTCCCGTCTCGGGTGCCGCCGCCGTGCGGCGCCCGAGACGTCTGCGCGCCCTCTGGCTGCTCGTCTCGCTTCTGGTGCTGGCCGGCGTCGCGGTGGTCTCGGTGATGATCGGCTCGCGCGACGTGGCCTGGAGCGACGTGGTCGCCGCGTTCGGCGGCTCCACCGACGGCTTCGGGCAGGCCGCGGTCGCCAAGCGCCTCCCGCGCACCGTCCTCGCCGCGATCGCCGGCGCCGCGCTCGGGGTCGCCGGCGTGCTGATGCAGGGCGTCACCCGCAATCCGCTCGCCGACCCCGGGATCCTCGGCGTCAACACCGGCGCCTCGCTCGCGGTCGTCACCGGCATCGTCTTCTTCGGCCTGTCCACCGCGACCGGCTTCATCTGGGTCGCGATCGGCGGCGCGGCCGTCGCCGCCGTCTTCGTCTACATCGTCGGCTCGCTCGGCCGCGGGGGAGCGACGCCGCTCAAGCTCGCGCTCGCCGGCGCCGCCACCTCCGCCGCGCTCGTCTCCGTGATCAGCGCCATCGTCCTGCCGCGTGCCGACCTCTCGGGCGGTATCCGCTCCTGGCAGATCGGCGGGGTCGGCGGCGGCACCTTCGCGAGTATCGGGCAGGTCCTGCCCTTCCTCGCCGTCGGGCTCGCGCTCTGCGTGCTCTCGGCGAAGAGCCTCAACACCCTGGCCCTCGGCGACGAGCTGGCGGCCGGCCTCGGCGAGCGCGTGGCGCTGGCCCGCGGCGCGGCGGCCCTCGGCGCCGTCGTCCTCTGCGGAGCGACCACCGCGGTCACCGGGCCGATCGGCTTCGTCGGGCTGGTCGTCCCGCACGCCTGCCGGCTGATCGTCGGCGTCGACCACCGCTGGCTGCTCCCCTTCTCCGCGGTCGCCGGCGCGGTCCTGCTGATCGGCGCGGACGTCGTCGGCCGGATCGTCGCGCGCCCGAGCGAGATCGACGTCGGCATCATCACCGCGCTGATCGGCGCCCCCGTCTTCATCGCGATCGTTCGCCGGCAGAAGGTGCGCGAGCTGTGACCGCCGTGCAGTCCCGGCCCGCGGCCCGTTCCGCCGCGCCCTCGGCCACGGCTCTCGCCGTCGCGGCGAGCCGCCGACGCCGCGGAGCCCGCCGCCGCACCGTGGTCGCCGTGCTCGTCGCGCTGCTCGTCGTCGTCTTCGCCGTCTCCCTGATCGTCGGGCAGACGATCTACTCGCCGGCCGAGGTCGTCCGGGTGATCCTCGGCGAGCAGGTCCCCGGCGCCTCCTTCACGGTCGGGCGCCTGCGCCTGCCGCGCGCGATCCTCGGCGTGCTCGTCGGCCTCTGCTTCGGCCTCGGCGGCGTCGCCTTCCAGACCATGCTGCGCAATCCGCTGGCCAGCCCCGACATCATCGGCATCAGCGCCGGAGCGAGCGCCGCCGCGGCCTTCGCCATCGTCACGCTCTCGCTCGGAGCGACGCAGGTCTCGGTCCTCGCCATCGCGGCCGGCCTCCTGGTCGCGCTCGTCGTCTACGCCCTCTCCTACCGCAGCGGAGTGGCGGGCACCCGGCTGATCCTGATCGGGATCGGCGTCGCCGCGATGCTCGACAGCGTCACCGCCTACGTGCTCTCCCGCGCCGCCGCCTTCGACTTCCAGGAGGCCAGCCGCTGGCTGACCGGCAGCCTCAACGGCGCGCGCTGGGCCGAGGTCGTGCCGGTGCTGATCGCCGTGGTCGTCCTGACCCCGGTGCTGCTCGCCCGCTCGCGCGACCTCTCCGGCACGCAGCTCGGCGACGACACCGCCTCCGCGCTCGGCATCCGGGTGAACCGCACCCGTCTCGTCGTGATCGTCGCCGCCGTCGGCCTGATCGCCTTCGCGACCGCCGCGGCCGGCCCGATCGCGTTCGTCGCCTTCCTCTCCGGCCCGATCGCCGCCCGGCTGGTCGGCCCCGGTCGCTCGCTGCTGATCCCGTCGGCGCTGGTCGGCGCGCTGCTCGTGCTCGTCGCCGACTTCGTCGGGCAGTACGCGCTGGGCCTGCGCTACCCGGTCGGCGTCGTCACCGGCGTGCTCGGCGCGCCGTACCTGATCTACCTCATCGTCCGCAGCAACCGATCGGGAGGGTCCCTGTGACCGCCGAGCACACCCTCACCGTCGACGCGCTCACCCTGGGCTACGGCGACCGCACCGTCGTCGAGGGACTCGACCTCGTCATCCCGCCCGGCCGGATCACCGCCATCGTCGGCGCGAACGCCTGCGGGAAGTCGACCCTCCTGCGCTCGATGTCGCGGCTGCTGGCGCCGCGCGCCGGCACCGTGCTGCTCGACGGCAAGGCCGTGCACAGGACGCCGGCGAAGCAGCTCGCCCGCACGCTGGGCCTGCTGCCGCAGTCGCCGATCGCTCCGGAGGGGATCACCGTCGCCGATCTCGTCGGCCGCGGCCGCCATCCGCACCAGGGGATCCTCAGCCGCTGGAACGCGCACGACGACGAGGCCGTCGCGACCGCGCTCGACGCGACCGACACCGCCGCCCTCGCCGACCGCGCCGTCGACGAGCTCAGCGGCGGCCAGCGCCAGCGCGTCTGGATCGCGATGGCCCTGGCCCAGGAGACCGACCTGCTGCTGCTGGACGAGCCGACCACCTTCCTCGACGTCAGCCACCAGGTCGAGGTGCTCGACCTGCTCGTCGATCTCAACCGGAACCGCGGCACGACCGTCGTGATGGTGCTGCACGACCTCAACCTCGCGGCCCGCTACGCCGACCACCTCGTCGCCCTGGCCGGCGGCACCGTGCACGCCGCCGGCACTCCCGCCGAGGTCCTGACCGAGGACACCGTCCGCGCCGTCTTCGGCCTCGACAGCCGGATCATCGCCGACCCCACCTCCGGCACCCCGCTGATGCTCCCCCTCGGCCGCCACCGCCTGACCGCCGGCCCGGACGAGGCCGACCTGCAGCCCCTCGGCTGACCGCCCCGCCCGCACCCTCCCGGCCGACGCGTCGCTGATCCGCCGAGTCGACGCGCAGTGGGGCCGGCGGCTCGGCCAGCTCCCGTCCCGGGTCCGCTCGCGGGCTGCGCCGCGACCGAGTGGACGCGAACCGGGGCCCGCGACCGCACCAGGGCCCGGTGCGCGTCCGTTCGGGGGCGCGGCGCCCGGACAGACCGCCTGACGGGCCGCACAACGAAGGCCGAGCGCCCGGAATCGCCCGGAGATCCGCGGATCCGGTCGTCCGGCCTTCGTTCCGCGGACGACTCCGCGCGCACCGGCGCGCACACGCCGCGCAGACCGTCCGGGGCCCGCAGATGTCGGACGTGTAAACGGTTCCAGACGGCGACCGGGGGGCGTATACGATACCCGGTGTCCGCGCGGACGGCCTGTCGACGGCGGAGCCCACCGCACCCGTGCCCCGACCAGAGGTCCTCCCCGCTGTGACTGCTTCACCGACGCGCCCCGACGCCTCCGCCCTCGGCCGGGCGAAGGCGCTGCTCTTCGACCTCGACGGGGTGCTCACCCCCACCGCCGACGTGCACATGCGGGCCTGGGCCCGCCTCTTCACGCCGTACCTCGAGTCGCGCGGCATCGCCGAGGGCTACACCGACGCCGACTACTTCCGGTACATCGACGGCCGCCCCCGCTACGACGGCGTCCGCGCGCTGCTCGCCTCGCGCGGCATCACCCTCCCCGAGGGCTCGCCGAGCGACGACCCCGCCCTCGAGACCGTCTGCGGGCTCGGCAACCGGAAGAACGACGCCTTCAACCAGACCCTCGCCGAGAACGGCGTCGCCCCGTACCCGGGCTCGCTCGCCCTGGTCGACGCCGCGATCGCCGCGGGCGTCGAGGTGGCCGTCGTCACCTCCTCCCGCAACGGCGTGCCGGTGCTCGAGGCCGCGGGGATCCGCGACCGCTTCGAGGTCGTCGTCGACGGGCTGCTCGCCGCCCGCGACTCGATCGCCGGCAAGCCCGCGCCGGACACCTATCTGCACGCCGCGCAGCTGCTCGGGCTGACCGCGGCCGAGTGCGTGGTCGTCGAGGACGCCCACTCCGGAGTCGCCGCCGGCCGCGCGGGCGCCTTCGGCCTCGTCGTCGGCGTCGACCGCGGCGTCGGCCGCGACACCCTCCTCGAGCACGGCGCCGACATCGTCGTCGACGACCTGGCCGAGCTGCTCCCCTTCCTCCCCTCCGCCCCCGCCCCCGAGGACGCCGCATGAACCCCATCACCTCCGACCCGCTCGACCGCAACCGCTTCCCGGTCGACGAGTGGTCGCTGATCGAGACCGAGTTCGCCACCGAGCTGCAGGGGCGCACCGAGACCCTCTTCGCCACCGGCAACGGCTACCTCGGCCTGCGCGGCAACGTCGAGGAGGGCCGCGACGGCTACGCCTACGGCACCTTCATCAACGGCTTCCACGAGACCTGGCCCATCCGGCACGCGGAGGAGGCGTTCGGCTTCGCCCGCGTCGGCCAGACCATCGTCAACGTGCCGGACGCGAAGATCATCCGCCTCTACGTCGACGACGAGCCGTTCGTGCTGAGCGAGGCCGACGTCCTCGCCTACACGCGCCGCCTCGACTTCGCGAACGGCGTGCTCACCCGCGAGCTGGAGTGGCGCACCCCCTCCGGCAAGCGCGTGCTGATCCGCTCGCGCCGCCTGGTCTCCTTCACCGACCGGCACCTCGCGATCCTCGACTACGAGGTCGAGATGCTCGACCACGACGCCTCGGTGCTGATCTCGAGCCAGATCCTCAACCGCCAGGACGGCGTCGACGAGTACCACGCGCCCTCGGGCAGCGAGGCCGCCGGCTTCGACCCGCGCAAGGCCGAGTCCTTCGAGGACCGGGTGCTGCAGCCGCAGCTCAAGCGGGTCAGCGGCACGCGCTACCTGCTCGGCTACCGCACCACCAACTCCCGGATGACCGTCGCCTGCGGTGCCGAGCACGTGCTCGAGACCGAGAACGAGTGGGACCAGACCTCCCAGATCGACGACGACCTCGCCAAGCACGTCTACCGCGTGAAGGCGAAGGCCGGCGTCCCGGTGCGCCTGGTGAAGACGCTGACCTACCACACCTCTCGCGGCGTCCCCGTGCGCGAGCTCGCCGACCGCTGCGACCGCACGCTCGACCGCGCCCGCGAGACCCCGGTGGAGGAGCAGTTCACCAAGCAGCGCGAGTGGCTCGACGACTTCTGGCTCCGCTCCGACGTGCAGATCGACGGCCAGGCGGCGATCCAGCAGGCCACCCGCTGGAACCTCTTCCAGCTCGCGCAGTCGACCGCCCGCACGGACGGCGGCGGCGTCGCGGCCAAGGGCGTCTCGGGCTCCGGCTACGGCGGCCACTACTTCTGGGACACCGAGGTCTACGTCCTCCCGTTCCTCAGCTACACGGCGCCGCTCGTGGCGCGGAACGCCCTGCGCTTCCGTCAGAACATGCTCGAGGCGGCCCGCTCGCGCGCGGCCGAGCTCAACCAGCGCGGTGCGCTCTTCCCCTGGCGCACCATCAACGGCCAGGAGTCGTCGGCGTACTACGCCGCCGGCACCGCGCAGTACCACATCGACGCCGACATCTCCTATGCGCTGATGCAGTACGTGGGCGCGACCGGCGACGACGACTTCCTCGCCCGTGGCGCGATCGACATCCTGGTCGAGACTGCGCGGATGTGGGCCGACCTGGGCTTCTGGCGCAGCAACGGCGACGACCACTTCCACATCCACGGCGTCACCGGGCCGGACGAGTACACGACCGTCGTCAACGACAACCTGTACACGAACGTGATGGCCCGCTCGAATCTGCGCGCGGCCGCCCGCGCCGTCGAGCTGCTGAAGGCCGTCGAGCCGTCGGCCTACGAGCGGATGGTCGCCCGGCTGCTGCTGGACGAGGACGAGGTCATCGAGTGGGCCCGCGCGGCCGACAAGATGCACATCCCCTTCGACGCCCGCGCCGGCATCCACCCGCAGGACGCGGCGTTCCTCGAGAAGGAGCTGTGGGACCTCGAGAACACCCCGGCGTCCAAGCGGCCGCTGCTGCTGCACTTCCACCCACTGGTGATCTACCGCTTCCAGGTGCTCAAGCAGGCCGACGTCGTGCTCGCGCTGCTGCTGCAGGGCAACGAGTTCACGGCGGAGCAGAAGCGCGCCGACTTCGAGTACTACGACGCGCTGACCACCGGCGACTCGACGCTCTCGGCGGTCGTGCAGTCGATCATCGCGGCCGAGGTCGGCTACAGCGAGCTGTCGCGGCACTACTTCCTCTCGGCGCTGTTCGTCGACCTCGCCGATCTGCACCGCAACACGGCGGACGGCATCCACGTCGCCTCGACCGGCGGCGTCTGGAGCGCCCTGGTCTACGGCTTCGGCGGGATGCGCGACCACGGCGGGCGGATCACGCTCGACCCGCGCCTCCCGGACGACTGGGACCGCTTGACCTTCCGCATCACGCTGCACGGCACGCGGGTGCGGGTCGAGGTGACCCAGGAGGCGGTGCTGCTGACCGTCGAGGACGGCGACGCCGCGGCGATCACCGTCCGCGGCGAGCGCGTGCACGTCGAGTCCGGCAACCCGGTCCGCGTCGGCCTCGGCCACCAGGGCCCCCGCCTCACCGGAGCGCCGACCACCTCCGACATCGAGGGCACCCGCCGCTCCGACGGCACCGTGATCACCGCCTCCATCCCCACCATCTCGATGACCCCGGAGCCCGAGGTGCTGACGGGTCCGTAGCCTCTCCTCGCGATGGAGCGGCTGCGCCGCGCCCCCTCACCGATCGAGCGGCTGCGCCGCGCTTCCGCGCCGAGAGAGCGGCTGCGCCGCGCTTCCGCGCCGAGAGAGCGGCCCGCGCAGAGGTCGCGGTTCATGCTGATCGAGTAGCCCGCGCAGCGGGCGTATCGAGATCCCCCACCGCATGCACGTGGGGTCTCGATACGCCCCTTCGGGGCTACTCGACCAGCATGGTGCGCAGCTCACAGCTCACAGCTCACAGCTCACAGCACGCATTGCACATCGCGCCTCCCGTGTCGCCCGGCCGCACCGAGCGCCCCCCGACGCGCCTCCGCGGAGTCGTCCCGCCGGCCGCTGCTAGCGTCGCCCGATGGTCATGAGCAGTACTCGGTTTCCCTCGGCGGCGCGGCCGACCGTCGCGGTCGTCAGCGACTACGCGCTCGACTACACCGGTGGCGCGCAGACGGCGATGGTCGCGGAGTGCCGGAGCCTCGTGGAGGCGGGCGTCCGCGTCCTGCTGGTCGTCCCCCGCTCGGCCACGACGCTGCCGCTCGACGGCATCGACGTCCGCCCGATCCCGGCGCCCCGGATCCCCGTCGCGCAGCTGCCGGTCGTCCGCAACTCCCGCCGCACCCGGGCCCTGCTCGAGCGGCTGCTCCGCGACGAGGTAGTCGGCGCCGTCCACGTCCACTCCGAGTTCGGCCTCGCGGTCGCCGCACTGGAGGTCGCCGCGGCGCTCTCGATCCCCTCGGTCGCCACGGTGCACACGTTCTTCTGGCGCGGAGTGCCCGGTCGCGTCGGCCGCCTGCTCGCCCCGCTCGCCGCGACCTACGTCGCCGCCGTGACGGGCGTCCGACCGCGGCCGGACCGCGGCGGCGACGACCGCCTCGGCGCGCTCCTCCGCGAGGTCACCCGGAGCGCCGCCGCCCGCGCGGATCTCGTGATCTCCCCGTCGGCCCACCAGGCCGAGGCGCTCCGTCGCGCGGGCCTGGAGCGGGTGGAGGTGCTGCCCAACACCGTGATCCGGCGGGACTCCGGCCACCGCATCGAGGAGCGCGTCGCCGCGGACACCCCCGGTCCGCTCCGCCTGCTCTGGGTCGGCCGATGCGCACCGGAGAAGCGGCTCGTCCCGTTCGTCGAGGCCTGCCTCGCCGTCCTCGCCCGCGACCCCGAGGCCCTCCGCGTCGAGGTGATCGGGACCGGTCCGTCACTCGCCCGCGCCGTCCGGCTCGCCGCGGGATCCCCGGCGGTCGTCTTCCGCGGCTTCGTCGAGAACCGCCGCATCGGCGACGCCGTCCGCCGCTCCGACCTCGTCGCCCTGACCTCGTCCGGCTTCGACAACCAGCCGATGGTCGTGGTCGAGGCGCTGCAGGGCGGCCGCGGGATCCTCTACGTCGACCCGGCCCTCACGGAGGGCCTCGACGGCCCGGGACTGCTCGCACCCGTCGAGCCGAACGCCTTCGCCGAGTACCTCGAGCGGCTCTGCCGCGACCGCGCCCCGGTCCGCGCGGCGGCCGCGGCGGCACGGACCGCCTTCGCCGCCTTCGCGCCCGAGGCCCACGCCGCGGCCGTCCTCGCGCTGCACGGCGCAGCGCGCGAGATCGCGGGTCTGCGCGCTGCGCAGAAGTAGCGCGGCCGGGCGTCAGGCCGTGGCGACCAGCGCGCGCACCGCGGAGGTGAAGAACGCGAGCCCGTCCACGCCGGAGCGCATCGCGGCAGGGGTGTCCGGGCCGAAGCCCGGCTCGACCGCGTGCTCGGGGTGCGGCATCAGGCCGACGACGTTGCCGCGCGCGTTCGCGACTCCGGCGATGTCGTTCATCGAGCCGTTCGGGTTCGCGCCGAGGTAGCGGAAGACCACGCGGCCCTCGCCCTCGAGCTCCGCGAGCGTCTCGGCCGAGGCGATGTAGCCGCCCTCGCCGTTCTTCAGCGGGATCGTGATCTCCTGGCCGGCCTCGAAGTCGCTGGTCCAGACGGTGGCGGCGTTCTCGACGACGAGCCGCTGGTCGCGGCAGACGAAGGAGCCGACGTCGTTGCGGATCAGGCCGCCGGGCAGCAGGTGCGCCTCGGTCAGCATCTGGAAGCCGTTGCAGATGCCGAGGACGGGGGTGCCTGCGTTCGCCGCGTCGATCACCTCGCGCATGATCGGCGAGTGCGAGGCGATGGCGCCGCAGCGCAGGTAGTCGCCGTAGGAGAAGCCGCCGGGCAGCACGATCGCGTCGACGCCGTCGAGGTCGTGGTCGCCGTGCCAGAGGGCGACGGGCTCCGCGCCGGCGAAGCGGACCGCGCGCTGGGCGTCGCGGTCGTCGAGCGAGCCGGGGAAGGTGATGACGCCGATCCGCATGCTCACGCCTCCGGGTAGTGGATGCCGACGACGTCCTCGATCACCGAGTTCGACAGCATGTCGTCCGCCAGGGCGGCGATCGAGGCGCGTACCTCGTCGGTCACCTCGTCGACGGTGATCTCGAAGCGCTTGCCCACCCGCACGCCCGTGACGGCGGAGTGGCCGAGGCGCGAGAGCGCGCCGGCGACGGCCTTCCCCTGCGGATCGAGCAGCTCGGCCTTGGGCATGACTTCAACGACGATCGTGGGCACCGTGTTCTCCGGAGTCTCGAGGGGCTGTGCGGATCTCCGCGCGCCCATCGTACCCGCCCGGCTTTCCGGCGATCCGTCCCGGGATCGCCGGTCTCGACGGGCCCTCCGCTCAGGCCGCCGCGGTCACCCGCAGCGTGTTCGCCCACGGGTCCTCGAAGGACAGCGTCCGCCCGTCGTCCGCGGTGGCGACCTTCGCGCTGCGCAGGCGCTCGCCGAGCGCGCCCAGATCGTCCGCCGCCGGCACCACGATCTCGACCTGCCCCAGCCCGAGCGCGAGCTGCCGCCGACCGGCGCCGAGCGAGTTCCAGGTGTTCATCGCCATGTGGTGGTGGTAGCCGCCGGCCGAGACGAAGAGCGCCTGCCCGCCGTAGGCGATCGTCGTCTCGAAGCCGAGCCGGTCGACGTAGAACTCCTTCGCCGTCGCGACGTCGCCGACGCTCAGGTGCACGTGGCCGACCGAGGCGCCGCCGAGCCGCGGCTGGGCGATGGCCTCCTCGGTCAGGTGCTCCCGGAGGAACGCGTTCGGGTCGAGGAAGAGCGTCGACATCTCGATCCGCCCGTGCGTCCAGGACCACTGGCTGCGGTCGCGGTCCCAGTAGAGCTCGACGCCGTTGTGCTCCGGGTCGTCGAAGTAGAACGCCTTGCTCACCAGGTGGTCGGAGCTGCCGGTGAAGGAGCCGGGGTGCCGGGTCGCGACGCTGTGCACGGCGGCGGCGAGCGCCGCCTCCGACTCGAAGAGGATCGCGGTGTGGAACAGGCCGGCGCTGCGCGGGGCGGCGTGCCGCAGCTCCGGAGCGTGCTGGAGGATCACCGCGGGGACGCCGCCGCGGCCGAGCACCGCGACCGAGCCGTCCTGCGAGAGCAGGTCGAGCAGGACGGCGTCGCGGTAGTAGGCGACCATCGCGTCGAGATCGGCGACGCGCAGGGTGACCGCCCCCATCACGGTGTCGGGGGCGAGCAGGTCGGGCGAGGAGGTGGTCATGCCGGTCATGCTAGGTCCAACTCAGTTGTAGCCACAACTATTTCCTGGCGAGAGGAAGTCGGAGGAGGGGGCGCCCCCGGGTTCATAGGATCGCCATAGGCAGCGTCCAGCCCGTGCGATGCGGCGGGTCGTCGAATGGACTCCGGTCGCCGTCAGGGGCGGCCCCGGCCACGAGGACGCATCATGAACGAGTCACCCGAATCCCACGGCGCCGAGCGCGAGCCCGCTGCCACCGCGACGGACCCCACCGGCGCCGAGGAGCGCCAGGCGCTCCGGACCGACGACCGTCGTCGTCGCCGTCGCGCCCTGATCGCCGGCGGTGCCGGGCTCGCCCTGCTGATCGGCGTCACCGCGGGCGGCGTCTCGCTCGCCGGCCGCTCCGAGTCCGCCTCGGCCGCCTCGTCGAGCGCCGCCAGCACCATCGTCTACCCCGGCGGCTCCCGCGGCTCCTTCGGCGGCGGCATCGTCGTGCTGCCCTACTCGGGCGGATCCTCCTCGGGAGACGGCTCCGGCAGTGGGTCGGTCTACGGATACGGATACGGCTCGGGCTCGGGCGGCACCGGCTCGGGGACCTCCGGTTCCACGTCGACGTCCACGGCGACCGACGCCGTCCCCGCGAGCACCGCGCAGACCGCCGGCGTCGTCACGATCACCTCCGACCTCACCTACGAGGGCGCGACCTCCGCCGGCACCGGCGTCATCCTCACCTCCGACGGCATGATCCTCACCAACAACCACGTCGTCGAGGGCTCCACCAGCATCACCGTCACGGTCGAGAGCACCGGGCAGGCGTACACCGCCCGCGTCGTCGGCACCGACAAGACCAACGACATCGCCGTGCTCCAGCTCGTGAACGCCTCGGGCCTCACCCCGGCGACCCTCGACACCGACGGAGTCGCGGTCGGCGACGCCGTCACCGCCGTCGGCAACGCGAAGGGCACCGGCAACCTGGTCGCCGCGGCCGGCACCGTCGAGGCCCTCGGCCAGAGCATCACCACCCAGGCCGAGACCGGCATCACCGGCGAGAAGCTCACCGGCCTGATCCAGGTCGACGCGGACATCGTCGCGGGCGACTCGGGCGGCCCGCTGGTCGACGCGGCCGGGAAGGTCGTCGGCATCGACACCGCCGCCTCCAGTGGAACCGCGGACATCACCGGCTTCGCCATCCCGATCTCGAAGGCCCTGGACATCGTCGCGACGATCGAGGCGGGCGCCGACACGTCGACCGTCGCGATCGGCTACCCGGCCTTCCTCGGCGTCTCGCTGCCGTCCGGCACGACGGCGGGCACCGCCTCCGGAGCCGTCTCGGGCGCGAGCACCCCGGCCGGCGCTCTGATCGCCGGCGTGATCGAGGGCACCCCCGCTGCCGCCGCCGGCCTCGTCGCCGGCGACGTCGTCACCGCGGTCGACGGCACGGCCGTCGCCTCGGGCGACGCCCTCTCCGCGGACCTCGCCCAGCGCGAGCCCGGCGAGTCGGTCACCCTCACCTGGACCACCGCCGCCGGCACCTCGCAGTCCGCGACCGTCACCCTCGTCGAGGGCCCGGTCGCCTAGGAGCGGTCCGCTTCGCGGGCTGTTCCACCGGCGAGAAGGGCCGCTCCGCGGGCTGCTCCATCGGGGGAGAAGGGCCGCTCCGCCGGCTGCTCCATCGGCGGCGAACATGCTGGTCGAGTAGCCGCGAAGCGGCGTATCGAGACCCGTCGTGCCCAGCAGGGCAGCCTGCAGACCCGCGTGCTGACGGGGTGGATCTCGATACGCCCGCTGCGCGGGCTACTCGATCAGCATGGACGCGAGGAACGCGAGCGCACCGCGCATGCTGGTCGAGTAGCCGCGGAGCGGCGTATCGAGACCCACCCGCCGGCACCCGCACGCGGCGCCGGCGCACCCACGCGACGCGCCGTTGTTTTGAACTATTCAACACAACTCGGTAGCCTTGTCCCCATGACGATGACGGACGACCGGCTGAGAGCCTCCGGGCTCAAGGCCACCGCGACCCGGCGGGCCGTCCTGCAGGCGCTCGAGGGCCACCCGCACTCCGACGTCGATCAGATCCTCGCGCGGGTGCGCGTCGACCTGCCCGACGCCTCGGCCCAGGCCGTGTACGGCGTCCTCGCCGCCTTCACCGAGGCCGGCCTCACCCGCCGCATCGAGCCGGAGGGCCACGCCCGCCGCTTCGAGCTCCGGGTCGGCGACAACCACCACCACGTCGTCTGCCGCAGCTGCGGCGCCGTCGCCGACGTGGACTGCGTCGTCGGCCAGGCGCCCTGCCTGCATCCGTCGTCGTCGAGCGGCTTCGCCATCGACACGGCCGACATCACGTTCTGGGGCACCTGCCCCGACTGCCTCGCGCAGGCCGAGACCCGGCCGGCGCCCGCCATCACCGCCGCGGAGGGCGAGACAGCGCTCCGCCGACAGGAGGACTCATGACCGAGGAACGATTCACGACGACCGATGCCGGAGCCCCCGTCGCCAGCGACGAGCACTCGCTCAGCGTCGGAGCCGACGGCCCCATCGCGCTCCACGACCACTACCTCCTCGAGAAGCTCGCGCAGTTCAACCGCGAGCGCATCCCGGAGCGCGTCGTCCACGCCAAGGGCGGTGGCGCCTTCGGCCGCTTCGTCACCACGGGCGACGTCAGCGCGTACACCCGCGCCGCGCTGTTCCAGCCCGGGGTCGAGACCGAGATGCTCGCCCGCTTCTCCACCGTCGCCGGCGAGCAGGGCTCCCCCGACACCTGGCGCGACCCGCGCGGCTTCGCGCTGAAGTTCTACACGAGCGAGGGCAACTACGACCTCGTCGGCAACAACACCCCGGTGTTCTTCCTCCGCGACGGCATCAAGTTCCCCGACTTCATCCGCTCGCAGAAGCGCCTTCCCGGCACCCACCTCCGCGACCACGACATGCAGTGGGACTTCTGGACCCTCTCGCCCGAGTCGGCGCACCAGGTCACCTGGCTGATGGGCGACCGCGGTCTGCCGAGCTCGTGGCGGCACATGGACGGCTTCGGCTCGCACACCTACCAGTGGGTCAACGCCGCCGGCGAGCGCTTCTGGGTGAAGTACCACTTCAAGACGAACCAGGGCATCGAGATCCTCAGCCAGGAGCAGGCCGACCAGATCGCCGGCGAGGACGCGGACTTCCACATCCGCGACCTGTCCGCTGCGATCGACCGCGGCGACCACCCCTCGTGGACCCTCTCCGTCCAGGTCATGCCGTACGCCGACGCCGAGTCCTACCGGTTCAACCCGTTCGACCTCACCAAGGTCTGGCCGCACGCGGACTACCCCCTGATCGAGGTCGGCACGATGACCCTCGACCGCAACCCGGAGAACTACTTCGCGCAGATCGAGCAGGCGACCTTCGCCCCCTCGAACTTCGTGCCCGGGATCGAGGCCAGCCCCGACAAGATGCTGCTCGCGCGCATCTTCAGCTACGCCGATGCGCACCGCTACCGCGTGGGCACCAACCACGCGCAGCTGCCGGTCAACGCCGCGAAGTCGCCGGTGCACTCGTACTCGAAGGACGGCGCGATGCGCTTCGACTTCCAGCGCTCCGAGGTGCCCGTCTACGCGCCGAACACGATGGGCGGCGCGCACGCCGACCCCGCCCGCGCGGCGGAGGGCCCCGGCTGGGAGACCGACGGTGCGCTCACGCGGGCCGCGGCGACGCTGCACCCCGAGGACGACGACTTCGGCCAGGCCGGCACGCTCTACCGCGACGTCCTGGACGACGACGCCAAGGCGCGACTGGTCGCGAACATCGTCGGCCACGTCTCCAAGGTGACCCGCCCGGAGCTGCGCCGGCGCGTGCTCCAGTACTGGGCGAACGTGGACAGTTCGCTGTCGCAGCGCGTCGCCGAGGCCCTCGAGCCCTCCGCCCCCGGCGCGGACGTCTCGCCGGAAGAGGTCGGCATCCACGCCTGACCCCCTGGTGCGCGGTACCGGCTGATCCCGGTGCCGCGCACCTCCGCCCGGTCCCCCGGACCGAGCGCCCCCGAGCAGCGGGCGGCGCGGGCTGTCGCATGCGGCCCCGCGCCGTCCGCTTCCCCGTCCGACGGGCGTCACCCCTCGGTGCGACGGTGTCATCCCGGGAAACCGAGGCGTCGCTGCCAGTCGGCGAGCACCTCCCCGGTGACGTCGAAGAGCTCGCTGCCCCGGTGCGGAGCATCGATCTCGGTGCTCGTCACGCGCACCCCGTTCGGCAGGATCTCCACGATCGCGGCGCCCGATGCGGCGATCGACCGCTCGTGCTGCGGCCCGGCGAGGACGTCGGTCCGATTCGCGGCACCGGGAGCGACCACCACCGGAGCCGGGTGGGTCGTGTCGACGAAGGCGTGGTGCCAGTGCCCGGCGAGCACCGCCAGGAGCGTCGATCCCTCGACCGCCTCCCAGAAGTCGTGCGGATTCGCGAGTCCCATCCCCCGGTGCAGCGGGGTGACCGCCTCGATCGGCGGGTGGTGCAGCACCACGACCGTCGGCGTCTCCGGGTCCTCGGCCACTCGATTCCGCAGCCACGCCAGCGTCGGCTCGGCGAGGAGTCCCCAGGACGCTCCGCCCGGAACGGAGGAGTCGAGCACGAGGATCCGCACCCCGCGCACGACGACCTCGGTGTTCCAGGCCCCGTCGGAGCCGAAGCCCTCGCGGTCGTCGTGATTGCCGAGGGCGAGCACGAGCGCGGCATCCCGCTCGGCGCACCACTCCTCGAGCTTCGCGCGCAGAACCCGGTAGGACTCGGCATCGCCGTCATCGCTCAGGTCGCCGGACACCACGACGGCGTCGAGGTCGGCGACGGCGGAGTGGGCGGCGAGCACCGCGTCGAGTGCGGCGCGCGGATCGACGATGCGGTTGTACCGGGCAGCGGGGTCGGCGAGCAGGTGCGTGTCCGAGAGGTGCAGGATCCGCACGGCGCGGGGAGCGGACTCCTCGAGGATCGCGTCGGCCCGGGCACCCGCCGCCTCGATCCGCTCCGCGTTCCGCTCGTCGGGCCCGTCGGTCCAGGCGATCGCCTCCTCGAGGGTCTTGCCGAAGCGGAGGTGCCGCGCGACCAGTCGCCGCCGGCGCAGGGTCGGCTCGACCCGCAGGTGCAGCGTCAGATCGAGGAGGCCGGCGACCTCACCCCAGCCGTCGTCCTCGAGCAGCAGGTAGTTGCCCTCGACCAGGACGACGGTCCGCTCGCCCACGGGGAGGGCGAGGGAGTCCGGCACCGGCTCCTCGATCGTGCGATCGAAGGAGGCGACTCGCACGGTGTCGCCCGGCTGCGCGGTCCGCAGACTCCGCAAGGCCCCGAGGAATCCGACGACATCGAAGGTGTCCGGCGCCCCCATCCGCTCGCGCCGACCGAGTTCGCGCAGACGCTGCTGGGACAGGTGGTACCCGTCGAGCGGGAGGACGAGCGCACCGGGAAGGCGAGCACGCAGCCGCTCGGCGATCGTGGACTTGCCGGCGCCCGGCGATCCGGTCACTCCCACCAGGAGGAGACGCCGGTCCGACGCCGCCGTGCGGATCGCGGCGACCGCCTCCTCGAGGGAGGCGAGCAGGGGACGGGGCTGGTCGGGGAGAGACATGCGCCCATTGTGGCCAGCAGTACCGGGGCGGCGGAGGGCCGACCGCGCAGTCGGTGGAGAGTCCGGGCGTCCGCGCCCTGGGGAGGACCCCCAGCGCGACACGCCCGGGATGAGCGGTTTCGGGGGCCCGGTTTGACAGTGCCGGGATCGGGCCGTAACTTATTCCAAGTCGCCACACAGGCCGCAGGGAAACGGAAGAACAGGGCTCCTCAGGGAGCACGGTTCAACGTCCCGGCCTCATTCGGCACCATCCACTCGGCAAGACAGTCCTTCGGGTCACGTCTGCCGCACGGATGTAAAGCCTTCGCAGGATCCCTCGGGTCCAGCAACTTCGCCGCCCGGCGACGGACTCAGGTTCGGAACCGAGCAACGTCGGAGCGCCTACGAGCGCAACGGCATCGCGAAGAAGCCGGATTTGACACGGCCTGCGGATGTGCTAAGTTAGTCAAGTTGCCACGGCGGCTGAGAGAACAACTTCTCCAGCTTAGCGAAGTCTTCCGACTAAGGCAACATCTTCGATCACTTCCGTTGTGAAGCACCTTTTCAGGTGTGGAGGCGGGATGTGTCCGATTCTTGAGAACTCAACAGCGTGCACTATGTTCAATGCCAAATTTATAACCCCGTCCGGGTCTTGTGATCCGGTTGGGTTCCTTTGGAAATTGATGTCAGTAATGATGTCTTATTTGCTAGAGGTCAAACTTGAGTGCCTTCCTTTCGGGGTTGGTGTTCGTAATATTTTTACGGAGAGTTTGATCCTGGCTCAGGACGAACGCTGGCGGCGTGCTTAACACATGCAAGTCGAACGATGAAGCCCAGCTTGCTGGGTGGATTAGTGGCGAACGGGTGAGTAACACGTGAGTAACCTGCCCTTGACTCTGGGATAAGCGCTGGAAACGGCGTCTAATACCGGATACGACCTGCCCCGGCATCGGGTGCGGGTGGAAAGTTTTTCGGTCAAGGATGGACTCGCGGCCTATCAGGTAGTTGGTGAGGTAATGGCTCACCAAGCCGACGACGGGTAGCCGGCCTGAGAGGGTGACCGGCCACACTGGGACTGAGACACGGCCCAGACTCCTACGGGAGGCAGCAGTGGGGAATATTGCACAATGGGCGAAAGCCTGATGCAGCAACGCCGCGTGGGGGATGACGGCCTTCGGGTTGTAAACCTCTTTTAGTAGGGAAGAAGGGCTTCGGCTTGACGGTACCTGCAGAAAAAGCACCGGCTAACTACGTGCCAGCAGCCGCGGTAATACGTAGGGTGCAAGCGTTGTCCGGAATTATTGGGCGTAAAGAGCTCGTAGGCGGTTTGTCGCGTCTGCTGTGAAAACCCGAGGCTCAACCTCGGGCCTGCAGTGGGTACGGGCAGACTAGAGTGCGGTAGGGGAGAATGGAATTCCTGGTGTAGCGGTGGAATGCGCAGATATCAGGAGGAACACCGATGGCGAAGGCAGTTCTCTGGGCCGTTACTGACGCTGAGGAGCGAAAGCGTGGGGAGCGAACAGGATTAGATACCCTGGTAGTCCACGCCGTAAACGTTGGGAACTAGATGTGGGGACCTTTCCACGGTCTCCGTGTCGCAGCTAACGCATTAAGTTCCCCGCCTGGGGAGTACGGCCGCAAGGCTAAAACTCAAAGGAATTGACGGGGGCCCGCACAAGCGGCGGAGCATGCGGATTAATTCGATGCAACGCGAAGAACCTTACCAAGGCTTGACATATACCGGAAACTTCCAGAAATGGTTGCCCCGCAAGGTCGGTATACAGGTGGTGCATGGTTGTCGTCAGCTCGTGTCGTGAGATGTTGGGTTAAGTCCCGCAACGAGCGCAACCCTCGTTCTATGTTGCCAGCACGTCATGGTGGGAACTCATAGGAGACTGCCGGGGTCAACTCGGAGGAAGGTGGGGATGACGTCAAATCATCATGCCCCTTATGTCTTGGGCTTCACGCATGCTACAATGGCCGGTACAAAGGGCTGCGATACCGTAAGGTGGAGCGAATCCCAAAAAGCCGGTCTCAGTTCGGATTGAGGTCTGCAACTCGACCTCATGAAGTCGGAGTCGCTAGTAATCGCAGATCAGCAACGCTGCGGTGAATACGTTCCCGGGCCTTGTACACACCGCCCGTCAAGTCATGAAAGTCGGTAACACCCGAAGCCAGTGGCCTAACCGCAAGGAGGGAGCTGTCGAAGGTGGGATCGGTGATTAGGACTAAGTCGTAACAAGGTAGCCGTACCGGAAGGTGCGGCTGGATCACCTCCTTTCTAAGGAGCATCTGGACACCATGCGCTTCGGCGTAGAGGTTGTTCCAGGCGCCAGATCAAAGCGAATGTCTTTGCTGGTAGCTCATGGGTGGAACATTGAACTGGGTGCAGGAAGAGATTCGTCTCGTGTCAGTACAGCCTTCGGGTTGGGAACGCATGAGCGGGTGGGCGACTGCACATGCACGCTGTTGGGTCCTGAGGGACCGGGCCGGCTGCTCCTTCGGGGGTGGCTGGATCTCGACTCTCCTGGATCCTTTCTTCACGCCTGGGTGTGTGGGGGAGGGATACCGCCCGTATTTTGAGAACTACACAGTGGACGCGAGCATCTTAGACTCGGGCAGCCTTTGCGGGTTGTTCGGGTCGACAAGATTCGCAAGGAGCAGCCTTCGGGTTGTGTTCTTGCCAATCATTGGATCTGCAACTTTTCGAGTTGTGGTTTCTTAAACTCATGTGATTTTCAAGTTTTTAAGAGCAAACGGTGAATGCCTTGGCATCTGGAGCCGAAGAAGGACGTCGTAATCTGCGATAAGCCTCGGGGAGCTGATAAACGAGCTGTGATCCGAGGATTTCCGAATGGGGAAACCCCGCCAGGCCCCTTGTGGTGACCTGGTGACTCCCGCCTGAATATATAGGGCGGGTAGAGGGAACGTGGGGAAGTGAAACATCTCAGTACCCACAGGAAGAGAAAACAACAGTGATTCCGTCAGTAGTGGCGAGCGAACGCGGAAGAGGCTAAACCGAATCATGTGTGATACCCGGCAGGGGTTGCATGGTCGGGGTTGTGGGACTTTTCGTTGTGTTCTGCCGAGCACTGAACGTTACAGCGCATCATAGACGAACAGGTTTGAATGCCTGGCCAGAGCGGGTGCGAGCCCCGTAGTCGAAATGGTGTTATGGCGTGAAGAGTATCCCAAGTAGCACGGGGCCCGAGAAATCCCGTGTGAATCTGTCAGGACCACCTGATAAGCCTAAATACTCCCAGATGACCGATAGCGGACAAGTACCGTGAGGGAAAGGTGAAAAGTACCCCGGGAGGGGAGTGAAATAGTACCTGAAACCGTTTGCTTACAAACCGTCGGAGCTCCCATGTTGGGGTGACGGCGTGCCTTTTGAAGAATGAGCCTGCGAGTTAGTGCTCTGTGGCGAGGTTAACCCGTGTGGGGCAGCCGTAGCGAAAGCGAGTCCGAATAGGGCGATTCAGTCGCAGGGTCTAGACCCGAAGCGAAGTGATCTATCCATGGCCAGGTTGAAGCGACGGTAAGACGTCGTGGAGGACCGAACCCACTTCAGTTGAAAATGGAGGGGATGAGCTGTGGATAGGGGTGAAAGGCCAATCAAACTTCGTGATAGCTGGTTCTCTCCGAAATGCATTTAGGTGCAGCGTTGCGTGTTTCTTGCCGGAGGTAGAGCTACTGGATGGCCGATGGGGCCCAAAAGCTTACTGACGTCAGCCAAACTCCGAATGCCGGTAAGTGAGAGCGCAGCAGTGAGACTGTGGGGGATAAGCTTCATAGTCGAGAGGGAAACAACCCAGACCACCAACTAAGGTCCCTAAGCGCGTGCTAAGTGGGAAAGGATGTGGAGTTGCACAGACAACCAGGAGGTTGGCTTAGAAGCAGCCACCCTTGAAAGAGTGCGTAATAGCTCACTGGTCAAGTGATTCCGCGCCGACAATGTAACGGGGCTCAAGCACGCCACCGAAGTTGTGGCATTGACATTAGTGGTAGGCCTTCGTGGTCCAGCCGTGTTGATGGGTAGGAGAGCGTCGTGTGGCGAGTGAAGCGGCGGTGTGAACCAGCCGTGGACGCTACACGAGTGAGAATGCAGGCATGAGTAGCGAAAGACGGGTGAGAAACCCGTCCTCCGGAAGACCAAGGGTTCCAGGGTCAAGCTAATCTTCCCTGGGTAAGTCGGGACCTAAGGCGAGGCCGACAGGCGTAGTCGATGGACAACGGGTTGATATTCCCGTACCGGCGAAGAACCGCCCAAGACAATCCAGTAGTGCTAAGTATCTGAATCCCTTTGATGGATCCCTTCGGGGTGAAGCGTTGGGCCTAGCGTACGACCCCGTGCTGGTGCGTTTAGCGTATTAACAGGTGTGACGCAGGAAGGTAGCCGAGCCGGGCGATGGTTGTCCCGGTCTAAGGATGTAGGGCGAACGATAGGCAAATCCGTCGTTCACATAGCCTGAGATCTGATGGGTAGACGCAAGTCGAAATCGGTGATCCTATGCTGCCAAGAAAAGCATCGACGCGAGGTTCTAGCTGCCCGTACCCCAAACCGACTCAGGTGGTCAGGTAGAGAATACTAAGGAGATCGAGAGAATCGTGGTTAAGGAACTCGGCAAAATGCCCCCGTAACTTCGGGAGAAGGGGGGCCTGAGGCGTGAACGGACTTGCTCCGGGAGCGTTCGATGGCCGCAGAGACCAGTGGGAAGCGACTGTTTACTAAAAACACAGGTCCGTGCTAAGTCGCAAGACGATGTATACGGACTGACGCCTGCCCGGTGCTGGAAGGTTAAGAGGAACGGTTAGCCGCAAGGCGAAGCTGAGAATTTAAGCCCCAGTAAACGGCGGTGGTAACTATAACCATCCTAAGGTAGCGAAATTCCTTGTCGGGTAAGTTCCGACCTGCACGAATGGCGTAACGACTTCCCAGCTGTCTCAACCGCGAACTCGGCGAAATTGCATTACGAGTAAAGATGCTCGTTACGCGCAGCAGGACGGAAAGACCCCGTGACCTTTACTATAGTTTGGTATTGGTGTTCGGTGTGGCTTGTGTAGGATAGGTGGGAGACTGTGAAGCGGGCACGCTAGTGTTCGTGGAGTCATTGTTGAAATACCACTCTGGTCACTCTGGATATCTAACTTCGGACCCTAATCGGGTTCAGGGACAGTGCCTGATGGGTAGTTTAACTGGGGCGGTTGCCTCCTAAAGAGTAACGGAGGCGCCCAAAGGTTCCCTCAACCTGGTTGGCAATCAGGTGTCGAGTGTAAGTGCACAAGGGAGCTTGACTGTGAGACTGACAAGTCGAGCAGGGACGAAAGTCGGGACTAGTGATCCGGCAGTGGCTTGTGGAAGCGCTGTCGCTCAACGGATAAAAGGTACCTCGGGGATAACAGGCTGATCTTGCCCAAGAGTCCATATCGACGGCATGGTTTGGCACCTCGATGTCGGCTCGTCGCATCCTGGGGCTGGAGTAGGTCCCAAGGGTTGGGCTGTTCGCCCATTAAAGCGGTACGCGAGCTGGGTTTAGAACGTCGTGAGACAGTTCGGTCCCTATCCGCTGCGCGCGCAGGAAATTTGAGAAGATCTATCCCTAGTACGAGAGGACCGGGATGGACGAACCTCTGGTGTGTCAGTTGTTCCGCCAGGAGCACCGCTGATTAGCTACGTTCGGAACGGATAACCGCTGAAAGCATCTAAGCGGGAAGCCGGCTTCGAGATGAGATTTCCATCCCTTCGGGGGAGAGGCTCCCAGCCAGACGACTGGGTTGATAGGCCGGATGTGGAAGACAGGACTAAAGACTGTCGGAGCTGACCGGTACTAATAAGCCGATAACTTGATAATCACTACACTCATACCGTTGTAAAGGCTGGTAGGAGTGGTCAGAGATTGCTTGCGTCCACTTTGTGGTTCCCAGAATACGGGCTCCATACCGCGGGTCGTGTTCGCAAAGACACGATCTGCACACCGCACCTTCGGGGCGGACAACAGAACACACGCATGACGTGTGACCCAGATTTGACCACCACCACGCCTCAGGCTGGTGGGTGTGTCTGAGAGGGTTACGGCGGCCATAGCGAGAGGGAAACGCCCGGTCACATTCCGAACCCGGAAGCTAAGACTCTCAGCGCCGATGGTACTGCAGGGGGGACCCTGTGGGAGAGTAGGACACCGCCGGACACCAATTCACGATGGCCACCCAGAAATGGGTGGCCATCGCTGTTTAACCAGAGGTTCCACAGAGGGAACCGGAAGACCCAGCACCTCGACCCCCGTGGCATCCGCCATGGTGCGGGTTAGGGTGGTGGCTGGCGGCTCACGGGCCGCCGATCCCCGTCCTCACGGACGGGTCAACTCCACAGAGCTCCACCACGACAGGCGAGGAACGCATGGACGACGCAGCATCCGACCGCAACGACCGCGGACAGGACCGGCGCGACGAGCGCCCGCCCCGCGCCGCCGGCGGCGACCGCTCCTCCTCCCCGCGGGGCGGAGCTCGAGACGGCGATCGTCCCGCCCGCGGTGGAGACTCCCGTCCGTACCGCTCGAACGACTCCGGATCGCGCTCGGACGCTCCGCGTCGCGACGGAGCCGGGCGTCCGGACCGTGGCGGAGACTCCCGTCCGCGCCGCGACGGCGATGCGCGTCCGTACTCCGGCGGCGACTCCCGTCCGCGCCGCGACGGCGACGCCCGACCGCCTCGGGCCGGCGAAGCCCGTCCTTCGCGTGACGGTGATTCCCATCCTCGTCGTGAGGGCGACTTCCGTCCTTCCCGTAACTCCGACTCCCGCCCTCGTCGCGACGGCGATGCGCGTCCTTCTCGCGATGGCGACTCCCGTCCCCGTCGTGAGGGCGACTTCCGTCCTTCTCGTGATGGTGACTCCCGCCCTCGCCGCGATGGTGATTCCCGTCCCTCGCGTGATGGTGACTCTCGCCCCCGGTACGGCGATGTGCGTCCTTCTCGCGACGGCGACTCGCGTCCGCGTCGCGAGGGCGACTCCCGTCCTTCTCGTGATGGTGATTCCCGTCCGCGTCGTGAGGGCGACTTCCGTCCTTCTCGTGACGGTGATTCTCGTCCGCGTCGTGAGGGCGATTTCCGTCCTTCTCGTGATGGTGAGTCCCGTCCGCGTCGTGAGGGCGACTTCCGTCCTTCTCGTGACGGTGATTCTCGTCCGCGTCGTGAGGGCGATTTCCGTCCTTCTCGTGACGGTGAGTCCCGTCCGCGTCGTGAGGGCGACTTCCGTCCTTCCCGTGACGGCGACTCCCGTCCTCGCCGTGAAGGTGACTCCCGTCCTTCTCGTGATGGCGATTCCCGGCCCCGTCGGGACGGCGACTCCCGCGGTGGGCGCTTCGACGACCGTCGGGGCGGTGGCGATCGCGCGGGCGGCCGTGGCGGGTTCGGCGGCGGGTACGCCGGCCGCGGCGCTCCGCGCGAGGAGCCAGAGCTCACCGAGGAGGAGCGCGAGCGTCGCTCCCTCCAGTCGGTGCGCCCTCGGCACGACGATCCCGATCTGCCGGACGACGTCCAGGCGAAGGATCTCGACAAGGTCGCCCGCAACGAGCTGCGCACGCTGTCCAAGGACAACGCGGAGTGGGTCGCGCGCCACCTGGTGATGGCCGGCCGTCTGCTCGAGGAGGACCCGGAGCTGGCGCACCGCCATGTCCTGTCGGCCGCGCGCCGGGCCGGCCGGATCGCGGTCGTCCGCGAGTCGCTGGCCATCTCGGCCTACGCGACCGGTGACTTCGCTCTCGCGCTGCGCGAGCTGCGCACCTACCGCCGGATCTCCGGCTCGGACGAGCAGGTCCCCCTGATGGTCGACAGCGAGCGCGGAGTGGGGCGTCCCGACAAGGCGCTCGAGCTCGGCCGCTCCGTGGATCGCAGCACGCTGAGCCCCGGTGCCCAGGTGTCGCTCGCGATCGCGATGTCCGGCGCGCGCCTCGACCTCGGTCAGGGCGAGCTGGCGCTGATGGAGCTCGAGATCCCGCAGCTCGATCCCGATCGAGCCTTCTCCTACAGCCCCGACCTCTTCGCCGCGTACGCCCTCGTTCTCGAGGAGGTCGGCCGCGCCGAGGAGGCCGCCGAGTGGCAGCGCCGCGCGGACATCGCCGCGCGCGCCGTGTTCGCGGCCGAGGGCGGCGGCGACGACGAGACGATCGAGGTCGTCGAGGAGGAGGGCGACTACGTGCCCGCCACCCGCGCCGAGCTCTCGGGCCTGGTCGCCGCCGACGCAGCCCCCGAAGCCGACGCCGCGACCGACCTGGACGACTCGCTCGAGATCGACGACGAGGACGAGGACGACAGCCTCGACCCCGATTCGGCCGAGCTCGCCGAGCAGGACGCTCCCGAGATCGACCAGCCCCTCGAGATCGACGAGGCCGCCGAGACCGACGAGTCCGCCGAAACCGACGAGCCCGCCGACGCCGACGGACCGGTGGAGACCGACGAGCCCGCCGACTCCGACGAGCCCGCAGAGACCACGGCCGTGGACGCCATCGAGCACCAGGCCGCGCTCGACGACGCCGATCTGTCCGATGCGGACTTCGAGGAGGCCCTCGCCGATTCGATGCCCGAGGCGCTGTCGGTGGAGGACGCCGCCGAGGAGACCGCCATGGAGGAGACCGCCATGGAGGAGCCCTCGGACGAGCCGGACGCGGAGCCCACCGCCGCGGAGTCTGCAGACGACACCGACACCATCACCCCCACCGACACCGAGGAGGACGGCGCCGATGTTCCGAAGCCCGAAGCCTGAGCCCAGCCCGCTGGACGGGCGCGACTGCGTCCTCGCCGACCTCGACGGGGTCGTCTACAAGGGCGCCGACGCGATCCCGTTCGCCGTCGAGAGCCTGAACCGCGCGGCGGAGACCGTCCGCGTCGGCTACATCACCAACAACGCCTCGCGCACGGACGTCTCGGTGGCCGGCCACCTCTCCGACCTCGGCCTCGCCGTGCGCCCGGAGGACGTGGTCACCTCGCCGCAGGCGGCCGTCGTGCTGCTCGCCGATCTGATCCCGGCCGGCTCGACCGTCCTGGTCGTGGGCGGGGAGGGCCTCACCACCGAGGTCGAGCGGGCCGGCTTCACCGTCACCCGCAGCGCGGAGGAGTCACCGGCCGCCGTCATCCAGGGCTTCGCGCAGTCCGTCGGCTGGGCGGAGCTCGCCGAGGCGTCGTTCGCGCTGCACACGGGCATCCCGTGGGTCGCCACCAACACCGACTGGACGATCCCCGTCGCCCGCGGTATCGCCCCGGGCAACGGCACGCTCGTCTCCGCCGTGCACACCGCGGTCGGGCGCCTGCCCGTCGTCGCCGGCAAGCCGGAGCGCGCGATCTTCGACGCGGCGACCGCGCGGTTCGGCTCGACGAATCCGCTGTTCATCGGCGACCGGCTCGACACCGACATCGCCGGGGCGAACACCTCCGGCATGGAGAGCGTGCTCGTCCTCACCGGCATCGACCGGGCGAAGCAGCTGCTCGCGGCCGAGCTGAAGCTGCGGCCGACCTACATCCTGGCCGACCTGCGCGAGCTGGACGCGCCGTACCCGGCGACCGTCGTCGCCCGGAACGGGACCCACTCGGTGCGCTCGGCGAAGGTCCGGCTCGACGGCGACTCCGTCGTGATCGTCGACGCCGGCTCCGATGAGACCGACCTGCTGCGCGCCGCGTGCTCGGTGATCTGGAGCTCTGGCCGCGCGATCTACGGACTCGACGTGCCGGAGTCGCTCTACAGCTGACCCCGCGCCCGCACCGGGCCTAGACCCGATCCCGTGCGGCGGGCTCCTCCCGGCCCTCGAGCCGGAGGAGCCCGCTGAGCCGGATCGCCAGCGCCACCGCCGCGACGGCGATCAGCGCGCCGTAGGCGAAGGTGGCCGTGAACACGGCGACGCCGCTCCCGACCAGACCGGTGACCGCGGCGGCCAGCAGCCCGGTGAGCGCGAGGGAGACCGAGCCGCCGGTCGAGTCGGCGATCTGCAGCGCCGAGCTGTTGAAGCCCTCGCGCCCCGGCGCCGAGAGGCCGAGCGTCAGCGTGCCCATCCGCGGGAACATCGCGCCCATCCCGCCGCCCGCGAGAAACCAGCCGACTCCGGCGACGATCGGCGACAGCGCGAGCACGACCGTCAGCAGCACGACGAGGATGCCGGCGAGCAGCAGACCCGTACCGAGGCGCATCGCGCCGCCGTGCGAGAGGCGGGTGCCCGGGCGGCCCTGCAGCTGCGAGCCCAGCGCCCAGGAGACGGCGCCGGCGGTGAGTGCGACTCCGGACAGCCACGGCGGGAGTCCGTACCGCTCGCTCAGCAGCAGCGGGAGGTAGACCTCGGTGCCGAAGAAGGCGGCCGCGACGAGGGCCCGGAGCAGCATCGTCGACGGCAGGACGCCGCGCGCCCGCAGCGTGCCGACCGGCAGGAGTGCGCGGACCGCGAGGATCACCACCGCGATCGCGACGGCCGCCACCACTCCCGCGGCGTCAGGAGCGATCTCGGCGCTCGTGCTCAGCACGACGACGGCGGCGGCCACCACGACGGCGCGGACGACGCGGCCGATCGCGCTCCGGTCGAAGGGCCGCAGCTCCTGCGGCTCGAGCGCGCGGAGCGTCGGCGCGATGACCGCGCTCGCCGCGGCCACCAGCGCCACGACGCCGAGGAACACCCAGTGCCAGCTGGTCAGCTCGGCGACGAGGCCGGCAGCGAGCGGCCCGACCAGCGAGGGCACCACCCAGGCCGCGGCGAAGGCGCCGAAGATCCGGGGATGCAGCTCGGCGGGGAAGACCCGCGCGACGAGCACGTAGAGCGTGACGGTGATCCCTCCGCTGCCGAGGCCCTGCAGCAGGCGCGCGCCGACGAAGACCGGCATCGACGTCGCCGTCCCGGCCGCGATCAGGCCGAGGGTGAACAGCAGGATCGCCGCGATCAGCGCCGGGGTCGGTCCGCGGCGGTCCGCCGAGGAGCCCGCCGTGACCATGCCGACGACGGCCGCCGCGAGGGTGGCCGCGAAGGCGAGCGAGTAGAGCGCCCGGCCGTCGAGGTCGGCGCTGATGATCGGCATGATCGTCGTCACCGCGAGCGACTCGAACGCGCAGAGGAAGACGAGCGCGGTCGTGCCGGCGGTGGTCAGGAGGAACGGGGCCGAGGTGATGCCGCGGCGGGCGACGGAAGGCACTCTCGCCACACTACGCGGCGGCCGGTGCCGTCGGCGGGGTCAGCGGTAGACGGCCCAGTCGTCCTTCGTCAGCAGGGTGGGTGTGCCCTCGATCTCGACGAGCCAGCCGCTGTCGTCGCGCTCGAGGTAGCGCCCCTGGATGATCTCCGGAGCCCAGCCCCCGTCGCGGGAGGACACCCAGCGGACGAAGCGGACGGTGCCGCCGCGGCGGAAGAGCGTGCCGTTGTGGTCGCTCACGCGAGGATCCTCCTGGCCCGGGGGTCGGGAGCGCTCTCGGGCTCGGGGACGACGTGCAGGCCGATCCGGCCGTGCGAGGCCGCGGTCAGCGCCCGCAGCCAGTGCGGATTGAGGTCGTGCTGCCCCGCGGCGTCGTACTCGTAGCGGGTGGCGATCGAGGGATGCAGCCAGAGCTCGGACAGCCGTCCGTCGTCGTCCGCGGTGGTCAGCAGGAAGCCCTCGCCGCGGCGGAACCGGGCGGTGATCACGCTCTGCAGGTGCGCGAGGGTGCGGTCCTCGAACCGGTGCGCGCTCGGCGGTGCCCCGTACAGCAGGCGTCCCATCGTCGACTCTCCTCCGCCGTTTCCGGCGCACCGAAGGGGGCGCACCGGAGAACAGCGTACTTTATTGACTAAATCGGTTAGCTAAATACCCGGCGAGCAGTGCGTTTCCGGGACAGCGCATGCTGCGTTTCCCGGACGACGCCCGCGGGCCACCGAGAAGTGGTTGCATGGTCGGAGCGAGTTCCCGATCGGGGCGCCTGCCGTCAGGAGGGCGACCCATGGACGATCGACCGGATCTGTTCGCCCTGCTGGCCCGGCTGCGGACCGAGGAGCGGAGCTACGACGCGCGCGTCGAGCGCCGGCTCGGCATCGGCGCGACCGACCTCGCCGCCCTGCGTCTGATCGGCGCCGGGGCCGGGCGCGACGAGATCGTCCGCGCCGTCGATCTGGCCGGGGCGATCGGTCTGACGACGGCGGCCGTCTCGATCCTCGTCGACCGGCTCTCCCGCGCCGGCTACGTGGACCGCGTGCTCGATCCCTCCGACGGCCGCGGCCGGATCCTCTGCCTGACCGACCGGGCCGAGACGGCGCTCGGCGAGACCGACGAGCGGGTCTACGGCGAGGTCCGCACCCTCACCGACTCGGTCGCCGACACCGAGTCGGTGCGCTTCGCCGCGATCCTCGAGGGGCTCTCCGGGATCTTCGAGCGCGGACCGCAGCCCGCGGCCTGAGCCCGCGGCCTGAGCCCGCGGCCCTGTCCCGCGAGGCGGCGCGCTCAGCGGGTGAGGCGCTCGATCAGCTCGCGGTAGCGACCGGCGGTCCGGACGACGATCTCGTGCGGGAGCCGGGGCGGCTCGCCCTGGCCGTCCCAGTTGTCGGCGAGCCAGTCCCGGACGATCTGCTTGTCGAAGGACTGCCCGCGCACGCCCGCGTCGTAGTCGACCGCGTCCCAGTAGCGCGAGGAGTCGCTCGTGAGCACCTCGTCGCCGAGGGTGACGACGCCGGTCGCGCGGTCGACGCCGAACTCGAACTTGGTGTCGGCCAGGATGACGCCGCTGCGCAGCGCGATCGCGGACGCCTCCCGGTAGACGTGCAGCGAGAGGGTGCGCAGCGCCTCCGCCGCGTCCTCGCCGACGAGCTCGACGGTGCGCTCGAAGGAGATGTTCTCGTCGTGCTCGCCCTGCGGCGCCTTCCAGGCGGGAGTGTAGATCGGCTCGGGCAGGACGTCGCCGTCGTTCAGCCCCTCCGGGAGCGCGACGCCGGAGACGGCGCCGGTCGCCCGGTACTCCTTGAGCCCGCTGCCGGAGAGGTAGCCGCGCACGACGCACTCGATCGGGAACATGTCGAGCGTCTTCACGAGCATCGCCCGGCCGCGCACGGCCTCGGGGATCTCCCCCGGGACGAGGTGGTTGGGCACGTCGGCCAGCTGGCCGAACCACCACAGCGACAGCTCGGTCAGCAGCTCGCCCTTGCCGGGGATGCCGGGCTCGAGGATCGTGTCGAAGGCGCTGACGCGGTCGCTCGCGACGACCAGCATCCGGTCGGCGCCGAGCACCGGGTCGGAGTCGTCGGGGGTGTAGAGGTCGCGCACCTTGCCGGAGTAGGCGTGCTGCCAGCCGGGCAGCGGGGCGGTCGGGTCGAAGGCCGGGGAGTCGTCGCGGGTCACCGGGCCATTCTCCCGGAAGCGGGGGCCGTGGTCAGCCTCTCCGGGCGTCTGCGGACGTCGAACCTGGAAGCGGGCTGGGCATCCGCTCTGCCGCGCGGAATGCGCGCTGTCAACCACGCGCGCGAGCGCGATGCCCGCGCCTAGCGTCGAGGACATGACTTCCGAGAACACGACCGACCAGTACACGTTCCAGGACCCCACGAAGATGTTCGCCGACATCGACACCGAGGAGCAGTATCAGGAGGGCTCCGGCCTCGACTCGAAGATGGACGACCTCGCCGACCGCGGCGAGTCGACCTACCGCGGCTCCGGCCGCCTCGAGGGCCGCAAGGCGCTCATCACCGGCGGCGACTCGGGCATCGGCGCGGCCGTCGCCATCGCCTACGCCCGCGAGGGTGCCGACGTCGCCATCGTCTACCTGCCCGAGGAGGAGTCCGACGCCAAGAAGGTCGTCGCCCTCATCGAGGAGGCCGGCCGCGTCGCCGTCGCCATCCCCGGCGACATCACCGACCACGACTTCGCCGTCGGCGCCGTCGCGAAGGCCGTCGAGGGCCTCGGCGGCCTCGACATCCTCGTCAACAACGCCGGCAAGCAGCAGTCGGTCGAGGACTTCCTCGACATCTCCGACGAGCAGTTCGACGAGACCTTCAAGACCAACGTCTACGCGATGTTCTGGATGACGAAGGCGGCCGTGCCGCACCTCGCCCCGGGCTCCGCGATCATCAGCACCTCGTCGATCCAGGCCTACCAGCCGTCGCCGACGCTGGTCGACTACGCCTCCACCAAGGCCACGATCAACACGTTCTCGAAGGCGCTCTCGCAGCAGCTCGCGCCCAAGGGCATCCGCGTGAACGTCGTCGCGCCCGGTCCGATCTGGACCCCGCTGCAGACCGCCGGCGGCCAGCCGCCGGAGAAGCTGCCCGAGGTCGGCTCGCAGACGCCGCTCGGCCGCTGGGGCCAGCCCTCGGAGCTCGCTCCGGCCTACGTGTTCCTCGCCTCGCCCGAGTCGAGCTACGTCGTCGGCGAGACGCTGCACGTGAACGGCGGCATGCCCACGCCGTAACACTCGGCGGCATCCGCGGGCCCAGCCTGCGTCCGGAGACCTCGGTCCCGGGCGCAGGCTGGGTCTTCGCATTTAGTTGTCGTAACAATCGGTGCGGAGAAGGCGAACTGCGCAAGGCTTTCCCCATGACCGATTCCCTGCCGATCCTCGACCTCTCCCGCCTCGACCAGGGAGAGGAGGAAGCCGCCGCGTTCCGCCGCGATCTCCGCGAGACCACGCACGACGTGGGCTTCTTCTACCTCGTCGGCCACGGCGTGCCGCAGGACCTCCTCGACGACGTGGTCGCCGTCTCCCGCCGCTTCTTCGAGCTCTCCGAGGAGGAGAAGCTCGCGATCGAGAACACGGCCAGCCCGCAGTTCCGCGGCTACACCCGCTTCGGCGCCGAGCTGACCAACGGCGACGTCGACTACCGCGAGCAGGTCGACATCGGCATCGACCGCGAGACCGTGCCGGCCGGCGCCGACGTCCCGGACTACCAGCGCCTCGAGGGACCGAACCTCTGGCCGGAGTCGCTGCCCGAGTTCCGCGCCGTCTTCGAGCGCTGGCACGAGGAGCTCGCGGCGGTGGCCATCCGCCTGCTGCGCACCTGGGCCGTGGCCCTCGACGCTCCGGCCGACGTCTTCGACGAGGCGTTCGCCGAGAAGCCGTTCTCGCTGGTCAAGGTCGTCCGCTACCCCGGCACCTCGGACCCCGAGCCCAAGCAGGGCGTCGGCGCGCACCGCGACGGCGGCGTGCTGACCCTGCTGCTGGTCGAGCCCGGCAAGGGCGGCCTGCAGGTCGAGCACGACGGCTCCTGGATCGAGGCGCCGGCGCTGCCCGGGGCGTTCGTCGTCAACATCGGCGAGATGCTCGAGCTGGCCACCGGCGGCTACCTCAAGGCGACGCTGCACCGGGTGATCTCGCCGCTGATCGGCACCGACCGGATCTCGATCCCGTTCTTCTTCAATCCCTCGCTCGACTCGACGATGCCCTCGCTGCCGCTGCCCGAGGAGCTGAAGTCCGGCCTCTCGGTCGACCCGACCAACAGCCCGATCCTCGAGACCTACGGCGAGAACGCGCTGCGCTACCGCCTGCGCGCGCACCCGAACGTGGCGGCCGTGCACCACGCCGACCTGCTGGCCCCGACGAGCTGACCCGTCTCACGGGCTGACGCCCTCCGCGAGATGCCACTTGTGCACGCCTTTCACGGCGTGTCGCGCGCACAAGTGGCATCTCGCGGCGGGGAGGGGACGGGGGCTACTCGATGAGGTTCGCGGTGGGGAGCGAGTGGGTGCCGAGGTGCAGGGTGCGCGTTCCGAGCGTCCAGCTGATGCGGGGGCGGAAGACGGCCAGGCCGGTGAAGGACACGGACTTCATCTTCTTCAGCGCGGTGCTCGCCTTCGTCCGCTGGGAGGAGACCTGCTCGGCGGAGTGCGCGGCGGCGGCCGGGGGCGGACCCACCTCCCACATCTCCACGCCGGACTGCGGCGGGACATCGGCCGGGAGGTCGGTGACGCGGCCCGCCGATCGCGTGGCCTTGTACTCCACGGAGAGGGGCACGGCGACGGAGGCGTTGGAGGTCAGGAAGGTGGTGAGCCGCCCGTCCGCCGCCTCCGCCGCGGTCTCGATCCCCTCGAGGAGATCGGACCCGACGTGGCAGCCCGTGATCGGGTCCTGCTCCGCGACGATCGCGAAGACGAAGCCGCCGGCGCAGCCGAGCAGCGCGCTCGAGACGTCGAGGGCGAGCCAGGTGTCCAGCGCCGACTTCTCCCGGGTGGCGATCTCCACGATGTAGCTGCCCTCGACGGTCGCCTTCCCGGCGACGTCGAGCCGGTGCGGGGCCGGCATCCGCTTGCCGGCGAACGTGTCGAGCATCTTCGTGCCGTCGACCTTGCCGTCACCGGCCAGGCTGAACTCCTTGAAGTAGATCGTGTGGCCGGGCAGGAAGCGCCACGCGTCGGGCTCTCCGGCCTTCGGCTGGAAGTAGAGCCGGACGCCGTGCTTCCGGACGAGCGCCGGAGAGAGATTGACCCCCGCCTTCGCGAACGCTGTGTCCTTCACCCCGGGGGCGCCGAGAACGGAGTAGTTGATCGAGTCGCGGAAGGAGAGCGCGATCGACATCGTGGGGACGTTGCAGTCCTCCTTGAGAGCGAGCTGCCGGACCTTGCACGGCCCGTTCGGAGAGGTGACCCACGGATTGCCGCTCCTCGTCATCGACGGAGCACCGACCGACATCTCCAGGTCGAACTCGTCGCTCACCCCGGGGTACTCGGAGGAGAGCTCGATCCCCGCCCGCAGGAGGAAGCTGAAGCGGCCCTTCCCGGAGATGTGCGAGTTGAGGGAGCTGTAGGAGTTCCAGCCCTCCAGATGCGCGGTCGAGCCGCCGGTGAACAGGACCGTCGAGGAGCTGTCCTGATCGTGGGCCGGAAGACTCGCGATCGCGGCGCCGAAGCCGGGGTCGGTCGACGATGTGCTCAGCATGACGGCATCGCGGAAGCGGGCGCCGACATCGCCCTCTCCGCTGCAGTGCTTCACCTCGACGTCGAAGATCGTGCAGCGCCACCAGTTCAGCGAGTGACCGAGCTCCTCGAGATAGAACTTGGCGAACTCCGGATTGGCGGAGCCGTCGGTGATCCTCACGAGGTCCTGGTTGAGCAGGATCGCGCTCTGATCGTCGTCGTAGACGAAGGCGGCGGGCCGATCGCCCAGGGTGTCGGAGGCGACCCAGATCGGACTGATCTGCTCCAGATAGGCGGAGTCCGTCAGGACCTTCAGCAGCTCCGCCGTGATGAGCCGGGCCTCCGCGCCCGTCCAGGCGGGGTTCTTCCGCGCGACCTGCTCGTAGTCCGTGCCGAACGCGTGCGTGAAGATCGTCTCCACCCCGCGCTCGAAGGCGACCTGTGCGGCGGCGTGGCGCAGATCGGCACTGGTGGCGCTCAGCACCGGGAAGGTGTTCGTGCCGCCGAGCCCCAGCTTGTCGCGGAGCGGCCCGTTCGCGAGGAGCCACTTCTGAGTCGCCTCCGGGATCATCCGCGGAGCCCGGGCGAGGAGCTGCCCGAAGTCCTCGTAGTGCGACTCGGGCGGAGCATCGGACCCGGGCGCGTCGCTCCAGAGGCCGCTCTCGCGGACCCCTTCCACCGCCTCGTCCCGAGGTCCTTCGAGAAGTCGGTGATGAGGCTCTCGAGCGTGGTCCCGAAGTCGTCCTTCCCTCCGATCTCGTGCAGCGCGTCCGAGAGGAACCGCTGCTCGCCGGTCTTGAGCTTGGTCTCGGCGGAGAGCTCCAGCCCGCCCTCGATGGCCTCGCCCGCCGGTCCGAGTGCTCCGAGGAACACGCGGCGGAGGTTGGTCCCGCTCGGGTTCTGCTCGTACTCCTCGATGTGCCGGATCAGCGGCCCGATCAGCGGGATCTGCTCCGCCTCCCCGATCGCGCTGCGCTCGTGGAGCCACTGCCGCTGCAGCTCGCGGAACGTCTGCTCGTCACTGTCGGCGGCGCGCCGGTACTCCTCCTCCGCCGCCTTCAACTCGGACAGCTCCTTGCTCTCGACCCGGAGCAGGGCCGCGTAGCCGGTGGGGTCCTCGCCCGACCAGGTGCGGTGCAGCTCGTGCCAGTCCTCCGCCATCCGGACCCGGAGTGCCGCCTGCGCCTCGGCGACCCGGGCGCCGTGCTCCTTCTGGAGAGCGTTCCGCTCCGCCTCGAGCGTCTCCACATCGTGACCGGCGGCCTTGCAGAAGACCATGCTCAAGCCGAGACTGAGGGCCAGCCAGAACGGTTGGCACGCGCTTCTCCGCTCGGCGATCGCCCGGAGGATCCGCGGCTCGAAGGCGGCGATCCTCGCGCGGAGCGCCGCCTCCGCTCCGAGCTTCGCGTCGTTCAGCCCGAGGGAGAAGAGCCGATCCATCCGCGCGTGCTGACGGTCGTACGCGCGCTGCGCGATCCGGTGCCCGGAGTCGTCGAGAGCGGCTTGGAGCCGACCACAGGCCTGCAGCAGGGGGGAGCCCGCCGCCGCGGAGCTGCACCGAGCGGCGGACACCCGCCAGCGATCAGCACCCGACGCCGGATCGACGCCGGGCTCGCTCGTGAGGCACTCCGTTCCCGTCCCCGTGATGCAGACCAGACCCCCGTCGAGGTCGCGGGCGTACCAGATCGGCACTCCGAGCGAGCGGCCGTCCCTCCAGGTCATCTCGGCGGCGCCCGCCGCCCGGCAGAGACTCGCGAACACGGTCGGGATGGAGTCCGGGGCGGCGTCCACCTGCGAGCAGCGCACGAGTGCGGTCCGGCCCCGGACGACGTCGGCGACCGCGGCGAGCGGCGTCGCCGTCCGCAGGTCGTACGCCGACCCCTCGGCACCCGGCTGCGGCGTCGCTGACACCGGGAACGCGATGTCCCGGTCGTCGACGATCGTGTACACGGCGGCGGGACGCTCGACCTTCGGGTCCGCGGGCAGGACGCGCAGCTCCTCCATCCTCACCCCGACGAGCGGATCGTCGAGAGGGGAGGGGCCGGGCGTCGCGGCGTGCGCGGGAAGGGCGGTGCAGACGGCGAGAAGAGCCGCGAGGACGGCGGTCGGTCGGGTGAGGCGTCGAGGCATGGCTGCTCCTGGGGTGGGAGGGGCGGGATGCTCCGGGCGGACCGGGCCCGGTGCGGGCCGGCGGCAGCGTCTCGCGCGATCGATCGGGTTGCCACACCGTAGTGGGGTCGGATTCCGCTTCTGTGACGTTGCGCGTCCTGCGGCAGCGGAGGCGCGACATGCCTCGTCCTGCTCGGGCCGACGCTGCCGAACGGCGAGGGGGGATCGTGACGCGCACATGATGCGGGGGTGACGGGGCGCTGACGGGGTGGAGCGGAATGTGGAGTGCCGGCGTCGCCGGACCGCCGCTCCTCTCGTCGTCAAGGGAACCCCATGTCGTCTCCTCGTGCTCGTCCGTCCCGCCGTCTCGCCGGAGTCCTCGCGCCGCCGGCCGCGCTGCTCCTGGTGCTCGCCGGCTGCAGCGCCGCTCCCGCGCCGGCCGCGTCCACGGCGACCGCCGCTGCCGCGGTCGCCGCGCCCACCGACGCCGAGGTGCGGGAATTGTTCGACGAGTGGAACGCGGCGCTCGCCACCGGCGATCCCGCGCAGGTGGACGCGCTGTACGCGGACGACGCGGTGCTGCTGCCGACCGTCGCACCCGGGGTCCTCGACACCTCGGCCGAGCGCATCGGCTACTTCGACGCCTTCCTGAAGAAGCGGCCGACGGGGACGATCGACGAGAGCGTGGTCCGCGATCTCGGCGACGGCTACGCCTCGAACACCGGCCTCTACACCTTCGCGCTCGCGGAGACCGGGGAGCTCGTGCACGCCCGGTTCACCTTCGTCTACGAGGAGATCGACGGCGAGTGGAGGATCATCGAGCACCACTCGTCGAAGGAGCCCGTCACGCCGTGACAGCGGAGCGCCTCGCCCGTCCGGCGTGGCACAGTGAGTCGTGCTCATCTTGCTGGTGGAGGACGATCCCGTGATCGCCGACTGCGTGACCGCGGTGCTCGAGCAGTACGGCTACGCCGTCGTCCGGGCGCGGACGGGCAGGGAGGCGCTCGACTCCGGCCCTCCGGACCTCGTGCTCCTCGACCTCGGACTGCCGGACATGGACGGGCTGGACGTCTGCCGGACGCTCCGTCGCAGGTCCGACGTCCCGATCATCGTGATCACCGCGCGGAGCGGCGAGGCCGACACCGTCGCCGCGCTCGAGGTGGGCGCGGACGACTGCGTGATCAAGCCGTTCGGCGTCCGCGGGCTGATCGCGCGGATGCGCGCTGTGAGCAGGCGGGTCGGCGCGGCCGGGGCGCGGTCGGCGGTCGCCCTCCCGCCGCCCCTGTCGCTCGGTCGGGTCGTCGTCGATCCCGCGTCCCGCCGCGTGCACCTCGACGGCGCGGAGCTCCCTCTGACCCCCAAGGAGTTCGACCTGCTGCTGGCCCTGGCCCGGCGCCCGGGGGCGGTGCTCACCCGCGAGGCCCTGATCGACGAGGTCTGGGACTGCAACTGGTTCGGCTCCACCCGCACCCTCGACGTCCACGTCTTCGCGCTCCGCCGCAAGCTCGGCGCGGCGGTGACGATCACCACCCTCCGCGGCGTCGGCTTCCGCCTCGACCTGCCCTGACGGCCACCGCGAGATGCCACTTGTGCTCGCCTTTCAAGGCGTGTCGTGTGCACAAGTGGCATCTCGCGGAGCGGGTCAGGCGGGGGTCAGCAGGTGGCCGCCTGGTAGGGGAGGGTGGCGGCGAAGGCGGGCTGGCCCGGGGCGGTGCCGGTGACGGTGACCGAGCCGGCGGGGGTCGACTTCAGGCGCGTGGTGAAGGCGGCCGAGGCGGAGGAGCCCGGGGCGACCGAGGGGAACGCCTTCGTGCCGTAGGCGGAGTCGACGGTGATGTCGGCCGCGGCGGTGTCGGTGTTCTTGACGGTCACGGTGAGCACGACCTTGCCGGCGATGCAGCGGGTCGAGACGGCAGGAGCGAGCTCGAGGGTGTCGAGCGGCAGCGCGGCCGAGGCCGAGGGGCGCACCAGCGCGTCGGCGTAGCCGTTGTAGGAGGCGGTGACGCCGCTCACTCCGGCCGGGACGACGGCGCTCGCCGAGCCGCCCGAGAGCGCGACGGTCGAGCTCCAGGTGCCGCCGGTGAAGGTGACGGTGCCGGCGACGTCGCCCTTGTCGGCCGCCGCGACCTTCGCCGTGACCGTGCGGCCGTCGGCGGTGAGGGTCGTGGTGGAGTCGACGGCGGTGACGCCGGTCCACTTCTTCATCGCGGTGAGGACCGTCTGCGGGACGCTGACGAACGCGCCGTGCCGCGGGCTGGCCGGGAGGCCGCCCTTGGTCGAGACGTTCCAGTCGGCCGACTTCGAGAGGCGGGCCGACTGCGAGCTGCCGGCGATGGCGGCTCCCGAGGTCACGAAGGCCTTGTAGCCGCCCTGGCCGTAGTTGTCGACGAGGAAGGCGTAGCCGTCGCCGTTCGCGGTGGTGTCGTTGGGGTCGCCCGCGTTCAGCTTGATGATCTCGGGGCCCTCGCCGTCCTGGCCGGTCTCGAGCTTGGTCATGTTGGTGTCGGTCAGCTGCCAGGTCTTCGTCGGGTCGGCGTTCCAGTTCGACGAGGTCGTCGGCGCGGTGAGCACCGTCGACTTCTCCAGGAAGATGTCCTTCCCGGCCTCGAGGGTGCCGGCGGCGCCGCCCTCCTCGTTCTTGGTGAAGCGGTAGTAGTAATCGCCGATCTTGGTGATCGTCGAGTCGATCCGCGCGTAGCCGGTGTCCTGCCAGGTGGCGGGCGGCTGGGTGAAGGTGCGGAAGTCGCGGGTGATCACCGAGAAGACGCGGGAGTAGAGCTTGTCGCTGTTGGTCTTCGTCGCGTCGGAGTAGAGGCGCGAGGAGAAGAAGACCACGTAGGACTGCAGCGCGTCGTCCCAGTACGCCTCCGGCGCCCAGGTCATGCCGGCGGCCGGCTGGTTGACCGTGATGCCGGTGTCGGCGCCGTTGGTGCGGGTCCAGGTCACCAGATCGGTCGACTCCCAGACCTCGATCTTGAGGCTGCCCTTGGACTGCGCGTCGCCCCAGCCCGTGCCGCAGGAGATGCAGAGGTCGGTGGCGACCATGTAGTACTTGTCACCGTTGTGCGAGCGGAGGATGAACGGGTCGCGCAGGCCCTTGGTGTCGGTCGTCGAGGTGATGACCGCCTTGCCGCCGTTGACGGGCGAGAAGGTGAAGAAGTCGTTGCCGGACGTCGCCGCCTGGTAGATCTTCTCGTCGCCGTCGGACTTGAAGTACGCCGAGGCGTAGCCCGCGTCGGGAGCGGTGCGGCCGAGCTCGGCCACCGTCAGCGAGAAGGAGCGGGTCTCGGTGACGCCGTTGAGCGTCGCGGTCGCGGTCAGCGTGACGGGCTTGTCGCCCGAGCCGTAGGCCGGACGGGTGACGACGCCGCCGCCGCGGAACGGGTCGGCCGCGCCGACCGCCGGGGCGGTGTACGAGGTGCTGGTCGGGGTGACGAGCGCCGGGTCGGACGAGGTCCAGGTGATGGCGGTGCCGTTCTTGGCTCCCGTCACCGCGAGCGGCAGGTTCTCGGTGGTGCGGGTGGCGAGCACGAGCGCGTCGAGGTCGTCGTTGATGCTCGGGGCGAGCACGACGACGTCGAAGGTCAGCACGGCGCCCTGGCCGGTGGTCGCGGTGAGGGTGACCGGGGTGTCCTGCGCGATCGAGCGCGAGACGACTCCGGTGCCGGAGACGACCGCGGGGTTCGAGGAGGTCCAGGTGAGCGGGACGCCGCTGCTGGTCGCGGGGAGCGTCATATTCGTCGAGACGGCGGTCAGCGAGGGGTTGCCGGCCAGGAGCACGGGCAGGACGTCGGGGCGCAGCAGCGCCGAGGTCGCGGCGGCCTTCGCGGCGGCGGTCGGCATGCTCGACGCGACCTGGTCGGCGGTGAGCGCCGTGTCCCAGAACTTGACGTCGGTGACGTCGGCGGTGAGCAGCGGGTCGCCGGTGTAGAGCGAGCGGCCGAGGTAGCCGAGCGTGCTCCCGGAGGGGACGATGCTCGCCATCGACTTCGCGGCGGTGACCGTCGAGATCTGCACGCCGTCGCGGTAGAGGGTCAGCGCGGTGCTCGAGCCGGTGCCGGTGCCGACGAGGGTGAGGGTGGTGAAGCCGGGGTTGAGGGTGCCGCCGAAGGGCATCCGGGTCTCGCCGTTGCCGCTGTCCTTCACGCGGATCCCGGCGAGGACCTGGCCACTCGGGGAGCCGTCGGGGTTCCGCGGGTTCACGAAGACGTGGTTGCCGAGCTGGGTGGTGTTCCAGGGGCCGACGCCGTCGCCGATCACCCAGCCGAACTGGTTCGCGGTGGTCTGCGTCTTCACCGTGTACTCGACGGCGAAGGCGTTGTCGGTGCCGGTGACCAGTCCCTTGGGCAGGCTCGCGTAGCCGTCCGACTTGAAGCGGGCGACCTGGTCGCCGCCGGCGTCGGCGAAGGAGGCGTCGGTGAGCCCGGTCAGCGTCGCGTTGCGGCCGTTGCCCGAGATGTCGAGGAGCGCGGAGCCGGCGTGCGACATGTCGTAGTGCGCGGTGGGCGCGGGCACGTCGGCGGCCTGGGCCGTCACGGGGACGAAGGCGCCTCCGAGGGCGACGCTCGTGCACGCGAGTGCGGAGAGGAAGAGGGACCGGGCACGGCGCCGGGGCGCGGTGGCAGGGGGCTCCGGGGAGCGTCGTCTCATCGTCGAGACCTTTCCTGGGTGAGGGGATCAGGCCGCCGAAGAGGGGCCGGCGGGTGGTGTTCACGTTAACATGCGCGCCGGTCCGGGGCTAGGGCGGATCGGTGCTGGCCTGCGGTCGCGTCGCTCCTCCGGCGCCACCCTGTGCGGCGGCGGCCGGGTGGCGTACGGTGAGCGGACCGCATCCTGGTCCCCGATGTCGGACCTCGTCCATCCGTCGAGAGCACCAGGGGAGCATGAGATGAAGACTCTGTCGTACGCCGGGGGCGCGATCGTCCTCGAGGACGAGGCCGCGGACGCCGTTCTGCGCTACTCGGTGGCGCTGGCCGACCGCGGCCGGATGGCCACCGTCACTCTCGCCGACGCGGCGTCCTCCGACGCCTCGGCGGTGGTGGTCCTGACGATCGGCGTCGGGGTCCCGCTCCTGCTGCGGGGCGAGCGGACCGGGTCCGGCACCGACTCCGCGCTCGACCTGCGCGACCGGCTCGACGCGCTCGAGCGCTCCCGGGAGCCGATCGGGGTCTGGGACACCGACCCCCGGCAGCTCTGGGGCGAGCTGGACTACGACTTCCTCTGAGGCGGTCGCCGCACGTCCGATCGCCCGGATCGCCCCCGCCCGTGGGCGGTGCGGCGCCCTCCGGCGCACCCGTTCAGGGGAGCGCTAGAGTCGGCTACAACGTTGTATGTTCAGCAGGTCCCGACTGAAGGAGATCGATGGCGATCACTCTGCACGACGTGGCGCGGGCCTCCGGAGTCTCCATCAAGACCGTCTCCAACGTCATCAACGACTACCCGCACGTGCGCCCGGCGACCCGCGAGCGGGTCGAGGCCGCGATCGCCGAGCTGGGGTACATCCCGAACCTCTCGGCAAGGAGTCTCCGGCGGGGGCGGACGAACGTCATCGGGCTGGCGCTCCCCGAGCTGAGCCTGGCGTACTTCGCCGAGCTCGCCGACAGCGTCATGCGCGCGGCCGACGACCGGGGTCTGACCGTGCTGATCGAGCAGACCGGAGGCGACCCGCAGCGCGAGCGGGACGTCCTGCGCAGCTCGCGGCGCCAGCTCACGGACGGGCTGCTCTTCAGCCCCCTGGGGATGGCGATGGCCGACGAGCCGGCGCTCGCGGTCGACTACCCGCTCGTCCTGCTGGGCGAGCGGATCTTCAGCTCGCGCTTCGACCACGTGACCATGCAGAACGTCGCCGCCGCCCGCGCCGCGACGACCCACCTGATCGAGTCCGGCCGGCGGCGGATCGTCGCCCTCGGGGCGCACGAGAACGAGGACGTCGGCTCGGCCGCACTGCGGATGCGGGGCTACCGCGAGGCCCTGGAGGCGGCGGGCATCGCCTACGACGAGCGCCTCGTCAGCTACTCCGGACCGTGGCACCGCGCCAACGGCAACGCGGCGATGTGCAGGGTCCTGGAGTCCGGGGTCGACTTCGACGCCGTCTTCGCTCTGAACGACTCCCTCGGGCTCGGCGCCATCCGCGCGCTGCAGGTGCAGGGGCTGAGCATCCCCGGGGACGTCGCGGTCATCGGCTTCGACGACGTCGACGAATCGCGGTACTCGGTCCCGAGCCTGTCGAGCATCGATCCGGGTCGCGACGAGATCGCGCGGACCGCCGTCGAGGTGCTGAAGGGGCGGATCGAGGGCTCGCTCCTCGCGCCGCCGACGCTGCACGAGGCCGGTTTCTCGGTGACGTCGCGGGAGTCGACCGCGCTGTAGCGCGTTGATCACGGTTGCGTCGCGGACGGCGACCGCGCTCTTGACACTCGCCGACGAACTCCGCATCATCATTTCTACAACGTTGTTTTCCATCGTTGTACAAGCGACCTGCTCCAGGACGATCCCCCCTTCCCGGCCGACGACGGCCGTATCCGAAAGGACACGCAATGATGCGTCACACGAAGAGAATGCTCGCGGCGGGGGTGGCCGTCGCCGCCTCCGCGGCCGCCCTGACCGGCTGCTCCGCAGGGAGCGACGCCGCCACCTGCGAGAACACGATCGTGAACGAGGACGCCAAGGTCGTCACGATGTGGGCCTGGTACCCGGAGTTCGAGGGGATCGTCGACCTCTTCAACAACAGCCACGACGACGTCCAGATCTGCTGGAGCAACGCCGGCGCCGGCAACGACGAGTACACCAAGCTCACCACCGCCGTGCAGGCCGGCTCGGGCGCACCCGACGTCGTCATGCTCGAGAGCGAGGTCGTGCAGAGCTACATCCCGCAGGACGCGCTCGTCGACCTCACCGAGTACGGCGCGGGCGACGTGCAGAGCAACTACTCCGAGGGCGCCTGGGCCGACGTCTCCAGCGGCGACGCCACCTACGCGATCCCCGTCGACGGCGGACCCGTCGGCATGCTCTACCGCCAGGACATCCTCGACCAGTACGGCATCCCCGTCCCGACGACCTGGGAGGAGTACGCCGCAGCGGCGCAGGCTCTCAAGGACGCCGGCTCCACCACCCTCATGACGGACTTCCCCGGCAACGGCCGCGCCTACCAGCAGGCGCTCTTCGCGCAGGCCGGCTCGGTGCCCTACACCGTCGACGGCACGGACGTCACGGTGGACCTCGACGACGAGGCCAGCGCGAAGGTCATGGACTACTGGAGCGACCTGGTGCAGAAGGGCCTGGTCGGCACCGAGGACGCCTCGACCACCGACTACAACACCCACCTGGTCGACGGCACCTACGCCTCCGTCGTCGCCGCCGCCTGGCTGCCCGGCTACCTGAAGGGCTTCGAGGGCGCCGACACCGACGCCGTGTGGCGCGCCGCCCCGGTCCCGCAGTGGGAGGGCGCCGAGCCGACCCAGATCAACATCGGCGGATCCGCTTTCGCGGTGACCAGCCAGGCCGAGGACAAGGAAGCGGCCGCGACGGTGGCGAAGGAGATCTTCGGCACCGAGGAGGCCTGGAAGATCGGCATCGAGAAGGGCGCTCTGTTCCCGCTGTGGAAGCCGATCCTCGAGTCGGACTACTTCGCGAACCTCGAGTACGACTTCTTCGGTGGTCAGCAGATCAACAAGGACGTCTTCCTCGCCGCCGCCACGGAGTACCAGGGCTTCCAGGTCTCGCCGTTCCAGAACTTCGCCTACGACAAGCTCACCGAGGCGGTGAACGCCGTGAACAGCGGTGACTCGAGCGTCGCGGACGCCCTCTCGACCTATCAGACCGCGGTCAGCGAGTACGCCGCGGGCCAGGGCTACACGGTCGGTTGACGATCGGCGGCCGCCGTCCGCGAGGGCGGCGGCCGCCCCGTCCCTCCTCGAAGGAGCACCATGTCCAACCTCGTCGTCCCCGCCCCCGCCGCCAGCGCCGCTCCGGCCGAGACCCGTCCGAAGAAGCCCCGCACCGGAGTCGTCGCCTCCCGGCGCGCCCGCTGGGGCTGGGTCTTCGTCGCCCCGTTCGGGATCTTCCTCGTGGTCTTCCTGATCACTCCGCTGATCTACTCGTTCATCCTGAGCCTGCAGAACAAGACCGTCGCCACCGGCAATCAGTGGGTCTGGTTCGCGAACTACGCCAAGGCCTTCTCGGACCCCCTCTTCCTCGAGGGCGTCTGGCTGGTGGTGCGCTTCGCCCTCATCCTGATCCCGATCCAGATGCTGGTCTCGCTGATCGCCGCGCTGATGCTGGACGCGCTCACCTCGCGCTTCTCGCGGTTCGCCCGGCTGATGATCTTCGTGCCCTACGCGGTGCCCGCGGTGATCGGCGCGCTGATGTGGGGCTTCCTCTACAGCCCGTCCTTCGGGCCCGCCACGGAGGTGTTCGGCTGGCTCGGACTCGATGCGCCGAACCTGCTCGGCAAGGACTCGATCTTCGGCAGCCTGGTCAACGTCGTCACCTGGCAGTGGGCCGGCTACTACATGATCATCATCTACGCGGCCCTGCAGGGCATCGACCCCGCGGTCTACGAGGCGGCACGCCTGGACGGCGCGAGCGCGATCCAGACGGCGCTGCGGATCAAGATCCCGATGATCTCCTCCTCGATGGTGCTGATCCTCGTCTTCGCCCTCATCGGCACCCTGCAGTTCTTCACCGAGCCGCAGATCCTGCGCTCGCTGGCCTCGGGCTCGATCGACGCGTCGTACACGCCGAACATCTACGCGTACACGCTCGCCTTCTCCTACAACCAGTTCAACTACGCCTCCGCGATCTCCTTCGCGCTGGGTCTCGTGGTGTTCCTCGGGTCCTACCTGTTCCTGATGGCCACCAAGAAGAGGAACGGACTCTCATGAGCACCCTCTCGCTCGCCCCCAAGCGCGACCGCGTCCAGCGACGCGACGACGCCGTCCGGGCGCGGAGCCGCCGCGGCGGCCGCCAGCTGCTCCCGCACGTGATCCTGCTCGCCTTCGTCGTCTACTTCGCGCTCCCGTTCTGGTGGCTCGTCGTGGCCTCGACCAAGGACCAGGTCGGCCTGTTCTCGGGCACCGTCAGCCCCCTGTGGTTCGGCGACTCCTTCGAGTTCTTCACCAACATCGGCTCGCTGTTCACCTACTCGAACGGCCTCTACTGGAAGTGGCTCGGCAACTCGTTCCTCTACGCCTTCGCCGGCGGACTCGGAGCGACGGTGCTGTCGGTGCTCGCCGGCTACGGCTTCGCGGCCTACGCCTTCAAGGGCCGCAACGCCTTCTTCTCGCTGGTCCTGGGGTCGGTGATGGTGCCGGCGACGGCCCTGGTCATCCCGCTGTTCGTCATGTTCAGCACCGCCCAGCTCACCAACACCGTGTGGGCGGTCATCCTGCCCTCGATGCTCAACCCGTTCGCCGTCTACCTCATGCGCGTCTACACGCAGGACGCGGTGCCGGAGGAGATGCTCGACGCCGCCCGGATGGACGGAGCCGGCGAGATCACGGTCTTCTTCCGCGTCGCCCTGCCGCTGCTGCGCCCCGCACTCGTGACGGTGCTGCTGCTCTCCGTCGTCGGAACCTGGAACAACTACTTCCTCCCCCTCGTGATGCTCTCGAATTCGCAGCTCTTCCCGGTCACCGTCGGACTCGGCACCTGGCAGACCCAGGCGTCGGTCAACACCGGCGGGCAGTCGCTGTGGAACCTCGTCATCGTCGGCGCCCTGATCTCCGTCATCCCGCTGATCGTCTCGTTCCTCACCCTGCAGAAGTACTGGCAGGGCGGACTCTCCATCGGCTCCGTCAAGTGACGCCGACCGGCGTCGGGACTCCCGCATCACCGCTCACCTCAGCACGATCCAGAAAGGCTCTGCCATGACCGACGCCTCCCGCGCCGTCTCCCCGCCCGCGACCGCGCGCGTCTCCCTCGACCCGGCCGCGGTGGTCGCTCCCGTGAATCCGCGGCTGTTCGGCTCGTTCGTCGAGCACCTGGGCCGCTGCGTGTACGACGGGATCTACGAGCCCGGCCACCCCACCGCGAACGAGGACGGCTTCCGCCTGGACGTCGTCGAGCTGGTCAAGGAGCTCGGCTCGACCACCGTCCGCTATCCGGGCGGGAACTTCGTCTCCGGCTACCGCTGGGAGGACGGGGTCGGACCCCGCGAGGACCGCCCGCGCCGCCGCGACCTGGCCTGGCACTCTCTCGAGACCAACGAGGTGGGCCTGGACGATTTCGCGAAGTGGGCGAAGCTGACCGGCAGCGAGATCATGTACGCCGTCAACCTCGGCACCCGCGGTGTCCTCGAGGCCCTCGACGTGCTCGAGTACGCCAACGGGAAGGCCGGCACGTTCCTCGCCGACCAGCGGATCGCGAACGGCAGTCCGGAGCCGCACGACATCCGCATGTGGTGCCTGGGGAACGAGATGGACGGCCCGTGGCAGGTCGGTCACATGAACGCCGACGACTACGGCAAGCTCGCCTCCCGCACCGCGAAGGCCCTCAAGATCGCCGACCCGTCGCTCGAGCTCGTGATCTGCGGCTCCTCCGGATCGTCGATGCCCACCTTCGGCGAGTGGGAGCGCGTCGTCCTCGAGCACGCCTACGACGACGTCGAGTACGTCTCCTGCCACGCCTACTACCAGGAGTACGACGGCGACCTCGGCTCCTTCCTCGCGTCCTCGCTCGACATGGAGTACTTCATCTCCACCGTCGCCGCGACCGTCGACCACGTGAAGCACAAGCTGAAGAAGTCGAAGGACATCAAGCTGTCGTTCGACGAGTGGAACATCTGGTATCTCCAGGAGCACCAGGAGGAGGAGGCCGCCCTCGCCGCCGCCGACACCAGCGGTGCCCGGGAGTGGCCGTACGCGCCGCGGCTGCTGGAGGACGTGTACTCGGTCGCCGACGCCGTCGTGCTCGGCAATCTGATGATCACGCTGCTGAAGAACTCCGACCGGGTCACGTCGGCGTCGCTCGCGCAGCTGGTCAACGTCATCGCGCCGATCATGACCGAACCGGGCGGAGCCGCGTGGCGGCAGACCACGTTCTTCCCGTTCTCGACCACCGCTCGCCTCGCCTCGGGCTCGGTGCTGCGGCCGCGCATCGATGTCGGGTCGTACTCCACCGCCCGGCACGGCGACGCGCCGCTGGTCGATTCCGTCGCGACGCTCGACGACGGCCGCGCGGCCGTGTTCCTGGTCAATCGCTCGACCACGGAGGCCCTCGAGGTCACCGTCGACGTGAACGGCCTCGGCGTCTCCACGGTCGCGGAGGCGGTCGGCCTCTTCGACGAGGACGTCTACGCGAAGAACACGAAGGACGACCAGAACCGCGTCGGCCTGAAGCCCGTCGACGCCACCCTGGTCGACGGCGTGCTGACGCTGACGCTGCCGCCGGTCTCCTGGACGGCGGTGTCCCTGACGGCGTAGCGCCCGGGCGGAGTGGGTCTCGATACGCGGGCCTGCGGCCCGCTACTCGACCAGCATGGAAGGCGAGCTGCGCTCCCTGTTCTTCAAGGACGCGGGAGCCTCATGCTGATCGAGTAGCCCGCACCGCGGGCGTATCGAGATCCACCACCGCAGGCACGTCGGCCACCGGGTCTCGATACGCGGGCCTGCGGCCCGCTGCTCGACCAGCATGGAAGGCGAGCTGCGCTCCCTGTTTTTCACGGGCGCGGGCGCTCCATGCTGATCGAGTAGCCCGCGCAGCGGGCATATCGAGATCCCCCACCGCAGGCACGTCGGCCGCCGGGTCTCGATACGCGGGCCTGCGGCCCGCTGCTCGACCAGCATGGGAGCTGCGGCCCCGCTGCTCGACCGGCAGGGGAGGTACAGGCTGCCGCGGCGACCGGTCAGTCCCGGTAGCCCTCGATGATCTGGCGGGCGAGGGTCGTGATCGGCGTGGAGGTCGAGCGCGAGCGGGAGCGGAGGATCTCGAAGGCGCGGTCGACGGTGGTGCGCTGGGAGTAGGCGATGATGCCCTTCGCCTGCTCGATCAGGACGCGGCTGTCGAGGGCGCGCTGCAGCTGCTCCTGGGTGACGGTGCTCTCGCGGAGCGCGCGCTGGTGCAGGATGCCGATCGTCGCGACGTCGGCGAAGGCCTGCACGACGGCGATGTCGTCGGGGTCGAGGGTGCCGGTGCCGGCCTGGAAGAGGTTGAGCGAGCCGATCGTGGTGCCCCGCGAGCGCATCGGCACGCAGTGCGCGGCGCGGACGCCGAGGTCGCGCGAGCGGGTGCGGAACTCGGCCCAGCGGTCGTCGACCGCGAGCGTGTCCGGCACGATGACGGGGCGCCCGGTGTCGTAGCACTCGATGCACGGGCCGGCGGTCTCGAGCTGCAGCAGCTCGATCAGGCGGGTGTCCTCGTCCGTCGAGGCGAGCACCTCGAGCGTGCCCTCGGGGCTGGCGAGCACCAGGCCAGCCGAGACCGCGTCGAAGAGGGTCGCGCTGCTCTCGACGAGCGTCTGCGCGAAGTCGACGACGTCGTAGTCGTCGACGAGCGTGTCGGAGAGGGCCACGAAGGTCGCGATGACGCTCCGCTCGCGGGAGTTGATCACCATGAGTCGTCCTGAACGGTGAGCGGGCGGTCGGGGAAGCCGTCCTGGCGGGCGACGATGTCCTGGGCGACGTCGACCAGGGGGCGGTGCTGGGCGAACGCGTGGGCCCTCAGCAGCACGAGGGCGTCGTCCGAGTCGATGCGGTAGCGGGCGATGATCATGCCGGTCGCCTGGTGGACGACCCTCCGGGACCCGGGGTTGCTGCTCACCTCGTCCGCGTCGTCGTGGAGCACCGCGGCGAGCACCCGGAGCGAGGTGGCGGGCGACTGCGCCGAGATCTCGGTGAGCGCGGCGTCGTCGAGGGTGATCGGGGCGCGGGTGTAGAGGTCGACGGCGCCGATCGAGAGCCCGGCGAAGGTGAGCGGGAAGGCGAACACCGAGCGCACGTCGAGGGCGTCCACCGCCTCGGCGAAGAGCGGCCAGCGCACGTCGGTGCCGGTGTCGAGCAGGGACACGGGGGCGCCCGCGGCGATCGCGTCCCAGCAGGGGCCCTGGCCGAGGTCGAGCTGGATCTCGTCGAGCCGCGCGGCCGTCGGGTCGCTGGCGGCGATCGTCTCGCCGCCGAACGTGCGGCCGAGGGTGGAGATGGCGACGCCGTCGATCGGGTACCCGCGCAGATACGGGTCGCAGAGGACGGCGGAATCGGTCATCGCGCCTACCCTAGCCGCCGCGGTGCCGGGACGCGCGGGCCGGAGCGACGAGGCGGCCGCCGGCAGCGTCGACGCGTCGGCGTCGGCTCCGCGCCGTTCAGGCCGCGTCGGGTGCGTCGTCGTCCTCGGCGTCGTTCGTGAGGATCGTGATCGCCGTGAACGGGGTGATCAGGATGATCGCGGTGCTGGCGCGGCCCTCGCCGTGGTTCACGGTGAGCCACTGCGGGGTCTCCGCGGCGAGGGCGGCGTCCACCTCGACCCGGAACTGGGCGGCGGTGCGGTCGCTCACCGTGGAGGGCGCTCCGTCGGAGAGGATGTCGAGCCGGCGCATCAGTGCGCCTCCCGGTCGATCGTGCGGACGTGCTCGGTGTCGGGCTCGGCGACGACGTAGAGGCCGCCGGCGGAGTTGGCGAGATCGGTGAGCGCGGCGATCCAGGCGGGGTTGATGCGGGGCATCCGCCCGCCGAAGTACTTGTAGCGCAGGCCGACCGCGGGATGCAGCCAGATGGCGCTGCGGCCGTCGCCCATGCTGTGGTCGTCGCGCCAGCTGAGCAGGAAGGACTCGTTGCGGCGGAGCTTCGCGGTGATGACGATCTGCAGGTGCGCGAGCACCCGGTCCTCGAAGTCGATCTCGACGGATCCGTCGTAGAACAGCTTTCCCATCGCCGTCTCCAGCCTTCGTCACAGCCGGCGGGCGCCCGCGTGATCGACACCTTTCTCCAGTTCGACTCCGGCGGCAACCCCGACGGACTCTCGCTTCCATCCCGTCCCCTCCCCGATCTGTCAAGGACCTCCCCCGGCGCGGGGACCGCGACCGAGCATGGTCGGCATGAAGCACATCCTCTTCGCGGACAAGACCATCCTGCTCGGGGACGACGCGGCGGACGCCCTGGTGGCGTACGCGGTCGCCCTCGGCGCGAACCGGACGGCCGACCGGGTCGAGTACACGGGGATCGGGGCGGACGGCGCGACGATCCAGGTGTCGTTCCTGCTGAACTCCGGCGCGTCGCTCGTCTCGGAGACGACGCCGTCCGAGTTGCCCGAGCCGGACAACCACGAGGAGGTGCAGCGGATCCGCGCGCGCACCGAGGCGCTCGTCGGGTCGCACCCGGTCCAGCCGGGCGACGGCGGTCTGACCTCGGACTTCGACGTCGAGAGCGCTCTCGACTACTGAGCGGTTCCTCCCGGTCGAGGGCTGATGAGAAAGGAGTCGACATGGTCTGCGAGTTCTTGGTGTGGGTGCACCTGGCCCGGAAGACGCCGGTGCGCGCGGCCGTGCGGGGCCGGGTCTACGAGATCGGCGCTCCCGAGCGCCCGGACGGCGAGGTGCTGCTGACGGTCTGGACCGGAGGGCGCGCCGTCGGTCAGGTGCTGGCGACGGAGCCGCCGGTCTTCCGCCGTCTCGGCCCGCGGGCCGCCCCTGAGCCGCAGCCGGTGAGCGGCATCCCCGACCTGCTGGAGTGCGCGGCCGGGCTGCGTTAGACCGAGCGGGTCCGGGTGCGTGCCGGTCGAGTGGCCCCGCCGGGGCGCATCGGGCGAGGGTGGATCTCGATACGCCCGCTGCGCGGGCTGCTCGATCAGCATGGGGCGGGCCGCTGCGCGGGCTACTCGATCAGCATGGGGCGGGCCGCTGCGCGGGCTACTCGATCAGCATGGGGCGGGCCGCAGCGAGGGCTGCTCGATCAGCATGAAGGGGGCTGCAGCGAGGGCTGCTCGATCTTCGTGAGGGGGCCGCTGCCCGGGCTGCTCGATCTTCGTGAGGGAGGCCGCTGCGCGGGGCTCGGTCAGCATGACGGGTCCGCTTCGCGGGCTATTCGATCAGCGGAGGGGCCGCTCGAACGGTGTGAAGCGATCGAGCGCTGCAGAACATCAGCTGAGAAGGGGTGGCCTCCGCTGTCAGGGGAGGCCCCCTGCTCTCAGCTGATGTTGTGCGCACACCCTGCTGGTCGAGGAGCCCGGGGGTGTCTCGAGACCTGGACGCGGTTCGACGGTGGATCTCGGTGATCCCTCTGCGCGGGCTACTCGATCAGCGTGCAGCGGTCGAGGGCCAGCTGGGCGAGGGTCTCGGCGTGCAGGCCGAGCAGGGCGTCGTCGAAGACGGCGGACTCGGAGTGCATCGAGGGGGCGCCCTCCGCCGGCAGACCGGGCGGGCGGGTGCCGAGGAAGAGGAGCGTGCCGGGGATCTCGTCGAGGACGTAGGCGAAGTCCTCCGACGCCATCGACGGCGCGGGGAGGCGGAGCACGCGGTCGGCGCCGTGCCGGGCGGTGAGCGCGGCGATCACCCGCTCGGTCTCCTCCGGGTCGTTGTGGGTGACGGGGTAGGAGTCGATGAACTCGGTCTCGACGCCGCAGCCGTGCGCGGCGGCGATGCCGGCGGCGAGCTCGGCGAGCGAGGAGCGCACGAGGGCGAAGGTCGTGCGCGAGAGGGTGCGGATGTTGAGCATCAGCTCGACCCGTGCGGCCAGGACGTTGGGCGCGGTCGAGTCGCTGACGATGCTCACCACCGAGACGACGGCGGGGTCGGTCGCCGGCACGCGGCGGGCGACGAAGGTCTGCAGCGCCTGCACCAGTGCGGCCGCGGCGGGGATCGGGTCGACGGCGAGGTGCGGGAACGCGGCGTGACCGCCGGTGCCGGTCACGGTGATCCGCATGCCGCTGGCGCTCGCCATCATCGGGCCGGAGCGGGTGACGAAGAGGCCGGAGTCGGTGGAGCAGTCGACGTGCATCGCGAAGGCGGCGACCGGGCGCTCGCCGGCGGCGTCGAGGACGCCCTCCTCGATCATCAGGCGGCCGCCGGCGAAGCCCTCCTCGCCGGGCTGGAGCATCAGGACGACGGTGCCGGCGAGCTCGTCGCGCCGGGCGGCGAGCAGGCGGGCCGCGCCGATCAGCCCGGCCATGTGCAGATCGTGGCCGCAGGCGTGCATCGCGCCGTTCGTCGCGGCGAAGGGCAGGCCGGTCGCCTCGACGACGGGGAGCGCGTCCATGTCGGCGCGCAGCAGGACGACCGGTCCGGGGCGGCCGCCGCGGAGGACGGCGGTGATCGAGCCGAGGCCGCGGCCGGTCGTGATCTCGAGGCCGAGCGGGGCCAGCTCCTCGAGCAGCAGCGCCTGGGTGCGCGGGAGCGCGAGGCCGAGCTCGGGGTCGGCGTGCAGGCGGCGGCGCAGTCGCACCAGGTCGTCGTGGAGGCCGGGGATCACTGGGGGGTCTCCGGCCGCATCGAGGCGTGCACGCGGCGCATCCGCTCGGCGAGCGCGGGGTTCGAGTACGGCCCCGGCGCGTCGAGCGCCGTCGTGACCCGGTCGACGACCTCCGCCGGCTTGTCCTGGCTCATCTTCTCCTTGGCCTCGATCCGGGTGACCCGGAGCCGGAAGCCGACCGTGCCGTGCACGATCCGCTCGGCGTAGGCCGCGTTCTCGGCGCTGATCCGGAGGCGGAACGGCTCGGGCAGCTCGTCCTCGAAGTGGTCGACCAGCCGCTCGAGCACGGCCAGGTTCTCCTCGTCGCTCAGCGGCTCGGGCACGCCCCAGACGTGCACGGCCGCGAAGTTCCAGGTCGGCACCGCCCGCGTCACGCCGTACCAGCTGGGCGAGACGTAGCCGTGCGGGCCCTGGAAGACCACGGCCAGCTCGGACTCGCCGAGCCGGTGGGCGCGCTCGTCGGGCCGGCCGACGTGGCTGACCAGCACGAGCTCGTCGGGGTCGGCGCCGGGCAGCGGCTCCTCCAGCAGGAACGGGTAGTGCGAGACGACGACGCCGTCCTCGGTCGCGCTGACCATCGTCGCCCAGGGCGTCGCGCGGATCAGCGCGCGGATCTCGGCGGGGTCGGTCATCGCGTACTCGGCGTTCTCACGCATCGGCGGTCCTCTCGGCGCGGGCGGCGGTCCGAGCCAGGATCGCAGCGAATTCCGGCCAGAGCTCCACGGGGATGTCGTGGCCCATCTCCTCGTAGAGGTGCAGCTCGGCCTGGGGGAGGATCCGCGCGGTCTCGAGTGCGGCGCTCCAGTGCAGGCTCTGGTCGCCGCGGCCGTGGATGATCGCGACGGGCACGGTCACCGCCGCCATCGCCTCCCGCCGCTCGAGCGGGCCGCGCAGCAGCGCGTTCCACTGCCGGACGAGGCCGGTCGGCGTGTAGGCGCGGTCGTAGTAGCGGGCGCCGAGGGCGGCGCTCGCCGCCTCGTCGAAGGGGAAGCCGGGCGACTGGTAGTGCCGCTGGCCGCCGACGAACATGGCGATGTAGGCGTCGCGGTCGAGGACCTCCGGGACCTCGGTGATCGGCTCGCCGGTGTGCTCGCCGACCAGGAACTCCGGCGCCGAGCTGAGCGAGGTCGACATCAGGCCGAGCGAGGCGACCCGCTCCGGGTGCAGGATCGCGACGAGCTGCGCGATGTAGCCGCCCATCGACATGCCGGTGAGGTGCGCGCGCGCGATCCCGAGTTCGTCGAGCACGGCGACGACGTCGAGCGCCATGTCGGCGAGGTCGTAGCCGGCCGTGGTGTCCTCCGGGCCGCCGGTCGCCTGGCTGAGGCCGACGTCGCGGTTGTCGGTGCGGACGACGAAGAAGCCGTGCTCGGCGAGCAGCTCGCAGAAGCGGTCGTCCCAGCCGATCAGCTGGGCGCCGCCGCCGTGCAGAAGGACGAGCGGGCGGCCGGCGGGGTCGCCCGTCGTCTCGTAGTGCACGGCGACGCCGGCCGGGGTGGTGATCAGGGGCATGGCGGGAGGGTCCTGTCGGGGAGGAGGGAGTGGCTGTGGAGAACGAGCGGCCTGCGCGGCTTGTGGAGGAGAGACGGCCTGTGGAGAGCACCGGTCCTGCACGGCCCTGTGGAGGAGAGACGGCCTGTGGAGGAGACCGGTCCGGCACGGCCCTGTGGAGGAGAGTCCGTCAGAGCGCGGACCAGGTCGGCCGGCCGGCGAGCAGGGTCGCCGCGACGGGTGTCGTGCGCAGCTCCGCGTCGTCGGCGGTCGCCGGGTCGCGGTCGAGCAGCACGAGGTCGGCCGCGGCTCCCACGGCGACGGTCGCCCCGCGGGTGCTCGCCGCGAGCGCGACGTCGAACGGCAGCCGCTCGGCCGGGTGCCAGGCCTCGCGGCCGTCGCGGCGGCGGCTGACCGCGGCGGCGAGCGAGATCCACGGGTCGAGCGGGGCGACGGGCGCGTCGGAGCCGAGGGCGAGGGTCGCGCCGGCGGCGTGCAGCGAGGCGAAGGCGAAGGAGCGGTCGGTGCGGCCGGCCCAGTGATGGTCGGCGACGTCGCGGTCGTCCATCGCGTGCTCCGGCTGCACGCTCGCGACGAGCCCGAGGCGGCCGAAGCGGGCGAAGTCCTCGGCCGCGACGAGCTGGGCGTGCTCGATCGTGCCCGCGAGTCCGAGCCGCTCGAAGACGTCGAGCACCTCGGCGTTCGCGCGGTCGCCGATGGCGTGCACGGCCGGGAGGATGCTGGCGTCGCGGGCGCGGATCAGCAGGCCCTCCACCTCCTCGGGCGCGACGCTCAGCACGCCGCAGGGGTGCGGGTGGTCGGCCGCGATCCCGGGGTAGGGGTCGAAGCAGTAGGCGGTGCGGGTGTTCAGCGAGCCGTCGACGACGATCTTGAGGCGGCCCATCCGGGCGAGGCCGGCCGGATCGAGGGCGTCGCCGGTGCGCAGCCCGCGGGCGATCGCGTCGTCGAGCCGGTCGGGCCAGACCGAGGTCTCGACGCGCAGGGACGTGACGCCCTCCGCGATGCGGGCCGGCCAGGCGCGGGAGTTGTCGGCGTTCTCGAACTCGACGATGCCCACGACTCCCCGGGCCGCGGCGGCCTCGGCGGTCTCCCGGTAGGCGGCGACGGAGGGCAGGCCGACCGCGTCGATCAGGTCGAGCGTGCCGATCCACTCCGTCTCGCGCAGCACCCCGTCCTCCGGGATCGACAGCCCGAAGCGCCGGCCGGCCGCGCTGTTGAGCCAGCCGCAGTGCAGGTCACCGCTGATCAGGACGACCGGCCGGTCGGGCGCGATCGCGTCGAGGGCGGCGCGGGTGGGAGCGTCCGTCCAGAGGCCGTCGCGGAAGCCGTAGCCGATCAGCACGGCGTCCTCGCGCACCGGCAGCGCCGCGCGCATGATCGCGACGGCCTCGGCGGCGCTCGCCGCGGGGGCGAGGTCGACCCGCTGCCGGCGGACCACCCACTGGGTGAAGTGCACGTGCGCGTCCCAGAAGCCGGGCGCCACGAAGCGGCCGTCGGCGTCGAGGGCCTCGGTGCTGCCCGGCAGCGTTCCGGCCGGGGCGATCTCGGCGATCACGCCGTCGCGCAGCAGCAGGTCGGCGGGGGCGTCCCGCCCCGCGAAGATGGCGGAGCGGATCAGGAGCTCGGTCATGCGTCCTCCAGGTCGAGAGGCCGGCCCATCACGGGCACGGCCCGGAGCAGCTGCCTCGTGTACGGGTCGGCGGGATCGGACAGCACGGTGTCGGTCGTGCCGTGCTCGACGAGGCGCCCGCCGCGCATCACCGAGACCTCGTCGCTGACGTAGCGGACGACGGCGAGGTTGTGCGAGATGAAGAGCATGGTCAGCTCGAGTCTCTGCTGCAGCTCCCGGAGGAGGTTGAGCACCACGCCCTGCACCGAGACGTCGAGCGCCGAGGTGATCTCGTCGGCGATCAGCACCTGCGGCTCGGCGGCCAGCGCCCGGGCGATCGTGATCCGCTGGCGCTGCCCGCCGGAGAAGGCGGTCGGGCGGTCGTCGGCGCGCGCCGGGTCGATGTGCACCAGGTCGAGCAGCTCGCGGACGCGGTCGTCGCGCGCAGCGGCGGAGTGGCGCCGGCCGGTCGCGAGCAGTCCCTCGGCGATCGAGGCGCCGACGCTCATCCGCGGGTCGAGTGCCGACAGCGGATCCTGGAACACCATCTGCACCCGGCGGCGCGCGGCCCGGGCCGACGGCTCGCGGCTGGTGATGTCGACGCCGTCGAGCAGGATCCGGCCGGAGTGCAGCGGGGTGAGGCCGACCGCGACCCGCGCGACCGTCGACTTGCCGGAGCCGGACTCGCCGACCAGTCCGTGGGTGGTGCCGGGCCGGACCGTCAGGTCCACGGCGTCGACGGCCGTGGTCGCCGAGCGGCCGTGGCCGAAGCGCACGGTCACCGCCTCGTAGCGCAGCTCGCTCATGCGGTCAGTGCCTCCTGGTCGTGGGCGGGCAGGTCGTGGGCGGTCCGGTCGGCGGAAGGCGGCTCCTCGTCGATCGCCGCGATCACCGGGAGCAGCGCGCTCCGGTCGGTCGCCATGTCCGGCACGCAGGCGATCAGCCCGCGCGTGTAGGGGTGCCGCGCCTCGTCGAGGCGGTCGGCGGCGATCTCCTCGACCACTCGACCGTCGCGCATCACCACGATCCGGTCGCAGAAGCCGCTGACCAGCGCGATGTCGTGCGAGATGAAGAGGATCGCCGCTCCGGTCGCGGTCTGCGCCTCGCGCAGCGCCTGCATCACCTGCCGCTGCACGGTGACGTCGAGCGCGGTGGTCGGCTCGTCCGCGATCAGCAGCCGCGGCGTGCCCATCAGGCCCATCGCGATCATCGCCCGCTGCCGCATGCCGCCGGAGAACTCGTGCGGCAGCCGGCCGACCCGCTTCTCGGCGTCCGGGATGCGCACCAGGTTCAGCTTGTCGATCGCGCGGCGCAGCGACTCGGCGCGCGGGGTGCGGGCGTGCACCTCGCTCGCCTCGCGCAGCTGGCGGCCGATGGTGAGCGCCGGATTGAGCGAGGTCAGCGGGTCCTGGAAGATCATCGCCTGCTCGAGGCCGAGGCGCCGGCGCTCGCCGGCGTTGGGCACCGCGGTCATGTCGATGCCGCGGAAGACGAGCTGCTCGCTGGTGACCAGCGCGTCGGGGCCGAGCAGCCCGGCGACGGCGCTCGCCGTGACCGACTTGCCCGAGCCGCTCTCGCCGACGATGCCGACGGTCTCGCCGGGCAGGATCGTCAGGTCCACGCCGTGCACGCGCTCGGTCATCGCGCCGTCGCGGCCGGGGAACGCCACGCGCAGCCCGGACATCTCGACGACGGGCATCGCATCGGTGACGGGCGCGACGACCTCGTCCGAGCGCCGGCGCTTGACCGCCTTGACCGGGCGGCGGCGCGAGGACGACTCGCTGAACACCTCGCCGAGCAGCGCGAAGACGACGCCGACCAGCACCACGGCGATGCCGGGGCCGATCGCGGCCATCGGATCGACGTAGATCCGCTTCGCGCCCTCGTTGAGCAGCCGGCCCCAGTCGTACTCGGGCGCCTGGACGCCGAGGCCGAGGAAGGACAGCGCGGCGAAGGAGAGCAGCGTGACGGAGGCGTGCGCCGCCGAGTTGACCAGCAGCGGCGGCAGGATGTTCGGCACCACGTGCCGGACGGTCGTCCGCAACGGGCGGCTGCCGAGCATCCCGGCGGCGCGGACGTAGTCGCTCGACGACACCGAGGCCGCGAGCGTGCTGGTGAGCCGCGCGAAGACCGGGATGCCGGCGAAGCCGACGGCGAGCATCGCGCCGACCGCGGTCGTGCCCCAGATCACCGAGAAGAACAGCGCGAGCAGCAGCCAGGGGAAGGACAGCAGGATGTCGATGAGGCCCGCGATCAGCCGCTGCAGCAGGCGTGGCAGCAGCACCGCGACGACGCCGAGCAGCACGCCGCCGACGACCGAGATGCCGGTCGCGCCGAGGGTGAGCAGCACCGAGACCCGGGTGGCGACGACGACGCGGGCGAGGAGGTCGCGGCCGAGGTCGTCGGTGCCGAAGGGGTGCGCGAGGCTCGCGCCCTGCTGGCGGTCGGCGATCGAGCGCTCGGTGGCGAGGTCGCCGAAGAGGATCGGGCCGAGGATCGTCGCGAGGATCACCAGGACGAGGCCGACGGCGGCGGCGACGCCCTGCGGGGTGCGCAGTGACTCCGGGAGCCGGTGGGCGAGTGACGGGCGGGCGGAACGGGATGCAGTGCTCATGGCTCAGGCCTCCGCGATGGCCGACCGCGGGTCGAGCGCGGCGAGCAGCAGGTCGATGACGAGGTTGGCGGCGAGGACCAGGACGGCGTACATCAGCACGATGCCCTGGATCAGCGGGTAGTCCTTGGTGGTGATCGACGAGACGATCGTCGATCCGATGCCGGGGATGACGAAGACCGTCTCGATCAGCACCGTGCCGGCGACGAGGCCGGTGAGCACCACTCCGCCCGCGGTCAGCGTCGCCGTGACGATGTTGGGCAGCGCGTGCCGGAGGTAGAGCAGGTGCCCCGGCAGCCGCTTGCTGCGCGCGGTGGTGAGGTACGGCGCCTCCAGCACCCGCACCATCTCGACGTGCACGATGCGCGCGAGGTAGGCGAGCGGGCCGATCGCGAGGGCGAGCACCGGCAGCACCGCGTACTCCGGCCCGCCCCAGCCCGCGGACGGCGCGAGCGGCACGACGATGCTGAACAGCCAGATCAGCACGACCGCCAGCAGGAAGTTGGGGATCGCGATCACGACGCCGAGCAGTCCCGAGACGCCGAGGTCGAGCGTGCGGTGCTTGCCGGCGCGAGCCGAGACGGCCGTCGCGACGCCGATCGGGAACGCGCCGAGCGCGGCGACCGCGAAGGCGACGACCGAGAGCATCAGCGTGGCGGGCAGCCGCTCGGCCAGCGTGCTGCCGACCGGCCGCTGCGTGCTGATCGAGGTGCCGAGGTCGCCGCGGAGCAGCCCGCCGAGGTAGTTCGCGAACTGCTGGCCGATCGGCAGGTCGAGGCCGAGGGTGCTGCGCAGCACCGCCACGGTCTCGGCCGGCGCCGTCGGGCCGAGGGCCGCGCGCACCGGGTCGCCGGGCACGAAGTGGACCATGAAGAAGGAGGCGATCAGGACGATCACCAGCGAGACCGCCGCGCGGGCGAACCGCTTGAGCAGGAAGGCGAGGCGCGGGGATCCGACCACGCCGAGCAGACGATCCCCCCGGCGCGGACCGGCCGCGGGCGCGCTCGGCGGGGAGGCCGGTGACAGCGGGGCCGTGGGTCGCACCGAGGGGATCGTCATGGTCAGCCCTGCATCCGGATCGTGGTGGGAGCGACGGTGCCGGGACGCTCGAGGGTCGCGCCCTTGACGTACATCGGCGACTCCGTCTCGGCGAGCGGGAAGACGTCGACCCGCTCGATCAGCTCGGCCTCGGCCTGCTTCCAGACACCGCAGGCTTCGTCGGCGCTGCCGGCGCTGAGCGCCTGCGTCGCGAGGGCGTTGTACTCGGGGTTCGAGACTCCCATGAAGTTGTAGCCGCCGTTCTCGCTCGTCTCACCGAGGAAGAAGAGGCTCAGCACCACGGGGCTGGAGGGGGCGAGCTGGATGAAGCCGGTGTCCCAGTCGTAGCTCTGGTAGAGGTCGGTCGACCAGCCGGCCGAGTCCTCGGCGACCAGGTCGGTCGTGATGCCGAGCTCGTTCCACTCCTGCTGGACCTCCTCGGCGGCGGCGCCGTGCGAGGGCGTTCCGGCGTCGTAGAGGAAGCGGATGGTCAGCGGCTCGCCGTCCTTCGCGCGCAGTCCGTCGGAGCCGAGCGGGTAGCCGGCCTCGTCGAGCAGCTCGCCGGCGGCCTCCACATCGGTGTCGGGCAGCGTCCACTCCGGGCCGCCGGCGACGCAGGTGAGCGGGATCTGGTTGACCAGCGAGACCGAGTCGACGGCGTTGCCGTCGGTGACCAGCTCGCCCACGGCGTCGCGGTCGAGCGAGAGGGTCAGCGCCTGGCGGACGCGGACGTCGGCGGTCGGGCGGTCGGCGCGCTCGTTGAAGAGCATCTCGCCGATCGGGTTGAGCACGCCCTCGGTGTCGAGGCCGGCCGCGTCGAGCCGCTGCCGGTCGGCGCCGATGACGGAGGCGGCGTTCAGCTCGCCCGAGATCAGCAGGTTCGCGGCGGTCGCCTCGTCGGTGATCACCCGCGCCTCGATCTCGTCGGGCAGGCCCTCGGTGTCGCTGGTGACGTCGTCCGGGCCCCAGGTGTAGCCGTCGCGCTTCGTGTAGGTGTAGTCGGAGCCGGGGCTCGACGCGGTCAGCGCGTAGAGCGCGGTGCCGTTGGTGGTGTCGGTCAGGGTCGACGGGTCGTCGAGGCCGGCCTGGCAGACCATCTCGATGCTGCCGGTGCCCTGGAGCAGGAACGGGTTGTTGGCCGTCGAGGTGACGGTGACGACGTTCCCGTCCGCGGTCGCCGTCATGTCGGCGGTGACGTTCGAGCCGAACCAGAACGTGCCGTTGTCGGCGTTGGCCTGGTAGGCGAAGTTCGCCGCGGCCGTCTCGGCGGTGAAGGGGGTGCCGTCGGCGCAGGTGATGCCGTCCTTCAGCGTGTACGAGATCGAGGTGGGCGTGCTCTCCCAGCTCTCGGCGAGGAAGGGCACGACCTCGCCCTCGGGGGTCGTGTAGGCCAGCGAGTCGTAGCCGAAGGTGACCATCGCGCGCTGCACGAGCGAGACGCCGGTGAACGGGTTGAGGCTGCCCGGGTCGTCGTTGATCGCGAGGGAGAAGGTGCCGCCCGAGACAGGGTCGGCGCCGGACGCGGAGCCGCCGGCGGGGGCCGAGCAGGCGCTCAGGGCGAGCAGCGCCACCAGCGAGCCCGCGGCGACGGCCGGGACTCGGAGCGCTGTGGTGCGGGGAGAACGGGTCATGATGCGTCCTTCGGGGAATGCAGGGCGAGTGGTGCAGGACTCCCGATCAGGGCCAGCGGGCCCGCGGCCTTCACGGAGACTTTGAGCGACGCGCTGGCCGAGTACGACAGCGGCGTCTCGAGCACGTCGACGATCTCGACGAGCCGCGGATCGGCGCCGGCCTGGATCGCGCGCTCGATCGCGATCCGGCCGGCGGCCTCGATCGCGGCGGCGCGGTCGACGTGGTCGCACAGCTGGTCGGCGCGGCCGCCGGCCAGGGCGATCGCGGCGCCGACGGCGTTGGCCACATTGCCGCGGTCGGGGCGGAGCACCTCGCTCGCGCCGTGCACGTGGTCGGGGACCAGGAAGCCGCCGCCGCCGACGACCACGAGCGGCAGGCCGACACGGCCGAGCGACATCCGCTCGACGGCCGATTCGATCCGGTCCTGCGCGACGGCGAGGGCGTTGCCGAGGGCGGAGCGGGTGGCGCGGTCGAGGGCGGGGAGGGCCCTGCCGGGGATCATCCCGGGCAGCTGCATCGCGGCGGCGTCGGTGAGGGTGGCGGTCGCGCCGCCGAAGAGCAGGCCCTCGCGGGCGATCCGGTAGCCGACCGAGTCGGTGGTCGGCACGCCGGTGGCCGTGTCGACGATCGTGCCGCCGCCGATCCCGACGCTGAGGATGTCGGGCATCCGGAAGTTGGTGCGGACGCCGCCGATCTCGCGCGGCAGGGTCGACTCGCGGGGGAAGCGGTCGACCAGCACGCCGAGGTCGCTGGTGGTGCCGCCGATGTCGATGATGATCGCGTCGTCGGCGCCGGAGAGGAACGCGGCGCCGCGGATCGAGTTGGCGGGCCCCGAGCCGATGGTGAGCACCGGGTAGCGGGCCGCGTACTCGACGGCCATCAGCGTGCCGTCGTTCTGGGCGAAGAAGGTGGCGGCGTCGAGGCGCTCCTCGTCGACCACCGTGAGCAGGCCCTGGGTGACGTCGCGGGCGATGCCGTGCAGCGCGGCGTTGAGCACGGTCGCGTTCTCGCGCTCGAGCAGGCCGAGCGCGCCGATCTCGTGGCTGAGCGAGACGGGCAGGTCCACGCCGACGTGGTCGGCGACCAGCGCGGCGACCTCAAGCTCCTGCTCCGGGAAGGAGGGGCTGAAGATCCCGCAGACGGCGACCGCGTCGAAGCGGCCCTCGAGCGAGTCGAGGAAGCGGCGGACGCCGTCGACGTCGAGCGGCGAGATCGGGTAGCCGTCGATGAGGTGGCCGCCGCCGGCGAGCAGTGCGCCGGCGAGCACGGTGTCGCGGAGGTCGGCGGGCCAGCCGGAGAGCGAGGGGAACTCGGTCGAGGCGGGGGCGCCGAGGCGGATCACGGCGACGCGGCCGAGGTCGCGGCGGCGGACGATCGCGTTGGTGGCGTGGGTGGTGCCGAGCATGACGCGCGAGACGCGGTCGCGGTCGGCGCCCAGCTCGCCGAGCACCGCGGAGAGCGCGGCGCGGATGCCGCCGGTGACGTCCTCGGTGGTGGCCTGCTTGGTCCAGGCGGTCACGGCGCCGTCGGCGTCGAGCACGACGGCGTCGGTGTTGGTGCCGCCGACGTCGATGCCGACGGAGAGGTCGCGGAGTGCGGCGCTCATCGGGCCACCTCCGCCACGGCGCCGTCGAACGGCACGTAGTCGAAGTCGAAGTCGAAGGCGGCGGGGCCCGCCAGCTCGATCCCGCGCGGGGTCCGCCAGAGCGGGTCGCAGGCCCAGGCGAGCACGCTGACGCGCTGGCCGAAGCGGAGCATCTCGGTCGAGATCGCCTCGCCGGTCTCCGAGTCGAGGATCGAGACGAGGTCGGGGACGCTGACGACCACGCCGCCGTCCTCGATCACGACGAGGTTCTCGTTCTGGATCTCGACCCGCACCATCCGGCTGCGGTCGGCGCCGACGCCGTCGATCGTGACGGAGCCGCGGGTGAAGCCGCCCTCGGTGCTGCGGTCGATGTCGATCACCTTGCCGCCGATCAGCACGGCCGCGCCGAGCTCCTCGGCGATGTCGGTCACCGGGTCGGCGGAGGCGAGCAGGCGGCGGCCGACCTGGATCGCGCGGCTGACGGTGCCCTCGATCACGGCGCCCGGGGCGGTCTCGTGGGTGAGCAGGTAGTGCGCGCCGAGGGCGATGCCGCCGGCCGCGACGGTGAAGGCGCGGGCGTGCCGCTCCAGCCAGGCGATGTCGACGGTGCGGAGGACGGTGACGTTGCCGACCACGTCGCTCATCACCGCGAACTCGCTCGGCAGGCCGGCGACGTTCATCGAGATCATCGTGGCCTTCGGGAACGCGCGGCCCATGCCGTCCGCGTCGAGCACCGCGAGCCCGAGCTCCGCGGCCCAGCCGACCGGCGCGACGCCGTTGCTGCCGCCGATCTCGGCCGCCATCACGGTGGTGACCGGGCGGCCGATCAGGCGCTCGACCTCGCGCAGCAGCGTGTGCGCCTGGCTGCTCGAGCCGAGCATCTCGATGCCGACCGAGGGAGCGCCCATCCCGGACATGATGATGACCGCGTCGTCCGGGCCGAGGTCCGCGACGCCGACGACGCGCACCGGGCCGTTCGCCTCGATCGCGTTCTCGACCGAGAGCTGGGCGCCGTGCACCGAGCCGCCTCCGCCGGTGCCGAAGACCGCGCAGCCGGCGGCCAGGGGAGCGACGTCGTCGCGGGTGATCAGGCGGACGGGGCTCGGTCCGGCCGGGGGCGTGAAGCTCATGCTCCGAGGCTAGCCAGGGGTGCAAGCGGGCGGAATGTGCCGTCACCATGAGGAAACGGCCATGATTGTGCTCATGGCACAGACGTCCCTCCTCCACGTCCTCGAGCACGGCGAGCAGTTCGGCATGGTCTGCCGCGCGGGCGACCCGGCGGGCGTCTCGCTCGGCGGAGTGGAGATGCTCGCGCTGGAGGACGTGGGGCAGGCGCTGCCCGGGCACCTGGTGATCGTGCTGCACGGCGCGGAGCAGCCGCGGGCGTACCAGATCGACATCGTCATCCGGCGGGCGATCGCGGCCGAGGTCGCCGCGCTGCTCTTCGTCGGCGAGCTGGCGCTGGCCGAGACCTCGCGCTCGCTGGCCGACCGCGGGGCGCTGCCGGTGCTGACCGCGAGCGCGCCGCCGTCCGAGCTGGCCGTCTCGATCGACCGGCTGCTGCGCGGCGGGGCGGCCGAGGCGCTCGGCCGGGCCGAGCTGGCGATCGCCGCCGCCCGGGCCGCCTGCGACGGCGACCCGCTCGATGCGCGCTCGGCCGTGCTCGACGCGGCGACGGCGGCGCTCGGGATCGAGCTGCGGATGATCGAGGACCCGGCCGTCACCTGGAGCGACCCCGACGCGGTCTGCATCGGCGAGGTCGCGGTCGGGCGGCTGGTCGCCGAGCAGCCGGAGACCGCGGCGGTGATCGCGCTGCCGGTGATCGCCGCGCTGCTCTCGCGGGCCCTGCAGCGCGAGTCGCAGGTGCGCTTCGGGCCGGCGCGCTCCCGGGCCGACCTCGTGGTCGAGCTGCTGCTGGCGGAGTCCTCGCGCATCGACGCCCTCGCGGTGGACGCCGCGCGGGCCGGGCTGCCGGTCGCCTCCGCGCACGCCGCCGCCTGGATCACCCCGCGCCACCGCGAGGACGCCGAGCGCCGGCTCCCCGCCGCGCTGGTCGCGGCGATCGAGCTGAACGCCTTCCAGCTGACCGACGGCCGCGACGAGGTCTGGCACCTGGCGGTGTTCCACGACGACCTGGTGGTGGTGGCCTCGGAGGAGTCGGGGGCGCCGGACCACCAGCGGCGGGTGCGGGACGTGGCCGAGCGGCTGATCGCGTACGGCGGCGCGGTCGCGGGGGAGGGCTGGACGTTCACGGTCGGGCTCGGCACGCCGCAGTCCGGAGCCTCGGGGCTCCGGCAGTCGGCGACGGAGGCGCGGATCACCGCCGGCTCGGCCGTCGCCGCCGGCCGCCTCGGCGCGGTGGAGGTCACCGACGTCACGGGTCTGCGCCGGGTGCTGCTCGACTTCTACGCGTCGCCGCTCAGCCGCGCGCTGCTCGACGACGTGCTCGCGCCGCTCGACGCCCTCGGCGCCGAGCGCTCCGCCATCTCGGTCCGCACGCTGCTGGCGTACCTCAGCAACCGCAACTCCCTGGCGCGGGCCGGCGAGGTGCTGCTGCTGCACCCGAACGCCGTGAACTACCGCGTGCGCCGCATCGAGCAGGCGCTGGCCCTGGACCTCGAGGACCCGGACACCCGCTTCGCCCTGGAGCTGGCCTGCCGCCTGCGCGTGATGGCGACGACGCGCTGACGCGCCGGTGAGGGAAAGGCCGCGGCTGCGCCGCGTCATGCTGGTCGAGCAGCCCCGCAGGGGCGTATCGAGACCCGCCTTCGCCGGCTCGGCGAGTCTGCAGACTCGACTTCTGACGCTGATGGATCTCGATACGCCCGCTCCGTGGGCTACTCGATCAGCATTGGCTTCGCCATACTGATAAGGTGATCTTTCGGAGGAGCGGCGGCCCCCCGTCATGCCTCCAGCGAATTCCCCCAGTGCGCCTCTCCGGGCGCGAACCGTGACGCGCCGGGGGTCCTTCTCTTCTCGCAGGATCATCTCGGCGAGCGCTGCTGCGTGCTGCGCCGCGTCGACTGGACGCGGAGCGGGGGCTGAGTGGGCGCCGGAGCCCGGTACGGGTCCGTTCGCGCGGCAGGTGCACTGCGACTGGACGCGGAACGGGGTGCGGCCGTGCGTCGGAGCCCGATCCGGGTCCACTCGTGCGGATCCGGGGTCCTGTCAACACCTCGAAGTCTGAAGGGTTGTTCAGATAGCGTCGTCGACGAGCGGATCCGGAGTCGGCCGTCGTCGCATCCCCCCGCGGCCCCACGAGAGGGCGCCCGCCCGCGGACGCCGACCCAGGGCCGTGGCGACGAGGGCACCGTTCGCCCGCCGCAGGAGAGCCCCCACTCCCTCGCGACCGGTCGGACGCACGTCGCCGGGCCCCGCCGCTCCCCGCCCCCGACTGCGCGCCGAAGGATCTCGATGACGACTCTGCTGGACCCCCGACCCCCCGAAGGCCGACGCATCGCCGGCGAACGGCCGTGACCGTGACCGGCCTCGACGACACCCGCACCCCGCCACTCGAGAACGCGCGCGAGCTGGTCCTGCACGCCTGCCGCGTCGGGGACGCCGAACTGCAGTCCCACATCGACGACCTCTGGGCGGCCAAGGCCGACCCCGAGAGGACGCGCGGACTGCTCACCCGCTACCGGCGCGAGGTCGAGGACGCCCGCACCCTCCTCGCCGCAGCCGCGGACCCGCAGTGGTGGCGGTCCGCGACCGCCGAGCGGATCGAGGAGAGCTGCCGGGCCGCGAGGATCTGGGCCGAGGGCGACCCGGTCTGCGCCGACCTCGAGCGGGCGTTCGCGGCGCAGCTCCGGAGCGTCCTCGGGATCGACCTGGCGCAGATCCCGCGCCAGGAGCGGAACCGCTGACCGGCGGAGCGACGTGCGCTCCCTCGCGTCGGGAGCCGCTCCCACTCGCCCGGCGACGACGCGCTCCTGCGTGCGAGCCCACGCCGAGTCGGCCTCCCTTCGTGCAGGTCGAGCAGCCCCGCGGGGGCGCCTCGGGATGGTGAAGCCGCTTCGCGTCTCAGTGGTGAGGGAAAGGGCGCGGCTGCGCCGCGTCATGGTGGTCGAGTAGCCCCGCAGGGGCGTATCGAGACCCGCCGTCGTCAGCGGGGCGGGTCTGCAGACGTGTCCTTCTGGCGCGAGTGGATCTCGAGACGCCCGCTGCGCGGGCCACTCGATCAGCAGGGACATCGCCCTCTGAACAGGATGGTCCGCGCTCCCTCAGAGGACCGGTGCGTGCACAACCAAGGCTGGAAGGCGCGATCGGTCGAGAATTCGCGGTTCTCGGGGCTTCCAGCCTCAGTTGTGCACGCCCGCACGCGGACACCCTCAGCGCAGGACGCCCGAGACCGCCTCCGCCAGCCGGATCGCCGCCCGCTCCAGCTCCCGGGAGCGCGCGGTGACGTCGTCGGTCATGCCGACCAGGCAGGCCGCCGCGACGACGGCGCCGCTCGCGTCGCGGATCGGGGCCGAGATCGAGACCATGCCGGCGTCGTCGTAGGCCTGCATCGAGAGGACGCCGTCGCGGCGGACGGTCTGCATCCGGCGGAGGAACCGGGCCAGCTCGCGCGGGGTGTGCCGGGCCGGGAACAGCTGCGTCAGCTCGACCGGCTCGAGGTCCATCAGCATCGTCGGGCCACCGTCCGAGCCGACGATCGGGTGGGCGCGGCCGAGCCAGGGGATCATCGCGAGTCCGTCGCCGGCCAGCTCGAGTTCTTCCACGAGCGTGAGACTGCGCATCCCCGCGAGCACGGTCACGAACGCGCACGCGCGCAGACTCCGCGCCGCCTCGGCGACCAGCGGCCCGCCGCGCGACACGATCAGCGGAGCGGCCGCCGCCCGGAACCAGCCGTGCACGACCCAGGCGATCCGGAGCTCCCCGTCACCGCCGCGCTCGACCACGCCCGCCGCGACGCACGCGTCGAGCAGCCGGCCGGTGCGGTCGCGGCGCAGTCCGGTCGCGCGCGCGGCACCGGCCGCGGTGTCCGGTCCGTCGGCCAGGTGCTGGAGGAGTGGCAGCACGGCGTGGAGGGCGGAACCCCCGGCGGGAGGGGCGGCTGAGATCGTCGGATCGTCGCCGTCCGCCGTGTCGCGTCCCGCGCCGGCCTCCCGCGACCCGTCCAGCCCCGCCTCGATGCTCCGCCGCGCGACCGCCAGAGCCCGCCGGATCCGCGGCCCGTTCTCGCGCAGCCGCACCGTCGGCAGTCGCACCGCCAGCACCGCGGCGCACTCGCCCGCGGGCGTCAGCAGCGGCGTCGCGATCTCGACCCGCAGCCCCTCGGTCGTCTCCGCGACCGTCTCGTCCCCCAGCCCCATCGGATCCGCGGCCCGCGCGATCGCACTCCCCGGGTCGTCGATCCGCTCGCCGACCGCGGCGGGGGAGTGCAGGGTCCACGACGAGAGCACGCTGCCGATCACCCGCATCGACCCGGGCGCTCCGGCCGCCAGCACGACGGTCTCGCCGGTCTGCTGCGCCGCGAGCGTCAGGGCGAAGCGGAGCGACCGCGCGACCGGCGCCGCGGCCCGCCCCGAGAGCCGCACGGCCACCGCGCCCAGGCGGTAGCTGCCGTAGTCCGCGCCGCGCTCGATCAGCCCGGTCCGCTCCAGCTCCGCGCACAGCCGCGAGACCGAGCTGAGCGGCGCGCCGAGCTCGGCGGCGAGAGCGCCGACACCGAGCGGCGCCGTCGGATCCGGCCGCTCGCCGAGCAGCCGCACCACCCGCAGACCCGTCGTCACGCGTCCGCTCACGAGCCGCCCCTTCTGCAGAACCGTCAATCTCGAGGCGCTGGAATTGTCGCCAGCACGCACTGTAACAGCGCCGGAACCCGCCGTTCCTACAGTCGTCTCACTCGCCCGGCGGCGATCACGACGGCCCGCCGAGCGCGACGACGGCGCGCCGTCACCCGCTCCACGAACGCTTCCCACAGCCCTAGGAGTCCCATGAACCCGACCGTCCCCCGCCCCGCGAGCCGCACGGCGCTCCGCTCCACGCCGCACCCCGCCCGCCGGGCCGCCGTCGTCACGGCGGTGCTCGCCTCCGCGGCCCTCCTCGCCGGCTGCTCGGCCGACGCCGCCGCCACGACCGACGCGGAGCCGAGCGCCCTCTTCGAGCAGAGCATCGCCGACCTGGTGCCCGAGGACATCGCGGCCGCCGGCGAGATCCGCATCGCGAGCGGCCCCGGCTATCCGCCGCTGCTCGACCTCGCGGAGGACGGTACGACGCTCTCGGGCTCGCAGCCCGAGGAGATGCGCCTGATCGGCGAGGTGCTCGGCCTCGACGTCGTCTTCGAGGACATCAAGTTCGACGCGCTCTTCCCCTCGCTGGCCTCGAACAAGATCGACGCCGCAGCGGCCGCCTTAGGCGTCACCGCCGAGCGGCTCGAGACCGTCGACTTCGTCAGCGACTTCCTCGGCGGCACCACGCTGCTGGTCGAGGGCGGCAACCCGCTCGACCTCACGATCGACACGCTCTGCGGCCAGTCCGTCGGCGTGCTCAAGGGCTCGACCGAGAACGACATCACGCTGCCGAAATGGGACGCCGTCTGCACCGAGGCGGGCGAGCCGGCGATCGAGATCTCGACCTTTCCGACCGCGGCCGACGCCGTGCTCGCCCTGAGCTCCGGCCGCGTCGACGCGACGGTCAGCGCCGTCCCGCCGGCCGTCTTCCAGGCCGAGCAGTCCGACGGCGCGCTCGAGGCGCTCGACGTCAACTTCGAGCCGAGCCCCTGGGGCATCGCCTTCCCGGACGGCTCCGAGCTGGCCCCCGCCTTCCAGGCCGCCCTCGAGCACCTGATGACGACGGGCGACTACGAGGAGAACCTCGAGCGCTTCGGCGTCGAGGTCGGAGCGGTCGAGCAGGCCGAGCTCTACACCGACCCGGCCCAGATCAGCGGATGACCGCCGTGGAGCAGCGCGCGACGACCACCGCGCCGCCCGAGACCGTGGTCCCCGTCCGGCACTGGGGCCGGCGGGCCGCGACCGTCGTGATCCTCGTGCTCGCGGCGCTGCTCGCCCACTCGGTCGCGACCAATCCCAACTTCGAGTGGGGCAGCGTCTTCGGCTACTTCCTCGACGGGCGGATCCTCCGCGGACTCGGCACCACGCTCCTGCTCACCGTGATCGCGATGGTCGTCGGCATCCTCATCGGCGTCCTGATGGCCGTCGGCCGGCAGTCGCAGACGCTCGTGGTCGCCACGGCCGCGGGCGCGTTCGTCGCCTTCTTCCGCGGCACGCCGCTCCTGGTGCAGCTGATCTTCTGGTTCAACCTCGCCGCGCTCTACCCCGAGCTCAGCCTGGGCGTCCCGTTCGGCCCCACCTTCGCCAGCGCCGACACCAACGTGCTGATCAGCCCGTTCCTCGCCGCGATCCTGGGCCTCGGGCTCAACGAGGGCGCCTACATGTCCGAGATCGTCCGCGCGGGCCTGCTCTCGGTCGACCCCGGCCAGGTCGACGCCGCCGAGGCGCTCGGGCTGCGCAAGGCCCAGGTCTTCCGCCGGATCGTCCTGCCGCAGGCGATGCGGGTGATCATCCCGCCGACCGGCAACCAGACGATCTCGATGCTGAAGACGACGTCTCTGGTGAGCGTGATCGCGATCCCGGACATCCTCTTCGCCGCCCAGACCATCTACTCCCGCAACTTCGAGGTGATCCCGCTGCTCATCACCGTCAGCCTCTGGTATCTGCTCGTCACCACGGTCCTCAGCGCGGGTCAGCGGATGATCGAGCGGCGCTTCTCCCGTGGCGACCGGATCGTCCAGGGCCCGACCCCGCTCGGGGCGTTGCTCGCGAGCGCGAGGCCGCGGCCCGCCGCCCGAGGGGAGGGAGCGCTGTGACCGCGCCCATGGTCCAGGCGACCGGCGTGCACAAGCAGTACGGCGGCAACCTCGTCATCCGCGGCATCGACCTGACCGTCGCGCCGGGCGAGGTGACCTGCCTGCTCGGCCCGTCCGGCTCGGGCAAGAGCACCTTCCTCCGCTGCATCAACCACCTCGAGAAGATCGACGCGGGCACGATCAGTGTCGCCGGCGAGCTGGTCGGCTACCGCCGCCACAACGGCCGTCTGCACGAGCTGCGCGACGCCGAGATCGCGACGCGGCGCAGTGAGATCGGCATGGTCTTCCAGCAGTTCAACCTCTTCCCGCACCTCACCGTGCTGGAGAACCTGATCGAGGCGCCCGTCCTGGTCCGCCGCGAGAAGGTGTCGGACGCCACGGCCCGCGCCCGCGTGCTGCTCGACCGGGTCGGCCTCGGCGCCAAGGCGGACGCGTACCCGCGCTCGCTCTCCGGCGGTCAGCAGCAGCGGGTCGCCATCGCTCGCGCCCTCGCGATGCGACCCCGCCTGATGCTCTTCGACGAGCCGACCTCCGCGCTCGACCCCGAGCTGGTCGGCGAGGTGCTCGACGTGATGCGCGACCTCGCCGCCGAGGGCATGACGATGATCGTCGTCACCCACGAGATCGGCTTCGCCCGCGAGGTCGCCGACACGGTGACCTTCATGGACGGCGGCGTCGTCGTCGAGTCGGGGCCGCCCGAGCGGATACTCGCCCACCCGCAGCACGAGCGCACCCGCGCGTTCCTGTCCAAGGTCCTCTGACCCTGTCACCCGGGCCGTCGATCCCGGCGGCCCTCACCGATCCACGGAAGCGAAGCATCAGCATGGAGAAGTTCGACGTCGCCGTCGTCGGAATGGGCGCTCTCGGCAGCGCCGCCGCCTACCACCTGGCCCGCCGCGGCGCCCGGGTCGTCGCGTTCGAGCAGTTCGAGCTCGGCCACGTCCGCGGCGCCTCGCACGACACCTCGCGCATCCTGCGCACCTCCTACGGCGCCCCCGAGTACGTCCGGCTCGCGCAGTCGGCGTACCTCGACTGGGCCGACCTCGAGGCGGAGTCGGGCGAGTCGCTCGTCACGATCACGGGCGGGCTGGTGTTCTTCCCGGCCGGCAGCCCCTACTCCGCCGAGGCGTTCCGGTCGAGCCTCACCGAGAGCGGAGTCCCGTTCGAGCTGCTCACGCCGGCCGAGGTCACTTCGCGCTGGCCGCAGTTCTCGCTGCCGGAGGGCACGCAGACGGTGTACACCGCCGACTCCGGCATCGTGCACGCCGCCCGCACGGTCGCCGTGCTGCAGCTGCGCGCCCGGCAGCACGGCGCCGTGATCCGCGACCGCACGCCGGTCGAGGCGCTGCTCCCCGGCGAGGACGGGGTCGTCCTGCGCACCGCGGGCGGCGACGTGCTCGCGGGCAAGGTGATCCTCGCCGCGGACGCCTGGACGAACGAGCTGCTCGCGCCGCTCGGCGCCGAGATCCCGCTCGTCACGATGCAGGAGCAGGTCAGCTACTTCGCGCCGGCCGAGCCGAGCGCCTTCGATCGCGAGCGCTTCCCGGTCTGGATCTGGGAGGACGAGCACTGCTTCTACGGCTTCCCGACCTACGGCGAGCCGACGATCAAGGCCGCGCGCGACGTCTCCGACAACCTGATGGCGCCGCGCGAGCGCACCTTCGTGCCGTCGCCCGAGCTGCTGGAGGAGCTGACGGGCTTCGTCGGCGCCGTGCTCCCCACCGCCGGCGAGGTGCTGCGGACCGTCACCTGCCAGTACGCGCTGACGCCCGACCGCCGCTTCGTCCTCGGGCCGCTCGACGAGCACCCCGACATCCTGGTCGGGCTCGGCGCCGGGCACGCCTTCAAGTTCACGCCGACCATCGGCCGCGTGCTCGCCGAGCTCGCCCTCGACGGCGCGACCAGCGAGGACGTGTCGGCCTTCGGAGTGACCCCGCCGGTCGCGGCGCCCCTTCTGGGCTGAGGGCGCGGGAGGAGGAGCGTCCCCCTCCCGCGCGCCGTCACGCGACCTCGCGCTCCTCCTCCACCGCCGGCTCGAGCTCGACGACCTCGTGCGACTGCCGCACGACGGGCGCCGCCGCGGTCACGGCGGGTGCGCCGAGCCGCGTGGGGGCGGCGGCCGGCCAGCCGATCGCCTCGGAGGCGCCCCGCAGGTTGCGGAGCCACCACGCCCAGTCCTCGGGGACGAGGCTGAACGGGTCCTCGTAGCCCAGGGCGCGGGCCGCGTAGACCGGCCAGTGCGCGTTGGCCAGCGCGGGGCGGCCGAGGTAGACCAGATCGAGCAGGTCCTCCTCGATCACCCGGTTGGCGATCTCGGGCTGTCCGAGGTTCCAGCTGGCGGCGACCGGGATGCCCACCTCCTCGCGGATCCGGGTGGCCGTGCCGACCATGCCGCCCAGCTTGCCGATCGGGATGTCGCCCTGCATGGCGTCGGTGTTGAAGCCGATGCTCACGTCGGCCAGGTCGAGTCCGTGCTCCTTCATCCAGCCGATCGCCGTGATCGACTCGTCGACGGTCGCGCCGCCCGGGTGCAGGTCGTCGACGCCGAGCCGCATCGTCAGGGGGATGCGCTCGGGGAGCACCGCGCGCACCGCGTCGAGGGCCTCGAGGTGGAACCGGGTGCGGTTCTCGAGGCTGCCGCCGTAGGCGTCCGTGCGCTGGTTGGCGAGCGGCGAGAAGAACTCGCTGCCGAGGTAGCCGTGCGCGAAGTGCATCTCGACCCACTCGTAGCCGGCCTCGACGGCGCGCGCGGCGGTGTCGGCGTAGTCCTGCATCAGCTGCGCGATCTCGTCGACGGTCAGCGCGCGCGGCACGTAGGGCATGTCGCCGCCGTAGGCGATCGCGGAGGGCGCGCGGGTCTGCCAGCCGGCCTCGTGCTCGGGCGGGAGCATGGAGCCGCCCTCCCACGGGGTGACGAGGCTGCCCTTACGGCCGGTGTGGCCGAGCTGGATCGCGGCGACGCCGCCCATCGACGTGATCATGTCGACCACGCGCTTGTGGCCCTCGATCTGGTCGTCGTCGTAGAGGCCGGCGCAGTGCACTGTGGTGCGTCCGTCGGGCGTGATCGCGATCTGCTCGGGGAAGACGAGGCCGAACCCGCCGGCCGCACGGGCACCGAGATACATCAGGTGGAAGTCGTCCAGCTTGCCGTCGGTCGAGCGGTACATCGTCATCGGCGACATCGCGATGCGGTTGCGGAGGGTCACGCCCTTGAGCGTGTACGGGGAGAAGAGGTCGGGCATCGTGATCCATTCCGGGGGGAGGGGGTGAAGTGGAGCGAGTGGCCTCAGTGCATCACCGGCGCAGACTCCGGCCGATTTCGCGGCCGTTGCCGGTCCGTAACGTTCTGCTCACGGGGCGGCAGGGGGAGTGAGAGGTCGCGCTGCGGCGCCCGCGCCCGCCATCCTGGAAGCACGTGCGCGGTCCGCCGCCGCGACCGAGGAGGGGGACCCGTGCAGATCCAGAGATCCGGCGAGGATGCGCGCCGCCGCCCGCTCTACGGCGGCTCGGGCGTGCTCGATCTGGAGTACTACTTCCGCGCCACGACCGCACTGCCGAGCTCGGTGATGCGCTTCCACCTCGAGCCGGGCACCTCCGAGGGCGAGCACGTGCACCTCGCGGGCGACGCCGGCAGCTGCTCGCCCGAGAGCTCCGACGAGCTCTACGTGGTCGTGCTCGGCGAGGTCGTGATGACCGTCGACGGCGAGAGCGCCGTGCTGCGCGCGGGCGACGCCCTCTACGCCCCGGCCGGCAGCCACCACGGAGTCGCCAACGAGTCGGACGCCCCCGCCGAGCTGATCCTCGTCTTCGGCCCACCGACCCCGCGCTGACCCACGCGAGGAGCAGACGCGCTGGAGTCGGTTCCTCCCTGCTGGTCGAGCAGCCGTGCCAGCGGCGTATCGAGACCCCGCCGCCCAGGCGCAGAGGCGCCCGACCTCTCCTCCCAGCCCCATCACCACCCGCCCCCACCCCCCTTCCGTGCTTCCGCACCCCGCCTCCCGCCGGCGCCTGCCATCCTGGCCGGGCACGCGCCCGACCCCGTGCATGGAGGCGCCGATGTCCGACGACGGCATGGCCGAGTCCGGCTACCGGCAGACCCTCACCCGCGGCATCGGCCGCTTCGGCAGCTTCGCCGCGGGAGTCAGCTACATCTCGATCCTGACCGGCACGTTCCAGCTCTTCTCCTTCGGCTACGCGAACGGCGGCCCCGCCTACTGGTGGTCCTGGCCGATGGTCTTCGCCGGCCAGCTCGCCGTGGCGCTCTGCTTCGCCGAACTCGCCGCGCGCTACCCGGTCGCCGGCTCCGTCTACAACTGGAGCAAGCGCCTGGCCGGCCCCACCGTGAGCTGGCTCGCCGGCTGGATCATGGCGCTCGCCTCCGTCGTCTCGCTCGCCGCCGTCGTGCTCGCCTACCAGAGCACGCTCCCGCAGATCTGGCGCGGCTTCCAGCTCGTCGGCGACGGCACCGGCACGAGCGCCGGCGTCAGCGCCGTGCTCTGGGGCGCGATCCTGGTGGCGTTCACGACCGGCGTCAACGCGATCGGCGTGCGGCTGATGGCCCGCATCAACAGCGTCGGCGTGCTGATCGAGCTGGTCGCCGCGGTGCTGCTCGTCGTCGTCCTCGCGGCCAACGCGGTCAACCCGCCGAGCGTCGTCCTCGAGACGGCCGGCCGCGGCGAGGGCGTCCCCGGCGGCTACCTCGGCGCGTTCCTCATCGCCGCGATCGCCTCCGCCTACGTGATGTACGGCTTCGACACCGCGGGCTCGCTCGGCGAGGAGACCGTCGATCCGCGGCGCACCGCCCCCGCCGCGATCGTCCGCGCGATCACCGCCTCGTTCGTTCTCGGCGGCCTGATCATCCTCTTCGGCCTCCTCGCCGCCCCCGATCTCGCCGACCCGGCGCTCGGCTCCCCGTCCGGCGGCCTGCAGCTGGTGGTCCTGCAGGTGCTCGGCGGCCCGCTCGGCTCGGTGTTCCTCGGCTGCATCGTCGTCGCGATCACCGTCTGCGCGCTCGCCGTGCACACCGCGGGCATCCGCCTGGTCTTCGCGATGGCCCGCGACAACGCCCTGCCCGGCAGCGCCCTGCTCGCCCGCGTCGACCCGCGCCGCCGCACCCCGGTCGCCCCGGCCGTGCTGATCGGCGTGCTGGCCGTCCTGATCCTCGTCGTCAACATCGGCACCCCCGAGATCTTCACCGCCGTGACGAGCGTCGCCGTCATCCTGATCTACCTCGCCTACCTGCTGGTCACCGTCCCCCTGCTGCTGCGCCGCCTCCGTGGCCGCTGGCCCACCGCCGACGCGCCCGCCGGCTGCTTCTCGCTCGGCCGCCTGGGCCTGCCGGTCAACGTCGTCGCCGTGCTCTGGGGAGCCGCGATGGCCGTGAACCTCGCCTGGCCCCGCACCGAGGTCTACGGCGACGGCCCCCTCCGCTGGATCGCCCTCATCGTCGTCGGCGCGGTCGTCACCGTCGGCCTGGCGTGGTTCCGCCTGCGCGGTCGCCACCACCTCGGCGTCCTGCCGGAGCACGCCCAGCCGCTCCCGGAGCCGCTCGACCGCTGACCCGCCGACGCCCGCGCTCCTGCCCGTCCTCCGGGTCGCCCGATCCGTCACCAACGGCTGCTTCCCCCGCCGCCGAAGGAGCCGTTCGCGCCGGATCGCCGCCACTCTCCGCCCGCGGGAGCCCCGCACCGACTGAGTCGCCCGAGAAGGTGCGTTCCCTGGCCCGAGAACGAGCCTTCTCGGGCGACTGAGTGCAACGGGTTGGGCGCTGCCGCCGGAGCCGCGCCGCTTATCCCGCTTCTCGCGCACTGAGTCGCCCGAGAAGGTCTGTTCTCGCGCCCAAGAACGAGCCTTCTCGGGCGACTGGCCGCCGAGGGCTCCTCGCTCACCGCATCGGGGCCGTCGATCGTGTGCGCGGGCTCCCGTGCGGCGGTGCGCCAGGATGGACGGCGGGCGATCGCCCGTCGAGGGGAGGGAGCGCCGTGCCGGACCGCCAGGCTCTCTCGACCGGCGCGCTGCTGACGCACGCGGTGCTCATCCAGGCCGTCGCCTTCCTGCTGCGGCCGGCCGCCGTCTACCAGGCGATCCAGCTCGACGTGCCGGCCTGGGCGCTCGGGGCGCTCGGCGCCTCCTTCGCGGTGGTGCCGCTGCTGATCGCGCTGCCCGTCGGCGGCCTCGTCGACCGGGTCGGCGCCCGCTTCGTGATGGCCTGCGGCTCTCTGCTGACGATCGCCGCCGCCGGCCTGCTGCTCCTCGCGGGCGGCGGCCTCGTCGGCCTGCTCTGCGGCACCGCCCTGCTCGGCGCCGGCCATCTCGGCTGCGTCGTCGGCCAGCAGGCGGTGGTCGCCGGGGGAGCGGCCGGCACCCGCCTCGACAGCCGCTTCGGCTACTACACCTTCGCCGCGTCGCTCGGCCAGGCGATCGGCCCCGCCTTCATCCCCGTCTTCGCCGGCAGCGCCGTCCGCCCCGACCCGGCCCCGCTGTTCCTCGTCGGAGGCGCGCTCGCCGTCCTCCTCCTCGCCGTCACCACCGCGATCGCCCGGCCCGCACCCCGCGCCACCGTCGAGGCCCCGTCCGAGGGCTCGACGCTCGGCCTGCTGCGGATCCCCGGCCTCGCCCGCGCCCTGCTCACCAGCGCGACCGTCGTCGCCGCCGTCGACCTGACCGTCGTCTACCTGCCCGCCCTCGGCGCCGAACGCGGCCTCCCCGCGGGCGTGGTCGGCGCCCTGCTGACCGTCCGCGCGCTCGCCTCGATGGCCTCCCGCCTCCTGCTCGGCGCCACGACCTTCCGCTTCGGCCGCACCCGCGTGATGGTCGCCGGCATCGTCGTCTCCGCCGTCTGCCTGGTCCTCACCGCCCTGCCCGCTCCGACCGCGCTGCTCTTCGTCGCCGTCGCCCTGCTGGGCCTCGGCCTCGGCATCGGTCAGCCGATCACCATGTCCTGGCTGATCGAGCGCACCCCCGCCGACCGCCACGGCCGCGCCCTCTCCCTCCGCCTCGCCGGCAACCGCATGGGCCTGATCGCCCTCCCGACCCTCCTCGGCACGATTGCCGCCGCGGCCGGCGCCGGCGGCGTCCTCATCGGCACCGGCGTCGCCGTCGGCTCCACCCTCGTCCTCCTCCGCGGCGTCCGCCTCGACTGACCGGGCCGTAAGGGCCGCCTCGTGACGGACATCAAGCTGAGTACTGGTTCGCACGTTCCCTCATGTTGAGGCGGTCACCGCTGACGAGGTTTTGCCAGAGCCTAGTCGGACGCGTGGCTCAGTTGATAATGCATCACGCTACCTAGATAGACATTGAGTATCATCTTGTTTCGATGGTGTCGATATTAGTGGATCTTCAGGGTGATTATTGTTATGTTCGCGGGTAGGGGGCTCGACGCCTGTTGGCCAGTTGGTGTCGGAGTCCCACGCGTACAAGACGTCAAGTTGATCTCGCGTGAAATTCGAATCTGTGAGGTCGGCCCCGGTGAGATCAGCTCCGGAGAAATTAGCATTATCTACGCGAGAGTTAGCAAGATTTGCCTCGTGCAAGTCCGCACCGATGAAGTTAGCGTTCAGGAAGTAGCCTCTTCGAAGGTCGGAATTTGTAAGTTTTGAGTGAGAAAAGTCGGCGTCGGTTGCGCGAACTGCCCGCAAGCTGGCTTGACGTAGAGTTGAATAAGACAAATCAGCGTCTTGCAGTGTGGCGCAGTCCATAGCCGCCCTTGAAAGATCCGAGTTCTTCAAATTTGCGAAGCTGAAATCTGCCTCGAGCACAGATAGGCCGGCCAAATTTACACCCTGTAGGTCGATAGAGCTAAATGGCCTAACTTGAGCCGAATCGGCGTTCGATCGGTCGCGGACGAAACGTAGGTTCTCGGCTCGTTCTGCTGCAGAGGCCTGCTCTGACGCGATTTCTCGGTCCCGGCTGGCACGATCGTCGTCAACTCCCGATTGAGCGAAAAATACTAAGCCAGCGATGATCACCGCGACCAAGACGTCTCGAATGATCCAAGGAGGCTCGCGAGTGCAGAATTTTTTAATATGGACCCACGACCAGCCAATGGCTGATTCAATCTTGGCACGACGCTTCCCTTTAGCCAATATGTACCCATTCTTGTATCGATGCGAGTGTTTCTTCAATCAGTACGGACTAGGAGTTTCTCACTCCAGGCGCACCTCCGCCGCGGACTTGTCGGCGCGCCAGCCGCGCCAGACGGGCTGGCGGAGGGTGCCGCCGGCGGTGCGCTCGCGGTAGCGGACCTCGCCGACCAGGACCGGCTCGACCCAGTGCACGCCGCGGGACTCGGCGGGCGGGACGGACACTGCGGGCTCGTCGGTGGCGTGCTCGGCGAGGCGGTCGACGAGGCCGCGGCGCTCTCGGTCGCTGAAGCCGCTGCCCACCCGGCCGGAGTAGACCAGGCCGTCGTCGCCGGGGAGTGCGGTCAGCAGCGAGCCGACCGAGCCCACCAGGCCGCCCTCGCCCTCGCGCCAGCCGACGATCACCACCTCCTGCACGCGGTGGTGGGTGAGCTTCACCCAGTCGCCGGAGCGGACGCCCGGCCGGTACGCCGCGTCCCGGCGCTTGGCGACCACGCCCTCCAGGCCGAGCGCGAGGCTCGTCGACATCGCCTCCTCCAGGTCGCCGTCGAAGACCGACGGCACGTGCACCCGCTCGTTCTCGGTCGCCAGCTGCTCCAGAGCCGCGCGGCGCTCGTCGTAGGGGCGGCCGACGGCCTCCGTTCCGTCGATCGCCAGCAGGTCGAAGAGCATCAGATGCACCGGAGTCGCGCGCGCCGCCGCCTCGATCTCGCGCGGCTTGGTCAGCCCGCCGCGGGTCTGCAGCCGGCCGAAGTCGGGCCGGCCGCGGTCGTCGAGCGCGACGATCTCGCCGTCGAGCACGCAGTCGACCGCCGCCGCCTCGGCGATCGGACCGAGCAGATCGGGGAACGCGGCCGTCAGGTCGTTGCCGTTCCGGCTGGTCAGGGTCACTGCTCCGCCCGCCACCCGCACCAGGGCGCGGTAGCCGTCCCACTTCATCTCGATCGCGGAATCCCCGGGGATGTCCGCCGCGCGGCCGGCGGTGGCGAGCATCGGCCGGAAGGCGGCGGCCGCCGTGATCGGCGCGGCCGCGGAGGACCCCGACACTCCGGAACCGGTCGATGCGGCGGCGGACGGCGCCGGCGCTCCGGACCCCGACGCCCCGCCGGACCCCCCGCCCTTCCGCACCCCGACACCGCGCCCGTGCGCCGTCCCCCCGTGTGACTGTCCCCCGTGCGCCGCGGCCCCGGGCGCCATCAGGTGCAGCAGCCAGTTCTTCTCGTCCCCCTTGCCGCCCTTCGCCCCGGTGTGCAGCAGCGCATACCGGCGCGGCTCGCCGCCGAGCCCGCCGTCCGGCCGGCCGGTCAGCACCGCGATCACCTCCTCGCCCTCGCGCCACTTCTCCAGCGCGTAGGTGCCCTCGTCCCAGATCCGCACCTCGCCACCGCCGTACTCGCCCGCGGGGATCGTGCCCTCGAAGGTCGCGTACTCGAGCGGGTGGTCCTCCGTCTGCACCGCCAGCCGGTTCGGGTCGCCGTCCAGCGGCGGCCCCTTCGGCACGGCCCAGCTGACCAGGACGCCGTCGTGCTCCAGCCGGAAGTCGTAGTGCAGGCGTCGCGCATGGTGCTCCTGCACGACGAAGGTGTCGCCCGACGTCGCGATCCCCGCCCCCGGCGACGGCACCGGCTCCGGCGTCTTCGAGGCGTCGCGCATGCTCCGGTAGGCGGCCAGCCGGTCGGCGGAGGCGTCGGTCGCCGCGAAGCCGGCCATCCGCTCCGGCGACGGCTCGAGCTCCGCGCCGCGCGCGGCCAGCACCGGGCGCAGCAGGTCGCCGTCGCTCCGCAGCCGCTCGACCACCTCGTCCGGGGCGAGGTGCCGCAGGTCCGCCGCCCCGATCTCCTCCCACGTGCGCGGCGCGGCGACCCGCGGCAGCAGCCGTCCCCGCAGCGAGTACGGCGCGATCGTCGTCTTCGCAGCGCTGTTCTGGCTCCAGTCGACGAGCACCTTGCCCTCGCGCAGGGTCTTCTTCATGTCGGAGACGACCAGATCGCGGTGGTCGGACTCCAGCACCTTCGCCAGCTCGTGAGCGACCGAGGAGATCTGATCGCTCGAGGCGGAGGCGTCCAGCGGGCAGTACAGGTGGATGCCCTTGCTGCCGCTGGTCACCGGGAACGGCTCGAGCCCCATCCCCTCCAGCAGGTCCCGCGCCAGGAACGCCACCTCGGCGCACTCCGCCAGCCCCGCCCCCTCACCGGGGTCGAGGTCGAGCACGAGCCGGTCCGGCGGGCGCCGCTCGCCGTCGGAGCCGACCCGCCACTGCGGCACGTGCAGCTCGAGCGCGGCCTGCTGGGCCAGCCAGGTCAGCCCGGCGACGTCGTCGACGAGCGGGTACTCGACGTCGCGCGAGGAGTGCGCGAGCTTCGTCCGGCTGAGCCAGTAGGGCGCGGAGGAGGGCAGGTTCTTCTCGAAGAAGACCTCGCCGGGCTCCTCCGCCGTGCCGACGCCGTCGACCCAGCGCTTGCGCGTCACCGGCCGCCGGGCGAGGTGCGGCAGCATCGCGGAGGCGACCGACGCGTAGTAGGAGAGGACGTCGGCCTTGGTGAACTCCGCCTCCGGATAGACCACCTTGTCGAGGTTGGTCAGCCGCAGGCGCCGCCCACCCACCGACACGAGCTGCTGCGAGGAGGGGGTCATGCCTCCATGGTGGCGTCGCCCGTCCGCCGCCGGGGAGGGAGTTGCGCCGACGGGGGAGGATCACGGCGAGGGCGGCGGTGTGGAGGAGCGTCTCGCGGCCCGCGCACGGCTGCACTGGATAGCCTGACGATCACCCCACTTCCTCGACAAGGAGCCCCCGTGCCCGAGACGATCACCGACATCCCGCTCACCACGATCGACGGATCCTCGTCGACGCTCGCCGACTACGCGCCGGTGAAGCTCATCGTCAACGTCGCATCCCGCTGCGGCCTCGCCCCGCAGTACGAGAAGCTCGAGGCGCTGCAGAAGCAGTACGGCGACCGCGGCTTCACGGTGCTCGGCTTCCCGAGCAACCAGTTCCTGCAGGAGCTCAGCGACTCCGACAAGATCAAGGAGTACTGCTCCACCACCTGGGGCGTCACCTTCCCGATGTTCGAGAAGGTCAAGGTCAACGGCCGCTCGGCGCACCCGCTCTACGCGGAGCTGACCAAGACCGAGGACGAGGCGGGCAAGGCCGGCAAGGTGAAGTGGAACTTCGAGAAGTTCCTGATCACCGCTGACGGCACCGTGCACCGCTTCCGCCCGACGGTCGAGCCCGACGACCCGCGGATCGTCCAGCTGATCGAGGCGTCGCTCCCCGCCTGATCGCGGCGGCTGCGCGGATCCGATCGAACGGCGGCGCGGGATCGACCCCGCGCCGCGGCGGTCCTATCGGGCGCGCAGTCCCTCGGCGATCCGCGCCTCCGCGGGCTCGACGCCCTCGGGGCAGACGATGTCGGACACCTCGAACGGCGTCGCGCGGGTGAAGGGGATCATCTCGATCCCGTCGACGTGGCGCAGAAGGACGAGCGCGCTGTCGCCGTCGCGGAGGGTGCGGCGGACCTGCCGCAGGAAGACGCCGGCCATCTCGAGCTCGACCGTGAAGATCCGGCCGCTCACATCGATCCGGCAGCCGAGCACCGGCTGCGAGTCGGTCGACGCGGAATCGGGAGCGTGGCGGACGGCGATCGGCTCGTCCTTGCGCAGGGAGCCTCCCGTCCCGGTCAGGGTGGGTGCAGCGACTGCTCGCGCGGTATCGGTCATCGTCGTCTCCGTCCGTGGTCGCGACCGACGGAGAACCGCCCGGTCACTGTCCTCAGACGCTACGTCGTGACCCTGTGATGGGGGGTGGGGTTGACGGATCCGGTCCCGGGGGAGAAGGCGGCGGGCTCAGGAGCCCTGGCGCGTCTCCTCGGGCTCCGGGAGGACGGACAGCTCGCCGTGCATGCTCGCGACGCTCAGCATCTGCTCGATCCACGCGCGGTTGAGCTTGGGCTGGTGCGTCTCGGCGAAGCGGAAGTGCAGCGGCACCGACGGGTGCAGCCAGACCGAGCTGCGGCCGTGGCCGGTGGAGGCGTCCTCGGTCCAGGAGAGCGAGAAGGCCTCGTTGCGCCGCAGCTTCGACAGCACGGCGACCTTGAGGTGGGCGAGGACCCGCTCCTCGAACTCGATCTCGAGATTCTGCGGTCCATAGGTCAGCGTGGCCACGGGCGCCCTTCGTCAGTGCGAGCCGCCCACGGCGGACAGCTCCTCGGGGACGGTAACCGGTGGAGCCCCTCCACGCGGAATCGGCGGACAGACACGCCGATGCCCCATTGACAGCCCGGGCGGCGCCCCCTAGTCGAGGGCCGCTTCACCCGCATGCTGGTCGAGTAGCCCCGAAGGGGCGTATCGAGACCCAGCGTCGTCAGCATGGCGGGTCTGCAGACTCGTCCTCTCGACCCGGGTGGATCTCGATACGCCCGCTGCGCGGGCTACTCGATCAGCAGGGGGTTCCCCCCTGACGAGGTGACCTTTCCCGCATCCCGTACGCACTCCGCTCGGACGTTCGGCTCGCGCTTTCGCTCTGGGCTCGCGATCTCGGCGCATTTCAGCGTGCCGGAGGTGTTTCCGCGTGCCGGAGCTCGCGTGTCGAAACGTTCGGCTCGTGCTTCCGCCCCGGGCTCGTGGTTCCGGCGCATTCCAGCGTGCCGGGGCCGATTCCGCGTGCCGGAGGTCCAGCACAGCCTGGACCCGCGCCGGGCCTCCGTCCGGCGCGACCGGGTAGCATCGCAGGGCCTGTTCCTGCGGACGAAAGCGACTAGGCCATGAAAACGCGAGTCATCTTCTACCTCATCGGCGGCGTCCTGCTCCTCGGCGCCGGCATCAGCTCGCTCGGCGACGGGGTCTCCGTGCCGGACATCATCACCGTCCTCTGCGGCGTGCTGATCCTCGCCCTCGCCGGCTGGCAGTACCGCCGCTCGCACGGCCCCGACGAGCGCACGCCCGGCGACGACGTCGAGCGCCCCCACCGCTAGCCCGCGCTCCACCGACCGGCGGGCACGACCCGCTCCCGCTCCGCCGCCGGCCCCGGGTCAGCGATCCGCCCACGCGTGAGCCCGGCCGCGCGCAGCCCGCAGCCCGCGCGTGACCACGGCCGCGCGCAGCCTGCAGCGCGCCCTACCCGCGCGCCAGCAGCAGCCGGTACGGCGCCGCCCGCTCCACGCGCCAGCCCTCGGGCGCCAGCACGCGCAGCTCCGGCGCCGTGTAGCTCCGCCGCACCGACAGCGACCCGTCGTAGTGCAGGAACGACCCCGCGGCGATCGGCCGGGTCGCCGCCGCGTACGCGGTGTAGGCCAGCCGCGAGCGCTCGATGTCGTTGTGCAGGGCGCGCGGAGCGAGTCGTTCGCTGTCCTCGAGCAGCGCACGCAGGGCCTCCGCCGGCAGGTGGTGCAGCAGGTGGTTCGACGTCACGATGTCGTACTGCGCGCCCTCGGCCACCAGCTCGGCGCTGCTCGCCCGCCGGAACTCGAGCCCGGCCGGCGCAGGCGTCGACGTCGCGAACGCGAACGCCCGCTCGTCCGGATCGATCGCGGTGATCGCGAGCCGCAGCCCGTCCGCGTGCGCCCAGTCGGCGAGCGAGCGCGCGATGTCGCCGCCGCCCGAGCCGATGTCGAGCAGCCGCAGGGGCTCCTCGCTCCGGAACAGCGGGCGCAGCCGGGTCCGGTAGAGCCGCCGCCAGCCTGAGACGAGCCGGTTCACCGTGCCGAACCGTGCGTAGGTCGCGTCGAGCAGCGCCCGGTCGCAGGACGGGTCGTCCATCAGCTCCTGCGCGTCGGTCTCCCGGTGCCGGAGGTCGGGGACGAGCGGCGCGTGGGCGCTCACGCCCCGCCGCGCTTGGTGAGCAGCGCCATCTCGACGGTCAGCCCCGGCCCGAACGCCATCGCACCGATCCGCTCGCCGTCGGCCGCCTCGCCGTGCAGCAGGCGTCGCAGGATGAAGAGGACGGTCGCGCTCGACATGTTCCCGACCGTCCGCAGCACCTCGCGCGAGGGCCGCATCTGCTCGTCCGAGAGGCCGATCGCCGACTGCACGCGGTCGAGGATGCTCCGGCCGCCCGGGTGCACGGCCCAGCGCTGGACGTCCGCGGCGCCGACCCCGCCGAGGCCGAGCATCGGCTCGAGCGCGGCGGTGATGTTCGTGCCGATGATCGATGGCACGTAGGTGCTCAGCCGCATGGTGAAGCCGTGGTCGCCGATCGTCCAGGCCATCTCGTCCTCGCCCTCGGGGGTGAGGGTCGTGTCGAGCTCGTCGATGTCGAGCACCGCGGTGCCCGGCTCCGGCGCGCGGGCGGTGACGACCGCGGCGGCGGCCCCGTCGGCGAAGACGGAGGTGGCGACGATCTGCTCCGCGTCGCTCGAGCTGGTCAGGTGGATGCTGCAGAGCTCCGCCGCGACGACCAGCACGACGGCTGACGGGTCCGCCTCGCAGAACGCGCGGGCGGCGCGGAGCCCGGGGAAGGCGCCGTAGCAGCCCATGAAGCCGAGGTGGAAGCGCTGCGTCGAGACCCGCAGCCCGAGCGCGCGGACCAGCTGGTAGTCGGGCCCGGGCGCGTAGAAGCCGGTGCAGGAGACGGTGACCACGTGCGTGACCTCGTCCGGCGCGAAGCCGGCCGCCTCGAGCGCGCGCCGGGCCGCCTGCGCGAACAGCTCCGGAGCGCGGGCCGTGTAGACGGCGTTGCGCGCGGCCGTGCCCGGGTCGAGCAGGAGGCCGGAGCGGGCGTCGTAGAAGGTGCTCTCGCCGTCGCGCTCCTCGCCGTCCAGCTCGTCGACGACCGTGTGCCGGGTGTCGATCCCCGAGGCGTTGAAGGCCGCGCCGATCAGCCGCGACCCGAGGCGGGTGACGGCGGGCTGCGCGGCGAAGAGGTTGCGGAGCGCCGGCTGGTGCAGGACCGTGGGCGGGACGGCCGTCTCGATGCTGCGGATGTGGACGCTCACCCGCGGGAACCTACCGCACGTTCCTGCGGGTGAGCGGCGCTCCGGAGGCTCCGCGCGGCGGTGCTCAGAGGATCGGCTTCCCGCCGGTGACGGCGATCGTCGAGCCGCTCATGTAGCTGGCGTCGTCCGAGGCGAGCAGCACGTAGGCGTGCGCGACCTCGGCGGGCTGGCCCGGGCGGCCGAGCGGGACCTGCTCGCCGAACGAGGCGACGGCCTCCGGCGGCATCGTCGCCGGGATCAGCGGGGTCCAGATCGGGCCCGGGGCGACCGCGTTCGCGCGGATCCCCTTCTCGCCGAGGGCCTGCGCGAGCGAGGCCGTCATGCTGAGCATCGCGGCCTTCGTCGCCGCGTAGGGCAGCAGCTGGTACGACGGCTGATCCGACTGCACCGAGCTCGTCGCGATGATCGAGGCGCCGCTCTTCAGGTGCGGCAGCGCGGACTTGACCAGGTGGAAGTAGGCGCTGATGTTCGTCGCGATGGTGCGGTCCCACTCCTCGTCGGGGATGTCGGTGACCTCCTCGCGGCTCATCTGGAACGCCGCGTTGCTGACGAGCACCTCGAGGTGGCCGAGCTTCTCGACGGTCTCGGCGACGACGGAGCGGCAGTGCGCCGGGTCCTGCAGGTCGCCGGGGAGGAGCAGCGCCTCGCGGCCGGCCTCGCGCACCCACTTCGCGGTGTCCTCGGCGTCCTCGTGCTCGTTCAGGTAGGAGATCGCGACGTCGGCGCCCTCGCGGGCGAACGCGATCGCGACGGCCTTGCCGATGCCGCTGTCGGCGCCGGTGACCAGCGCGACCTTGCCGCGCAGGCGGTCGGAGCCGCGGTAGCTGGTCTCGCCGTGGTCGGCCTTCGGCGTCAGCTCGGCCTCGGTACCGGGCGGGGTCTGCTCAGGGGATTCCGGAGTCATGATGCTCCCTCTCGTCGTGGGTCGGTCCCTCCATGCAAGCCGCTCGCGCGCCGCCGCGCCACGGGGTTGACGCCTTCTTCCGCTCTGATGAGCAGCCCCCCTGCATGCTGGTCGAGTAGCCCCGCAGGGGCGTATCGAGACCCACCGTCACCAGCACGCTGATTCTGCAGACCCCACCTGCTGACCACGGCGGATCCACTGGAGAGAGACGCCCGCAACATGCTGGTCGAGTAGCCCCGCAGGGGCGTATCGAGACCCACCGACCACCAGCGGTCGGGCCCTGCAGACCCACCTTCTGACCACGGTGGATCTCGATACGCCCGCTCCGCGGGCTACTCGATCAGCATGATTCGTCGCCGTCCGTCGATCGGCAGGAATGCTCCCCGCCCGTCGATCCGCGCCGTCAAGCCCGAGACACCGGGAGCCGCCGGGGAGTTGACTGAGCCGACGCTCCGCACCGGGGCGCACGAGGAGGCCGACATGAGCACGCCCACCGATCGGGGCCCCGGCTCCGACAGCAGCGACCCGACCCGCAGCGACCGCGACGCGACCGCCCGATTCGACACGACGAGCGCCGCCTCGACCACCCCCGGCACGGGAGCGACCGCCACGGGCGCGACCGCGACCACCGCCCCCGACGACCAGCCCGCCGCGCACCGCGCCCCCGTCGACCCCGACTCCGCGGAGGCTGCGAAGGCCCGCACCGCCGCCCGCAAGGACATCCACCAGCGCGAGAAGGACCGCTTCGGCGGCCTCAAGATCGGCTGCGCCTTCTTCGGCTGGCTCGCCGCGACCGGCCTCGCGGTCATCCTCACCGCCCTGGTCACCGCGATCGGCGCGGCCGTCGTCGGCACGCAGGACGTCACGGCCGACCTGGCCGCGGACCCCGCCGCCTTCGGCTGGGTCGGCGCGATCGCGCTGCTCGTGATCCTCCTCGTCGCCTACTACTCCGGCGGCTACGTCGCCGGCCGGATGGCCCGCTTCAGCGGCGCCAAGCAGGGCGTCGTGGTCTGGGCCTGGGCCGTCGTCGTCGCGATCGTCGTCGGCATCGTCTCCGCGCTCACCGGAGGCAGCCAGATCCTCTCCGCGGTCAGCGGCTTCCCGCAGATCCCGCTCGACGCGGGCGACGCCACCGTCACCGCGATCGTGACCGTCCTCGCCGCCCTGGTCGTCTCCCTGATCGGCGCCGTCCTCGGCGGCCTCGCCGGCATGCGCTTCCACCGCCGCGTCGACCGCGAGGGCCTCTCGGGCCTGGCCGTCTGACCCTCCCTCCCAGCGAGATGCCACTTGGGTACGCCTCACTCGGCGTGTCGCGTACCGAACCGGCATCTCGCGGACCGTGGCCGCACTCTCACCCCGGCCGTCATCGCGAGATGCCACTTATGATCCTCCGCCTCGGCGTGTCGCCCTCATAAGTGGCATCTCGCGGACAGCCGCCGCACGCGCGCCCCGGCCGTCTCCGCGAGATGCCACTTGTGAGCTCGTGCCTCGGCGTGTCGCCCTCATAAATGGCATCTCGCGGGAGGGGGCTCTCGCCTACGCTTTCCCGGGTGGAGACGACGCGCGCCGGCAGGCTGAGCAGTGAGCTGGCGGAGTGGGCGGCGCCCGCGGCGCTCGCCGGGCTCCGGGACGAGTACCTCGCCTTCCTCGCGGAGCACGGCGACGCGGCGCTCGAGCGGGACGGCGGTCCCGAGCACGTCACTGCGAGCTGCTTCGTGCTCTCGCCCGCACTCGACCGCGTGCTGCTCTGCTACCACCGCAAGGGCCGCTTCTGGGTGCAGCTCGGCGGGCACGTCGAGTCGGCCGACGCCTCCGTCCCCGCCGCCGCCGAGCGCGAGGCCCGGGAGGAGAGCGGTCTGCCGGCCCTCACCCTGCTCGGCGACGTCCCGCTCGACCTCGACCGGCACGGCCTCGGCGGCGGCTTCGGCCGCTGCAGCACCCACTGGGACATCGGCTACGGCGCGATCGCCGACCCCGCGCAGCCCTTCGCCGTCAGCGACGAGAGCGACGCCCTGGCCTGGTGGCCGGTCGACGCCCTGCCCGAGGACGTCCCGCCGGGCTTTCCGGCGCGTCTCGCCGGTGCGCTGGCAGCGGCTCGCCGGCTCTGACGCCCCAGCGACGCACCCTCGACCGCCCCCGATGCGGCACGATGAACGCATGCCCGACCCCGCGCGCCCCGTCGTCGTCCTCGCCGGAGCGAGCGGCTTCCTCGGCACCGACCTCGCCCGCCGCTTCGAGGCCGACGGCTGGACCGTCCGCCGGATCGGCCGCTCCGGCCCCGACGCCCGCTGGGGCGACACGGCCGCGATCACGCGGGCCCTCGACGGCGCCCGCCTTCTCGTCAACCTCGCGGGCAAGAGCGTCGACTGCCGCTACACCCCGGCCAACCGCGCCGAGATCCTGCGCTCGCGGATCGACACCACGCAGGAGCTGCACCGCGCCGTCGCGGCCGCCGCGACCCCGCCTCCGGTCTGGATGAACGCGAGCACCGCCACGATCTACCGCCACGAGGAGGAGCGCGCCAACACCGAGCGGGACGGCGTGCTCGGCGAGGGCTTCTCGGTCGACGTCGCGCGCGCCTGGGAGGAGGCCTTCTTCGCCGGCGAGACCCCCGGCGTCCGCCGCCTCGCCCTCCGCATGACGATCGTGCTCGGCGACGGCCCGGCCACCGGCATCCTGCTGAAGCTCGCCCGGCTCGGCCTCGGCGGCCCGCAGTTCGACGGCCGCTGGCCCGCCACCCGCGCCCGGCGCGCGGCCGGCGTGCACCACGAGTACCGCCCCACCCGCGGCCGCCAGCACTTCAGCTGGATCCACGTCGAGGACGTGTTCCGCTCGATCCGGTTCTTGGAAGAGCAGCCCCTCGACGGCCCCGTGAACCTCGCCGCGCCGAACCCCAGCGACAACACCGAGCTCTCCCGCCTGCTGCGCGCCGCGGTCGGCCGGCGGATCGGCCTGCCCGCACCGCGCTTCGTCCTCGAGCCGGCGACCTTCGCCCTGCGCACCGAGTCCGAGCTGCTGCTCAAGAGCCGCTGGGTCGTCCCCGGCCGCCTCGAGGAGGCCGGCTTCACCTTCGCCCACCCCCACCTCGGTGAGGCCCTCCGCGACATCGTCGCGACCGCGCGCTGACCCCGGGTCGGGATCGCCCGCCCCGCCGACACCGCCCCGCCGACACCGCCCCGCCGACACCGCCCCGCCGACACCGGCGCCCGCCCCGCCGCGCCCCTACCCGATCCCCCGGGTACGTGTCGCCCGCGCTCGGATGCTAACGTCACCATGCCTGCAACGGCGCGGATCACCGTGTCGCGGCACGAGGCGGCCCTGCGCTCCGTGAACGGTCACGGACAATCGCGGCGCCGCCGACTCCGCCGGGCACCGCCGACGAAGGAAGCAGCGCACCGTGGGATCCAGCGACAGCACGGCCCGGCGAACCGCGGCCGGCAGCGTCGAGGTCCGTGCCCGGCGCGTCGACGGGACGACCGTCGGATTCCGCGCCGTGCTGATCGCGACCGGCGACGGCCGCCTCGTCGTCGCGGACAGCACTCCCGTCCCGACGGGCTGGCGGTTCACCGGCGCCGCGGACGAGCTGCTCGAGGTCCGCCTCCCCGCCCGCCCCGAGCTGCGCGACGTGAGCGTCGTCTACACGACGACCCTCGACAACCTCGACCACGTCGTCGTCCCGGACACCGGCCGCTGGCACATGAACAGCAGCCACCCGATCTCCGCCTGGCGCTTCAGCGGCGACCTGCAGGTGCGCGCGAACTCGCTGAAGACGCCGGTCTAGGTCTTCGAGCGGCTCGGCGGCGGCGTCCACGGCGTGGGTGTGATCGCCGCGCCCACGGAGATGGACATCACCCTGCACGAGCCCGCCTCGAACCGAGCGCTGAACGTGCACTTCCGCCGGCTGCGGGTGGAGTTCACGCTGCTCCACCTCGCCGACACCGCGGAGGCCGGTGACGACGGCGAGGCCGTGCACCGGTTCTGGATCGCCGTCCTCCCCGCGTCGCAGCACGCCGACTGGCGCTCGGTGCTGCGGCGGTTCTCCGCCTGCGAGCGGCTGGCCCTGGACGTGCGCTACTCCACCCGCCCCGAGGCGCTCGAGCCCTACTGGTGCACCTGGGTCGACTGGAGCTCCGAGCACGTCACGCAGGAGCTCGTCCTGCGGAACGCCCGCCTCGCCGCGGAGCTGGGGATCCCGAACATCGTCATCGACGACGGCTGGTTCGGCCGCGGACTGGACTCGAGCTACGACGTGCCGATGGACATCGGCGACTGGACCCCCGATCCGGTCAAGTACCCGGACCTGCCGTGGCTGATCGAGTCGATCCACGCGCTCGGCAGCCGGGTGATCATCTGGTGCGCCCCGCACGCCGTTGGTCCCGCCTCCGCGGCGTTCGGGAGGGTCGGCGACCTCCTCGTCCAGGACGCTCTCGGCGCCCCGATCCTGAACCCGACGATGTTCTACTCGCTGTGCTTCCGCAGCGAGCGCGCCCGGCGGGTCATGGTCGACGTCGTGCGGGACCTCTTCCGGCGCCACCCCTTCGACGGCGTCAAGTACGACCTCTTCAACTGGCTGCCGTCCGAGGAGTGCGAGTCCCCCGAGCACGCGCACGACCTCGGCTCGACGATCGTCGGACTGCACCGCGTCCTCGCCGAGTGCGCGGCGATCACCGAGGCGCAGCCGCGGCCGGTCGTCGTCGAGATGAAGCAGGACTACGCCACCGCCGCCATCGCCGGGCTCGGCTCGGTCGTGCGCGGCGGCGACTCCCCGTACGCGTCGCGGACCAACCTCGTGCGGATGGACTACATCCAGGCCCGGGGGATGCCGGGGCTGAACGACTACCAGACCTTCCCCCGCTCGGCGTCGCCCGCCGAGGTGTGCGTCATCGCCCTGCGGATGGTCGCCGGGGGAGTCCCCGCCTGGGGACGCGACCTCACCGCGCTCGATCCGGGCCAGCGCGTCTGCCTCCTCCGCGTGCACCGCTGGTACCGCGCGCTCCTGCACCACGGCGCCGGCGCCCACCGCGAGAGCGACCGGGACGGCGTGCTCCTGCTGCGCACGGACGTCGGCGTCGTCCTGATCTGCACCGAGCCGGGCCGCGTCGTCACCGTGCCGGCCGACTGCTGCCAGATCGTGAACGCGACCCTCTCGACCGAGCTGGTCCTGCGCTCGGAGCAGAAGCGGACCGTCCTCGGCTCGCGCTCGATCCTCGCCGAGGTCTGCGTCCCGAGGCTGCGCTCCCTCCCGAGCGGCGTCCACCGTCTGGACCTCGGCACCGGGACCGTGCTCACGCTCGCCGTCGAGCTCCGGCCGCACCCCACCGACGCCGACGGAGGCACCCGATGACCGCCCGCACCGCGCGAGACCACCCCTCTGACCCTCCGAGAAGACCCCCGCATCCTCCGAGAAGAGCTGATCTCCCGTGCCGCAGAACCTGAGCGTCGTCGTCCCCGCCTACAACGTCGAGGCCTACCTCCTCGAGTGCCTCACCTCCCTGGCGGACCGGGACGACGTGGGCGAGGTCGTCGTGGTCGACGACGGCTCGACCGACGGCACCCTCGCGCTGGCCCGCGCCTTCGCGGCGTCGCAGCCGCGCGTCACGGTCCTGAGCGAGGAGCACCGCGGCCTGAGCGCCACCCGCAACACCGGGGTCGCCGCCGCGCAGGGCGAGTTCCTCGCCTTCTGCGACGCGGACGACCGGGTGCCGACCGGGGCCTACGACCACCTCCTCCGCGCCCTCGGCGCGAGCGGATCCGACTTCGCGTCCGGCGACGTGCGGCGCTTCGACTCCGCCCGGGTCTGGGCGCACCCGCGCTACCGCGACGTCTTCGCCGCGACCCGGCTCGGGACGCACCTCACCCGTGATCCCGCGCTGATCCTCGACCGGATGTCCTGGAACAAGGTGTTCCGCCGCTCGTTCTGGGACCGCTCGGGGCTGGCGTTCCAGCTGGCGGAGTACGAGGACGGCCCGGTCATGATCGAGGCGCACCTGCGCGCCGCGTCGGTCGACGTCGTCTCGGAGGTGGTCTACCACTGGCGCGTGCGCGAGTCCGGCCCGCACTCGATCACGCAGCGCCTGCACGAGCCGGCGAACGCGGCGGCCCGGATGACGATGGCGGTCGAGACCGCGCTCGTCCTGCAGCGCCTCGCGCCGGAGCTCCTGCCGGAGCTGGCGCTGGACATCGTGCACGGCGACATGCGGGTCGTCGCGAACGCCGTGCAGCGCGGCACCGGCGACGCGATCGGGGTCGCCGTCGCGCGGGCCTGCGACTTCCTCGACCTCCTGCCCCCGGGGCTGCTCGACGAGCTCTCGGAGGAGGACGCGCTGATGGTCGCGCGGTTCCGGCGGAGCGACCTCGCGGCGATCCGCAGCGACGCCCCCGGCCACGACCCGACCGGACGGACCCCGCCGCGATGACGGCCGCGCGCGAGAGCGTCCGGCGGATCCTGCGGGCGAACCCGGACTACCGCCGCGTCTTCCTCGCCCAGATCGTCAGCCAGGGCGGCGACTGGTTCACGATGATCCCGCTGATCGTCCTGCTCCAGCGCCTCACCGGCGACGGCGCCCTCGGCGCGCTGCTGCTCGCGGCCGAGACCGCGGTCATCGCCGTGCTCTCGCTCTGGGCCGGCGGGCTCGTCGACCGCACGTCGCGCCGCACGGTGCTGGTCGTCGCGCAGGCGGGGTCGGCGCTCGCCGTGCTGCCGCTGTTCCTGCTGCAGTCGGCCGGGACCGCGTGGCTCGCGGTGCTCACCTTCGCGCTGCTCGCGGCGGGCAAGGCGTTCTTCACCCCGGCCGTGAACGCGATCGTCCCGCAGATCGTGCCGCGGGAGAGCCTGCTCGTCGCGAGCACCGGGCTGAACTCGGTCTGGGGAGTGATGCTCGCGCTCGGCGCCTCCCTCGGCGGCATCGCCTCCGCGCTCGTCTCGCCGTACTTCTGCTTCGCGATCACCGCCGTCGCCTACGGGTTCTCCGCGCTGCTCCTGCTCGGCCTGCCCGCGGCTCGCGGCGCCGAGCGCGGGGCGGGGCAGGGGGCGGGGCGCGAGGCCGGGCGCCGCGGAGGAGCGGCCCGCTTCGCCCGCGACGTCCGCGAGGTCGCCGCCTTCTGCCGCTCCGACCGGCGGATCCCGGCCCTGCTGCTGGCGAAGCCCGGCAGCCACCTCGGCAACGGCGCCATCGCGCTCTTCCCGGCGCTGGCTCTGACGATGACGACGGACCCCGCCGTCGCCGCGAGCCTCCTCTTCGCCGCGCGCGGCGTCGGTGCCGTGATCGGGCCCCGCGTCGCGCGGTTCGCGGCGGAGCGCTCGCCCGACCTGCGCGGCGGGATCGTCGCGGCCGTGCTCCTCTTCGGCCTCGGCTACGCCCTGGTGTCGATCAGCACCTCGGTCGTCCTCGCGATCGCCCTCGTCCTGATCGCCCACATCGGGGGCAGCATGAACGCGAGTCTCAGCGGCTACGGCCTGCAGTCGATCACCGCGAACGACCTGCGCGGCCGCGTCTTCGCCGTCGACAACATGGTCGCCATGCTCGCAATCGCCCTCAGCCAGGCCCTGGTCTCGCTCGGGATCCTGCTCCTCGAGCCGCGCACCGTCATGGCCCTGTGCAGCGCCGTCGTCCTCGGCTGCGCGGCGCTCTGGTGGTCTGCGACCCGCCGCACGCCCCTGCGCACCGCCTGACCCCCCGCTGCCCCGCTCCGCTCTCCAAGAGTTGTCGTACCGGCGCCTCCGCTGCGACGACTCGTGAGGAGCCGTCCGCCGACGCCGCACCGACTCTCCAGAAGTCGTCGTACCCGTGCGGCGGGTACGACAACTCTTGAGGAGCGAGCGGGCGAGTGGGCGAGCGCGGGGCGTCAGCGCCCGGCGACGCGCAGCGCGATGTCGCGGCGGTACTGGCCGCCGTCGAGGGTGATCAGGTCGAGGGCGCGGTAGGCCCGCTCGCGCGCCTCGGCGAAGTCGGCGCCGCGGGCGACGACGTTCAGCACCCGGCCGCCGGTGGCGACGAAGCGGCCGTCGACCAGCTGGGTCGCGGCGTGCGCGATCGTCACGCCTGGGACCTCGGCCGCCGCCTCCAGGCCGCCGAGGACGCGCCCGGTCGCGGCGTTCTCGGGGTAGCCCTCGCTGGCGAGCACGACCGTCACGGCGACGTCCTCCGAGAAGGCCGGCCACGGCACGGACGCGAGCGCGCCGGTCGCCGCCGCGAACAGCAGCGCGGAGAGCGGGGAGACCAGGCGCGGCAGCACGACCTGGGTCTCCGGATCGCCGAAGCGCGCGTTGAACTCGATCACGCGGATGCCGGCGTCGGTGACGATGAGGCCGCAGTAGAGGAGTCCGACGAACGGGGTGCGCTCGCGCTCGAGCTGGCGGATGGTCGGGATGGCGACGGTGTCGATGACCTCGTCGACGAAGGCGCGCTCGCTCTCCCAGCGGTCCGCGAGCCAGGGGAGCGGGGAGTAGGCGCCCATGCCGCCGGTGTTCGGGCCCTCGTCGCCGTCGGCGAGGCGCTTGTAGTCCTGGGCGGGCGAGAGCGGCACGACGTCGTGGCCGTCGGAGAGGAGGAAGAGCGAGACCTCCTGGCCGGCCAGGAACTCCTCGATCAGCACGTCGCCGGACTGCAGCCAGAACTCGGCGTGTGCGACGGCGGCGGTGCGCGACTCGGTCACGAGCACGCCCTTGCCCGCGGCGAGGCCGTCGGCCTTGACGACGTAGGGGGCGCCGAACTCGTCGATGACGCGCGTCGCGTCGACGAGGGTCGAGACGCGGGTCGCCCGGCCGGTGGGGACGCGCGCCATGTCCATCACGCGCTTGGCGAAGGTCTTCGAGCCCTCGAGGGCGGCGGCCGCGCGGTCGGGGCCGAAGGTGGGGATGCGGCGGCGGCGCAGGGCGTCGGCGACTCCCGCGACGAGGGGCGCCTCCGGCCCGATGACGACGAGCTCGATGCCCTGCTCGACCGCGAAGTCGCTGACCAGGCGCGGGCTGTTGGTGTCGAAGTGGATGACCTCCACGTCCCGCGCGATGCCCGCGTTGCCGGGGGCGGCGATGATCTCGTGCGCCTCCTCCTCCGCGAGCAGGGCGGTGATGATGGCGTGCTCACGGGCACCCGAGCCGAGGACGAGGATCTTCACCCTGACAGGATAGGCCCGCCCCGGAGCGCCCCCGCCCGCCGCGCGCCCCGTCGCCGCGCGCCCCCTCCCTCCTCCGCGAGATGCCACTTGTGCACGCCTTCTGCGGCGTGTCGCGTGCACAAGTGGCATCTCGCGGAGCCGGCGGGCACCGGGCGGCACGGCAGACTGGACGCATGGCCAAGGGGAAGATCGACGAGGCGACCGGGCAGGACGCCGTGCGGGCGGCGCTCGCCGGCGGGGCCGACCGCAACACGACGGCGACCGCCGTGCGCTTCCTCCTGCAGATCATCGAGACGAACGTCCCGGGCCGCAGCGTCGAGGTCCGCGTGCCGCCGTTCGGCGCCGCCCAGTGCGTCGAGGGCCCGGGCCACACCCGCGGCACGCCGCCGAACGTGATCGAGATGGACGCCGCCACCTGGCTGCCCCTCGCGACCGGCTCCCTCCCCTGGAGCGAGGGCCTCGCGAGCGGCCGGATCCACGCCTCGGGCGTGCGCGCCGACCTCTCGCCGTTCCTGCCATTGCTGCACGTCCGCCGACCGTCGGCGAATTAACATCTCGTAAACGCACCGCCGCCGCCCCGATCGACGTTTGACGGGCAGGCCCGCGTCGGGTTGTCTGGGAAAGTTCCCCCACTGCGGCAGGAGTTCTCTCCGAATCGCCGCTCGATGCTTGGAGACCTCCCACAGATGCGAAGCACTACCCCCGGCCGTCGACGCGGCCTCCTCCGAACTCTGTCCGCAGCAGCAGTCGGTGCCGTCGCCGGCGCCGCCCTGCTCGGCGCAGCTCCCGCCATGGCCGCCGAAGCGCAGGTCATCGACATCTACACGATGAACGACTTCCACGGACGCCTCGAGGCCTCAGCCGCGGGCACGGTCGACGGCAGCACGCCGGGAGCCGCGTCGCTCGCTTCCGCGTACGCGACGCTCAAGGCCGAGAACCCGGACAACTCGATCCTCATCTCCGCCGGCGACAACATCGGCGCCTCCACCTTCACGTCCTACGTGCAGCAGGACACCCCGACCATCGACGCACTCGGACTGATGGGAGTCAGCGCCTCGGCGATCGGCAACCACGAGTTCGACCAGGGCCGCGCCGACCTCGACGACCGCGTCATCCCGCGGGCGGAGTTCGAGTACTTCTCGTCCAACCTGCTCGAGAAGGGCACCGACGACCACGCCTACGCCTCCTCGTACGTCCAGGACTTCGACGGCGTCACGGTCGGCTTCATCGGCGCGACGACCGCCAGCCTTCCCTCGCTGGTCTCGCCGGCCGGCATCGCCTCCCTCGACATCGCACCGGTCGTGGACTCCGTGAACGCGGAAGCGGCGCGACTCCAGGACGGCGTGGACGACAGTGCGGACTCGTCGGTCCCGGCTGAGGACAAGAACCTCGAGGCCGACGTCCTCGTCGCGGTCATCCATGAGGGCGCGGAGAGCGCCACGGTCGACCTCACCGACGCGAACACCGTGTTCGGCGCGATCGTCGACGGCATCGGCGGTGGCCTGGACGCCATCGTCTCCGCGCACACCCACCAGGCGTACGCCTCCGAGGTCACGGTCGACGGCAACACCCTCCCGGTGGTGCAGGCCGGCCAGTACGGCAACCGCCTCGGTCACATCGAGCTGACGATCGATCCCGAGACCAAGGAGGTGACCAACAGCGCGCAGAACCTCGTCGACACCCTCGTTCCCGCACAGGTCACCAACCCCACCACCGGAGTCGTCTCCACGGTCTTCCAGCCCGCCTACGCCGCCGACTCCACCCCCGAGGGAGTCGCCGTCGCCGCGCTCGTCGCGGACGCCGTCGCAGTGGCCGAGGTCCAGGGCGCGGTTCCGGTCGGCTCGATCACCGCCGACATCCGCCGTGGTGTCCAGTCCAACGGATCCGAGAACCGCGGCGCCGAGTCGACCATGGGCAACCTGGTCGCCGACGCCCAGCTCTGGGCCACGCAGGAGGACCTCGGCACGCAGATCGCGTTCATGAACCCGGGCGGCGTGCGCAACGACCTGCTCTTCGCCTCCAGCGGAGCCGGCGACGCGGACGGGCAGGTCTCCTACAAGGAGGCCGCTGCCGTCCAGCTCTTCGCCAACACCCTGGTCACCGAGACCCTCACCGGTGCACAGATCAAGACGGTCCTCGAGCAGCAGTGGCAGCCGGGCCAGTCCCGCCCGGAGCTGCACCTCGGCATCTCGAAGGACCTGACCTACACCTACAACCCGACCGCCGAGGTCGGCTCGCACGTGACCGGCGTCTTCTTCCAGGGCGAGCCGATCGCGGACGAGGAGACGTTCAAGATCGTGACGAACTCCTTCCTCGCCTCCGGTGGCGACAACTTCACCGAGCTGGCCAACGGCACCGGCAAGGCCGACTCCGGCCGCGTCGACCTGACCGCCTTCACCGACTACATCGCCGCCTTCTCGCCGGTGACGCCGGACGCCGCCTCGCGCTCGATCGGCATCGTCGACACCAGCGTCGAGGGTGCGGAGACGCTCTCCTACGAGCTGTCCTCGCTCGACGTGAACAACTCGACCGTCCGCGACGACGAGGTGCAGGTGCTGATCGACGGCGTCCAGGTGGCGACCGCTCCGATCGACCACACCGTCGTCGACACCACCGACGAGCAGGGCCGCGCGTCGGTCGGCTTCTCGGTCGCGGAGCTGTCGGCCGGCGACCACGAGCTCGAGTTCGCTCTGCCGGTCACGGGTGTCTCGGTCGTGTCGACGCTCACGGTGACCGAGGCCGCAGGCCCCGGCACCACGCCGACCCCCACCCCGACCCCGACCCCGGAGCCCACCGAGACCGTCATCCCGACGACGCCGGCGACGACGGCTCCCGCCGTCCCGGGCGGCTCGACCGGTCACCTCGCCGCGACCGGCGTCGACGCGACGCCGGCCTTCGCGGCCGGTGCCGCGGCGCTGCTGCTCGGACTCGGCATGACCGTGGCGCGCCTGCGCCGCCGCACCGCCGCGAAGTAGCACTCGCACAGGAGAGGCCCCGCGGTGCGCGCCGCGGGGCCTCTTCCGCGTTCACGGGGGTGCGCGACCTGCGGATGCCCCCGGAAACGCGAGAACGCCGCCTCCCTGGAGGGGGAGACGGCGTCGGAACGCGATGAGGTGCTGTCGCGGAGCGCGGGGCTCAGTGGCGGACGGGGACCTGACGGTATCCGTCGCGGCTGGCGACGAGCACCGTCGACACCGTGCCCCATGCGGCGACGGCACCGAGGACGACGAGGATTGCGATGCTCATGAGTGTTCTGCCTTTCGTTGCTCCGACGTGTCTGCCAGGTTTGGCGATCCATCCGCCGGGATGCTCTGTACAACGTCCACTCTCGGGCCTTCTGTTCCTTAGGACAATCGCACTGTTCTTGGCCTGACGTGTAGCGTTCCTACATGGACGTGCGACGGCTGGAACTGCTCCGGGAGCTCTCGATGCGGCGCTCGATCACCGCGGTGGCGGCGGCGACGCACCGCACTCCCTCGGCGGTGTCGCAGCAGCTCAAGGTGCTCGAGCGCGAGGCGGGTGTGCCGCTGATCGAGCGCTCGGGACGCGGCGTCGTCCTCACCGCGGCCGGCCGCGAGCTGGCCCGCAGTGCCACCGAGATCGCGACCGCTCTCGAGCGCGCCGATGCGGTGTGGCAGACCTTCAAGAACAACCCGATCGGCGAGGTGACGATCGCGACCTTCCCGACGGCGGGCCAGATGCTGCTGCCGGACGCCCTGGTCGCTCTGCGCAGCGTCGAGGGGCTCGTGGTGCACTGCGAGGACGCGGACCCCGGGACCGACGAGTTCCTCGATCTCACCGCCGACTTCGACATCGTCCTCGCGCACTCGCCCAACGGCCGCAGCGCCTGGGCCGGGCACGGGCTCGCGATGGCCGAGCTGATGGTCGAGCCGCTCGACATCGCCCTGCCGCTCGGCCACCGGCTCGCCGACCGTGCGACCGTCACCGCGGGCGACCTCGTCGGCGAGACCTGGATCGGCGTGCCCGACGGCTTCCCGTTCGAGCGGATCATGCAGGAGATCGAGACGACCTCGGGCGAGCCGGTCCGCGTCGAGCAGCGCTTCGCCTCGACCCGCGTCACGGAGGCGTTCGTCGCGGCCGGCCTCGGCATCGCCGTGGTCCCGCGCTACACCGCGGGCACGGCCGGCATCGTCGTGAAGCCCCTGCGCGGCGTGAACTCTGTGCGCCACATCGTCGCGCTGATGCGCCCCGACCGCGCGGAGCGGCTCTCCGTGCGGACCGTCGTCCGCGAGCTCCGCGCCCAGGCGGGCCGCCTCCTCCACTCCATGTGACCGCGCCCTCGGAGCCGCGACGCGGCACCCCCTCATGACTGACCGCGGAGCCGCGAGGCGGCGCCCCCTCATGGCCGGCGTCGGAGCCGCGAAGCGGCGCCCCCCTCATGCTGGTCGAGTAGCCGCGCAGCGGCGTATCGAGACCCGCCGGCTCTCAGGCGCGCTACCCGATCCGCCGCCGCCTCGCCACTCGGCCCGCGCCCGGCCGGGCACAGGGGACAATGGAGGCATGACCGATCCGCTCGACTCCTCGCCGCGCCCCGACGACGTCGAGATCACCCGCGAGGAGGTCGACGTCCGCCGCTCGCCGCGGGTCTGGCGCATCCTCGCGCTCGGCGCGGGCTTCGGCGCGATCGTCGCCTTCGTGCTCACCTTCGCGCTGCCCGAGACCGAGGGCTTCAGCCAGGCGCAGGTCTTCGGCTTCAGCCTGCTGCTGTTCGTGACGATCTTCGGCGGTCTCGCCGCGCTCGTCGTCGTGATCCTCGACCGGGTCGTCGGCCGCCGCGTCGTCCGCACCACCGCCGAGCGCACGGTCGCCCGCGAGGTGGACCGCGACGACGAGCCGGCGGACGACCTAGACGAGCCGGACGACGCCCCGGACGAGAACGAGGCGCCCGGCACGGAGCCGGACGCCTCGACGCGCTAGAGACGACGCTCTGCAAGCGAGTGGTCAGCGGCGCTTGCGGCTGCTGCGGCTCGTCGAGCGCGCGGCGTTCTGCGTGGCGCGCTTGGCCTTCTGCGACTTCTTCAGGCGACCCGCGATGAACGTCAGGAGCAGGGGCAGCAGGCGGTAGATCACGGGGACTCCTCGTCTCGGGCGCACGGAGCGGCGCCCCACGATCATGGACGATCCGTCGCCGCACGGCACCCCGTTGCGCGCACCCGGGCGCTGTGCCTGCCGGATGCGCGCTCTCCCAGCGTCAGCTCAGCTGCGTGCGCTCCACCCAGTCGAGGTACTCCGGCGTGACGGTGCCGGTGACGTACTCGCCGGTGAAGCAGCTGGTCTCGAGGTCGGTGACGTCCGAGCCCTCCAGGATCGCCGCCTTCATGTCGGCGACCTCCTGGTAGATCAGGTAGTCGGCGCCGATCGCCTCCGAGATCTCGGGGATCCGGCGGTTGTGCGCGACGAGCTCCTGCCGCGACGGCATGTTGATGCCGTAGACGTGCGGGTAGCGCACCGGCGGCGCCGCGGACGCGAAGGTGACGCTGTTCGCGCCGGCCGTGCGGGCCATGTCGACGATCTCCTTCGACGTCGTGCCGCGCACGATCGAGTCGTCGACGATCAGCACGTTCTTGCCCTTGAACTCGCTCGACATCGCGTTCAGCTTCTGCCGCACCGACTTCTTGCGCACCGCCTGCCCGGGCATGATGAACGTCCGGCCGACGTAGCGGTTCTTGTAGAAGCCCTCGCGGTACGGGATGCCCAGCTTCTGCGCGACCTGCATCGCGGCGGGGCGCGAGGAGTCCGGGATCGGCATGACCACGTCGATCGCCCCGCCCGGCGTGTACTCGGCGATGGTGTCGGCCAGCCGGTCGCCGAGACGCAGCCGGGCCTCGTAGACCGAGATCCCGGAGAGGATCGAGTCGGGTCGCGCGAGGTAGACGTACTCGAACGAGCACGGGATGAGCCGCGGGTTCTTCGCGCACTGACGGCTGGTCATCCGGCCGTCGGGGGTGATGAAGATCGCCTCACCCGGAGCGACGTCCCGCACGATCTCGAAGCCCTGCGCCTCGAGGACGAGCGACTCGGAGGCGACCACCCAGTCGTCAGGCCCGTTCACATTGAAGCGGCGGCCGACGATCAGGGGCCGGATGCCGAACGGGTCGCGGAACGCGAGCAGCCCGTGACCGGCGATCAGCGCGATGGTGGCGTAGGAGCCCTCGACCCGCTCGTGCACGCGGGCGACGGCGTCGAACACCTCGTCCGCGTCGAGGTCGCGGCCCGAGATCGAGGCCTGCAGCTCGTTCGCGAGCACGTTGACCAGCAGCTCGGTGTCGGACGTGGTGTTGAGGTGGCGGCGATCGACGGTGAAGAGCTCCTCGGTGAGCTCGCGCGTGTTCGTCAGGTTGCCGTTGTGGATGAGGATGATGCCGTAGGGCGCGTTCACGTAGAACGGCTGCGCCTCCTCCTCGCGCTCCGCGTTGCCCTTGGTGGCGTAGCGGACGTGCCCGAGGCCCATCGTGCCGAGCAGCGAGCGCATATCGCGGGTGCGGAACGCCTCGCGGACCTGCCCCGCCGCCTTCTTGATGTGCAGCGTGCTGCCGTCCGCGGTCGCGATGCCGGTCGAGTCCTGGCCGCGGTGCTGCAGGAGGGAGAGGCTGTCGTAGATGGACTGGTTGACCGGCCCGGAGGACACGATCCCAACGATTCCGCACATGCCGGAGGGGCTCCCAAGGGGATAGCAGGGGGGATTGACGGTCCATCCTGGCACGCGGACGACGCATCCCCTAACGGTTCGCTCCCGGCGGATCCGCCCGGGCGGGCGCGCTCGCGGGTCGCGAGGCGGGCGGATCGGTCGGCGTCAGCAGCCGATCGAGGAGATGACGTACCCGCCGCCCACGTAGGACGGTCCGTGGTAGCCCCAGGCGTTCAGGTCGGTCGCATTCGTGACTCCGGCGACGAGGGCGGGCTGCGAGCGGCCGGAGTTGTCGAGGTTGCCGCCCCAGGCGTAGACGGTCGCGTTCGAGGCGAGCGCCAGGTAGGTGCCGTCCGTGCTGAACACCTTCGTCAGGGTGACGCCCGCGGGGATCGTCCTCGCCTCCGTGCGGTAGGCGTTGCCGGCGGGCTGCGCGGCGAAGAACTGGGCGACCGTTCCCGCCGTGGTGGCGTACACGCCGCCGGTGTAGCCCTCGTACGTCCAGGCGTTGGTCGTCGCGACGTTCTCGGCGCGCAGGATCCAGCCCGCGCCGCCGGGCGATGAGGTGAACGCGGCGCCCTGCGTCCACAGCTCGCCGGAGCCGGTGAGGGCGTAGACGGTGGACTGCCCGGCCTGGAACTCGACGATGTCCGCCGGAGCGCCGCCCAGGGCGGTGAGGGCGTGGCTGCCGTTCCAGGCGCTGACACCGCCGTCGGCGCGGAGGATCCCGCCGCCGAAGACGAGGACGCCGTTGGCTCGGCGGTAGCTCCAGGTGCTGATCGCCGACGCACCGGCCGTGCCCGCGATGAGCGTGGCGGCGACCCGCTCGCCCGAGGTCGCGTTCGCCCACCAGTGCAGGCCGGTGCTGGTGAGGGCGTAGCTGTAGCCGTCGTTCGACTTGGCAGCGAGGACCGTGCCGGTGATGCCGGTCACCGCCGCGACCGTGAGCGGGCCGGTGCCGGTCCCCGTGCGGTACCACTGGCGGACGGAGTCCGCTCCGGCTCCCGCGGCGATGCCGCCGGCGGAGGTGTTGCCGGCCTGGACGCAGGTCCAGGTGTCGATGAACACCATGCCCGTCACCGCGGCCCCGGCGAACGTCAGGGTTCCGGGAGCCGTCACCGGGGCGCCGAGGTTCGCTCCCCAGTAGCGCACCCGGCCGTCGGCGGTCAGCACGGCGGCGTTCCGGCCGGCGCTGGCGGCGAGCTCGTCACCGGAGATCGCGCCGTGGACGCCGTCGACGACTCCGGGCACGACGGCGGTGGAGAACGTCGGCTGCTGGTTCGCGCCGCCGGGGGAGCGCGTGAGCTCCACCACCTGGCCGGGGCTCGCGGTCACCGTCCCCGGCGCGTAGGCGATCGCCGTGCCGTAGGTGGCCGTGATCGTGTAGGAGCCCGCGGAGCCCGACGCCGCGAACGCCGGGACGGAGACGACGCCCTCCGTGCCGACCGCCACCACGGCGGAGCTCCCGCCGGCGGAGAAGCCGAGCCCGGGCGGGAGTGCGACGGTCACCGAGGCGCCCCTGGCCGCGGGAGACGTCCCGTCGAGGGCGCGGAAGAGCACGGTGCCGGCGGGCACGACGTCGCAGCGGACCGCCTCGAAGCCGGTCACGTCGAGCAGATCGGGCGGACCGACGGGCTCGGGCGGTGTCGAGGCGGCGGCGTGCGGTGCCGCGGTGACCGCGGCGACGGTGGGGATCGTCCAGGCGGCGGCCGCCACGATCGAGCGCCGGCGGAGCGGCGGGCCGGACGGGGAGGCGGAGTCGGCCATCAGGGTTCCTCGGGGGCGCGGAGGACGGCGTGGAGCGCGCTGCCGTCCTGGATGAAGAGGGGACGCGCCGATCATGGCAACGCAACCATCGCCGTGTCTGCCGCAGTCCTCAGATCAACCCCTGAAGGGGGTGCGGTCCGACCGAACCCGATGCGGGGTCGTCGAGCCTCCCGACGGCAGCGTCTGCGTGGCGCGGCCCTTCGGTAGGGTCGTCGCGTGAGCAACGAGACGAGCAGCTACGCCCGCGCGGGAGTCGACACGGCGGCCGGGGACCTCGCGGTCGAGCTGATGAAGGCGGCGGTGTCCGCGACCCACGACCGCAACGTGCTCGGGGGAGTGGGCGGGTTCGCCGGCCTCTACGACGTCTCGTTCCTCAAGGACTTCCGGGCGCCGCTGCTCGCGACCTCGACCGACGGCGTCGGCACGAAGGTCGCCATCGCGCAGGCGATCGACAAGCACGACACCATCGGGCAGGACCTCGTCGGCATGGTCGTCGACGACATCGTCGTGGTCGGCGCCCGCCCGCTCTTCATGACCGACTACATCGCCTGCGGCAAGGTCGTCCCCGTGCGGATCGCGGACATCGTCGCGGGGATCGCCCGCGCCTGCTCGGCCACCGGGACCGCGCTCGTCGGCGGCGAGACCGCCGAGCACCCCGGGCTGCTCGGGCCGGACGACTACGACGTGGCCGGTGCCGCCGTCGGCGCGGTCGAGGCGGACGCGGTGCGCGGCGCGGACCGGGTGCGTGACGGCGACCTGGTGGTCGCGATGGCGTCCTCCGGGCTGCACTCCAACGGCTACTCGCTCGTGCGCCACATCCTGGCCGAGAAGGGGATCCGCTTCACCGACACCTCCGCCGAGCTCGGGGGAGTCGTGGGCGAGGTGCTGCTCGAGCCGACCCGCCTGTACACGGCGCCGCTGCTCCGGGTGCTCGAGGACGAGGCGCTCGGCGCGGGCGTGCACTCGATCAGCCATGTGACCGGCGGCGGGATCGCGGCGAACCTGGCGCGCGTGCTGCCGCGCGGCTCCTGGGTCGAGGTCGAGCGCTCCAGCTGGAGCCCTGCCGACGTGTTCCGGGCGCTGGCCGCGATGTCGGGGGCGACGCTGGAGAGCACCGAGGGCACCTGGAACCTCGGCATCGGGATGTTCGCCGTCGTCGACGCCGACGCGGCGCCCGCGGTGATCGCGGCGCTCGAGGTGTCGGGCGTGCCGTCCTGGGTCGCGGGCCGCGTGTCGCTGAGCGAGCGCTCGCTCGACGGCTTCGAGCAGGGCGCCAAGGGCGTGGACGGCGGCGCGGTGCGCCTGGTCGGCTCGTACGCGGGCTGACCGCGGGGCGGTCCGGCTCGACCTTCGGCTCGTGAATCGGGCCTCGGCACGTCGGAATCGGCTGATCGGGCGTGCCGGAGGTGGTTTCGCGTGCCGGAGGTTCTGGCGGTGAAGCTTCGGCACGTGGAACGGGCCTCGGCTCGTCAAAATCCGCTGATGTGGCCTGCCGGAGTTGGACCCGCGAGCCGGGGGTTCCGGCGGAGGAGCTTCGGCACGTGGAACGCGCCTGGGCACGCGGGAATCGGGTGATTCGGCGTGCCGGAGCTGGATCGGCGTGCCGGAGGTTCCGGCGGTGGAGCTTCGGCACGTGGAACGGGCCTCGGCTCGTGGAAGTCGGCTGGTGTGGCGTGCCGGAGCTGGATCGGCGTGCCGGGGGTTCCGACGGAGGAACTTGGGCACGTGGAACGTGCCTGGGCACGCGGGAATCGGCTGATTCGACGTGCCTGAGCTGAACCTGCGTGCCGGAGGTTCCGGCGGTGAACTCTCGGCACGTGGGATGGGCTTCGGCTCGTGAGAATCGGCTGGTTCGGCGTGCCGAGGGTGATTCCGCGTGCCGGAGGGGTGAGCCCGGGTCAGGCCGGGCGGTGGCGGCTCGCCGGCGACGGAGCCCCCGGGGCGGCGGGCTGCGCGGCAGGGCGCCGGCGCTCAGGGGCGTGCGCCCGCTCCCAGGAGTGCTCGCGGCGGGTCAGCAGCCAGGAGCCCCAGGCGCAGAGCAGGAAGGCGGCCGCCGTGGCGAGCAGTGCGGTGATCCAGGTCGCGGCGTCGCGGCTGACGAGGAGGTTCGCGGCGAGGATCAGCACGCCGAACGCGGCGCCGACGCTCGTCCCGGCGATGAAGGCGCCGCTCCGGCGGCTCATCGCGCGGACGGTGACCATGCCGGCGATCGCGCCGAGGCCTCCCACCGCGCCGAGGCCGGCGCCGGAGGCGACGCCCATCAGCATCCCGAAGCCGACCAGCGCGGAGGGGTCGAGCGCTCCGGCGGCGAGCGCGCTCGGCAGGTAGAGGGCCAGGGCGACCGCGGCTCCGACCGCGCCGCCGACGAGGACGGCGCCGATCAGCAGTGCGGCGGTCACGGACATGATCCGGGCGACCGGGCGCGCGGATCCTTCGGGTTCGAACATCGCGGCTCCATCGACGCGGACCCGCGGGTCGTTCCGCGGGTGGACTTCGGACACTACGCCTCCGACAGCCCTCGCGGGGTCGGCGCGGCGGAGTCCTCGCGGTGCGGCCAGGTCCGCCGGGCCGACGCTCGGGAGCGGTGGCCGATGCTGCGTCCTGCGGCGTCGCGGAGTGAGTGACGCCGGTCCGGCGGCGCGGACACAGCTGCGCGGACACAGCTGCGCGGACACAGCTGCGCGGACACAGCGGCCCGGACACAGCCCCGCAGGCTCAGCGCCGCAGGCTCAGCGCCGCAGGGTCTCGCTCGGCAGCTCGCCGAAGCGCTGGGTGTAGTGCTGGGCGAACCGGCCGCCGCTGATGAAGCCCCAGTGCGCGGCCACGTCGCCGACGACGAGGGTCTGCGGGCCGCCGGCGACGAGCTCGTCGTGGGCGAGGTCGAGGCGAACGCCGCGCAGGTACTGCCGCGGCGTCATCGAGTAGGCGCGCTGGAAGGCGAGCTGGACGCCGCGGACGGTCAGCCCGGCCGCGTCGGCGATGTCGGCGACGCCGAGCGGCAGGTCGGCGTTCGCGTGCACGAACTCGACCGCCCGCCGCAGCCGCCGGGCGCTGACCGAGTGCGGTGCGGAGGGCAGCGGGACGACCCGGTGTGCGAAGGCCTGCAGCACGGCCGCGGCGGCGACCTGCGACGCGGATTCGCGCTGCAGCGACGAGGGCGCCTTCACTCCGGTGAGCGTGTCGCGGAGCACCCGCACCGCCGCCCACCAGGGGGCGGGCGAGTGCGCGAGCGGGGCGAAGCGGATCGGGCCGGGCGCGGTGCCGTGCCGCTCGGCGGCGGCGCGCTCCAGGTAGGCGGAGTCGAAGTGGACCAGCGCGTCGCGGTACTCGCTCGTCTCGAAGCCGAACGGGCGGCCGGAGGGGAACATCGCCGGCCGGCCGGCGACCAGCCGGTTCTCGTCGCGGCCGAGGTCGAGGCTCGCGCGCCCGTCGTTGAGCCAGAGCACGACGTAGACGCCGGTGGGCTCGACCGTGCCGCGGACCGAGCCGAGGAAGGAGGCCGCGTGCAGGCTCACGGGGCCGGGGCCGGTCGACGCGTAGCGGTAGGCGAACGGGATGCGGGTGTGCTCGGCGCGGAAGCCCGACCCGTTGTAGCCGCGGGAGTAGAACGCGCGCGCCTCGTCGAGGTCGCGGCCGCGCGTCTCCGAGTGCCACACGGGCGACGGCGCGGACGCGGGCTTCATCTCGACATCCTGGCAGCGACGACCGACATCGAGCGCGCCCGGGCGGTCGGCGCGCTCACGAGCCGAGCCCCCGGTCCAGCCAGAACAGCCCGAGCGCGGCGACGTCGGAGGTGCCGACGATCGCTCCGGAGCGGACCATCGCCGCCACCTCGGCGTCCGGGAACCACTGCTGGCGCATGTCCTGCTCGGTCTCCTCGCGCTCGGGCTCGCCGTGCTCGAGGTCCTCGGCGAGGAAGACGTCGAACGACTGCGCGACGAAGCCGTCGGCCTCGCTGAGCCGGCCGAGCGGTCGGAGTCGTCCGGCGCGCAGGCCGGTCTCCTCGCGCAGCTCGGCACGCGCGAGCGCCTCGGCGTCGCCGCCGGGCGAGTCGTGCGGCCAGCCGCCGGACGGGAACTCCCAGGTGCGGCGGCCGATCGGATAGCGGTACTGCTCGACCAGCCAGAAGCCGTCGCGCTCGCGCGGGACGATCAGCGCGTAGTCGGCGCGCTCGACGACGGAGTAGACGCCCTCGACGCCGCCGGGCCAGCGCACCTCGTCCTCGCGGACGCGGATCCACGGGGTCTCGTACGCGACACGGGTGGAGAGCTGCTCGACGCGGCCGTGCTGCCCGGAGTGCTCCGGGAACGCGGAGTGCTCCGGGAACGCAGGCTGCTCCGGAAGCGCAGGCTGCTCCGGAAGCGGAGACCGCTCCGGGAACGCAGAAGCCGCGGGGTCGCTCGACTGGAGCGGCCCCGCGGCGGAGGAGGGATCAGGCACGCTTCTGGTGCTGCTCCTCGACGAGGTCGGTGTCGTCGCCCTCGTCCTCGTCGTCGATCCACTTCGAGTAGTCCGGCTCGTCCGGGTGGCTGAGCTCGCGCTCGAGCGCACTGTAATCGACCGTTGGGCTGAACGACTTCAGCTCCCGAGCGATCTTGGTGTTCTTTGCCTTCTGACGGCCGCGCCCCATGGGTGACCCCCTCACGATGACAGGCCAGACGGGCGGTGAGCCGGCTGGAGAAAAAGAAGCAGACAGGAAGTATGAAATCTAGCCGGTAGTTTAGCAGACGAGGCACCGGCCCCCCTGTGCGCGAGCAGCGGAGTGAGCGGCGCCTCCCGACCGCGTGGGGAGCACCGTGGACAGTGCGCTCGATCCGCGGCCCGTCGTCGTGGTCGGCGCCGGTCAGGCGGGGCTCTCGGTCGCCTACTACCTCCGCCGTCTGGGCCTGCGCCCGGGCGTCGACTTCGTCGTCCTGGACCGCGGGCCGCGCGCCGGCGGCGCCTGGCAGTTCCGCTGGGAGGCGCTCCGGCTCGGCTCCGCGCACCGCGTGCACGACCTGCCCGGGATGGACCGGCTCGGCCTGTCCTTCGCGACCGCGGACCGCCGCCGGCCCGCGCGCGACGTGGTCACGGAGTACTACGAGGCCTACGAGAGCGCCTACGAGCTCGCCGTCCGGCGGCCGGTGGCGGTGCGCGGCGTCAGCAGTGCGACGATCGGCGACAGGACGGCACCGCTCGTCGTGGAGACCGACGCCGGTAGCGAGCGCGCGCGGATCCTCGTCAACGCCACCGGGACGTGGGGCTCGCCGTTCCTGCCGTACTACCCGGGCCGTGAGCGGTTCGAGGGCGTCCAGATCGACACGACGGAGTATCTGCGCGCCGCCGACTTCGCCGGGCAGCAGGTGATCGTGGTCGGCGGCGGGACCTCCGCGATCGGCTTCCTCCTCGAGCTGGAGCGGGTCGCCCGCTCGCTGACCTGGGCGACGCGGCGACCGGTGGTCTACCGGGACGGCGAGCAGCTCGCGCTGGAGTCGGCGGTGGAAGCGGTGGCCGAGCAGGACCGCGCGGCGCGGGCCGGCCGCGCGCTGCCCAGCATCGTCGGTGGCACCGGGGTGCAGCGCACGCGCCGGGTCGTGGCGGGGATCGAGCGCGGCGTGCTGCACGAGCGCGGGATGTTCTCCTCGATCGAGCCGCACGGGGTGCGCTGGCCGGACGGCTCCTACACCCGCGCCGACGCGATCATCTGGGCCACCGGATTCCGCCCGGAGCTGCGGCACCTCGCGCCGCTCGGCCTGCGCGAGCGCGAGGGCGGGGTCGCGGTCGAGGACGGCGCGTCGCTCACGGACCCCCGGGTCTTCTTCGCGGGCTACGGGCCGACGGCGTCGACGATCGGCGCGAACCGCTCCGGCCGGCGGATCGCGCGCGCGGTCGTGGCGCGGCTGTCCTGACGGCGGGGCTGTCGACGCGGGTGGATCTCGATACGGCCGCTGCGCGGCCTCCTCGATCAGCATGGACCGCTGCGCGGGCTACTCGATCAGCAGGATTCGGGACGTCCCGGTGAGGCAGTGCCTCTGCATGCTGGTCGAGTAGCCCCGCAGGGGCGTATCGAGACCCATCGTCGTCAGGACGGTGGTCTGCAGGGTCTGTGTCCTGGCGGTGGTGGATCTCGATACGCCCGCTGCGCGGGCTACTCGATCAGCAAAGGGGGCGGCGCGGGCCGCTTGTTCGGCGAGGGCCGCTGGGGCGGCAGGAAGAGCGGAGCATCCGCCGCTCAGTGGGCGTCGCGCCAGTCGATGGGGACGACGGAGCCGCGGTAGCGGATCCCGTCGACGCGGATGGAGCCGGCGAGGGGCGGCGTGATCGGCGCGACGACGAGCGTCGAGCCGCCGGGGGCGAGGCCGAGGGCGGCCGAGAGCACCGCGATCGAGGCGGCGGCCGACCACGCCTGCGGGCGGCAGGCGGCGGGGTACGGCACGGGGGCCGCCACCTCGGCGGCGGCGTCGCCGGAGTGCAGCTCGGGCATCCGGTAGCCGAAGCCCTCGGCGGCGGCGAGCAGTCCGCGGGAGAGGGCGGTCGCCTCCGCGCCGAAGCCCTCGCGGGCGAGCCCGGTCACGGCGATCGCGGTGTCGTGGGCCCAGACCGAGCCCCCGTGGTACGAGAGCGGCCAGTAGCCGCCGGAGTCGGTCGACAGGGTGCGCAGCCCGTAGCCCGAGTCGAGCTCGGGGGAGCCGAGCAGCTGCGCCACGCGGGCCGCCTGCTCCGGCTGCAGGATCCCGGTGCCGAGCAGGTGCCCGATGTTGCTGGTGACGGTGTCGACCGGGCGCTTGGCCGCGTCCAGCGCGATCGCGGGGTGCCCGCCATCGGCGTCGTCGATCCAGAAGGCGCCGGTGAAGCGGTCCTTGAGTGCGGCGGCGTAGGCGCGCCACTCCGCTCCGTCGCGGCCGAAGTACTCGAGCAGCGCGGCGCCGCCGACCGCCGCCTCGTGGGCGTAGGCCTGCACCTCGCAGAGCGCGATCGGCCCGTCGGCGAGGCTGCCGTCGCGCCACTGGATCGAGTCGCCCGAGTCCTTCCAGCCCTGGTTCGCGAGGCCGTGGCCGGTGGTGTCGACGTACTCGAGGAATCCGTCGCCGTCGGAGTCGCCCTCGTCGCGGAGCCAGCGCAGCGCGGCCTCGAGCGCCGGCAGCAGCGCCTCGACCTCCTCGTCCGCGAGACCCCAGCGCCAGGCGTCGTGCAGCAGGCAGACCCAGAGCGCGGTCGCGTCGACGGTGCCGAAGTAGAGCGGCGGCAGCGAGACGCCCTCGCCCGGGATCTCGAGGGTCGTCGAGCGCAGCTCGTGCATGATCTTGCCCGGCTGCTCGGCCGTCTCGGCGACGTGCTCGGTGCCCTGCAGCCCCGCGAGGACCCGGAGGGTCGAGGCGGCCAGCTCGGTGCCGAGCGGGAGGAGCATCCGCGCCGCCCAGATCGAGTCGCGGCCGAAGAGGGTGAAGAACCAGGGCGCGCCGGCCGCGAGGAACGGCTCGTCCGGTCGCTCGAGGGTCACCATCCGCAGCGCGTCCAGATCGTCGAGGGCGGCGCGGCACCAGGAGGCGAGTCGGGAGTCGCCGGCCTCGACGACGGCGTCGGCCCACTCCGCGGGGCCGGGGGCGGCGCCGACGACGGCCGCGGAGTCGGTCATCACGATGCTCCAGGCGACCTCGACCGAGCCGCGGGCCGGGACGACGACGTCCCAGGAGAGCGTCCCGCCGGGGGAGACCGCGGCGCCCTCGGCCCGGACCTCGGCGCGGGCGCCCGCGTGCGTCCAGACCAGGGAGGAGCCGTCGACGGCGGGCGCCACGGCGGTCTCGTCGCGCAGCCCCGCCTTCACCACGTGCACGAGCGAGAAGTCCGGATCGAGCGCGAGCTCGACGGTGGTGGTGACGGCGTCGGGCAGCGCCGACTCGAGCCGGATCCGCTCCTCGAGCCCGCCGGCGGTGACCGTGCGGAGGCGCACGACGCGCAGCCGCGGGTCGGCGGCGTCGTCGTCGAGATGGCGCGCGAGCGCGGTGAAGCGGGCGGAGGAGGCGCCGTCGCGGCCGACCGCGATCGACTCGAGCGGCTCACCGCCGACGAGCAGGCGCAGGCCCGCCAGGACGCGGACGTCGCCGTGGTAGAGCCCGTGCGCGGGCAGCGCGCCGAGCTCACCGGCGTCGTCGCTCCAGAGCTGGGTGGGCGCCCGGAGCAGGACGACGGCGTCGTTCAGCAGGGGCTGCCGGGGCGGGCGGGGGTGGTCGTCGTGGTCGGTCGTCACGGTCGACTCCTCACTGGATCGTCGGTACTGGAGCGTACGGCCGGTTGACAGCGCCGTCGCCGCAGGTAACATTACCCAGGAATTTGATCGATCAAATAACTCGGTTTGCGGGGATTTGAACGATCAAGCCCGAGCACCGCACCACCGCACACCCGTCGAGGAGGACGCATGGCACTGCCGACCGTCGAGGACGTCGCCCGCGCAGCCGGTGTCTCGCGCCAGACCGTCTCGAACGTGCTGAACAGCCCGCAGATCGTGCGCGAGAGCACGCGGGAGCGGGTGGAGAAGGCGATCGGCGACCTCAACTACCGTCCGCACGCCTCCGCCCGGCGCCTGCGCACCCGCAAGTCGGGGACGATCGGCGTCCGGATGGACCGCGTGCTCGACGGCGTCTCCGGCAGCCTCCTCGACCGCTTCCTGCACGCCGTCACCGAGCAGGCCGACGCCCGCGGCATGCGGATCCTGCTCTACACGGCGGCGAGCCCCGAGGAGGAGATCGAGCGGATCGGCAAGCTCCGCGACGGCGCTGACGTCGACGCCTTCGTGCTCACCTCGACCTTCTACGGCGACCAGCGCACGGCCTGGCTGATCGAGCAGGGCGTCCCGTTCGTCACCTTCGGCCGCCCCTGGGGGCTCGACGACCAGGGTGACCCGCAGCACCTCTGGGTCGACGTCGACGGCGCCGCGGGCGTCGCGCAGGCCACCGCGCATCTCGCCGACGAGGGCTGCTCCCGGATCGCGTTCTTCGGCTGGCCGGACGGCTCGGCCACGGGCGACGACCGCCGCAGCGGCTGGGAGCGGGTGATGGCGGAGCGCTTCGCCGGCGTGCCGCTGCTCGTCGCTGAGGCCGAGGACGACGTGCAGCGCGCGCGCTCCGCGGCCATCGCCTTCCTCGAGGCGCACTCCGAGGTCGACGGGCTCGTCTGCGTCTCCGACTCCCTCGCCCTCGGCGCCTCGATGGCGGCCGTCGCGGTCGGCCGACCGAGCCTTGCGATCGTCGGCTTCGACAACACCCCGGTCGCCGGCGCCGTCGGCCTCTCCAGCGTCGAGCAGGACCTCGGCGCGGTCGCGGCCGGCGCCCTCGAGCTCCTCCTCGGCGAGCAGGGCGACGACGTCGTCCACCGCCCCCTCGCACCGGGGGAGGCGCATCGCCTCATCACGCCGCACCTCGTCGTGCGCACCCCGCTCCACCACTCCGAGAGCTGACGCCGCACACCGGGCGCCACCTTCCCCCACGACTCCCCACGACTCCCTCCCGAAACCCATGAAAGGTCAGAACATGACGCACAGCACCAGAACGGCACGCTGGGGTGCCGCGATCCTCGCCGGCGGCCTCGCCCTCTCCCTCGGCGCCTGCTCGAGCGGCGGCGGCGGCGGAGCGGACGACTCCGCCGGGCTCACCGTGATGATCGGCTCGTCCGGCGACGCCGAGACCACCGCTGTCACCGACGCCGTGAACTCCTGGGGCGAGGCGAACGACACCGCCGTCGACGTCGTCGCGGCCAGCGACCTCACCCAGCAGCTCGGCCAGGGCTTCTCGGGCGGCAACCCGCCCGACCTCTTCTACATGAGCTGGGACCAGTTCCAGACCTACGCGAGCAACCGCTACCTCGAGCCCTACGCGCAGGACGCGGACGACGCCGACGCCTTCTACCCGGCGCTGCGCGACGCCTTCACCTACGACGACCAGTTCTACTGCGAGCCCAAGGACTTCTCGACGCTCGGCCTCGTGATCAACACCGACCTCTGGGCGGCCGCGGGCCTGACCGACGCGGACGTCCCGACCGACTGGGCCTCGCTCCAGTCCGCGGCGCAGAAGCTGACCGCGAACGGCGTGACCGGGCTCTCCTTCGGCCCCGAGTACGCCCGCATCGGCACCTTCATGAACCAGGCCGGCGGTTCGCTGCTCTCCGAGGACGGCACCACGGTCACCGCGGACACCCCCGAGAACGTCGCGGGCCTCACCGAGGTGAAGACCCTGCTGAGCGACGGCGTGCTGAAGTTCCCGGCCGACCTCGACTCCGGCTGGTCCGGCGAGGCGTTCGGCAAGGGCGCGGCCGCGATGGTGATCGAGGGCCCGTGGATCAACGGCGCGCTCGAAGCCGACTACCCGGACGTGAACTACACGGTCGCCGAGCTGCCCGCGGGCCCCGGCGGCAAGTCGACCTTCACCTTCAGCAACTGCTGGGGCATCCCGGCCGGCAGCACCACCGCCGACCAGGCGGAGTCGCTCGTCGCGTCGCTCACCTCGGACGAGCAGCAGCTCGCCTTCTCGGACGCGTTCGGCGTGATCCCCTCGACCGAGTCGGGCGCCGCGGAGTACGCGAGCAAGTATCCCGAGAACGCCGCCTTCGTCACGGGCAACGACTACGCCGTCAGCCCGGTCGCCTTCGCCGGCGCCGCCACCGTGATCACCGACTTCAACTCGGCCCTCGAGGGCCTGGCGTCGGGCGACCCGGAGGCGATCCTCGCGGACCTGCAGACCAACCTGCAGGACGCGCTCGACACCGCGAACGCGAAGTAGCGCGGGACGACGCCGATGAGCACCGCCACCGCCACCCGGAGCCGCCGCTCCGGCATCCGCGGGAACGAGGCCCGCTACGGCTGGCTGTTCACCCTCCCCGCGATCCTCGTCGTCGGCGTCTTCCTGGTCGTCCCGATCGCCCTCGCGCTCTGGGTGAGCGTCAGCAACTGGAACGGTCTCGGCTCGCCGCTGGGCCCGACCGCGGAGTTCGTCGGCACCGACAACTACCGGGCGGTGCTGCTGGACTCCGGGCTGGCGCAGAAGGACTTCGGCACGGCGATCCGCAACAACGTCTACTACGTGCTGCTCGTCGTGCCGCTGCAGACCGCGCTCGCGCTGTTCCTGGCGGTGCAGGTCAACCGCCGGGTGCTGCGCGGGCGCGGCTTCTTCCGCACCGCGTTCTACTTCCCCTCGGTGACGTCGTCGATCGCGATCACGGTGATCTTCCTGTTCCTCTTCAGCGCCTCCGGGGTCGTCAACGCGGTGCTCGGCTGGTTCGGCGCTGACGGCCCGACCTGGATGGCGGACCCGACCGGGGTGCTGCACTCGCTGCTCGGGCTCGTCGGCGTCGACGGCGCGTGGTTCGCGGGCGGCGCTCCGCTGGGGCTGACCTGGTGGGACTGGCTGTCCGGTCCGTCGGTGGCGATGTGCGTGCTGATCACCATGGCGATCTTCACCACCTCGGGCACCTTCATGCTGCTGTTCCTCGCGGCGCTGCAGAACATCGGCGCCGAGATCGACGAGGCGGCGCTGATGGACGGCGCGGGACCGCTGCGGAAGTTCTTCTCGGTGACGCTGCCGATGCTGAAGCCGACGCTGTTCACCGTGCTCACCCTGGGGCTGATCGGCACCTGGCAGGTGTTCGACCAGATCTACCTGACCGGAGGCGGGGCTCCGGGCAAGACGCTGCTCACGCCGGCGTACCTCGCCTACGAGTCGTCGTTCACGGACCTCCGCTGGGGCCAGGGCGCAGCGATCGCCTTCATCCTGTTCTTCATCATCGTCGTCCTGACGCTGCTGCAGCGCGCGATCCTCCGCGAGAAGGGCGAGCCGAGCGCCCGCCGGACCCGCCGGGCCGCCCGCGCGGACGCCGCGACGACCCTCACGACGGGAGGAGTGCGATGAGCACCCTGGTCGACTCCGCGCCGCGCACCGAGGCCGAGCCGCCGCCCCAGGCGCCGCTGCCGCACCGCCGCGTGCAGCTCGGTGCCCGCGGCCGCGCCTCGCTGATCGGCGGCTACCTGCTGCTGATCGGCCTCGCGCTGGTCTACATCTACCCGTTCCTGATCTCGGTGGCGTCGTCGTTCAAGACCGACGCCGACGCGACCTCGAACCCGCTGTCGCTGCTGCCGGCGACCTGGTCGTTCGCCTCCTACGAGCGGCTGTTCACCGACGTGCCGCTGCCGCTCTGGACGCTGAACTCGGTGATCGTGACCGTCTTCGTCACGGTCGGGCGGGTGTTCTTCGACTCGCTCGCGGGCTACGCGCTCTCGCGGCTGCGCTTCCGCGGTCGGGGGCTGCTCTTCGCGCTGTTCATCGGCGTGATGAGCGTGCCGGCGGTGGTGCTGCTGATCCCGCGGTTCCTCATCCTCAAGCAGCTCGGGCTCTACGACAGCTACGCAGGAATGATCGTGCCGCTGATCGTCGATGCGGCGGGCATCTTCATCATGAAGCAGTTCTTCGATTCGATCCCCCTGTCGATCGAGGAGGCCGCGCGGATCGACGGGGCCGGCGTCTTCCGGACCTTCCGCTCGATCGTGGTGCCGATGGCACGGCCGGCGATCGTGACGCTGTTCATCCTGTCGTTCCAGGGCTCGTGGAACGAGTTCTCGCACTTCGTCGTCTCGCGGCAGTCGCCGGAGCTGAACACGCTGACGACCGGAGTCGCCTCGCTGGTCTCGGGGCAGCTGGGCACCGGCAACCAGTACCCGCTGCAGCTCGCGGCGGCCGTGCTGATGTCGATCCCGGTCGCGGTGCTCTTCTTCGTCTTCCAGCGGCGGATCATGAACACCACGGAGGGCGCGGAGAAGGGCTGACGCCGGGGGCGCGCACGGCGCGCTGTGCTTCCGGGTCTCGATACGCCGCGTGCCGCGGCTACTCGACCAGCATGGAAGGGCGCGCGATGCGCGCTGTGCTTCCGGGTCTCGATACGCCGCTCCGCGGCTACTCGACCAGCATGAACGTCGCCGCGCCCGTCAGGGCTGATGGGGCAGCGCGCGCAGCGCGGCCTTCTTGCTGATCGAGTAGTGCGCGCAGCGCGCGTATCGAGATCCACCATGACCGGGACTGCTGGTGGAAGTGGGTCTCGATACGCCGCTGCGCGGCTACTCGACCAGCATGCAAAAGCGCGCGAGATTCCGGGAACACAGAAGGGGCGCCCCGCCGCAGCGGGACGCCCCTTCCTCCGTGCTACTTCTTCAGGAACTCGAGGACGACGCGGTTCCACTCCTCGGCGTGGCTGACGTTGACGCCGTGCGGGGCGCCGGCGACGACGTGGAGCTCGGAGCCGGGGATGGCGGCGTGCGTGCGCGCACCGGAGCCCTCGAAGGGGACGGTGCCGTCGCCGTCGCCGTGGATGACGAGCGTTGGGACGGTGACCTTCGGCAGGTCCTCGCGGAAGTCGGTGCCGGCGAACGCGGCCATGCAGGCCAGCGCGGCGTGCTTGGACGACTGCTTCGCGAGCGCGAGGGCGTCCTGGCGCTGCGCCTCGGTGACCTTGAGCTCGCCGTTCACCGAGAAGAACTCGGTCGTGAACTGCTCGTAGAACGAGTCCTCGTCCTTGGTCAGGCCGGCGGTCATCTCGGCGGCGGCCGACTTCTCGAGCGGGCCGTCCGGGTTGTCGTCGGTCTTCATCAGGTACGGCGGCACGGCCGACGCGAAGACGACGCTGTGCAGGCGCTCGGTGCCGTACTTCGAGAAGTAGCGGGCGACCTCGCCGCCGCCCATCGAGAAGCCGACGAGGGTGACGTCCTGCAGGTCGAGCTCGGTGAGCAGCGTGTGCAGGTCCTCGGTGAGGGTGTCGTAGGTGTAGCCGGTGAGCGGCTTGTCGCTGCGGCCGAAGCCGCGGCGGTCGTAGGTGATGACGCGGAAGCCGGCCGCCGCGAACGCGGGGACCTGCTCGCTCCAGGACTCGCCCGACAGGGGCCAGCCGTGGATCAGGACGACGGGGCGACCCGAGCCGCCGGTGTCGTCGACGTGGAGGTCCGTGTCCTTGAAGAGGCCGTGGTGGGCGGTGATCTCTGCCATGAGTCGTGCTCCTTCCGGCGCCGAGGATCGGCGTCATAAGTGGTTCGAAGGAGTGTGGCGCTGCGGATGGGGAGCGAGCCGTGAGGGGAGGGGCCCTTGACAGCCCCTCCCCGTACTGGTTACGAGAGCGCGTCGACCGCGGCGAGGATCGCCTCGGTCTCGGTGCGCGTCGTGTAGTCGACGTGCACATCGGCGAAGCGGACGACGCCCTCGGCGTCGAGCACCAGGACGGTCGGGAACGGGATCGCCGGGGTGTCGTCGGCGTTCGAGTCCTTCACCGCGAAGCCGAGCGCCGTGTGCGCCTCGATCGCCGCGTCGCTGGGGGCGGTGACGATGCCGAGCTCGGTGGCGAGCGCGTTGCCCGGGTCGGTGACGACGGTGAAGCCGAGCTCGCCGCCCAGCGTGGCGGAGGCGTCGGGCGTCTCCGGGCTCACGGCGACGAAGGCGACGCCGCGGCTCGCCAGCTCGGGGGCGAGGGTCGCGTCGTAGTGGCGCAGCGTGATGTTGCAGTAGGGGCACCAGGCGCCGCGGTAGAAGACGAGCACGGCCGGGCCGTCGCCGAGGAGGGAGGAGAGCGCGACGCTCTCGCCGCCCTCGGTGACCACGGTCGCGCTCGGCAGCCGCTCCCCGGCCGCGACGGCTCCGGCGGGGACGCCGTTCTCGACGAGGTCGGCCTGCTCGCTCGCGAAGACCGTTGCGAGCTCGTCGCCGATCGTCTCGTTGAAGCCGGTGGTGAAGTCGGCGGTCTGCGCGCCGATCGTCGCGGTGGTCTGCTCGGTGGGCATCGTCGTCTCCGTCCGGGCGGCCGTGGATCGGACGCTCCGGCGCGATCGTAGGGACGCGGACTCGGAGCGGACCTGGGCGACGTCACGGTTCGTCATGAAGAGCCTCCGGGCGCAGACGAAGACGCCGCCCCGGATCGCGAGATCGCGACCGGGACGGCGTCCGTGCTCCCGCGTGGGAGCGGGGAGGCGCTGCTGCGGACTACTGGAATCCGCCGCCGCGGTCCTCCGGGTCCTCGACGGGGTCGGAGTCGGGGGCGTCGAGCGCGTAGGTCACGTGAACCGACTCGCCGACCTCCTTCGCCGAGACGGACGTGTAGACGAGGTGCGTCTCCTGGCCGTCGACGGCGGCGTAGACGTCGACCGACTTCTCGTAGCCCCCCTCGGTGCTGACACGGGTCTCGGTCTGGCCGTCGAACGGCCCGCCCTGGAAGAAGGCGAGGTAGCTCTCGCCCTCGGAGAGTTCGCGGATGTCGTTGCTCATGGGACAGGTCTACCACTCGGCGTCGGGCGTCCGCCGGGCGGCCCGTGTCCGCGGCTCCCGCCGGGCGGCGAGAACGTAGGATGACGGGGATGACGATCGGACGCCGCCTCTTCCTGTCGGGAGCCGCCTCGGGCGCCGGTCTCCTGGTCCTCGCGGGCTGCACTCCGCCGCGGCCGACCCCCACGCGCTCCGTCACCGAGGCCCCGGTGCCCACGCCCAGCACCACCGCCGTGCCGACGCCGGCCGCGTTCGTCCGCTCCGGCTGGGCCGAGGACCCGTACGCGCTCGGCGCCGTCTCCTACCTCGCGGTCGGGGCGACCCCCGAGCACCGGGACGACCTGGCCGGGAACGTGCTCGACCGCCTGTTCTTCGCCGGCGAGGCCACCGACTCCCAGGAGCCGGGCACCCTGCAGGGCGCCTGGAACTCCGGAGTCCGCGCGGCCGGCGAGATCGCCGCGATCGCCGAGGAGGGCGAGCGGATCGCGATCATCGGCGCCGGTCTCGCAGGGGCCGTCGCCGCCCGCCGCCTGCTCGACGCCGGCTACGACGTCGCGCTCGTCGAGGCGCGCGACCGCGTCGGCGGCCGCATCGCCACCAGCACCCCCGACGGCTGGCCGATCGCCGTCGACAGCGGCGCCTGGGCACTCGTCGGCGCCGGCCCCGCCCTGCGGGAGAGCGTCCTCGACGCCGGGATCACCACCTCCGCCGTCGACCTCGCGACGGTCCTCTCCAGCACCGAGGACGGCGACCGGCCCGACGTCGGCGACACCGCCGCGAAGGCGCTCACCCGCGCGCTCGAGTGGGCGGCGGAGCAGCCCACCGACCTCCCGCTCGCCGACGCCTTCGCCGAATCCGGCGCTCCCGACCCGGCGACCGTCGAGCCCGGCAGCGGGGACGGCGACGCCGCTCGCCTCGCCGCGTTCCTCGCGGGCGGCCCGGTGCTGCGCACGGGCGCCGCACCCGCCGAGCTCTCCGCCTGGTACGGGCTGGGCGACGCCTCGGCCGCCAGCACCGCGGAGGACGTCGCCGACTCCTCCGACGAGGCCGCCGCGGTCCTCACCGACGGCCTGGCGCCCCTCGTCGAGACGCTGCTGACCGACGTCGAGATCTCGCTGCGCGCGGCCGTCAGCGGCATCGGCTACAGCGACACCGGCGCGAGCATCCGGCTCGCGACGGGGGAGTCGTTCACCGCCGACCGCGTCCTCGTCACGGTGCCGATCGGGGTGCTGCAGAGCGACGCGATCGCGTTCGATCCGCCGCTGCCGTTCGCGCACCGCACCGCGATCGCGGCGATCGGCTCCGGGGTCGTCGAGACGCTCTGGCTCCGCTTCGACGAGCCGTTCTGGGACACCGATCCGGCCCTGCCCGCGCGCTGGTCGCTGGTCGGCTCGGCGGCCGGGATCACGGAGTGGCTGAACCTCGAGCCGACCACCGGCGAGGCGGTGCTCGTCGGGCTCGTCGGCGCCGATCAGGCCCTGTCGCTGCAGTCGCTCAGCGACGACGAGCTGCTCGTGGTCGCGCAGTCGGCGCTCACGCCGTTCGCCGTCGCTGCCGGCTGAGCCGCTCCCGCAGCCGGGCGAGCGGGCCCCGCCACTCCGTCGCGCGCGCCGCACCGAGCGGCCGGACCCGGCTGAGCGCGAGCATGAAGGCCGCGATGCCGGAGATCAGGCCGAGCACGATCACGTCGTAGACGACGAACATCACCGGGCCGTCGACCTGCGCGGGATCGAGGAAGAAGTAGGGGTACCAGCCGATCAGCGCGCCGCGCACCAGCGTGATCACGCCCCAGACGATCGGGAAGCCGAGCACGGTGAGGGTGCCGCGCCAGGCGACGGGGCGGCGGCCGGGGGCGAGGAGCCAGTCGAGCAGCGCGAGCGTCGGGATGACGAAGTGCAGCAGCGCGCTCGACCACGGCACGTCGACGCGGACGCCGCGGTTGTTCGCCTCCACCGCGATCAGCCCGAAGACGATGCCGGAGACGACCATGTAGGTCAGGACCAGCGCGCGGAGGGTGCTGAGCCAGCGCGGCTCGCGCTCGCGGGCGAGGGCGACGATCCCGGAGAGGCCGAGGACGACGACGCCGGCCATGTTCGACTGCGTGGTGAAGTACGCGAAGAAGTTGTCGATCTGGAACAGCCGGAAGCCGAGGGTGTAGAGGAAGTCGCCGACGAGCCCGACGGCCCCCAGCCCCGCGAGCGCGAGACGGAGGATCGCGAACGCCTTCCGCACACCCGCTCCGATCCGTCGCCTCGACCAGCCCGGAGGGCCGGACGTCCGGACGATTCTACGGTCGCGGCGCTCCGAGCTCCCCGGGCGGGGGCCGTGCGGGGGGCGTCCGGGACCGCCGGAGCGAGGTGCGCACGGGATACCGTGCACTATGCCGTTCACGCCGAGCCACGCCGTCGTCGCTCTGGCGTTCACGAACAGCCGCATCCCCGCCGCGGCGGTCGCGATCGGCGCGATGGCCCCGGACATCGGCCTCTACCTGCCCCTGCGCTGGGCGCGGGACGCGACGCACTCGATGCTCGGCATCGTGACGGTCGACCTCGCGGTCGGCGCCGTCGGCCTCGTGCTCTGGCTGGTGCTGCTCCAGCCCGCCTGGCGCGATCTCGCACCGTGGATCGTCCGGGTGCGCCTGCGGCCGCCGCCGGCACCGCCGAGCACCGCGCGGGCGAGGACGACGGCGATCGTCCTGGCGATGGTCGGGATCGTGATCGGCGCGGCGTCGCACGTGCTCTGGGACGCCTTCACCCACGACGGCGGTCCGTTCGTCGCGGCCCTGCCGTTCCTCCGCGAGGAGCTCGGGCCGTTCGCGGGCTACAAGTGGGCGCAGTACGCGAGCGGGGTGCTCGGGCTGGTGGGCCTCGGGATCGGCGCCCTCGTCTGGTACGTCGCCCGCCGGCCGCATCACGTCGCCGTCGACCACCGCGGCCCGGCGCGGGTCGCGGCGTGGACGGCCGTCCTCGCCGCCGCGGTCGTCCCGGCCGGCGTGGTGCTCTCGGGCTCGGGGCTCGACCCGTTCGAGGAGGCGTACCGCTCCTACGTCGTCGACGCGGCCGTCCTCGTGGTGGTCTGGACGACCGCCGCCCTGCTCGCGGTGGCCGTGCTCTGGCACCTCGCGCTCGGCGTCGCACCACGACAGGGGGCTGACGCGGATCCGTCGTGAGGAGGATGCGCGGGTGCATAGCCCGCCGATAGCGTCGATGACGGCCCGTTGGGGCGGGCCGCCTTCGGGGGAAGGCACAAGGGGAAATCGAGGGCCCGCGGCGAGTCGCCGCGGGCCCTCTACCTGTCTGCGCATGCGGCTTTGTACGATCGCGCCGCTTCAACGGCACATGCTGGTCGAGTAGCCCCGCCAGGGGCGTATCGAGACCCACCGTTGCCGGCGGGGTGGTTCTGCGGACTCATGTCCTGGCGCTGGTGGATCTCGATACGCCCGCTGCGCGGGCTACTCGATCAGCATGGAGGGCGCGTGCTGTGCGGGCTGCACGATGAGCATGAGGGGGCGCCGAAGGCTCCGTCTCGCGGCCGCGCCCGGCACATGCTGGTCGAGTAGCCCCGCCAGGGGCGTATCGAGACCCACCGTCCTCAGGAGGGTGGGTCTGCAGACTTGTCTTCTGGCGCTGGTGGATCTCGATACGCCCGCTGCGCGGGCCACTCGATCAGCATGAGGCGGGAGCGGCGGCCGACGGACCGGCCGCGAGCCGTTGCTCGCGTCCACCCCGGCGTCGCCGGCGGGCGCCGGGCTAGCGGCGCTTGCCGCCGCCCTTGCCGGCGGGCTTCTTCGGGCGGGTGGCCGCGGCGGTGCGCGAGCCGCTGCGCGGAGCGCCCTCGCCGGCCGCGCCCTTGGGCAGGACGGAGGCGGGCGGGATGGGTCGGCGGGTGACGGGGCGCACGGGCTCACCGCGGCGGGACTGGCCGGGGATCGGGCGCGAGCGGCGGCCGTAGATCAGCTCGGAGGAGTCGAGCAGCCACGGCACGAGCGCGACGGTGACGCCGTGCACGAGCAGCAGCTTCTGGCGGATCCGGCGCGACTTGTGGTTGTGGAGGAAGCCCTCCCACCAGTGCCCGACGATGTACTGCGGCATGTAGACGGTGATGATCTCGGAGCCGTGCTCGAGGCGGTGCGCCTTGATGTACTTGATCAGCGGGTACGAGATGTCGCGGTACGGCGAGGCGATGCAGCGCAGCGGGACCTCGATGTCCATCCGCGCCCAGTCGGCCTTGAGCTGCGCGGTCTGCGCGTCGTCGATCGACGAGTGCACCGCCTCCAGCGACTCGTGCCGCGCGGCGATGGCGTAGTCGAGCGCCTTGAGCGTCGGCTTGTTCATCCGGCCGACGAGGACGACGGCGTGGTCGCCGTTGGCGCCGAAGGTCGTGGTCGGGTCGACCTCGATCTCCTTCTCCACGTCGCGGTAGTAGCGGTAGACGCCCGCCATCAGCACGCCGAGGATCGGCATCACCAGGTAGACGAGCCAGGCGCCGTGGGTGAACTTCGTGATCGTGACGACCACGAGCACGGCGAAGGTGAGCGTGGCGCCGAAGAGGTTGATCGCGAGGCTCGTCTTGACGGTGCGCGAGCCCTCGCCGTTCTTGATCATCCGGATCCAGTGCTTCACCATGCCGGACTGCCCGAGGGTGAAGGAGACGAAGACGCCGATGATGTAGAGCTGCACGAGGCTGGTCAGCGAGGCCTGGTAGACGAGCAGGATGATCGCCGCGACGAGCGCCAGGATGATGACGCCGTTGGAGTAGATGAGGCGGTCGCCGCGGGTGTTCAGCGACTTGGGCGCGTAGCCGTCGCGGGCGAGGACCGAGCCCAGAAGCGGGAAGCCGTTGAACGCCGTGTTGGCCGCGAGCAGCAGGACGGCGGCGGTCGCGGCCTGGATCACGAAGAAGAGGATCGTGTTGTTGCCGAAGGTGGCGGCGGCGACCTGCGCGATCACGGAGCGCTGCGGCGTCGTCGCGCAGTCGGTGAAGCCGACGAGGTGGCACGCGTTCTCGGCGTAGTGCACGTTCGCGAGCAGGGCGAGAGCGGTCAGCCCGACGAAGAGGACGATCGCGATCGTGCCCATCGCGACGAGGGTGCGCTGCGCGTTCTTGACCTTGGGGACGCGGAAGGCGGGCACGCCGTTCGAGATCGCCTCGACGCCGGTGAGCGCGGCGCAGCCGCTGGCGAAGGAGCGCAGCAGCAGCAGGACGATCGCGGCCTGGGTGAGCTGCTCGCCCTGCACCGTGTAGCCGGCCGACTCCGCGATCGGGGCGTCGCCGAAGGCCGCGCGGCCGAGGCCGACGACGACCATCACGAAGACGCTCGCGACGAAGAGGTAGGTGGGGACGGCGAAGGCCTTGCTCGACTCCGAGACGCCGCGGAGGTTCACGGCGGCCAGGAGGATCACGAAGAGGATCGCGAGCTCGACCCGGAGCGGGGCCAGCGCCGGGATCGCGGAGATGATGTTGTCGACGCCGGAGGCGACCGAGACCGCGACGGTGAGCACGTAGTCGACCAGGAGGGCCGCGGCGACCGTCAGCCCGGCCGTCTCGCCGAGGTTGGTGCGGGCGACCTCGTAGTCGCCGCCGCCCGAGGGGTAGGCCTTGATCAGCTGGCGGTAGCTGAGGACGACGACGACCAGCAGCACCACGACGCAGCCGGCGACCCAGGGCGCGAAGGTGAGGAAGGAGAGGCCGCCGAGCAGCAGGATCATCAGCAGCTCCTGCGGCGCGTAGGCCACGGAGGAGAGCGGGTCGCTCGCGAAGATCGGGAGGGCGAGCCGCTTCTGCAAGAGCTGGCCCTCGAGCTTGTCGCTGGAGAGCGGTTCGCCGATGAAGAAGTGCTTCGCGGTGCGGAGCTCGTTGGCGTCGGCGTCGTCCGCACCGGTGGGGGACGCCTTCGCGCCCGAAGGGGGGCCCTCGTGTGTCACGAGCGACGACACTACTCCGTGGCCGGGGGCAGTCAAGCCGCCGGGACGCCCGCCGCGAGAGCGCTGAACCCGCGCTGTGACCGGGCATTTCCGCAGCTGTCGGGCAAGCGGTTCCAACGAGGTCCCCATCTGTGGGACAGGGGGTCAAATCACCCTCGAACTGGGGTCACCCTCGACGCTGTGAAATCGCCCGAAGTCTGTTGAAGTCGAAGACAGGTCACTCCGATGGGGGGAGCCGACGGGTTCCGCCCGTCGACGCTCGGAGGGGCCTGCACCGTTCCGCCGCCTCCCGGCCTCTGACCCGAGCCCCGCTGCAGCGGCGCGGGCGCTCGCTCGGAGTGCCTGCGTCGACCCGCCCGCACCACGACAGGTCGGCCGAGACGCCGACAGAATCGACGGAACCCGTGTCCACTTCCCGCACCGCCGCGCCGCCGGCCCGCTCGCGCCTCTGGCGCGCAGCCGGCCTGGCCACCGCGCTCGCCGTGACCGCCGGCATCGCCCTCGCCGGCTCCGCCCCCGCCCAGGCCGCCACGACCGGCCAGTACCTCGTGTCGGTCGACTCGAGCTCGATCTCGGAGCAGGTCGTCCGCGCGCTCGGCGTCGCCGACGACGTGCAGTTCGAGGGCGGCGTCGCGGGCTTCACCGCCCCGCTCACCGAGCGCCAGAAGGCGGTCCTCGAGGCCGACTCGCGCGTCCTCGGCATCACCCCCGCCGACCAGGTCGTCGACGGCCAGGCGCAGACCGTCCCCTCGCACGTGCTCACCGCGGAGGCCGACAAGGCCCCGGTGCGCGCGGGCGACGGAGTGACGAACTACAGCGGTCCGGCCGTCGCGGTCATCGACTCCGGCGTCAGCTCGCACCCCGACTACAACCTGAAGGAGCAGATCAACTGCTTCGGCTCGGGCACCGCCGCCGACGCCAACGGCCACGGCACCGGCGTCTCCGGCTACATGGCCGCGCTGGACAACGGCTCCGGCTCGGTCGGCGTCGCGCCCGGCGCTCCGATCTACTCGGTCCGCGCGCTCGACGCGAACAACCGCGGCAACACCGGCACCCTGATGTGCGCCCTCGACTGGGTGTCCGCGAACGCGGCGAAGTACAACATCAAGGTCGTCAACATGTCGCTCGCCACCTACGGCACCGACGACGGCAACTGCGGCCGCTCGAACGGCGACGTGATCCACCAGGCGATCTGCGACCTCGAGGCCAAGGGCATCGTCTCCGTCGGCTCCGCGGGCAACACCTCCGAGGACCTCGCGGGCTGGATCCCGGCCGCCTACGACGAGGTGCTCGCCGTGACCAACATGGCCAACTACGACGGCAAGCCCGGCGGACTCGGCACGGCGCCCTGCGGCGTCCAGACCAAGGACGACGCGGTCTCGACCAACAGCAACTTCGCCGTCACGGCCGCCGACCAGAAGCACACCATCGCCGCCCCCGGCATGTGCCCGTACACCACCAAGAAGGGCGGGTCGTACGCCTACATCCAGTCGGGCACCAGCATGGCGGCCGCCGGCACCAGCGGCGTCGTCCTCGACTGCATGAGCTCCGGTGGATCCTGCGCGGGCAAGAGCCCGGCGCAGGTCCGCGCCCAGGTCATCGCGCAGGCGAAGGCGGCGACCGAGCGCGGCCGCACCTTCCAGGGCGACCCGACCCGCCCCGTCGCCGGCCGCTACTTCGGCTACGCGGTGAGCACGATCCCCGTCGGCACCGTTCCGACGCCGGACCCGACGCCGACCGCGACGCCGACCCCCACGGCCACGCCCACCGCGACCCCGACGGCCACCCCGACGGCGACGCCCACGTCGACCCCGAAGCCGACGGCCACGCCCACGTCGACTCCGAAGCCGACCGCCACGCCGACGCCGACCGCGACGCCGACCACCCCGCCGGCGGCCGACACGCAGAAGCCGACGGTGAGCATCACCTCGCCCGCGACCAACACCACGGTCGTCGGCTCGATCCGCCTCGTGGCCTCGGCCAGCGACAACGTCGGAGTGACGGCCGTCGCGTTCTACGCGTCCGGCACGAAGCTCGGCAACGGCGTGAAGCAGTCGGACGGGACATGGGCCCTGACCGCGAGCTCGTCGGCCTACCCGAACGGCGCCTACCAGGTGACGGCCAAGGCCCAGGACAAAGCCGGCAACGTGACGACCAGCTCGGCGATCACGCTCCGCGTCGCGAACTGAGTTCCGCGCACTGAATGAGGGGGTCCCGCCTGACGGCGGGGCCCCTTCGTCGTTCCTGGGGGCGGCCCTGCTGATCGAACGGCCCGCAGGGCGGCGCCCCCGTGCTGATCGAGTAGCGCGCGGAGCGCGCGTATCGAGATCCACCACCGTCAGAAGGCGAGTCTGCGGACCCGCCCCGCTGACGGTGGTGGGTCTCGATACGCCCCTCCGGGGCTACTCGACCAGCATGACGCGTCGCCGCAGCCGCACCCACTCGCCCGAGAAGGCTCGTTCTCCACCCCGAGAACGCGCCTTCTCGGGCGAGTCGATTCGCGCCGCAGCGTCAGGGGCGGGTGGCTGCGCCGATCAGGCGGGTGAGGGCGTCGCGGACGGCGGTGAGCTCGTCGAGGGGGAGATCGAGGCGCTCGACGATCTGCGGGGGGACCTGGAGCGCGCGCTCGCGGAGGGCGGCTCCGGACGGGGTGAGCGCGACGTCGAGGCGGCGCTCGTCCTCGGTGCTGCGGGCGCGCGTGACGCAGCCGGCCGACTCGAGGCGCTTCACCAGCGGGCTGAGGGTGGCCGGCTCGAGGTGCAGGGCGGCGCCGAGGTCGGCGAGCGAGCGCGGGGCGCGCTCCCAGAGCGCGAGCATCACCAGGTACTGCGGGTGGGTGAGCCCGAGCGGCTCCAGCACGGGCCGGTAGAGGCCGATGACGGTGCGGGCGGCCACGGCGAGCGAGAAGCAGACCTGGTTCTGCAGGGCGAGCGGATCGGTGTCCACGGGATCGGTCTCCACGGATTCGTCCTCCCTTTCCCCTCGCGCACTGATCATTAGTACACTAAGCATATGGCCAAGCCGACCCGCTCCCTCTACCAGCGCTTCAACGCGCGGCTCTTCCCCTGGCTCGGGCCGCCGCCGCTCGGGCCCTACGACCAGCCCGAGCCCGAGGCTCCCGCCGGCCGCGCCTGCCCGCTCTGCGGTCGCCTGATGTCGGAGCACGTGATCGACCGCAGCGGCCCGCGCACGCAGCTGTACTGCCCCGGCACGGATCCCGCTGCGGACCCCGGCACCGCCGCCTGACGGCCCGATCGGCCCCTCCGGCGTCGCATGTCCCCTTTCGGGGGCCACGGGGTCGCGCCGCCGGAGGCGGATGATGAGCGCATGTCCCGTCTGCGCTCCGACTCCGCCCGTGCCGTCCAGTTCTCCCGCTTCGGCGGCGTGGACGTGCTCGAGATCGCCGACATCGCGCGGCCCCAGCCCGGGCTGGGGGAGGTGCTGGTCGAGGTCCTCGCGGCCGGCGTGAACCACATGGAGGCGTTCATCCGGCGCGGGATGTTCGACTCCGACCACTCCGCGGCCTTCCCGATGCGCCAGGGCACCGACTTCTCCGGCATCGTCGTCGGCCTCGGCGAGGGCGTGAGCGACCTCAAGCTCCGCAGCGACGTCGTCGGCCACGCGCTGGTCGGCTCGCACGCCACCCACATCGTCGTCCCGCGGGAGAACCTGGTCGCCAAGCCCGCCTCGGTGAGCTGGGAGGTCGGCGGCGCGCTGTTCCTCGCCGGCGTCACCGCCTGGCGCGCGATCGAGGCCACCCACATCGGACCGGACGACACCGTGGTCGTCTCGGCGGCGGCGGGCGGCGTGGGCAGCATGGAGATCCAGCTCGCCAAGCTGCGCGGCGCGACCGTCCTCGGCACCTGCGGCGAGCGCAACTTCGACTACCTCCGCCAGATCGGCGTGAAGCCGATCGTCTACGGCGACGGCATCGCCGACCGCATCCGCGCCGCGGCGCCGAACGGCGTGACCGTCTTCCTCGACAACTTCGGCGGCGACAACGCGGCGCTGGCCGAGGAGCTCGGGATCGAGCCGGCCCGCTTCCACTCCAGCGACGACCGCAAGGAGATCGAGCTGCGCGCCGTCTGGCCCGACGCCGAGACCGCGCGGCGCGACACCGAGATCCTCGGCGAGCTGGTCGCGCTGGTCCGCGACCAGAAGCTGCGGGTGCTGGTCTCCGGCTTCTACCCCTACGGCTTCGTGCAGGACGCGTTCGACGACCTCGAGAAGCGGCACTCGCGCGGCAAGATCGTGCTCGGCATGAACCCGGTCGACGCGGGGCGCGTGACCAAGGCCCGCGACATCCACGAGGCCGGTGCCTAGCGTCGGCCCTCGGGCCTAGGCTCGGCTCTCGGGAGGGAGCCGCGTGGAGGAACCGGTCGTCGCCATCATCTGGATCGTCTCGTTCGTGGTCGTCACCGTGCTGGTGACGGGGCTCTCGGGCAAGGCGGGCTGGTCGGCACCCGTGGCGCTGGTCGCCGTCGGCGCGCTGGCCTCCTTCGTCCCCGGGATCCCCGAGGTGGTGGTCGAGCCGGACGTCGTCCTCTACGGGATCCTGCCGCCGCTGCTCTACGCGGCGGCGATCCGCACCTCGGTGCTCGACGTCCGCGCCCGCGGCGACAGCATCCTGCTGCTCTCGGTCGGGCTCGTGGTCTTCACGGTGCTGGTGGTCGGCGCGGTCGCCTGGGCGGTGGTGCCCGCGATCTCGATCGCCGCGGCCCTGGCCTTCGGCGCGATCGTGGCGCCGACCGACGCCGTGGCGGTGACCGCGATCGCGGGGCGGCTGCGGCTGCCGCGGCGGATGCTGACGGTGCTGGAGGGCGAGAGCCTGCTCAACGACGCGACCGCGCTGGTCGCGCTGAACGCGTCGCTGCTCGCGATCGTCAGCACCGTGACGCCCGGCGGGATCGCGCTCGACTTCGTGCTGGCCGTCGTGGTCGGGGCGGGGGTCGGCATCCTGATCGCGGTCGTCCTCGGCTTCGTGCGCAAGCAGGTGTCCTCCTCGGTGCTCGACACGAGCCTCTCGCTGGTGACGCCCTACGTCGCGTTCATCCCGGCGCAGCTGCTGCACGGCTCGGGGGTGCTCGCGGTCGTGGTCGCGGGGCTGTTCCTCGGCTTCCGGGCGCCGGTCATCCAGTCGGCGCAGGCGCGGATCGCGGAGTCGCTGAACTGGCGCACCATCCAGTTCCTGCTCGAGAACGCCGTCTTCCTCTTCATCGGGCTGAGCCTGTCCTCGGTGGTCGCGGCGACCGCCGACTCCGACATCGGCGTCTGGCAGGGCATCGGCATCAGCGCAGCGCTGCTCGGGGCGCTGATCGGCAGCCGGGTGCTCTGGATGTGCCTGACCACCGTCCTCTTCCGGCACGGACCGCGGCGGCTGCAGCAGCGCGGCTGGACCTGGCCGACGGCGCTCGGGGTGTCCGTGGCCGGGATCCGCGGCGTCGTCACCCTCGCGGCGGCCTTCCTGCTGCCGGAGGAGACGCCGCAGCGGGCGTTCCTGCAGTTCTTGGCGTTCGTGGTGGTCGCGGGGACGCTGGTCGAGGGGCTCGCGCTGCCGCGGGTGGTGCGGCTGCTCAAGCTGCCGGCGCCGAACGAGCAGCAGGAGCACGTCGAGAAGCAGATGCTGCTGGCGGAGGCGCAGTCGGCCGGTCTGGCGCGGCTCGACCAGGAGCCGCAGGACGGCGTCGAGGAGCGGGTGCTCGACCGGCTGCGGCGGAACGCGGTGTTCCTCGCGGACGCGCTGGAGAACCCGCCGGAAGGGGAGGGCGCGGAGCCGCTGACCCACTCCTACAACCGGCTGCGCCGCGTGATGATCGCGGCCGAGCGCGAGGCGGTGCTGAAGGCGCGCGCCGAGGGGCGCTACCAGGAGCCGGCGGTGCGCAGCGCGCTGGCGTTCCTCGACGTGGAGGAGGAGGCGCTGGCGGTGGGGCGGCAGTAGGCGACCTGCCTCGGCCGCCTGGAGTGAGCGGTGAAAATCCTATAGGATCGACGGGTCCGGCCGGAGGGCCGGCGCACTCGATGATGAGGAGCCGACGAGCATGACCCGTCTCTGGAACGAACCCGCCGACTTCGCCGACGACATGGTCGACGGCTTCGTCCGCGCCAACGGCCGCTGGGTCCGCAAGGTCGTCGGCGGCGTCTCCCGCTCGACCCGCTCCGAGGAGCCCGAGGTCGCGGTGGTCATCGGCGGCGGCTCGGGTCACTACCCGGCCTTCGCCGGACTGGTCGGTCCCGGCCTCGCGCACGGCGCCGCGATGGGCAACCTCTTCGCCTCGCCCTCGGCGCACCAGGTCGAGTCGGTGATCCGCGCGAGCGAGCAGGGCCGCGGCGTGCTGCTCAGCTACGGCAACTACGCCGGCGACGTGCTGCACTTCACCGCCGCGCAGGACGCGGTGCGGGCCGACGGGATCGACTGCCGCACCGTCACCGTGACCGACGACATCTTCAGCGCGAAGCCCGAGGAGGCGCACAAGCGCCGCGGGATCGCGGGCGACCTCACCGTCTTCAAGGTAGCGGGGGCCGCCGCCGCCGCGGGCTACGCGATCGACGACGTGGAGCGGGTGGCCGTGCTCGGCAACGCGCGCACCCGCTCGCTCGGCGTCGCCTTCACCGGCTGCACGCTGCCCGGAGCCGACGAGCCGCTGTTCTCGGTGCCCGAGGGCCGGATGGCGGTCGGCCTGGGCATCCACGGCGAGCCCGGGATCGACGAGGTCGACATCCCCAGCGCCGCGGAGCTGGCCGAGCTGTTCGTCACGCACCTGCTCGCCGACGCCGAGATCCCCGAGGGCGTGAGCGTCGACGGCGCCCGGGTGGTCCCGGTGCTGAACGGGCTCGGCTCGGTGAAGAGCGAGGAGCTGTTCGTCGTCTTCAGCACGATCGCCGATCTGCTCGAGGCGCGCGGGATCACCCTCGTCGACCCGCAGGTGGGCGAGTTCTGCACCAGCTTCGACATGGCCGGCGTCTCGCTGACGCTGTTCTGGGTCGACGAGGAGCTCGAGACGCTGTGGACGGCGCCGAGCGACACCCCGGCCTTCCGCACCGGGGCGGTCGACGGCGGCGCGCTCGTGGCCGTCACCGCGACGCAGGCCGAGGAGGTCGCCGCCGAGGTCGGCGAGGCTTCGGAGGAGTCGCGGGCCGCGGCCGCGCGGCTGTCCGACGCGATCGCGGCGATCCGCGACGTGATCGACGCGAACGCCGACGAGCTCGGCCGCCTGGACTCGATCGCGGGCGACGGCGACCACGGCATCGGCATGCAGCGCGGGGCACGGGCGGCCGCGCAGGAGGCCGCCGACGTGCTCGGGCGCGGTGCGGGCGCGCAGACGCTGCTCACCCGCGCCGGCGACGCCTGGTCGGACCGCGCGGGCGGGACCTCCGGCGCGCTGTGGGGGGTCATCCTCCGCAGTGTCGGCGAGGCGCTCGGCGACGACCGCGCCGTGAGCGCGCGCGAGGTGAGCGCGGGAGTGACCGCCGCCTCCGACGCCGTGCGCGGCTACGGGAAGGCGAGCGTCGGCGACAAGACGATGGTGGACGCGCTGGTGCCGTTCGCCGAGACGCTGGCGGAGCGGGCCGGGGCGGGCGACGCGCTCGCGGACGCGTGGGGCGCTGCCGCGGGTGCCGCCCGCTCGGCCGCCGACGCCACCTCCGACCTGATGCCCGGACTCGGCCGCGCCCGCTCGCACGGCGAGAAGTCGCTCGGCACGCCCGACCCCGGCGCGATCTCGTTCGCGCTGATCGTCGAGGCGATCGCACCGCAGCTCGGTGCCGACTCCGGCACCGCATCCGCCACGAACGCACCGTCCACCCACGAAGGAGAGAGCGCATGAGCACCACCTGGAGGATCGTCGTCGGATCCGACGACGCCGGCTACGACTACAAGGAGATCCTGAAGCGCGATCTCGAGGCCGACGACCGGGTCGTCTCGGTCGTCGACGTCGGCGTCGACGCGGAGTCGCACACACCCTACCCGAGCGTCGCGATCGCGGCGGCCGAGCTGGTCGCGCGCGGCGAGGCCGACCGGGCGCTGCTGATCTGCGGCACCGGCCTGGGCGTCGCGATCGCGGCGAACAAGGTCGAGGGGATTCGCGCCGTGACGGCGCACGACTCCTTCTCGGTGGAGCGCGGCGTGCTCTCGAACGACGCGCAGGTGCTCTGCATGGGGCAGCGCGTCGTCGGCATCGAGGTCGCCCGGCGGAACGTGCGGGAGTGGCTCGGCTACGTCTTCGACGAGTCGAGCGCCTCGGCCGCGAAGGTGGAGGAGATCGTCGCGTACGAGCGCTCGGGAGCGACTGCGTAAGCTGAGCCGACCGCTGTGCCGAGCGCCCTCCACCGGGCGTTCCGCGGCGCACCCCTTCCGCACCGACCCGCGAGGCTGTGATGACCGACGCCGTGTTCCGCCTGACCGGCGCGGAGTCGATCGAGCGGCGGGGGCTGCGCGACCACGTCTACGAGCGCGTGCTCGACGTGCTGCTCGGCCCGGACATCGAGCCGGGCATGCGCCTGTCCATCGACGCGGTGGCGCGCGAGCTCGGCGTCTCGCCGACGCCGGTGCGCGAGGCGCTCGTGCAGCTGGAGCGGACCGGCCTCGTCACCCGGGTGGCCAACAAGGGCTGCCGGGTGGCGCCGCCGCTCGCCGACGACCAGCTCGACGCGCTCTTCGACGCGCGGCTGGTGCTCGAGAGCGGCGCGGCGGCGCTCGCGTCGGCGCACGAGGCGGCGCTGGTGCCGCGGCTGCAGGAGGCGCTCGCCGCGCACGAGGCGATGACCGCCGTCGTGCGCGCGGCCTCCACCGAGGGCGAGCTGCCGGTGGCGCTGCTGCGCGAGTACTTCGCGGTGGACTGGAACTTCCACCACCTGATCTTCGAGGGCACGCACAACCCGTTCCTGATCGACATGTCCGAGGCGATCTCCACGCGCGTGCACCGGATGCGCCAGACCGTGCAGACCGGCGTCAGCGACGCGGACGACGCCGTGCTGGAGCACCGGGCGATCGTCGACGCGTTCGCGGCCGGCCCGGAGGCGGCGGCTGCCGCGATGCGCGTGCACATCGAGCGGGTGCGCGAGCGCTCGCGCCGCGACTCCGTCCGCTGACGCTGCGGCCGGTGCCCGGGCTGAACTCCGGCTCGCAGAATCGGCCTCGGCTCGTGGAATCGGGTGGTTCCCGCGTGCCGGAGGTCGTTCCGCGTGCCGGAGGTGGCCGGACGGTGCGCTGTCAGGGCGAGAGGTGTGCGCGGATGCCGCGACCCATGCTGGTCGAGTAGCCGCGGAGCGGCGTATCGAGACCCGGCGTCTGCAGGGGGTGGATCTCGATACGCCCGCCATGCGGGCTACTCGATCAGCATGGACCGCGCACTGCGCGGGCTGTTCGATCGGCATGGGCCGCGCGATGCGCGGGCTGTTCGATCAGCAGGGGGGTCCGGCCGTCGGCCGGGCTGTCCGATATGCAGGCGATGAGCCCCTTCATGCTGGTCGAGTAGCCGCGGAGCGGCGTATCGAGACCCGAGGTCCTGCAGAACGGTGGATCTCGATACGCCCGCTGCGCGGGCTACTCGATCAGCATGGACCGCGCGCGACGTGGGCTGTTCGAACGGCTTGGTCCGTGCGAGGCGCGGGCTGTTCGATCAGCAGGGGGACCGGCCGTCGGCCGGGCTGTCCGATCTGCAGGCGATGAGCCCCTTCATGCTGGTCGAGTAGCCGCGGAGCGGCGTATCGAGACCGACCCTCCTGCAGAACGGTGGATCTCGCTACGGCCCGCTGTGCGGGCTGCTCGGTCAGCCGGAGGGCGGGACGGTGAAGGGCCCGGCCGCGGGTGCGGTCGGGCCCTTCACGGTGGCGGCGGGTCAGTGGCCCGCCTGGACGCTCGTGGTCTCGAGCAGCTCGTCCGCCTTGGAGCCGCGGAAGAACTTGGTGCAGAACATCATGGCGGCGGCGAGGAAGGCGAAGACGCCGAGGGAGACGACTCCCCACACGCCGCTCTCGGTGGGCACGGCCTCGTTGAAGCCGTTGCGCATCAGCGGGGCGACGAAGCCGCCCAGGTTGCCGAGCGAGTTGATCAGGCCGATGCCGGCCGCGGCCGCCGCTCCGGTGAGGAACGCGGTCGGGTAGGCCCAGGTGATCGGTCCGACGGAGAGGAAGCTCGCCACCGCGAGGGTGATGAACAGCAGGCCGAGGATCGGCTGGCCGGCCGACCCCGCCCAGGCCGAGCCGAAGATCGACAGGCCGGTGAAGATGTAGAACATCGCGCCCCAGGAGCGGCGGCGGCGGATCGTGTTGGCGTGCTGGCCCACGTAGTAGCAGGCGAACAGGCCCACCAGCCAGGGGATGGCCGAGACGAGGCCGACCTGGAAGCCGACGTCCTGCCCGATCAGGTTCGCGACCTGCTGCGGGAGGTAGAACGTCGTGCCGTAGACCGCGATCTGCAGGCAGAAGTAGATGATCGTGAAGTACCAGACCTTCCAGCTGGCCATCGCCTTCCAGATGCCGGTCGGGCCGTCGGCCTGGCGCACGGTGTCCTCGCGCTCCATCGCCGCCGTCAACGAGTCCTTCTCGCCCTGCGTCAGCCACTTCGCCTTCTGCGGATGGTTCGTCAGGAACTTCAGCGCGGCGATGCCGGCGAGCACCGCGAGCACGCCCTCGGTGAAGAACATCACCTGCCAGCCCTCCCACGGGGTGATCTGGTTGCCGACGCTGATCAGGCCGCCGCTGAGCGGGGCGCCGAGCATCTGCGAGAAGGGCTGCGCCAGGTAGAAGATCGCGAACATCTGCACGCGGACCTTGTTGGGGAACCACTCCGACAGGAACATGATCACGCCGGGGAAGAGGCCGGCCTCGGTCACGCCGAGCAGGAAGCGCAGGACGATGAACATCGTGTCGCCGGTGGTGAAGGCGAACGCCGCGGCGACGATGCCCCAGGTGACCGCGATGCGGGCCAGCCAGAACCGGGCGCCGAAGCGCTTGAGCAGCAGGTTGCTCGGGATCTCGAAGATCGCGTAGCCGATGAAGAAGATGCCGGCGCCGAGCGCGAACGCTCCGTCCGAGATGCCGCGGTCGACCGAGAGCGCCTCCTCGGCGAAGCCGACGTTGGTGCGGTCGAGGAACGCGACGAAGTAGAGGATGACGAGCATCGGCATCAGATGCCGGGACGCCTTCGAGATGGCGGATTTCAGCGCGGGATCACGGGTGGATCCGAGGGCTGGGGACGAGGTGGTCAAGGCGCTCTCCTTTGAGTCGGCCGAATGCGGTGAGGGGTGGGAGGGATCAGGAGCCGAGCGCGGGCAGGATCTGCGCCATGCCGACGGCGACGAGGATCACGCCGACGCCGAGGAAGATCCAGCGGCCGAGCGACCAGGTTCCGGTGAGCTTGTTCATGGGGTGTCCGTTCCAGTGCTGAAGGGGATCAGTGCCGAGGGGGGATCAGTGCACGGGGATCAGTGCATGTAGAGGCCGCCGTCGACGTTCAGGGTCTGACCCGTCACGAAGCCGGCGTCCTCGCTGATGAGGTACGCGATCGCCGCGGCGATGTCGCGGGGCGTGCCGATGCGCGGCAGCACGCCGTCGGCGGCCATGGCCTTCTTGCGCTCCTCGGTGAGGGTGCCGCCCATGATGTCGGTGTCGATCGGGCCGGGGGAGATCGCGTTGACGGTGATCCCCTGGCCGCCGAGCTCGCGGGCGACGCTGCGGGTGAAGCCGATCACGCCGGCCTTGGCCGCGGAGTAGGCGGTCTTGCTGAAGGTGCCGCCGCCGCGCTGCGCGGAGACGGAGGAGAGGCTGACGACGCGGCCGACGCCGCGGGTGACCATCGACTCCACCGCGCGGCGGGTGCTGAAGTGCACGCCGTTGAGGTTGACGTCGAGGACCCGCTGCCACTCCTCCGGGGTGACCTCGAGGTAGGAGACGGGGGAGGCGATCCCGGCCAGGTTCACCAGCGCCACGACCGGCGGGAGGGCGGCCTCGAGCGCGTCGAAGGCGGCGCGGACCTGCGCGTCGTCGGCGACGTTCGCGCCGGCTCCCGCGGCCTGGACGCCGTGCTGCTCGGCGATCTCGGCGGCCACCTCCTGCGCGGCCTCGGCATGGAGGTCGATGACGCCGACGTTCCAGCCGAGCTCGGCGAGGTGGTGGGCGGAGTAGCGGCCGATGCCGCGCGGGGACGCGGCGCCGGTGAGGACGACGGTCCGGGACTCGGGGAATGCGGTCATGAGGGTGCTCCTTCTCGGTCGGCGCGTCAGGCGATCGGCGCGGGGCCGAGCTCGTCCATCAGCTTCTTGATGGCGACGTAGGCGCGGTTGCGGTACGCGATCAGCTCGGCGGTGCGCTCGGCGGGCACGTCGAGGTAGCCGGCGCCGGACTTGGTGCCGAACTTCCCGGCGTCGACCAGCGCGGCCAGCGACTCCGGGGTGGCGAAGCGCTCGGGCCAGCGGGTCTGCAGCGAGGCGTAGCAGAAGGCGTAGACGTCGAGGCCGGCCATGTCGGCGATCGCGAACGGGCCGAAGACGGGGAGGCGGAAGCCGAAGGTGGTGCGGACGATCGTGTCGATGTCCTCGGGGGTGGCGATGCCCTCCTCGACGATCTGCGTCGCCTCGTGGAAGAGCGCGTACTGCAGGCGGTTGAGCACGAAGCCGGTGGAGTCCTTGACCCGCGCGGTCTCCTTGCCGGTCGCCGCGACGATCTCCTCGGCCAGCGCGATCGCGCTCTCGGCGGTGCCCTCGTGCGGGATCAGCTCGACGCCGGGGATGAACGGCGCCGGGTTGGAGAAGTGCACGCCGAGGAAGCGCTCGGGGTTCGTCACGGCCTCGGCCAGCGAGCCGATCAGGATGGTGGAGGTGTTCGAGCCGATCACGGCGTCGGGGCGCGCGGCGGCGCTGATCCGGCGGAGGGTCTCGTGCTTGATCTCGATCTTCTCGGGCACGGCCTCCTCGATGAAGTCGGCGGTCGCGACGGCCTCCTCGATCGAGGCGGCGGGGGAGAGGTTCTGCCGGATGCGCTCGACCGCGTCCTCGGGGAAGAGGCCGTCGGCGACGAACTGCGCGGTCTCGGTGAGCAGTCGCTCGTAGTTGCTGCGGGCGATCTCCTCCGAGATGTCGGCGATGACGACGGTGGCGCCGGAGAGCGCGAGGACCTGGGCCATGCCTCCGCCCATGTAGCCGGAGCCGACGACGGCGATGGTGCGCGCGGTCGGGGTGGTGGTGCCGGTGGTGTCGCTCATGTCTGTCGTTCCTTACTGCGAGGCCCGGGCCGCGCGGGGCAGCAGCGAGCGGATGTAGGTCTGGTTGGTCGAGCACATGCCGAGGCTGTCGCCGCCGTAGTGCTCGGCGAGGAGGATGCCGCGGAACCCGCCCTCGACCGCGTCGCGCAGGACCTGGCGGTAGTTGATGAGACCGGCCTCCATGGTCGAGGGGACCGAGGTGGCCCAGGAGCCGTCGGCCGACTCGTCGCGGGTGTAGTTCTTCACGTGCATGTAGTTGGCGTAGGGGAGCGTCTTCGCGAACAGCTCGCGCCAGTCCTCGACGGGGCGGTGCAGGCGGATCAGGTTCGCGACGTCGGGGTTGAGGCCGACGTTGTCCAGGCCCACCTCCTCGACGAAGCGGACGGCGCTGTCGGCGGTGCCTAGGTAGGTGTCCTCGTAGAGCTCGAGTGCGAGCGGGAGGCCCACGTCGGCGGCGTGCTTCCCGAGCTCGCGGATGCGACTGACGGCGGCGTTCCAGACGTCGGGGTCATCGGGGTCCTTCGGGCCCTCGGCGGTCCAGAACCAGAGCGCGCGCTTCTGCGCGGCGCTGAACGGCTGGTGCAGACCGGTCGAGAAGACCTGCATGCCCCACTCGGCGGCCGCGTCGATGGTGCGGTGCGCGTAGGCGAGGTTCTTCTCCTCGTGCCCGGGCATGATCACGCTCTGGCGCTGCAGGTGCACCGAGGGGATGCCGATGCCGTGCGACTTCGCGATGCTGAGGAACTCGTCGCGGCGCGACGGCTCGAGGTCCGCGGGGCGGACGTGGCTGTCGGCCAGCTCGGCGAGGGTGAAGCCGACCTGCTCGACCTGGGCGAACATGTCGTCCCAGACCTCGGGGGCCGCGTCGTGCAGGGCGACGCCGTCGCGGCCGACGGGCGGGATGCCGTGCAGGCAGGTGGCGATCGGCCAGGTCTCGGCGGTCCAGCTGTCGGGGTTCCAGTCGACGCCGTCCCAGGACTGCGCCCCCTGGAGGTTCGGGGCCCCCTGGACGGTCCGCGCGGGTGTGCTCTCGCTCATCAGTGCTCCATTGCGCTCGATGCGACCGGCGTTGGTCGCACAGAAGATCCTATAGGAAATATAGTCCTGGAGCGGCGGAGCGCAAGGGGCGGGCGGGGGCGCGGCCGGCGGACCGCCACCCCGGCTACCTCCGGCACGCGGAAACTGCTCCGGCACGCTGAAACTGTCCGATTCCGCGAGCCTCAGCCGGATCCGCGAGTCGAACTTCCGCCCCGGCCACGTCCGGCACGCGAAACTCAGTCCGGCGCGTCGAAACCGACCGATTCCGCGAGCCTGAGCCGAAACCGCGAGCCGAACATCAGCGCCGAGCACCTCCGGCACGCGGAAGCCGCTCCGGCACGCTGAAACCGTCCTATTCCGCGGGCCCAGGCCGAAACCACGAGTCGAGCATCCGCCCTGGGCGCCTCCGGCACGCGGAAGCCGCTCCGGCACGCTGAAACCGTCCTATTCCGCGGGCCCAGGCCGAAACCACGAGTCGAGCATCCGCCCTGGGCGCCTCCGGCACGCGGAAGCCGCTCCGGCACGCTGAAACCGTCCTATTCCGCGGGCCCAGGCCGAAACCACGAGTCGAGCATCCGCCCTGGGCGCCTCCGGCACGCGGAAGACAGTCCGGCACGCTGAAACCGTTCGATTCCGCGGGCCGAGGCCGAAACCACGAGTCGAGCATCCGCCCCGACCACCTCCGGCGCGCGGAAGGCAGTCCGGCACGCTGAAACCGTTCGATTCCGCGAGCCCAGGCCGGAACCACGAGTCGAGGATTCGCCCCGGCTGCCTCCGGCACGCAAAAATCCGTCCGGCACGTCGAAACCGTTCAGTTCCGCGAGCCGAGGCCGACTTCGCGAGCAGAACCTGCGGTCCTGGGCAGTCCGCCCATCCTCGGCGCGTGAGAACCTCCCCCGCACGCCGAAATCGCCCGATTCCGCCAGTTGGGGAAGACTTCGCGAGCCCGACCCTGAATCACGAGCCGAACATCCGTCCCGGCCACCTCCGGCACGCGAGAACAGCTCTGGCACGTCGAAACCGTGCGATCTCGCGAGCCCGGGCCTGAACCGCGAGCCGGATTTGCACCCGGGCCACCTCCGGCGCGCGGAATCTGCTCCGGCACGTGGAAACCGTCCGATTCCGCGTGGCCGGGCCGGAACTGGGAGCCGAACATCGGCCACCCGCCTCCTCCGGCACGCGAGAACCGCTTGGGCACGCCGGAACCGCCCGGTTCCGCGAGCCCGAGCCGGATCCGCGAGCCGAAGTTTCACCTCGGCCACCTCCGGCACGCGAGAACCAGTACGGCACGTCAGAACCGGCGGATTCCCCGAGCCCGAGTCGATCGAGCGAGCCGAACCTCCGGTCCCGGTCGGTCGGCGCGTCTCCGGCACGTGGAAACCGCTTCGGCACGTCGGAATCGTCCGATTCCGCGAGCCTGAACCGATGACGCGAGCCGAACCTCCGGTCCCGGTCGGTCGGCGCGTCTCCGGCACGTGGAAACCACTCCGGCACGTCGGAACCGGCCGATCCCGACGGACCGGGCCGGGACCACGAGTCCTTCGTCGTCCAGCGCGGCGGCGGGCGGACAGCCGAACGGCGGGGACCCCCGAGGGATCCCCGCCGTCAGCGGTGGTGCGGTGGTGCGGTGGGCGTCAGCTCAGCGTGGAGCGGACGGCCGCGCGCGCCTGGTCGAGCGCGCTGCGCAGGGCGTCCGTGCTCGCCGCGCTCACGGAGCCGTGCGCGGCGGCCGTGCGCAGCTCGGCGCGCAGCTCGTCGCGGAACTCGGTGAGCAGCACCTCGGCGTCGCGCAGGGCGAGCCGGGAGGCGGTGCGCGCGTGAACCGGGGCGGTGCCGGCCGGGGGCTCCATGGGCGGGGCGTCCTGCGGGCGCTCGCCCGCGGTCGACTCCGACGACTCCTGCGTCGACTCCGCCGGGGCGGGCGTCTCGGCCGAGTGCTCCGGCCCGCCGCGCGACGGGCGCGAGTCGCGGGCGGCGCTCGCCAGATCCGCGCGCAGGCTCTTCATCGCCTCCGCGACGCCGAGGCGCACCTCGTCGGCCAGGCGGCGGACGGAGTCGGTCAGCTCCTCCTCGATGTCGCCGAGGTCGGTCGCACGGTTCGCCAGCTCGTCGCGGCCGGCGTCGGTGATGGAGTAGACGGTCTTGCGGCCGTCGGCCTCCTTGGTGACCAGACCCTCCTCCTCGAGCTTCGCCAGGCGCGGGTAGACCGTGCCGGCGCTCGGGGCGTAGGTGCCGCCGAAGCGCTCGCTGAGCGCCTGGATCAGCTCGTAGCCGTGCTTGGGCGACTCCGCGAGGAGGTTGAGCAGGTAGAGGCGCAGGCGACCGTGCGCGAAGACGGGGCTCACAGCGCGCTCGCGTCGGTGAGGCGCTGCGCGGCGGGAGCGGCGGGGGAGCGGCGGACGACGGTGACGGCGCCGGTCACCGAGTTGGCGGTGACGTCGACCCACTTCGAGTCGAGCGAGCCGGTGGTCGCGGTGTAGCCGCGGCCGAAGGTGCCCTTGACCACCTCGCCGTCGAGCTGAAGCGTGCCGGTCGCGGTGTTGATCCGGTAGCGGGCGCCGAGGCCCTCGTCGATCCGGATGGTGAGGTCGCCGCTGACGGTGTTGCACTGGATCTCGTCCGGTGCGTCCTCGGCGTCGACGAAGACGCTGCCCGAGACGCCGTCGACGGAGAAGCGCGTGAGCGCGCCGGCGGTGGTGACGTCGCCGGAGACGGTGTGCGCGGTGACCCGGCCGGTGTGGTTGCGGACCGAGAGCTCGCCGTGGACGGTGTTCGCCTCGATGTCGCCGCGCAGGCCGTCGATGACGATGTCGCCGCCGACCGTGGAGACGCGGGCGTCCGAGTGCAGACCCGAGACGAGGCCGTCGGCCGAGACGGTGTCGAACTTCAGCGCGACGCCGCGGGGGACGAGCAGGCTGATGTCGGCGCGGTCGCCCTTGCGGCCGAGGCCCTTGGCGACGTCGACGACGGTGTCCCAGCGGAGCTGGATGTGGTCGACCTCGAGGCGGTCGCCGTCCATCGAGACCTTGAGCGGGCGGCCGGAGACGCTGTGCACCTCGACGCGGGCGGTGGGCTCGTCGTGCCCGATGACGTCGATCTGACCGCCGACCAGGGCGATCTTGATCGCGCGGACGACGTCGAGGTCGATGACCTTCGTCTCGCCCGCCTGCACGAGCCATTTCTCGAGCGACATGGTGCTCCTCCTCCTGCGCCCTCGTGGGGCGATCCTGCTGCTGGTGATGCCGGGACGACTCGCGATATAGCGCGAGTCGATGGAAGTCACGATATATCGCGTCTCGAGGCGCGGGCAAGGGTGCTCGGCGATCACTCAGGAGACGCGGTCCGTCTGCTAGACCGGGAGCATGGATCCGCTCGCGGCACTGCAGGAGATCGCCGCCCTGCTCGAGCAGGAGCGGGCGTCGAAGTACCGCGCGAAGGCGTTCCGGAAGGCGCTCGCCGTGCTCGAGAGCATGGCCGAGGGGGAGCGGGCCGACCTCGCGCTGGTCCGGGCGGCGCCGGGGATCGGCGACACGACCTTCACCGTCATCCGCCAGGCGCTCGAGGGGCGGGTGCCGGACTACCTCGCCGAACTGCGCGGCACCGCGTCCCTGCCGGAGAGCGCGCTGCGGAGCCTCCTCCGCGGCGACCTGCACAGCCACAGCGAGTGGTCGGACGGAGCGACGCCGATCGCGGCGATGGCCGACGCGGCCCGCGCGCTCGGGCACGAGTACCTCGCGCTGACCGATCACTCGCCGCGGCTGCGGGTCGCGCACGGGCTGAGCGCCGAGCGGCTCGCCGAGCAGCTGGAGCACCTGGCCGGTCTGGACACCGGGTCGCTGCGGCTCCTGAGCGGGATCGAGGTCGACGTGCTGGAGGACGGCGCGCTCGACCAGTCGGAGGAGATGCTCGCGCGGCTCGACGTGGTCGTCGCGAGCGCGCACTCGAAGCTGCGGATGCCGAGCCGGGAGATGACGGCGCGCTTGGTCGCGGCGGCCGCGCATCCGCGGACCCGGGTCCTCGGGCACGTCACCGGGCGGCTCGTCACGGGGGAGCGCGGCACCCGGCCGCCGTCGACCTTCGACGCCGGCGCCGTCTTCCGGGCCTGCGCCGAGCACGGAACCGCGGTCGAGATCAACTCCCGCCCCGAGCGGGAGGACCCGCCGGACGAGCTGATCGCCCTGGCCCTCGAGGCCGGCTGCCTCTTCTCGATTGACAGCGACGCGCACGCCCCCGGCCAGCTCGGCCTCCTCGACTACGGCGCCGAGCGCGCCGAGCGCCTCGGCGTCCCGCCCGCCCGCATCGTCACCACGTGGCCCCTCCCGCGACTCCTGGAGTGGCTCGCGCCCTGATCCCCCGCCGCGAGATGCCACTTGTGCACACTTCTCACGGCGTGTCGCGTGCACAAGGGGCATCTCGCGGAAAGCGAAGTCGCGGGTGGTACCCCCTTGACAGGAGGAGCTAGCGCGGGGGGAGTTTCGGCGCAAGTAGTGATTTCCCAGCGTCGGGAGCGGCATGCTCGTGGGGGCCGTCTCCGAGGCGCGCCCTCCTCCGCTCCGACCAGACCAGGTGATCCCGTGGCCACGCAGACCGTTCTCGACGCCGTGCGCGCAGCGCCCACCCTCCTCGAGGCGATCCGGGCGGCCGACGCCCTGACGATCGCCGCCGTGAGCGACGGGGGTGGACGCGCGGTCCGCCTGCTGACCCGCGCGGCCCTCGACCCCGCCGACCAGCTCACCGCCATCGCCGCGGTGCACTCGCTCGCGCAGGTCTTCGACGAGGAGGCCGACCTCGCGCTGCTGCGGCTGCTCGCCGACGAGCGCGCCTTCATCCGCGAGCACGCCGCCTGGGCGTTCGGCGGACGCCTGCCCCGGCCGGCCGCGGTCGGCCCGCTGCTGCGCATGGTCCGCGACGGCGGCTTCGCCGGCATGCTCGCGCAGCGCACCCTGCTGCTCTGGGCGTCCTCCACCCCCGACCTCGTCGCGCTCGCGCTCGAGGGCGCGCTGATCGGCGAGCGCGACCGCGACGTCCGCGCGCGCTACGTCGAGACGATCGGCCTGGTCCCCGGCGCGATCGCCGAGCGGACCCTCCTGCACACCGCCGCCGACGAGGGCGAGGTGTTCGAGGCGCGCGCCGCGGCCGCCGACGCGCTCGGCGAGCGGCCCTCCGACGACGCCGCGCTGATGCTCGCTCGCCTCGGCGAGATGCCGGAGCCGCTCGGTCCCGTCGCGCGCGTCGCCCTCGCCGACCGCGCCATCGCTCCCGTCGCCGACGCCGGCCCCACCGTCGCGCAGCTCTTCGTGCACGCCGACATCGACGGGACGCTCACCCGCGTCGGCGCGGGCGACAACGGCGGCATCGCCACCCTCCTCGTCCGCCTCGGCGACGCGCTGACGGAGGAGGACTGCATCGAGCGCGTCCTCACCCTCTCCCGCGGCACCTGGGCCGAGGCCGAGCGCGCGCTCGCCGAGCTGCCGGCCGCGGGCCACGGCTTCGCGCCCGTGCCGTTCGTGGGGGCCGCCGTGCCGATGCCGCTCGCCTGGCCGCGGCGCATCGCCGCCGAGCGCGGGATCCGCCGCTACCTCCGCGCGGCCGGCCGCGTCGACGTCGTGCACCTGCGGATGGCCGACGTCGGCTCGCTCGCCGCGGCGGCCGTCGCGCGCGAGCTGGAGATCCCCGTCGTCTTCACCGTCGCACCCGACCCGCACGCCCTGATCGCCGGACTCGACGAGGCGGGCACGCTCTCGCGCGCCGACTTCGGCGACCGCGACGCCGTCGAGCACTTCTGGTTCCGCGTGCGCCTGGTGCAGCGGCTCGCCGCCGACGCCGCCCACACCGTGCTCTTCCCGCGTGCCGAGCTCGCCGAGACGATGCGCGACATGCTCGGCATCGACATCACCGCGCACCCCGAGCGGCACACGATCGTCCCCGAGGGGATCGACGTGCGCCTGGTCGAGCGCGGCGAGGAGGCGGCGCGCGATGCCGCCGCCGGCGAGCCGGTCGCTCTCGACGCCAGCGACGACCTCTCCGCCCTCGACGCGCTCCTCGCCGAGCTGCCGGCCGAGCGCCGCGGGCTGCCGCTGCTGCTCAGCGTCGGGCGGCTGCACCGGGTGAAGGGGATGGCGACGCTGGCCGAGGCCTGGGCCGGCTCGCCGCTGCGCGACCGCGCGAACCTCCTCCTCGTCGGCGGCGACCTCGACGCGCCGACCCCCGACGAGACGGAGCAGCTCGACCGGATCCGCGCCGTCGCCACCCGACCCGGCTCAGCGGGCGGTCTGCTGCTCGCCGGGCACCGCCCCAACGGGACCGTCGCGCGCTGGCTGGGCGCCGTGCGTCACGGCCGCCCCGGGCTCGCCGCCGCCGGCGGCGCCTACGTCTGCGCGAGCGTCAAGGAGGAGTTCGGCATCGCCCTGCTCGAGGCGCTCGCCGCGGGGCTGCCGGTGGTCGCTCCGGCCACGGGCGGCCCGGCGACCTACGTGGAGGAGGGCGTGACCGGCTTCCTCGTCGACACCTCCGATCAGGAGGCGCTCGCCGTCGCCGCCTGCCTCGCGCTCGACCTCGCCGCCGGTCCGCTCGCCGAGTACTCCGCCGAGCGCGGCCGCGCCATGGTGCGCGAGCGCTACACGATCGAGGCGATGGCGCACGCGCTCTCCGCCGTCTACGCGCGGGCGACCGCGGAGCAGGAGCGCCCGCTCGGCTCGGACCTCGTGCTGGGCGCCTCGTGACCCTGCTGATCGTCAGCCCCGACTACGCCTCGCACCTGCTGCCGCTGGCGACCCTCGGCACCGCCTGGCGCGCGGCCGGGGAGCGCGTCGTGGTCGCGACCGGCGACGCGACGCGCTCCATCGTCGACGGCTTCGGCTTCGAGCACGTCCCGCTCCGGCTCGGCCGCGGCTCCAACCCGGGCACGATCCGGGCGGAGGAGCAGGCGCCCGACGAGGGCGACTCGCTCCGCGGCTTCTTCGACGCGACCCGTCGCGGGATGGTGCCGACGCTCGAGTACCAGGCCGGCGAGCGGCTGACCGACCTGCTCTGGGACCCGGCGGGCGTCGCCGCGCGGCTGCGCGAGATCCTGGACGAGGTCCGGCCCGACGCGATCGTCGTCGACCACCTCGCCTTCACCGCGCGGGTCGCGCTGCGGGCGCTCGGCGTGCCCTACGGCGACGTGGTGCTCGGGCACCCGAGCGCGCTGACGGTGCCGGGCGAGGTCTACGGCTTCCCGCCGGTCTGGCCCGACGCCTTCGAGCCGCCGGCCGAGGACCTGGCGCGGCTGCGGGCGCTCTGCGAGCGGGTCCGCGACTCCTTCACGGCGGAGTGGAACGCCGCGCTCACCGCGCTCGACCCGGCCGCGCCGCTCAGCCTCGACGCCTTCGCCGAGAGCGGCGACGTGCTGCTGCTGAACTACCCCGGAGAGCTGCACGACGCGGCGCGGACGGCGCAGCTCCCGCCGCACGCCTTCCTCGGCTCGGCCGTCCGCGGCGAGCCGCGCGACGCCGAGGTGGAGGAGTGGCTGGCCGCCTCGGACGACCCGGTCGTCTACGTGAGCTTCGGCAGCTTCCTCTCGGTGCGCGACGACGTGCTCGCGCGGGTCGTCGCGGCGCTGGCCGGCGTCTCCGTCGACGGGCGGCCGGTGCGCGTCGCGCTGGCCTCGGGCGCGACCGATCCGTCGGCCCTGGGCGACGTGCCCGCCGGCTGGCTGGTCCGCGGCTTCCTGCCGCAGGTGACGCTGCTCGGCCGGGCCGCGCTGGCGGTCACGCACGGCGGCAACAACAGCGTGACGGAGTCGATGTCGGCCGGGGTGCCGCTGGTCGTGCTGCCGTTCTCGACGGACCAGTTCGCGGGGGCCGCGGCGCTGGAGGACGCGGGGGTCGCGGAGGTGCTCGATCCGAACGCGGCCGGGGTGCCCGAGCTGGCGGACGCGGCCCGGCGGATGCTCGCGCTGGACGGCGCGGCGCGGGAGCGGCTGGACGAGCTGTCCGCGGCGCTCACCGGGACGACCGGCCCCGAGCGCGCCTACGCGGCTCTGGCGCACGCCGCGTCGTGAGCACCGATCAGCCTGGCGCCGACGGACCCGCCGCTGACGGGCCTGCCGCTGACGGGCCTGCCGCTGACGGGCGCTCCGCTGACGGGCGCTCCGATGACGGGCCCCTCGCCGACGGACCCACCGACGACGGGCGCTGGCTGGTCGTCGACGGACGCCGCTGGCGCCGGACCGACCCCAGCCTCCCCAAGGACGTCGTCGCGGCGCTGAAGTCGCACCTCGGCCGCGGCCGCTCCGGCGTGCGCACGGCGAAGAAGGCCGGCGACGACGCCGCGGTCGCCGCCGCCCGCACGCGGACCGGCCTGGCCAAGCACGGCCTCGGCGAGCGCGGCCCGAAGTGGTGGGACGAGCCCGAGCCCGCCCGCCTCGACCGTGCGCTGGCGGCCCTCCGCGACCTCGACGCCCTGTAGCCCCTCCGCACTTCCCGCGAGATGCCACTTGGGTACGCCTTCGTCGGCGTGTCGCGTACCCAAGTGGCATCTCGCGGAGGGGAGCAGGGAGGGGTCAGAGCAGGGACTCCGCGAGGGAGAGGGCGCCGCGGACGCCGGCCTCGTCGCCGAGGGCCGGGGGGACCAGGCGGAGGTGGGCGGCGCCGGTGCCGTTCGCACCGGGGGCGCCCATCAGGCGCTCCACCTCGGCCTCGGTGGCGGCGAGCAGGCCGGGCGTCTTGGCGACGCCGCCGCCGACGATGGCGAGCCGGACGCCCGCGACGTAGGCAAGCGTCGTCACGAGCTGGGCGAGGTAGTAGGAGCTGAAGCGCAGGTTCGCGGCCGCGTCCTCCGCACCGAGGCTCGAGCCGTCCACACCCCAGCGCGCCGAGATCGCCGGGCCGGCGACGAGCCCCTCGAGGCAGTCGCCGTGGAACGGGCAGGTGCCCTCGAAGCGGTCCTCCGGGTGCCGGCGGGGCAGCACGTGCGCCACCTCGGGCCAGCCGCTGCCGGCGAGGAGATGGCCGCCCGCGACGAGGCCGCCGCCGACCCCGGTGCCGACGGTGAGGTAGACGAAGTCGGGCTCGCCCTGCCCGGCGCCCCAGCGCGCCTCGCCGAGGGCCGAGCCGTTGACGTCGGTCACCAGCGCGGTCCGCGCGCCGGGAGCCGCCGCCTCGAGCGGGGACAGCACGTCGGTGCCCTCCCAGCCGAGCTTGGGCGTGGAGGTGAGTCGGCCGTAGCCGGGGGAGGCGGGGTCGATGTCGAGCGGGCCGAACGAGGCGACGCCGATCGCGGCGACCGTCCCCTCGACGCCGTGATCGCGGGCGAACGCGGCCAGGTCGCCGAGGGTCTCGGCGGGGCCGCGGGTGGGCAGGGTCGTGGTGGCGAGGATCCGCTCGGGGTCCTCGCGCGCGGCGACCGCGGCGACGACCTTGGTGCCGCCGGTCTCGATCCCGAGGAGGAGGGCGCGGGGCGCGGTGCCGGAGGTCACCGGGTCGCCAGGACGGGCACGGGCGGACGGCGGCGTCGAGGAGTCACGGTGAGGCTTTCCGTTGAGCGCGGCGGGCCGCGGCGGACACGATGCTCGAATGCTAACGGCCGCACCCGGAGGGCGCTCAGCGCGAACCTCGGGCTCCGGGCCGCGGCGACTTCGACCAGCAGGGGGCGGGCGTCTCTTCCACGGAGATCCGACGTCCGTGGGAGTGGTCGAAGGACTCCCGCCCTCCCCGTGCGTCGCGGCCGGCGCCACGGACGGACGGTCCATCCCTTCGGAGGCGTCCTCGCCGCAGTGCCGCGATCCTGCGCGCGAGACCGCGATAGTGAGCGATTCCGTGCGTCTCCTGGCGGAAATCGCAGGATCCGCGCGTGCGAGACTGGCTGCGAGCGTGCTCCACCCGCCTCGCGGGGACGGAGCCACTGGACCCGGTCCGCTCATCCGCATCCTTTCGCAGGAGGACTCGAATGACCGATACCGCCGTGCTCGCCACCGCCCCGACCCGCATCCCCGTCGCGAAGGCGATCCTGATGTGCCGCCCCGAGCACTTCACCGTCGTCTACCGCATCAACCCGTGGATGGACCCGCAGGTCCCGACCGACACCGCGCTCGCCGTGCGCCAGTGGCAGACGCTGTACGACACCTACGTCGAGCTCGGCTTCGACGTGCAGCTGATCGAGCCCGAGGCCGGCCTGCCCGACATGGTCTACGCCGCGAACGGTGGCTTCGTGATCGACGGCATCGCCTACGGCGCCTCCTTCACCTACCCCGAGCGCCAGCCCGAGGGCCCCGCCTACATGGACTGGTTCCGCGGCGCCGGCTTCGACGTGCGCATGCCCGAGGAGGTCAACGAGGGCGAGGGCGACTTCCTCCTCGTCGGCGAGCGGATCCTCGCCGGCACCGGCTTCCGCTCCGCCTCCGACTCGCACGCCGAGGTCGCCCGGATCTTCGGCCGCGAGGTCGTCACCCTCGAGCTGGTGAACCCGTCGTTCTACCACCTCGACACCGCGATCGCCGTGCTCGACGACACCAACATCGCCTACCTGCCGAGCGCGTTCAGCGAGGAGGGCAACCGCGTCCTCCGCGAGCTCTACCCCGACGCGATCCTCGTCTCGGAGGAGGACGCGTCCGTGCTCGGGCTCAACTCCTTCTCCGACGGCCTCAACGTCGTCATCGCCTCGCGGGCGGCCGGCTTCGAGCGCCAGCTGCGCGAGCGCGGCTACAACCCGATCGGCGTCGACCTGTCCGAGCTGCTGCTCGGCGGCGGCGGCGTGAAGTGCTGCACCCTCGAGCTGCGGCGCTGACCCTCCCCTTCTCCCTCACCCACTCTCCAAAAGTTGTCGTACTCACCGCTCGAGTACGACAACTTCTGAGGAGTCGATCGTCCTCAGGAGGCACGACATGAGCATCACCGAGACCGACCGTTCCGCCGAGCTGATCGCCGCGGAGGAGGCGCACGCCGCGCACAACTACCACCCGCTGCCCGTCGTCGCCGCGACCGGCGAGGGCGCCTGGATCACCGACGTCGAGGGCCGCCGCTACCTCGACTGCCTGGCGGCGTACTCCGCCGTCAACTTCGGCCACTCGCACCCGGTGCTGCTGGACGCCGCGCGCGCGCAGCTCTCCCGGGTCACCCTCACCAGCCGCGCCTTCCACAACGACAAGCTCGGCCCGTTCGTGACGGCGCTCGCCGCGCTCGCCGGCAAGGACATGGTCCTCCCGATGAACACGGGTGCGGAGGCGGTCGAGTCCGGCATCAAGGTCGCCCGCGCCTGGGGCTACCGGGTGAAGGGCGTCGCTCCGGGACGCGCGAACATCATCGTCGCGGCCGGCAACTTCCACGGCCGCACCACGACGATCATCTCCTTCAGCGACGACGCGGAGGCGCGCGACGGCTTCGCGCCGTTCACGCCCGGCTTCCGGACGGTGCCGTTCGGCGACGCGGCGGCCCTCGAGGCCGCGATCGACGAGGACACCGTCGCCGTGCTGATCGAGCCGATCCAGGGCGAGGCGGGCATCGTCGTCCCGCCGGCCGACTATCTCCCCGCCGTGCGCGAGATCACCGCGCGGCACAACGTCCTCTTCATCGCCGACGAGATCCAGTCCGGCCTCGGCCGCACCGGCGCGACCTTCGCCTGCGACCTCGTCGACGTGGTCCCGGACGTCTATCTGCTGGGCAAGGCGCTCGGCGGCGGCATCGTGCCGGTGTCGGCGGTCGTCGCGAACGCCGACGTGCTCGGCGTGCTCCAGCCCGGCCAGCACGGCTCGACCTTCGGCGGCAACCCGCTCGCCGCCGCCGTCGGCCTCGCGGTCGTCGAGCTGCTCGCCACCGGCGAGTACCAGGCGCTGGCCCGCGAGCGCGGCGCCCAGCTGCACGCCCGCCTCACCGCGCTGATCGGCCGCGGTGTCGTCGCCGTCCGCGGCGCCGGACTCTGGGCCGGCATCGACATCGACCCCGCCCTCGCCTCCGGCCGCGCCGTCTGCGAGGCCCTGATGGCCCGCGGCGTCCTCGCCAAGGACACCCACGGCTCGACGATCCGCCTCGCCCCGCCCCTCGTCGTCACCGCCGCCGAGATCGACTCCGCCGTCGACGAGCTGGAGGCCGTGCTCGACTCCCTGCGCTGACCCCTCCCGCGAGATGCCACTTGTGCACGCCTTCCACGGCGTGTCGCGTGCACAAGTGGCATCTCGCGGAGGGCGCTGAGCCCCCTCGACCGGCGACGGCGAGGGGGCTCCGTCGTGCCAGGGCCCAGTGCGGATCCGGCGCAGTGCGGGCAACTTCCGGCGGATGCTGTCATGCTGGACGCGGCCGCCGCGGTCTCTGCAGCGATCCGAGCACTCCGGATCCACCTCCTCACCGCGACCCGCGCCCCCACCCTCACCGCTCCCGGTGCCGCACGATGCGGCGCGGAGCACGACCCGGGTGGCCGCGGACGAGGCCGTGCAGAGCACCGGAACCACCCGGCGCCTGCGACCACACAGACCACCTGCGCCGAGGCGCTCCGCACGAAGCGGGGGCCGCGCGCACCAGCACGACGCCACGTCCCCCACCGGAAAGCACCCATGCGAAACGCCAGAACCGCCAAGCCCGCGCGCCACCACCTCGAGCTCCCCGCCCCCAAGCCGCTGGAGAAGGGCGGCATGCGCATCACCCCGCTCGGCGGCCTGGGCGAGATCGGTCGCAACATGACCGTCTTCGAGCACAAGGGCAAGCTGCTCATCGTCGACTGCGGCGTGCTCTTCCCCGAGGAGAACCAGCCCGGCATCGACGTGATCCTCCCCGACTTCGCCGCGATCCGCTCGCGCCTGAAGGACATCGAGGCGATCGTCCTCACCCACGGCCACGAGGACCACATCGGCGGCGTGCCGTATCTCCTCAAGGAGCGCGGGGACATCCCGATCATCGCGTCGACCTTCACCCTCGCGCTGATCACCGCGAAGCTCACCGAGCACCGCATCACCCCGCGCACCCGCCCGGTGAAGGAGGGCGACCGGATCGACGCCGGCGTCTTCGACCTCGAGTTCCTCGCGGTCAACCACTCCATCCCCGACGGCCTCGCGGTCGCCATCCGCACCGAGGCCGGTCTCGTGCTGCACACGGGCGACTTCAAGATGGACCAGTTCCCGCTCGACGGGCGCACCACCGACCTCCCCGGCTTCGCGCGCCTCGGCGACGAGGGCGTCGACCTCTTCCTGGTCGACTCCACCAACGCCGACGTCCCCGGCTTCGCGATCTCAGAGGGCGACCTCGCCCCCGCGATCGACCAGGTCTTCCGCACCGCCCCGCGCCGCATCGTCGTCTCGAGCTTCGCCAGCCACGTGCATCGCATCCAGCAGGTGCTCGACGCCGCGCAGAAGCACGGCCGGAAGGTCGCCTTCGTCGGCCGCTCGATGGTCCGCAACATGGGCATCGCCGCCGAGCTCGGCTACCTCAAGATCCCGGCCGGCCTCGTCGTCGACATGAAGGTGCTCGAGAAGCTGCCCGCGACCCAGATCGTGATGATCTGCACCGGTTCGCAGGGCGAGCCGATGGCGGCGCTCTCGCGCATGGCCAACAAGGACCACATCATCGACATCGGCCCCGGCGACACCGTGCTGCTCGCCAGCTCGCTGATCCCCGGCAATGAGAACGCGATCTACCGGATCATCAACGCCTTCACCCGCTGGGGCGCGACGGTCGTGCACAAGGGCAACGCCAAGGTGCACGTCTCGGGCCACGCCAGCGCCGGCGAGCTCGCCTACTGCTACAACATCCTCCGCCCGACCGCGGTCCTGCCGGTGCACGGCGAGTGGCGCCACCTCACGGCGAACGCCGCGATCGCGACGCGCACCGGCATCGACGAGAAGAACGTCTTCGTCGTCGAGGACGGCGTCTCGATCGACCTCGTCAAGGGGCGCTCGCGGATGAGCGGCCGCATCCCGGCCGACCTCGTCTTCGTCGACGGCACCACGATCGGCGTCGCGACCGAGGACGCGATGATCGACCGCCGCGTCCTCGCCGAGGAGGGCACCATCACGGTGCTCGCCATCGTCGACCTGGACCGCGGCACGCTCGGCGAGCCGGTCGAGTTCTTCACCCGCGGTTTCGTCGAGGAGCCGAGCTGGAAGGAGAACGCCAGCAAGGCGATCGACGACGCGGTGCTGCAGGCCGCCGGCCAGCCCACCGACCGCGACGCGATCGAGAAGCTGATCACGCGCACCCTCGGCCGCTGGCTGACCCGCCGTCACCGCCGCAACCCGGTCATCACGACGATCGTCGTCGAGGAGTAGTCCTCCCACCCCGCGCACAACCAAGGCTGGATGGCCGCGATCGCCTCGTTCTCGGGCTGATCCGGCCATCCAGCCTTATCTGTGCACGCGTCGCGGCGGTGACCCGCTTCCGTCGGGCCGTCCGCCCGCGAACTGCCCGTTAGGGAACCGTATGGATCCGGGCGTTCTCGGCTCCGGAGCCGCCTCCGCCGAGTAGACACGTCCAGTGACCTCCTCTCTCGTCCGCGGCGACGCCGACGCCCTCGAACCCTCGCCCCTCTCCTCTGCGCCCTCCTCCGCGCGCCGCGGCGGAGTGAAGGCGTGGCTGCTCGAGGGGCTGCGGAGCGACTCCGGCGCGCACCCCGGGCCGCACTCCACCACCGAGAAGACGCACTCCTGGTGGCGCGTGATGTGCCTGACCGGCGTCGACTACTTCTCCACCCTCGGCTACCAGCCCGCGATCGCGGCGCTCGCGGCCGGCCTGGTCTCGCCGCTGGCGACCATCGTCCTGGTGCTGCTGACCCTGTTCGGCGCGCTGCCGGTCTACCGCCGCGTCGCCCGCGAGAGCTTCCGCGGCGAGGGCTCGATCGCGATGCTGGAGCGGCTGCTGCCGTGGTGGGGCGGCAAGCTCTTCGTGCTGGTGCTGCTCGGCTTCGCGGCGACGGACTTCATGATCACCATCACCCTGTCGGCGGCCGACGCCACCGCGCACGCGGTCGAGAACCCGTTCGCGCCGGCCTGGTTCCACGGCGCGGAGGTGCCGCTGACGCTGGGGCTGGTCGCGCTGCTCGGGATCGTCTTCCTCCGCGGCTTCAAGGAGGCGATCTCGATCGCGGTCGTGCTGGTCGCGGTGTTCCTCGCGCTGAACGCGGTCGTCATCGTCGTCGCGATCGCGCACGTCGCCGAGAACCCGGTCGTGATCGGGAACTGGTGGTCGGCGCTGACGACGCAGCACGGGAATCCGCTGATCATGGTCGGCATCGCGCTGATCGTGTTCCCGAAGCTGGCGCTCGGGCTGTCCGGCTTCGAGACCGGCGTGGCGGTGATGCCGCAGATCCGCGGCGACGCGAGCGACACCGACGCGGCCCCGCTCGGACGGATCCGCGGGGCGAAGCGGCTGCTGATCACCGCCGCCGTGACGATGTCGGCGTTCCTGATCACCTCGAGCTTCGTGACGACGCTGCTGATCCCGCAGGCCGAGTTCCAGCCGGGCGGGCAGGCCAACGGTCGCGCGCTCGCCTACCTCGCGCACGAGTACCTCGGCGACGCCTTCGGCACCGCCTACGACGTCAGCACGATCTGCATCCTCTGGTTCGCGGGCGCCTCGGCGATGGCCGGGCTGCTCAACATCGTGCCGCGCTACCTCCCGCGCTACGGGATGGCGCCACAGTGGGCCGCGGCGGTGCGCCCGCTGGTGCTGGTCTTCACGGCCGTCGCGTTCCTGATCACGATCCTCTTCCGGGCCGACGTCGACGCCCAGGGCGGCGCGTACGCGACCGGGGTGCTGGTGCTGATCACGTCCGCCTCCGTCGCCGTGTTCCTCTCGGCCAAGCGCAAGAAGCAGCGCAAGCGGGCTGTCGGCTTCGCGGTGATCGCGCTCGTCTTCGTCTACACGACGGTCGTGAACGTGGTCGAGCGGCCGGACGGCGTGCGGATCGCGAGCCTGTTCATCCTCGGGATCCTCGTGGTGTCGCTGATCTCGCGGGTGCAGCGCTCGTTCCAGCTGCGGGCGACCTCGGTGACCTTCGACGCGCAGGCGCTCGACTTCCTCAGCACCGACGCCGACGACTACGGCGTGATCCGCGTCCTCGCGAACGAGCCCGACGACGGCTCCGAGCGCGAGTACCGCGACAAGCTGGCCGAGGAGCAGCGCGACAGCAACCTGCCGATGCGCGGCCCGGTCCTCTTCCTCGAGGTGCACACCACCGACTCGTCCGACTTCGAGGAGGACCTCGTGGTGCAGGGGCGCGTCTGCCACGGCTTCCGCGTGCTCACGGTGACCAGCGGCAACATCCCGAACACGATCGCCACCGTGCTGCTCGAGATCCGCGCCCTGACCGGCGTCGTCCCGGACGTCTACTTCGAGTGGACCGAGGGCGGCCCGCTCTCCAACATGTTCCGCTTCCTGATCACCGGCACCGGCGAGGTCGCCCCCGTCACCCGCGAGGTCCTCCGCCGCGCCGAGCCCCGCCGCGAGCGCCGCCCGGGCGTCCACGTCGGCTGACCCGCTCCCCGCCCCTCCCCGCCGCGAGATGCCACTTGTGCGCGCGACACGCCGTGAGAAGCGTGCACAAGTGGCATCTCGCGGGAGGGGACGGGGCCTGAGCACACCCGACGTTCGGCGACGGGGAGTCGACGGGGAGCGTGGATCGGTCGGTAGCCTCCCGCGATGATCGTCCTCCGTTCACCCGGCGTCGCGACGGACGAAGCGCGACCGACGGCCTCCGTCTACGTCGACGGGTTCAACCTCTACCGGAGAGTCCTCCAGTCGGAGCCGACGCTCAAGTGGCTCGACCTCGCACGCCTGTGCGATCTCCTTCTGCCGACCTTCGACGTGGTCCGGGTCCGGTACTTCACGGCAATGATCCGGGCGACGCTCGGGACCGACCCGCAGGCGCCGGTCCGACAGCAGACGTATGTGCGCGCGCTGCGGACTTCTCCGCGGATCACCGTCCACGAGGGGACGTTCCGGATCGATCGTCGGATCATGCCGGTCCATCCTGCGCGGCTCGACGACGGCGGCCGGCTCGTGACGGTCGGAGTGCGCAAGACAGAGGAGAAGGGGTCCGACGTCAACCTGGCCGCCCACATGCTCGTCGACGCGTTCCGGGGCGAGGCGGAAACGTTCTTCCTGCTCTCGAACGACTCGGACTTCACCGAGGCCTTCCGAATGGTGCGCGACGAGGCAGGCGGGGAGATCGGCTTGATCTCGCCCACGGAGAGGCCCTCGGCCTCGCTGCTCTCGGTGGCTCCCGCGCACATCCGCAAGATCCGCCGTGGTGCGCTCGAGCGGAGCCGGTTCCCGGAGGTGCTTCACGACGACCGCGGCGTCCTCCACCGCCCTGCCGCGTGGGGCGGAAAGAGCTGAGGCCCCTTCCGGAGAAGGGGCCTCGCGCCCGGTAGCCGAAGCGTCCGGGGGTGTCCCCTCAGCGTACGCGCCTCCCCCGCTCCCCGCCGCGAGATGCCACTTGTGCACGCGACACGCCGCGGAAAGCGTGCACAAGTGGCATCTCGCGGGAGGAGGGGGTCAGTCGCGGACCGTGGAGAGGGGCTCGGTGATGCTCTCGAGGCTGCGGCGCTCGGCGTCGACGCCGAAGATCAGGGCGACGACTCCGCCGACGATCATCACCGCCGCGCCGACGAAGTAGCCGACGGTGAGCGGGCCGCGGTCGCTGCCGTCGCCGATCAGCACGCCGTAGAGGGTCGGCGCGACGGCGCCGGCGATCTGGCCCAGGGTGAAGAAGTACGAGATCGCCTGGCTGCGCAGCTCCAGCGGGAAGATCTCGCTGACCGTGAGGTAGGCGCTCGAGGCGCCGGCGGAGGCGAAGAAGAACGAGACGCACCAGAGGACCGTCTGGGTCGTCGCGGTCAGCACGTCCATGCTGAACAGCAGCGCCGACAGCGCGAGCACCGCGCCGGAGACGCCGTAGGTCAGGAAGATCATCTTCCGCCGGCCCCAGACGTCGAAGAGGTGGCCGAGCACCAGCGGACCGACGAGGTTGCCGATCGCGAACGGGAAGAAGAAGTACGACACGGCGTTCTGCTCCACGCCGTAGAAGTTCTCCAGCACCAGCGCGTAGGTGAAGAAGATCGCGTTGTAGAGGAACGACTGGGTGATCATCATGGTCGCGCCGACCAGGGTCCGCTTCGGGTACTGCTTGATCAGCACCCGCGCGATGGTGCGGAACGGGATGCTCTCGGTCGCCTTCACGGTGATCGCCTGCGAGTCGTCGACCGGCTCGAGCTTCCCGCCCTCCGACTCGACGCGGCGCTCGATCTCGTCGACGGTGCGCTCCGCCTCCTCCTCGCGGCCGTGGGTCATCAGCCAGCGCGGGCTCTCGGGGATGTGCCGGCGGAGGTAGATGATCGCGAGCCCGAGGATCGGCCCGAGGAAGAATCCGAGGCGCCAGCCGACGTTCTCGGCGAAGAGCTGGTCGTTGAGGAAGAAGAGGTTCGCCGCGGAGCCGAGCGCCGCGCCGCCCCAGTAGGTGCCGTTGATCGCGATGTCGACCCGGCCGCGGTACTTCGAGGGGATCAGCTCGTCGATGGCGGAGTTGATCGCCGCGTACTCGCCGCCGATGCCCATCCCCGCGAAGAAGCGGAAGACGGCGAGGAAGAGGTAGTTCGGCGCGAGGCCGGCCAGGCCGCTCGCGACCAGGTAGATCACCAGCGTCAGGATGAAGAGCTTGCGCCTCCCGAGCCGGTCGCTCAGTCGCCCGAAGATCAGCGCGCCGACGATCTGGCCGACCAGGTAGACCGTGCCGAGCACGCCGACCTGCGCGGCCGAGAGGTCGAACTCCTTCGCGAAGCCGGCGCTCGCGACGATCTGGATCTCGAGGCCGTCCAGCACCCAGGAGAAGCCGAGGCCGACGACGATCGACCAGTGGAAGCGCGTCCACGGCAGCCGGTCGATGCGGGCGGGGACGAGGCTCCGGACGGGGCCGCGCTCTTCGGTGTCGGTGGACATGGCTCGCGCCTTCCTGTCGCCCCGGCTGCGCTGCTGATGCGCGCGGTCCCGGACGCGGCGAGACGACGATAGACCCGAGCATCGCCGGGCTATGCACCCCTTGCCACGGCGCCGCTGCCGGGTGTATCCGGCGACGTGCGCGCCTGCCCCCTTCCGCGAGATGCCACTTGTGCACGCCTTTCACGGCGTGTCGCGTGCATAAGTGGCATCTCGCGGAGGGGGACGGGCGGGGTGGGCGCGCGGGGGCGGGGTGGGCGCGCGGGGGCGGGGTGGGCGCGCGGGGGCGGCGTGGGTAGCGTGGGGGGATGATCGATGCGACACCCGCCGGAACGCCCGCCTACGTCCTGAGCGAGGGGCCCGTCTGGGACGGGGAGACCGGCCGGCTGACCTGGGTGGACATCGAGGCGGGCGCGGTGCTGTCGGCGCCGCTCGCTGCGGACGGGCTCGGGGCGATCACCCGCACGGACGTCGGCGAGCAGGTCGGCTGCGCGCTGCCGCTCGGCGACGGCCGGGTGCTCGTCGCACTCACCCGCCGCCTCGCGATCCTGGAGGTCGATGGCTCGCTGACCCGCGGCTCCGAGCTGCTGCCCGAGGGGCACCGCTTCAACGACGGCTCCATCGACCCGCAGGGCCGGCTGGTCGTCGGCTCGCTGACGCTGGGCGAGTCGGTCGGCGACGACGTGCTGCTGCGCCTCGAGCACGACGGAGCGGTCACCGTCCTCGACCACGACCTGCGGCTCTCGAACGGACTCGGCTGGTCGCCCGATGGCTCGGTGATGTACTCGGTCGACACCGAGTCGGGCGTCGTCTACCGGCGGCCGTACCTCGACGGCGTGAACGGCCCGCGCGAGACCTTCCTCGAGCCGGAGGAGGGCGTCTTCCTCGACGGCATGACCGTCGACTCCGAGGGCCGGCTGTGGTGCTCGGTCTGGGGCGGGAGCGGCGTGCGCGTCTACGACTCCGAGGGCCGCCGACTCGAGGGCGAGGGCATCGCGATCGACGCGCCGCACTCCTCCAGCATCGCCTTCGCGGGCGAGGCGCTCGACGTCGCCGTCGTGTCGTCGGCCTCGCGCGACCTGTCGGCGGACGAGCGGGCGCGGTACCCGCTCGCGGGCGGGCTGTGGCTCGCGCGGCCGGGTGCGACCGGGCTGCCGGCGCCGCGCTGGGTCGAGGCGCCGCTGCCGTGACGAGGGCGGGGGTCGCTTCGGGGCGGGGCTCGTTCCAGGTCGGGGCGGCGACGGATCGGGGCCGGACTTCCGGACCCGTGGTCAGTCGGCGTCGACCGGCGCGGCCGGCTCCGACGCGGGCTGCGGCGTCAGCGTGACCCGCGAGATCCGGTAGCGGTCGGTCTCGGCGACCCGGAGCACGTGGTCGCCGACGACGAGCGTGTCTCCCACGACGGCGACCCGGCCGATGCGGTCGAGCACGTAGCCGCCGACGGTCTCGTAGGGGCCCTCGGGCAGCTCGATGCCGAGCAGCTCCTCCAGGTCCTCGAGGATCATGCCGCCGTCGAGGTCCTGCAGCTGCTCGGCGGCCTTCGCGTCGACGTCCTGGCGCGCGCCGTCGTACTCGTCGTAGATCTCGCCGACGAGCTCCTCGAGCAGGTCCTCGAGGGTGATGATGCCGTCGGTTCCACCGTACTCGTCGATGACGACCGCGATCTGGTGGCCGTCCTGCCGCATGGTGCGCAGGGCCGCGAGCACCTTCGTCGTGCCGGGGACCGCCAGGATCGGGCGGGTGATGTCGGCGACGCTGCTCGCGGTGCCGTCGCGGCCCGCCTCCGGGAAGGCGGCCATCAGGTCGCGGACGTGCACGAAGCCCAGGACGTCGTCGCGGTTCTCGCCGACGACCGGGTAGCGCGAGTGCGGCCGGCCGAGCACCTCCGCGTAGCCCTCGGCGACAGGGAGGTCGCCGCGGAGGAAGTCGACGTCCGGCCGCGGGCGCATCACCTCGGCGACCCGCCGGTCGTCCGCGCGGAAGACGTCGGCGAGCAGCTGGCGGCTGTCCTCGGCGATCTCGGTGTTGCTCGAGATCATGTCGCGCACCTCGTCCGCCGAGACGCTCTCGCCCTTCTCGCGCGGGTCGGCGCCGAGGAGGCGGACCACCGCGTCGGTGGAGACCGACAGCAGCCAGATGATCGGGCGCATGAGACGCGCGAGCGTGTTGAGCGGCGGGGCGAGCACCTTGGTGAAGGCGACCGACTTCTGCATGGCGAGGCGCTTGGGGACGAGCTCGCCGAGCACGAGCGAGAGGTAGGCGATGACGAGGGTCATCAGGATCAGCGCGACCGTGGAGGCCGCGCCGTTCGAGAGCCCGAGCGACTCGAGCGGCGGCACGAGGTCCGGCGCGATCGTCGAGGCGCCGTACGCCGAGGAGAAGAAGCCGGCGAGCGTCACGCCGATCTGCACCGCCGAGAGGAAGGTGTTCGGGTTCCGCACCAGCTCCGCGATGCGCCGGCCGCGCTCGCTGCCCGCCTCGATCGCGCGCACCTGGCTCTCGCGGAGGCTGACGATCGCCATCTCGGTGCCCGCGAACACCCCGCCGATGAGCACGAACAGCACGACGAGGCCGATGTTGAGGAGGGTGTCCAGATCCACGGTGCTCAGAGTACGGACGCCCGCTCGGAGAACGCCTCGCGCCTTCTCAGGCGGGGGGCCGTATCCGCACCCGCCTTCACTCCTCGAAAGTTGCGGTAGTCGCGTCTGACGACCGCAACTTCTGGAGGGTGGGCGGGCGCGTGTCGGGCAGGGTGCGTCCGCTGTCCAGAAGTTGTCGTCTCCGTAGGCCGACTACAACAACTTTTGGAGGCCGGGCGACTGTCCGTCCTCCGGCCCGCTCGACCCCGCAAAAGTTGCGGTAGTCGCGCCCGACTACCGCAACTTCTGGAGGGTGGGGAGGGGGGCTCGTGGGCGGGGCGGGTCCACTCCTCAGAAGTTGCGGGAGTCGGTGGCGAGTACCGCAACTTCTGGAGGGTGGGCGGGCGCGCGTCCCTCGCCGAGCGTCCGCAGTCCGGAAGTCGTCGTCTCCGTAGGTCGACCACGACGACGTGTGGAGGCCGGGCGGCTGCCCGTCGTCTGGCGCGCCTCACTCCGCGGAAGTTGCGGTAGTCGCGCTCGACTACCGCAACTTCTGGAGGGTGGGAGGGGCGCTCGCGGGCGGGACGGATTCATTCCTCGGAAGTTGCGGTAGTCGGCGGCGAGTACCGCAACTTTTGGAGGGTGGGTGGGAAGGCGGGCGGGCGGCCGGGCGGTCAGGCGCCGGCCGGGCGGACGCCGATCGTCAGGATCAGGTTCGCGTAGATGCGGCGGTCGCCGCTGGCGATGGTGAGGGCGACGTCGTCGGTGCGGGCCTCGGCGTAGAAGGCGTGGCGCTCGACGGAGGTGAAGGGGACGCCGTCGAGGGTGGCGCGGAAGGCGTCCTGCGCGGGCACGTCGAGGCCGGGCGCGGGGGTCATCACGGTCGCCTCCTCGACGACGATCGCGGTCAGCAGCGCCTCGAGGATCTCGTCGACGGTGAGCGTGTCCGGGCGCAGGTTGAGGTGCACGAGCGCGGAGTTCCTCCCGAGCGTGGTGCCGACGGGGTAGTTGCCGTCGGCGATCAGGATCCGGGAGCCGTGGCCGGCGCGGGCGAGCGCGTGCAGGATCTCGGGGTGCAGGAGGGTCGTGGTCAGCATGGTGCTCCTCGGTGAAGGGGGTGGATGTCAGTGGTGGACGTGAGAGACGGAGGCGCCGGCGATCAGCCGGCCGGGAAGGGTGCGCGTCTCGAACGGCTCGGGGCTGCCGTCGAGCCGGCGCTCGATCAGCGCGGCGGCCTCGGCGGCGATGGCGTCGGTCGGCTGCTCGACGATGGTCAGCCGCGGTCGGACGACCCGCGCGAGCTCGACGGTGTCGAAGCCGACGATCGAGAGATCGGCGGGCAGGCGCAGGCCGGAGTCGCCGAGCGCGGTCAGCGCGCCGACGGTCAGCTCGCGGTTGCTCGCGAAGACGGCGGTCGGCCGGTCGCGGCGCGCCAGGATCCGCTCCATCGAGGCGATGCCGCTCTCGACGCTCAGCGGGCCGAGCTCGACCTCGGCCGGCCCGAGGCCGCGGGAGGCGAGCTCGTCGAGGACGCCCGCGGTGCGCTCCCGGGTGGTCGACACGTCCGGATCGCCGCCGAGCACCGCGATCGCGCGGTGGCCGTGGTCGGCGAGGTGCCGGGCGGCGGAGGCGCCGGCCGCGCGGTTGTCGAGCACCACGCGGTCGGTCTCGAGCTCGTCGTCGACCCAGTCCACGGTCACGACGGGGGTGCCCTGCTCGGAGGCGCTGCGGAGCGCGTCGACGTCGCCCCGGGTCGGGACGGCGACGATCCCGTCGACCATCTTCTCGAGCAGCAGCCCGACGGCGGCGCCCGGCTCGGGCAGGCTGACGCCGATCAGCACGCCGATGCCGTCGCCGCGCAGGGCCCGCTCGAGCCCGGCGATGATCGACAGATGGAACTCGTTGTCGAGGGCCGGCAGCAGCACGCCCACCGTGCGGGATCGCCGGGAGCGCAGGCCGCGTGCGAAGCCGTTGACGCGGAAGTCGAGCCGCTCGGCCGCCGCCTCGATCGCGGCGGCGTTCTCGGGGCGTACGGGCAGGCCGTTGTAGTGCTTCGAGATCGTCGAGAGCGACAGCCCGGTCAGCCGCTGCAGGTCCTTGTACGTCGCCATCTCAGAGCGCGGGGGAGCCGTAGCCGTCCCAGCCGGGGATCGTGCCGTCGGCGTCCCAGAGGTCGAGCCAGTCGGTGCTGCCGGGCCAGAGGAAGACCTGGCCCTTGATCAGCCGGTTGTTGCGCTCGGCGCCGCGCAGCGACTCCTGCTCGGCGGCGGTGAGGGCGAGGGAGGCGGCGGCCAGGTTGGCCTCGATCTGCTCGGGCTTCACCGCGAACGGGATCGGGATCTGGCCGCGGTTGACGGCCCAGGCGAGGCAGACGACGACCGGGTGCGCGCCGCGCTCGCGGGCGATCGCCTGCACGGCCGGGTGCTTGATGTCGACGAGGTCGCCGTCGACGCGGTCGCGCTCGGGGCGGGACGGCGAGCCCAGCGGCGAGTAGCCGATCGGCTGGATGCCGTGATCGAGGCAGTAGCGGAACAGCTCCGGCTGCTGGAAGCAGGGGTGCAGCTCCATCTCGTTGAGCGCTGGGGCGATGCGCACGTCGGCGAGGATCCGCTCGAGCTTGGCGATCGTGACGTTCGAGGTGCCGAGGTGCCGGACCAGACCGCGGTCGACGAGCGACTCGAGCGCCGCCCAGGTGCGCAGGAACGCGGCGTGCTCGTAGGGGCGCGCCTCCGGGTCGCGGGCGTCGGTCTCGGCATGGGGCGGGTGGTGGTTGGGGAACGGCCAGTGCACGAAGACGGCGTCGAGCACGTCGAGGCCGAGGTCCTCGAGCGAGCGCTCGACCGACGCGACGGCGGCGTCGGGCTCGTGCGCGTCGTTCCAGATCTTCGACATCACGAAGAGCTCCTCGCGCGGCACGCCGGAGTCGGCGATCGCTCGCCCGACGCGCGGCTCGTTGCCGTACACCGTGGCGCAGTCGAGCAGGCGGAAGCCGGCCCGGAGCGAGTGCTCGACGGCGAGGCCGACCGTCTCGGCGTCGTAGCGGTCGGAGCCGAAGGTGCCGGCGCCGATCGAGGGGATGCGGCGGCCGCTCGCGAGGGTGCGGTGCGCCGGCGGAGCGGCGGTGCGGGGGTCGGCGGCGGTGACGGCGGCGTCCATGCCACTCCTCGGGGTCGTGAGGCGAAACGATTCGCAGTCAGCCTAGGTGCATCCCCACTCGTCAGACCAGGGCCGGGAGGCGAAACGACGCGAATCGTTTCGCCTCCCGGCGTCCACGGTCTCGACCGCTACTTGCCGGTCACCGCGTCCTTCACGGCGCCGACGGCCTTCTCGACGATGTTCGGCTTCGGCGAGGTGCCGTAGAAGCGCTCGTCCGGCTGGGTGGGCGGCGGCATCGGCACGCCGTCGTCCGGGCTGGCCGTGCGGTAGCTGAACTCGCCCTTGCCGTCGGGCGTGGGGCCGGAGGCCCAGCTGCCCTCGGCGGCCGCGGCGCCGTCCGAGAAGTTGATGTACTCGTACGACACCGAGCGCTCCTCCTTCGAGAGCGGGAAGTTCGAGGGCACCGGCAGGTCCTCCGCGCCCTCCGCGCGCAGCTCGGCGGCGGCGGCGATCCACTGGTTCTGGTGCATCGTGTCGCGGGCCAGGAGGAACGAGAGCAGATCCCGCACGCCGTGGTCGTCGGTCATGTGGTACAGCCGCGCGACCTGCAGGCGGCCCTGCATCTCGGCGTTCGCGTTGGCGGTGAAGTCGGCCAGCAGGTTGCCGCTCGCCGTGATGTACGAGCCCTGCCAGGGGTTGCCGTTGCTGTCGACGGGGCGGACGCCCGCGCCCGCGACGATCGCGGCCTGGATGTCGGTGCCGCCGATGACCGCGCCGAGGACCGGGTCCTTCTTGATGGCGTCCTCGGACTGCTCGACGGGAGCCTTCTCGAGCAGCTGGGCGATCATGATCGCGATCATCTCGACGTGGCCGAACTCCTCCGCGCCGATGCCGTAGAGCAGGTCGCGGTACTTGCCGGGCTCGTGGGCGTTCCAGGCCTGGAAGCCGTACTGCATGGCGACGGTGATCTCGCCGTACTGGCCGCCGAGCACCTCCTGGAACCGGCGGGCGAAGACGGCATCGGGCTTGGAGGGAGTTGACTTGAACTGGAGCTCTTGACGGTGGAAGAACATGCGGTCGTACCTTTCCGGGAGCAGTCGGTGCGGACCTCGTCGCCCGCCCTTCGACGGTAGGCAGGGCCCTTCGGCGCTCAGAAGGGGCTTGACCTCTCCTGCCGCTGCTCCCGGATCGGACCTGTCGGCGCTCCCGGATCCGACCAGCCGCGCTCCCGGATCAGACCAGGCGGCGCGACCCCTCCGTGACCACGCGGAACCAGCGGGCGCCGTAGCCGTCGACGCCGACCGTGACCGTGCCGTCGTCGCCGATCGGCTGCGACTCGCCGCCGAGGGAGTCGATCAGGCGCGAGCCCGGCTCCGAGCCGGGCAGCGTGATCGTCACGGTGCGCGGGCTCGAGGCGAAGCTGTGCACGGCGACGGTCGTGCCGGTCGACGCGGACATCCGGTGCGCGAAGACGCAGGACTGGTCGGCCGGAAGGTGGGTGTACTCGCCCCAGCCGATCTCGGGGGAGCGGCGGTAGAGCCAGGCGAGGCCCTTGATGTGCGCGAGCAGCGAGCCGGGGTCGCGGAGCTGGGCGGCGGCGTTGACGTGCTCCGGGCCGAAGCCGCCGCCGGGCGGGGCGGCGATCAGATCGTCGGCGTCGGCGCGCGAGAAGCCGCCGTTCGCCGCGGAGGTCCACTGCATCGGCGTGCGGACGCCGCTGCGGCCGGGGATGTCGGCGTTCTCGCCCATCCCGATCTCCTCGCCGTAGTAGAGGACGGGCGCGCCGGGCAGCGAGAACAGCAGGCTGTAGACCATCCGGATGCGGCGCGGGTCGCCGTCGAGCATCGGCGGAAGGCGGCGGACGATGCCGCGGCCGTGGATCCGCTGCGACTCCTCCGGGGCGAACGCGGCGAAGACCTCGTCGCGCTCGTCGTCGGTGAGCTGCGAGAGGGTCAGCTCGTCGTGGTTGCGGACGAAGTTCGCCCACTGGCTGCCGACCGAGATCGGCGGGCGGCTCGCGATCGCCTCGACGAGCGGCGTCGCGTCCTCCCGTGCGAGCGCCAGGTAGAGGCGCTGATTGCCGATGAAGTCGAACTGCATCGACAGCTCGTCTGCGTCCTCGCCGCCGAAGAAGGCGAGCTGCTCGTCGCGGGTGGTGTTGACCTCGCCGAGGAGCATCGCCTCGCCCGAGCGGCGGCTGATGAAGCGGCGCAGCAGGCGCAGCCACTCGTGCTCGTCGCGGGCGCCCGGCTCGATCAGGTAGGGCACCGCGTCGACGCGGAAGCCGTCGATTCCGAGCTGCAGCCAGAAGCCGACCAGCTTCGCGATCTCGTCGCGCACCGCCGGGTTGTCGGTGTTGAGGTCCGGCTGGTGCCGGTAGAAGTTGTGCAGGTAGTACTGCCCGGCCTCCTCGTCGAGGAACCAGACGCCGTCCTCGACGTCCGGGAAGACGTTGGCCGGCTGGTCGGCCGGCGGCTCGTCGCGCCAGACGTAGTAGTCACGGTAGGGGCTGTCGGGGGAGGAGCGCGCCGCCTGGAACCACGGGTGCTGGTCGCTGGTGTGGTTGACGACGAGGTCGACGATGACGCGCATCCCGCGGTCGTGCGCGGTGCGGATCACCTCGACGACGTCGCCGTGGTGGCCGTAGCGCTCGTCGACGCCGTAGAAGTCGCTGATGTCGTAGCCGTTGTCCTTGCCGGGCGAGGAGTAGAACGGCGCGAGCCAGAGGCAGCCGACGCCGAGCTCGGCGAGGTAGTCGATCCGGTGCGCGAGACCTTCGAGGTCGCCGACGCCGTCGTCGTCCCAGTCCATGAAGGTCTTCACGTCGAGGTTGTAGTAGACGGCGGCGCGCCACCACAGGTCGCTGGTGTCGGTGACCCTCATGCGAGCGCCTCCGCTTCCAGGCGGGCGGGTGCGGGGACGATGCCGCAGGGGAGGGCGGCGGGGGCGAGGGGGGTCATGGCGCTCCGGGGTCGGGTCGGGGAGGGTCGCCCTCGACGCTAGGTGCGCGCCGGTTCTGCGTCTCCTCGTTGATTTCTCAGGGAGCGGGTGGTGGTGGGGTGCTCGGGCCGGGCCTGTCCCCGCTGTCGGCGATGTCCGCGGTGAGCAGCGCCACCTGCTCCACGGCCTCCGCGTGCGTCATCGGGCGGCCCGGGACGCCGGGCCGCGTCTGCCACGGCAGCGGTCCGTCGGCGCGGCGGTACTCGACCCCGAAGGCGTCGAGCCGGGCCAGGTGGTGCGCCAGTCGGGCCTCGAAGTCCGCCGTGTCGCGGTGGCCGCCCGACCAGAGCGCCTCGGCCAGCGCGCAGAGCCGGGGGAAGGCGAGGTAGTCGAGGGTGCGCGGGGAGTCGGCGTGCTCGGTCCAGAGGTTCGCCTGGCCGCCGAGGACGTGCTGCGCCTGCTCGGGGGTCAGCTCGGGCGGGACCGGGTCGAAGGCGAGGACGTCGGCGACCGTCGTGACGGTGGACACCGGGATCGGCTCCGACGCCGCCTCGGACTGCCGGTGATCGAGGTAGGTGGTGTCCTCGGGGCAGGCGATCACGTCGTGGCCGGCCCGGGCCGCCGCCGCCGCCCCCACCCGTCCCCGCCAGGACAGCACCGTGGCGCCGGGCGCGAGGCCGCCCTCGAGGATCTCGTCCCAGCCGAGCAGGCGGCGCCCGCGCCGGGCGAGGTGCGCGCCGATGCGCCCGACGAACCAGCTCTGCAGCGCGTTCTCGTCCGGGATCCCCAGCTCGCGCATCCGCTCCTGCGTGCGGGCGTCGGCCGCCCACTGGTCCTTCGGGCACTCGTCGCCGCCGATGTGGACGTACGGGGAGGGGAACAGCTCGATCACCTCGTCGAGGACGTGCTCGAGGAACTCGATCGTGCTCTCCTCGACGTTGAAGACGTTCGTGCTGACTCCCCACTCCGTCCAGGTCTCGAGCGGCGTGCCCCGCACCCCCAGCTCCGGGTAGGCGGCGAGGGCGGCCTGCGCGTGGCCGGGCAGCTCGATCTCGGGGACGACGGTGACGCCCCGGGCCGCGGCGTAGGCGACGATCTCGCGGATGTCGTCCCGGCGGTAGTAACCGCCGTGCGGCCGGTCGTCCTGCCCCGCGGTCGGGCCTGCGCCCACCTGGGACCGCCGCCGCCAGGCACCCGCCTCGGTGAGCCGCGGGTAGCGCGGGATCTCCAGGCGCCAGCCCTGATCGTCGGTGAGGTGCAGGTGCAGCACGGTCAGGCGGTGCAGGGCCAGCAGGTCGATGACGCGGAGCACCTCGCGGACGGGGAGGAAGTGCCGGGCGACGTCGAGCAGCATCCCGCGCCAGGCGAAGCGCGGCTCGTCCTCGATCATCACGGCCGGCACCGCCCAGCGGACCCCGGGCAGGGGAGCGGACCGGTGGATCGCCGGCGGCAGCAGCTGGAGCAGCGTCTGCACGCCGTGCAGTGCGCCCGCCGTGCCCGCCGCGCTGAGGACGATCGAGCGGGCGTCGACGCGGAGGCGGTAGCCCTCGGGCGGGAGCGCCGGATCGAGCGCGAGCCGGATGCCGGCCGTCGCCTGGTCGCCGCGCTCGAGAGCGGATCCGGTCGCCCGGCCGACGGTGGCGCGGAGCAGCTGCGCGGCGCCGGCGAGGGCCTCCGGGCAGGCGATCCGGGTGCTCGCGGAGAGCACAAACTCGCCGGTCTCCGGGCGCAGCGAGCGGGGTCGGGGGAGGAGGGACGGCACGGCGGGCTCCGTTCTGCGAGGGGGATGCGACTCTTCGCGCCTGTCAGTGAAGCCTCGTTGACAGGGGTTCGCAAGGGTTCTTTACTAACTCCGTCGCAACTGGCGCAGGATCCCGGATCGCGCCGCGGCACCCATACGGAGGAGAGAGCTGTGGTCTGGAAGAACGTGGTCGGGAAGTACGCATCGGTGCGGCGCCGGGCGGTCGCCCTCGGCGCTCTCGGGGTGGCGGGCGTGCTCCTGCTCACCTCCTGCACGACCAGCGACGGCGGGCCGGACGGGTCGCGCGAGGAGGGCCGGACGCTCACCGTCTGGAGCATGGACGGCGACTACTCGCCCGAGACCCTCGCCGCCGTCGAGGAGCGCTTCACGAAGGCCACCGGCGCGGAGGTCGACGTGCAGGTGCAGACCTGGGAGGGGATCGCCACCAAGGTCTCGACGGCGCTCGCGACCGACTCCCCGCCCGACGTCCTCGACATCGGCAACACCCAGGTCGCGGGCTACGCCGCGAACGGCGGGCTCCTCGACCTGACGGAGCACCGGGACGAGCTCGCGCAGGGGCAGGCCTGGCTCGACGGCCTCGTCGACCCGGCGACGTTCGACGGGCACCTCTTCGCCGTCCCCGGCTTCGCGGGCGCGCGGGCCGTCGTCTACAGCAAGAAGCTCTGGGCCGAGGCGGGCGTGATGACGCTCCCCACCAGCTACCAGGAGCTCACCGCCGCGCTCGACAAGGTGAAGGCCGCGCACTCCGGCACCCCCGACTTCTCGGCCTTCTACCTCCCGGGGCAGTACTGGTACGCCGGGCTGCAGTTCGTCTGGGACGCGGGCGGCCGGATCGCGATGCAGGACGGCGACACCTGGTGGTCCGCGCTCAGCTCGAGGGCCTCGCGATCCGGTCTCGAGGCGTTCAAGGAGTTCCAGAACGCCTACTCCAGCGCCTCGTCGGCGACGCTGAACACCCTCGACCCCGACCAGAACCAGATCTTCGCCGACGGGAAGACCTCCGCGATCCTGACCACCGGCGTCGCCGGCGTCCTGAAGGCGAACCCGGAGCTGTCGGAGGACGAGCTCGGGACCTTCCCGATGCCGGGCGTCGACGGCGGCACGCAGCCGGTGGTGCTCGGCGGCTCGAACTGGGCGGTCGCCGCCAAGTCGCGGAACGCTGACCTCGCCCGGCAGTGGATCGCCGTCGCCACGAGCCCCGAGGTGCAGCGCGACTTCGTCCACGGCGTGGACGGCTGGATCCCGAACAGCCGGGAGGGGATCGAGGCGGCGCAGTCCGACCTGAGCGAGATCGAGCGCGCGTTCTTCACCGCCGCGCTGACCTCGGAGTCGGTTCCGGCCAACCCCAACTGGGCCGCGATCGAGAGCAACCGGGAGATCGAGTCGCTGTTCTCCTCGATCGCCTCGGGCGCGAAGAGCGTGCAGGAGGCGTCGGAGGAGTTCGACGCCGCCGCCGACGACACGCTCAACGGCCACTAGGCCGGTCGGGCGATCGCGCGATGTCCACCGCCCCGGCCGCCGCCACCGCCCCGCCCCGCCCGGGGACGGCGGCCCGCCGCGCCCGGCGCCGCTCCTCGCTCGCCCCGCTGCTGCTGCTCTCCCCGGCCGGGCTGGTGCTCGCGGGCGTGACGATCGCCCCGATCGTGTTCCTGGTCCTCACCTCCTTCACCGACTACGACCAGCGCAGCCTGTTCACCGGTGCCTACGACGTGGTCGGGCTCGCGCAATACGCCGACATCCTCGGCGACCCGGAGTTCTGGCTCGCGCTGGTGCGCACCCTCGTCTTCACGAGCGCTCTCGTCGCGGGCAGCGTGCTGATCGGCGCGGGGATGTCGCACCTGCTGACCCGGCTGCCGGCGGCCCTGCGCCTGCTCACGACCGTGGTGCTGATCCTCGCCTGGGCGATGCCGAACGTCGCCTCCTCGCTGATCTGGCGGTGGCTGTTCCAGCCGCAGTACGGCGTCGTCAACTGGCTGCTCACCCGGACGGGGCTGGTCGGCGATCTGATTAGCACGAACTGGGCCGCCGACCCGCGGCTCGCCTGGGTCTGCATCTGGCTCCTCGTCGTCTGGCAGGCGGTGCCCTTCCTCGCCCTCACCCTGCACGCCGCCGAGACGCAGGTGCCGATCGAGCGCAAGGAGGCCGCGCGGCTGGACGGCGCCTCCGAGCTCGCGGTCTACCGGGTCGTCGTGCTCCCCGCACTCCGGCCGACCCTGCTGCTCGTGACGATGCTCTCGGTGATCTGGGATTTCAACGTCTTCAACCAGATCTGGCTCGTCTCGGCCGGCGGGCCCGACGGCGCCACGTCCACGCTCGGCGTCTTCACCTTCACGACAGCGTTCTCGGGCGGCGCCCGAATCGGCACCGGTTCCGCCATCGCCGTGGCGTCGACGCTGATCCTGCTCGCCCTGAGCGCGGTCTACATCCGGACCCTCGTCCGCTCCGGAGAGGAGCTCTGACCGTGACCGCGACCTCGACCTCGACCGCGACCTCGACCTCGACCCGGCGCCGGCTGCGGCGCTACCCCTGGATCAGCTCGGCGATCGCGGTGCTGTTCTGCCTGCTCTGGCTCTTCCCCGTCTACTGGATGGTCAACACGGCCTTCAAGCCGCAGTCCGAGATGCTCAGCTCCACCCCGCACTTCCTCCCCGAGTCGCCGACCCTGGACAACTTCGTCCGGGCGCTCACCCAGGGCGACTTCCTGCGCCACCTGCAGAACTCGGTCGTGGTGGTGGGCGCCGCGGTCGCCTTCGCGATGGTGCTCGGGCTGTTCGCGGCGGCGGCGCTGGCGCGGTTCCGCTTCCGGGGCCGGCGGGCGATCCTGGTCCTGCTCCTCGTCGTGCAGATGCTCCCGGCGACGGCGCTGCTCCTGCCGCAGTTCCTGCTCCTGAACGCGGTCGATCTGATCGGGACCTCCGCGGGGCTGGCCCTCGCCTACGTGGCGGGCGTGCTGCCGTTCTCGATCTGGGTGATGCGCGGGTTCTTCCTCGCGCTCCCCGTCGAGCTCGACGAGGCGGCGCGCCTGGACGGCGCCTCGACCTGGCAGCTGCTCACCCGCGTCCTCTTCCCGCTGGTGATGCCCGGGATCGTCTCGAGCAGCGTCTTCGCCTTCATCGCCGGCTGGAACGACTACATCGTCGCCTACACGTTCCAGAAGGATCAGGCCCGCTACACGCTCCCGGTCTGGCTCGCGTCCTTCAGCACCGCGTCGGGCGGGCAGGTGGGGACGGACTACGGCGGGCAGATGGCCGGGGCCGTGCTCTTCTCGCTCCCGGTGGTCGTGTTCTTCCTGATCATCCAGCGTAATCTCGTGTCCGGGATGTCGGCCGGCGCCGTCAAGGGCTGAGCCGGTCACGGGCTGAGATGAAGGACCATGGGCCAGCTGCGCGTCACCGAGAAGGCACTGCCGTCGCACAACCGCCGGCACAACCGCTCGCTCGTCCTCCAGCGCCTCTTCCACGACGGTGAGATGAGCAGGGCGGACCTCGCCCGGATCAGCGGACTCACCGCCGTCACGATCTCCGATCTGGTCGGCGAGCTGCACTCGGAGGGGCTGCTGCTCGACCTCGGTCCCCGCGTCGACGCCCGGGTGGGCAAGCCCGCGCTGGTGATCGCCTTCGATCACGGGGCGCGGAGCATCGTCGGCCTCGACCTCTCGGCGGAGGCCGAGTGCACCGGAGCCCTGGTCAGCCTGCGCGGCGAGATCCGGGAGCACCGCCGGCTCGCCCGCGACGGCGCGTCCGGGGCGGACGCGGTCGAGCTCGCCCTCGGCCTCGCGGCCGAGCTGATCGCCTCGTCCCAGGCGCCGGTCCTCGGGATCGGGATCGGATCACCGGGGGTCGTCGACCACGGCGGCGTCGTGCGCGAGGCCCCCAATCTCGGCTGGCGGGGCCTCGATCTGCGGCGCGTCTTCGCCGAGCGGTTCGGTCTGCCCGTGCACGTCGCGAACGACGCCAACACGGCCGCCTTGGCCGTGCACACCTTCCACCGCGGCGGGGGAGCGAACCTGCTGCTCGTGCTGCTCGGCGACGGCGTCGGGGCCGGACTGATCATCGGCGGCTCCCTCGTCGAGGGCGATCAGTTCACCGGCGGCGAGATCGGCCACGTCGTCATCGACGAGGACGGCGAGCAGTGCTCGTGCGGGCGGCGGGGCTGCCTCGAGTCCGCGGTGTCCGTCGCGCACCTCGGTCCGCGGCTCGCGGCGGCCTCGGCTCCGGAGCAGGAGCGGCTGCTGCGCCGTGCCGGCCGCTCGCTCGGGATCGCGCTGGCGCCGATCGTCGCCGTGCTCGGGATCGACGCGGTCGTCCTCGCCGGTCCGGAGCGCTTCGTCGAGGGGGTCCTGCTCGAGGAGGCGCGCGCGACCATCGCCCGCCGCACCCTGCCCGCCGTCACCCGCGAGCTGCGGATGGAGTCCCGCACGGACCCGGGCGAGCTCGTCCTGCAGGGCGCCGCCGCGCTCGTGCTGAGCCACGAGCTCGGCATCTCCTAGCGGCCGCCCCGCGAGTCCTCGAACGTCGTCGCACCGGGCGCCGGGGATGACGACGTCCTCCGACTCCTCAGAAGTTGTCGTACTCGAGCGCCGAGTACGACAACTCTTGGAGAGTGGCGGAGGGTCGCCGGTGCGGCGCGCGGGTCACTCGCGGGCGCGGCGGGTCTGCTTCGCGTTCGCGCGCTGGAGGGCGTCGACGAGCTCGGCCTTCGTCATGCGCGAGCGGCCGGAGACGTCGAGGCGCTTCGCGAGGTCGAGCAGGTGCGCCTTGCTGGCGTTCGCATCGACTCCGCCGGCCGTGTCGCCGTCGCCGTCCGGGCCGCGCTGGGCGGCGCGGTCGTCGGAGGGGCCGCTCTCGGCCTTGCGCTCCCAGTGGTCGCCGACCTTCTCGTACTCGTGCTTCAGCGCGGCGAAGGCGGTGCGGTGCGCGCGCTCACCCTCGCCGTAGCTGTCGACCGCCGAGTCGTGCGCGGCCGACCACAGCTTCTGCGCGTGCTCGTCCGATCGCTCGATCGTCGACGGGATCTCCTCCTTGGCGGGCATGCTGCCTCCCTCTCGTCCCTCCGACGCTACCCCCGCCGTCCCCCTCCGCGAGATGCCACTTGTGCACGCCTTTCACGGCGTGTCGCGTGCACAAGTGGCATCTCGCGGGAGGAAGCAAGAGGGTCAGCCGAGGAGGCGGTCCTGGACGAAGGCGCTGGCGAAGCAGCCGGTGGGGTCCCAGGCGGAGCGGAGGGTGCGCCACTCGTCGAGGTGGGGGTAGAGCGGGGCGATGTCGGCGGCGGTCGCCAGGAAGTGCTTGCCCCAGTGCGGGCGTGCGCCGAGCGGGAGCAGCGCGCCCTCGACGGCGGGCAGCACGGCGTCGACGCCGGCGCGGTCCTTCTTGAAGGTGAAGTGGATGCCGACGCTGTCGCGACCGGACGCGGGGGAGAGCCACTGGTCGTCGCCGGCCATGGTGCGCAGCTCGGTGATCAGCAGGACCTCGTCGATCCGCTCGCCGATCGCGCGCAGGGCGACGAGCGCCTCGCGGATGTTCTCGCGCGGCACCATGTACTCGCTCTGGATCTCGTCGCCGGCGCTGGGCTCGCGGTCGAGGCGGAAGTGCGGCAGGCGCTCCGACCAGGGTCCGACGGAGCCGCCGAACGGGTTGAGGTTCGAGTCGACGCCCTCGGAGACGGCGAACAGCGAGGCGGAGGCGGCGACCGCGCCGAGGTGCGTGGCGTCGACGTCGGCGACCGAGCCCTGCGCGACCTTGGTCTTCAGCCAGAGCTGCTCGACGGTGGGGCTCGACCAGTGCGTCATCAGGCTCACGCTGTAGGCGGAGGAGGTGATCGCGTCGAAGTCGTCGAGCACGCGGTCCCAGGGCAGGTCGACGAAGGCGTCCTGGCGGACGTCGAAGGTCGGCTGGATGTCGAGGGTCACCCGGGTGACGACGCCGAAGGCGCCGAGGCCGACGACGACGCCCTCGAAGCCGGGCTCGCCGCGGCGGATCGTGCGCAGCGAGCCGTCGGCCGTGACCAGCTCGAGCGCCGAGACGGCGGAGGAGAGGTTGGCGTTGCGGTCGCCCGAGCCGTGGGTGCCGGTCGAGATGGCGCCGGCCACCGAGATGTGCGGGAGCGAGCCCATGTTGTGCAGGGCGTAGCCGTTGCTGTGCAGGTGCGAGGCGACGATGCCGTAGCGGGTGGCGCCGCCGACGGTGACGGTGCTCGCGTCGGCGTCGATCACCGGATCGGGGGCGATGCGGCCGAGGTGCAGCAGCGCCCCCGGGGTGTCAGGGAGGGCGTTGAAGGAGTGGCGGGTGCCGAGCGCGCGGACCCGCTCGTTCCCGCGGACGAGGTTCTGCACCTCGTCGATCGACTCCGGCTCGAGGATGTCGGCGGCGCGGTACTCGTAGGTGCCCGCCCAGTTGCTCCGTTGCGTCATGTCCCCATTCTGCCGGGCTCGCCGCCGGTTTGTTGCCATGTGCAACGAATCCACGGCGAGCCCTCGGTGACGAGCGTGCGGCGAGCCTGCGGCGGCCCTCAGTACTCGATGCGTCCGTGGCGGTCGTGGAACTCGCCGGTCGGGCCGTCCGGGCCGAGCAGGGCGAGCGCGACGGTCGCGTCGGTGCCCTCGGTGACGGTCTGGTGCCCGCCGTGGCCGTTGAAGTCGGTCGCGGTGTAGCCGGGGTTGCTCGCGTTGATCCGGAACTCGGGCAGGTTCTTCGCGTACTGCACGGTCAGGGTGATCACCGCGGCCTTCGACGCGGCGTAGGGGATCGCGGGCACGCCGAACTCGTCGCGGCCGGGCGTGACGAGGGCGCGCGGCCAGCCGACTCCGGAGGACACGTTGACGACGACGGGCGCGGCCGAGCGGCGCAGCAGCGGCAGCGCGGCCTGGGTCACGCGGACGATGCCGACGACGTTCGTCTCGAGGACGCTCGCCATCGCCTCCGCCGAGAGATCGTCGACACCGAAGGAGGTGCCGAGGATCCCGGCGTTGTTGACCAGGACGTCGAGGGCGGGGAGCGAGGCGAGGGCGGCGTCGACGCTCGCCTGGTCGGTCACGTCGAGCTGGACGACCTGGGCGCCGAGCGCCCGGACGGCGTCGCCCTTCGCGGGGTCGCGCATGCCGGCGTACACGGTGTGGCCGGCCTCGATCAGGCGGCGGGCGGTCTCGAGGCCGAGGCTCTTGTTGGCCCCGGTGATCAGTGTCGTTGTCATGGCTCCATGCTCCGCCCCGGCGCCTCCTCCGCCCAGGCCCCGGTCGACGGGAGGACCAGCAGTACCAGGACCGCGCGCCCGCCCGCGGGGGATCATGGTGGGCATGAGCGAATTCGCGGACGTCCTCCGCTCCTGGCGCGAGCGCGTGACGCCCGCCGGGGTGGGCCTGCCCGCCGGACCGAGCCGCCGGACCGCGGGCCTGCGCCGCGAGGAGCTCGCCGCGCTGGCCGGCGTGAGCGTCGACTACATCGTGCGGCTCGAGCAGGGGCGGGCCGTGCACCCCTCGGCGCAGCTGCTCGGCGCGCTGGCCTGCGCGCTGCGGGTGACGGAGGCGGAGCGCGACCACCTCTACCGGGTCGCGGGGGTCGCGCCGCCCACCGCGACGCAGGTGCCGCAGCACATCACCCCGGGCGTGCAGCGGATCGTCGACCGCTGCGGCGACGTGCCGCTGGCCGTCTTCAGTGCGGCGCACGACATCCTGCTCTGGAACCCGCTCTGGGCGGCGCTGAACGGCGACCCCTCGCGGCACACGGGCCTCGACCGCAATCTGGTCTGGCGCTACTTCACGCAGGGGCACGAGGGCACCGAGTTCGATGACCAGCACGCCGAGGACTTCGCCAACGATCTGGCGGCGGATCTGCGCGCAGCGGTGGGCCGCTACCCGGACGACGCGGCGCTCGCGCACCTGGTGGCGCGGCTGCGGGCGACCTCTCCCGACTTCGAGCGGCGCTGGGCCGTGGCCCGGGTCGCCGAGCACCGCTCCAGCCGGAAGACCGTCACCTCGACGCCGGTCGGGCCGATCACGATCGACTGCGATGTGCTCGCGGTGCCGGGCGGCGATCTGCGGATCGTGATCTACACGGCGACGCCCGGCTCGACCGATCAGACGCGGCTCGATCTGCTCCGGGTCACGGGGCTGCAGGAGCTCGTGGCGCGCTGACCGGGTCGGCCGACCGGTCGGCGGGCGTGCTCGCGCCGAGCCGGTGCCGGCGCTCGATCGCCTGGCCCGCGTAGCCCGCGGCGACGATCAGCGCAGCCCCGACCGCCCCGAGCGGGCCGATCGCCTCGCCCGCCACGACGACCCCGACGAGCAGCGCCCAGACCGGCTCCGTCCCCATCAGGATGCTGGCGCGCGCCGCCGAGGTGCGCCGGACCGCCCAGAGCTGGACCACGAAGGCGAAGACCGAGCAGAGCAGACCGAGGAAGAGGACGCCGGCCCAGCCGCCGGCGTCGAGGGCCAGGGCGGCGGCGGGCAGGTCCGGTCCGGCGAGGAGCGAGAAGACGGCGGCGCAGACGACCAGCTGCACGAGGACCACGCCGAGCGAGCCCTCCGTGCGCCCGCGGACGAGCCGCGCGCTGGCCGTGACGTGCACGGCGCGCACCACGGCCGCCGCGAGAACGAGGGCGTCGCCCCAGGTCGGCGTGCGCAGGCCGCCGTCCGAGACGAGCAGGGCGACTCCGACCACGGCCGCGACGGCGGTGACGAAGAAGGAGCGCGGCAGCCAGGAGCGCGAGGCGAGGCCCTCGAGCGCGGGGGTGAGCACCAGGGCGAGGCTGATCAGCAGGCCTGCGTTGGTCGCCGAGGTGAGGTGGACGCCCCAGGTCTCGAGCCCGATGATCGCGGCCTGCGAGGCGCCGAGGAGGGCGGCGACGGCGAGTCCGCGACCGCGGGGGAGGCGCTCGCGACGGGCGAGGCAGAGCAGGGCGAGCGCGGCGGCGGCGGTGAGGAAGCGCAGCGCGACGGTCGACGGGACGCCGATGTCGGCGGCGACGTCCTTCGCGGCGACGAAGCTCGCGCCCCAGACGGCGGCGACGGCGAGCAGCAGCAGGTCGACGGCGAGGTCGGGGCGGGAGCGGAGGGGCACGGGGACAGCGTCGCAGTGCGGAAGCGGAAGAGCGATCGGCTGTTCCTTCACCGTCGATGAAGCCCTCGCTTCCCGGTTAGGCTCGCGCCCATGGATCCCGCTCGCCTCCGCCTGCTGCGCGAGCTCGGCGACCGCGGAAGCGTGGCCGCCGTCGCCGCCGCGCTCGGGGTGAGCCCCTCCGCGGTCTCGCAGCAGCTCGCCGCGCTGCAGGCCGGCGTCCCGGTGCCGCTGACGGTGAAGGAGGGGCGGCGGCTCGTGCTCACCGAGGCCGGCGAGGCGCTCGCGGTCGCGGGGACGCGGGTGGAGGAGGCGCTCGCCGAGGCGGAGGACACGATCGGCTCGTTCCTCCGGCACGACGATCGCGCGGTGCGGGTGTCGGCGTTCCACAGCGCGGGGCTCGCCTTCTTCGGTCCGCTGCTCGCGGCGCTCGCCGACGGCCCGCGGGTGGCGCTCGCCGACGCGGACGTCGCGCAGAGCCGCTTCGCCGGGCTCACCGCCGACCACGACCTCGTCGTCGCGCACCGGCTGCCGCAGGATCCGGAGTGGCCGCGGGCTCGGCTGGTCGTCACCCCGCTCCTCGTCGAGCCGCTCGACATCGCGCTGCCGGCCGCGCATCCGCTCGCCGCGCAATCGAGCATCCGGCCCGAGGAGCTCGCCGACGAGCAGTGGGTCTCGACGCACGAGGGCTTCCCGCTGACGGGTGTGCTCGAGCACCTCGGCGCGCTGATCGGCCGCGCCCCGCGGGTCGCGCACCGGATCAACGAGTTCTCCGTCGCCGCGCAGGTCGTCCGCTCCGGCGCCGCGATCGCGATCCTCCCGCGGATCACCGCGGCGCCGCTCGCCGTCGACGGCATGGTCCTCCGCCCCCTCGAGGGCGCCGGCCTCGTCCGCCACGTCGACGTCCTGGCCCGCCCGGACGCGCTGGCCCGCACCGCGGTCCGCACCGTGCTGGCGGCGCTGCGCCGCGTCGCGGCGGACGCGGCGGGCTGAGGGCTCCACGTCTGCTGCCGGCGGATCTCGATACGCCCGCTCCGCGGGCTACTCGATCAGCATGAAGGAGCCGCCCACTGTGCAGGATGCTCGATCGGCATGGCCGGGCTGCCGCCTCATGCTGGTCGAGTAGCCCCGCAGGGGCGTATCGAGACCCGCCGTGGCCAGCAGGGCTGGTCGGCGGACGCTGGTCTCAGCGAGGGTGATAAGCCCTGCGCGGGCTACTCGATCAGCAGAGAGGCGCTCGAACGGTGGGGAGCGCTCGGGCGCTGCAGAACATCAGCTGAGAAGGGGTGGCCTCCGCTGTCAGGGGAGGGACCCTGCTCTCAGCTGATGTTGTGCGCACCCCTGCTGGTCGAGTAGCCCCGCAGGGGCGTATCGAGACCCGGCGTCGTCAGCGGGGTGGTCTGCAGGCTGCTCGTCTGGAGCTGGGGATCTCGATACGCCCGCTCCGCGGGCTACTCGATCAGCATGAGAGAGAGGGCGGCTCTCCTCTCGAGGACCCTCCGCGGAAGGTGGAGGATCCGCCGGCGAACGGCGTCGAAGACTCCGCGATGCGTGGAGGGGGCGGCCGGGATTCGAGGCTGGAAACCTGACTGCAACACGGTTTGCCCGTGCATCGGGGAGTCGGGGTCGTCTCGGCGCGGAAATCCTCCGTGCGACGACGCGGCGGAGTGCCCGGCTGCGGTCGACTGGTTCAGCGCCGCCCCCTCGGCGCGTGCCTTCCCCCGGGTCCGCCCCATCGGGTCCGCCCCACCCCCAGCCCTCGACGCCCCTTGGAGCCCGCATGCCCCGCACCGCCCCGTCCCGGTCCCGCCTCCGCTCCGTGCTCGGCGTCCTCGCCGTCGCCGTCGTGGCCGGCACCACGCTCGCCGCCTGCTCGGGCACCACCGACGCCGCCGAGTCCGGCGACGCCGGCTCGTTCGGCGAGGCCACGATGCAGCTCTCCTGGGTCCCCCACGTCGAGTTCGCGGGCGAGTACCTCGCCGACGCGAACGGCTACTTCGCCGACGCGGGCTTCGACTCCGTCACCCTCACTCCCGGCGGCACCGGCGCGACCGGCGCCGAGACCGCCATCGCGAGCGGCTCCGCCTTCGCCGGCGTCTCCTCTCCGCTGATCACCGGCCCCGCGATCTCGGAGGGCGCCGAGATGAAGATCGTCGGCGCGACCTACCAGAAGAACCCCTTCGCGATCGTCTCGCTGACCGACGCCCCGATCGAGACCCCCGAGGACATGGTCGGCAAGACCATCGGCGTCAGCGACAGCAACGACCTCGTCTGGCGCGCCTTCCTCGCCGCGAACGAGATCGACGAGGACGACGTCACCCGCGTGCCGCTCACCGACTCCACGCTGCTCACCACCGGTCAGGTCGACGGCTACATCGGCTACGCGACCGCCGGTGCGAACACGCTCAACCAGCGCGGCTTCTCGGCGCAGCAGTTCCTGCTCGCGGACACCGGCCTGCCGATGGTCGGCGAGACCATCGTCGTGGCGCAGGAGAGCATCGACGACGACCGCGAAAAGGTCAAGGCGCTGCTCTACGCGGTCGCCCGCGGCTGGCAGGACGCCGTCGCCGACCCGGACGCGACCGCCGCGACCGTCGTCGCCGACTACGCCGCCGACCAGAACTACAAGGTCGAGGAGCAGGCGCAGGTCATGGTCACCCAGACCGAGCTGATCAGCACCCCGGACACCGACGCGAACGGCCTGCTCACCATCACGCCGCAGCTGCAGGAGGAGTCGGTCGCCTCGCTCGCCCTCACCGGCATCGAGCTCGACGCCGACGAGCTCTTCGACACCACGCTGATCGACGAGGTCTACGAGGAGCACCCGGAGCTGCTCGAGGGCTGACCCTCGACCCGGCAGGGCCCTGCGGAGGACCCGGCCACGACCACCACGGACCGCGCGGAGAGGACGAGCAGTTGACCGAGCAAGCGACGACCATCCAGGACGAGGGCATCCGCCTGTCGGGCCTGAGCAAGCGCTTCGACCTGGGCAGCCGCTCGGTGCAGGCCCTCGCCGAGGTCGACCTCGTCACTCCGCGCGGCTCCTTCCTCTCGCTGCTCGGCCCCTCCGGCTGCGGCAAGTCGACGATCCTGCGGATGCTGGCCGGGCTGGAGAAGCCGACCACCGGCTCCGTCTCGATCCACGGCACGCCCGTGCTCGGCACGAAGCGCTCGGCCGAGCTCGGCATCGCCTTCCAGGACTCGGCCCTGCTGCCCTGGCGCTCGGTGCGCTCGAACGTCCGGCTGCCGCTGGAGCTGACCCGGCAGGCGGCGAAGCGCGACAGCATCCCGGACCTGCTCGACCTCGTCGGGCTGACCGGGTTCGAGGACGCCTACCCCTCGCAGCTCTCCGGCGGCATGCGGCAGCGCGCCTCGATCGCCCGCGCGCTGGTCGTCCAGCCCGATCTGCTGCTGCTCGACGAGCCGTTCGGCGCCCTGGACGACATGACCCGGCAGCGGCTCAACCTGGAGCTGCAGCGGATCTGGACCGCGCGCCCCGCGACCACGCTGATGGTCACCCACGGCATCGCCGAGGCGATCCTGCTCTCGGACACCGTCGCGGTGATGTCGCCGCGGCCCGGCCGGATCGTCGAGGTGATCGACATCGACCTGCCGCGCCCGCGCACGGTCGAGATGCTGCGCAGCCCCGAGTTCCACGCGATCGAGGACCGCATCACCGACATCCTGTTCTCGCAGCACGGCGTCGCGATGGAGGATGAGGCGTGACGCCCTGGATCCGCACCAACTGGCGCGTGTTCGCCGGGCTCGCCGTCTTCGTGGCGGTGTGGTGGATCCTCGCCGACACCGTCTACCGCGAGAGCCGCGCCGTGCCGAGCCCCGGCGCGATCATCGCCGCGTTCGTCCGCGACGGGCCGCTCTTCTACCTCCGCAACGTCGGCGACACCGTGCTCGCCGCCGGCCAGGGCTACCTCTGGGGCAACCTCGCGGCGCTGGCCCTCGCCGCCGTCGCGCTGCTGCTGCCGTGGACCCACCGCGTGATCGAGCAGATCGGCGTGATCAGCCACTGCCTGCCGCTGACCGCGGTCGGCCCGGTCATCCTGGTGATCTTCGGCGGCCGCACCACCTCGATCTTCCTCGCGGCTCTGCTCGTCTTCTTCACCACGCTGATCGGCGCGCTGCTCGGCGTCCGCTCGGCCCCGCGCACCGCGCTCGACCTCGTCTCGGCCTACCGCGGCGGACGCTGGGCGAAGATCGTGAAGGTGCAGGCCATCGCGGCCGTGCCCGCGACGATCACCGCGCTGCAGGTCGGCGTGCCGGCGGCCATCCTCGGCGCCGTGCTCGGCGAGTACCTCGGCGGAGTGACCACCGGCCTCGGCGTCGCCCTCGCGGTCGCGCAGCGGCAGATGGACGTCGAGCGGGCCTGGGCCTTCGCCGTCACCAGCGGGCTGGTCACGATCATCGGCTACGCGCTGATCGCCGCGCTCGGCCGCTGGCTGATGCCGCTGGTCGTCGGCCGCCCGCGCGCCGCCCGCCGTCGCGCCCGCGTCGAGGTCGCCCGCAGCACGGGAGGTGTCGTATGAGCACCGCGACCCGCACCCCCTCCTCCTCGTCGCGCGCCGCCCGCCGGCCGAGCGACCTCACCGGCCGGATGGTGCTCCGCATCGTCCGCGGCGAGCTCGTGCCGCTGGCCGTCGCCGCGGTCCTCGCCCTCGCGTTCTGGTACGCCTTCCTCGCGATCACCGACATCTCGCCGCTGCTGGGCAAGACGCCGACCGACGTCGCCGAGTACCTCTTCGTCGAGGCCGACGCCGCGGAGAACCGCGCGATCGTCTTCGGCAACCTCGGCGTGACGGCCGTCGACGCGCTCGTCGGCTACGTCGCGGGCCTGCTGGTCGCCCTGGCGATCGCGGTGCTGTTCGTGCTGATCCGCTCGCTCGAGGCGACGGTGATGCCGATCGCGATGCTGCTGAAGTCGATGCCGCTGATCGTGGTGACGCCGCTGGTGACCCTGGCGATCGGCAACGGGATCGGCGCCGTCGCCACCGTCGGCGCGATCGCGGTGTTCTTCCCCGCGCTGGTCACGGTCGGCTTCGGCCTCCGCTCGCTCTCGCGCGAGTCCTTCGAGCTGGTCTCGGTCTACGGCGGCTCGCCGCTGGACGTGCTGCTCAAGGTGGCGCTGCCGACCGCGGTGCCGGCGATCTTCGCGGCCGCCAAGGTCGCGGTGCCCTCCGCGCTGAGCGGCGCGATGCTGGCCGAGTGGCTGGCGACGGGGCAGGGGCTCGGCGGTGCGGTGCAGCGCGCCTCCGCCGGGTTCCGCTACGACGAGCTGTGGGCGTCGCTCGCGGTGATCACGGCGCTGGGAGTCGTCGCCTACGCGGTCGTCGCGATCGGCGAGAGACTGGCAGCCGTCCGCTTCGGCGGACAGAACTGAGGACGGACATGAGCACCACCACGAGCATCACCGGCGCCGTCTGGGACGGCACCCGCGCCCTCGGCACGGCGACCCTGGCCTGGAGCGGCGATTCGATCGCCTCCGTCGAGACGGCCGACGGCCCGAGCGGCAGGCAGCGGTCGGGGGAGTTCTCGATCATCCCCGGCCTCGTCGACACCCACGTGCACCTCGGCGCCTACTCCGGCGCGGGCACGGCCGACTTCGCCTCCTGGCCGCTGGTCACCCCGCGCGAGGAGCGCGTCTTCCACATCGCGAACAACGCGCGGAAGGCCGCGCGGGCGGGCGTGACCACCCTGCGCGACCTCGGCGCGGACGAGCTGCAGATGACCGTGGCGCGGATGTTCGAGCAGGGCATCGCGGAGGGCCCGCGGATCGTCACGCACGGCGCGGTCGGCATGACCGCCGGCCACGGCGACCTCTTCGTGCCGCCGCACTACCCGCACCGCGACCGCGTCGCCGACAGCCCCGACGAGTGCCGCCGCCTGGTGCGCACCTGGGCGCGGGCCGGCGCGGACGGCATCAAGATCTACACCAGCGGCGGCGTGCTCTCGATGGGCGACAAGGTCGGCTGGCGGAACCAGACCGACGAGGAGATCGCCGCGACCATCGACGAGGCGCACGCGCTCGGGATGCCCGTCGCGGCGCACACCCACTCGGAGGTCGGCCTCGACCGGGCCCTCGCGCTCGGCGTCGACTCGATCGAGCACGGCACCGCGATCGGGCCGCAGCACTGGGCCACGCTCGTCGAGCGGAACCTGCCCGTCGCGCCGACCCTCTTCATCAACGACGTGATCGCGGCCGGCCGAGCGCCGTCGTCGCCGGAGGCGTCGCTCAAGGCGCAGGACGTGGTCGCCGTGCGCGACGCGGGCTTCCTCGCCGCGGGCCAGGCGGGCGTGCGCTTCGTGCTCGGCACCGACGCGAACGGCGTCTACGTGGACTGGGGTGAGCAGCTCGACGAGGTGCGGCGGATGCGCGAGTCGTTCGGCTGGAGCTCCGAGCGGGCCCTCGTCGCGGCGACCTCGGACGCCGCGGCCGTCGTCGGCCTCGGCGCGAAGGTGGGCCGCCTGGCCCCCGGCTTCGGCGCGGACTTCGTCGTGCTGCGCGGCCGCCCGTGGGAGAGCATCGACGACCTGCGCGCCGAGAGCATCGTCGCCGTCGTCTCGCGCGGCCGCGTCGTCTCGGGGGAGCTGCCGCGATGACCGCCACCGCGACCCGCCGCTTCGTGACCGCGGAGGCGCTCGGCGCTCCCCGCGGCGCGTACAGCCACGCCGTCGAGGCGCACGGCGTCGTCTACGGCTCGGCGATCGGGCCGTTCGCGCCCGGCGACGGCTCGGTGCCGGAGGGCACGGTCCCGGAGGGGATCACCGCGCAGACCGGCGCCGCGCTCGACAACATCGAGCGGCTGCTCGCCACGGAGTTCGGCCTCGGGCTCGGCGACGTGGTGCGCGTCACGATGATCCTCAGCGACTTCGAGCGCGACTTCGCGGCTGCCTCCGAGGTCTACGGGGCGCGGTTCGCCGTCGATCCGCCGGCCCGCACCGTGATCGGCGCGGTGCTGCCGGGACCGCTCGTGGCGCTGGACTTCATCGCCGCGCGTCCCTGAACCTGCTCTCCGCTCCCCACCGCACGCACCACCGCACGCACTACCGCCGGCACCGACGAAAGGCTCCCGTGACCTCCGACTCCTTCCTCCTCGGTCTGCCCAAGGTCGAGCTGCACGTGCACCTGGAGGGGACGCTCGAGCCCGAGCTGCGCGCGCAGCTGGCCGAGCGCAACGGCCTTCCCGTACCCGAGGCGCTCGCCTACGACTTCGACTCGCTCGCCTCGTTCCTCGCCGTCTACTACCCGGCGATGGACGTGCTGCGCGAGGAGCAGGACTTCTACGACCTCGCGACGGCGTACTTCCGCCGGGCCGCGGCGGACGGGGTGGTCCGGGTGGAGGCGTTCTTCGATCCGCAGGCGCACACCTCGCGCGGGGTGCCGTTCGAGGCGGTGATCGGCGGGTACCACCGCGCCGCGCAGGACGCCGCGCAGCTGGGCGTCGACGCCGCGCTGATCCTCTGCTTCCTCCGCGACCTGTCGGCCGAGAGCGCGGCGGAGACGCTCGAGCGCGCGCTGCCGTTCGCCGACCGGCTGATCGGCGTGGGCCTGGACTCGGACGAGCGCGGCAACCCGCCGGCGAAGTTCCGCGAGGTGTTCGCGCGGGCCCGCGAGGCCGGGCTGAAGCTGACGATGCACTGCGACGTCGACCAGCCCAACGGCGTCGAGCACCTGCGCCAGGTGCTCGAGGAGATCGGCGTCGACCGGATCGATCACGGCACGAACATCGTCGAGGCGCCCGAGCTGATCGACGTCCTGGTGGACCGCGGTCTCGCGCTGACCTGCTGCCCGCTCTCCAACTCCTTCGTCTCGAGCGACTCGAAGGCGCCCGAGATGCGCGCGCTGCTCGAGCGAGGCGTGCGGGTGACGGTCAACTCCGACGACCCGGCCTACTTCGGCGGCTACATCGCGGACAACTACGCGGCGCTCGCCGACGCGGGCTTCACCCGCGACGAGCTGGTGCAGCTGGCGCGCAACTCGGTGCTGGGGTCCTGGGCGTCCGAGACGTCGAAGGCGGAGCTGCTCGCGCGGATCGACGCGTACGCGGGCTGACCTCCGGGCGGAGCCGCTCGAGTGGACGCGGTCCGGAGCCTGACCCGGTCGCAGCGCCCGGTTCGGGTCCGGTCGCACGCTCGCAGCCCTTCGAGTGGACGCGGACCGGGGTCTGCTGCGGTAGCGGAGGCCGTTCCGCGTCCAGTCACGCTGGCGCGCGCCGTCCGCTCAGTGCTGGTGCTCGTCCTCCCAGCGGGGGAACGGGTCGGCGAGGGTGCGCCAGAGGTCCGGGCCGGCGAGGAGCTCGCGCGGCGTGAGCAGGCAGCCGTGGAGGACGCGGGTGAGCTCGTCGACGTCGAGGTCGCGACCGAGGAAGACGATCTCCTGGCCGACGGGCGCGTCGGTGCTCCAGCTGCGGATCGCCGTGGGGTCGAGGCTCAGGACGTCGCCCGCGATGGACCAGCTCGCGACCCGATCCGCCCGGCTGGCGAGCCGGACGAGACCGCGCGAGCGGAGGATCCGGCCGACGCGGTGCGCGACGAAGTCGTCGGCGACGGCCGTGTTCAGGCGGCCGGGGTGGAACGGCAGCGGATCGCGGAAGACGAACGTGGTCACCGATCCCGCGTCGCCCGGGACGCCGCGGAGGGCCCGCTGCCAGCCGAGGTCCGAGGCGAGGCGGTGCGCGCGCTGCGGGGCGAGGACGGCGCGACGCTGCCGGTAGCGGTCGAGGTCGCGCTCGGTGAGGATCTCCGCCCCGGGCGAGAGCGCCCGCAGCACGTCGACGGCGGGCGAGGCTCCCGCGCCGTCGCCGTCGGTCAGGACGATCAGGCCGGCGAACTCGAGGCGCGTCGCGAGCCGCTCGGCGCGGTCCCACTGCGGGGGCTCCTGCTCCGACCCCTGCTCCGCGCCCTCGCCGAGCAGCACCCGGGTCACCTCGTCGACCGAGGTGACGGCGACGACGTCGAGGACGCCGATCCGGGTGTCGCCGGGGTGCCGCCGGACGCAGAGGTGCTCGAGGACGAGGGCGACCTCCATCGGGTCGGCGACCGGGTCGAGCGAGATCACGGTGATGCCGTTCTCGCCGTCGTCCGCCTGGCGGGCCAGCTCGTCGGCCAGCTCCGCCGCGAACTCCGCGCTGTCCGAGTCCGGGAGGTCGACGGCGAAGCTCTCGACGGACGTGACCCCGCCGGACAGCTGCCGCGCGATCCGGGCGCTGTGGGCGGCGTCGGTCGCGCTCACCAGCGTGACGGCGAGGACGGGTGGTCGGGGGAGTGGGCTCGGAGTCTCCATGGCGAGCTACTCTAAACGATAATCGTTATCAACTAGAAGGAGCACTCGTGAAGGTCCGCAACTCGCTGAAGTCCATGAAGTCGATGCCGGGGTCGCAGGTGGTGCGCCGCCGAGGCCGCGTCTTCGTCATCAACAAGCTCAACCCGCGGTTCAAGGCGCGCCAGGGCTGAGGCACGGGCCGCCCTCGGGTGTGCCGACCGCGGTCAACCCTCGAGGGCGTGCCGGACCGCGTCGTCGACGATGTGGCTGACGTGGGTGTCGGCGACGGAGTAGTGCGCCTCGCGCCCGATCCGCTCGACGGCGACCAGGCCGGCCGCGCGGAGGGTGCGCAGGTGCTGCGAGACCAGGGGCTGCGAGAGCCCGGTGGTCTCGGCGAGGTGCCCGACGGTCGACCGCTCGCTCGCCAGCGCCCGCAGCAGGCGCAGCCGCGAGGAGGAGGAGAGCACCTTGAAGAGCTCGGCCGCGGGTTCGAGATCCTCGGTCATCGGCGCCTCCAGGTCATCTGCTCATCCAAGCAGACGTGCATGCATCGCGCGGCCTGCCGGTCGAGTAGCCCCTTCCTTGCTGGTCGAGCAGCCCCGCAGGGGCGTATCGATGCCCGCCGTGACCGATAGGGCGGTCTGCAGACTCGTCCTCCTGACGCTGGTGGATCTCGATACGCCCGCTGAGCGGGCTACTCGATCAGCATGAAGAGCATGCTGGTCGAGTAGCCCCGCAGGGGCGTCCTCCATGCTGGTCGAGTAGCCCCGGAGGGGCGTATCGAGACCCACCGTCCCCAAGAGGGTGGTCTGCAGGCTCGTCCTTCTGGCGCTGGTGGATCTCGATACGCCCGCTGCGCGGGCTACTCGATCAGCATGGAGAGCTTGCTGGTCGAGCAGCCCCGAAGGGGCGTCCTCCATGCTGGTCGAGTAGCCCCGCAGGGGCGTATCGAGACCCACCGTCGCCAGCAGGGTGGTCTGCAGACTCGACTTCTGATGCTGGCGTATCGAGACCCGCCGTGAGCCTCAGCGGGCGAGGGCGCCCTCGCCCCGCAGGCGGCCGTCGGCCAGCTGCACGACGCGGTCGGCGAGCGCGATCACGGCTGGGTCGTGCGAGACGCAGACGACGGCGACGCCGCGCTCCGCCTCGGCGCGCAGGATCTCCCGGATGCGCTCGGCGCTCGCCGCATCGAGTCCGGTCGTGGGTTCGTCCAGGAGGAGCAGATCGGCGCCGCGCGCCAGCCCCTGCGCGAGCAGCGTCCGCTGCCGCTGCCCGCCGGACAGCACGGCGAACGGCTCAGCAGCGAGTCCGGAGATCTCGAGCCGCTCCATCGCCGCGGCGACCACCGCGCGCAGGTCCGGGCCGACCCGGCGCCAGCGGCCGGTGCGCCCCCAGACGCCGACCGTCACGACGTCGCGGACGGTGACGGGGAGGCGGTCCGAGACGGCGGTGCGCTGCGGGACGAAGGCGATCGCGGACGAGACCGAGCGCACTCCCCGGGACGGCTGCCGGGTGCCGGCGATCACCTCGAGCAGCGTCGACTTGCCCGCGCCGTTCGGCCCCGCGACGACGGTCAGCGTGCTCGGCAGGATCTCGAGATCGACCTCGCTGAGTGCGACCCGCTCGCCGAAGTCGACGCCGACCCCGTGGAGGCCGACGCGGGCGGAGGACTGCTGACTGCTGGACACGACCCAGAGCGTACCAGTTTGATAATCGTTCTCATTATCCGTTACGGTCGGGCACCATGCCTGCCCTCCTCTCCGGGATCCTCGAGCCGTTCGCGCTCGACTTCCTCCAGCGCGCCCTCCTCGGCGGCGCCCTCGTCGCCGTCCTGTGCGGCGTCGTCGGGACCTGGGTCGTGAGCCGCGGCATGGCGTTCCTCGGCGAGGCGCTCGCCCACGGGATGCTCCCCGGCGTCGCGCTGGCGACCGTGCTCGGCGCGCCCGTGCTGGTCGGCGGGGCGGCGAGCGCCGTCGCGATGAGCCTCGGCATCGCCGCACTGCAGCGTCGGGGCCGCCTGTCCTACGACACGAGCATCGGCATGCTCTTCGTCTCGATGCTCGCGCTCGGCGTGATCATCATCAGCCACTCCGGCAGCTTCGCGACCGACGCGACCTCGATCCTGTTCGGCGACATCCTCGCCATCGCACCGGTCGATCTCGTGCTGCTGGCCGTCGCTGCCGGAGTCGGGCTCGCGGTGGCGGTGGTGTTCCACCGCTCGCTGGTGGCGCTCGCGCTCGACCACCGGATCGCTTCCGTCCTCGGGCTCGGCCCGCGCTCGGCGCAGGCCGCGCTGGTCGGGCTGGTGACCCTCGCGGTCGTCGCCTCGTACCAGGCCGTCGGCTCGCTCCTGGTCGTCGGGCTGCTCCTCGCGCCGGCCGTCGCCGCGGGCCACTGGACGACGCGGATCCCGACCCGGATGGCGCTCGCCGCCGTGCTCGGCGTGCTCTCCGTCCTCGTCGGGCTGCTCGTCTCCTGGTACGCGGCGACCGCCGCGGGTGCCTCCGTCGCCGCCACCGCCCTCGCCGTCTCGGGACTGTCCTGGGCGCTGCGGGCGGCGACCGCCTCGCGTCGTCCGCGCCGGGCCTCCGCCGCCGTCCCCGCCTGACCCTCGTCCCCCTCCGAAAGGACCCCGTGCTCTCGCGCTCCACCCGCTCCCTCCGCACCGCTCCGGCGCTCCTCCTGGGTGCCCTCGCCCTCGCGGCCTGCTCCGCCGATCCCGCCGCCCCGCCCGTGGACGTCGCGCCCGGCGAGGGCCACGGCGCGATCTCGGGAGCCGCGGAGCTCGCCGAGCCCGCCCTCGGCCTCACCTGGATCGATCCGGCCGGCGCCGTCTCGCACCTCGACCTCCTCGACGAGAGCGTCGCCGATCTCGGCACGGTCGGGGCGCCGTCCGCGCTGACGACCGACGGCCGCTACCTCTTCGCGCAGACCCCCGCCGGTGTCGAGATCGTCGACAGCGGCGTCTGGACCTGGGACCACGTCGACCACTTCCACTACTACCGTGCTGACCCGGCGCTGCTCGGCACCGTCGCGGGCGAGGGGGAGGCGGTCGTCGCCACGACGAACCTCTCCACCTCCGGCGGCACCGGGCTGTACTTCCCGGAGTCGGGCGAGGCCGTGCTCCTCGACACCGAGGCGCTGTCGAAGGGCGAGATCCGCGAGTCGTTCCGCCTCGACGGCGAGCCGGGGCCCGGGATGGTCGTCCCGGTCGGCTCGTTCGCGCTCGTCACCGAGGGCGCGGGGGAGTCGGCCTCGGTCGCCGGCTACACGGCCGACGGCGAGCGAACGGGCCTGGTCGAGGAGTGCCCGCAGCCGGCGGGGACGATCACCACCCGCGTCGGCGCGGTGATCGGCTGCGCGGACGGCGCGCTGCTCGCCACCGTCGACGGCGAGGAGCTCGTCGTCGAGCGGATCCCCTACCCCGGGGGCACGACCGCGCCCGCCGCGACCGGCTTCGCGAACCGCGAGGGCCGGCCGACCGTCGCCGGGCTCGCCGGCGACGAGGGGATCTGGCTGCTCGACACCCGCGCCCGCTCCTGGTCGCTGCTCCCCACTCCCGCGCCGCTGGCGCAGGTGACCGCCGTCGACGACGAGGACGACCACGTGCTGGCGCTGGGGCAGGACGGCCGGGTGCTCGTGCTCGACGGCGCGGACGGCGCGGTGCTCGCCCAGACGGAGTCGCTCGCGGCCGAGTCGCTCGCCGCCGGCCTCGCCCCGGCCCTCGTCGCCGACCAGCAGCGCGCCTACCTCAGCGCGCCCGCCGAGCGGCGGCTGCACGAGATCGACTACGCCGACGACGCCCGCCTCGCGCGCAGCTTCGACACGGCGACCGAGCCGGCGTTCACCGCCGAGACGGGACGCTGACCATGGGACGCACCCGACGCCGCGCACCCCTCGCCGCGGCCGTCGTCGCGCTGCTCGCCCTCACCGGCTGCTCGGCCGGCGCCGACGACCGCCCGCTGGTCATCGTCTCGACCAACATCCTCGGCGACGTCGTCGAGCGCCTCGTCGGCGAGGAGGCCGAGGTCGTGACGCTGATGAAGCCGAACGCCGATCCGCACTCCTTCGAGATCTCCGCGCAGGAGGCCGCGCGGCTGCGCTCGGCCGACCTCGTCGTCTCCAACGGCCTGGGCCTGGAGGAGGGGCTCCAGCAGCACCTCGACGCCGCGGCCGCCGAGGACGTGCCGGCCTTCGTCGCCGGCGACGCGATCGACGTGCTCGACTACTCCGACGGCGACGCCGAGGGCGGCCCCGACTCGCACTTCTGGACCGACCCGGCCCGGATGATCGCCGTCGTCGACGCCCTCGCGCCGGTGCTCGCGGAGCTCGACGGCGCGGACCCCGCGGCCCTGGAGCGGAGCGCCGCCGAGTACCGCGCCGAGCTCGAGGCGCTCGACGCCGAGATGACGGCCGCCTTCGCCGCGATCCCGGAGGAGCGCCGCGCCCTCGTCACCAACCACCACGTCTTCGGCTACCTCGCCGACCGCTTCGACTTCGCCGTCGTCGGCGCGGTGATCCCCGGCGGCACCACCCTCGCGGCGCCGTCCGCCTCCGACCTCGCCGACCTCGTCGAGGCGGTCGAGGAGACCGGTGTCCCCACGATCTTCGCGGAGTCCTCGTCTCCCGACCGCCTGGTCCAGGCGCTCGCGAGCGAGGCCGACATCCGCGTCGAGGTGGTCGAGCTGTTCACGGAGTCCCTCACGGGACCCGAGGGCGGCGCCCCCGACTACCTCAGCATGATGCGCGTGAACACGCAGCGCATCGCCACCGGGCTCTCACCGTGAGCGCCCACGACCAGCACCAGGAGAACCACATCCCCATGCGAACCAGCCCCTTCCGCCGAGCGCCGCTCCGGCGAGCACCCCTCCGCCGAGCCGGCCTCGGCCTCCTCGCCCTCGGCACGATCGCGACCCTCGCGGCCTGCTCCTCGAGCAGCGCCCCCGCGGCCGATCCGACCGCCGCCGCCAGCCCGGCCGCCGCCGGCACCCGGCTCGCCGTCGCCTACGAGGGCGGCATCCTCGTCCTCGACGGCGAGACCCTCGAGACCGTGGCCGACCTGGACTCCGAGGAGTTCACCCGCCTGAACCCGGCGGGCGACGGCCGGCACGTGATGGTCACGATGAGCGAGGGCTTCCAGCTCCTCGACACCGCCGCCGGCACGACCGGCGATCCCGAGCTCACCGACGTCGTCTTCGCCGCGGACACCCCTGGGCACGTCGTCCGCCACGGCGGGAAGACGATCCTCTACGCCGACGGCACCAGCGACACGACGGTCATCGAGACCGCGGACCTGGCCGACGCCGAGGGCGTGCCCGAGGTCCAGACCATCCCGGGCGTCCAGGCGCACCACGGGGTGTCGATCGTCCTCGAGGACGACACCTTCCTCACCACGGTCGGCACCGCCGACGGCCGCACCGGCATCGAGGTGCGCGACGCCTCCGGCGCCGTGGTCGCCACGAACGACCAGTGCCCGGGTGTGCACGGCGAGGGCACGGCCGAGAACGAGGTCGTGGTCTTCGGCTGCGAGAACGGCGCCCTCGTCTACGACGGCGGCGAGATCACCAAGCTCGAGGCGCCCGACCAGCCGTACGGCCGGATGGGCAACGCCTGGGTCAGCGAGACCAGCCCGATCGTCGTCGGCGACTACAAGGACGATCAGGATGCGGAGGGCTACCTCCTGCACCGCCTCGCGCTGATCGACACCGAGGCGAAGACCCTCGACGTCGTCGACCTGCCCGAGGGTGTCGAGTACACCTTCCGCGGCGTCGCGCGCGGCCCGGGCGACCTCGCCTACCTGATCGGCTCCGACGGAGCGGTCCACGTGATCGAGCCGGAGACCGGGGAGATCACCGACTCGTACCCCGTCGTCGACGCCTGGGAGAGCCCCGTCGAGTGGCAGGACCCGCACCCCGCCATCACGGTCGCCGGTGACATCGCCTACGTCACCGACCCGGCCGCGAAGAGCGTCCACGCGCTCGATCTGACCACCGGGAAGGTGCTGTCCAGCGCCGAGCTGGAGGTCACGCCGAACGAGATCGCGGTCGCCGCGAGCTGACGCACGGGACGACGGAAGGGCGCGGGGCTGCGGGCTCCGCGCCCTTCCTTCGTGTCCGGTGCGGCTTCCGGGGTGACCGGTGCGGTCAGCCGGCGGCGCGGTTCCCTCGGCGGCGGCGGCCGAGGAGCAGGCCGAGCGCACCGAGCAGACCGAGGACTCCGGCGGCGGGCAGCGCGGACGCCGCGTCGACGCCGGTCTCGGCGAGGCGGGCGCCGGACACGTCCTTCGTCGGCCTCGTGCCGGTGACGCCGGAGTGGGGCGAGCCGGAGCCGGTGCCGGGGCCGGACGGGGTGGTGCCGGTGATGCCGGTGCCCGACGTGGTGGTGCCAGTGCCCGACGCGGTGGCGCCGGTGCCCGACGCGGTAGTGCCAGTGCCCGACGCGGTGGCGCCGGACGCCGTGGTGCGGGCGTCCGACGTCCCGGCGCTCGCCGCAGCGGCGCCGACCGAGGAGGCGGTCCCCGAGGCGATGGTGCCGGTCGTCGTGCCGGCTCCCGGTCCGCTGGCATCCGGCGTGCCGGTGCCGGTGGTGCCGGTACCGGTCGTGCCGGTGACGGTCGGGCGAGTGCCGGTGGTGCCGGTGTCCGTGGTGCGCGGGCCGGCGGTGCTCGGGCGAGTGCCGGTGGTGCCGGCGTCGGTGGTGCGCGGGCCGGCGGTGCTCGGGCGAGTGCCGGTGGTGCCGGCGTCGGTGGTGCCCGTGCTCGGTGTGCCGGTGCCTGCAGTTCCGGGTGTTCCGGTCGCTGTGGTGCCCGTCCCTGTGGTTCCGGTGTCGGTCGTGCCCGTCCCTGTGGTCCCGGTGCCGGTGGTGCCCGTCCCGGTCGTTCCTGTGCCGGTGGTGCCCGTGTTCGGCGTGCCGGTGGGCGCGGAAGTGGACGTCGTGCCGGTGGGTGCGGGGGTGGACGGCGTGCCGGTGGGTGCGGGAGTGGCCGGGGTCCCTGTGGTCGCGGGAGTGGGCACGGTCCCGGTGGGTGCGGGAGTGACCGGGGTTCCGGTGGGTGCGGGAGCCGGCGCGGTCCCGGTGGGTGCGGGGGTCGACGGTGCTCCGGTGGGTGCGGGAGCGGGCGCGGTCCCGGTGGACGCGGGAGTGACCGGCGTTCCGGTGGGCGCGGGAGCGGGCACGGTCCCGGTGGTTGCGGGAATACCCGGTGCTCCAGTGGGTGCGGGTGCGGGCACGGTCCCGGTGGTTGCGGGAGTGGCCGGCGTGCTGGTGGGCGCGGGAGTGGCCGGTGCGCCGGTGGGTGCGGGAGTGGCCGGCGCGCCGGTGGGTGCGGGAGTGGCAGGCGTGCTGGTCGGCACCGTGCCTCCTGCGGAGCCCGGAGTCGTGCCGGTGGGGGCCGGCTTCGGGATCGCGAGAACGATGGTGGCGGGGGTGGAGCGGTGCTCGGCTCCCTGAGGTGTCCGAGCGGTGGCGTAGCCGCCCACGCGGCGGTACTCGCCCGCGTTCAGGTCCGACAGCGTGATCGTGTCCGAGAGGCGCTGGACGCTGACCTGGCCCGGCGCGAGGCTGAACGGCGGGAGTCCGGCGAGACGGATGTCGTTCAGTGCCACGTCGCCGCGGTTGGTCAGCGTGACGGTCGCGTCGACCACGGTGCCGAGGGCGACCGGTGCGCCGGGTGCGAGCCGGAACGACGGGGCGTAGGTCACCTCCAGGGCGGGGTGCTCGACGGGCGCCGACGGACCCCCGGGCAGGGCGAGCTCGCCGACCACGGGGAGCGCGACCCGGCCCTGCGTCGAGCTGAGGTCCCAGGTGAGCGCGTACGACACCTTGCCGGCTTCGAGATCGGCCTGGGTGACCGTCCGAGAGAACGTGACGTCCCGACCATCCCGGCTCTCACCCGGCGGGATGGTGAGGCCGGTTCCGGAGACCGTGACCGCGACAGGGCCGTCGTTGCGGAAGGTGACGATCCACGTCACCGTCGTGCCGACCGTCGGCTTCTCGCCCGGCTTCAGCTCGAGCGTCCCCTTCGCCGTCGCGCTCACGAGGTGGTCCCCCGTGGCGGCCGGGGACGTCGGCGGAACGGGTGCGGGGGTCGACGGTGCGCCGGTGGGAGCAGGAACGGGCACGGTGCTGGTGGGCGCGGGAGTGGCCGGTGCGCTGGTGGGCGCGGGAGTCGGCGGTGTGGTCTTGGGGATCGGCAGCACGACGACGATCTCGTCGGAGGTGTACTCGACACCGCGGGGGGTGCGCGCCGTGACGTTGCCCGTGCGACGGTATTCGCCCGCCTCCACGTCCTCGTCATTGATCGGGCCCGGGAGGACCCGCACAGCGCTCTCGCCCGGCGCGAGCGTGAACAGTGGCTGCTCGTCGATCCGGACGTCCGTGAGTGGGACGTCCCCGCGGTTGACGATCGTGATGGTCGTATCGAGGACGGTGCCGGCGACGAGGGGTGCTCCCGGCCCGAGCTTCGGCGTCGTCGTGGTGGTCACGGCGAGGAGCGGGTTCTCGGCGGGGATCGCGAGCGTCGCGCCGCTGCGGACCGTGTTCGTCTTCCCGCCGGTCACCGCGGTCGCGTCGACGACGATGTGGGTGATGCCGCTCACCAGGTCGTCCTCGGTCACGGTGGACTCGAGGTGCAGCTGCGCGGTCCGGCCCTTGGCCAGGACGGCCAGCTTCTCGCTGGTGCTGCCGGGGCTGCCGGGGGCGGCGCCCACCCGCACGGCGACGAGGTCCCGCAGGTCGTCGGGGCCGGTGTTGGTCAGCGTGGAGGTCCAGCGGACCTTGGTGCCGGCCTTCACGTGCTCGCCGGGCTTCAGCACGAACTCGCCGCGGAACCGCCAGGACTCGTCGGCCGTGCCGCTCGCCGGGGACCCTCCGGCCCCGGCACCCGGCGCGGGAGCAGGCGTGGCGGTGCTCGTCGCGCCGGGGGCGTCCGGCTTCGGGAAAGGGACCCTCACGGAGGCGGTGGTCTTGTACACGGCGCCCCTCGGAGTGCGCGCGACGACGGAGCCGCCTTCTCGGCGGTACTCGCCGGCGAGCACATCCAGCTGGTCGACCTTGTCCTTGACGCCGAGAACGGCCTGCTGACCCGGCGCGAGGCTGAACGGCGGGGTGCCGGTGAAGGTGATGTCGTGAAGGGTCACCTCCCCGCGGTTGGTCACCGTGACGGTCGAGTCCACCACGGTGCCGACGACGACCGGCTGGCCGGGTGCCGACTCGAACGTCGGCGTGTAGACGACCTCGAGGGCGGGGTTCTCCGCCGGGATGGGCAGCTCGCCTCGCACGGGGATCCAGAACACGCCCGCCGGCGTGACGATGCCCCAGGTGAACGCGTACCTCATCACCCCGGCATCGAGATCGGCCTGGGTGACCGTCTGGTCTCTCGCGTCGTCCCGCCCGTCGCGGCTCTGACCCGCGGCGATGGAGAACCCGGTTCCGTAGACATCGGCGGCGGCCGTGCCGCTGTTGCGGAAGGTGATGGTCCACTTCACCTTCGTGCCGACCGTCGGCTTCTCGCCCGGCGCCAGCTCGAACCTCCCCCGCGCCGTCGCGCTCACGAGGGAGTCCCCGGTGGTGGGCACGGAGGGCGGCGGAGCGGCCGGCTGCTGCGCGGCGGCGATCGGTGTCTCCGACGCGGCGGCAGGAGCGTCGATCGCAGGCGTCGGAGTCGGCGTCGGGCCGGGTGCCGCCGGTGCGAGAGAGGGGACCGGTGCCTCCGGCGCGGCGGCGACGCTCGGCGGCGTCGTGACGTCGACCGCGGCCGGAGCCGGGGCGGGGTCGGCCGCCGGAGCGGGATCGATTGCGGGCGGGGCGGTCTGGGGAGTCGGCCCCGGGGGAGCGGGTGAGGGAGCGGCGTCCGGCACGACGAGGGTGGCGCTCGGCGCGGCGGATGCCGCGGTCGGGGCGGCCTCCGGCGCAGCCTGTCCAGCCGACGGTGCGGCGGCGTCCGGTGCGATCGAGGGCGTGGGCGTCGGCAGCACGGGCGCCGACGCGGCGTCCTGCGCCGGTGCCGCGGTCGTGGCGTCGGCGCCTCCTTCGGCGTGGGCGGCGACGGAGGTGGTTCCGAGCAGGCAGGCGCTCAGCGCGACGGACGCGGCGATGCTGAGGGGGGTGCTGGGCGTTCGGCGCGGTCTTCGGGGGTCGGGGCGTGAGGGGGTCAAGGGCACTCCTGGGCAGGGATCGGCGAGAGGTCGAAACGATTCCGGGAAGGTTCACACAGGTGTATCCAGGGCTGCGAACTTCTGGCGCGGAAGCGAGTGCCCGGCAGTGTTCGGCAACGGTGTCGGTGCATGACGACCGAGGGCCGGTGGCGTCGATTCGAGTCGACGACACCGGCCCTCGGCCCGACAGACGGTGCGTCAGTCGGCGGTGCGGTTGCGGCGGCGGCGGGCGCCGAGCAGCATGCCGAGCGCACCGAGGAGACCGAGGACGCCGGCAGCGGGCAGCGCGGACGACGCGTCGACGCCGGTCTGGGCGAGGTGCGCGGCCGACGCGCTCCTCGTCCCGCTGCGCGTCGCGCCTGCGACCGTCGAGGCCGAAGCGGCGCCGGTCGGGGCCGAAGCGGCGACGGTCGAGGCGGATGCGGCGGCGGCGTCGGGACGCGCGGCGGCTCCGGCCCGGTGGCCGACGATCACCGGGCCGGCCGGTGCACCGTCGTCGACGGTGCTCTCGGCATCCGTCACCGACGGGGCCGTCGTGGGCACCGCGGTCGTGGCGGTGCCGGTTCCCCCGTCAGTCGTGGCGCCGCCGGTGGCCGCGGGGATCACCAGGACGCCGAGGTACGGCGCGGAGACGTAGGTGGGACGGCCCTCGCGGAAGCCCTTGGCCGTGGACACCCGACGCACGACTCCTGCGTCCAGGTCCTCCTGCGTGACCGCGTCGGCCACTCGGTAGACCTTCGTCTCACCGGCGGCGAGGCTGCCCTGACCCTTCTCATCGAGTGCGAGGAAGGAGACGTCGCCGGTGTTCTTCGCCGTGACGGTCCAGACGATCTTCGCGCCGACGGTGACGGAGTGTCCCGGCTCGAGGTCGAAGGCGCCGGTGGCGCTCACCTCGAGGCGCGGGTGCTCGGTTCCGATCGCGAGCTCGCCGGAGGCGGAGGCGGAGAAGGGGCTGTCGCCGGTCCGGCCCACGAGGTCGGCGACGAGGCGGGTGCGGTCCCCCGCGAGGTCCTGCGCCGTGACGGTGGTCTCGAGGTGCAGCTGCCGGGTCTCGCCCGGGGTGAGGACGGCGATCGTCTCGCTGCGGGCGTCACCGTCGGCGGAGAGGTCGTGCAGGTCCGTGCCGGCCGTGTTCGTGACCGTGACGGTCCAGCTCACCCGGGTGCCGGCCTTCACCTGCTCGCCCGCCGCCAGCTCGAAGGCGCCGGTGGTGATGACGGCGACGCGTCCCTCGTCGGAGTGGAGGTCGAGCGAGTCGTTCAGCTCGAGGCTCGCAGTGGAGCCGGCCGGGGTGCGGCCGCTCGCGTGGAAGGTGTCGAAGGTGAAGCCCTCGGCGACGTCCTCCCGGATGACGGTGGAGTAGAAGGTGAGGTCCTTCGTCTCGCCGACGGCGAGGGTGGTGTGCTCTCCCGCATCGGTGACGTGCACGTCGGAGAGGGCGACGTCGCCGGCGTTGGTGAGCGTGGCGGTCCACTTCACCGGCGTGCCGGCCCGCACCCGCCCATCGGCCGGGAGCACGAACTCGCCGGCGATCCTCCCGGTGAGCGAGGGGTGCTCGGCGGCGGCTGGAGCCGGGGCCGGCGTCGGGAGGGTCAGCTCGCCGCGCGCGGGGATCGTGTAGCGGCCTTCCGGCGTGTCGACGCCGAACTCGCTCTCGTAGCGCACGACGCCGGCGTCCAGATCGGCCTGGGTGATCGTGCTCGGCTTGGTGGTGTCCTCGACGTAGCCGCTGCGGCCGGGGGTGAGCTCGAGGGTGGTCCCGCCGATCTTCACGGTGTCGGGGGTGTGGTGGAGGAAGGTGACGATCCACTTCACGGTGGTGCCGACCGTCGGTTTCTCGCCGGGCTTCAGGTCGGGGACGCCCCGGACGGAGGTCGTCACCCGGTCGGACGCGGTGGTGGTCGGAGTGGGGGCGGGTGTGGTCGGGGTGGTGGTCGGCGCAGGGGTCGTGCTCGGAGTCGGCGCGGTCTTCGGCAGGTCGAGTGCGCCCTGCGCGCGGATGATCTGGCTGCCGTCGCTGGCGACGATGTCGTAGCGGCTGGCGTAGGTGACGCGGCCGGCGTCGAGGTCGGCCTGGGTGAGCGTGGTCGGCGCGAGGTTGTCCTCGACGTCGCCGCTCTCGCCGGGCTCGAGGTGCAGGAGCGCCTTGAGGACGTCGACGGGGTGGGCGGTGGGGTTGTGGAGGGTGATCGTCCACTTCACCGGGGTGCCGACGCGGGGCTTCTCGCCGGGCTCGAGATCGAGGACGCCGCGGACGGAGGCGGTCACCCGGGCGGCCGCGGTGGTGCTCGGAGTGGGGGCGGGCGCGGTCGGCGCAGGCGTCGTGGTCGGGCCCGGAGCCGGAGCCGGGGTCGTGGTAGGGGTCGGGGTCGGGGTCGGTGCGGACTTCGGCAGGTCGAGTGCGCCCTGCGCGCGGATGATCTGAATTCCGTAGCCCGAGGCGACGTCGTAGCGGCCGGCGTAGGTGACGCGGCCGGCGTCGAGGTCCGCCTGAGTGAGCGTGGTCGGCGCGAGGTTGTCCTCGACGTCGCCGCTCTCGCCGGGCTCGAGGTGGAGGAGCGCCTTGAGGACGTCGATGGGGTGGGTGGTGGTGTTGTGGAGGGTGATGGTCCACTTCACCGGGGTGCCGACGCGGGGCTTCTCGCCGGGCTCGAGGTCGAGGACGCCCTTCACCGTCGCGGTCACGCCGACCGACGTGGCTGCTGACGCGGCCGGAGTGGGCTGCTGCTGGGGCGTCGAGACCGGCGTCTCGGTCGCGGCGGCGGGCGCGTCGGCCGGCGCATCCTGGAGCGCGGGGGCCGGGACGACCGGCGCCTCGATCGCGGGCACGGCGGGCACCGGGGTGGTGGCGGCGGCGACCGGCATCGTCGCCTCGGGCGCAGTGGTTGCGGGCGCCACTGAGGCGGCGGGGGAGACGGGGTCCGGGGAGGCGGGCTCCGGAGAGGCCGTCGGGGCGGATGTCTGCGCGGCCGGAGCGGGCGCAGCCGGGGCGGGCGCGGCCTCGGGTGCGGCGGGCGCCGAGGCGACGGCCTGCGACGTGGGGTCGACGACGACGGCCTGAGCGGTGGTCTCGGAGACGACGGGCACGGCGGTCTCGTCGGCGTGGGCGACGAGGGCGGTGGAGCCGAGCAGGCAGGCGCTCAAGGTGAGCGAGGCGGCGATGCTGAGCGGTGCTCCGAGGGACCGGCGGGGTCCCTGGACGTCGGGGCGGCGGGGGGTCATGCGAACTCCTAGGCGGTGGTGGTTCTGATATCGAGTGAAGCTCGGAAACGATCGCATCGGCGATCAGGAGTCGCCACATCGGTGGCGTGAAGTGAGCAACGAGGCGCCGGATGAGAGTTATGGCACTGATGCGCAGTCGTGGGGGCTGTTGTGTCGAGGCAGGTCCGTCGGTGTCGAGGAAGGGGCCGGTCGCGCGCCCGATCGCCGAGTTCCGCTGACAGCGATGCCCCCGCGAACGCGAGAACGGCCTGAACCCGTCCGGGAGGGCGGATTCAGGCCGTCGTGGCTCGGCGGCGGTGTCGAAGGGCGTCGACTCCGCCGGCGAGCGGTCAGTGGGCGGAGCGGTTGCGCCGGCGGCGACGCCCGACGAGCACGCCGAGCGCGCCGAGGGCGGTGAGGATCCCGGCGGCGGAGAGCGCGCCTGCAGCGTCGGAGCCGGTACGGGCGAGGTGGCTCTTCGACGCCTCCGCGGCGGTCGAGCTCTTCGTGGTCGAGCCCGTCGTGCCTGTCGTGCCGGAGGCTGCGGGGAGGACGGCGGCGGGGGTGCTCGGTGCCGGCGCCGGGGTGACCGGAGCGGGAGTCGGTGTGTCCGGCGTGGGCCCCGGAGGGGTCGGAGCGGGCGTAGGCGCTGGCGGGGTGGGTGTCGGCGTCGGCGCAGGAGTGGGTGCCGGTGGCGTCGGTACTGGTGTGGTCGGGACGGGTGTGGGCGCCGGGGGAGTCGGGGTCGGGGTGGGTACCGGAGTCGGAGTCGGAGTGGGTGCCGGTGTGGTCGGCGCCGGTGCGGGTGCCGGCGTCGTCGGGGTCGGGGTCGGAGTCGGGCTCGGCAGGGCGAGCTGGCCGCGGACGCGTGCGTAGACCCAGACGCCGTCAGGTGTCCTCGCGCCGGCGAACTCGTCGAGGGTGGCGGAGCCGGCAGTGAGTTGCTTCTGGTTGAGGGTGGTCGACCTGATCGCGTCCCCGGCCTGGCCGGGTTCCAGGTGGAGGCGGGGTCCGCCGAACACCTGGGCGACGTCGTCGAGGGGGACAGTGCCGGTGTTCGTGAAGGTGACGGTCCACTTCACCGCGGTGCCGACCGTCGGCTTCTCGCCCGGCTTGAGGACGAGCTCGCCGCGCGCGGTGGCCGTGAGCACTCCCTGACCGGCCGGGACGGGTGCCGGCGTCGTCGGTGTGGGGGCCGGCGTCGTCGGCGTGGGCGTCGGCGTGGGCGGAGTCGGTGCGGGCGCCGGGCTGGGGAGGGCGAGTCGGGCGCGGACGGGTACGCCGATCGCGCCGTCAGGCGCTGTCGCGGTGTAGACCCGACCGAAGGAAGCGTACCCGTCCGCGAGTTCCTTCTGGTCGAGGGTGGCCGACGAGACGAAGTCGAGGGCCTGACCGGGTTCCAGGCGGCGGCCGGGCCCGACGACCTCCTTGGCGACGTTGTCGAGGGGGACGCCGCCGGTGTTCGTCACGGTGACAGTCCACTTCACCTCGGTGCCGACCTTCGGTGTCTCACCGGGCTCGAGGACGAGCTCGCCGACTGCGGTCGCGCTGACAGCGGCGCGCTTCGCGGGCGCGCTCGCGGTGGGGGTCGGGGTGGCCGTCGGCACGACGGCGGCGTGGGCCGCCGAGGCGGAGCCGAGCAGTCCGACGGTCAGGGCGAGGGACGCGGCGATGGTGAACGGGGTCCCGGCGCAGCGGCGCGGGCGCAGGGAGTCGGGACGACGGTGCACGGAGCTCCTCGAGAGGTGATGGAAGACGAGACGACGAATGCTCGCATCCACTCGCCTCGGCCGTCGAACATCTGGCACGGGCGAGACGGTCTGGCGCCTCCAGCGCACGCTGGCGCGGACGGTGGATCTCGAGCTGACGAGCACTGCCGTGGCGGGCGGTGCGGCCCTCCCGCCCGCGGTGGCGGTCGTGCGGGGAGCGCAGGGACGGCCCGGGTCCGCTGGAGAAGCGGGCCCGGGCCGTGATCGATCACCGGTGGCCGAAGGGCGTCGACGTTACCGGCGATCGGTCAGTGGGCCGATCGGTCGGTAGCCGGGCGGGTGCGGCGGCGGCCGATGAGCACGCCGAGCGCGCCGAGTGCGGTGAGGATCCCAGCGGCGGACAGCGCTCCCGCCGCGTCGGAACCTGTCTCGGCGAGGCGGCGCTTCGACGCCTCCGTGGCGGCTGGGCTCTTCGTCGTCGAGCCCGTGATGCCGGTCGTGCCGGAGGCGGCGGGCATGACGGTGGCAGGCGTGACCGGGGTACCCGGCGCGGGCGCCGGTGCCGGGGCGACCGGGGTCGATGTCGGAGTGGCCGGGGTGGCGGGTACGGGTGCCGGTGTGGTGGGGGCGGGTGTGGGTGCCGGTGTGGTGGGGGCGGGCGTGGGTGCCGGCGTGGTCGGCGTTGGTGTGGGTACCGGCGTGGCGAAGGTGAGTCGGGCGGAGAGGGGTGCAGTGACCCCTACGCCTTTGATGGTCGTTCCGACGAGGGGCTCGTCGAGGACGGTGTAGCCGTTGGAGAGGTCGGTCTGAGTGAGCTGGGTCGACGCGGTCAGCTCGCCGGTCTGGCCGGGCTCGAGGTCGAGGAGGTCGCCGAAGACCGTGTTCCCGATGTCCACGATGGCGGCGTCGCCGGTGTTGACGACCGTGACGGTCCACTTCACCTGGGTGCCGACCTTCGGCTTCTCGCCGGGCTTGAGGATGAGCTCGCCGTGGGCGGTGGCCGCCAAGGCGCCCTGACCGGCGGGGACGGGTGCCGGTGTGGTCGGGGTGGGCGCCGGTGTCGTCGGAGTGGGCGCCGGCGTGGTCGGGGAGGGGGTCGGCACCGGTGCGGAGAGGTCCAGCCGACCGGAGAAGGAGGCGACGACTTGGACGCCATCGGACGTCCATCCGTAGGAGGCGGAGGCGGGGGAGCGGGTGTAGCCGTTGTTCAGGTCGGCCTGGGTGAGGGTGCCGATCCGGATGAAGTCGTGCTTGTCGCCGGGCTTGAGCTCGACTTCCTCGTCACCTCCGTTAGTGACAACGTATTTAAAACCGACGGTGCCGGTGTTCGTGACCGTGATGGTCCACTTCACCTGGGTGCCGACCTGGGGCTTCTCGCCGGGCTTGAGGAGGAGCTCGCCGCGGGCGGTCGCGCTCAGGGAGGCGGAGGCGGCGGTCGCGCTCGCGGTGGGGGTCGGGGTGGCCGTCGGCACCACGGCGGCGTGGGCGGCCGTGGCGGAGCCGAGCAGTCCGACGGTCAGCGCGAGGGAGGCGGCGATGGTGAACGGGGTGCCGGCGCAGCGGCGCGGGCGGAGGGAGTCGGGACGACGATGCACGGAGGCTCCTCGGAGGTGATGGATAGGTGAGACGACGAATGCTCGCATCCCCCCTCATCGACCGTCGAACATCTGGCACGGAGGTGACGATCTGGCGCCGATAGTGCACGCTGACGCCACACGGCCGACTGGCGCAGGTCGCATCCTCCGGCGCCTCTCGGCCCGCTAGAGGAAGCGCAGCGCCAGGTGCAGGTCGACGCGGTCGGCCATCGCGGAGAGGTCGCGGCCGGTCAGCGCCTCGATCCGCTGCATCCGGTAGCGGAGGGTGCTGGCGTGCAGGTGCAGGCGGTCGGCGGCCTGGCGCCAGGAGCCGCCGCTCTCGAGGAAGACGCGCAGGGTCTCGACCATGTCGCTGCGGTGCTCGTCGTCGTAGCGGACGAGCGGCCCGAGGACGGCGAGTGCGAAGGCCGCGCGGGTGCGCGGCGCGACCAGCTCGAGCAGGGCATTGCTGGAGACGGGGATCGTGTGCTCGACGATCGAGACGGGCTCGTCCGACGAGGCGCCGTGGGCGCGCTCGCGGGCGGCTTGGAGCGAGACCCCCAGCTGCGCCACCTCACGGGAGGCGTCGCCCACGCCGATCGCGATCCGGCGCTCGTGCAGCAGCCACGGCGCCGCCTCCACGGCGGAGCGCAGCGCGGGCCCCGGCGACGACCTCTCGTCCGCTGGATCGCCGAGCAGCAACACCGCGCCCCCGTCGAGCACCGCGCCCAGCGCCCGCGCGTGTTCGTGCTCGGCGGCCGCGCGCAGCGGCTGCAGCAGTGCCTCCGGCGGCAGCGACGGATCGTCGGTGCGCGCGACGACCACCCGGAGCGGCGCGCCGAGACGGAAGCCGAGCAGCCGCAGCCGCACGGCGGTCTCGGACTCGGGCAGCTCGTCGTGCAGGAGCGCCCGGAGCAGGTCGAGCAGCGGCGCGGCCGACGCGCGCTCGCGCTGGCGAGCCAGGTCGAGTCGGCCGGCGACCGCGCCGGCGAGGAGCTCGACGCCGTCCGCGGTCTCCTCCGACCAGCCGCGCTGATCGCCGGTGACGACGAGCACCCCGAGCCGCTCGCCGGCGGCGGAGAAGAGGGCTCGGCGGGAGAGCGAGCGGCCGTGCTCGGTGACCTCCCAGCGGCTGTCGGGGGAGGAGAGCGAGGCCTCCCAGGCGGCGCCGTAGTCGGCGGCCGTGGGCAGCCCGCCGGCGGAGGCGACCAGGGTGCCGGCGCGGTCGACGGCCCAGCTGCCGTGCGCGAACTCCTCGAAGAAGGCCCGCAGTGCGACCTGCACGCCCTCGCCCGAGGCGGGGTCGGCGAGCAGGCGCCGGGCGAACCGGGCCTCGCGGCCGAGCGTCGGCAGGTCGGCCTGCGCGATCACTCCGGCGACCGTCTGCGCGATGGTCTTGAACGAGACGTCCGGCGCCACCGTCAGCAGGGCGATGCCGTGCCGGCGACAGACCTCGAGCATCCCCTCCGGCAGCGAGCCGACCGCGATCAGCCCGACGACGATCGCGACGACCCCGCGATCGGCGACGCCGCCGACGAAGCGCTCGACGCTCTCCCGGCCGGAGGTCCAGAGCGCGCTGGTCAGCACCACGTCGCCGGGGGAGAGGAAGCGGCCCGGATCCGGCAGGTCGATCGTGTAGGTGCCCGAGATCGCACGGGCCAGCTGCACGTCGTCGCCGCCGACCAGGGTGAGCTGCAGCTCCGGGTGGCCGAGCAGCTCGCGGACGTTCACCCAGGTCTCCTCGTTCGTGCGGCGGACGCTCTCAGACTAGGCGGCGGGCCGAGGGGCCGGCGACGGTCCGCCGGTGCCGGCCGGGTGGGTCTGCAGGCTCGGCTTCGGGGGGTGGGGGATCTCGATACGCCCGCTGCGCGGGCTACTCGATCAGCATGGGCCGCTCAGCGGATGCCGCTGCGGGCGAAGCCCTGGACGAAGTAGCGCTGGAACGCGAGGAACAGCAGCACCATCGGCAGCACCGAGATCAGCGCGAGCGCCATGCTCGCGGAGTAGTCCGGCGTCGACTGGCCCTTGAGGTAGAGCAGGCCGATCGGCAGCGTGAACAGCTCGTTGTCCTTCAGCGCGATCAGCGGCCAGGCGAAGTCGTTCCAGCTGCCCAGCAGCGTCAGCAGGATGAGCACCGCGATCAGCGGCTTGCTCAGCGGCAGGACGATCTGCAGGAACACGCGGAGGTGGCCGGCCCCGTCGATCCGCGCGGCCTCGATCAGCTCCTCCGGGATGGAGAGGAAGAACTGCCGGGCGAGGAAGATGCCGAACGCCGCCGCCGCTCCGGGCAGGATCACCGACCAGTAGGTGCCGTAGATCTGCAGCCCGGTGACGAGCTTGAACTGGGCGACCATGATCGCCTGCACGGGGATCATCATCGTCGCGAGCGCCAGCAGGAAGAGCAGGTTGCGGCCCGGGAAGCGCAGCCGCGCGAAGCCCCAGCCCGCCAGCAGGTTGAGCACCACGGTGAAGGCGGTGACGAACGCGCCGATGACGACGGAGTTCACGAACCACTCGCCGACCGGGAAGCGGGCGAAGACGGTGGCGAAGTTCTCCAGCGAGATCTCGCTCGGCCAGAACTGCGGCGGGCCCGGCGAGAAGACCTCGCCGCGGGGCGAGAACGCGATGACGAGCATCCAGTAGAGCGGGAAGAAGACGATCGCCGAGGCGATCACGGCGACGACGATGCGGACGACGAGTCCGGTGCGGGAGCCGTCGCGGGTGGAGCGGCGGCGCTTCGGTGCGTCGCGGACGGTCGCGGCCGCGACGGCGGCGGGCGTGGTGAGGGTGGAGGACGTCACAGGAGGCTCCTATTCGACGAGGTCGCGGGTGCGGCTCGTGCGCCACTGCAGGTAGGTGAAGGCGAGGGAGACGAGCAGGATGACGACTCCGAGCGCGGCGCCGTAGCCCTGCTCGCGCACCTGGAAGCCGTTGCGGTAGGCGTAGGTGCCGAGCACGGAGGTGGAGAAGCCGGGCCCGCCGCCGGTCATCACGAAGACGATGTCGAAGACCTGGAACGAGGCGATCACGTTCATGATCAGCAGGAAGAACGTCGACGGGCCGACCAGCGGCACCGTCAGCGAGCGGAACTGCTGCCAGCGGGTGGCACCGTCGATCCGCGCCGCCTCGTAGAGCTCGGGCGAGACGCCCTGCAGGCCGGCGATGTAGATCACCATGTTGAAGCCGATCCGCAGCCAGACCGCGGTGAGCATCACCGAGATCATCGCGGCGGTGCCGTCGGACTGCCAGGAGACCGGCGACGCCCCGAGCGAGGACAGCACCTTGTTGACGATGCCGGAGGACTCGCTGAAGATCGTGACCGCGATCATGCCGGACGCGACTCCGGAGATGACCAGCGGCAGCACGATGATCGTGCGGAAGATCCCGCGGGCCGGCAGCACCGAGTTGAGCAGCACCGCCAGCCCGAGACCGCCGAGGAGCTCCAGCGGAACCGTCACCGCGGTGAAGATCAGCGTGTTGCCCAGGCTCTGCCAGAACACCGGGTCGGCGCCCATCCGGCCGTAGTTGGCGAGGCCGACCCACTCCGGGGTGCCGAATCCGCGCGACTCCTGGAACGACAGCTGGATCGCCCAGAGGATCGGCACGAACAGGAACAGCGCCATCAGCAGCAGGTTCGGGCCGACGAAGCCGAAGCCCGCGAGCGCCTCGCGGGTGCGGGCGGTGCGGCGCCGGCGCGGCGGCGACCCGCGGAGGGGGACGGCGGTCATCAGCTGGTGGCCTGCGCGATCGCGTCGCTCAGGCCGGTCAGCGTCTCCTCGGTGCTGCGTCCGCCGACGAACGCCTCCTCGAGCTGGTCCTGCATCGCGACCGAGATCTGGGCGAGGAAGGGGGAGGTGAGCTGCTGCACGTCGCGCGGGGTGATCGTGGCGGCCTGCTCGACGAAGACGGGCATCACGTCGGCGCGGACCGCGAAGTCGATCGAGGCGGGGTCGATGTCGGTGCGGGTCGGCAGCTCGTTGGTGGCGGCGCAGAACTCGGCCATGTTCTCGGCCTCGGTCATGAAGGAGAGGAACTCGGCGGCGAGGTCGGGGTTGTCGGTCTCGGCCGTGGCGACGAGGGCGTTGCCGCCGAGGTCGGTCGCGCCGCGGGCGTCGACGGGCATCGGGGTGGCGGTCCACTCGAAGTCGGCGAGGTTGTCGACGTCCGGCACGAGGAAGGAGCCGACGAAGGACATCGCGACGCTCTGCTCGGTGAAGAAGGAGTCGGCGTAGGTGGCGGACTTGACCGAGCTGGTCGGCGGGACCCAGTCGTTCTCGAAGAAGCTCTTGGTGAAGTCGAGGGCCTTGGCGCCGGCCTCGGAGTCGATGGCGGGCGTGGTGCCGTCCTCCTCGAGCAGGGCGCCGTCGGCCTCGAAGAGCCAGCTCAGCCAGCGCGGGGTGCCGCCGAGCTGCCAGTTGGCGGCGAACGGGTACTGCTCGGCGGGGAGCGAGGCGCGCAGCTTGGTCGAGACGTCGGCGAACTCCTCCCAGGTCCAGGCGTCGGCGGCCGTGGTGGGGATGTCGGTGATGCCCGCGGCGGCGAGCAGCTCGGTGTTGACGAGCAGGGCCGAGACGTCGGTCTGGTGCGGGACGCCGTAGGGGGTGCCCTCGAACGACACGGCCTCCTGGAAGGCGGGGGTGAAGGAGTCGAACTCGTCGATGCGGTCGGTCAGGTCGAGCAGCTGGCCCTGGCTGGAGTAGACGCCGAGGTTGCCGTAGTCGACGCGGAAGACGTCGGGTGCCTCGCCCGAGCTGAGCTGCGCGTCGATGTTGCTGAACATCTGGTCGTAGGGGACGACGTTGAGCTCGACGCTCGCGCCGTCGTTCGCGGCCTCGAAATCGGTGATCAGCGACTCGAAGGCCGCCTGCTCCGACTCGCTGGCCCAGGTGGTGAAGGTGATGGAGTCGCCGTCGGCCGAGGAGCCGCCGCCGCCGCCGAAGCCGCTGCAGGCGGTGAGGGCGAGGGTGGAGACCGCGAGGGCGGCGAGGGGGAGGAGTCGTCTGCGCATGAGGGGCGGTTCCTTACTTCTGCGGGTGCTGTGCGGGTGCGGTGGGAGGTGTGCGGTGCTGCGGAGTGCGGTGCTGCGGGGTGGAGCGCTGCGGGGTGGGTCTAGGCGGCCGGCTGCCCGAGCCGGTCGAGGGCGGTCTCGACGAGCGAGACCAGGCCGTGCGGGCCGAGCTGGCCCTCGAGGAGCGCTCGCCGCTCCTCCTCCTCGGCCGTCGTCCGAGCCGGAGCGAGCGAGCGGAGGACGGTGGTCGCGACGTCCTCGACCGCGCGGACGCAGCCGAAGCGGGCGATCCGCTCGTCGTCGATCAGGGTCTCGCCGTAGCCGGCGCGGAAGGCGCGGCGCTGGGCGTCGGTGATCGGGCGGGCGAAGATCACGCCCAGCTCGACCAGGAGCAGGTCGACCTCGCGCGGGGCGACGGTGGCCTCGTCGAAATCGATCAGCCAGGGGCTGCCGTGCGCGTCGATCACGACGTTGCCGGGGTGCGGGTCGCCGTGCACGGGGACGCGGGCGGTCGGCGTGCGCGAGCGCTTGAGGCGCCGCTCGGCGAGGGCGAGGGCGTGCAGGCGGTCACGCAGCTCGGGGGTCAGATGCTCGTCGACCTCGGCGAGCAGCGCGGCGGGCGGGCGCTGAGCGCGGCGGATCCCGCGGCGCGGCGGGACGGTGCCGGCGGGCGGGGCGGAGTCGTGCACGCCGCGCAGCACCGCGCCGAACTCCTCCCAGGGCAGCGCGTCCTCGCCGGAGTCGACGGCGTCGTCGCCGACGATCCAGGGGGCGAGCGAGACGAGGAGGCCGGAGTCCTCGGTCCAGGGGCGGCCGTCGCGGGCGCGGGTGGGCGCGGCGATGCCGGGCGCCCGCGCGTCGCCGAGGGCGGAGGCGAGGGCGAGGCCGAAGCGGCCGTCGCGGCGGGAGGCCTTGACGCTCCACGGGGCGCCGGCGTCGTCGGTCGCGAACCAGACCTGAGCGCCGTGGTCGAGGCCGCCGATGATCGGCAGGAAGTCGACCAGGCGGACGCCGAAGTCGCGCTCGACGACGGTCCGCGCCCAGGCGCTGCGCTCGTCGATCGTGTCCATCCCGCCCATCGTCGCGCGGGACCGGTCCCCTGAACACGTACTTGCGCATTCGCCGGATGTGCTGTGCGAGTTCTCACGCGATGGTGCGCGAGTGGGGGAGCCGCTTCGCGTCTGGTGGTGCGGGAAGGCAGCGGCGGCGGCACTTCATGCTGGTCGAGTAGCCCCGCAGGGGCGTATCGAGACCCACCGTGACCAGCAGGGCGGATCTGCAGACTCGTGTTCTGGCGGTGGTGGATCTCGATACGCCCGCTTCGCGGGCTGCTCGATCAGCATGGGGGTCCCACGCCGCAGGGGGATCCCACGCCGCGAGGGGATCCTCCTCAGCCGGCGGGCAGGATCACGCGGAAGCGCGCTCCGGCGGCCCCGGGGAGGCAGACCAGGTCGCCGCCGAGGGCGCGCGCGAGGCCGCGGGCGATGGGCAGGCCGAGGCCCGAGCCGCCGTCCGCGCGGTTGCGGGCGTCGTCGAGGCGGACGAGCCGGTCGAAGACGCGGTCGCGGTCGGCCTCGGGGACGCCGGGGCCGTCGTCGTCGACCGTCACGGTGACCCGGCCATCGGCGTGCGCGAGCGTGACGTCGATCCGGGAGCGGGCGAAGCGGGCGGCGTTCTCGAGCAGGTTGCCGACGATCTGGCCGAGTCGGTCGGCGTCGGCGTGCACGGGCGGCGCGTCGGCGTCGCGGTGCAGGACGATCTCGGGGCCGTCGCCCCGCAGCAGCTGCCGCTCGATCGCGGCGGCCGCCACCGCGCCGGCGTCCAGCGGCCGGGCGTCGAGGGCGAGCCCCTCGTCGAGCCGCGCCATCAGCAGCATGTCCTGGATGAGTCGCCCGGCGCGCAGCGATTCGCGGACCACGTGCACCGACAGCCGCTCCCGCTCCTCCTCGGTGCCGTCGGCGCGGACCAGGGCGTCAGCCGCCGCCTGGATGCCGGCGACCGGGGTCCGCAGCTCGTGCGCCGCGTCCGAGACGAAGGCGCGCATCCGGCGCTCGGCGGCCAGGGCGGACTGCTCGGCCTGCTCGAGGTCGTCGAGCATCTCGTCGAACGCCGTGGCCGTGCGGCCGAGCTCGGTGCCCGGCCGCGAGGGGCGCAGGCGCCGGCCGCGGTCGCCGTGCGCGATCGAGCGGGCGACGGTGGTCATCCGCTCGAGCGGGCGCAGGGTCGCGCGGACCACCAGGACGAGGGCGCCGGCGGCGAGCAGGAGGAACACGGCGGAGGCGCCGAGCAGGATCCCGTTCAGTGACGCGAGGGTCGAACCCACCGAGCCCGCCTCGCTGCTGAGGGTCAGCACGGTGCCGTCGCTGAGGACGGACTGCAGGGTGATCAGGCCGTCGTCGCCGGAGACGCTGCTCGAGGCGACGGTGACGGTGGCGTCGCGGGGCGTGGGCACGGCGGCACCGGTGCTCCCGGGCGGGCTCGGCGGCTCGCCCAGCTGGTCCGCCGCTCCCGGCCCCTGGCGCAGCTGCTCGGGGCTCGGACCGGCGACGACCTCCTCGCCGTCGGGGCTCTGGATCCGCACCGCGACACCCTGCGCCGAGAGCCGCGAGGCGAGCTCGTCGTCGGCGATCGTGCCGACCAGGGCTGCGGCGGCGGAGGCGCGATCGGCCAGGCGCTCCTCGATCTGGTCGCGGAGGCGCTCGCCGAGCACGACCTGCACCGTCGCGGACAGCGCCAGCAGCAGCACCGCCAGCAGGGCGAGCACGGCGAGGACGGTGCGCAGGCGCAGGGAGCCGGTGCGCAGCGGGGCGGAGGCGGGGCGCGCGGCGGGGGTGCCTGCGGGGGCGGTGCCTCCGGCGGCGGTGCCCGCGGCGTCCGCGCCTGCCGGGACGCTCATGCCTCCACCCGGTAGCCGAGCCCGCGGACGGTGTGGATGAGGCGGTCGCCGTGCGCCTCCATCTTCTTGCGGAGCGAGCTGAGGTGCACCTCGACGAGGTTCGGGTCGACGTGGTCGTAGCCCCAGACCTGGGTGAGGATCTGCGTCTTGGTCAGCGTGCGGCCGCGGCTGCCCGCGAGGAACGCGAGCAGGCGGAACTCGGTGGCGGTGAGGTCGAGGGGCTCGCCGCCGCGGCGGGCGCGTCCGGCGTCGGGGTCGACGACCAGGTCGCCGATCTCGATGATCGAGGGGACGCGGCCGCGCCGGCGGAGCACCGCGGTGACCCGGGCGACCAGCTCGGCGAGCACGAACGGCTTCACCACGTAGTCGTCGACGCCCTCGTCGAAGCCGCGGAGCCGGTCGTCGACGGCGTCGCGCGCGGTCAGCATGATCACGGCCGCGTCGCTGGTGCGCCGGATCCGCTCGGCGAGCACGATGCCGCTCGGGCCGGGCAGCATCCAGTCGAGCACGACCAGGTCGGGCGCGAAGTCGGCGAGCTCGCGGGCGAGGTCCTCGCCGGTCGGCAGGGCGCGCACGGTGTAGCGCTCGCCGCGGAGGGCGGCCTCGACGGAGGAGCGGATGGCGTCGTCGTCCTCGACGAGGAGCACGCGGGCGGAGGGGAGCATGCTCCGACCGTAGGGGGCGCGGATCGGCGTCGACCGCCACTCGGCTGGGGAGCCTCTGTTCTTAAGGACCGCTTCAGATTCGGCTCGGAATCTGAAATGGAACCGGCCGCAACCGCTCCCGAACGGGAACGGCACCGGGCCGGACCGAGGAGACTCCCATGAGCAAGACCCCCGACAGCCGCACCCCCGGAACCCAGGGCTCGGGTTTCGGCCCGCGCCGGCCCCGGACCCGTGCGATCGCCCTCTGCATCGCGGCTGGCGCCCTCGGCTTCGCCGCGATCGGATCGACCGCCGCCTTCGCCGATTCCGCGCCCACCTCCGGCTCGACGAGCACGATCGAGACGACGCCGAGCGCGACGGCCAGTGCGACGCCGACCCCGGACTCCAGCGACGCGCCGACCCTCACCGGACCGGCCTCGACCGGCCCGGCCGCCTGCGGACCCGCGGGCGCCGGACTGCCGAAGCCTCCGGTGCCCGGGGCGGACGGCTCGATGCCGACCCCGCCGGCCGCGCCCGCTGATGGCGAGGCGCCGACCCCGCCCGCGGCTCCCGCGGACGGCTCGATGCCGACCCCGCCCGCGGCTCCCGCTGATGGCGAGGCGCCGACGCCTCCGGCTGCTCCCGCTGACGGCGAGACCCCGACGCCTCCCGCGGCCCCGGCCGACGGCGAGGCGCCCACGCCTCCGGCCGCTCCCGCCGATGGCGAGATGCCGACCCCGCCGGCGGCTCCCGCTGACGGCGAGGCGCCCACGCCTCCTGCAGCGCCCACCGACGGCGCGACGGCGACCCCGCCCGCCGACGGAGCGCTCCCGACTCCGCCCGCCGCGCCCGCGGACGGCGACGCCGTGACCCCGCCGACCCCGCCGGCCGCGCCCTCGGGCGACTGCGAGCTCCCGACGCCCCCGGCCGACGGCTCCGCGCCGACCCCGCCCGCGCCGCCGGCCGCCGGAGAGGCGCCCGCCGGTCCCGCGCGCCCCGGGACCGGCCCTGTCGCCGGTGACGCTCCGGACGCCGGCGCGACCCCCTCCGCCCCGAGCGACACCGCCACCCCCGAGGAGTCGGACGCCCCCTCCGGCAGCTGACCCCCCCCCGGCCGCACCTCCGGCACGCGGAACGACCTCCGGCTCGTCGGAATCCACGGATTCGACGAGCCGGAGCTGTTTCCGCGTGCCGGAGGTCCTCGGCGAGCGGGGCCGCGCATCCTGCTGATCGAGTAGCCCGCGCAGCGGGCGTATCGAGATCCACCGGCACCAGAAGTGGGGTCTGCAGGCCAGCCGTATCGACGACGGTGGGTCTCGATACGCCGCGTGCCGCGGCTACTCGACCAGCATGCGGGGGCCGTGTGCCGCGGCTACTCGACCAGCAGGAAAGGGGCCGGTCAGCGCGTCCAGTCGGGCTCGGGGCTCTGCTGCTGCAGCTCGGCGGCGCGGGCGCGGGTGAGGTGCACGGAGTCGCGGACGCGGGTGGGCATCGGCACGAGGTGCTCGCCGGGCTCGCGGTCGTCGTCGAGGAGGAGGCGGACGGCGAGGGCGCCCATCTCCTCGAAGGGCGCGGCGGCGGTGGTGAGCATCGGGTGCAGGTACACCGCGATGTCGTCGTCGTCGAACGAGACGACCGAGACGTCGCGCCCCACCTGCAGGCCGGCCTCTCCCAGGGCGCGGTAGGCGCCGAAGGAGAGCCGGTCGTTCAAGCAGATCAGGGCGTGCGGCGTGACGCCTGCGGCGAGGAGGTCGCGGACCGCCTCGTAGCCGGCCTTCACCGACCACGGCCGGCAGGGCAGCTGGGCGATCGGGCGGACCCCGTGTGCGCCGAGCGACTCCCAGATCCCGTCGAGCCGGCGCTGCACGGCCAGGCTGAGCCACTCGTCGTCGGGCTGGTCGACGGAGCGGCCGACGATCACGACGCCCTCGGAGTGGCCGGCGTCGAGGAGCAGATCGACGACGTCGACCGCTCCCGCGCGCTCGTCGGCCAGCACGGCATCGGGTCGCGGCCCGCCGGGGGAGCCCTCGGGGTCGTCGGCGACCGCGTTCAGCATCACCACCGGCGTGCCGCCCACGCGGGCCGGCAGGCGGAGGGCGTGCGGCCGGGTCGCGGCGTAGATGATGCCGTCGACCTGACGGTCGGTGAGGGCGTCGACGGCCTCGTCGAGGGCGTCCGCCTCGCCCTCGGTCTCGGCGATGAAGAGCACGTGGTTCTGCCGCTTCGCCTCGCGCAGCGCCCCGCGGATGAGCCCGCTCGCGAGCCGGTCGACGGTGACCTGCTCCGAGATGAAGCCGATGATCCGCGACTTCCGCGTGCTCAGCGCCCGGGCGGTGAGGTTCGGCCGGTAGCCGAGCTCGTCGGCCGCGGCCCGCACCCGCTTCGCCGCGTCCTCGGACAGGCGCGTGCCCTGCCGGTCGTTCAGCACGAGGGAGACGGCGGTCGTCGAGACGCCGGCCTTCCGCGCGACGTCGGCCATCGTCACTCGCTGCCGCACTGTCGCGCCCCCCTCCGCCGTTCCTGGTCGTCCCATCGTAGATCGATACTGCTAAAGCGATTGACTTCGCGAGCTAAACCGCATAACTTCGCCAGTCAAGCGGTTTAGCACTGCTACTCGTTCAACGGAGAGGGATGCACATGCGGTCGACCATCGCCGAGGAGGCGCTCGGATGCTGACCCTCGAGGGCTCGTGGGTCTGGGACTTCTGGCTGGCCGACGACGGCGACGAGTTCCACGCCTTCTTCCTGCACGCACCGACCTCGCTCGGCGAGGAGAGCCGCCGTCACCGGGCCGCCCGCATCGGCCACGCCGTCTCCTCGGACCTCTCGTCCTGGACCGTGCTCGAGGGCTCGCCGTTCGCGCCGGGAGACATCGGCTCGTTCGACGAGACCGCCACCTGGACCGGGAGCGTCGTCCGCGGCGACGACGGGCTGTGGCGGATGTTCTACACCGGCTCGCGCTTCCTCCACCCCGAGCCGCTCGTCGCGAACATCGAGACCATCGGCGTGGCCGTGTCCGCCGACCTGCGCAGCTGGGAGAAGCAGCCCGGCCCGGTCGTCGTCGCCGATCCGCGCTGGTACGAGACTTGGGGCACCTCCGAGTGGAAGGAGGAGGCCTGGCGCGACCCGTGGGTCTTCCGCGACCCGAGTGGCGACGGCTGGCACATGCTCGTCACGGCGCGCTCCACGGAGGGGCCGCTCGACGACCGCGGAGTGATCGGCCACGCCGTCTCGCCCGACCTCGTCAGCTGGGAGGTGCGCCCGCCGCTCTCGCGCCCGGGTGCCGGATTCGCGCACCTGGAGGTCCCGCAGGTCGAGCTCGTCGACGGCCGCTGGCTGCTGCTCTTCTCCTCGACGGAGGACTCGATGACCCCGGCGCACGCGCTCGCGCACCCGCGGGCGGGCACCTGGGCGGTCGAGGTGAACGATCCGACCCGGTGCTACGACCTCTCCGGCGCACGACCCCTGACGAAGGACTCGCTCTACTCGGGCCGCGTCATCCGCGATCGCGCGGGTCGCTGGCAGTTCCTCGCCTTCCGCACCGCCGACGAGAACGGCGTCTTCCTCGGCGGAATCGTCGACCCGATCGCCCTCGGCTCGGCCGAGCTCACCGACGCCGCTCGCTAGCGGCCCCGATCCCGCCGGGGCCCGCAGGCGCGTCCCGGCCGCTACCACTCAGCCTGCACCCCGCATCCGAGGACGGATGCGCTCGCACAGCACCAAGGAGAACCATGAGGAACACACGCACCATCCGTCGCGGCGCCCTGGTCGCCGTCGCGGTCGCCACGGCGATCGCCACGATGACCGGCTGCTCGGCCGGAGGCGATGGCGGCACGGACGCCGCCGCCGGCGACGGCACGGGAGAGATCAACGTCTGGGCGCACCAGGGTCAGGACAGCGAGAACGCGGCTCTGCAGGCCGCGGTCGACGGCTTCAACAGCTCGCAGGACGAGGTGACCGCGAAGCTGCGGATCATCTCCGGCGACACCTACACGACCACGATCACGAGCACGCCGAAGGACCAGCTCCCCGACGTGCTCGAGATCGACGGGCCGACGCTCGCGAGCTTCGTCTACAACGACAAGATCACCCCGATCAGCGACTTCGTCGGCCAGGCCACCATCGACAACGCCACCCCGGGCTCCATCGCCGAGGGCACCTCGGACGACGAGCTCTACGCGCTGGCGATGTTCGACTCCGCCATGGGTCTGTACGGCAACAAGACCCTGCTCGACGCCTCGGGGATCAGCGTGCCGACCTCGTTCGACACGGCCTGGACGGCCGACGAGTTCTCGGCCGCGCTGAAGACACTCGCCGCGGCGAACCCTTCGGGCAAGTCCATCGACCTCAACGAGGCCAGCCTGTCGGGGGAGTGGGGTACCTACGGCTTCGCGCCCCTCATCCAGTCCGCGGGCGGCAACCTGATCGAGGACGGCAAGGCCGCCGGCGCGGTGGACTCGGACGCCAGCGTGCAGGCGCTGACCGACTTCGCGTCCTGGAAGGACTACTCCGACCCCAACTCGGACGGGAACGCGTTCGTCGACGGCCGGGTCGCGGTCGCCTGGGGCGGGCACTGGAACTACCCGACCTTCTCCGAGGCGCTCGGCGAGAACCTCGTCGCCCTGCCGCTGCCGGACTTCGGCGACGGCTCCAAGGCCGGCGCCGGCTCCTGGACCTGGGGCATCGGCTCCGGCACGAAGAACGGCGACGCGGCCGGAGCGTTCCTGGACTACCTCCTGAACGACCAGAACGTCGGCGCGATGACCACCGCCAACGGCGCCCCGCCCGCGACGAAGACCGCCTTCGCCGCCGACGCCCTCTACCAGGACGGCGGCGGGCTGGCCCTCTGGGGTCAGCAGCTGGCGAACGCCTGCGCAGCGGACGCGATCACGGACGACTGCATCGCCGTCTACCGCCCCGTCACCGCCGGCTACCCGACGATCACCGCGAAGTTCTCCGGAGCCCTCGCCGCGGTCTGGGGCGGCGCGGACCCGAAGGAGTCCCTGACCGACGCGGCCACCGCGATCGATCAGAGCTTCGCGGACAACGACGACTACAAGTAGCCGATCCGGGCGGGCGCTCGCAGCCGGGCGCCCGCCCACCCCCTCCTGCCGTCCGGCACCGACGCCGACAACCGAAGGACTCCGACCGTGGCCTCACCCGTATCGACGCCGATGCGACCCGTCGCTCTCACCCGCGCCCGACCCCGCTTCCGCTGGAAGGACACCCGCGACGGCGCCCTCATGGCCGCCCCGGCGGTCCTCGGACTGATCGCCTTCGTCGCCGTCCCGTTCGTCGCGGCGATCGTGCTCTCGCTCTACAACGTCCAGGTCGACCAGTCCCGGCCCGCGAAGTTCTGGGGTCTCACCAACTACATCCGGCTCTTCACGGATCCGGTGATCTCGGGAGCGTTCCTGCGCTCGCTGATCAACAACCTCGTCTTCGCGATCGTCGTGATCCCGGTGCAGACCGGCCTCGCGCTGCTGCTCGCCGTGCTTCTTAACCGCAAGCTCGCCGGCGTGCGCTTCTTCCGCACCTTCTTCTTCATGCCGGTCGTCTTCCCGATGGCCCTCGTCGCGGTCGTCTGGCGGCTCATCCTCGATCGCAGCAGCGACGGGCTGCTGAACTCCTCCGTCACCTTCGTCACCGGCGGGCTCGTCCCGGCGCACGACTGGCTCGGCTCCTCGGCGACCGCCCTCGGCTCGGTGATCCTGCTCTCGATCTGGCAGGGCGTCGGCTTCCAGATGGTGATCCTTCTCGCCGCGCTGCAGGAGATCCCGGAGGAGCGCTACGAGGCGGCCCGGCTCGACCGCGCGAACGGCTGGCAGCAGTTCGTCCACATCACGGTCCCGGGCATCCGCAACACGCTGATCTTCGTCACGCTGCTGACGACGATCCTGGCGTTCCGCGTCTACGACCAGGTCTTCGTCCTGATCCGCACCGCCGGCGCCAACGAGGAGGGCACCCAGACCCTGCTCTACAACGCGACCCAGGCCATCTACAGCGAGAGCAACCTCGGGCGGGCGTCCGCCATCTCGGTGGTCCTCTTCCTGATCATCGTCGTCATCACCCTGATCCAGCGTCGGGTCCTCCGCCAAGGGAGCGAGAGTTGAGCACAGCATCGGGGCGCCGTACCGCCCACACCGCCCGCACGGCGCGCACCGTCCGCGACTACATCGTGATGATCGCCGCTGCGGCACTCATGTTCGCGCCGATCTACTACCTCCTGATCGGCAGCCTCAAGCCGTCGGCGGAGGTGCTCGACGGCTTCGCCGGCTTCCTGCCGACGAACCTCTCCTTCGACAACTACGCCAGCGTCTTCACGGCGCTGAGCTCGGATGCGACCGGCCACTTCTGGCAGTTCTTCGCCAACTCGTTCGTGATCTCGCTCGTGATCGTCGTGGCGGGGCTCGTCGTCAACTCTCTGGCCGGCTACGCCTTCGCCCGGCTGGAGTGGGTGGGCCGCGACAAGGTGTTCCTGCTGATCGTGCTGCTCGTCATCGTGCCGTTCGAATCGGTCGCGATCCCGCTGATGTCCCTGCTCCAGGGACAGCGCGACACGCTCCTCGTGCAGATGATCCCGTTCATCGCCAACGCGTTCTCGGTCTTCCTCTTCTACACGTTCTTCCTCAACGTGCCCAAGAGCATGGAGGAGGCGGCCCGGCTCGACGGCCTCGGCGCCTGGGGGACCTTCGTGCGCGTCGTCGTCCCGAACTCGCGCCCGGTCTTCGCGACCGTCGCGATCCTGACCTTCCTCTCCTCCTGGGGCCAGTACCTCTGGCCCTCGCTGGTCACCTCGGATCCGGCCGCCCGGCCGCTGCCCCTGGAGATGGGCGTGTTCTCGGCGCAGGTCCCGCCCGACTGGGGACAGACGTTCGCCTTCGGCACTCTGCTGGTGCTGCCGGTGCTGATCGTCTTCCTGATCTTCCAGCGCTACTTCGTGCAGTCGGTCGCGGGCTCGGCCGTGAAGGGCTGATCCGCTCGCGTTGACCTCGTCAATAGTGAGTACACTCACTAATGAGTGCGCTCGCCACATCCGGTCGGGCCGCCGATCGTCTCCAGGAGTCCCCGTGCGCGCGTTCGTGATCGACAGGTACAAGCAGCCTCTGCACGAGGCCGACGTCCCCGAGCCGGTCGTCGGTCCGCGCGACGTCCTGGTGAAGGTGGCGGCCGCGGGGCTGAATCAGCTGGACGAGAAGATCCGCCTCGGCGAGTTCACGGCGATCCTCCCGTACACGACGCCGCTCGTCCTCGGCCACGACGTCGCCGGGACCGTCCTGCGCGTCGGGTCGGCGGTCCGCGGCTTCGCCGTCGGCGACACGGTCTACGCCCGCCCCCGCGACCACCGCATCGGGACCTTCGCCGAGCGCATCGCGATCGACGAGGCCGACGTGGCCCTCGCCCCGTCCTCGATCGGCCTCACCGAGGCGGCCTCGCTCCCGCTGGTGGCGCTGACCGCGTGGCAGGCGCTCGTCGTGAAGGGGAAGGTCGGTCCCGGATCGAAGGTCCTCATCCATGCCGGCTCCGGCGGAGTCGGCACCGTCGCGATCCAGCTGGCCAAGCACCTCGGCGCCTTCGTCGCGACCACCGCGTCGGCGGCCCAGTCCGGCTTCCTCCACGACCTCGGCGCGGACCTGGTGATCGACTACCGCAGCCGGGACTTCGAGAAGGAGGTCTCCGGCTACGACGTCGTGCTCGACAGCCTCGGCGGCGAGAACCTCGCGAAGTCGCTGCGCGTGCTGGCGCCGGGAGGCCGGGCCGTGGGCATCTCCGGCCCGCCCGACCCCGCCTTCGCGAAGAAGAGAGGGCTGAACCCGGTCCTCCGCCTCGCGATCGCCGCCCTCAGCCTCGGGGTCCGTCGCCGCGCCCGCTCGCTGGGCGTCCACTACGAGTTCCTCTTCATGGAGTCGAGCGGCGAGCAGCTGACCCGCATCGCCGAGCTCGTCGACGCCGGCGCGATCCGCCCGGTCGTCGGTGCCACCTTCCCCTTCCACGAGACGCCCGCCGCACTCGCCTCCCTCGGAGCCTCCCGCGCCCGCGGCAAGACCGTCGTCCTCGGTCTCTGACACTCCTCCCGCCTACCCGCCCCTGAAGGAGCAGACACCATGAGCACCGCCGATCCCGTCATCACCTCGTACGCGCTCGCCCCCGCGAGGAGCGTCACCACGCAGGGCAAGACCTTCGCCTACCGCGAGCTGGGTCCGGAGGAGGGCGTCCCCGTCGTCTTCTTCGGGCACCTCGCCGCGAATCTCGACAACTGGGACCCGCGCATCGTCGACGCGATCGCGGCGCGGCGGCACGTGATCGCGTTCGACCAGCAGGGCGTCGGCGCCTCCGGAGGCACCGTGCCGGGCACGATCGAGGAGGCCGCCGACGACGCGTACCTCTTCGTCCGGGGCCTCGGTCTCGAGAAGGTCGACGTCTTCTCGTTCTCGATGGGCGGGATGATCGCGCAGGACCTCGTCGTGAAGCACCCCGAGCTCGTCCGCAGGCTGGTGCTCACGGGCACCGGTCCCCGCGGCGGGAAGGACATGGACAAGGTGGTGGGCGTCACGTACTTCGACCTCGTCCGCTCCGTCCTCACCCGCTCGGACATCAAGGAGTTCCTCTTCTTCCCGCGCGACGCCGCCGGCAGGAAGGCCGCCAAGCAGTTCGTGGGACGCCTGAAGGAGCGCACCGCCGACCGCGACGAGAAGGTCAGCACCAAGGCCTTCACGACCCAGCTGAAGGCGATCCAGCGCTTCGGTCGCTCGGCGCCGTCGGACCTGTCCGTCATCACCCAGCCCACGCTGATCGCCAACGGCGACCACGACCGCATGGTGCCCTCGGTGCTGTCCCATGATCTGCACCGGCGCATCGCGGGGTCCGAGCTGATCCTCTACCCGGACTCGGGGCACGGCGGGATCTTCCAGTACTGGGAGGAGTTCGCTCCCGTCGCGGCGGAGTTCCTGCGGCCCTGATCAGCGGCCGAGGTGGCGGTCGGGCCGGGCTGCCGGTCGGGTCGGGCTGTCGGTCAGGTCGGGCTGTCGGTCAGGTCGGGCTGCGGTCAGGTCGGCAGGATCGCTGCGAGCTGAGCGCGGATCGCGGGGAGGATCGCCGCGACGTCGGGCTCGTCGCCGGCCGCGAGGGTGACGAAGACGACCGCGGAGACGACGCCGGCCACGGTGCTCGCGCTCGGCACGCCGCCGCGCTCGAGGATCTCGGCGATCGCCTCCTCGCTCCGGCCGACGATCGAGCGAGCTTCGGCGTGGTGCGGCTCCGCGGGGTCGCCGAAGACCATCTCGCGGAGGTAGACGCGGCCGTTGCCGACGTGGGCGCGGTTGCAGGCGACGATCGGCGCGACCAGCGCGAGCACGGCGTCGAGCACCGTCCCGGCGTCCGCGGCGGCGGCCCGGCCGCGCTCGAGGGCCTCGGCGTAGTGAGCGTTCTGCACGAGCAGCAGCAGCTCGCTCTTCGTCCTCGCGTAGAGGAAGAGAGTGCCGGTGCCGATGTCGGCGCGCTCGGCGATCTGCTGCGTGGTCACGTCGTCGACGCCGTGCTCGGCGAACAGCTCGCTCGCTGCTGCGGTGATCCGCTCGAGCTTGGCGAGCTTGTTCCGCTCGCGGCGCCCGGGCGCCGCCGAGGGCAGTGCAGTCGACATCGGACCTCCCGGGCTGAGGAACCGAGTGTACTCAGTTCTGCGGAGAGGGCCTGGGGCTCGGTCCGCCCTCTGCGGTAGCTGCTCGACCGGAGGGGAATCATGCTGATCGAGTAGGCCGCGCAGCGGGCGTATCGAGATCCACCGGCGTCGAAAGCGGAGTCTGCAGATCGGCCTGCTGGTGACGGTGGGTCTCGATACGCCGCGTGCCGCGGCTGCTCGACCAGCATGTGGCGCAGCGGGCGTGTCGAGAATCCGCCGCGTCAGCGTGCCGTGCGGCGCCTCCGGGCGAGGCCGAGCACGAGGGCTCCGCCGGCGAGGAGGGACAGCGCGGCGGCGGAGAGCCAGCCGGACTCGACGCCGGTGGAGGCGAGCGAGCCGGAGCCGGAGCCCGTCCGCGGCGGCACGGAACCGGCGGGGTGCGTCGGCGCGACCGTGGGCTGCGCGGTCGGCTCGGTGGTGGGCTCCGCGGTGGGCGCAACGGTCGGCTCAGCCGTCGGCACGGCAGTGGGCACGGCGGTGGGCACTGCGGTCGGCTCGGTCGTCGGCACCGGGGTCGGCGTCACCGCCGCTCCGAACACGTCGGCCGCGGAGCCGAGCGACGCGAGCACCGTCTCGCCGTTGGCGTCGTCGACGCCGTCGTTGTCGGTGACCGCGAAGACCTCGCCGGCGCCGGTGATGCCCAGGCCCTCGAGCTTCTCCTGCGTCCAGCCGTTGCCGGCCTCGAGCGCGGGCAGGACGTCGACGGCGAGCGTCTTCGCCAGCACGGGGAGCTCCTCGCCGATCGCGGCGCCCGGCCCCGTCGGCAGCGGCACGGTGTACACGGCCTTGAGCGCCGCGTCCGGTCCGTTGCGCTTGTCGCGCTCGATGACCGCGAGGGTCCCGGCGGGCGTCAGCGTGATCTCGGACAGGCCGTTCCAGTCGCCCTCGGCGCCGGACGCGGTCTCCAGCGGGTAGCCGAAGAAGCTCCAGCTGCCGGCCGCGACGTCGTAGCGGCCGAGCCGGACGATCCCGTCGGCGTCGGTCGACGCCTCGCGCTGCAGCGCGGTCCAGACGATCTCGCCGCCCTCGCCCGCCTCGATCGTGACGCCCTCGAAGCCCTGCGAGCCGAGCGCGTCGCCCAGCTCGGCGGGGAGCGCGATGCGCTCGAGCACGGCGGCGGAGGCGTCCAGGCGCAGCAGCGCGTTCTCGGGACCGGTCGCACCCTCGGTGACGGCCCAGAAGCCGCCGTCCTCGCGCGCGGCGATGCCCTCGAGGTCGAGCGCGGCCGGCTCGCCCGCCTCCGTCACGGTGAGCGTGGAGTCGATCAGCGCCGGGACGACCGAGGTGTCGACGGAGTAGACCGTGCTCGGCGCGTACGCGCTGTCGCTCACGGCGTAGAGACGATCCGCGGCGGCCGGGTCGCCGGAGAGGCCGGAGAGCGCGCCCCACGGCAGCGGCGAGCCGTCGACGTCGGCCGACGCGATGGTCGGGAAGGCGGGGGCGGAGGCGCCGAGCGCGTAGAGCTGCACGCTCGCGCGCACCGCCGCCTCGGCGTCGTCGGTCTCGCTCGAGACGACCAGCAGGTCGCGCTCGGGCAGGGCGAGCAGCCCCTCCGGACCGGGCGTGGAGGGCAGCGCCTGCACGAGGCGGGGCGCGGTGGGGTCGGAGACGTCGTAGACGGCGACGAAGTTGGCGCGCTCGGCGCCGACGAAGACGTACGGCACGCCGTCGAAGGTCGCCGAGAGCAGGCCCTCCGGCTCGGAGCCCTTCGCGTCGGAGCGCTTGTCGGGGTAGAGGCCGAGGCTGACGGCGAGGTGGTCGAAGGTGTTGCCGGCGTCCCAGACCACGGCGCCGGAGGCCGCGTCGAGGATCGACCAGCCGCGGGTGCCGCCCTTCCAGTCGCCCTCGTTCGCGATCGCGACGTGGTCGTCGCCGACCCAGCCGATCGCGTCGGGCTCGCGCGGGACGTCGGTGATCGAGTCGGTCAGCGCGATGCGGTCGTCGTCGAGGGTGTCGATCCCGGAGACGGAGGCGGTGCCGGCCGAGTAGGACGCGGTGACGGTGCGGGTGGCCAGGTCGAGGACCGCGACGGCGTTGTTCTCCTGCAGGGTCACCGCGACGGCGGTGTCGGCGGGGTTGATCGAGACGTACTCGGGCTCCGGGTCGCTCGGGGTGTCGAGGCCCGCGAGGCCGGCGAGCGCGATGTGCTCGGCGACCCAGGCGGACGGGTCGGCGGTGAGGTCCATCACGACGAGCTCGCCGGCGGGGGCCTGCGGGAGGTCGCCCTCCTCGGCGCCCTCGGGCGTGAAGTCCTCGTCGCGCTGGTTCTCGATCGCGATGACGGCGAGGTCGCCGGCGGTGGTGACGTCGATGGAGTCGGGCTGGCCGCCGAGCTCGATCGTCGCGACCGGGGCGAGGTCGCTCGCGTGCAGCACGCTGACGTGGCCGGAGGGGTTCGCGAAGTCGCCGTCGGAGGTGTCGACGACCGCGAGCACGTACTCGCCGGTCGCGTAGACCGAGGTGGGCTCGCCGCCGACGCCGACGCCGCCGAGGGGCTTCGGCGCGTCCGGGTCGCTGATGTCGAGGACGTTGATCCGCTGGCCGGCGGAGTCGGTGGAGTAGACCAGGCGGCCGTCGGGGGAGGCGCTGGAGATCTCGGCGACGGCGGAGTCGACCGCCGGGTCGGCGGCGTTGAGGTATGCGGGCACCGTGGCGACCCGCGTGAAGAAGGAGTCGCCGGCGGCGGTGGCGGGCAGCGCGGCGCCGACGGTGCAGCTCGCGAGGACGAGGGTGAGCGCGGCGCCGGCGGTGCGGCGGGGGGCGAAGTGACGGGGCACGGGTCTCCTGAGCGGTTTCGAAGGAACCCGCCCACGCTGGCCGCCCCGGGTGAACGCGACGGCGCGCGCAGGTGTCCGGCGGGCGAACGCCCGGGGGGCGGCGGGGTCGGAGGACTGGAGTCGGTGGACCGGCCTGCTGAGGACGGTGGGTCTCGATACGCCGCGTGCCGCGGCTACTCGACCAGCATGAAAGGGGGCGTGCCGATCTCCGCGCGGGGGAATGCATGCTGATCGAGTAGGCCGCGCAGCGGCCGTATCGAGAACCACCATCGTCCGAAGGGGAGCCTGCAGACCCGCCCTGCTGAGCACGGCGGGTCTACTTGGAAGGGACGCCCGCAGACATGCTGGTCGAGTAGCCCCGCAGGGGCGTATCGAGACCCACCCACCCCAAGGACGTCGGTCTCTTCCCCGTCCTGCGCTGGCGCCGGAGGCGCCCCCTCCGCTCGATACGCCGCGCGCCGCGGCTGCTCGACCAGCATGGGCGAGTGGACCCGGAACGGGGTCCGGCCGAAGCGCAGCGCCCGATGTGCGTCCACTCGCGGGAGGCGGCGCTCGCGACTGGACGCGTGCGGGGGTCTGCTCGGAGCTCGAGCCCCGTCGCGGGTCCCTTCGCGGATGCATGCTGATCGAGGAGGCCGCGGAGCGGGCGTATCGAGATCCACCGGCGTCAGGAGAGGGGTCTGCAGACCCGCCCTGCTGGTGACGGTGGGTCTCGATACGCCCCTGCGGGGCTACTCGACCAGCATGTTCGCAAGCGTCTCTTCCAAGTAGATCCGCCTGGCAGAGGTCAGCGGGCCGCGAGTCCCGCCGCCGCCGAGCCCCAGCCGGCCAGGGCCGCGCGCACGCGCTCGTCGCGCGCGAGGCCGAGGGCCTCGGCGTAGCCCTCCTCGAGGACGTCGTCGATGCGGACGCGGGCGCCCGTCTCGGAGGAGCGGACCGCCGCCTCGACCATCGCGAGGCTCCGCACGTTCGCGTGCACCTCGCCCGAGGGCACGGCGCCGGTCCCCAGCACGCGCACGAACTCGGCCAGCGAGCCGGCGATCTCCTGCGGGCCGGGCTCGAGCGTCGCGGTCTGCACCGCCTCCGACTCGCGCGCCTGCCAGGAGGGGGCGCCGTCGCCGTCCCAGTGCGCGGTGCCGCCCGCGCCGGTCACGCGCCAGTCGCCGTTCCAGGACGTCTCGAGCCCGTCGGCGCACCAGCTGCCGGTGTAGCTGAAGCGGACGCCGCCGGCGAACTCGAAGACGGCGCTCGCCGCGGCGCCGTCGGCGTACCAGCTCCAGGCCGGGTTGTACTCCTCGCAGTAGACGGCGACCGGGTCGCGGTCCAGGACGTAGCGCGCCGCGTCGAAGGCGTGGATCGCCATGTCGACGAGCAGCACGTGCGGCATCTCCTCGCGGAAGCCGCCGAAGTGCGGCGCCTTCGCGAAGAGGACCGACGCCGTGCCGAGCTCCCCGAGCCCGGCGACCTGCTCGCGGAACGCGGCGATCGCAGGATAGTAGCGCCGCGACTGGCTGGTCATCAGCAGCCGTCCGGCGACCTCGCTCGTCGCGGCGAGGATCAGCGACTCGGCGATCGTCGGCGCGATCGGCTTCTCCGACAGCACCGGCAGCCCGGCGAAGAGCGCCTCGCTGCTGACCGGGAGGTGCGCGCGCGGCACGGTGACGTTGACGACCGCGTCGGCGCCGGAGCGCGCGGCCACCTCGGCGACGGAGCTGCCGACCGCGATCGGCCCGACCTCCTCCTCCTCGGCGGCCCGCTCGGCGAGCGCGACGTCGAGGTCGACGAGGCCGACCAGCTCGGCGTCGGGGTGGTCGCGGATGGTGCGGATCCACGCGCGCCCCATGGCGCCCGCTCCGACCTGGACGAGACGGACGGTCATCGGACGAGCGCCCCCTGGTAGTCCTCGCCGGCGAAGAACTCGCCGGACTCGTAGCGCTGCAGCACGGGCAGGCGGCGCTCGGGGCGGTCGGAGCGCGCCCACTCGACGCCGTTCGCGATCACGCGGCGGACGTCGGCGTGGTGGTAGACGGGGAAGTCCTGGTCGCCGGGGGAGAAGAAGAAGATCCGGCCGTGGCCGCGCTTCCAGGTCATCCCGGAGCGGAACACCTCGCCGCCGGAGAAGGTGGAGAGGAAGACCAGCTCGTCGGGCGCGGGGACGTCGAAGAACTCGCCGTACATCTCCTGCTGCGGGATCGTGAAGGGGTGCGGCACGCCCTGCGCGATGGGGTGGGTCGGGTCGACGGTCCAGACGATCTCGCGGTCCTCGGCCGAGCGCCAGCGGAGCGTGCAGGTGGTGCCCATCAGCTTCCCGAAGATCTTCGACCAGTGGCCGGAGTGCAGGACGACGAGCCCCATGCCGGAGAGCACGTGGCGGTGCACGCGCTCGACGATCTCGTCGGCGACGGCGTCGTGCGCCATGTGGCCCCACCAGACCAGCACGTCTGTGCCGGCGAGGACCTCCTCGGTGAGGCCGTGCTCGGGCTCGTCGAGTGTGGTGGTCGAGACGGTCGCGCGCTCGCCGAGGTTCTCGGTGATGCCGGCGGCGATCGTCGTGTGCATGCCGTCGGGATAGATCGCGCGGACCTTCTCCTCGATCTGCTCGTGGCGGTTCTCGCCCCAGACGAGGACGCGGAGGGGAGCGGCGGGTGTGGTCACGGAGGGTCCTTCTTCGTCGGAGGTGTCGAGTGCGCCGGTGCAGCGGTTAAGCGCTTTACCGGCGAGTGCTCCTAGACTGCGGGACACCGCGCCCCCGCGTCAACCGCGACGGGGCGCGTCGAGCGGAGGGAGGCGCGATGGCGACCATGCAGGACGTCGCGCGCCGCGCGGGCGTGTCGATCGCGACCGTCTCCTTCGTCGTCAACGCGAGCAAGCCGGTCTCGCCCGAGACCGCCGCCCGGGTCCGCGAGGCGATGCGCGAGCTCGGCTACCGCCCGCACGCCCTCGCCCGCGCTCTGGCCCGACGGCGCTCGATGATGATCGCGATCGTCTACCCGCTGGTCCCCTCGCGTCCGCTGAACACCGCGACGACGTTCCTCGCCGGCGCCGCCGAGGCGGCCGCCGAGAGCGGCTACTCGATCGTGCTCTGGCCCACGGTCGGCGGCGCGGAGAAGCTCGCCGATCTGCGCGCCGACGGCCTGCTCGACGGCGTCGTGCTGATGCAGGTGACCTCGGACGACGAGCGGGTGGCGGTCCTGCGCGACTCCGGCACCCCGTTCGCCCTGCTGGGCCGCATCCGCGACCCCTCGGCGCTGGACTGGGTGGACATCGACTTCGAGGGCATGGTCGAGGAGGCGCTCGAGCGCCTGACCGCGCTCGGTCACCGCCGGGTCGCGCTGGTGCTCGGGCCGGAGCGCGGCGCCGACTTCGGCCCCTACGCGCGGACCCGGGAGGCGTTCGAGCGGGCGGCCGCGGCCCGCGGTCTGACCGCCGCGCTCCTGCACTGCGAGGAGACGCCGGCCGGCGGCCGCGCGCTGGCCCGCTCGCTCGACCCGGAGGCGGCCACGGCGGTCCTGGTGATCAACGGCGGCGCGGCGGTCGGCTTCGCGCACGAGCTGCGCCACCGCGGCGTGCGGGTGCCCGAGGACCTCTCGATCGTCCTGCTCGCCTCCGACCCCGACGTCGCGGACCTCGCCGACCCCGCGCTCGATCTGCTCGTCGCGCCGGGCCACGCGCTCGGCCGCCGCGGGGTGGAGGCGCTGCTCGCCCGCCTCGCCGACCCGGCCGCGCCGCTGCTGCAGGAGCGCATCGGCGGGCCGTGGCGCTCGGGCGGGTCCGTCGCGGCACCGCGCGGCTGAGCATCGGAGAATTCGCACCGCACCGGTCTGCCGACCGTCCCATCGTCCAGGTGGCGCAGACAGTGCACCTCTGGCAGTTCCTGGCTGATCAGCGAATCCTCCAGTCTTCTCCGGAGGATCGCCCGTGCGGATCGGGCGGCACGAGGCCTAGCGTGAGAGCACCGTTCCGGCCCGAAGGAGCACCCGGCATGACCCGCGCGACCCGCTCACCCCATCCGCCCGCCCACCTGCCGCCGCGGCTGACCCTCTCGCTCTGGGACTTCTCCTGGTACACGCGGACGATGCCGGGCGAGCCCTTCCACGACCTCGGGCGCGCGTTCGACGAGGCGGTGGAGCGCGGCTGCAACACGGTCCGGATCTGTGCGGCTCCGCTCCTGCTGTTCGGCGACCACTCGATCGACACCTCGCAGCTGCGCTTCTCGAACATGGGCGGCGACGTCGGCCGGGGCACGCGCTGGTACGACGCCGTCGGCGGCGCCGTGCTCGACCTGCGGGCGCGCCTGGTCGAGCTGTTCCGCCAGGCGGCCGCGCACGACGTCGTCGTCATCGTCTCGTCCTGGGAGTACCAGCAGAGCCCCGCGTTCCTCAGCGACTCGTCCTGGCACGACATGCTGACGGCGATCCCGCCGACCGAGCGCCACGAGGCTCTCGCCCGCGCCGAATCGCGGCTGATCGCCTTCCTCGAGGCCGAGGGGCTGGCCGACCGCATCGCCTACGTCGAGGTGCACAACGAGGTCGACCTGTCCCGGCTCGACGAGGTGCCGGCGGAGGGGCTCGACACCTTCTGGGCGCAGAAGCCGTACCTGACCGCCGCGCTGGAGATCCTGCAGGCGGAGCATCCGGACGTCCTGTCGACCGTCTGCTACGGGATCCCGCCGTACCTCGACCTCGACTCCGTGCCGGAGAACGCGCAGGTCGCGCACGTGCACTTCTACGTCTACGGGGTCCTCGCGGCGCTGGAGGAGTGGGCGGGGGTGCGGGCCGAGCCGCCGGTGTTCCCGAGCGCCGAGCTGAAGTCGCTGCTGCGCGAGGGGGCGCCCGAGTTCGACGCCGTGGCGCACGCCGTCGAACCGTGGCGGCTCGCGGCGACCGGCATCAGCCCGAGCATGTTCTACGCCTACGACCGGGTCGATCCGGTCGCCTGGGACGCCTGGCTCTACTCGCACTACGGCCGCTACGAGGTCGCGATGCGGGAGGCGATCGACGTCCGGCTGCGCGCGGTGGCGACCTGGGCCCGCCGCCGCGGAGTGCCCGCCGTCGTCGGCGAGGGCTGGATCGGCTACACGCCGCTGGAGGCGGAGTTCGAGGACGGGCCGGCCGGCCAGGTCCTCGCCGGCTACGCCGTCCAGCGCTGCATCGACCTCGGCTACTGGGGCACGCTCGTGGGCTCCAACTCCGCGCCGCAGCACCCGGGCTGGTCGAACGTCGAGTTGCAGCGGCGGCTGAACGGCCTCGTCCTGGCGTCCGGGGAGACCGGGGAGACCGGGGAGACCGGGCCCGCGACGCTGTCCTCCGCTCCGCTCGGTTCCGCGCCGCTCGGGTCCGCTCCGCTCGGTTCCGCTCCGCTCAGTTCCGCGTCCGGTACGCGTGCGGAGTCAGGCCGTGGATCCGCTTGAACTGCCGGGCGAAGTAGAAGGAGTCCTCGTAGCCGGCGGCGGCGGCCACCTCGGCGATCGGCCGCTCCGTCATGTCGAGCAGCTCCCGGGCCCGCGCCATCCGCAGCTCGGTCCGGTACTGCAGCACCGGCATCCCGAAGCGGCGCCGGAAGAGGGCCGCGAAGTGCGACGGGCTCAGGCACGCCATCGAGGCGAGCTCCGCCACCTCGATCCGCTCGGCGGGGTGGTCGTGGAGGAACTGCGCGGCGCGGTCGAGGGCGGTGCTGCGCGCGTCGCCGGGCGGGCGGTCCGAGGCGAGGATCGCCAGTAGGTGCCAGGCGGCGCCCGATGCGGCGAGCAGGCTGTTCGTCGTCGAGTCGCAGCCCAGGTGCGTGATCGCCGCCGAGATCAGCGCGACCGCGGCGTAGACGTCGGACAGGGTGCGCACCGGCGCGTCGACCGTCGCGCGCGCGGCCAGCAGGAACTCGGGCAGATCGCTGCCGGAGAGGTGCAGCCACCACAGTGTCCACGGGTCTGCGGCGTCGGCCCCGTAGCCGTGCGGCTCCCCGGGCGGCAGCAGGAGGATCTGACCCGCGGTCACGGCGAAGGTGCCCGCCGCCGTCGTGCACCAGCCGGAGCCCCGGGTGCAGACCAGGACGACGGCGTCCGCGATCGGGCTGGTGCGCACCCGTCCGTGTCCGCGCGCCTCGGGGAAGTGGCCGCAGTCGGTGACCAGGAGGTGCGACGTCCCCGGCTGCGTCAGCGCCTCCCGCACGCGCGGACGCGGCAGGACGTGCATCGTCTCGCCCGGGAAGCCCGCTCCGACGATCGTCGGCGTCCGTGCGCACCGCATCAGCGTTCCGTCCAGAAGTTCCACGGTTTCCGTCCTCCGTCTCGGCACCGGATCTGATCTTGACTGGGCCGCGTGCTCGATGACAACGCTGCCATTCCCGCCGACAGTACCAGTGGAACGTCCGGGGGAAGCGCTGCAGCGCCGCCCCCTCCGCCCGCCCCGGAGGACGTCGCGTCCACCGACGAGCTGTTCCTCCTCGGTCTGCACCTCGAGGAGCTCCCGCGCTCCGGCTGCGCGCCCGAGCACTACTGGGAGGAGGCGGTCTGGCGGGACCCCGGCGACGCCCGCTGCCGTGTCGCGCTCGCGAGGTCGCTCGCCGTCGCGGCCCGCTTCGACGAGGCGGAGGGCCACCTCCGCTCCGCGATCGAGCGGCTGACGTCCTGGGGTGTGGTGCCGGCGGACGGCGAGGCGCACCACCGGCTGGGCGAGCTCCTCGCCCGGCAGGGGCGGCCGGCGGAGGCGCTCGAGGCTCTGAGCACGGCGCGGACGACATCGGCCTGGCGCGTCCCGTCCGGTGTCGCGCTCGGGCGGCTCCTCCTGGCGGCGGGCCGTCTCGAGGAGGCCGAGGCGGTGCTGCGCGAGGTGCGCGCGATCGACGGGCAGCACGCGCGGGCGACGCTCCTGCTCGCCGTCGTGCTCCGGCGCGGCCGGCGGGCGCAGCAGTCGAGGGCGCTGCTCGAGAGCGTGCTCGCGCACGATCCGCTCGACCACTGGGCGCGCGACCTCGCCGGGCGCCCGCTCGACGCCGACGCCGACGCGCTGCTCGACGTCGCGCTGGAGTACCGCGACGCAGGACTGCCGGACGACGCACTGCGGCTGCTCGCCCTCGCGCTCGCAGCCGATGCCGCGCGGCGCACCCCCTCCGAGCGGACCGGGGTGGTGCCGCTGGTGCATTACCACGCCGCGCTGCTGCACGAGCGGCAGGATCGCCCCGACCAGGCGCGGGCCGCCCGGCGGACCGCGCAGCAGGCGCCGCTCGAAGGCTGCCGCCCGGTCCGCCTCGAGGACGTCGAGGCGCTGGAGGCGGCCGACGCCGAGGACACCACCGCCCGCTTCCTCCTCGGCGGCTGGTACGCCGCGGTGGGTCGCGTCGAGGACGCCTTCGCGGCCTCGTGGTCCGCCGCCGCTCACGACCCGAGGGCGTGGGTGCGGGTGGCCGCGCTGCGCGCACTGGGGGCGGCCTCCTGCACCGCGTACGGCGACGCCGAGGCGGGGCTCGCCTATCTCGAGCGCGCGCGGCACCTCGCCCCCGGCGACGCGGAGCTCCTCGTCGAGTACGACCGGCTCCGGGTGCTCCTCGGGCACGAGGGGCGGCTCGCCCTCCTCGAGGAGAACGAGGCCCTCGTCCTCGAGCGCGACGATCTGACCCTCGAGTACGCGGCGCTGCTGGTCGCCGACGGCCGCGCGGGTCGCGCTCAGGGCCTGCTGCTGGGCCGAGTGCTCGGGCAGGGGGAGGGCGCGGGGAGCTTGGTCCCCGAGGGGCGCGTGCTCGAGGTCTGGGATGCGACGATGATCGCGCTCGCCGACGGGTCGTCGCCCGCCGACGCGCTCACCTTCCTCTGCGCCGCCCTCGCGCCGCCCGCCTGCCTCGGCGAGGAGCGCCCGCCGTCGGCCGTCCCCGCCGGACTCCTGCTCCGCCGCGGCGCCGCGCGGGCGCGCCTCGGCGACGACGCGGGCGCCACCGACGACTGGGAGGCGGCGGCCGGGCTGACCGGCGACGCCGTGACGGCGCCGCGCTGCGACGAGCAGACGGTCTCCGCGATCCGCGCGCTCCTGGCGCTCGGGCGCCGCGCCGAGGCCGACCGCCTGACGACGGCCTTCTCCGAGTGGATCGACGAGGAGGCCGCGATCCCGGCCACGGCCGACTGGACTCGCCCCGGCGAGCTGTTCCCGCCGGAGCCGCAGCAGCAGAAGGACGCGCTGCTGGCGCGCTGCCGCGAGCAGCTCGCCGCGCTGGCACAGGAGCGGAGGAGCGAGTGAGCGGGCGATCACAACGGCGATAACATTATCGCCGATGGTCGAGTTGATAACATTATCAACATGCGCAGCTCCCTCGACAACCCGTTCAGTCCCGGCTCCGACGCGGTGCCCGAGATCTGGGCGGGGCGGACGACGCAGCTGAGCGATTGGCGTGACGTGCTCCGTCCCCGCCTCGCGCGAGGCCTCCCCGAGCGCGGCCGCACGATCCTCGGCGAGCCCGGACTCGGCAAGTCCGCCCTGGTGCGGCGGATCGCCCGCGACGCCGCAGCGGACGGCGACTGGGTGACTCCGCAGCTGCGCATCCCGTCGGGTGCCGATCCGCTGAAGCTCGTGGCCGCCGCCCTGCTCGCTCTCGCCGAGGCCGCCGGTCTGCCGACGGCCCGGGAGAAGCGGATCGCGGCCCTCCTCGAGCGCGTGCAGGCGGTCGCTGCATCCGGGCTGTCGCTCACCCTCCGCGGACAGGACGGCCCGGAGGCGCACACCGCGCTGACCGAGCTGCTCGTCGAGGTGGGCCGGGCCGCGATCGCGCAGGACGTCGTCGTGCTCGTGCACCTCGACGAGGTGCAGAACATCGCCGACGAGAGCGGCCTCTCGCAGCTGCTGATCGCGCTCGGCGATGCCATCACCCACGAGGAGACGGTCACGCTGCCGGGCGGCGTACAGGTGACCCGCTTCCTGCCCATCGCGGTCTACCTCACCGGCTTGCCTGACTTCGAGGACCGCGCCGGCGGCCAGAAGGGCGCCACCTTCGCTCGCCGCTTCAAGACGACCGTGCTGACCGCCATCGACGACGACGACATCGTCGCGGCGCTGCAGGACTTCGTGCTGCCCGGCTGGGAGGTCGCGGACGGCGCGGGTGGGACGGGCCGCATCCGGATGGAGGCCGACGCCGTCGCGGCGATCGTCGACCTCTGCCGCGGTGAGCCGTTCCTGTTCCAGCTGGCCGGGGAGAGCGCTTGGTACGCGGGGACCGACGCCACGATCACGCGCCGGCAGGTGCTTGCGGGCTGGCGAGGCGTGCAGCGGGAGGCGGCCGCGCATGTCGAGCGGATCCTCGGCCGGTTGCCCGCGCGAGAGCGCGCCTTCCTCGAGGCGATGGCGGCACTGCCCGCTCGCGACCGCTCGCTCACCCGGATCGCCCGCGCTCTCGGTCTGTCGAAGCCGTCGGAGGTGGGGACGACGGCGCAGCGGCTCGATACCGTCCGCGGGATCATCGACCGCGGAAAGCTCTACGGGTTCCGCCATCGGGCGATCGAGGCGTCGCTGACGAGCGAGTGGCCGCGGATGGACTGAGGCGCGCGGCGGTCCCGCGTCAGCCCGCGTGCGGCAGCAGCACCTCCACCAGGCCGTCGGTGACGCGCGTCTCGAAGCGCGGCTGCGGCGAGGTGGCGGGGCCGCGGACGACCTCGCCGGTCTCGAGCGAGAAGGCGCTCGCGTGCCAGGGGCAGGTGATGCAGGCGTCGGCGCCGGTGCCGCGGAGCTCGCCCTCGTGGAGGGGGCCGGAGAGGTGGCTGCAGACGTTCGAGAGCACGTCGACGCGGTCGCCGCGGCGGACGGCGAGCAGCGGGGTCTCGGCGACGGTCTTCTTCACGGGTGTGCTCTCGGGCAGCTCGGCCAGCGGTCCGAGGGTCTGCCAGCCGGTGGGGAAGCGGTGCGGCACGTCCTCCGTGTGATTCGCTCCCGCCGCCTGCCGGTAGCTGAGGTGGCCGCCGAGGTAGCCGCCGCCGGAGACGACGGCGAGGCCGAGCATTCCGAGCGCCTTCCCGCTCGCCTGCCGACCGCGCACGCGCTGGACGAAGGACGCTGTGTAGAGGATGGTCCCGGCGACGTTGGCCGCCGCGTGCACGAGCCCGACGCGCTTCTGCTGCTCGTGCAACTCGGACCAGTCCGTGTAGCCGGCGGCGGCGGTGGGCAGCACGCTGACGACGCCCAGGGCGACCAGGGTGCGAGCGGCGCGCTCGTTGCCGGGCAGCAGATCCAGGACTGCCGCCGACACCCACGCGCCGGTGGGCACGAGCACGAGCAGCGGATGCACCGGGTGCCCGATCGGCACGCCGTGCAGCACGTCGCGCACGGGCTGCGGGCGGATGACCGCGTCGACCACCTTCTTGACCCGGTCGACGAGCGGATCGAGGGCGGCCACGTTCTCGAGACGGCTGACGAGACGGACGAGCTTCACTTCGCGCATGCCCCAGGGCACCCCGTGCTCGGGTGGCGCGACAAGGGGGTTGCGATCCGGGAGGGGCCGTCCCGCCCACGTCGGAGGACCGCGTCTCCGGACCGGCACTGCCGAGGAGGGTGGGTCTCGATACGCCCCTTCGGGGCTACTCGACCAGCATGGTGCTGCAGAGGCCGCCTTCGGATCGGGCAGCGAGCGCAGCACCCCGCCATGCTGATCGGGCAGCGCGAGCAACGCGCCCTTCGTGCCGATCGCGCAGCGCGCCCCGTCCCTGCTGATCGAGTAGCGCGCGCAGCGCGCCCCCTTTCATGCTGATCGAGTAGCGCGCGGAGCGCGCGTATCGAGATCCGCCCCCCTTGAGACGCCGGGCTGCAGGCCCGCCGGCGTCAGTCGGCCGACGTGAAGAACGCCTCGATCGCGCGGGTCAGGGCGACGAGGTCGTCGACGTGCGCGAGCTCCCGCGCGGAGTGCATCGACAGCAGCGGCACGCCGACGTCGACCGTCGAGATGCCGAGGCGGGTCGCGGTGAGCGGCCCGATCGTGGAGCCGCAGGGGACCGTGTTGTTCGAGACGAACTCCTGGAACTCCACTCCGGCCCGCGCGCACACTCCGGCCCAGAGCGCCGCACCGCGGGCGTCGGTCGCATAGCGCTGCGAGGCGTTGATCTTGAGCAGCGGCCCCTTGCCGGCGACCGGCTGGTTCACCGGGTCGTGCTTCTCCGGGTAGTTCGGGTGCACGGAGTGGCCGGCGTCGGCGGAGAGGCACCAGGACCGCGCCATCGCCCGGGCGCGCTCGTCGACGCCCGCGCCGAGGGCGGCGCCGATGCGGGTGAGCACGTCCTCGAGGAAGGGACCGCTCGCTCCGGAGCGGCTGGCGGAGCCGAGCTCCTCGTGGTCGAAGGCGGCGAGCATGCTGATATGCCCCGGCTCCGCGTTCGAGTCCGAGTCCGCATCCGTGCCGCTCACCGCGAGCAGCGCCACGAGTCCCGCGTGCACCGAGCTGAGGTCGTCCATCCGCCCGGCCGCGAAGAGCGCGTCGTCGAGGCCGAAGCGCGCGGGCGGCTGGGTGTCCGCGGTGATGAGGTCGTAGCCGGCGATGTCGGCGGCGCCGTCGAGCCCGGCCTTCGCGGCGAGAATCTCGAGCAGGTCGTTCCCGTCCGCGTCGCCCAAGCCGTAGACGGGGACGGTGTGCTTCTGCCGGTCGAGCTTCAGGCCGTCGTTCGCCTCGCGGTCGAGGTGGATCGCGAGCTGCGGGATCCGCAGGAACGGGCCGGTGCGCACCAGCACCTCGGCGCCGTCGCGGGTGACGATCCGCCCGGCCAGCTCGAGCTCGCGGTCGAGCCAGGAGTTGAGCAGCGGCCCGCCGTAGACCTCGACGCCGGCCTGCAGCCAGCCCTTCGACTCGACCGTCGGCCGGGGCTTCAGCTTGAAGCCGGGGGAGTCGGTGTGTGCGCCGAGGATGTGGAACGGCGTCACCGCGGTGGCCCCGGCCGGGACGTGCCAGGCGATGACCGCCCCGTCGCGGAGGACGAAGTAGCGCCCGGGCTCGGTGGGCCACGCGGCGGTCTCGTCGACGGACTCGAACCCCGCCGCCGCCAGCCGCCGCGCGGTCTCCGCCGCGGCGTGGAAGGAGGACGGCGAGGCGGTGAGGAACTCGGCGAAGTCGGCGAGGTGGTCGGCGCGGGAGGTCATCGACTCATTCAAGCACCGTGGTGAGGGCAGAGCACCGCCCGCGTCGACGGCCCCGCCCCGCCGTCGCGTACCGGCAGGACCCTTGGACTGCCCCGGCCCACGCCTCCTGCACCGCGACCGCTCACGGCACGATCGCGTCGATGTACCCGCCGTCCACCCGCACCGCGGCGCCCGTGGTCGCCGAGGCGAGCGGCGACGCCAGGTAGACGACCATGTTCGCGATCTCCTCCGGCTCGATCAGGCGCTGGAGCAGCGACTGCGGGCGGTGCAGCCGCATGAACTCGCGCTGCGCCTCCTCCCAGGGGAGGGAGTGGTCGACGAGCTCGTAGACGAAGTCCTCGACGCCGCCGGTGTGGGTCGGCCCGGCGAGCACGCTGTTGACCGTGACGCCGGTGCCGGCGGCGGCCTTCGCGAAGCCGCGGGAGACGCCGAGCAGCGCGGTCTTCGAGACGCCGTAGTGGATCATCTCGGCCGGCGTGACGACGGCGGAGTCGCTGCCGATGTAGAGGACGCGGCCCCAGCCCGCCTCCGTCATCGCGGGCAGGTAGGCGCGGGTGAGGCGGACGCCGGTGAGCACGTTGACCTCGAAGTAGCGGCGCCACTCGTCGTCGGTGATGTCGAGCGGCTCGGTGCTGCCGAAGATGCCGAGGTTGTTGACCAGCACGTCCACGCGCGGCACGGACTCGAGCAGCTTCGCCGTCCCGGCCTCGCTCGAGACGTCGGCGGCCACACCGCGCACGGTGGCGTCGGGCACCGCCGCGCGCACGTCCTTGATCGCGCGCCGCACCGATCGCTCCGACCGCGCGTTGACGACCACCTCGGCGCCGGCGCGCGCCAGCCCGACGGCGATCGCGAGTCCGATGCCCTGCCCCGACCCCGTCACCAGGGCCGTCCGTCCGCTCAGGTCCAGCTCGATCATTGCCGCTCCGCTCCGTCCGCCGCCTGCGGACTCCTCGGAGGAGGGTGCCACACGCCTCCGACACCCGCCCCAGGAAACCGCTCCCACCGCACACCGCACGCTGATCGAGCGGCCCCGGAGGGGCGCAGCGGGACCGGCCGTCGTCAGGACGGCTGGTCTGCGGACCGCCCGTTCGGCACCGGTGGATCTCGATGCGCCCGCTGCGCGGCCTGCTCGATCAGCAGAAGTGCACCCCGCCGAGGCGTCCTGCAACGGTCAAGGCGTCCAGCAGCACCGGGACGCCTCGACCGTCCGAGGACGTCTCGGCGCAGCGCCCTGGTCGAGTGGCCCCGCGGGGGAGTATCGAGACCCGTCACCCGGAGTGGTGCCGGCCGATCGGCAGCACCAGCGGCGTCCCGGACACCGGGTCCGCGATCACGCGCGACTCCATGCCGAAGACCGCGCGCACCGTCTCCGCGGTCACCACCTCGGCCGGCGTGCCCGAGGCGTACAGCGCGCCCGCTCGCACCGCGAAGAGGTGGTCGGCGTACCGCGCCGCCAGGTTCAGGTCGTGCAGCACGATCACGATCGTCGTGCCGCGCTCGCGGTTGAGGTCGGTCAGCAGGTCGAGCACCTCGATCTGGTGCGACACGTCGAGGTAGGTCGTCGGCTCGTCGAGCAGCAGCACGTCCGTCCGCTGGGCGAGCGCCAGCGCGATCCACACCCGCTGCCGCTGCCCGCCGGACAGCTCGTCCACGGGCCGGTCCGCGATCTCCAGCGTCCCGGTCGCGCGGAGGGCGTCCTCCACGATCGCGTCGTCGTCCGCGGACGCGCCCCGCCCGAACCAGCCGCGGTGCGGATACCGCCCGCGCGCGACCAGATCCGCCACCGCGATCCCCTCGGGCGCGATCGGCGTCTGCGGCAGCAGCCCCACCCGCTGCGCGACCTGCCGCGTCGGGAGCCGGTGGATCGCCTCGCCGTCCAGCAGCACGGCCCCGGCGCTCGGCGTGATCAGCCGCGCCATCGCGCGCAGCAGCGTCGACTTGCCGCAGGCGTTCGCCCCGACGATCACGCTGATCGCCCCGGTCGGCACCGTCAGCGACAGCCCGTCGACGACCACACGCTCGTCGTAGGCGAGCGTCACGCCGTCGACCGACAGCGTGGAGTGACCGGCGGTCATGGCGGGCGTCGAGGCGGTCACAGGGATCCTCCGGTGCGGTTGCGGCGGGCGAGGAGCCAGAGCAGGAACGGCGCGCCGAGCGCACCGGTCACCACTCCGACGGGGAAGCGGGCGCCGGAGAAGGCGAGCCCCGCGACGTGCTGCGCGACCAGGTCCGCCGCGAGCACGACGACGATCCCGACCAGCGCGGACGGGATCAGCGGCACGCGCGCGTCCGGCACGAGCCGCCGCGCGATCGGCCCGGAGACGAAGGCGACGAACGCGATCGGACCGGTGGCCGCGGTCGCGACGGCGACCAGGCACACGGCCACAGCGAGCAGCCCCAGCCGGCTGCGCCGCACGTCCACGCCCAGCGCGGTCGCCGACTCGTCGCCGAGCTGCAGCATCGAGAGCCGCCCGGCCAGCAGCAGCGCGAGCGGCACGAGCACCAGCATCGACAGCGCGAGCGCCGGCACCCCCGCCCAGGACGCGGAGTTGAGGCTCCCGGTCAGCCAGCGCAGCGACTCCTGCACGTCCTCGAACTGCGCGCGCGTCTGCACGTAGGCGATCACGCTCTGCAGCATCGCCGCGATCCCGATGCCGATCAGGATCAGCCGGGCGCCGATCACTCCGCTGCCGTCGGCGAGCCAGGCGATCAGCAGCGCCGTGACGAGGGCCGCCGCGACCGCGATCACCGAGACCGCGCCTCCCGAGAGTCCGAAGAACGCGATCGCGACGACGGCCGCCGCGCTCGCACCCGAGGTGATGCCGATGATGTCGGGGCTGGCGAGCGCGTTCCGCAGCATCGTCTGGAAGATCACGCCGCCCATCCCGAAGCCCAGGCCGACCAGCACGGCGGTGAGCGTTCGCGGCAGGCGCAGGGTGCCGACGGTGAAGGAGGCACCCGGCACCGTCTCGCCCAGCATCACCCGCAGCACTTCGAGCGGCGAGTAGACGGTGCTGCCGACGGTGAGCGACACGACGACGAGTGCGAGGGCGACCAGCGCGAGCACCCCGCAGCCCAGCGCGGTGCGGCGGGCCCGGCGGCGACGACCCGCGGCGACGCCGAGCGGCGGAGCACCCGCGGGAGAACGGAGTGACGGGGCGGCGCTCACAGGGCCCGCACCTTCGAGCGGCGCACGATCGCGATCAGCACCGGAGCCCCGATCAGCGCGGTGACGATGCCCACCTCCACATCGCTCGGCCGCGCGACGACCCGCCCGATCACGTCGGCGACCAGCAGCAGCAGCGCGCCGAGCAGCGCAGAAGAGGGGAGCAGCCAGGCGTGCGACGGCCCGGTGAACCGCCGCGCGAGATGCGGCACGGTGAGCCCGATGAAGCCGATCGGCCCCGCGATGGCGGTCGCCGCTCCGCAGAGCAGCACCGCGGCGAGGCCGGCGACGAGGCGCGTGCGGCCGACGCGGCGGCCGAGTCCCTTCGCGAGGTCGTCGCCGAGGGCGAGGGCGTCGAGCCCGCGGGCGCTGCCGATGGCGAGCGCGCCGCCGACCGCGAGGAACGGCAGGACCTGCAGGATGCTCGTGAACTCCGCGCCGCCCACCCCGCCGACCTGCCAGAACCGGAACCGGTTGAGCGTCGCGTCCTGGGTGAGCAGCACGGCGCTGATCAGCGAGGCGAGGGCCGCGGCGGTCGCGGCGCCGGCGAGCGCGAGCTTGAGGGGAGTGGCGCCCTCGCGACCGAGCGAGGCGACCGCGTAGACGAAGGCCCCGGCCGCCGCCGCGCCGAGGAAGGCGAGCCAGATGAACTGGGGGAGCGTCGTCGCTCCGACCGTCGAGATCCCGAGCACGACCGCGAGGGACGCGCCCGCGTTCAGCCCCAGGATCCCCGGATCCGCGAGCGGATTGCGGGTCATCCCCTGCATCACCGCGCCGGCGAGCCCGAGCGCGGCGCCGACGAGGAGCGCCAGGACCGTGCGCGGGACGCGCCCCTGCACCGCCGCGTCGACGATCGAGTCCGGGTCGGGTGCGGTGAGCGCCGGCCAGATCTCGCCGAGCGGGATCTCGCGCGAGCCGTAGACCAGCGAGAGCACCGACGCGACGACCAGCGCGGCGAGCACCGCGATCAGCGCCGGGACGCGCCAGCGCGCACCGGCGCCCCGGAGGCGAGTGTCGTCGCGTCCGGGGCGCCGGTGGGGTGCCGTGGCCTCGGCGGTCACGACACCTTGTCGGCGGCGGTCGCGAGGCCGGTCGTGTACTCGTCGAGCACCCACGGGATGCTCAGCAGGTTCGGCGACGAGGTCGCCATCGCCTCGGAGGAGTCGTCGGTGAGGACGTAGACCGAGCCGCGGGCGACCGCGGGGATCTTGGAGAGCAGCGGGTCGGCCTGCAGCGCCGCGAGGGTGGTGTCGTCGCCGTAGACGATGAGGACGTCGGCGTCGAGCTGGTCGGCGTTCTCGGAGCTGACGGTGCCGCTGAACAGCTCGGAGTCGCCGGTGAGCGAGACGACGCTCGGGGCGAGCTCGAGGCCGAGGTCCTCGACGAACTTCACCCGCGCGTCGTTGCCGGTGTAGTAGGTGAAGGTGCTGGCGTCGGTCGGGTCGTACCAGCCGTAGGTGAAGGTCTTGCCCGCCAGAGAGGGCTTCGCGGCGACGGCTGCGTCGATCTCGTCCTCGACCTCGGCGACCTTCGCCTCGGCCTCCTCGCCCAGTCCGAGCGCCTCGCCGTCGAGCTTGGCGGAGTCCTGCCAGGTGGTCGCCCAGGGCAGTCCCGGGTAGGCGACGGTCGGGGCGATCTGGCTGAGGGTGTCGTAGTCCTGCTGCGTGATGCCGGAGTAGGCGGAGAGGATCACGTCGGGGGTGAGGTCGGAGATGGCCTCGAACGGCACGCCGTCGGTCTCGTCGAAGAGGGTCGGGGTCTCGGCGCCGCTCGCGTCGAGCGCCTCCTTGGTCCAGGCGAGGAGGCCGTCGCCGTCCTCGTCGCCGTAGGAGGCCTTCGCGAAGCCGACCGGGGTCACGCCGAGGGCGAGCGCCACGTCCTGGTTGGTCCAGCTGGTCGCGACCACGCGGTCCGCCGACTCGACGGTCGTCTCGCCGAAGGCGTGCTCGACGGTGACGGGGAAGCCCGCTCCTGTCGCGGCGGCGTCGGTGGTGCCGTCGGTGCCGGCGGCGTCGGCCCCCGCGGAGCATCCGGTCAGCAGCAGGGCGGAGAGGCCGAGCGCGGCGACGGCGGAGACGCGCAGAGGCGTGCGGCGGAGGGGGGTGCGGGAGACGGGCACGGCGATCCTTCGGAGGGGGTGACGGGGTTGCGAAGGTTAACCTAACCTAACTTCCTGCCCGCGGGCCAGTCCCGGGGTCTGGTCGTCCGCCGGCCTGGCTCTGCTGAGCAGGCGGTCGCTCCGTCCGACGTCCGGCACGCGGAACCGCGTCCGGCACGCGGGATCGGCGGATTCCGGCGAGCCGAGGGTGTTTCTGCGAGCCGGAGCTCGTCGCGCCGAAGCTTCGGCTCGTGAAGCCGCTCCGGGCACGCGAGATCGGCGGGATCCGGCGAGCCGAGGGTGTTTCTGCGAGCCGGAGCTCGTCGCGCCGGAGGTTCGGCTCGTGAAACCGCCCCGGGCACGCGGAATCGGCGGATTCCGGCGAGCCGAGGGTGCTTCTGCGAGCCGGAGGTCAGGAGGTGGGAGGTTCGGCTCGTGGAACGGAGTTCGGCTCGCCGAATCGCGAACATCCAGCGAGCCGGAGGCGTTCTCACGAGCCGAAGGTGCGGTCCAGCCGCTCCGGCGCAGGAGTGGCCGCCTCCGAAGCCTCCTCCGGTCCCCGCGCGTCCACCGCCGCCGCGTCCCCGCCGGCCCGCCGCGGCCGCAGCTCGCTCACCAGCGTCCCCGCCACGATCAGCGCGGCCCCCGCCAGCGCGAGCGCCGGCAGCCGGTCGCCGGCGAGCCGCCCGATCACGCCGCCCCAGACCGGCTCGGCGGAGTAGATGATCGTCGCGCGGGTCGGCGAGACGGAGCGCTGGGCCCAGTTCATCGTCAGCTGGATGAGGCAGCTGCTGGCCCCGAGGGCGAGGGCGGCGATCAGCCAGACCCAGGAGAACGCCGGGATCGCCTCCCCCGCGAAGGGCATGCCGGCGAAGGAGAGCAGCCCGGCGACCAGGAGCTGCACGACGGTCACGCGCCCGAGGTCGACCCGGCCGGCGAACGCGCTGATCAGGATGATCTCGGCGGCGATGGGGATGGTGCTGATCAGCGTCGCCAGCTCGCCCGGGCCCAGTCCCACTCCGGTCTGCGGCCCCGCGATCAGCAGGAGTCCGACGAACGCCAGTCCGACGCCGACCAGTGTGAGGACGCCGGGCCGCCTCCGCAGCACGACCCACTGCAGCAGCGGCACCAGCGGCACGTACAGCGCGGTCAGGAAGGCGGACGTGCTGCTCGGGATCGTCTGCAGTCCGTAGGTCTGCAGCCCGTAGCCGAGGACGATCATCACCCCGATCGCGGCCCCCGCGCCGAGATCGATCCGCCGCATCCCGCGCAGCGACCGGTGGAAGACCACCGCGCTGATGACCCCCGCCGCCAGGAACCGCACCCCGACGAAGAAGAGCGGACCGCTGTGCTGCATCGCCACGTGCACCGCCAGGAAGGTGCCGCCCCAGAGCGCCGTGATGCCGATCAGCGCCCACTCGGGACGCGAGAACCGGACGGCCGAGAGAAGGCGAGTGCGCAGCATTCTGCACACTATAGAGTGCAGAACGATGCGCACGCCAGAGCCCTCCGCCGTCCTCGCTCACGTCGGCAGCAACCTCCGCCGGGCGCGGCTGGAGGCCGGGCTGAGTCAGGCGGCGCTCGCCGAGCTCTCCGGCATCAGCCGGCGCACGATCGTCAACGTCGAGGCGGGCGAGGCGAACATCAGCCTGACCGGCGTCGACCGCCTCGCGATCGCGCTCGGCTCCAGCTTCACCGCCCTCGTCTCCGCTCCCGGCTCCGTCCCCGCCGCGATCGACGAGGTGGCCTGGCGCGGCGAGGACGCGGAGAGCGTCGCCGTCCTGCTCGCTTCCGTCCCCGCCCGCACTGAGGCGCAGCTCTGGACCTGGACCCTCGGCCCCGGCGACCGCTACCAGGCGCAGCCCGACCCCGACGGCTGGCATGAGATCCTCCTCGTCACCGCCGGCGCGCTCCTGCTCGAGCGCGAGGGCGAGCCGGACCTCCGACTCGCGGCCGGGCAGCACGTCGCGTTCTCCACCGCCCGCCGCTACGCCTACGTGAACGCCGCCCCCGACGAGACTGCGACCTTCACCCGTATCGTCGTGAGCTGATCCCGCGAGGGAGTCCCCCGCGCCCGGCGATCGGACGCCGTCCGCACCGTTCCGTGCCATCCCGATCGTTCTCCGACGCGGACCGCGGAGATCCGGCGCGCCACTCGCAGACTGTGCTCTCCACGATCCGCGAGCGGTGACCCGGTGGTCCGGGTCCCCGCCACCGCGCGCGGCGAGAGAAGGGATCACGATGAGACTCTGGAAGACGACGGCGATCTGCTCCACGGCGGCCTTGCTCGCAGGGCTGTCCGCCGCCCCGGCGACGGCGGCACCGGCGGAGGGCGGTGGAGCGGTCGCGGCGGCGGTCGCCCCCGCGCAGGACCTCTCGGCGCCCCTGACGGAACGCGCGCGCGACCTCGAGACGCCCGGCTACCGACTCGTCCAGGTCGAGGAGCGGACCGTCGAGTACCGGGTGGTCGACCCGGCCGCGACCCCGGCCCCCAAGAGGACGCTGACCTTCACGAACCCCCCGCAGGCCCCGAGTGCCGCGCGCCTCGAGGTGCGCTACCAGCAGAGCAACGGCGACTTCTTCAAGGAGGTGTCCCCGCTCCTCCAGCCCGGGGGTCCCGCGTGGCAGACCACCCTCCAGGGCGACGACCGCGAGGTCGACCTCCAGGTGAAGGACGCCTCGGGCGAGGTCCTCGCGGAGCGGAGCTACCCCGGGGAGATGCCCGCCGGGAACCCCACCGTCGCATGGTTCTACAGGAGCGTCTTCAACCTCCCCGGCTACACGTTCACCTGGTGACGCCCCGGTAGGGCCGCCGTTCGGCCGCGCCGCGAGGGCTCACCCCACGGCGCGGCCGTCCGTCGCCGTTCTGCTCGTCCTGCGCCACCGCGGTCGTTCCCTGCCGAGCATGCCGGGCCTGCCGAGCACCCGCTGCACGATGGGGTCTTCACGGTCCGCGACCGGTGATCCGACGACCGGGTCCTCCGCCCCGATCGCGGCGAGGAAAGGAATCAGGATGAAGCTCTGGAAGACCATGGCGATCTGCTCGACGACCCTCGCGCTCGTCGGTCTGTCGGCCGTGTCGCCGGCGATGGCGACGACCGAGGAGACCCCGGCCGCCGGCGCAGCGGTGGCGCCCTCGCCGGAGTGGGGACCCTCGGGCTCCGGTCCGCGAGCCGCCCAGCCGCTCTCCCTCCCCGGGCGCGCACCGGTCGAGGACGGGGCGGTCGACCACCGAGCTGCCGACGAGTCCGCGCCGTCCTCGTCCAAGCATCTTCTGACGTTCGCGAACGACGGAGCTCCGGGCGCCGTCCGCGTCGAGGTGCGCTACCGGCAGGGGAACGGCGACCTCTTCAAGGAGGTGTCGCCTCTGCTGCCGCCGGGACCCTCCTCCTGGACGACGTCGATCCAGGGCGACGCGCGGGATCTCTTCATCGAGGTCCACGACGCCTCGGGCGCGCTCCTCGAGCAGTGGGGGTTCCTCGGTGAACTGCCGTCCGGGGACCCCTCGGTGTACTGGTCGACGCAGATCCTCTCCGGCGAGATCCTCGGCTACACGGTCATCTGGAGCTGAGCCGCTGAGCCGCTGAGCCGTTGAGCAGCTGAGCCCCTGAGCCCCTGAGTTGCTGAGCCCCCGGTCCACGCGGCTCGGTGCGGAGACGAGGCGAGGAGTGCTCCCTCACCGGAGCGCTCCTCGCTGTTCGCGCCACGGCATCCGCGCGATGCGGTCGTGAGGGAGTGGCTCACCCCGCGGCGCGGCCGTCCCGCGGCGCCGACCACGAGCCGTCCGGGCGGAGCGCGCCGGCGACGGTCGTGGCGATCACCCGCAGCTCGCGGCGCTGCCGTCCGCTGAGCGGCCCGAGGACGACGTCGCGGACCAGGGCCTCGTGCCCGGGTGCCGCCTGCGACTGCTGGGCCGCACCCGCCTCGGTCAGTGTCGCGAGGGTCGTGCGCCCGTCCTCGGGATCGGCCCGCCGCTCGACCCAGCCGCGGTTCTCCAGTCGCGAGACCGCCCGCGACAGCCGCGACAGCGAGCTGTTCGCGAAGCCGGCCAGTGCGCTCATCCGCAGCGTCCGCTCCGGCGCGGCGGCCAGGGCGTAGAGGACGCCGTACTCGAAATGGCTGAGGCCGGAGTCCTTCAGCAGCTGCGCGTCGAGCGCCGCGGGAAGCCACTCGAGGAGGGTCGCGAGCGCGCTCCAGGCCGCGAGGTCCTCCCCGTCGAGCGGGGTGTCATCGGGATCGGGCATCCCCCGAGCGTAGCCGGAATTCACTTGACGCGGAAAGTGATTCGGCTATGGTTTCCCAGGCAAGCATTCGACTGCGACGGAGAGGAACCGACCCGCATGGACCTGGAACTGAACGGCAAGCGCGCCTTCGTGAGCGGATCGACGCAGGGCATCGGCCGCGCCATCGCTCTCGCACTGCTGCGGGAGGGCGTCGAGGTCGTCGTCAACGGGCGCAGCGAGGCGGGAGTCCACGCGGCGGTCGAGGGCCTTCGCGCGCAGGTCCCGGGTGCCGTCGTCTCGGGCCTCGCCGCCGACTTCGCCGACGCGGAGTCGGTGGACCGGCTCCTGGGCCTCCTGGGCCGCGTGGACGTCCTGGTCAACAACGTCGGCCTGTTCGAGGTCGCCCCCTTCGCCGCGATCACCGACGAGCAGTGGCTGCGCTACTTCACGGTGAACGTGCTGAGCGGAGTCCGCCTGTCCCGGCACCTCCTCGACCCGATGCTCGAGTCGGGCTGGGGGCGCATCGTCTTCGTCAGCAGCGAGTCCGGCGTGAATGTGCCGGGAGACATGACGCACTACGGCGTCACCAAGGCGGGGATGCTGGCGCTCGGCAACGGCCTGGCCAAGCTGACCCGCGGCACCGGAGTCACGGTCAACACGGTCCTCGGCGGCCCGACCTGGTCCGACGGTGTCGCGAGCAGTGTCCAGGGCATCGCGGACGCCCAGGGCGTGCCGGCCGGCGTCCTCCGCGCCGCGATCATCGGCGGCACCGCGACCTCCCTCGTCGAGCGCTTCCTCGAGCCGGACGAGATCGCCTCGCTCGTCACCTACCTCGCCAGCCCGCGCGCCTCCGCGACGAACGGTGCGGCCCTGCGCGCGGACGGCGGCGTGCTGACCGGCCTGCTCTAGGGCCCGCCGGGCGCCTCGGGCGCCGGCGATGCTCTCGGCCGTCGGCGCCGCGCCGACCTCGGCGGAGCCGCCCGCAGGTGCTCGCCGACCCGCCCCAGGATGCGCGCCAGCTCGCCCGCGTCCGCGTCGGTGAGAGGTGCGAACAGCAGACCGTGCACGGTCGCGATGTGCCCCGGGAAGACGGTGGCCAGGACGTCGCGCCCGGCGCCGGTGAGTGCGACGACCGTGCTGCGCTCGTCGTCCGGCGACGGGGAGCGGGTGACCAGCCCCCGCTGCTCGAGCAGCTGCGCCTGGTAGGTGAGGCCGCTGCGGCTGTGCACGACGCCGTCGGCGAGGTCGGTCATCCGCTGCCGGCCGCCGGGGGCGTCGCCGAGCCGCGCCAGCAGCTGGAACTGCAGGTAGCTGAGATCGCCGGTCTCGCGCAGCTGCTGCTCGACCGCGGGCCGCAGCAGGCTGCCCACCTCGGTGAAGGCCAGGTAGGCCGAGAGCTGGGTCGCGGTCAGGGCGGGCTTCGTCATGCCTCCGATCCTACCGTTGCTTCGAATTGGAAGCAGTGCTAGCGTGGCCTCAGTACTTCGAATTGGAAGCAATAACGCGAGGGAGACGATCATGCAGGCAGTGCGATTCCATGAGGTGGGTGGACCCGAGGTCCTCGCCCGGGAGGAGATCCCGGTCCCGGTTCCCGATGCCGGGCAGGTGCGGCTCCGGGTCGCCGCCTCGGCCTTCAACGCGGCCGACGCGGGGATGCGCGGCGGCTTCCTGCCGATCCCGGTCGAGCTCCCGCACGTGCCCGGCTACGACGTGTCCGGCACGGTCGACGCGGTCGGCGACGGTGTCGAGGGAGTGGCGGTGGGCGATTCGGTCGTCGCGTTCCTGCCGATGGAGCGCGACGGGGGAGCGGCCGAGTACGTGCTGGCGCCGGCCGAGGCCGTGGTCGCCGCTCCGACGAGCCTTCCGCTCGCCGACGCGGCCGCGCTGCCGTCGGTGGCGCTCACCGCCTGGCAGGCGCTGTTCGACGACGGCCGGCTCGTGGCCGGGCAGCGGGTCCTCATCGTCGGCGCGGGCGGGGTGGTCGGGAAGTACGCCGTGCAGCTCGCGAAGCGCGCCGGCGTGCACGTCGTGGCGACCGCCGCTCCGCGCAGCATCGACGCCGTCCGTGCGGCGGGGGCCGACGAGATCGTCGACCGCACCCGGACCGACGTGCTCGGTGCTCTCGGCGAGCAGGTCGACGTGCTGCTCAATCTGGCGCCGCTCGAGCCGGAGCGGTTCGCCGCTCTCGTCGCCGCGGTGCGGGACGGCGGGGCCGTCGTCAGCACGACGGCCTTCCTGTCGACTCCGGGCGACGAGAGCCGCGGCGTGCGGGCCGCGACGGTCTTCGTCCTCCCGAACCGCGAGCGGCTCGCCGAGCTGGTCGCCCTGGTCGACGCGGGGGAGCTGGCCGTGGAGGTCACCCGCCGGGTGCCGCTGGCCGAGCTGCCGGCGGTCCACGCCGAGGCGGCCGCCGGCCGGATCGCGGGGAAGGTGATCGTCCTCGCGTGAGACAGCGCGACCGCGGTCTCAGCAGCGCGGGGTGGGGCTGGGGGGAGTGGGGCAGGGGGAGGCGGGGAGATGGACTCCGCCTCCCCCTGCCGGTCGTGTCGTAGTCGTCGTCCCCCGAGCTCTTCGCTCAGGGGGAGCGCCACATCAGAGGTCGAACAGCCAGAGGAAGGGCAGCAGGAACGCCATGTCGGCTCCTTTCGTCGGATCGGACGGAATGCGCGGCGGGGGATCCCGATGCCGGGATCCCCGCGGTCGTGACCCGTCACCGATTCCGGTGCTGGACCACGACCGCGGTGGCGTCACCGGGCTAGGCGAGAATGGCGATGAGGTACGCGAAGAATGCGAGCAGCACATCGACTCCTTTCAACGGGCGGGACGGGACGTGCGGCCGGGACGGCCGGGGTCTGCCTCGAGGACGGGGAGGGGCGACTGCTCAGGCGGAAGAGGCGCGTCCCCGTGGTCGACTCGCTAGAGCGAGCCGAAGAAGGCGATGAAGATCGCAACGAGGGCGTTGGGCATCATGGCTGTCTCCTTTCGTGGTGCGGGCGGAGGGAGCGGTCGCGATGACCGGGGCCCACTGTCGCCGACGCCCCGAAGCGTCTTCAAGTCCGTGGCGCTTCTCGTCCCGGGCGGCGGAATCGCTTCCCTTCGAGAGGCCGCCGAGGGGCTCCCGGTCGGGAGGCCGGTGAGGGCAGGCTCTGTGCCATCCACCTCAGTCCGTGACAGCGACGACGTCCTTCGGCACTCGCTCCGCCAGGATCGGACGACCCCCTCTCGTCCGGGACGAGGGGAGGCCGCCGTCCTCCCCCGACCGGTCGAGAGTCCGATCGAAAGGAACAGGATGAAGCTCGTCCGCACCACGACCATCGGCGTGATCGCCGCAGCGCTCCTCGGCCTCGCCTCCGCGCCCCCGGCGACGGCGGCGAGCGACACGGGCGGGACGGCGACCGACCCGACCCTCTGCACCACGAACTACTCCGTGTACCAGGTCGACACCACCGTCAACGCCCACCTGGACGGTCAGGACGTGGTGATCGACCTGTCGGCCGGGCTCTTCCGGACGCGCACCCGGATCGTCGTCCTGGTGAACGACGAGTACATCGGCGAGACCTACTGCGGTTCCGCCTACTACGCGGACCGCTGGTCCGTGGGCGATCGGGTCTTCCTGAGGATGAAGCCCGCGAAGCCCGGCGACGCCCTGCGGGTCGCGGTGATCGGGGGCAAGCCCGGCGGGTCGCTCGGCTCCCGCTACGGACAGCACAGCCTGCTGGAGGAGCGGCTGAGCGCGCCCGGATCGGAGCGCTGACGCTCGACGATCCCGGGACTCCTCCGTGGTGCTCAGGTCCGCGGTGGCGGGATCCGCGGTGGTGGGGTCCGCGGTGGTGGGATTCACATCCCCCGTCGTGGTCGCGGTCACCCGTGCGTGTGCGGGTGGCCGCGGCCGATGCGGCGGGACTAGTCGAAGATCGAGATGAGATAGGCGATCAACGCGAAGATCATGACGACTCCTTTCCTCGGACCTGATCGGGCGCCCGGGGGTGGGTGACCGTGGTTCCACCGTGGCCCTCGATCGGCCGACTCTCCACTGATCGGCGGAGACCGATGACCTGGCGGGAATCGGTCAGTCGCCGACCGGGTCAGAGCAGGCGGGAGCGCGAGAACAGGGCGTGCAGCAGTGGCAGTGCCGACACCGCCATCAGCACCGTGCCGAACACGGTGTCGTCCGCCCGGACGACGGCGCCCGCGATGAGCAGCCCGGCGAAGAGCACCGCGGAGACGACCCGCCGCACGGTCCCCTCGAGCCGGTTCAGCCGGCGCTCGACCGTCGGCACGGTGACCGCGAGGGTCCCGTCCTCGAGGGTCGTCGTCAGCTCGTCCAGGCGTCGCGGCAGCCGGACGAGCAGCCCGAGCGTGTCGAGCGCCTGCCGCCCCACGTCCTGCGCGACGTTGCCGCGCTCCTCCCGGATCAGCTGCTGCGCGTAGGGCTCGACCGAGTCCCAGAGGTTGAACGCCGGGTCGAGCGCGCTGCAGACGCCGGAGGTCAGCGACATGGCCCGGATGATGAGCAGGAAGTTCTCGGGCAGCTGGAACGGCAGCGAGCGCACCACGTCGCCGAACTGGATCGCGAAGTCGCGGAACTCGCGCGGATCGACCTCGCGCAGCTCCGCGAAGCCCATGCCGCCGAAGCGCGCGAAGAGCTGGGTCATCGCGCGCTCGAGCTCGCGGGAGTCGGCGGAGGGGAGCAGCACGCCGACGTTGCGCGCCGCGTCGACGAGCCCCTTGCCGTCGCGCGAGGCGGCGGCGATCAGCATCGCACGCAGGCCGGCCCGCGTCGTCGGCGGCACCTCGCCCATCATCCCGAAGTCGATGAAGGTCAGGCGCCACGGCAGCTCGCCGTCGGGGGTGGGCGTGACGAAGACGTTGCCCGGGTGCGGGTCGGCGTGGAACCAGCCGTGGGTGAAGAGCTGATCGAACATGACCGCGGCGAACACCGGGGCGACGTCGCGCGGGTCGATGCCGGCGGCCGCCAGGCCCTCCGCGTCGGTGATCTTGATCGCGGTGACGTCCTGCAGCGTCAGCACCTTGCGGGTCGAGCGCTCCCAGATCACGTCCGGGACGCCGACGCGGGGGTCGCCGGCGAAGTCCGCGGCGAAGCGCACCGAGTTGGCGGCCTCGCGCAGGTAGTCGATCTCCTCGAGGCTGGTGACCGCGAACTCCTCGACGAGCGCGGGCGCGTCGACGCGATCGGAGACGAGGCGCACATGGGTCAGCCAGCCGCCGATGCGCCGGAGCGCCGCGAGGTCGACCTCGACGATCTCGTCGATGCCCGGGCGCTGGACCTTGACGATGGCGTTCTCGTGCCCGGAGTCTGCGGCATCCACCGGCGAGAGCCGCGCGCGGTGCGCCTGCCCGAGCGAGGCCGCGGCCACCGGAGACTCGTCGACGTCCGCGTAGGCGCGCGCGAGCGTCATGCCCAGCTCGGCCTCGGCGAGGGCGCGGATCCGCGGGAAGGGGACCGGCGGCACCTCGTCCTGGAGGCCCTCCAGCTCACGGGTGATCTCGGGCGGCAGGACGTCCAGGCGCGACGACATGAACTGGCCCACCTTGATCATCAGACCGCCGAGATCGACGGCCAGGACGTGGAAGCTGCGCGCGAAGCGCCGCATCCGCTGCGGGCGGGTGCGCAGCGCGATCGCCGTCAGCCCGATGCGGGGCAGCAGCAGATCGAAGAACCAGGTCACCGCGAGGTGCCAGGAGGCGAACCGCAGGATGCGGCGGTAGCGACGCTGGTCGCTGCGGGCTCGGCGGCCCGGGTCGGCAGGACCCGGGCGGACCGGCGCCACCCGGGTCAGTCCTGCGCGAGGATCGCGTACAGGCGGCGGCGCACGTCCTCGAGTTCGGAGACGGCCTGCCGGATCTGAGCCGGGGTGCCCGAGCGGCCGACCTGCGCGGCGGCCTGGGCGAGCGCGACGCCGGCCTTCGGCAGCGCGCCGAAGTCGACCTGGTCGGACTCGGACCACGGGGTGCCGGTGCCGGAGGCCGCGACCTGCGCACGACCGGAGTCGGTGAGGCTGTAGGTCTTGCGGCCGTTCGACTCGTCGGCGGCGATCAGGCCCTCGTCGGCGAGCAGCTGCAGGGTCGGGTAGACGGAGCCGGGGCTGGGCTTCCAGCTGCCGCCGCTGCGCTCCTCGATCTCGTGGATGATCTGGTAGCCGTGCATCGGCTGCTCGGCGAGGAGGGCGAGGACGGCGGCGCGGACGTCGCCGCGGCCGACCCGGGTGCCGACGCGCTTCTCGAAGCCGGCGCGAGCCTGCTCCATCGCCTGCCAGATGCCGTCGACGGGGTTGCCGGCGCCGAACGCGCCGGTCGAGGACTGGTTCTTCATGATGACCTCCGTGTGTCTTCCGAGTGTGCCGTTCCGAACGACCGTGTCGCTCCGAACGATACTCAGCGATATGTGCGGCGACTGTGAGCGACTGCCGTCGAGAGCACCCGTCGGGGGGCGCTCGACTCCTGTCGGCGGCAGAGCGTGCACGGCGCGCCACCTCAGCTGATCGTCGAGACGTCTAGGTGAGGATGTCTCGTCGCGATCAGCTGCGGCCGTCCCTCGACGCGCCGCTCCTTCGCTGCTGGTCGCACCGAGGAAAGGGATACCCATGAGAAACACCCGCACTGTGGCGGCCTGCGTGGCCGCGACGACCCTGTTCGGCCTGCTCTCGGCGTCACCGGCGCTGGCCTCCGAGCTCGATCGGGGCGACGCCTCGATCGTCCAGGGCCAGGAGTCGAGCGGCTCGAACCTCGGACTGCTCGGGCGTTCCGCGACGGACGCGGCGGACGCGCGGCCCGACCGGGGCGACGCGGGCATGCTCGGCTCCCCGCAGCCCGGCGGAGCGGACGCCCCTCTCCCCGCGCGGCCCGTGCAGGAGGTGCCGACCGAGTCGACTCCGGCTCCGACGCCCGGCTTCGCGGCATCCCTCGAAGCGGACAGGAGATTGATCGTCTCCTTGCCCATGGAGAGCTTCTCCTCGGGGAAGCGCTTCGTGGTCTATGTCGACGGGACGTACGTCGGCGAGACCAGTGCCGAGGGTCAGATCGGCGGCGTCCACCTCCTGTCGACGGAGGGTCCGGACGGCGTGGCGCGCTTCCGGATCGACGCGGGCAGGAACGGCGGCCGGGTGGAGGTCCGGCGGTACTTCGGCCGACGGGATCTCGGCCGGGACACCGAGCCCCGGGAGGAGACGGTGTTCGACCAGCAGGTCGCGGTCAGTCCCGACATCACGGCGACCCTCGTGGACGGCAGAGCCGTGGTCTCGGTGCCGGAGAAGTTCCTCGCGGCGGACCAGTGGCTCGTGGTCGCCATCGGCACCGTCCGCGCCGAGATCAAGGGGGATACCACCTGGGGGGTGGCCCGGGAGTGGAAGGAGGGCACGGATCGGCTGTTCGAGATCCCCGATGTGAAGCCCGGTGAGCAGCTCGAGGTCTGGGAGTTCGAGGGGAAGATCTTGGACCCGCTGACGGCGGAGAATTCGAAGGGGAGGTTGTTCGCCGTGACGCTCTAGGGGACGCGAGGCGGACGAGAGCGTGGTGAGTGATCCGGGGGCTCACGAGCAGGGCTCCGTGGGGTCGCGTGCGTACCGCGCCACAGAGGAGCGGCCGGAGGTGCGTCGAGGTGAGAATGTCTCGTCGCGACCGGCCGCAGCCGACAGAGACGTGCTGCCTCTCCGACGCTGGTCGCCTTCATCGAAGGGAATCTCCATGAGGAACACGCGCACTGCAGCGGCCTGCGTCGCCGCGACCACTCTGCTCGGGCTGCTGTCCGCGACGCCGGCGATGGCCGGCCCGCTCGACCCGGGTGCGGGAGGAATCGTCCAGCGGGAGGATTCGCCCGGCGCCGATCTCGGACTCCTCGGCCACTCCGTGACGGACGTGCCGGCCGGGCAGTTCGATCGCGGCGAGGCGGCGATGTCCGCGAGCCGGCAGCCGGGCGGACCGGACGTCCGCGAGCTCGGTCTCCCCTCGCGGGAGGTGCCGACCGTGCCGGCCCCTACTCCGACGCCGATCGAGCCCGCGCTCGCCGACACGTCGGCCGAGCCCGCCGCGGCAACGGAGTCGACCGCGCCGACCGCTCCCGGAGCGGCGCCGATCGCGCAGCAGCCGTTCGTGATCGCGACGCTCTCGGACGAGGGGGTGCTGGTGTCGGTGTCCGACGACCTCTACCGCACGGACAAGCGGTTCGTGGTGATCGTCGAGGGGAAGCCCGTCGCTCAGATCCAGAACAAGCGGACCCGCGGTGTGCTGAGGGTGGTCCCCGATGTCGTAGAGGGGCGGACAGTCCTCTACATCCCCGGTGTGAAGCCGGGCGATCGCATGGCGGTCACGGAGTACGCGGGATCGCTGGACGACGGGTTCGACGACTCCCTCCGCCGGACGAGGGTGTACGCGGCGCAGCTCGGCGACGCCCTTCCGGCGACCGCGCCGTCCGCTCCCGCGGCGTAGCCCGCGCTGTCCACCGGCCCCCGACATCGGGCTCCGGCTGAGAACGCAGAAGTCGCGGTAGTCGCGTTCGACTACCGCGACTTCTGCGTTGCGGAGTCGGTTCAGCGCGATGCCCGCGCGGAGCGCGAGGCGGCCGAGGCGACGGCGGTGCGAGCGGGACTCGAGAGCGGCCACCGCGACGTCCGGGTCTCGAGCGGGGCGGGACGGGCATGCCGCACTGCGCGACAGGGGGAGAAGGGGTGCGGTGCGCCGGGAACACAATGGCTCCTCGTGACCGGCCGGGGCTGCTCCAGGAGATGCCGCTTCGTCGTCGCCGGTCGCACTGAAGGAAGGGAATTCCATGAGAAGCACGCGCACTCTGGCGGCCTGCGCTGCCGCCACCGCCCTGGTCGGCCTGCTGTCGGCGACGCCGGCGACGGCCGCACCAGCCGGGATCGGGGCCTCACGGTCCGCGGCTGCGCCCGCCACGTCCGCTCCTGCAGCGAGTTCGACCGTGACGGCATCCCTCGTGGACGGTCACGTGATCGTGAGTCTCCCCGGTGAGATCGCCTCGTCGGACACGTGGCTCATGGTCCGCGCCGGGGAGAGGGTCCTCGGTCAGATCCAGAACGGCGTCGTCCTCGGCGGGAAGTCGTACTACGCGCTGGACGGCCGGATGAAGGTCGAGTTCGGTGCCGCGCAGGCGGGTGATCGGCTGGAGGTCTTCCAGCTCGAGGGTTCTCTGGGCGACGACGTCGACGACGCCCACTGGATCAAGAAGCTGGCCGACTTCCCGGCATCGGACGCTCCGGTCGAGTCGGGACTGACGGGGTCGTTCGAGGACGGCTTCGCAGTGGTGAGCGTGCCCACCGCCGTCTTCGCGGCGGAGAGGAGGCTCGTGTTCCGGGCCGACGGGGTGGAGGTCGGTCAGAGCTACGGCGGGGAGACCTTCATCGGCGGCGGCCAGGACGGCAGAACCGCGTTCCTCGGCAGCAAGCGGACCGACGGCGACCTGACGCGGGTGCAGCTCCTCGGTGTGAAGCCCGGCAGCCGGGTGGAGGTCTCGGAGTACGAGGGAGCAGGGTTCGACTTCGGGGTGGAGGACGTCAAGCGGATCGCGAAGCTGTTCGATCAGCAGGTGGGCGAGAAGCCCGGCGTGGCGGTGTCCCTGGTGAACGGGAACGCCGTGCTGTCCGTGCCCGACGAGGTCCTCCGGACCGACAAGCGGTTGGTGGTCTCCGCCGGAGGGAGGGACCTCGGTGAGATCCAGGGCGACGCGGCGTACGGGCCCGTGAAGGTGTGGCGCGAGGGCGACGCCAAGCTGTTCGAGTTCAGCACGGTGACGCCGGGTCAGCACCTGGAGGTCTGGGAGTACGAGGGCACGTGGTACGACTCGCGCGATCCGGCCCACCGCAAGGAGAAGCTGCTCGACCAGGTTCTGACGGCCGCTCCGGCTGCGCCTCCCGCTCCCGCCCCGGCGGAGCCGACGTTCGTGAAGGCGTCGATCTCGGACGGTCGTGCCCTGGTGACCCTGCCGGACGCGATCGTCGAGTCGGATCGGCGCTTCGTGGTCGTCGTCGGCGGGAAGCCCGTCGCCGAGATGCGGCAGAACGACGCCCGCGGGGTGGCCGGTGTCTCGAAGTCGACCGAGGACGCGGAGACGACCTTCCTCATCGACGGGGTGGATCCCGGCGATCGACTGGAGGTCTGGGAGTACGAGGGCGTGCTGGGCTTCGGGTTCCAGGACGCACTCCGCAAGGCCGAGGTGTTCGACCAGCAGCTCTAGGCCGCTCGGATCATGACGCAGAAGTTGCGGTAGTCGCGTTCGACTACCGCAACTTCTGCGTTGTGGGCGGGATCAGCGCGGGAGGCGCTGGAGCGCGGTGCGGCGCTCGCGGTCCTCGAGTGCGGCGCGCTCGTGGCGGAGGGCGGCGACCTCCGCGTGGGTGGGCGGGAGGCGGCGCTCCCGGGTGCTCCACGCCACGAGAGCGATCCCAGCGCGGAGCGCGAGGCGGTCGAGCAGGCGGGCGAGCCGAGGTCGGGGGAGGCGGGCGACGAGTGTCGCTGCGGTGTTCACGATGGTGTCCTTCGTGCGGGGCCCGGTCGATGCCGGGCGGCTGGCGCGCGGGCGCGCCGGAGAGCGCCTGGTGGGCGCGGCGAGGAGCGCGCTCGGAGCGCGCGGAGCGGCCGCCGGAGGGGCGGCGCGCGGGACCCGGGGATCGGGTCGGGAACGGGACGACGGTCCGTGCGGCGGTGCCGCGGGACCGGGAGCTTCTTCTGCGCCGTCACCGTCTGAGCGATGACGAGCGGGAGGCTCGACCGGTCAGTCGGAGAGGGCGCCGAAGAAGCCGGCGGTGGTGAAGTGCGGTGCGTGCGTCATGGTCGGCTCCTTTCGTGGTGGCGTTCGTCGACCGTAGCGGGCTGCGGGTGTTCCTGGCAAGAGGCTGGGTGCGGGTCGGCGGGTCTCGATACGCCGCCTGCGGCAGCTACTCGACCAGCATGTGGCGCCTGCGCGGACGGGAGGACGGTGGAGCGGCTGCCCTTTACATGCTGATCGAGTAGGCCGCAATGCGGCCGTATCGAGATCCACCACCGTCAGAAGACAGGTCTGCAGAACCGCCCTGCTGGCGAAGGCGGGTCTCGATACGCCGCGTTCCGCGGCTACTCGACCAGCATGGGGGCGCGTGCGGCGGCTGCTCGACCAGCATGAGGCGCAGGGTCAGGCGCGGGGGCGGGGCTGGAGGCGCTCGAGCTGGGTGACGTGGGCCGGGGTGAGCTCTTCGAGGGAGTGGGCGCCGAGGAGCTTCATGGTGCGCACGATCTGGTCGGAGAGGATCGCGATGGTGCGGTCGACGCCCTGGCGGCCGCCGGCCATGAGGCCGTAGAGGTAGGCGCGGCCGATCAGGGTGAACTTCGCGCCGAGAGCGATGGAGGAGACGATGTCGGCGCCGTTCATGATGCCGGTGTCGACCATGACCTCGGTGTCGGTGCCGACCTCGCGGACGACCTCGGGCAGCAGGTGGAAGGGGATGGGGGCGCGGTCGAGCTGGCGTCCGCCGTGGTTGGAGAGGACGATGCCGTCGACGCCGAAGTCGGCGAACTTGTGGGCGTCCTCGACGCTCTGCACGCCCTTGATGACGAGCTTGCCGGGCCACATCTCGCGGATCACCTTGAGGTCCTCGAAGCTGATGGTGGGGTCCATGGCGAGGTCGAGCAGGTCGCCGACGGTGCCGCCGGTGGCGCTGAGGGAGGCGAACTCGAGCTTCTGGGTGGTGAGGAAGTCGAACCACCACCACGGGCGGGGCAGTGCGTCGAGGACGGTGCCGACGGTGAGCTGGGGCGGAATGGAGAAGCCGTTGCGCTTGTCGCGCAGGCGGGCGCCGGCGACGGGCGTGTCGACGGTGAAGAAGAGGGTCTCGTAGCCCGCCTTGGCGGCGCGCTCGACGAGCCCGTAGGAGATCTCGCGGTCGCGCATGACGTAGAGCTGGAACCAGTTGCGGCCGTTCGGGTTGGCCTTCTTCACGTTCTCGATCGAGGTGGTGCCGAGCGTGGAGAGGGTGAAGGGGATGCCCGCGGCGGCGGCCGCTCCGGCTCCGGCGGTCTCGCCCTCGGTCTGCATCAGGCGGGTGAAGCCGGTGGGCGCGATCCCGAAGGGCATGGCGGAGGGTGCGCCGAGGACGGTAGCGGTGGTGTCGACGGCGGCGACGTCGCGGAGCACCTGGGGGTGGAACTCGACGTCCTCGAACGCCTGGCGGGCGCGGGCGATCGAGATCTCGCCCTCCGCGGAGCCGTCGGTGTAGTCGAAGGCGGCTTTCGGGGTGCGGCGCTTCGCGATCGAGCGGAGGTCCTCGATGGTGAGGGCGGCGTCGAGGCGACGCTTGCGGCCGTCGAGCTCGGGCTTCTTGAAGCTGAGGTACTCGAGCAGCTCGACGGGCTTCGGGAACTGGCGCTGGACCATGCTGGTCAGCCTTTCTCGGGGGAGGAGGGACGGGGTTCGTAGCGCGTCGGCGGGAACGCCCGGCGCACGAGCGCGCGCAGCGACTCGAGCGAGCCGGAGACGAGACCCTGCGCGCGGGCCTGGACGATGATGTTCCCGATCGCCGTGGCCTCGCTGGGACCGGCCTCGACCGGGAGCCCGGTGCGGTCGGCGGTCAGCTGGCAGAGCAGCTCGTTCTGCGAGCCGCCGCCGACGACGTGGATCGTGCGGACCCGCTTGCCGCTCAGCCGGACGGCGTCGGCGAGGGTGCTCGCGTAGGCCTCGGCGAGCGACTCCAGGATCGAGCGGACGAACTCGGGCCGGGTGCGCGGCTGCGCGAGACCGCGCTCGACGCACCACTCGACGATCCGGCCGGGCATGTTGCCGGGGGCGAGGAAGCGCTCGTCGGCCGGGTCGAAGGTCGTGATCGGTCCGCGGATCGCCGCGGCCTGGCGCAGCAGCTCGGCGAGGTCGATCTGCTCGCCGGTGCTGCGCTCCCAGGTGCGGATCGACTCGGAGAGCAGCCAGAGGCCGGAGACGTTCTTCAGGAATCGGACTCGCCCGTCGACGCCGCCCTCGTTGGTGAAGTTGGCGGCCCGACCCTCCAGCGAGACCACCGGCTCCTCGAGTTCGACGCCGACGAGCGACCAGGTGCCACTGGAGATGTACGCGAAGTCCTCGCCAGCGGCCGGCACGGCGACGACGGCCGAGGCCGTGTCGTGCGAGCCGACGGCGACGACGCCGAGCCCGGCCGGGGCGCCGAGCTCGGCGGCGACGGCGGGCAGGAGCGAGCCGAGCCGGGAGCCCGGCTCGATCAGGGGCGCGAGGATCCCGAGCGGCAGATCGAGGCGCGTGAGGAGCTCGTGGTCCCACGCGCGGGTGTGCGGGTCGAGCAGACCCGTGGTGGAGGCGTTGGTGATCTCGGTCGCGGCGACACCGGTCAGCCAGTAGCCGATCAGGTCCGGGACGAGCAGCGCCTGGTCGGCGAGGGCGAGCACGTCGCGCTCGGCGGCGAGCTGGAACAGCGTGTTGAAGGGGAGGTGCTGCAGTCCGTTGCGCGCGTAGAGCTCGTCCGCGCCGATCCGCGCGTGCACGTCGGCGACGCCGCGCGCGGTCCGCTCGTCGCGGTAGTGGTACGGCGCGCCGAGCATCCGGCCCCGGCGCAGCAGGGCGTAGTCGACGGCCCAGGAGTCGACGCCGATCGAGACGACCTCGGGCTCGTCCCGGAGCGCGTTGGTCAGTCCGGTCGTCAGCGAGCGGTGCAGCTCGAAGATGTTCCAGTGCAGCGCGGACTCGCCGCCCTCCTGGACACGTACCGGCTGGTTCGGGAAGCGCGCGACGTGCCGCATCCGCAGCTCGTCGTGTCCGACGTAGCCGAGGATGACGCGCCCGCTGGTGGCGCCGAGGTCGACCGCCGCGACGGCCTTCATCGGAGGACTCCTTCGGTCGCGGTCATCGCAGGAACGCCGCCGCGACTCCAGCGTCGACAGGGACATGAAGCCCCGTCGTGTGGGAGAAGTCCGAGGTGCAGAGGGCGAAGACGGCGTTGGCGACGTTCTCGGGGACGACCTCGCGCTTGAGGATGGTGCGCTTGGCGTAGAACGCGCCCAGGTCCTCCTCATCGATGCCGTAGGTCTTGGCGCGGTTCGCGCCCCAGCCGGAGGCGAAGATGCCGGAGCCGCGGACGACGCCGTCGGGGTTGATGCCGTTGACCTTGATGCCGTGCTCGCCGAGCTCGGCGGCCAGCAGCCGGACTTGGTGAGCCTGGTCGGCCTTGGTCGCGGAGTAGGCGATGTTGTTCGGGCCGGCGAAGACCGAGTTCTTCGAGGAGATGTAGACGATGTCGCCGCCGAGCTTCTGGTCGACGAGCACGCGGGCCGCGGCCTGCGAGACGAGGAAGGAGCCCTTCGCCATCACGTCGTGCTGGAGGTCCCAGTCGGCCTCGGTGGTGTCGAAGAGCGACTTGGAGAGCGAGAGGCCGGCGTTGTTGACCACCAGGTCCAGACCGCCGAAGGCGAGCACGGTGGTGTCGATCGCGGCCTTCACGGCGGCGGCGTCGGAGACGTTCGCCGCCACTCCCACCGCGACGTCGGTCGAGCCGAGCTCGGCGGCCGCGGCCTGCGCCTTGGCGAGATCGAGGTCGGCGACGACGACGCAGGCGCCCTCGGCGGCGAGGCGGGTGGCGATGGCCTTGCCGATGCCGGAGGCGGCGCCGGTCACCAGCGCGATGCGCGAGGCGAGGGGCTTGGGCTTCGGCATGCGCTGCAGCTTCGCCTCCTCGAGGGCCCAGTACTCGATGCGGAACTTCTCGGCCTCGTCGATCGGCGCGTAGGTCGAGATCGACTCGGCGCCGCGCATCACGTTGATCGCGTTGACGTAGAACTCGCCGGCGACCCGGGCGGTCTGCTTGTTCGCGCCGTAGGAGAACATGCCCACGCCCGGCACGAGCACGATCAGCGGGTCGGCGCCGCGGATCGCGGGGCTCTCGGGCGTCGCGTGCGCGTCGTAGTAGGCCTGGTAGTCGGCGCGGTAGGCCTCGTGCAGCGCGGGGAGGCGCTCGACGATCTCCTCGACGGTGGCCGTGGCCGGCAGGTCGACGAGCAGCGGCTTCACCTTGGTGCGGAGGAAGTGGTCGGGGCAGGAGGTGCCGAGCGCGGCCAGGCGCGGGTGCTCGGTGCTCGCGAGGAAGTCGAGGACCTCGGCGGAGTCGGTGAAGTGGCCGACCTGCGGGCGGTCGTGCGAGGCGATCGAGCGCAGGTGGGCGGCGAGGGCGGCGGCCTTGGCGCGGCGCTCCTCCTCGGGCAGGGCGGAGTAGCCGTCGAGGGCGGGGCCGAAGGGCTCGGGGCGGCCGTGCTCGGCGATGTAGGCGCTGGCGGTCTCGATGATGCGGAGCGAGTTCGCCTCCGCCTCCTCGCTGGTGTCGCCCCAGGCGGTGATGCCGTGGCCGCCGAGGATCGCACCGATGACCTCGGGGTTCGCCTCCTTGATCGCGGCGATGTCGAGGCCGAGCTGGAAGCCGGGGCGGCGCCACGGGACCCAGGCGACGGTGCCGCCGAAGGCCTCCGCGGTGAGGCGCTCGCCGTCGGCGGCCGTCGCGAAGGCGATGCCGGAGTCGGGGTGCAGGTGGTCGACGTGCGCGGCGTCGACGAGGCCGTGCATCGCGGTGTCGATCGAGGGGGCGGCGCCGCCCTTGCCGTGCAGCGTGTAGTCGAACGCGGCGACCATCTCGTCCTCGCGGTCGACGCCGGGGTAGACGTTCACGAGCGCGCGGAGGCGGTCCATGCGGAGGACCGCGAGGCCCGACTCCTTCAGGGTGCCGAGGTCGCCGCCGGAGCCCTTGACCCAGAGCAGCTCGACGGGCTCGCCGGTGACCGGATCGGTCTCGACGCCCTTCGCGGAGGTGTTGCCGCCCGCGTAGTTCGTGTTGCGCGGGTCGGCCCCGAGGCGGTTCGAGCGGGCGATGAGCTCTGCGGCGGTCGAGGCTGCCATGACTTCTCCGTCTGGTTGAACGAGTGTGTTAACTATCACAGAAGCTAACAGGCCGACTCGTTCCGGTCAATGCTCGTCAGCGCAGGTCGGCGAGGCCGCGGAACGGGTCGAGTCGCTCATCCGCGGGGTCGAGCTCGGTCACGAGCACCGCGATCGCCTCCCAGTCGAGCGCGCGGGCGAGGGCCGTGCGCTCGAGCTTGGAGGAGTCGACCAGCAGCACCGTCTCGGCGGAGGCGGCGACGAGCACGCGCTTCACCTGGGCCTCCTCGAGCGTCACCTCGCTGGTGCCCGCGCGGGTCACCGCCGACGCCGAGGTGAAGAAGCGGTCGTAGTGCAGCTCGGCCGCGCCGGCGCAGGCGAGCGGGCCGACGAAGCTGTCGGTCTCGGCCTGCAGCTCGCCGCCGATCAGCACGACCCGGGCGCGGGTGGCGCGGGCCGAGGCGTGGTTCTCCAGCGAGTTGGTCGCGATCAGCAGCCGCGGCGACTCCGGGGCGGCGGCGAGCAGGGTCCCGGCCGTCGAGGAGGCGTCGACCGCGATCGCGCCCGAGTCGGGCAGCAGGGCGACGGCCTTGCGGGCGATCTCGCGCTTGGCGGCGGCGCCCGCGGCCAGGCGCTCGGCGAAGGGGCGGGGGCGCAGGGCGGCGACCGCGCCGCCGCGGACCCGGCTGAGCCGGCCCTCCGCCTCGAGGTCGGCCAGGTCGCGACGGACGGTCATCGTCGAGACGTCCAGCTCGGCCGCCGCGTCGTCGAGGCGGATCGCGCCGTCGCGCTCGAGCAGCTCGATCAGGCGCGCGCGCCGCTCCGCGGAGTCCACCGTGGCCATGCCGCTCCCGTTCCGCCGACGCGTGGGCGCCCGCGCGATCGAGAGTAACGGTGGGCGGTCGCGCGGGGCGTCGGTGCGGGCCGGCGTCAGCCCTTGTCGTCGCGGTCGCGCCGGACCTGGGCGGACGGGTCGCGACCGGTCACCGGGAACGGCCCCGTCACTCCGTCGCGCAGCTCCGCGATCCGCAGGATGCGGCCGCGCTGCAGGAACCAGCCGGCCACCAGCAGCGGGACGATGATCACCAGCGAGGCGATGGTCAGCGTGCCGACCGGGAAGTCGATCGCCATCAGCACCAGCACCACGGCGAGGAAGACGAGGGTCAGCCAGGAGGTGACCGGAGCGCCGGGGAGCTTGAAGGACGGCTCCTTCGCGAGGCCCTTCTTCGCCCACTGCCGCAGCCGCATCTGGCAGAGGATGATCGTGCCCCACGCCGTGATGATGCCCAGGCTCGCGATGTTCAGCGCGATCTCGAACGCCTGGCTCGGCACGAAGTAGTTCAGCACCACGCCCGCCACCGTGAAGGTCGCGGTGAGCAGGATGCCCGCGTAGGGGACGCCGCCGCGCGACATCCGCGTCGTCCACTTCGGGGCGGAGCCGTTCATCCCCATCGAGTGCAGCGCGCGACCGGTCGAGTAGAGGCCGGCGTTGAGCGAGGAGAGCGCCGCGGTGAGCACCACGAAGTTCATGATCGAGCCCGCGATGGTGCCGACCTCGGGCCCGCCGATCGAGGAGAAGAAGGTGACGAAGGGGCTCTCGCCCTCCTTGTAGGCGGTGTAGGGGAGCAGCAGTGAGAGCAGGACGATCGAGCCGACGTAGAAGATCGCGATCCGGAAGATCACCGAGTTGATCGCGCGCGGGATGACCTTCTCGGTGTCCTGCGTCTCGCCGGAGGCGGTGCCGACCAGCTCGATCGCGGCGTAGGCGAAGACGACGCCCTGCATCACCAGGACCGCGGGGAGCAGTCCGTTGGGCAGGATGCCGCCGTTGTCCGCGAGGATCGAGACGCCGGTCTGCACGGTCTCGCCGCCGGCCTGCACGGGGAAGGCGAAGACGAGCCAGATCAGCGCGACGACGAGGAAGGCCACCAGCGCCGTCACCTTGATCAGCGCGAACCAGAACTCGAGCTCGCCGAAGACCTTCACCGCGACCATGTTCGCGGCGAGGACGACGAGCAGCGCGATGAGGGCGAGGAGCCACTGCGGCGCCGCGGTGAAGGCCGACCAGTACTTGAGGTAGACGGCGACGGCGGTGGTGTCGACGATCGAGGTCATCGCCCAGTTGAGGAAGTACATCCAGCCGGCCGCGTAGGCGAACTTCTCGCCGTAGAACTCGCGGGCGTAGGAGATGAACGACCCGGACGACGGGCGGTGCAGGACGAGCTCGCCGAGGGCGCGGAGGATGAAGAACGCGAAGACGCCGGCGACGAGGTAGGCGATCGCGAGGGCCGGGCCGGCGGAGTTGAGGCGGCCGCCGGCGCCGAGGAAGAGCCCGGTTCCGATCGCACCGCCGATCGCGATCATCTGGAGCTGGCGGGGCTTCAGACCGTGCTGATAGCCCTCCTGCTCGTGCGAGAAGTCCTTCGCGGGCGCCTGCTCCGCACCGATGTCGTCCTGCGCTGTCATGGCGTCACGGTACTCCCGCGCTGGGGCGGTTCCGGCCGCTCAGCGCGGGGTGGGGGGTGGGTATGCGCTTGCCCGGTGGCTGAGCGGGCCCGCGGGGGCGCATCGAGACCCGACCTCGCAGGCACGTGCGTTCCGCGAAGACGGCTCGTGGTGAGGGGAAGCCGTGCTGATCGAGCAGCCCGCGGAGCGGGCGCATCGAGATCCACCAGGGCCAGAAGGACGAGTCTGCAGATCCGCCCTGCTGATGACGGCGGGTCTCGATACGCCCCTGCGGGGCTGCTCGACCAACACGACGGGGCGCAGCCGCGTCCTTTCGCTCACCACCGAGACGCGAAGCGGCTTCCGCGCTCGATGCACCCGCGGAGCGGGCTGCTCGACCGGCGCGGAGCGGGTCGCTCGACCAGCAGAAGAGGGGCGCTCAGGCGGGGGCGCGGTGGGTGGCGAAGGCGAGGTCGAGGAGGGGGAGGCGGTCGCGCTCGACGACGGCTGTCAGGACGCGGTCGCCGAGGTGGGCGCCGACGCCGAGGACGTGCGCGTCGGTGTCGATCCGGAGTCCGGGGACCGGGCGGCCGTCGAGGAGGAGCGGGACGTCGTGCTCGACGCACTTCTCGGTCGCGGGGCCGAGCAGCTCGCCCGGGAGCCGGCCGCGGACGCGCTCGGCGTGGAACCGGTTCCTCAGGATGTGGTTCACGTGCTCCACGAGGACGCTCTCGGCCGAGTGCCACGGCGGCGCCGGCTCGTGCGCGACGGTCGTCCGCACCGCCTCCCACAGCCACGGGTAGCGCATCCGGGCGGTGATCGCGGTCATCCAGTCGGGCAGCGGGCGCACCGGTGGGGCGTCGAGCGAGGCGCGAAGCTCGTCGTCGAGCTCCGCGAGGTTGGCGGGGTCGTCGTGGTCGTCCGGATTCAGCCAGAGCGTGTACCCGATCGCCACGGACTCGATCTCGACGCGTCCGCCGGAGGAGCTCGACGCCGTGCCGGACGTCCACGGCTCGAGCGACGGCTGGGGAACGAAGCCGTACAGCGGGCCCGGGAAGGCGCGCGCCACCTCGTCGAGGGTCGGCGGGACCGGGACGTCCTCGAGGCGGGCGCTCTCGTCGTAGAACATCCTCCGAGGGTGCCGCGGCGGCGCGGCGGGCGCAACGGCGGGCGGTGACCCGGCGCGAAGCGACGCCGGGCAGGGGAGGCGAGCGGCGGTCCGGCGATGGTGGGTCTCGATACGCCCGCGGAGCGGGCTACTCGACCAGCAAAGGGGGGCGCGTCGCTCGGCGGGGCTCGGCGGAAGCATGCTGGTCGAGTAGCCCCGCAGGGGCGTATCGAGCCCCGACCCCGTCAGCGGCTGCGTTCTGCAGACTCGGCTCTCGGTGATGGTGGGTCTCGATACGCCCGCTGCGCGGGCTGGTCGACCAGCAACGGTGGTCAGGCGCGGGCGCGGCGGGTGACGAAGGTGAAGTCGAGGAGGGGGAGGCGGTCGCGGTCGACGACGGCCGTCAGGAAGCGGTCGCCGAGGTGGGCGCCGATGCCGAGGACGTGCGGGTCGGTGTCGATCCGGATGCCGGGGACCGGGCGGCCGTCGAGGAGGAGCGGGACGTCGTGCTCGATGCCGAGGTCCATCGCGGGGCCGAGGGGCTCCTCGCCACCGCTCCCGCCGGCCCGCTCCGCGTGGGCGCGGCTCCTCAGGATGCGGTTCACGTGCTCGAGGAGCGCGAACTCGATGCTCTGCCACGGCGAGTGCTCCTCCGCCACGCTCGTCCGCACCGCGTCCCAGAGCTGGGGGTACGGAATCCGGGCGGCGATCTCCGCCATCCACTCGGGCACGGGATGCGTCGGCGAGACGTCGAGCGAGGGCCTCGGTTCGCCGCCGAGCTCCTCGAGATTCGCGGGGTCGTCGTGGTCGTTTGGGTTGCGCCAGAAGGTGTAGCCGATCGAGGCCTCGTCGAAGAGGATCTCCCCGCCCCGGTCGCGCGCCGAAGCCGAGGACACCCACTCCTCCAGTGACGGCTGCGGCGTGAGGGTGAAGAGCGGACCTCGGAAGAACCGCGTCACGACGTCCAGCGTCGGCGGCTCGGGGAGCTCCTCGGGGGGCAGATACTCGTCGGCGTGCATCCGTCCAGCCTCACGCGACGGCGGTGCGGTCGGCAACGCCGTTCGGCGGACCGGCGCGAGGCGACGCACCGGGGCTCAGGCCGGTGCCGCGCCCGCCGGCGCCGGGTCGACGCCCGCAGCTCGCGCCCTCGCCTTGACGGCCTCGATCACCTCGGTCTTGGCGTCCGAGTACGCGTTCATGTCCGCCCAGCTCCGCTCCATCAGGGAGCGCTTGGTCGACTCGTAGAGGGCGCGATCGGCGGCGTCGCGGCGGAGGTGGTCGCGGAGGAGCAGGTACTCCTCGATCGCGGCGTCGCCGCGGCCGTAGAGGTGCACGTGGACGTCGCGCTCAGGGGTGCGGACGAGGCGGTGGCCGGGCTCGCGGACCCGGAGCGCGTAGCCGGCCGCGAGCAGCGGGGCGAGGTAGTCCTCCTCGGCGGTGATGTCGGGGACGGCGACGGCGATGTCGACGATCGGCTTCGCGGCGAGGCCGGGCACGGACGTCGAGCCGATGTGCTCGATCGCGACGTCCAGCGCGGCGAGGGCCTGCGCGATCCGCCGCTGGTGCTCGCGGAACGCCTCCGGCCAGCCCTCGTCGTACGCGTGCAGTCCGACCGCGAGCGGCTCGGCGCCGCCGACGATGTCGACGCTGGTGACGTCGGGGCGGCGGGGGTGCTCGCTGCTGTCCATACCGGAATCCTCGCAGTGCTCGCGGCCCCTGATCGCGGCGGGCGAACGTGCGGGGCAAGGGCTTGCAGCCCGCCGATCGGAGGGATTGTCTGGAGGCAGGAGAGAGAGGTGTCACCATGACGCAGACCTTCCCCGCGTGGTTGCGGGACCAGGAGAAGAGGGACGACGAGGTCGGCGAGCTCGCCCAGACCTACGCCGGCCGCGGCGACCTGCCGGAGCACGGCGGACGCGCCATCTACGACGGCTACTTCGCGAGCGAGCCCGCCTCGGCGCAGGCCTCGCTCGACCGGGCCTGGATGGAGTTCGAGGCGCACCCCGAGCCCTCAGCCACCTCGGACGAGCCGGAGGGACTGCGATGAGCGACCAGACCCCGAGCCCCGTCGAGGACCCGGACGACCAGGCCGACAAGCCCTCGCAGGCCGAGGGCGAGGACCCGCGCGACACCCCGGTCGAGGTGCTGCCCGCCGAGGGCAAGCCGTCGAAGGCCGAGGGCTGAGCCGAAGGCTCGGCGTGAGGGGCGCTCCCGTTCGCGGGGGCGCCCCTTCCTGCTGTCCGCGGTGGGGATCTCGATACGCCTGCTGCGCGGGCTGCTCGCCGGCCTGCTCCGGGGACGGCAGCCGATTCAGCAGAAGTTGCGGTATTCGGGTGCGACTACCGCAACTTTTGAGGAGTGGGGGCGGGACGGGCCGTCAGCGGCCGACGGCGGCCATCAGCTCGTGGGCCTCGGGGCTCTCGGGGTACTGGGCGAGGACGCGCTCGAGGTCGCGGCGCGCGGGGGCGCGCCGGCCGTCGGCGAGGTGGGTGCTGGCCCGCTCGTAGAGGGCCTCGATCCGGAGCTCGACGGGGCGGGCGGTCGTGACGTTCGGCCGCACGACTCGGTCGAAGGCCTCGAGGGCGCTCTCGATCAGGCCGAGCTCGCGCAGGGCGACGCCGCGGCGGATCAGGACCGCGGCGGACGGGGCGTCGACGTTGACCACCGGCGCCGAGAACTGCGCCATGTCGCCCCAGCGCCGCCGGGCGGAGTAGAGCGAGGCGAGCGTCGAGGCGGCCAGCGTCGATGGCGGCAGGGTCTCGACGGCGGCCGTGGCGCCGGCCGGGTCGTCCGCGGCGGCGAGCTCGGCGAAGAGCAGGCGCAGCGCGGTCGCGTCGAGCGGGACGTCGATGTCGAGTCCGGCGCTGAGCGGCAGGTGGGCCGTGAGGACGATCCCGTAGCGGCGGAGGAACGGATCGGCGGACGGGTCGTAGCGCATCCGCACCAGCCAGCCGGCGAGGCGGAGGGCGCGGTCGTCCTCCCGGCGCGACAGCGCGTCGCGGACCAGTTCGATCACGGCGGCGAGCTTCGAGCCCTCGGGGGAGGCGGCGGTCGCCTCGTGCAGCTCGGCGGCGGGGGCGCCCGCGCGGATCAGGCGGACGAGCGGCGCCTCCCACGGCTGCGCCAGCGGCGAGGGCCGGACGAGGCCGGGGCCGCTGGGCATCGACAGCCCGGCCGAGAGCCGGGAGCGGTCTCGGGATCGGCTGAGGGCCGGGCCCACGACGGGGTGCAGGCGAGCACCCGCGAGGACGCGCAGCTCTCCTGCGGTCCGGAAACCGATCCCCACTGCAGCACTCCCCCACTCGGGGGACCCTCGTCATCCCCCAGGTCCCCAGTTTACGGGGTTCTCCGGCGTACCTCCCCCCGAAAGGGGCCCGCGGCGGTGTCGGGAATCGGAGGAGGGCCGACGCGTCGGGTCGGACGGCCGCGAACGGACTCGCGATCGGCCGCCTCCCCGGGCGGTGACCCTGCAGCCACCGCCCGGGGAGGCGGCCTCGTGCGTCTCCGTCGGGACGCCCCGGTCAGGACGCCCCGGTCAGGCGACGGCCGTGAGGCGCGAGCCGTCGGCGGCGCTGCGCTCCACGGCGTCGAGCACCTGCTGCACCTGCAGGGCGTCGGCGAACGACGGCGTGGGCTGGACGCCCTCGGCGATCGCCGTGACGAGGTCGACGACCTGATGGCTGAAGACGTGCTCGTAGCCGAGCCCGTGCCCGGTCGGCCACCAGGCGGCGGCGTAGGGGTGCACCGGCTCCGTCACCTGGATGGTGCGGAAGCCCTGCGCGTCCTCGGGGTCGCGGGCGTCGTAGTACTCGAGCTCGTTCAGCCGCTCGAAGTCGAAGGCGATCGAGCCCGTCTCGCCGTTGATCTCGATGCGGTTGGCGTTCTTCCGGCCGGTGGCGACGCGGGTCGACTCGAAGACGCCGACGGCGCCTCCGCTGAGCGTCGCGGTGAACAGCGCGGCGTCGTCGACGGTGACCGGGCCGCGCTCGGCGCCCTCCTCGGCGCGACCGCCGAGGCCGGCCTGCGCGGACAGGACCGGGCGCTCGGTGACGAAGGTCCGCAGCATCGCCGAGACGCCGTCGATCGTCTGCCCGGTGAGCCACTGCGCGGTGTCGATGCTGTGCGCGCCGATGTCGCCGAGGGCGCCGGAGCCGGCCCTCTCCTTGTCGAGGCGCCAGGTCAGCGGGCCCTCGGAGTCGCTCAGCCAGTCCTGCAGGTACTGCGCGCGGACGTGCCGGATCTCGCCGAGCCGGCCCTCCTCGAGGAAGCGCTTGGCGAGCGCGAGCGCCGGGGTGCGGCGGTAGCTGAAGCCGCACATCGCGAAGCCGGTCGCGGCGGCGGCCGCCTCGGTCATCGTCCGGGCCTCGGGGACGGAGCGCGCGAGCGGCTTCTCGCAGAGCACGTGCTTGCCGGCCTCGAGGGCGGCGATCGCGATCTCGGCGTGCTGGTCGCCCGGGGTGCAGATGTCGATCAGGTCGATGTCGTCGCGGGCGATCACCGCGCGCCAGTCGATCGAGGACTCGGTCGCGCCGAAGTTCTCGGCGGCGGCCCGCGCGCGGCCCTCGTCGCGGCCGACGACCACGGCGAGCTCGGGCTGCAGCGGCAGGTCGAAGAAGCGCGGGGCGGTCCGCCAGGCCTGAGCGTGGGCGCGGCCCATGAAGGCGTGGCCGATCATGGCGACGCGGAGGGGTGCTGTCATCGGGGGTCTCCTCGGAAGGGGCGCGCCGGCCGCGACCAGGGAGAGGTCGCGGCCGGCGCGGGACGGGTCGGGTGGTGCCTGCGGGCGCGGGCGGTGTCAGGCGCGGACGGGCTCGCCGACCGGCTCGCCGGCGGCCGTCCGCAGCGGGAGCAGCTCGGGCCGCTCCACCCTGGACTCGATCTCGACGACCGCCTTCTCGGCGCTCGAGCGGAGGATCGCGTCCATGATCTCGAGGACGTGCAGCCCGAGGCGGCCGGAGGCGCGGTGCGGCCGGTCCTCCGCGATCGCCTCGGCGATGTCGGCGAGACCGACGCCGCGCCCGGTGTCCACGACGCCGGCGGAGTCGGGGACGACCCGCCAGTCCTCGTCGCGCACCGCGACCTCGACGGAGTCGGAGAACATGTTCGGGTCGGGGACGGCGATGGTGCCCTCCGTCCCGAAGATCTCGAACTTCGGCGCGCGGGTGCGCCAGACCTCGAAGCTGACCATCACGGTCGAGGTGACGCCGTTCTCGTGCTCGAGCAGCGCGCTGATGTGCGTGTCGATCGAGACGGGAATGGGCGTGCCGGCGCGCGGGCCGGACTCGATGGTGCGCGGGCGGTCCGAGCGGGTCGCGAGACCGGTGACCCGGACGACGGGGCCGAAGAAGTGCACCAGCGCGGTCAGGTAGTACGGGCCCATGTCCAGCAGCGGGCCGCCGCCGGGCTGGTAGTAGAACTCCGGCGCCGGGTGCCAGCGCTCGTGGCCGGGAGCGGCCCAGTGCACCTGCGCGGCGATCGGCGTGCCGATCACTCCGGAGTCGAGCGCCTGCCGCGCGGTCTGCACGCCGGTGCCGAGCACGGTGTCGGGGGCGCTGCCGAAGCGCAGGCCCAGCTCCTCGGCGAGGTCGAGCATCGGCGCGGCTTCGGCGGGGTTCAGGCCGAGCGGCTTCTCCGCGAAGACGTGCTTGCCGGCCTTCAGCGCGCGAGTGCCGATCTCGACGTGCGCGGCGGGGATGGTCAGGTTGAGCACCGCGTCGACCTCGGGGTCGGCGATCAGCTCGTCGACCGAGAGGGCGCGGACGCCCTGCTCGTCGGCGACCTCCTGCGCTCGCGCGGTGTTCAGGTCGGCGACCGCGACGAGGCGGAGGCCGGGGAAGGTCGGGAGGTTCGCGAGGTACTGCTCGCTGATCTTCCCGACTCCGATGATGCCGACTCTCAGCGGGAGGCCCACAGCAGTCCCCTCTCGATGATGGTGCGGACGTTGGCGTCCTGGAGGATCTCGACACGGTGGCCCGGGGTCGAGACGAAGATGCGGCCCTCGCCCCACTGGCGGGTCCAGACGGCGGGGGAGGTGATCGGGCGGTGCCACGGGTCCCACTCGCGGACGGCCTGCGTGGTGGTCGCGAGCACGTCGTTGTAGTCGTCGTGCAGCACCCAGTACTGCTCGGTGGTGAGCTCGAAGTCGCTGATGCCCTGCGTGATCGGGTGGTCGGCCGCGAGGGCCGTCATCTCGATCGTGTGCGGGACGTAGTTGTCCGACTGCTCGCCGGTGCGCTCGTCCGGGTGCTTGCCCGGGTGCGAGACGAACTGGCCGCCGATCAGCTGCAGGTAGTCGGAGTTGTTCCGGTACGAGTCGGCGATGCCGCCGTGCCAGCCGGCCAGGCCGGTGCCGCGCTCGACGGCCGCGCGCAGGCCGAGGAACTCGGGCCACTCGATCGAGGTCATGGTGTTGGACTGCACGATCAGGTCGACGGTGCGCAGGTAGTCCTCGTCGGCGTAGACGGCGGTCGACTCCTCGACACGCACCTCGAAGCCGTTCTCGGCGAGGAAGGGGAGGAACAGCTCGGTCGCCTCGACGGGCTGGTGGCCGTCCCAGCCGCCGCGGACGACGAGCGCCCTCTTGGCGGGAGTGGACGGGGGGAGGTCGGTCATCGGTGTCCTCGGGGTGCTCGGCGGATCGCTCCGCGGTTCGTCATCGAACGGTAGTTGCGCAACTCTGTTGCCGTTGCCGCCCGTGTGCGTCCAGTCTGCACCCGCGGAGAGTCGTGGGCAAGGCGGGATCCGGGCGTCTGCGACGGTCGTTCCCCCGCTGGGTTTCGCAACTCGTTCTGCTCTACAGTGGGGGCATGGACGACAGCGGTGCCGCTCCCCGGCCGACGATGGCGCGCATCGCCGAGCGCGCGGGGACGAGTGTGCCGACGGTCTCGAAGGTGCTGAGCGGCGGGACCGACGTCTCCGAGGCGACCCGGCTGCGGGTGATGGAGGCCGCGCACGAGCTCGGCTACCGGCGCCGGCCGCGGCTGCGTCCGCCGGCGGAGGACCCGCACGTCGCGCACATCGTCGACGTCGTGGTCGGCCACCTCGACGGCACCTGGATCGGTCCCGTGCTCGGTGGGATCGAGGAGGAGGCCGCGGCGGCGGGCGTCGACCTGGTGCTCACCCGCGCGCGGCCCGACGGGGAGTGGGTCAACCGGCTCCTGCGCCGCTCGTCCCTCGGCGCGATCGTCGTCCTCGTGGACGTCACGGCGGCGCAGCTGCACCTGCTCACCACGGCCGAGCTGCCCGTGGTGATCGTGGATCCGATCACCCGCCCGCCCGCCGACGTGGCGAGCGTCGGCGCGACCAACTGGGACGGCGGCAGGATGGCGGCGGAGCACCTGCTCGCCCAGGGGCACACCCGCATCGGCGTGATCGCGGGCGCCCGCGGGCAGCTCTACAGCAGCGCCCGGCTCGACGGCTTCAGCACGGCGCTGCGCGACGCGGGGGTGCCGCTGCCGCGGGAGCGCGTGGTCTACGGCGGCTGGAACCGCGACCGCTCCCGGGTCGTCGCCTCCGCGATGCTGGCGGACGCGCTGATCCGGCCCACCGCGCTCTTCGCCCTCTCGGACACCATGGCGCTCGGCGTCTACGACGCGGCCGACCTGGCCGGCCTGCGCATCCCGGACGACCTCAGCGTGATCGGCTTCGACGACGTGCAGGAGTCGGCGTGGGCGACGCCGCCGCTGACCACGATCCAGCAGCCGATCGCCCAGATGGGGGCCGCCGCCTTCCGGATGCTGCACCAGGCGCACCGCGCGGCCCGGCCGCTGTCCTCGAGCGCGACGCGGCTGGAGCTCGAGACGCGCCTGATCGAGCGCGCGTCGGTGGCGCGTCCGCGCTGAGGGCGGTGCGGCGGGCGGGCTGCGTACTGCTCCTCGAAGGAGTCGAACCGCGCCGTTCCCTGTGACGCCATCGAGGCGAGTAGATTATGTCTCTCAGGACATGACCGGGGAGGTGTGCTGATGACGGAGAGCTCGACCGCCGTGCGCTCGGCCCGTGCCAGCCGCGGCTTCACACAGCAGCAGCTGGCGGACCTGACCGATGTCGATCAGGCCCGGATCTCGCGCATCGAGAACGGCCGGGACGCGGACTTCAGCACGGTGCAGCGCGTCCTGGCGGGCGCGGGACACCGGCTCTACGCACTGCCCCTCCAGCGGGACGATGCCGCGGCCGCGGCTGTCGAGATCCGCGGACGGCTGCGAGTGGGGGATCGGGATCGCGCCCTGCGGGCACTCCTGCAGCTCAACGACAACCTCGTCGCTGAGCGCGGGCTCCTCCGAGGTGTGCTGGGGCTGGCGGAGCCCGAGCCGACGCGGAACCGCGCGTGGGACGCGGCGATCGCCGCGCTCGTCGCCTGGCGTCTGGGCGAGGAGGGGCTGCCTCTCCCGGCCTGGGTGACCCGGCCCATGCGCTACCTCCCTGTCGCCGTCGTCCTCGAGATCGACCCCGCGGATCCGGCGCCGCCCGAGTCGGAGGTGCCCGAGGAGTTCCTGCGGCGCGGCGTGCACGTGTGGCGAGACACCTTCGCGAGCGTGTGATCGTGGCCGTCTCGCTCGACCGCGACGACATCATCGCGGGTCTCGCGGAACTCGTCGCTGAGCTCCATCAGCTGCGGGCATCCGGCTCGTCGGCGGTGCCGCCCTCGCCCTCCGCTACTTCGACAGGGGCACGACGCAGGATCTCGACTCGCTCCACGTGAACCCGGGCAGTGATGACGTGGTGACAGGGGCGGCTGCGAAGGTGGCACGCAGGCACGGGTGGAGCGACGACTGGCTGAACTTCGCGGTGGAGCAGACCGGATCGGTGCCGACTCTCGGCGAGCGGGTCGTCGAGTGGGAGACGGTGTACGACCGTGCGGGGGTCGTGATCCAGGTCGCATCAGCTGATGCTCTTCTCGCGATGAAGCTTCGCGCCAATCGACCCGGTCGCGATACCAACGACATCCGTCAGCTCCTGAGTCTCTGCGAGGTCGGCACTCTGGAGGCCGCTGAAGACCTGTTCGAGAGCTTCTACCCCGGCGACGCGCTCGCCGACCGCGCCGTCGCGATCGTGACCCGGATTCTCGAGGCGGGGCTGCCGGAGAAGCCGCCCTCGCCAGGGCCGATTCTTCTCTGAGTGCCGGGAGCGCGCCGAGTCGCCCGAGAAGGCGCGTTCTCGGGGTGGAGAACGAGCCTTCTCGGGCGAGTCGGTGCGGGCGGCCCCATGCTGATCGAGTAGCCCGCGGAGCGGGCGTATCGAGATCCACCTGCGCCGGACGGCGGGTCTGCAGGTCTTGATGTCCGGCGGAGGGTGGGTCTCGTTACGCCCCTGCTGGGCTGCTCGACCAGCATGAATCGGCACGCCCCTGTGGGGCTGCTCGACCAGCGTGGAGTCGGGCGACTCGGCGGGGGTCCGGGGCTAGAGGGCGCCCTGGGTGGCGGTGCCGGCGGGGATCGGGGACAGGCGGGTCACGACCGGGGGCGCGGCGACGAGGCCCTTGATGGCGGCGTTCAGGCGGACGACGGGGTCGCCGGCGCCGTGGGCGTCGAGGGCCTCGGCGCTGGTCCACTTCTCGAGCATGACGATGGTGCCGTCGGGGGAGTCGTGGATCGCGTAGAGCTCGCAGCCCTCCTCGCCGTGGACCTCGGCGATGGCGGGGGAGAGGGCGGCGACGAGGGCGTCGCGCTTGCCCTCGACGGGAGTGAAGATCGCGGTGACGACGACGGGGTCGGACATGGCAGTGCCTTTCGTGGAGGGGTGGTGGGCGAGCGTCCGCCGGGTCGGGAGCACCTGCGATCGAGCCCGCTCCGACGATATCGGCAGGGTGCCGCTGCGGTCGGTGACGCCGGGGCTCGGCGCGAGGGATCGCGTCTCGCGATGCTCTCCCGGTCGCCTCTCGACCGGTCGGCGGCGCGGGCCTACAGTGGCTGCGACGGCGGTCCGGGACGACTCCGGGCAGGCCGTCGCCGAGCGGAGGGAAGCCATGTCCTCGACCGTCCCCGAGGCCGCCGGCGCACCCGCCGCGGAGCCGAGCGCGGCGAGCCTGCGCTCCTTCGGCTGGATCCTCGTCAACACCGCGGTCGCGAACGTGACGACGAGCTTCCTCTGGTTCGCGCTGACCTTCTGGGTGTACCTCGAGACGCGGTCGGTGCTCGCCACCGGGATCATCGGCGGCGCGTACATGCTGCTCGTCGCGGTCTTCGCGATGGCGTTCGGCACGATCGTGGACCGGCACCGGAAGCACCGGGTGATGGTGTTCGCCGGGGCGGTGACGCTGGTGTCGTTCGGCGCCGCCGGCGGCCTCTACCTCGCGCTGCCGGAGGCGACGCTGCTGGACTTCGGCGGGCCCTGGTTCTGGGTCTTCTCCGGCACGGTCCTGTTCGGCGCGGTGATCGAGAACATGCGGAACATCGCCCTGTCGACGACGGTGACGCTGATGGTGCCGGTGGAGCGCCACGCGAACGCGAACGGCCTGGTCGGCACGGTGCAGGGGCTCGCGTTCGTGGTGACGAGCGTGTTCAGCGGGCTCTCGATCGGCCTGCTCGGCATGGGCTGGACGCTGCTGATCGCGATCGGGGTCTCCGCCGCGGCACTCGTGCACCTGCTGTTCCTGCGGATCGCCGAGGCGATCCCCGCGGCGGCCGGCTCGCGGGCCCCGCTGATCGATCTGCGGGGGAGCATCACGGCGGTGCGCGCGGCGACCGGGCTGTTCGCGCTGATCGTCTTCTCGACCTTCAACAACCTGATCGGCGGCGTGTACCTGGCGCTGATGGATCCCTACGGACTCGAGCTGTTCCCGGTGGAGCTGTGGGGCGTCGTGCTCGGCGTGACCGCGACCGGCTTCATCATCGGCGGGCTGCTGGTGGCGAAGCTCGGGCTCGGCCGGAATCCGATCCGGACGATGCTGCTGCTCGTGATGGCGATGGGCGTGATCGGCGCGGTCTTCACCCTCCGCGACTGGTGGTGGCTCTACGCCGGCGGCATCTGGGTCTACATGACGCTGATCCCCGCGGTCGAGGCGGCGGAGCAGACGGTCGTGCAGAAGGTGGTGCCGTTCGAGACGCAGGGGCGGGTCTTCGGCTTCGCGGCGGCGCTGGAGTCGGCGGCGGCGCCGATCACCGCGTTCCTGATCGCGCCGATCGCGGAGTTCGCGCTGATCCCGTACATGGAGTCGGCGGACGGGCGGGCGGCGTACGGCTGGCTGCTGGGCGACGGGGTCGGGCGGGGGATCGCGCTCGTGTTCCTGATCGGCGGGGTGATCATGGTGGTCGCGGCCGGCGCGGCGATGCTCACCCGCTCGTACCGCACGATCTCGGCTCAGTACCTGCGCGCGGAGCCGCCGGCGGACGACGTCCTTCCGGAACCGTCGTCGGACGACCTCGAGCCCGCGCCGGGAGAGAGCTCGGTCGAACAGCAGCGCTGACGACCGGCATCGCCGCCGCTCCGCCACCGCGAGAAACGCGACGTTTCGAGTGTTAGAGCGTTTTATCCAGATCTCCTAAAACGCTCTGACTTCCCTAACGGGCGCCGCCGGCGCGCCATGGGTCGCTGTTGAGGGATCGGGGGTCGCGTCGGCGGATCCGGACGCTCCCCGACCGGTACGGGCGGTGGACTGCAGGTGCTCCGAGCGGTTCGGAGCGATTCGCATCTCTGGAGGAGACCCGTCGTGAGCATCACCAGCACCCTGCACCTCAACTTCCGCGGCAACGCGAAGGAGGCGCTCGAGTTCTACCACTCGGTCTTCGGGGGCGACCTCGTCCTCGCTCCCTACGGGAACGTCGAGGCGGGGCAGAGCGCCGCCCAGTCCGAGCAGATCGCCTGGGGGCAGGTGACGGCGCCGAACGGGTTCCACGTCATGGCGTACGACGTGCAGGACTCGCTCCCGCACGCGGCCGGCGAGAACGCGTTCTACGTGTCGCTGCGGGGCACCGAGAGCGCGGAGATCGAGCGCCTCGGCACCGCCCTCGCGGAGTCGGAGGGGGCGGTCGTCCACGTCCCGTTCGGGCCGTCCGTGTTCTCGCCGCTCTACGGCAAGCTGACCGACCGCTTCGGGGTCACCTGGATCATCGACGTGGTCGTGCCCTGGGCGGGATGAGCTGCAGCAGCGGGTGCCCGGGGCGGGGGGATCTCGATACGCGCCCTGCGGGCGCTACTCGATCAGCATGTTCCGGACGCCTCCATGCTGGTCGAGTAGCCGCGGGGCGGCGTATCGAGACCCGCCGTCTGCAGGGGGTAGATCTCGATACGCGCCCTGCGGGCGCTACTCGATCAGCATGTCTTCGTCGCGCTTCGCGGGCTGCTCGATCAGCATGTCCTTGCCGCCTCGGCCCCCTCCGCGGGGACCCTCGCTCAGACCCGGTGGAGCCAGGTGAGCTGCGAGTGCGGCTCGACGATCAGCGGGCCGAGCTTCTCGTTGAAGACCGCTCCGTAGTCGGCCGAGATGTGCGCCTGGAAGGCGTCCTCGTCGCGGTAGATCTCGTAGACGAAGAACCGCGCGGGGTCGTCCTCGCGCCGGTAGGGCACGAACTCGACGTTGCCGGGCTCCTGGCGCACGAGCTCGCCGAGGTCGGCGATCATGGCCGCGACGGTCTCCTCCTGGCCGGGCTTCGCCGTGAACTCGGCGTAGAGGACGCGGGGGGCGGCGGTCGTCATGCGGTCGCCGCTCCCGTCATGATCGCGACCGCATCGGTCATCGAGTGCGACTGCGGCGTGATGGTCGCCGCCTTCTTGCCGAGGCGCTGGATGTGGATGCGGTCGGCGACGTCGAAGACGTGCGGCATGTTGTGGCTGATCAGGATGACCGGGATGCCGCGGTCGCGCAGGTTGCGCACGAGCTGGAGCACCTGGTTCGACTCGCGCACGCCGAGGGCCGCGGTGGGCTCGTCGAGCACGACCACCTTCGAGCCGAACGCCGCGGCGCGGGCGACGGCGACGGCCTGGCGCTGACCGCCGGAGAGGTTCTCCACCGGGACCGTGACGTCCTGGAGGGTCGAGATGCCGAGCTCGGTCAGCTCCGCGCGGGCCTCCTTGCGCATGCCGGCGGTGTCGAGCATCCGGAACACGGAGCCGAGCACGCCCTTCTTGCGCTTCTCGCGGCCGAGGTAGAGGTTCGACGCGACGTCGAGCGCGGGGGAGACGGCGAGGTTCTGGTAGACCGTCTCGATGCCGGCGCCCCGCGCGTCCTGGGGGCGCTTGAAGGTCACGGGCTTGCCGTCGAGGAGGATCTCGCCCTCGTCGGGGATCTCGGCACCGGTGAGGCACTTGATCAGGGTGGACTTGCCGGCTCCGTTGTCGCCGATGATCGCCAGGACCTCGCCGGGGTAGAGCTCGAGGCTGACGCCGTCGAGCCCGACCACGCGGCCGAAGGTCTTCACGAGGCGCTTGGCCTGCAGGACGGGGGTGCGGGCGGCGGCGGGGGCGGTTCCCGCGGCGTCGAGGAGAGTCACTTGCGAACCTTCCGGATCCACTGGTCGACCGAGACGGCGACGATGATGAGCACGCCCACGGCGAGCGTCTGGTAGAGGACGTCGAGTCCGGCGAGCGAAAGCCCGTTGCGGAAGACGCCGACGATGAGGGCGCCGAGCAGGGTGCCCCACACGGTGCCGCGACCGCCGAAGAGGCTGGTCCCGCCGATGACGACGGCGGTGATGGAGTCGAGGTTGAGGTCGGCTCCGGCGTTCGGGCTGGCGGCGTTGGTGCGGCCGATCTGGATCCATGCGCCGATGGCGAGGATCGCGCCGGCGGCGAGGTAGACGCTCATCAGGACCCGGTTCACGCTGATGCCGGCGAGGCGCGCGGCCTCCTTGTCGTCGCCGACGGCGTAGACGTGGCGGCCCCAGGCGGTCTTGCCGAGGATGAACGCGACCACGATGTAGAGCAGGAGCATCAGGATCACGCCGAAGCTGATCCGGACGCCGAGGATGTCGAAGGTGCCGCCGGTGGAGGGCAGCAGGGCGGGCATGTCGGTGCCGCGGACGGTCGAGCCGCTGGAGTAGAGGAGCGTCAGCGCCACGAAGATGTTGAGCGTGCCGAGCGTCACGATGAACGGGGGGAGCCGCAGCCGCGTCACCAGGACGCCGTTGAAGGCGCCGGCCGCGAGTCCGACGATCAGGCCCAGCAGCAGGGCGACGATCGCGGGCAGGCCGTTCTCGGTCGCGGTCTGCGCGATGACCATCGAGGTGAGGACCATCACGGCGCCGACGGAGAGGTCGATGCCGGCGGTCAGGATGATCAGCGTCTGCGCGACGGCGAGCGTTCCGACGACCGCGACCTGCTGGGTGATGAGCGAGAGGTTCGAGGGGTCGAGGAAGCGGTCGTTCAGCAGTCCGAAGACGATGATCGCGAGGACGAGCACGACGGCGGGGCTGACGGCCGGGTAGCGGTGCAGGACGCCGCGGACGCGGTCGAGCGGCGTGCGGCGGTCGAGGAACTCGCTGGCGAGATCGAGGGCGGAGGTCGGCGGATTCGGGTCGGTGGTCTTCTGAGCCACGATGGCCTTTCTGGAGTCGCTGGGAGCGGAAGGGGGAGGGCGGGGCGCCGGAGCGCCCCGCGTCGGGCTACTCGCCCCAGCAGATCCCGGCGGCGTCGTCGGAGCTGATGCTGTCCAGGCCGTCGACCGGGGTGTCGGTGACGAGCTGCGAGCCGGTGTCGAAGAAGTCCAGGCCCTCGCTGGTGCTGGGCTCGGTGCCGTCCTTCGCGAGCTGCGCGATCGCCTCGACGCCCAGCTGGGCCATCTTCACGGGGTACTGCTGCGCGGTCGCGCCGATCAGGCCCTCCGCCACGTTCTTCACGCCGGCGCAGCCGCCGTCGATCGAGACGAGCAGGACGTCCTTCTCCTTGCCCGCGGCCTGGAGGGCCTGGTACGCGCCGTAGGCGGCGGGCTCGTTGATCGTGTAGACGACGTTGATGTCGGGGTTCTTGGAGAGGAGCGTCTCCATGGCGGTGCGGCCGCCGTCCTCGGCGCCCTGGGTGGCCTCGTTGCCGACGATCTCGTAGTCGCCGCCGCTGTAGCTGCCGGTCTTCTCCTCGTCGCCGTTGACCTCCTCGTCCGCGACGTCGATGCCCATGCCGGTGAGGAAGCCCTGGTCGCGGTTGTAGTCGACCGAGACGACCTTGTCGTCGAACAGGTCGAGCATCGCGATGGTCGCCTTCTCGCCGTCGAGCTGCGCAGCGGTCCACTTCCCGATCGACTCGCCGGCGGTGAAGTTGTCGGTGGCGAAGGTGATGTCGACGGCGTCGGCCGGGTCGGGCGCGGTGTCGAGGGCGATCACGAACAGGCCGGCGTCGCGGGCCTTCGCGATGGCGTCGACGACCGAGGGGCCGTTGGGCGTGATCAGGATGCCCTTGTCGCCCTTCGAGATCGCGTTCTCGATGGCCTGGATCTGGGTGTCCTCGTCGCCGTCCTCCTTGCCCGCGGCGAGCGTGAGGTTCACGCCGGCGGTGGTGGCCGCCTCCTTGGCGCCGTCCTCCATCGCGACGAAGAAGGGGTTCGTGGTGGTCTTGACGATGAGGGTGACGCCCACGCCGTCGCCGCTGTCAGCGGTCGAGCCGGCGTCGGAGGAGCCGGAGCTGGAGCAGGCGGTCATGCCCAGGGCCGCGAGGATCGCGACCGAGCCGAGGCCGAGGTACCGGTTGAAGCGAGGGGAGCGGTTCGTCATTGAAAGTCCTGTTCATAGGGCGGGAGCTTCCTCCCGACAACGATGTCACGGGAAGGTCTATCGTGTTCTCACAGCTAAGGTCAAGTCATCCCCGAGGAAGTGAGACGACACCGTGACATCGATGTCAGGACCCCGCGACGCCGTCGCCTCCGGTCGCCGCCCCACCATGAAGCACGTCGCCGCCCTCGCCGGAGTCGGCATCAAGACGGTGTCGCGCGTCGTCAACGGGGAGCCGAACGTCTCGGCCGCCACCATCGAGCGCGTGCAGGCCGCGGCGCGGCAGCTGCAGTACCAGCCCGACCTGCACGCCGGGAACCTGCGGCGCTCCAACGGGCGCACGAACACGCTGGGCCTGCTGGTGGGCAGCGTCGCGAACCCCTTCTCCGGCGCAGTGCACCGCGCCGTCGAGGACCTCGCGAACGAGCGCGGCGTCGCGGTCTTCGCCTCCAGCCTCGACGACGACCCGGCCCGCGAGCGGTCGTCGGTGAACGCGTTCGTCTCGCGCCGCGTCGACGGGCTGATCCTCACCACGGTGGCCCCCAGTCAGGCCTACCTCGGCGTCGAGATCGACCGCGGCACCCCCGCGGTGTTCGTCGACCGCGTCCCCACCGGAATCACGGCCGACGCCGTGATCACCGACAACGCCGCCGGGATCGCGCGCGCCGTCGGCCATCTGGCCTCCTTCGGCCACGAGCGCATCGCCTTCCTCGGCGACCGGCCCGAGATCTTCACGGCCCGTGAGCGCGAGCGCGGCTTCCTCGAGGAGATGGCGCGGCGCGGCCTCCCCGTGCTCCCCGGCTTCGTCCGCCACGGCGCCCACGACGAGCACGCGGCCGAGGAGATGGCGACCGAGCTGCTGGCGCAGGGGACGCCGCCGACCGCGATCATCGGCGGGCAGAACCTCGTCACCATCGGCGTCCTCGCGGCTCTGCGCCGCCGCCAGGAGCACGGCCGCGTCGCGCTGATCGGCTTCGACGACATCCCGCTCGCCGAGCTGCTGCATCCCGCCGTCTCCGTCATCGCGCAGAACCCCGGCCTGATGGGGCGGACCGCCGCGGAGCGCGTCTTCCTGCGCCTGGACGGGGAGGACGAGCCGGCCCAGACCTTCGTCATCCCCACCACGCTGATCGCCCGCGGCTCCGGAGAGGTCCCCGTCCATGTCTGAGTCGTCCGTGTCCGCGAAGTCCGTGTCCGAGCCGGCCGTCGTCGTCCTCGGCGACGCCCTGATCGACGTGCTCCGCGACGAGTCCGGCGAGCAGCGCTTCCTCGGCGGCGCCGCCTACAACGTCGCCGTCGGTCTCGCCCTGCTCGGCCACCGCGTCCAGCTGCTCGCGATGATCGGCGACGACGAGGACGGCGCCGCGATCCGCGCCGCGACCGCGGAGCACGGGGTGGAGCTCGTGCCCACCGTCGGTCCGCTCGGCACCTCGGTCGCGATCAGCGAGCGCGTCGACGGCGAGCCGCACTACGTCTTCAACGACGCCGCCCGCCACCGGCGGATCCGCTTCGGCGCCCGCGAGCGCGCGGTCCTCGACGCGGCCGCCCTCGTCGTGGTCAGCTGCTTCCCCTTCGACGACGAGGAGCAGGCGGAGGAGCTGCTCGCGGCCGTCGCCCGCCCCCGGGAGCGCCTCGTCCTCGATCCGAACCCGCGCTCGGGGATGCTCGCCGACGCGGGGCGCTTCCGCCGCGGCTTCGAGCGGCTGGCGGAGCGGTCGCTCCTGGTCAAGATCGGCGACGACGACGTCGCACTGCTGCACGGCGAACCGCTGGGCGCGGTCGTCGCGCAGCTGCGCAGTGCGGGCACCCGGACCGTGCTCGCCACGCGCGGAGCGCAGGGTGCGAGCCTGCACCTCGAGGACGGGACGGCGGCCGACGCGCCGATCGCCTCCGATCCGCGGCCCGTGATCGACACGATGGGCGCCGGCGACGCCTGCCTGGCGGCCGCCGTCTCGTCGATCCTCCGGCGGGGCGTCCCCGCTGTGGCGGCCGACGCCGCCGCGATGCTCGACGACTGCATGCGGATCGCGGCGGTCACCTGCCGCGCCCGCGGGGCCCTCCTGCGGTTCCCGGCTGACCGGCTCACCATCGCCGGCTGATGACTTTCGCAGGAGCCCTTGAATTGTCCGGAGGACAGTCCGTAGATTCGCCCCCACATTGACAACGTTGTCACCTCGGGTGACACGCGCAACGAAGGGCGTACCTCAGTGCTATCTCCCCGTTCCTCCCAGCCCCGGCCGCGTCGCGCCGGCGGCGTCGTCGCCGTCGCGGCGGCCCTCTGCCTGGTCGGCGGCGGCCTCTCCGTCCCCGCCGCGTCGGCCGCGGTGGCCGACCCCGCCTCCGAGGCCTACCGGCCCGCGATCCACTACTCACCCGCCCAGAACTGGATGAACGACCCCAACGGTCTCGTCTACTACGAGGGCGTCTACCACCTCTACTACCAGTACAACCCGCAGGGCACGCGCTGGGGCAACATGAGCTGGGGCCACGCCACCAGCACCGACCTGACGCACTGGACCGAGCAGCCGCTCGCCATCCCGGGCGACGCGGAGTCGGACATCTTCTCCGGCTCGATCGTCGTCGACAAGGACAACACCTCCGGGTTCGGCACCGCCGAGAACCCGCCCCTGGTCGCGATGTACACCGCGGCGTACAAGACGGGGGAGCAGGCGCAGGCCCTCGCCTACAGCACCGACGCCGGGCAGACCTGGACGAAGTACGACGGCAACCCCGTCATCGACCGCGACCAGAACGACTTCCGCGACCCGCACATGTTCTGGTATGACGGCGGCACCCCGGAGTCCTCCTACTGGGTCGTCGTCACCGTGGAGGCGGACGACCACAAGGTCCTGCTGCACAAGTCGACGGACCTGCGGAACTGGACCGAGCTCAGCGAGTTCGGCCCCGCCAACGCGACCGGCGGCGTCTGGGAGTGCCCCGACCTCTTCCCGCTGGCGGTCGACGGCGACCCCTCGAACATCAAGTGGGTGATGGTCGTCAACCTCAACCCGGGCGCGGTGGGCGGCGGCTCCGGCGGGCAGTACTTCGTCGGCGACTTCGACGGCACCACCTTCACCTCCGAGTCGACCGTCGGCTCCGACACCCTGCCCGAGGGCACGACCCTCGCCGGGTTCGACGACGGGACCTACAACGGCTGGACCGTGAGCAACGAGCCCGGCAACTGGAAGAACGGGCCCTTCGGCGCCGCCCCCGCCACCGGTCCGATCGACGGCCAGCAGACGGTCACGGGCTTCGCCGGAACGGGGCTCATCAACGGCTTCAACGACGGCGACTGGCCGGTCGGCTCGATGGAGTCGCCCGACTTCACCGTGGACCAGGACCACCTGAACTTCCTCGTCGGCGGCGGCAACCACCCGCACGTCGACGGCACGCAGCTCGCCAACGACCCGCCCGCCGGGAGCGAGCTGCTCTTCGACGGCTTCGAGTACCCGGACCAGCAGGGCCTGGCAGACAACGGCTGGACCGTGACCGGCGACCTCGCCGACGGCACCAACCCCTCGACCAGCGGCGGCGAGTTCTTCCTCGGCCAGAAGCGGATCAACACCTTCGACGGCGGGCCGAAGGGCGACGACAACCTCGGCACCCTGACCTCGCCGGAGTTCACGATCGACAAGAGCCACCTGAGCATGCTCGTCGGCGGCGGCTTCCGCCCCGAGGGCGACCCGCAGACCCTCGAGGTCCAGCTCGTCGTCGACGGCGAGGTCGTGCGGACCACCGCCGGCACGAACGACGGCGCCCTGAACTGGAAGAGCTGGGACGTCTCCGCGTACCAGGGGAAGGCGGCGCGGATCGTCGTCGTCGACGACGCGACCGGCGGCTGGGGTCACCTGACGGTCGACCACGTCGTCCTCGCCGACACCGCGGCGCAGGTCCGCTCGAACGAGACGAGCGTGAACCTCGTCGTCGACGGCGAGATCGTCCGCACCGCGACCGGCAGCGACAGCGAGACGCTGGACTGGACGAGCTGGGACGTCGCCGACCTGGCCGGCCGCACCGCGCACCTCCAGGTCGTCGACAACAACCGCGCCGGCTGGGGCCACATCCTCGCCGACCAGTTCATGCTCGCCGACGAGCCGGCGCAGAGCCGCCTGGTCGACTACGACTGGCTCGACTGGGGCCGCGACTACTACGCGGGAGTCACCTTCGACAACGCGCCCGACGACAAGCGCATCATGATCGCGTGGATGAACAACTGGCAGTACGGCGAGGCGATCCCCACCGGCCAGTGGCGCGGGGCCATGGCCCTGCCGCGTGAGCTCGCCCTGCAGACGGTCGACGGCGCGCCGAAGCTCGTGCAGAAGGTCGTCGACCAGACGGCCGGACTCGAGCAGACGGAGAACGCGTTCACGCTCGGAGCGACGGACATCGCCGAAGGCGAGACCGCGCTGCCCGCGGCGGCCGAGGGCAGCGTCTACAAGCTCGACGCCGTGCTCAGCGCCGGGGACGCCGACTCGTTCGGCCTCTCGGTCCGCAACTCGGCCGACGGGAGCCAGCGCACGCCGATCACCTACGACGTCGCGTCCGGTCAGCTGAGCGTCGACCGGACCCGCTCGGGCGACGTCGGCTTCGACGCCGACTTCCCCTCGGTCGAGACCGCCCCCGTGGCCCTCGAGGACGGGAAGCTGCACCTCGAGCTGTACGTCGACACCGCCTCGGTGGAGACGTTCGCCCAGGGCGGGATCGCGACGATCACCGACCAGATCTTCCCCGACGCCGGCAGCGAGGGCGTCTCGCTCCTCGCCACCGGGGGCACGGCGCGGGTGGAGAGCCTGACGGTCACGCCGCTCAGCCGCTCGATGTTCACCGACCCGGCTGCGGTCACCGCACTCACCGCGACCGGAGCGGCGCAGACCGTCGAGACCGGTGACGCGATCACCGGGCTCGGTGTCACGGCGACCAACGCCGCGGGCGCTCCCGTCGCGGGGACGGACGTCGCGTTCACCCTCGACGGACCGGCCCGCTTCGCCGACGGCGGCACGACGGCGACCATCGCGACCGGCGCCGACGGCTCCACGGCGCTCCCCGCGGCCACCGCAGGTCCCGGCACCGGCGCCGTCGCGATCACCGCGACGGCCGGGGGCGTCAGCAGCGTCCTGCCCGCAGTCACCGTGGTCGCCCCGGCGACCGAGGTGGACGTCGACGTGACGATCACCAGCACGAAGCGCAACGGATCGGTGGTCCTGACGGCGACGGCGACGAACAGCGGGAGCACCGCCGTGCGGCTGAGCATCCCGACGCCGTTCGGAGCGCTGAAGGTGACCTCGCTGGCCGAGGGGCAGTCGAGGAGCGTGTCGCTCGACACCCACCTCTCGCGGGTGCCCGCCGGCTCCGTCCGGGTGACCGCGACGGCGCCCGACGGGACGCAGGAGACCTTCCCGGTCGCGTACCGCGGCTCCGGGAAGTAGGACGACCGGCTCCGGGTGACCGGGGCGATGGAGGGGGCGGTGGCTCCGGGTGCGCCCGGGGTCGCCGCCCCCTCTCGTCGTCCGGGGCGGCGCTGACGGCGGGGGGTCCTGCGGTGGTGGATCTCGATACGCGCCCTCCGGGCGCTACTCGATCAGCAGGAGGGCGGTGCCCTGCGGCCGTTGCGCGATCGGCAGGAAGCGGATGGTCTGCGGGTGCTGCGCGATCGGCAGGGGAGCGGGTGCCCGGCGGGCGCTGCGCGATCGGCGTGAGTGCGGGTGCGGCGCGTTCATGCTGGTCGAGTAGGCGCGGAGCGGCGTATCGAGACCCGAGGTCTGCAGGGGGGTGGATCTCGATACGCCCGCGAGCGGGCTACTCGATCAGCATGAAAAAGGGGCGCGCCCAGCGGGCGCTCCTCGGGCGGCACGGCGGGGCGGGCGTCAGGCGGCCGGGGCGGCCGTGGACTCGCGGACGATGAGGGTGGAGGCGAGGCGGACGGTGGGGGTGTCGACGGGGTCGCCGGCCGCGAGCTTGAGCAGGAGGCGGGTCGCCTCGGAGGCCATGCTCGCGAGGGGCTGGCGGACGGTGGTCAGCTGCGGGCTGACCCAGCGGCAGAGGTCGACGTCGTCGAAGCCGACGACGGAGAGGTCCTCGGGGACGCGGAGGCCGCGGTCGCGGGCCGCGAGGTAGACGCCGTAGGCCTGCTCGTCGGAGCCGCTGATGATCGCGGTGGGCCGCTCCGGCAGATCGAGCAGCTCGCCGCCGAAGCGCACGCCGCCGCTGATCAGCGAGTCGCCGTTCCGGACGAGCTCCTTCGCGGGCTCGACGCCGGCGCGGCCGAGCGCGCTGGTGAAGCCGTCCAGGCGGTCCTGGTGGCACTCGAGCTCCATCGGGCCGGTGACGAAGCCGATGCGCCGGTGGCCGAGCGCGAGCAGGTGCTCCGTCGCCTCCCGGCCGCCGACCCAGTCGGTGGCCGACACGGTCGCGAACGACTCCGTGTCGCTGCCCTGCGGATCGATGGCGACGACCGGCACCTTCAGCTTCCCGAGCCGTTCGCGCGCCTCCGCCGTGAGGTCCGACACCACGAGCACGATGCCGTCCGAGCCGCGGGAGGCGATGCGGTCGATCCAGTCGGGCGCGCCGGCCCCGCCGTCGTGGGTGACGTTGAGCACCAGGTCGACGCCCGACCGCGAGGCCTCCGCCTGGGCGCCGCGGAGCAGCTCCGTCGCCCACTGCGTCTCGAGGCTGGAGACGACGAAGTCGATCAGCGTCGCGGATCGCTTGGCCTTGCGTCGCGCATAGCCGTGGTCCTCGATGAGGCGCTCGATCTCGTGCCGCTTGGGGGCCGAGATGCCGGGCTTGCCGTTGAGGACGCGGGACACCGTGGGGATGGAAACACCCGCCGCCTCGGCGATTTGCGCGAGAGTTGCGCCGGATTCCGTCATGCGACACCGCCTTCCTGCTCAGCTCCCGAGGTCTTGACCTCTCGGTCCTCGTCACTTTACACTGCAACTCGTGCGCAACTTGCGCAGTAAGTTGCAAGCAAGTTTTGCGAGTCGCCCGAGGAGGCGGCGCCGCACCTCGATCCACGGACACTCCGCGACGACGCGGAGCGAAGGAGTAGCGCGATGTCGAAGAAGACGTTCGGTTGGCCGAGGAGGGCCGCGCTCGTCGCGGCCGGTGTCCTGGCGGTCTCGCTCACCGCCTGCAGCGGCGGCGGGGGAGGAGCCTCGAGCGATCCCGGCTCCGCCACCGAGGGCTCGATCACCTGGTGGGGCTGGACCCCGGACAAGCCGCTGGCGGACAAGCTGATCGCCTCGTTCAACGAGGAGTACCCGGACATCGAGGTGGAGTTCGTCTCGAAGCCGATCGACAGCTACGACTCGGTGCTCGGCCCGGCCATCACGTCGGCCGACGGACCGGACGTCTTCAACGTCGCGCCGGGCTCGGCCAACGGCGGCGTCGAGACCTTCCAGGCCGGCGCCATCGACCTCGGCCCCGCCGTCGAGGAGGAGCTCGGCGCGGACTGGCAGGACAAGCTGGCCGCCTCGGGCGTCGAGGGCCTCGCCGTCGACGACAAGGTGGTCGGCCTCTCCGCCGGCGCCGTCTACTCCGGCAGCATCTGGGTCAACCAGGACATGCTCGACGAGGTCGGCGTCACCGCGCCCACCACCTACGACGAGTGGGTGCAGGTCTGCCAGACCCTCGAGGCGGCCGGCAAGGGCTGCTTCGTCCAGGGCGCCGGCCAGTGGGCCTTCGACATGGACACCTTCGAGGCGATCATGCAGAACATCGAGCCCGGCGCCTACGCCAAGGCCGCCGCGGGCGAGATGGACTACACGGATCCCGCCTTCGAGCAGGGCATGCAGATCTGGAAGGACCTCTTCGACGACGGGATCATGCAGGAGGGCGCGATCGGCCTGCAGCAGTACCCGGACGCCAACAACGCCTTCATGTCCGAGAAGTACGCGATGGTGATGATGGGCAGCTGGTACACCCAGTACACCGTCCGCGACTCGATGATCACCGCGATGGAGGCCGCCGGAGTCGCCGACCCCGAGCCGTTCACCATGGTGCCGATCCAGTTCCCGGACGTCGCGGGCACCGGGGACGTCGGCCAGATGTTCGGCGACGCGGACTACGGCCTCGCCGTGAGCACCAAGTCCGACGCGCAGGCCGCGGCGACCACCTTCGCCGTCTGGCTGACCACCTCCGAGGCCGGTCAGACCGCCGTCGCGAACACGCTGAACGACATCCCGTCGCTGGCGGGGGTGCAGCCCGACTGGGACGGCATCGACCTCGTCGCGCCGGACGCGCAGCTGGACGCGCTGAAGGAGTACACGGCGACGGCGAGCGCCGCGACCGACCCGCGCTTCGCGACGGTCAGCGCGGATCTCAACACCGCCTTCCGGGACGCGCTGATCGGCGTCGCCTCCGGGGACACGGACATCGACCAGGCCCTCCAGGGTCTGCAGTCCGTCGTCGACGACCAGAAGTAGGACCGAACCCACGTCGCGGGCGGCCGATCGGGCCGCCCGCGACGGGCATCAGGCAAGGGAGCTGAGATGACAACGGCCATCGCGAGATCCGGGGCGGGAGCGCCCGACCGCGCCGCTCGAGGCGTGGAGCCCGCCCCGCAGCGCCGGCGGAAGCGGATGCTCCTCGGGCCCGGGATGATCTGGATCCTCCCGGCGATCGTCCTCGTGCTGGGGATGATCTACTTCGCCATCGGCTACACGGGCTACGTCTCGACGCTCGACTGGAACGGGTTCATCCTGAGCCCGTCGGAGTCGGTGGGCGCGGACAACTTCGTGCAGATGTTCCAGGACCGCGTGTTCTGGGGCGCGATCGGGCACACGGCGGTCTTCTTCGTCGTCACCTTCGCGGTGCAGACGGCGGTCGGCTTCACCTTCGCGGCGATCATGCACTCGCGGATCGCCCTGGCGCCGCTCTACAAGGTGCTCATCTTCGTGCCGACCGTCCTCGCTCCGGCGTCGATGGCGCCCGTCTTCCGCTCGATCTTCGACGTCGACGGGCAGTTCAACCAGCTGCTGCGCGGCGTCGGGCTGGGCGGGCTCGCCCACCCGTGGCTCGCGGATCCGGCCACGGCGATGCCGGTCGTGATGGCCGTCACCGTCTGGCAGTGGACGGGACTCACCTTCATCCTCTTCTACGCCGCGATGGCGCAGATCGAGCCGGAGATCCTCGAGGCGGCCCGGATCGACGGGGCGAGCAACCTGCGCACCCTCGTCGCGATCGTCTGGCCGCTGTGCAAGGGCACGACGATCGCGCTCGCCACGCTGGGGATCATCGGGGCGCTGAAGACCTTCGATGTGCCGTACCTGGTGACCAAGGGCGGCCCGAACCACGCGACCGAGTTCCTCGGCACGTACATCTACCAGACCATGGTCGCGGAGAAGCACTTCGGCTACGCGGCCGCGATCTCGATCGCCCTCCTCGTCCTCGCCGTCGGCGGCGGCGTCCTGATGAACCTGCGGCGCCGCGCCGACGAGAGCTGAGGCCCGACGTGTTCGAACTCCGCACGGTCCGCTCGCGCATCGGCGTGCAGCTGCTCGCGACCGTCATCGTCCTCCCGTTCCTCTTCGCGCTCGTCGCGATGGTGCAGGGCTCGCTGGCCGGCGCCGGCTGGGGCAACTACGGCAAGGTCTTCGCGACCGGCGTCGTCCCCACCTACTTCCGGAACACGATCATCGTCGCGGTCTCGACCGTCGCGATCGTCTACGTCCTCACGATGCTGGCGGCCTTCGGCTTCGCCAAGCTCCGCATCCGCGGCAAGGAGGTGTGGTTCTGGCTGCTGATCGCGGCGCTGACCATGCCGGAGGCGGTGCTGCTGACGCCGCTGTTCGTCACGGCGTCGACGCTCGACGTCTACAACCAGCTGATCGCGGTGATCCTGCCGCTGGCCGCGCTGCAGGTGCCGTTCACGGTCCTGCTGGCCCGGAGCTTCTTCGCCGGGATCCCGACCGAGCTGATGGACGCCGGCCGCGTCGACGGGGCGAGCATCGTCAAGGTCTTCTGGTACATCGTCCTGCCGCTGACCCGGCCGATCGCCGGCGCGATCGTGGTGCTCACGCTGATCAACAGCTGGAACGCGTTCCTGCTGCCGCTGCTGATGCTGAACGACCCGGACAAGCAGGTGGTGACCCTGCTGCCCTCGTTCTTCACCAGTCAGTACACCAACGACCAGACGGGGGTCCTGGCCGCCTCGGTGATCACGGCGGTCCCGGTGATCGTCGCGTACCTGCTGCTGCAGCGCTCCTTCGAGCGCGGCCTGGCCGCCGGGGCGCTCAAGTGAGCGCCCGGCTGGACGGGGCGCTCGCCGTCGTCACCGCCGGCACCGCGGGGATCGGGCGGGCGATCGTGCTCCGCCTGGTCGCCGAGGGGGCCGACGTGATCGCGACCGGCACGAGCGAGGAGCGCGCCGCGGCCCTGCGCGCGGAGACCGGCGGCGCCGTGCGCACCGTGGTCGGCGACGGCTCGACGCTCGAGCACCTGGACGAGCTGGCGCGGGCCGTCGGCGAGGACGGCCGCGCCGTCGACGTCCTGGTCCTCAACGCCGGGCGCGACGTGGAGGCGACGCCGATCGTCGACACCACTCCGGAGATGTTCGACCACGTGAGCGACCTCAACTTCCGCGGCACCTTCCTGACCGCCCGGAGCATCGTGCCGGCGATGGCGGACGGCGGGCGCATCGTCCTCGTCTCCTCGATCGCCGGGCACAACGGCGGGCCCGGGCACTCCGTCTACAACGCGACCAAGGCGGCCGTGCGCTCGCTGGCTCGCACGCTGACGGCCGAGCTCGCCGACCGGCGGATCCGCGCCAACGCGGTGAGCCCCGGCCCGATCGCCACGGCCGGCTTCGACAAGTTCACCGGAGGCTCGGCCGCGGTCGAGCAGGCGGTCGCCGCGCAGATCCCGGTCGGCCGCATCGGCCGGCCCGAGGAGGTCGCCTCGGCGGTCCTCTTCCTGGCGACCGCGGAGTCGAGCTTCATCGCCGGCGCCGAGCTCGTCGTCGACGGCGGGATGACGCAGGCGTGACGGCGACGACGACGCGATCCCCTCCGCAGCACGACGGCACGATCGAGCACGACCCCGTACCGACAGAGAGAAGGTCCGACATGACTGAGCCGATGACGTTCGCGGTGGTGGGGACCGGCTGGCGCTCCGAGTTCTACCTCCGACTGGCCCGCACCGCCCCCGAGCGGCTGCGCGCCGTGGCGATCGTGGCGAACTCCAGCGCCGCCGAGGAGCGGATGAGCGCCCGCTGGGACGCCCCCGTCGTCCGGACACTGGAGGAGGCCCTCGCCCACCGGCCCGACTTCGTGATCGCCGCCGTCTCCTGGCCGTCGATGCCGGGCGTGACGATCCGGCTCGCGGAGCTCGGCGTGCCGGTGCTCGCGGAGACCCCGCCCGCGCCGACCGCCGACGGGCTGCGCGAGCTGTGGAGCGCGCTCGGCGCCTCGGCCCGGGTGCAGGTGGCGGAGCAGTACATGCTGATGCCCGGGCACGCCGCGCGGCAGGCGGTCGTCCGGAGCGGTGCGATCGGGCAGGCCACCGCCGTGCAGATCGCGTCCACGCACCTGTACCACGCGACCAGCCTGATCCGCGGCTTCCTCGGCGCCGGCATGGCCGAGGCCGTGGTGAGCGCCCGCGCCTTCACCGCGCCCCAGGCCGATCCGCTGACCTTCGACGGCTGGCGCGAGGACCCGTCGCCCGAGCCGCGGACCACGACGATCGGCACCCTCGACTTCGGCGACGGCCGGATGGGCCTCTACGACTTCGTCGACAACCAGTGGTGGAACCCGCTGCTCAGCCGGCGGATCGTGATCCGCGGCTCGCTCGGCGAGATCGCCGACGACAGCGTCACCCACCTCACCGAGGAGGGCGTGATCGTCTCGCCGATCTCCTACCGGCGCACCGGCATCGACATGAACCTCGAGGGCAACGAGGTGGTCACCGCCTCCTTCGAGGGCCGGATCGTCTGGCGGAACGAGTGGGTCGGGACCCGGCTGTCCGAGGACGACCTCGCCGTCGCCGACCTCCTCGAGGCGACCGGGCGGTGGGCCCGCGACGCCGGCCCCGCGCCCTACCCGCTGGCCGAGGCCTGCCAGGACCATCTCCTCGGTCTCGCGATCGAGGAGTCCGCACGAACCAGCGCCGATGTGCGCGTGAGCAAGGAAGCGTGGGCCTGATGCCTCTCGTCACCATCGAAGTCGCCGACACCGTCCCCGAGGAGACCCGGTTCGCCTACGCGGAGGCCGTCAACGCGGGCCTCGTCGAGGGCCTGGGCATGGATGCGGAGGACCGCTTCCAGGTCATCCATCCGCTGCCCGCGAGCCACCTCGTCGCCGACCCGCACTACCTCGGCGGCGACCGCCGCGACGTGGTCTACGTGCGCGTCCTGATGGTGCGCATGTACGACAGGGAGACCAAGGCCGCGATGTTCGAGGCGGTCGCCCGCCGGCTCGAGGCCGAGGGCGTCCGCCCGGACGACGTGTTCATCGCGATCACCGAGAACACGCTGGACGACTGGTACCCCGGCGCTCGGGGCGAGCGTGGCTGACCTCGGCGCGCGCACCCTCACGACCGACGTCCGGGTCGTCGACGAGCAGGGCCGGCCGGTCGCCGGCGTGGAGGTGACCACCGAGCAGCTGCGGCACGCGTTCGGCTTCGGCAGCATCGGCTTCGACTTCCTCGACTGGCTGGGCGGCCCGCCGCTCTCCACCGGCGGCGACGCCTCGGAGTTCTTCGGCGGCAGGGTCGACTCCGATCCGCAGCTGCTCGCCGACGCCTGGCTCGGCGTCTTCGACACGGTGACGCTGCCCTTCTACTGGCGGGCGTTCGAGCCCGAGCGCGGGCGCCCCGAGACCGAGCGGCTGCGCCGGACGGCCGAGTGGTTCGCCGCGCGCGGCGTCCGGGTGAAGGGCCACCCGCTGGTCTGGCACACGCTGGCGCCGGAGTGGCTGCTGCCGCTCGAGGACGCCGAGGTGGAGGAGGTGCTGCGCGCGCGGGTCCGCCGCGAGGTCGCCGACTTCGCCGGGGTCGTCGACGTCTGGGACGCGATCAACGAGACGGTGATCCTGCCGCGCTTCACGGCGGAGGAGAACGCGATCACCCGGCTCGCGCAGCGCCTCGGCCGGGTCGGCATGATCCGGCTGGCGTTCGAGGAGGCCCGCTCGGTCGGCTCGGGCGGGCGCTTCGTCCTCAACGACTTCGACCTCTCCAGCGAGTACGAGCACGTGATCGAGGAGTGCCTGGACGCGGGGATCGCGATCGACGCGATCGGCCTGCAGACCCACATGCACCAGGGCTACCGCGGCGAGGACCGGATCGCCGAGGTGCTCGAGCGCTTCTCCCGCTTCGGCCTGCCGCTGCAGATGACGGAGACGACCCTGCTCTCGGGCGACCTGATGCCGCCGGAGATCGGCGACCTGAACGACTACGTGGTCGACTCCTGGCCGAGCACCGAGGAGGGCGAGGCGCGGCAGGCGGACGAGCTCGTCCGGCACTACCGGAGCGTCCTCGCGCATCCGGCGGTCGAGTCGCTGACCTACTGGGGGCTGACCGACGACGGCGCCTGGCTCGGGGCGCCCTCCGGGCTGCTCCGCCGCGACGGCAGCCGGAAGCCCGGCTACGACGCGCTGCAGGACCTGATCCGCCGCGAGTGGTGGCACGCGGAGACGACCGCGAGGACCGGGGCGGACGGCTGCGTCCCGCTCCTTGGCTTCGCCGGGCGCTACCGGGTGACCGCCGGCGGCAGGTCTGTCGAGGTCGAGGTGTCGGCCGGGAGCGGCCCGATCGCGCTCGTGGTGCCGCGATGAGCATCGAGGCGGACGAGGAGCGCGTGCAGGCCGCGGCCGGGACCCGGCTCACCGAGCTGCGCGTCGCGGCGGCGGCGGCCGCGACTCCGGCGATGCTCGCCTCCTCGCGGCAGGAGCGGGCGGGCTGGCTCACCCGGATCGCGGCGCGGCTCGACGAGGCGCGCGACGAGCTGGTCGAGGTGGCCGAGGCCGAGACGCACCTCGGCGTCGAGCGGCTGCGGGGCGAGGTGGCGCGCACGACCGGCCAGCTGCGGCTCTTCGCGGACGTGCTCGAGGAGGGCTCGTACCTGGAGGCCTCGATCGACGTCGCCGGCACGATCGGCGGCGACGGCTCGCAGGAGATCCGCCGCTTCCTCCGCCCGGTCGGGCCGGTCGCGGTCTTCTCGGCCTCGAACTTCCCGTTCGCCTTCTCGGTCGCCGGCGGCGACACCGCGTCGGCGCTCGCCGCGGGCTGCCCGGTGCTGGTGAAGGCGCACCCCGGGCATCCGGAGCTGTCGCGGCGCACGGCCGCGGTGGTCGACCGGGCGCTCGAGGAGGCCGGCGCCCCGCGCGGGACCTTCGAGCTCGTGGAGGGGCGCGAGGCCGGGCTCGTCCTGGTCGCAGCGCCCGAGGTGCGCGCGGTGGCGTTCACCGGCTCGCTGCCGGGGGCGACCGCGCTGATGGACGCGATGTCCGAGCGCGCCGAGCCGATCCCGTTCTTCGGCGAGCTCGGCAGCGTGAACCCCGTGGTGATCACGCCCGGCGCGGCCGAGGAGCGCGGGTCGGCGCTCGCGGAGGCGCTCGTCGCCTCCTTCACGCTCGGCGGCGGGCAGTTCTGCACCAAGCCCGGCGTGGTCTTCGTGCCGGCCGGTGGCGGCACCGGGGCATGCTGGTCGAGCAGCGCGCAGCGCGTATCGAGACCCGCGTTCCGCCAGGCGGTGGCCGAGCGGGTCGAGAGCCTGCCGGGGACGGTGCTGCTCACCGAGCGGATCGCCGACTCCTTCGCCGCGGCCGCCGGCCGGCTGCAGTCGGCGGACGGGGTCCGTGTCCTCGCCCGTGGTGCACAGGCCGACGGGACGACGCCCGTGGTGCTCGTGACGACGATCGACGACTTCGTCCGGGACAGCGACGTCCTGCTCGAGGAGTGCTTCGGCCCGCTGACGCTGCTGGTCGAGTACCGCTCGCCGGAGGAGGTGCTCACCGCGCTCACCCACCTGGACGGATCGCTGACCGCCACCGTGCACAGCGCGCCGGGCGAGGACATCGGCGCGCTCGTCGCCGTCCTCGCCGAGCGCTCCGGCCGCGTCGTCTTCGGCGGTTGGCCCACCGGTGTCAGCGTCACCTGGGGCCAGCACCACGGCGGACCGTGGCCCGCCACGACCTCGCAGCACACCTCGGTCGGCGCGACCGCGATCCGGCGCTTCCTCCGTCCGATCGCCTACCAGGGGGCACCGGCCTCCGCGCTCCCGGCCGACCTCACCGACGCGGGCCTGGCCCGCCTCCCTCACCGCCGCGACGGCAGATCGGTCCCCCGATGAACGACGAGAACCCCGGCCGGCCCACGGGCCTCGGCCCGGTGATCCGCACCGGCCGCGCCGTCCGCAGCGCCCAGTGGTACGGCGGCGACGACCGCAACACGTACCTGCACCGGGCGTGGATGCGCCGCGGCACACCCGACCACGCCTTCGACGGCCGGCCGCAGATCGCGATCGCGAACACCGCCTCCGACCTCTCGCCGTGCAACTCGCACCTCGACGAGGTCGCGCAGAGCGTGAAGAACGGCGTCTACGAGGCCGGCGGGATCCCCTACAACCTGCCCGTGATCTCGCTCGGCGAGACGACCGTCCGGACCACCGCGATGCTCTGGCGCAACATGGTCGCGATGGCGGCGGAGGAGCTGTTCCGCGCCAATCCGATCGACGGCCTGGTGCTGCTCGGCGGCTGCGACAAGACCATCCCGGCGCTGCTGATGGCCGCCGCCAGCGTGGGGATCCCGGCGATCGTGGTGCCCGGCGGGCCGATGCTGAACGGGACCTTCCGCGGCAGCACGCTCGGCTGCGGCACCGACGTCTGGCGCCTGAGCGAGGAGGTGCGGGCGGGCGCGCTCGACAGCGACTACTTCGTGCAGTCCGAGTCCTCGATGATCCGCAGCCGCGGGCACTGCAACACGATGGGCACCGCGTCCTCGATGGCCTGCGTCGCGGAGGCGCTCGGCATGACGCTGCCCGGCGTCGCGGGCGTCCCCGCCTCGGACAGCCGGCTGCTGCAGTTCGCGCACGCGACGGGCAACCGCGTCGTCGCGATGGTGGCGGAGGAGCTCGCGCCGGCGGACGTGATGACGAAGGCCGCGTTCCACAACGCGATCGTGGCGCTCGCCGCGATCGGCGGATCGACGAACGCCGTGGTGCACCTGCTCGCGATCGCCGGCCGTCTCGGCGTCGAGCTCGACCTCGACGACTTCGACCGGATCGGCGCCGACGTCCCGCTGCTGGTCAACCTCCAGCCGGCCGGCGCGCATCTGATGGAGGACCTGTTCCGCGCGGGCGGCTTCCTCGCCGTGATGAACGAGGTGCGGCCGCTGCTGGATCCGACGGCGGTGACCGTGCTCGGCACGCCCTTCGTCGACGAGCTGCCGGGGCACGAGGTCTGGGACCGCGACGTGATCCGCACGGCCGAGGCGCCGCTGCTGCCCGCGGCCGGCATCGCCGTGCTGCGCGGGAACCTGTCGCCGACCGGCGCGATCATCAAGCCGGCCGCGGCCACGGCGGCGCTGCTGCGGCACCGCGGTCCGGCGGTCGTCTTCGACTCGGTCGAGGACATGCACGCGCGGATCGACTCGCCGGAGCTCGACGTCACCGCGGACTCGGTGCTGGTGCTGCGCGGCTGCGGTCCGCGCGGCTACCCGGGGATGCCCGAGGTCGCGAACATGCCGCTGCCGAAGCGCCTGCTCGACGCGGGCGTGCGCGACATGGTGCGGATCTGCGACGGACGGATGAGCGGTACGGCCTACGGCACGATCGTGCTGCACGTCACGCCGGAGTCGGCGGTCGGCGGCGCGCTCGGGCTGGTGCAGGACGGCGACCTGATCGAGCTCGACGTCCCGGCGCGGACGCTGACGCTGCTGGTGACCGACGAGGACCTCGCGGCCCGCCGTCCCTCCGCCGCGACCACGGCCGCCTACGCGGCGCCGGTCCGCGGCTGGGAGCGGCTGTACGTCGACCACGTCGAGCAGGCCGAGCGCGGCGCGGACCTGGACTTCCTGACCGGCGCGACCGGGCCCGGCGTCATGCGGGAGTCGCATTGATCGGGGCGCTGCGGAACCGCCCGATGCACGACGAGGGGACCACGATGACCGGCACGACAGGAGGACCGCGATGAGCACGCGGATGCGCGCGGCGGTGCTGCGGGAGTTCGGCGCGCCGCTGGCCGTCGAGGAGCTCGACGTCGCCGATCCCGGCCGGGGCGAGCTGCTCGTCGAGATCGACGCGGCGGGCGTCTGCCACTCCGATCTGCACTACCTGCGCGGTGATCTGCGCTGTCCGCTGCCGGTGGTGCCCGGCCACGAGGGCGCCGGCCGCATCGTCGCCCTCGGGCCGGACCTCCGCGAGGGCTTCGCCGTCGGCGACCGGGTGGCGCTGCTCTGGCGGCCGAACTGCGGCCGCTGCCGGCAGTGCGTCGCCGGCCGGCCGATCATGTGCGAGTACGGACCGGTGCAGGCCGCGTCCGGCGGGCTCCTCGACGGCACCAGCCGGCTCAGCGCCGCGGGCGAGACCGTGCACCACCTGCTCGGGGTGTCCTGCTTCGCGGAGCGGGTGGTCGTGCCCGAGCGGAGCGTGGTGCGCGTGCCGGACGACGTGCCGGCCGAGATCGCGGCGATCGCCGGCTGCGCGGTGATCACCGGGGTCGGCGCGGTGCTGAACGTGATCGGCGCGTGCCTCGGCGACGCGGTCGTGGTGATCGGCGCTGGCGGCGTCGGCCTCTCCGCGGTGATGGGCGCGCGGGCGGCCGGGGCGACCACCGTCGTCGCGGTCGACGTGGATGCGGACCGGCTGGCGCTGGCGAGGCGGCTCGGCGCGACGCACGTGATCGACGGGTCCTCCTCCTCTTCTTCGTCCGGCTCCTCCGGCGGCGACGCGGTCGAGCAGCTGCTCGCCCTCGTCCCCGGCGGGGTGCCCTGGGTGGTCGAGGCGGTCGGGCGGCCGGAGACGCTGGCCTCCGCCGTCGCGATGCTGCAGCCGGGCGGGACGGCCGTCGCCGTGGGGCTCGGCCGGGTCGGGCAGAGCGTGGGCATCCCGGTGAACGACCTGGTGCAGAAGCAGAAGCGCGTGGTCGGCTCGCTCTACGGGTCCTCGATCCCGCAGCTGGATCTGCCGCGGATCTTCGAGCTGTACCGCAGGGGTGCGCTGCCGCTCGACGAGCTGGTGGGGGAGCGGTTCGCCCTCGAGGACATCGGCGCGGCCTTCGAGGCGCTGGAGCACGGGAGCGTCGGGCGCTCGATCGTCGTCCCCGCGCGGGAGGGTGTGCGGTGAGCGCGTACGCCCGGTATCCGAGCCTCGAGGGCCGGACCGTGCTCGTGACCGGCGGCGCATCCGGGCTCGGCGCGGAGTTCGTGCGTCAGTTCGCGGCGCAGGGCGCGCGGGTCGGCTTCCTCGACATCGACGCCGAGCAGGGCGCGGCGCTCGCCCGCGAGCTGGGCGGAGCCGTCCGCTTCGCCGCCTGCGACGTGCGCGACGTCGCGGCGCTCGAGGCCGCGATCGAGGGGCTCACCGCCGAGCTCGGCCCGGCTCACGTGCTCGTCAACAACGCGGCGAACGACGCCCGGCACACCGTCGAGGACCTCGATCCGGCCTACTGGGACGACCGGATGGCGGTGAATCTGCGCCACCAGTTCTTCGCCGCGCGGCTCGTCTCGCGGGGGATGCTGCGCGCGGGCGCCGGCTCGATCATCAACCTCGGCTCGATCAGCGCGCACATCGACCTCGTCGAGCTGGTCGGCTACATCACCGCGAAGGCCGCGATCGAGGGCATGACTCGCGCCCTCGCCCGCGAGCTCGGCGCAGGCGGTGTGCGGGTGAACTGCGTCATCCCCGGCTGGATCATGACCGAGCGGCAGCTCGAGCAGGTCGTCACCCCGGAGGCGGAGCAGCAGATCGACCGCAGCCAGTGCCTCCCCGGCCGCCTCGTCCCGGCGGACGTCGCCCGCCTGGTCCTCTGGCTCGCGGCCGACGACTCCGCGATGTGCACCGCCCAGAACTGGGTCGTCGACGGCGGCTGGCTCTGACGCGCGCCGCCGCCCGAGGAGCCGCGGAGCGGCACGCCCCCCCCTGCATGCTGGCCGAGCAGCGGCGCAGCCGCCCCTGCATGCTGGCCGAGTAGCGGCACAGCCGCGTATCGAGACCCGGCGTCTTCATGCGTGTGGATCTCGATACGCCCTCTGCGAGGGCTGCTCGATCAGCATGGCTTCGCCGGCCCGGCATCGCAGGGCGGCGTCCCTCCCTTGCCGGTCGAGTAGCGGCACAGCCGCGTATCGAGACCGGACGTCTCCGCTCAGACGCCCCGCGGCGTCTTGTCGCGCAGCGACCACACCGCCGCGCTCGCGACGAGGAGCAGGAGGGCCCCGCCGCCGAGGGTGAGCGCGCTCAGCGGCACGCCGAGGTCACCGACGGCCCGCGGCTGGAACCCGCCGTGGAAGACGAGCCACGGCGCCGCGACGCTGGGAACGAGGTTCCGCGGGTCCCACGGCCCCAGGATCGGCAGCAGGTAGTAGGCCAGGGCGAAGACGGTGAGCGAGAACGCGCGCTCCCGTGTCAGCGTGGCGACGAGGAAGCCGAGCGCAGCGAACGCGATCCCGATCAGCGCGAAGGCGGCCGCCACTGCGCCGATCGCCGCGGGATCCGCGGACGGCGGCGGCGACGATCCGTCGACGGGGAACGGCCTCAGCTGCGCGGTGACGAGTCCGGCGACGGCCGCCGTCAGCACGAGCGCCGCGCCGAAGGTCAGGACGGCCACGACGAGGAGCGCCGCTTTCGCCGCGACGAAGGTGCGCGCCCGGCGGACCTGCGTCCATCGCACGATGATCGACCCGCCGCGGAGATCCGTGGTCGCCGCGAAGAGCCCCGTCGCGTAGCCGAGGAGCGGGGTCACGAGGAACACCGCGAGGCTCAGCCCCGTGCCGACCGCACCGAGCGGAGTCAGCGCCGCCGAGGCCGCCGTCGCCGCCTCGAAGTCGTAGCGCAGCGGATTGTCGATCTCCGTCCGCCCGTCCTCGTCCGTGGTCACGCTCACGGGCTCCGCCAGTGCCTCCTCGACGGAGTGCCCGGCCGAGCGGTACTCCGCGGCGGTCCTCTCGAACAGCGCCGCCGTCGACCGCGCGTTGCCGACGTCGGTCACCGCGCTCCAGACCGCGAAGACGGCGCCGGCGAGCAGGACGACGAGGAGGAGCCGGGAGGCGACCGCGCCGCGCAGCTCCCTCCGCACCTCGCCGCCCAGGGACCTCATCGCTCCTCGTCCCTCCTCTGCATCCGTCTCCTCCTCCTCGTCGAAGAACGACCGACCGGTGATCAGGCCTCATCGGCGTGGCCTTCTGTGTATGGCCACAAGCGTCCCCCAAGCCATCGGGGTCGGCAAGGGCGTGACGTGGAACGAGGGGCCGCAGCCGCGCCGCGTCGCGTCAGCGGCTCAGGGTGCGAGGGAGCAGCTGCAGGTGTGACCCGTCGTGCCCGGAGGGGTGGATCTCGATACGCGCCCTGCGGGCGCTACTCGATCAGCATGCTGCGGGCCCCCTGCGGTCTGCCGATCGGCATGGTCCGGCCGCTGTGCGGCCGGTCGATCAGCAGGCTGTCGCCGGCGGAGTGCCGTGGGGCGGGCGGGCCGTTCATGCTGGTCGAGTAGCGGCGCAGCCGCGTATCGAGACCCCACGTCTCCATGCCGGTGGATACGCCCTCTGCGAGGGCTACTCGATCAGCATGACTCTGCCGGCCCGGCATCCTAGGGCGGCGCCTCCTCCATGCCGGTCGAGGAGCGGCGCAGCCGCGTATCGAGACCCGCTGCCCCGGCGCCGCTACAGTGACCGGCATGACCCCCTCGCGCGTCCTCGCACCGGAGCCTCCCGCCGACGGCTCGAAGCCGAAGGGACCCGCGTCGTACTTCCCGAGCATCGAGACCACCTACGGCCGTCCGATCCAGGAGTGGCTAGACCTGGTGGACGAGCGGCTCGACTCCGAGACGCACATGCAGGTCGTCGCGTGGCTGAAGACCGCGCACGGCCTCGGCCACGGGCACGCGAACGCCCTCGTCGCGTACGTCAAGGCGGCCCGCGCCTGACCGTCGCCCCGTCTGCGCCCGATCCGGCTGCTGCTCTGCCGCCGAGGTCGCGCACAACATCAGCTGAGACGGGGGTCCCTCCTCTGACAGGGGAGGCCGGGTGCTCTCAGCTGATGTTGTGCGCCGGAGCCGGTGCCGTCGTCGGTGAGAGGTCCTCGAACGGCCGAGGCGTCCCCGTGCGACGGGCGGCCTCGGCTCCTCGGAGACGTCTCGCGGACGGCCCAGCACGGGCCGGTCAGCGGCCGGCGCGGCCGAACTCGAGGAGCTTCGCGAAGAGGTCCTCGAGGAGCCAACGGGTGTCGAAGGACTCGCAGACGCGGATCGGGTGGGGGCCGACGCCGGGCTGGAGGTCGCCGGCGGGGGTGAAGCGCGGGGCGGGGACGGCGCGCCAGCGGCCGCCGGCGGGGTTCATCACGGCGCCGATCGCGGGGCTGTCGCCGAGGGAGCGGAAGTCGAGCGGGCCGTAGGGGATCGTCGCGTTGAAGGCGATCAGCTGGTCGACGAGGTAGTCGCCGAGCGGGCTCGTGCCGCCCAGCCGCGTGCGCAGCTCGGCGTGACCGACGCCGACCATCGTGTAGACGGGCATCGGGATCTGCCAGACGGCGACTCCGGAGGCGAGCACGGCGTTCGCGGCGGCGACGTCGTTGATCAGGTTGAACTCCGGGTGGTAGGCCGCGATGCCCTCGTAGGGCGGGCCGCCCACCCAGACCACGACGACGTCGCGCTCGGCGATCGACGGCTCCGCCAGCAGCGCCGCGGCGACGTCGGTGAGCGGGCCGAGCACGGCGATCCACAGCCGGCCCTCGCTGTGAAGCGCCTCCTCGACGATCACGCGCGAGCCCTCGGACGCCACGGACTCCGCGGAGCTGCCGGCGACCAGCGCCGCGGACGCCCCGTCGACGACCCGCACGTCGGCCCCGGCGAGGGCGACCACGCGATCGATCTCCGCACGCGACTCCCGCAGGCTCCCGGGCCGGCCGAAGTGCGCCGCCACGAGCGCCCGGACGTCGAGCGTGGCGCTCAGCAGCGCCTGCACGATCGCGAACTGGTCGTCGGCCTCGTTCGCGGCGTCGGTGCTGACGATCAGCCGGTGCGGTGCCGGCCTGGCACTCACGCCGACTCCCGCTGCACGAGCGTCGTCGCGAGGATCGGCTGCCGGTCGACCTCGCGGCCCGCCACCACGGCGACCACGGTCTCCGCGGCGACGCGCCCCATGTCCTCGAGCGGCTGGCGGATCGTGGTCAGCGTCGGATCCGAGGTGGTCGCGATGACCACGTCGTCGAAGCCCACGACCGAGATGTCGGCGGGCACGCGCCGGCCGGAGGCCTGCAGCACGCGGATCGCGCCGTTGGCCATCAGGTCGGAGGAGGCGAAGACGCCGTCGAGGTCGGGGTGGCGCTGCAGCAGCCGCGCCATCGCGGCCGAGCCGCTCTCGAGGGTGAACTCGCCGTGCACGATCGGGCTGTGGTCCAGCCCCAGCTCGGTCAGCTCGTCGCGCCAGCCGCGGATGCGGTCGCGGGCCGGCTCCATGTCGTGCGGGCCGGCGATGATGCCGAGCCGGCGCCGGCCGGAGTCGGCGAGCGCGCGGGCGGCGAGCCGGCCGCCGCCGTAGTTGTCGGAGTCGATCACGATGGCGTCCTCGGCCAGCGCGACTCGCGGCCGGCCGACCCAGGCGATCGGCACGGGGGAGTCGGCGAGCGCCTGCGCGAGGTGCGTGATCTCGTGCTGAAGGATCACGATCGCCCCGTCGACCGCGCGCGAGCGGAGGAACTTGGGGATGCGGTCGCCGTCGTCGTGGTCCGCGGGCAGCAGCACCGGCTGCACCTCGGCGGCGTAGAGCCCCTTCGCGGCGCCCTTGAGCACCGAGGTGAAGAACGTGCCGGTGAGGCTGTCGAGCTCGTTGAAGGCGACGATCAGCGCGATCGCGCCGGAGCGGCCGCCGCGCAGCATCCGCGCGGCGCTGTTGGCCTCGTAGCCGAGCTGCTTCGCGGCGTGCTCGACGGCGGCCGACATGCGGACGTCGACGTTCGTGCCGCCCGCGAGAACCCGGGCGGCGGTGGCGCGGGACACGCCCGCGGCCCGTGCGACGTCCACGAGCGTGGGTCGGGTCATGGCTGCATCCTTCTGAACGAGGAGGGGAGCCGGCCGGGGCGCCGGATGCTCGATCTCCAGAGTCCCACGGGGACGCCTTCCCCGGGGCCGAAGCGGTCCGATTTGCGAAACTTCTTACAGATACTAGGGGAGATCGATATCTCACGCTGCGGTAACGACTCCGTGATCGCGCTTGCACGAGGGGGAAAGGCCAGCTACCTTGGCGTCCAAGAGATCGTTCTCTTGCTCCCGGTCTCCTCCAGCGAGACCCCCCGCGAATCCCCGACGAAGAGGAACAATCGTGAAAAGAAGACTGACGGCCGTGGCCGCAGCAGCCGCCGCCGTGGCCCTCGCCCTCACCGGATGCTCGTCCGGAAGCGGTGGCGGCGCGTCCGACGACCCGAACGCCGAGGCGACCTTCTGGTCCTTCACCGGCATCAACGCCAAGGACAGCGTCGCCGAGTACCTCGCCAAGATGCCCGACGCGAAGATCAAGCTCTCCGAGGTCGGCAGCACTACCGAGACCGCCACCGCCCTCACCGCGGCGCTGGCCGGCGGCAAGGTGCCCGACCTGGTCATGATCCAGAACGACGACCTGCCCCAGTTCGTCGCCAACAGCTCGAACTTCCTCGACCTGCGCACCCTCGGCGGCGACGACGTCGCCTCCGCCTACCTCCCGTGGGCCGCCTCCGCGGCGACCGCCGACGACGGCTCCGTCGTGGGCGTGCCCACCGACGTCGGCGGACTCGGCTTCGCCTACCGCGCCGACCTCTTCGAGGCCGCCGGTCTGCCGACCGACCCGGCCGAGGTCGCCGAGATGTGGAAGGACTGGCCGTCCTTCATCGCCATGGGCGAGAAGTACACCGAGGCGACCGGCAAGCCGTTCGTCGACAACATCGAGACCAGCGTCTTCTTCTCGACCGTCAACCAGGTCTCCGAGAAGTACTACTCGCCCGACGGCGAGCTCGTCTACGACACCAACCCGCAGGTGAAGGACGCGTTCCAGGTCGCCGTGGACGCCAAGGACGCCGGCATCAGCGCCGGCATCGCCGCCTGGTCCTCGGGCTGGGCTCCCGGCCGCGCCAACGGCGCCTTCGCCGTGACCATCGCGCCGTCGTGGATCCTCGCCGGAATCAAGACCGACGCCCCCGACACCGCCGGCAACTGGCGCGTCACGAGCGTCCCCGGCGTCGGCGGCAACTGGGGCGGCAGCGTCATCGCCATCCCGGCCCGCGCCGAGCACCCCGAGGCCGCCTGGCAGTACATCGAGACGATGATGTCCGCCGAGGGCCAGACCGACCACTTCGCGGCCTCGGGCACCCTGCCCGCCGCCACCGAGGCGGTCGCGAGCGACGAGGTCCGCAACTACACCGACCCGTTCTTCGGCGACTCGAAGATCGGCGAGGTCATGGCCACCTCGGTCGAGCAGTTCCCCTCCTTCTACAACGGTCCCGACACGACGCCGATCAACGGCGCCCTGCTGAACACCCTCGTCGAGCTGGAGGCGGGCAACGTCACCTCCGACAAGGCGTGGACGACGGCCCTCGACACGGCCAAGCAGGCCATCGGCGGCTGATCGCCCCACCCACCCGAGCGGCCCGGCGCCTCGCGCGCCGGGCCGCCCCTTCGACGGAGGTAACCCACGTGTCAACGGCGACAGCCATACGTCCCCCCAGGCAGCGCAAGCAGCCCAGCGTCCCGGTCCAGAAGGCCGCGAGGATCCGCAACTCCCTCTCGGAGCGGATCGCCCCCTACGCGTACGTCGCGCCCTTCTTCCTCATCTTCATCGTGTTCGGGCTCTTCCCGCTGCTCTTCACGTTCTACGTCTCGCTCTTCGACTGGAACCCGATCGGCGAGCAGACCTTCGTCGGCCTCGCGAACTTCCAGCAGCTCTTCGCGGACAGCCGGTTCTGGAACGCCCTGGTCAACACCTTCGGCATCTTCATCATCTCGACGGTGCCGCAGCTGCTCTTCGCGCTCTTCCTGGCGCACCTGCTCAACCACGCGCGACTGCGCTGGGCGAACTTCTGGCGCATGGCGCTGCTGGTGCCCTACATCACCTCCGTCGCGGCGACCGCGATCGTCTTCGCGCAGATCTTCGACAAGAACTTCGGCCTGATCAACTGGTTCCTCGGCGTCTTCGGACTGCCGTCGATCAACTTCCTGGCCACCAACTACGGCTCCTGGATCGTCATCTCGACGATGGTCTTCTGGCGCTGGTTCGGCTACAACACGCTCCTCTACCTGGCGGGGCTCCAGTCGCTCCCGCGCGAGATGTTCGAGGCCGCCTCGGTCGACGGCGCCTCCAGCTGGCAGCAGTTCCGCCACCTCACCATTCCGGCGCTGCGCCCGATCATCGTCTTCACCGTGATCATGTCGACCATCGGCGGTCTGCAGATCTTCACGGAGGCGCTCCTGGTGGCTCCCGAATCGGGCCTCACCTGCGGCGCCGGCCGGCAGTGCCAGACGCTCGCGCTGTTCCTCTACGAGCAGGGCTTCGGCCAGTTCAAGTTCGGCTACGGCTCCGCCATCGGCGTCGTGCTGTTCGTGATCGTCGTGGTCGTCTCGCTGATCAACTTCTACCTGTCCACCCGCACCCGGAAGGCGTCCGTCTGATGTCCGATGTGATCGATCAGGCCCTCCCGCAGGCCCGGGCCGTCGCCACCGGCGACACCCCGAAGACGCTGCCGAAGCGCCGCGGCAAGGGCGGCGGGGTCGGCTGGCCGACGTACGTCTTCCTCGTCGTCGCCGTGCTCGTCTCGGTGTTCCCTCTCTATTACATGTTCGTCATCGCGTCGGTCGGAGCGACCGCCGTCACGTCGATCCCGCCGCGCCTGTACCCGGGCACGAACTTCTTCGCCATCGCGGAGAAGGTGTTCGACACCGTGCCGTTCATCGCGTCGCTGTTCAACTCGCTGATCGTGTCGCTGAGCGTCGCGGTCCTCTCCGCGATCCTCTGCGCGATGGCCGGCTTCGCCTTCGCGAAGCTGCAGTTCCCGGGCCGCAACGTGCTGTTCCTGATCGTGCTGCTGACCATGACGGTGCCGGCACAGCTGAGCATCATCCCGCAGTACCTGATCGTCTCGGCCCTCGACTGGGTCGACACCCTCCAGGCGATCATCGTCCCGGGCCTGGCCAGCGCCTTCGGCATCTTCTGGATGCGCCAGCACATGTCCACCACGGTCAGCGACGAGCTGATCCAGGCGGCCCGCATCGACGGCGCCAACTCCTGGCAGCTGTTCTGGCGCATCGCCTTCCCGGTGGTCCGCCCGGCGGCGTTCGTGCTCGGGCTGATCACGTTCACCGCGGTCTGGAACGACTTCATGTGGCCGTTCATCGTGCTGAAGTCGCCGGAGCTGTTCACGGTGCAGATCGCGCTGAAGCAGCTGCAGGCCAACCGCTCGATCGACGTCGCCCTGGCGATGGGCGGCTCGTTCATGGCCACGCTGCCGCTGCTGATCGCGTTCTTCTTCGTCGGCCGCCGCATGGTGTCCGGGATCATGGACGGAGCGTTCAAGGGCTGATGCACGACGCCTCCACCACTCTCGTCCCCTCCGACCGCACCGACGAGACCGGGGATCGGAGCGGTGGTCGCGACTGGCGGGACCGCTCCCTCTCCGCGAGCGAGCGGGCCCGCCTCCTCACCGCCGAGCTCACGCTCGAGGAGAAGGCGGCCCAGCTCGGCTCCGTCTGGCTCACCGACTCCGCCGACGACTTCGCCCCGAAGCTCGAGGGCGGCCCCGAGACCGCGGCCGACCCGTTCGACGGCGGCCTCGGTCAGCTCACCCGCGTCTTCGGCACCGAGCCCGTCTCGGTGCCGGAGGGCGTGCGCCGGCTCCGCGAGCTGCAGGAGCGGGTCGTCGGCTCGCAGCGCCTCGGCATCCCGGCGATCGCGCACGAGGAGTGCCTGACCGGGCTCGCCGCGTACGGCGCGACCGCCTTCCCGACGCCGCTCGCCTGGGCGGCCACCTTCGACGAGGACCTCGTCGGCGAGATGGCGGAGGCGATCGGCTCCGACATGCGCGCCCTCGGCATCCACCAGGGGCTCGCGCCCGTGGTCGACGTCGTGAAGGACTACCGCTGGGGCCGCGTCGAGGAGACCCTCGGCGAGGACCCGTACCTGGTCTCGCAGCTCGGCACCGCGTACGTCGCCGGGCTCGAGTCGGCGGGGATCATCGCGACCCTCAAGCACTTCGCCGGCTACGCGGCCTCCCGCGGCGCCCGCAATCACGCTCCCGTGAGCATGGGGCCGCGCGAGATCGCGGACACCGTGCTGCCGCCGTTCGAGGCCGCGCTGCGGCACGGCGGCGCGCGCAGCGTGATGACCTCGTACACCGACATCGACGGCGTGCCCAGCAGCGCGAGCCGGCACCTGCTGACCACGATCCTGCGGGAGAAGTGGGGCTTCGAGGGGACGGTCGTGGCCGACTACTGGGCCGTGCCGTTCCTCCAGGCGATGCACCACGTCGCGGTCGACACCGCCGACGCGGGGCGCTTGGCGATCCGCGCCGGCGTGGACGTCGAGCTGCCGCAGACCGCGGCCTACGGCGAGCTGCCGCGCCTCATCCGCGAGGGCGTCGTCGACGAGCGGGATCTGGATCGCTCCGTCGAGCGGCACCTGCGGCACAAGTTCGAGGCCGGGCTGCTCGACGGCGGGCCGCTCGTCCCCGAGGGTGCAGAGTCGGTGGACCTCGACAGCGCGCGCAACCGGGCGATCTCGCTCCGGATCGCGGAGGAGTCGGTCGTGCTGCTGCGCGACGACGACGTGCGTGGGCTGCTCGCCTCGGGCACGGTCGCCGTGGTGGGTCCGGCGGCGGACCAGTTCCGCAGCCTGGTCGGCTGCTACGCCTTCCCGAACCACGTGCTCTCGAAGCACCCGGGGCACGACCTCGGGATCGAGATCCCGACCGTGCTGAGCGCCTTGCGCGCCGAGCTCGGCGAGGAGCGGGTGCGCTTCGCGGCCGGCGGGTCGATCACCTCCGCGGACACCTCCTCGATCGCCGAGGCCGTCATGACGGCGCGCTCGAGCGATGCGGCCGTGGTCGTCGTCGGCGACGTGGCCGGGCTGTTCGGCGACGGCACCTCGGGCGAGGGCTGCGACGCCGCCGACCTGCGGCTGCCGGGTGCCCAGGACGAGCTGGTCGCGGCGGTCCTCGCGACCGGCGTGCCGACCGTGCTCGTCGTGCTCTCGGGCCGGCCCTACGCGCTCGGCGCGTACGGTGCGGCGCGCGGGGTCGTGCAGGCGTTCTTCCCCGGAGCGGACGGGGCGGCCGCGGTCGCCGGCGTGCTCTCGGGGCGGGTCTCGCCGACCGGGCGCCTGCCCGTGCAGATCCCGCGGCTCCCCTCGGCGTCGACGACGTACCTGCAGCCGTCGCTCGGGCTCTCGAACCCGGGCATCACGGCGCTCGACAACACGCCGCTGCACCCGTTCGGCTTCGGGCTCACGCGGGGGGACATCTCCTACGAGGCGCTGTCCGCACCGGCCGTGCTGGCGGTGGACGGGGCGCTCGACGCCGCGGTCACCCTCCGCAACAGCGGCGAGGACACCGTCGAGGTCGTGCAGCTGTACGCCGCCTACCCGACCTCGCCCGTCGTGCGGCCGGCCGCGCAGCTGCTCGGCTACGCGCGCGTGCCGATCGCCGCGGGGGAGTCGCTGACCGTGCACTTCCACGTCGAGGCGGCGCGGCTCGCGGCGACCGGCGAGGACGGCGCGCTCAGCGTGGACCCGGGGCCGCTGCGCCTCATCGCCGGCCCGTCCGCGGCCGACGCGGCGCAGACCGCCGACGTCGCCCTGACGGGCGCGCGCCGCGTGCTCGCCGAGCGCGCCCTCCGCACCCCGTGGTCGGTGACCCGCGGCTGACCCACCGCCTGCCGGTCGAGCAGCCGCCGAGCGGCGGCCGCACATGCTGGTCGAGCAGCCGCCGAGCGGCGGCCGCACATGCTGGTCGAGCAGCCGCCGAGCGGCGGCCGCACATGCTGGTCGAGTAGCCCCGGAGGGGCGTATCGAGACCCACCCTCCTGGTGACGTCGGATCTCGATACGCGCCCTGCGGCCGCTACTCGATCAACATGAGGCGGAACGCCCCTTCATGGCGGTGGAGCGGCCGCAGCGCCCCCTTTCATGCTGGTCGAGTAGCCCCGTAGGGGCGTATCGAGACCCACCCTCCTGGTGACGTCGGATCTCGATACGCGCCCTGCGGGCGCTACTCGATCAACATGAGGCGGCTCCGCAAGGGGCCTGCGCCCGCCGCCCCGCGCGCCTACCGTGAACAGCAGCACCCCCGGCGCGAGGACGCGCGCGGGGCCGGACTTCTCGAGGAGAGACATGCCTGCACTGACCGACACCTTCACCCTGTCCAACGGGGTCGAGATCCCGAAGATCGGCTTCGGCACCTGGCAGATCGAGGACGGCGCCGACGCCTACGACGCGGTGACCACGGCGCTCGAGGCCGGCTACCGCCACATCGACACCGCCCGCGGCTACGGCAACGAGGCGAGCGTCGGCCGGGCCCTGCGCGACAGCGGGATCCCGCGCGACGAGGTCTTCATCACCACGAAGCTGCCCGCCGAGGTCAAGGACCACGCCGGCGCGAAGGACAGCTTCGAGACCACGATGGCGGCGCTCGAGCTCGAGCACGTCGACCTGTACCTGATCCACGCGCCGTGGCCGTGGTCGGACATGGGCTCGGACCACCGCGACGGCAACATCGCGGCCTGGAAGGCGATGGAGGAGATCTACGACTCCGGCCGCGCCCGCGCCATCGGCGTCTCCAACTTCTCCGTCGACGACCTGGAGTCGCTGATCGCGGCGACCGACGTGAAGCCGCACGCCAACCAGATCCGCTGGTTCGTCGGCAACACGCAGGACGAGACGACCGACTACTGCCGCACCAACGGCATCCTCGTCGAGGGCTACTCGCCGCTCGCGACCGGCGGACTGCTCGAGAACTCGGACCTCGCCGACATCGCGAAGGCGAACGGCGTCTCCGTGGCGCAGCTCTGCATCCGCTACCTGCTCGAGAAGGACGTCCTGCCGCTGCCGAAGTCGACCACCCCCGCGCGCATCCGCGAGAACGCCCAGGTCGACTTCCCCCTCTCGGCCGACGACGTCGCCCGCCTCGACGCCCTCACCGACACGGAGTCCTGACCCGCCCCAGAACTCAGAAGTTGCGGTAGTCGCGCCCGACTACCGCAACTTCTGCGTACTCGCGGCAGCACGCTGGTCGAGCGGCCGCGCAGCGGTCCCGCATGCAGGCCGAGCAGCCGCGCAGCGGCTTCCTTTTTTGCTGGTCGAGTAGCCGCGGAGCGGCGTATCGAGACCCCGCGTGCTTGCGGTGGCGGATCTCGATACGCGCCCTGCGGGCGCTACTCGATCAGCATGGGCAGCGTTGCGCCCCTCCCTACTTCTCCCGAGAACTCGGAAGTTGCGGTAGTCGAGCGCGACTACCGCAACTTTTGAGGAGTGGGCGGGGGCGGGGCGGGGCGGGCGCGGCGGGTCAGGCGAAGCGGAGCAGGTGCGCGCCGTGGGGCCCGAGGGTCAGCGCGACGGCGCCGTCGGCGACGGGGAGGGGCTCGCCCGTCCAGGCGTCGACGGGGGTGCCGGTGCAGCCGAGGTCGGCGAGGTGCGCGGAGTACTCGCGCGGGGCGTCGCCGAGCCAGAAGACGCCGCGCCACTGCACGTCGCCCTGCCAGGCGCTCCAGACGACGAGGTCGCCGTCGCGGACGATCTCGCGGCTGCCCTCGCTGGACAGCAGCGCGAGGACGTCGTCGTTCGTCAGCAGCGCCAGCGTCTCGGGCGGGGTGTCCGGCAGGTGCCCGCCCATCATCAGCGGCGACCGCAGCAGGCACCAGAGCGTCACCAGCGTGCGCTGCTCGGCGGGGGTGAACCGCGAGAGGCGGTCCTCGCCCACGTGCGCCCGCACGCCGATCCGGCCCAGCGGCAGCATGTCGGCGTCGGCCCACGCGCCCGGCCGCTGGTGCGGCGCCCAGCGCGCGGCGCGCTGGAACTGCTCCTGCAGGTGCCCCCAGTCGTCCCAGAAGTCGTCCGAGATCCGCCACATCTGAGCCGTGTCGCGGAGCAGCTCGAGGTTCTCCAGCGAGAGCTGCTTGCCGGGCGAGAGGCTCAGCACCATCGGCCGGCCGGTCGCGTCGATCGCGCGGGAGAGCGCGGCGATCTCGTCGGCCTGGATCGGCGGGTAGAGCACGTCGTCGAGCTTGACGAAGTCGACGCCCCACGAGGCCAGCTGCGCCATCACCGAGTCGTAGTACTGCTGCGCGCCCGGCACGGTCATGTCGACGCCGTAGTTGTCCGGGTTCCACGGGCAGACGTTGCCGCGGTCGGCGATGTCGTCGCAGGTCGCGTCGGAGCCGAGCACCGGCAGCGCGAGCTCGGCGGCCCGGCGGGGCACGCCGCGCATCAGGTGCACGCCGAAGCGCAGCCCGAGGGCGTGCACGCGCGCGGCGAGCGCGGTGAAGCCCGCGACGGAGGCGGACGGGAAGCGCCCCACCGCGGGCTGCGGCCGGCCCCAGTCGTCCAGGACCGGCTCCGACACCTCCTGGTAGTCGCTCGTGCCGGGGTCCGGCTCGTACCACTGGATGTCGACGACGACCGTGTCCCAGCCGTGCGGCAGCAGGTGCTCGGCGAGGTACTCGGCGTTGGCCAGCACCTCGTCCTCGGTCACGGAGGAGCCGAAGCAGTCCCAGCTGTTCCAGCCCATCGGCGGGCGGCGGGCGGCCTCGGTGCGTGTCGCGGCAGCGCTCATGGCGGTCATGCCTCCGACCCTGCCACGAGCGAGCCAGCCGCGTCGTCGGCCAGCTCCAGCGACACCGTCGCGAAGGAGTGCGGCGGCAGCGTCACCCGCAGCCCCGTCGCCGTGGTCTCCAGCCCCTCGAGCGCGACCGGGCTGACCGCGTCGGCGTCGCCCGGCCGGTTGTGCGCCTGCGGCGAGTCGGCGGTGAGGAGCCGCCCCGTCGCTCCGGTCACGGAACCGCCGCGGAAGGACAGCTCGATCTCCAGCGGCTCGTCGAGGTCGACGTTGGTCATCGAGACCAGCACGCGCCCGTCCTTCACCGAGGCGGAGGCGGAGGCCAGCGCGATCTCGCGCCCGTCGACCGCGTGGGTGGGCCCGGCGACCGTGGTCGGCAGCACCGTCGCGTCCTGGTGCCCCTTGTTCATCTCGAACACGTGGTAGGTGGGCGTCCGCACCATCTCGCCGCCGTCGGGGTCGGTGAGCAGCATCGCCTGCAGCACGTTGACGGTCTGCGCGATGTTCGCCATCGAGAGCCGGTCGGCGAAGGCGTGGAAGACGTCGAAGTGGATCCCGGCGACCATCGCGTCGCGGATGGTGTTCTGCTGGAAGAGGAAGCCCGGGTGCGTGCCCGGCTCGACGTCCCACCAGGTGCCCCACTCGTCGAGCACCATCCCGTACTTCTTCTCGGGGTCGTGCACGTCCATCACGGCGGCGTGCGAGCGCAGCAGCTCCTCGATGCCCTGCGCGGCGACGATCGTGCTCCAGTAGGTGTCCGCGTCGAAGTCGGTGGCGCTGCCCTTCGCGTGCCAGCTGCCGCCGATCGTGTAGTAGTGCACCGAGACCGACTCCCACGGCACGGAGGAGAACGGGTGCCCCTCGATCTCGGGGATCACCTCCATCAGCGTCTGCGTCCAGTGCGTGTCCGCGCCGTCGGCGCCGGCCGCGATGCGGTGCAGCGGCACGTCGTTGCCGCTCTGCACGAAGGTGCCGAACTGGCGGGCGAGGTCGGCGTAGGCGCCGGCGCGCATGTTGCCGCCGCAGCCCCAGGTCTCGTTGCCGAGGCCCCAGTAGCGGACGGTCCACGGCTCCTCACGGCCGTGCGAGCGGCGCAGGTCCGCCATCGGCGACTTCCCCGAGCCGGTGAGGTACTCGACCCAGTCGGCCATCTCCTGCACGGTGCCGGAGCCGATGTTGCCGGAGATGTAGGCGTCGGCGCCGAGCAGCTCGCAGAGCGCCATGAACTCGTGGGTGCCGAAGGAGTTGTCCTCGGCGACCCCGCCCCACTGGGTGTTGATCAGGCCGGGGCGCTCCTCGCGCGGGCCGATGCCGTTGGTCCAGTGGTAGCGGTCGGCGAAGCAGCCGCCCGGCCAGCGGAGGTTGGGGATGTCGAGGGCGCGCAGGGCCTCGACGACGTCCAGGCGGATCCCGCCGGCGTTCGGGACGGGCGAGTCCTCGCCGACCCAGAAGCCGTCGTAGATGCAGCGGCCGAGGTGCTCGGCGAAGTGGCCGTAGACGTGCTTGCTGATGGTGGCGCCGGGCCGGTCGAGGTCGACGGTGACGGTGGTGTTCACGGGGTGCTCCAGGGTGGTGGCGGGCGAGTCGGCAGTGGTCGGGGCGGCGCTCACGCGTCGACGCGGACGAGCCGCAGGACGATCGCGCGGTCGGCGTGGAAGGTCGGCAGGTCCAGGCCCGCCTCGCCCAGCAGGCTCCCCGAGTAAGCGGGGGCCGGGGCGTCGGAGTCGAGCGGCACGGTCGCCTCCAGCCAGCGCGGGCTCTGCCAGGGCGGGCCGAGCGAGCCGGGGCGCGCGGCCTCGACGCGGTAGCGGGCCCGCGGGTCCAGGCCCGGGAGGCGGACGCGGCGGCGCGAGTCCGCCGTCAGCGCGGGCGTGACCAGCGTGTAGAGCGCCTCGGAGCCGTCGGTCGCGACGACGCCGCGCAGCGACGGCGCGTCGGGATCGGAGTCGCCGCCGCCGACGACCCGCCCGGTGGCGATGAGCCCGCGGTGCTCGCGGTACGCCGCGATCCAGCCGGCCAGCACCGGCTTCTCCTCGGCGTCCAGCTCGCGGAGGTCCCACTCGAGGCCGAAGTGGCCGAGGAAGGCGATGGCGCAGCGGGTGTGCAGGTCGCTGGTGCGGCCGGTGACGGAGTTGACCGGCGAGGCGACGTGCGAGCCGAGCATCTCCGGCGGCACGAGCAGCCCGGTCCAGCGCAGCATCCGCGAGCGGTCCAGCGGGTCCTGGTTGTCGGAGGTGTGCACGCGGTCGGTGCGCTCGAGGATCCCGAGGTCGACGCGGCCGCCGCCGGAGGCGCAGCTCTCGATCTCGAGCTCGGGGTGCCGCTCGCGCAGCTCGTCGATCAGCCGGTAGAGCGCGAGCGTCTGCTCGTGCACAGCGGCGGTGCCGGTGGCCGGGTGCCCCGCATCGATCAGATCGCGGTTGTGATCCCACTTCAGGTACGCGACGCCGAGGTCGGCGACCAGCCCGTCGAGCACACCGAGGATGTGCGCGAACGCGTCCGGGTTGGTCAGGTCGAGCACCTGCTGGAACCGGAAGCGCGGCGGCAGCTCCTCCCGGGCGCGCAGGATCCAGTCGGGGTGCGCGCGGGCGAGGTCGGAGTCCTCGTTGATCATCTCGGGCTCGACCCAGAGGCCGAACTCCATGCCCCGGCCGCGGACGTGCTCGGCGAGGGGGAGGAGGCCGTCCGGCCAGGAGACGGGGTCGGGCGTCCAGTCGCCGAGGCCCGCGCGGTCGTCGCTGCGGCCGAGGAACCAGCCGTCGTCGAGCACGTAGCGCTCGACCCCCAGGGCGGCGGCGCGGTCGGCCAGCTCGGCGAGGGTCGCGAAGTCCTGCTCGAAGTACACCGCCTCCCAGACGTTGAGGGTGACCGGGCGCGGGCGGAGCGAGGAGCGCGAGACTCCGCGGAGGTAGGCGTGGAAGCGGGCGGCGGCGGCGTCGAGGCCGTGGCCGAAGCTGCCGGAGATCCAGGGGGAGGAGTAGCTCTCGCCGCTCGCGAGGCGCACCTCGCCGGGCAGGAGCAGCTCGCCGCCGCGGAAGGCGAGCCAGCCGTCGCCGCGCTCGACGGCGTGCTCGTGGTTGCCGCCGATGCCGACGTGGCAGAGCCAGACCTTGCCGTCGGCGGCGTCGAAGCCGGGGGTGCCGATCGCGACGACCGTCGTCGCGTCCAGACCCGTGCGGCCGCGCCGCGAGGAGCGCGAGTGGCTGCCGGTGACGACGGGGTGGCGCTGCGGGATCTTCTCGGTGCCCCAGCGGCCGGAGAAGTCCAGGATCTCGCGGGCCTCGGTGGGGATCCGGAGGGCGGGGTCGGCGCCGATCACCTCGAGGTGCCCGGTGCCGTCATTCCGGACGGAGACGCGGGTCCGGAGCAGTCCGGCGGGTGAGAGAACGATCTCCAGCACGACCCCGATTCCGGCCTGCGCGTCGTGCGCCTCGACCGTGACGGCGGCGCTCCCGGGCTGCACGACGGCGCCCTCCGCGAGGGCCTCGCCGTCCACCGAGACGGCGTCCACGGTGAGCCGCGGCGACCAGCCGGCGCCCTCGCGGTGCACCCGGAGGCCGGGCAGACCGGCCCAGCCGAAGGAGTGCTCGGGCAGGATCCCGGGCTCGTAGGGCACGTCGGAACCGCCGTCCATCCCCGTCCTCTCGGGAGTTCTTGCGAAACCGGCGAGGTCGTCGTCGCTCGCGTCGATCCGCGGACCCCAGTGCAGCAGGACGGGCAGGTCACCTCCCGACTGAGTGAGGAGGGCGGACACGTCATCGGCGACGAGATGGATCACTCTCGGGGATTGCATGATGACATTCCTACCGTCGATCCTGGTCTGAGTACAGTGAGAGATCGATCTCGACCACCGGCGATCCCGTCGTCGTCCCGCTCACTGCAGATCCACCCCGCTTCGATCCACCCACCCCGATCACTCACCGCCGAGGAGCATCCATGCCGCTGACCCACCCGGCCCCGCACGAGTCCCGCCTGGAGCGCGGGGTGCTCGACGCCCGGCGGCGGCTCAACCGCGACTACCTGCTCTCGCTGACCGACGAGGGGCTGCTGCAGAACTTCCGCATCGAGGCCGGGATCGGCGACCAGGGCTGGCACCTGCACCCGTCCCAGGAGTCGCGCGAGGCCCGCGGTCTCGACCGGCACTGGGGCTGGGAGACGCCGGGCTCGCAGCTGCGCGGCCACTTCCTCGGCCACTGGCTCTCCGCCGCGGCGCGCGAGGTCGCGGTCACCGGCGACCCGCTGCTCCGCGTCCGGATCGACTCCGTGCTCGACGGCCTCGAGCGCTGCCAGGAGGAGAACGGCGGCGGCTGGATCTGGGCGATCCCGCGCGGCTACCTCGACCGCCTGGCGACCGGCCGCCCGATCTGGGCGCCGCAGTACGCGATGCACAAGCTGCTGATGGGCCTGGTCGACCTGCACCTCGACCTCGGCGACGAGCGGGCGCTCCGGATGGCCCGGGCGGCGACGACCCCGCTGCTGGAGTGGGTCCGCGGCTTCGACGACGACGCGTTCCAGGAGATCCTCGAGGTCGAGACCGGCGGCATGCTCGAGGTCTGGGCCGACCTCCTCGCGATCACCGGCGACCCCGTCTACGCGGAGCTGCTCGAGCGCTACGACCGCCGCTCGCTCTTCGAGGGCCTGCTCGCGGGCCGCGACGTGCTCACCAACATGCACGCCAACACCACGATCCCCGAGGTGCTCGGCGCCGCCCGCGCCTACGAGGTCACCGGCGACGAGCGCTGGCGGCGGATCGTCGAGGCCTACTGGGAGCAGGCGGTCGTCCTCCGCGGCACCTTCTGCACCGGCGGCCAGACCTCGGGCGAGATCTGGACGCCGCCGTTCGAGTTCGCCGCCCGCCGCGGTGAGAAGACGCAGGAGCACTGCACGGTCTACAACATGATCCGGCTGGCCGACGTGCTGCTGCGCTGGACCGGCGAGCTCGCCTACGCCGACTACATCGAGCGCAACCTCTGGAACGGCCTGCTCGCCCAGCAGAACCCGAGGACCGGGATGGTCGCCTACTTCCTCCCGCTGGAGGGCGGCGCCCGCAAGGACTGGGGCAGCCCGACCGAGGACTTCTGGTGCTGCCACGGCACGCTGGTGCAGGCGCACACCCGCCACTCCGGGCTCGTCTTCTACCGCGGCGGCGACGCCGAGCTGACGATCGCGCAGCACGTCGACGCGAGCGTCCGCGTGGCGACCGCCGCGGGCGAGGCGGCCGTGCGGGTCGAGGTGCTCGACAACGCCGGCTACGTGGGCCCGGACGCGAACGCGGGGGCCGCGGGCGACGCGCATCGGCCCTCCGCCTCGCGGATCCGCATCGAGGTGGAGTCGGCGGAGGGGGTCGCGCTGCAGGTGCGGATCCGGGTGCCGGAGTGGACCGTCGGCGAGCCGGGCGTCGCGGGCGACTCCGCGCACGTCGAGCGCCTCGACGGCGCGCTCCTGCTGACGCACCCCGGAGGCCGCACCGGCGTCGACCTCGCCTTCGGCACCGAGATCCGCGCCGTGCCGATCCCGGACGAGCCCGGCACCGTCGCGTTCGTCGAGGGGCCGGTCGTGCTGGCCGGCCTCGTCGACCGCGAGGTGAGCCTCCGCGGCCGCCTCGAGGACGCTCCCGCGCTGCTCGCCCCCGACAACGAGCGGCAGTGGACCCAGTGGCTCCGCGGCTACCGCACCTTCGGCCAGCCCGCCGCGATCCGCTTCCGGCCTCTGCACGAGGTCGTCGACGAACCCTTCTCGCTCTACTTCCCGGTCTCGGCCGGGAGCTGATGGACAGGACCCCCTCCGTGACCTGCGCTCCGCGCTCATGACCGCCTCCACCACCACCGCTTCCGCCACTCGCGCGATGCCCCGCGGCCGGCTGCTGCTGCCGATCTTCGCGATGCTGGTCGGCTTCGGGCCGCTCACCATCGACCTGGTGCTGCCCTTCCTGCCGACGCTGCAGGACGACCTCGGCGTCTCGGTCGCGACCGCCCAGCTGGTCGTCACCGGCGCGACCTTCGGCTTCGCGGCCGGCCAGCTGATCTCCGGTCCGCTCAGCGACGCGGTCGGCCGCAAGTGGCCGCTCGGCGTCTCGGCGGCCCTGCACATCGCGGCGAGCCTCGTCGCGGCGATGACCTCGGACACGGCGGTGCTGCTCTCGGCCCGCTTCGTCCAGGGCGCCGCCTGCACCGCGGCCGGCGTGGTCGTCACCGCGATCGTCCGCGACCTCTACAGCGGCAAGCGGCTCGTGACGATGCTCGCGAACCTCGCCGTGATCGTCTCGGTCTTCCCGATCCTGGTGCCCTCCGTCGGCGCGCAGCTGACCAAGGTGATCGACTGGCGCGGCTCCTTCCTCGCGGTCGCCGCCTGGGGAGCGCTCGCCACCGTGATCGCGCTGCTGGTGCTGCCCGAGACGCTGCCCCGCGAGCGGCGGCACCAGGGCGGGCTCGGCCCGTCGCTGCGGAACTCGTTCGGGATGCTGAGGCGGCCGCGGGTGCTGGCGCTCGCCGCCGCGTCCGCCGCCGGCTGGTCGGTCGGCTTCGCCTACCTGGCGACGGCGCCGTTCCTCTACACCAACGTCTACGCGGTGGGGCCGGACCTCTACGGGCTGCTGTTCCTGGTCACCTCGCTCGTGACGATCGCGGTCGGGCAGACGACCGGCCGGGTGATCGTGCCGCGGTTCGGTCCCCGGTTCGCGATGTTCGCGTCGGCGATCGTCACGGGTGTCGGCGCCGTGGTGGTCGCGGTGCTCGCCCTCACCGGGACGCAGCCGCTGCTGGTCGTCGTCGGCGCGCTGACCTTCGCGCTCGCGGGGCGCTCGCTCGGCTTCGCGCCGGTGCAGTACCTCTCGCTCCAGGGCCCGTCGAGCGAGGCGGGCAGCGTCACCGCGATCCTCGGCACGGTCAGCTTCACCGCGGCCGGCCTGGTGATGCCGGTGATGGGCGCGTGGGCCGAGATCTCGCTGATCCCGTTCGCGATCCTCCTGCTCGTCGCGGCGCTCGTCGAGGGCGGCGTCGCGCTGCTGTTCCGGCCGGGCTCGCGGCGCTTCGATCCGGGCGCGCGGCGGCTCGAGGACGAGCCGGGGCCGGCGGAGTCGACCAGCCCCGCGGACGAGAAGCACTGACATGACCCTCCAGGAAGGAACCACCGTGGAACTCCGCTCCGGCGACTACACCCTGCGCGCCCGCGTGGGCGGCCTCGAGGTGCTCGCGGGAGAGCACGTCCTCTACGCCAATGACCGCCCGCTGCGCGTCACGGTGAAGACCGTCACCGCGATCAGCGAGTACTCCGGCGCGCCCTACGACGACGTCTCGATCGCGGACGGCGCGCTCACCGCCACAGGCACGATCACCGCGCGCTCGGGCTCGTCCTTCGCCGTCACCGACGTCTGGCGCGTCACGGGCGCGGGCTTCTCCGTGCACCGCGAGGTCGAGGTGCTCGCGGCCGGCGGCGACCTCGGCTTCTCGACGGCGATCTCGCTCGGGCTGACCGGGTCCGCCGACCTGCGCGACTACGAGTGCTTCGCGCCCGGCGCCTGGTACCGCGACAACGCCTTCGGCCCGGCCGACGCGATGGGCCGCGACCCCGGCAGCGAGTACTTCTGGCGCACCGAGACCCACTACGCGCTGCCGCTGTTCGCCGCGCAGAGCCTCGCCACCGGCGAGACCGTGGCGCTCTCGCGCTGGGCGGCCGACGTCACGCTGCCGCGCCTGGACGTGGTGCGCTCGGAGAACTTCACCGACCCGGAGTGCACGGTCGGCTCGATCGGCCTGAGCCGCCCGCAGGGCACCACGCTGAACTACCTGTACTACGGCTTCGGCGTGCGGACGCCGCTCGACGAGGAGCCCGCCGGCCTGTCGATCGACTACGTCTACCCCGGCGCCGACGGCGAGCGCCCGGTCGACAACCCCTACTCCGGCCTCGACTACGACGCGGCGCCGAAGTCCCTGCAGCGGGTCAACCACCCGGTCGAGGTCGGCTTCCGCCAGCGCTACGCGGTGGCCGTCGACCTCGGCCGCCACGACGACTTCGCGACGATGATGCGCGCCACCTGGCGCAGCGCCTACGCGCGCCTGCGCGACGACCTGTTCGAGGTCGACAACGAGCGGCACTTCCACCACGGCATGGCGATCCTGCAGCGGCTCACCCGCCGCTACGGCGACGCCTGGGGCCTGCCGTTCGCCTGCCAGCTGCCGGACCTGGACGTCTCGAGCGTCTCGTTCCAGTTCGGCTTCGTCGGGCAGCAGCCGGGCATCGGCTACCAGCTGCTGCGCTACGGCGACCGCGAGGGCGTGCCCGAGGCGTTCGAGCAGGGCGTCGGCATCGTCGACTTCTGGGCGCGGACGGCCCTGCCCGAGTCCGGCCCGCCGCGGATGTGCTTCAACCCCTCCCTCGGCGGCTTCGAGCCGTACCCGCACTACCTGCGGATGCTGGCCGACGGCGTCGAGGCGATCCTCGACGCCTACCTGCACCTGCGCGGCCTCGGCGACGAGCGGACGGTCTGGCTCGAGTTCTGCCGGCGGACGGCCGACTGGCTGCTCGAGGTGCAGGACGCCGACGGCAGCTTCCACCGCGCCTACAACGCGGACGGCTCGGTGCGGATGGACTCGCGCTCGAACACTCCGAGCGTCATCCGCTTCCTCGTCCAGCTGCACCTGGTGACGGGGGAGGCGCGCTACCGCGAGTCCGCGGTGCGCGCCGGTGAGTGGTCGTTCGCGAACATCCACCGCACCCTGGAGTACCGCGGCGGCACCTGCGACAACGCCGACATCCAGGACAAGGAGGCCGGCATCTACGGCCTGTTCGGCTTCCTCGCGCTCTACGACCTGACCGAGGAGCACCGCTGGCTGGAGGGCGCCGTCCGCGCCGCCGACTACACCGAGACCTGGACCTACGCCTGGTCCTTCCCGGTGGTCGTGCCCTGGGCGCATCCGTTCAACCGCTACTCGATCAGCGGCCAGAGCATCATCACCCTCGGCGGCGGGGCCGACGTGTACCTGGCGGCCTGCTCGTACAGCTACTACCGGCTGTTCCTGATCACCGGCGACGACCACTACCGCGACGTCGCCGAGTTCCTGCACCGCAACACCCGGCAGTCGACCGACGTCGACGGCAGCGTCGGCTACGCGATGCCCGGCCTCGGCCACGAGAGCGGCGACTTCGCGAGCCAGACGTTGCGCAGCCACCACCACTGGCTGCCCTGGTGCACCTTCGTCGAGGTCGACCCGTCCTCGCGCCTGCGCGACACCTTCGGCGTCTACGAGATCGCCGACGCCCAGCGCCTGCCCCCGGCCGAGCTGGCGTCCCGCAACCGCATCTACGACCGCTACGGGCGGGTGGGCGCCTGACGGCGGGCGGCGTGCGGCGGCACCTCTCGCGGAACCTCCGGCTCGCGGAACCGCCTCCGGCTCGCCGGATCCGGCTGTTCCCGCGTGCCGAGGCGTGTTTCACGTGCCGGAGGTCACCCCGGCGGACCTCCGGCTCGCGGATTCATGCTCGGCTCGCTGGATCCGCCCGTTTCCGCGCGCCGAGGAGTGTTTCGCGTGCCGGAGGTCACCGCGGCTGACCTCCGGCTCGCGGATTCATCCCCGGCTCGCTGAATCCGCCTGTTCTCACGTGCCCAGGCGTGTTCCACGTGCCGGACGTCCCCCGGCTGACCTCCGGCCGATCTCCGGCTCGCGGTTCCGCGTCCAGCTCGCTGGATCCGCGTGTCTCAGCGCGCCGAGGCGTGTTCCGCGTGCCGGAGGTCGCCGCGGCTGACCTCCGGCCGATCTTCGGCTCGCGGTTCCGCATCCGGCTCGCTGAATCCGTCTGTTTCGGCGTGCCGAGGCGTGTTCCGCGTGCCGGAGTTCACCCCCGCACCCTCAGCCGCGCCACTCCACGTCCACGCGCACCGCCTGCGCGCCGATCGGCAGCCCGCCCGACACCTCGCGCCCGTCGACCCGCAGCACCGCGCCGCGGAGCGTCCGCAGCCGCGTCCCGCCCGCCGGCGCCAGCCACTCCACGCCCGGCACCCGCCGCACCCACAGCGACGCCCGCCCCGGCTCCCACTCCAGCCGGTCCACGACCAGCCCGCCGCGCGCCCGGAGCCCCGTCACCGCACCGCGCGCCCACACCGACGGCAGCGCCGGGAGCACCGTCAGCGACCCGTCGTCCGACCCGAGCAGCATCGCCGCCACCAGTCCCGGCAGCCCGCCGCTCGCGTCGAGGTTGAAGATGCGCCCCGCGTCGTGCCGGGTCGTCAGCGTCGGCGACCAGTGCTCGACCGCGAGCCACTCCGCGCAGGTCAGCGCCGACTCCGCATCCCCCAGCGCCGCGGCCGCCGTGCCGACCTGCACCAGCCCGAACGCCATCTCCATCCGCCCCGGGGGAGCGGTCGGCGCCTCGGCCCGCCACGCGATCTTCGCCGCCACCGTCGCCGCCGCGGCGGCCCGCAGCCGCACCGCAGCCGGACCGTCGCCCTCGAACGCCGCATCGCCCCCGTACCAGAGCGGGTACAGCTGCGAGGCGTGCCGGTGCGCGATCTCCTCCGAGAACCGCGGATCGATCCACTCCGCGAGCGTGCCGTCCTCCGCCACGCGGTACTCCGGCAGCTCGGCGACCACGCGCGCCCAGCGCTCGTCGAGCGAGTCGTCGCCGCGGGCCCGCCCGAGCAGCGCGGTCGCCCGGGCGGCGTCCCGCAGCACCGCGACGTCGATCGTCGCGTCGACGGCCAGCGGGGAGCGCGCCCCGCCCGGCGTGTTCTCGGGGGAGTAGGAGGGCACGATCCGCCGCACCCCGTCGACCACGGTCGTCCCGGTCTCGGCGAAGCGGAGCACGCCCTCGGCCAGCTCCCACAGCCGGTCGTCCACGATCCCGCGGTCGCCCGTCGCGCCGACGGCGTCGGCGGCGAGGCGCAGCACCCAGCCGCCGCAGCCGGTCCAGAACAGGTGCGGGTAGCTCGCCGCGAAGTGGTCCGCGCGGCCGTGCGTCGACATCCGCGACGGCAGCAGCATCCCCTCCGCCCCGTAGACCAGGCGCGCGTTCTCGCGGTAGTCGTCGAGGTGCGGCAGCACCAGCTCCAGGATCGACAGCGCCAGCTCGGGCGTGCCGGTCGGGATCATCCCCGCCATCGCCCCGTTCTGCACGTTGCCGTTGAGCGTGTAGTCGGCCGACCAGGCCGGCCGCCAGGTGCCCTGCCAGACGCCCTGCAGCGTCGGCGGCAGCTCACCGGTCGAGGCGACGATGTTCGCCCGGCCGCTCAGGTACGCGAGCTCGACGACGCGGCGGCGCGCGCCCTCGTCGCCGGCGCGGGCCTCGTCCCAGAGGTCCTCGGTGAGCACGGCGGAGGAGGCGCCCCCTAGGTCGAGCGCGGAGGCGCCGACGAGGCGGCCGTGGCCGTCGCGCTGCGCCGCGCGCAGGTCGGTCCACGATAGGCCGTCCGCCACCGGCTCCTCGCCGGACAGCGAGAGGTCGAGGCGGAGGAGCCGGGCCGCGCAGGCCGCGACGGGCGCGACGGAGCGCGTGACGTCTCCCTCCACCTGCCACGGCGCCCCGCTGGCGGCGGTGACGACCGCGCGGACGCGCTCGCCCCCGGTCTCCGCGCTGCCGGTGCCGGCCAGGGCCACGAGCCGCCCGACCGCTCCGCCCTCGACGCTCGCCTCGACGACCGCCGACGCGTCCGGGACCCCGGTGTCGAACGAGGTCGCATCGCCCGCGCCCAGCCCGAGCTCGACGACGCTCTCGCCGTCGCGGTCGGACTCCACGGACAGCCGGACGCTCTCGCCGCCGTGTGGGGCGATCAGCCGCACCGCGTGCCGCCCGCCGTCGAGGTCGGTCCACTCGACCGCGACCTCGCCCAGCAGCGGGTCGATCAGGCGGCGGCTCGACGCGACGCCGCCGGCCGTGCGGATCGAGACGGTCGCGCAGATCCCGAGCGGATCGGTCCAGATCAGTCCGCCGTCGTAGCCGCTGGAGCGCGCGCCGCGGGTCAGCGCCTCGCTCGCCGCCTCGGCGTCGCCGGCCAGCAGGGCGCTGCGCAGCTCCTCGCGCACCCCGGCGAGATCGGGTGCGGCGGGTCGCGCGTTGACGGGCAGGAAGTAGCGCTCGTGCGCCAGGGACACGGTGAGCGCGTCGGCCGGCCCGTGGACGACGGCGCCGACGCGGCCGCTGCCGACGATCAGCCCCTCCTCCCAGGTGGGAGCGGCGGTGGCGGTGACGAGGAGGTCGGTGCGCGACGATGCGCTGTCGATCGAGGAGATGATCGGTTCCTTTCGGGCTCGAGGGAGCGCCTGATATGTTGCCTGGAACTTCAAATTACCTCTCCCGGTGCGACGGCGCACGGGAGTCGAGAGTAAGGACTCCGCGATGACGCGACCGATCACCCTCTTCACCGGCCAGTGGGCAGACCTCCCGTTCGAGGAGGTGGCCCGTCTCGCCGGCGAGTGGGGCTACGACGGCCTCGAGATCGCCTGCTGGGGCGACCACATCGACGTCGCCCGCTGGGACGACGCGGAGTACGTGCAGAGCCGGAAGGACATCCTCGAGAAGAACGGCCTCCAGGTCTTCGCGATCTCGAACCACCTCACCGGCCAGGCCGTCTGCGACGACCCGATCGACGCACGCCACCGCGACATCCTCAGCGACCGCGTCTGGGGCGACGGCGACCCCGAGGGCGTCCGCCAGCGGGCCGCGCAGGACCTCAAGGACACCGCCCGCTTCGCCGCCGCGCTCGGCGTGAAGCAGGTCAACGGCTTCTCCGGCTCGTCGATCTGGAAGGGCGTGGCGATGTTCCCGCCCGCGTCCGACGAGTGGATCGCCGCCGGCTACCAGGACTTCGCCGACCGCTTCAACCCGATCCTCGACGTCTTCGAGGAGGTCGGCGTCCGCTACGGCCTCGAGGTGCACCCGAGCGAGATCGCCTACGACTACTGGACCGCCAAGCGCACCCTCGAGGCGATCGGCCACCGGACGTCCTTCGGCTTCAACTTCGACCCGTCGCACTTCGTCTGGCAGCAGCTCGACAGCGTCGCGTTCATCCTCGACTTCGCCGAGCACATCTTCCACGTGCACGTGAAGGAGTCGATCGCCAACCTCGACGGCCGCAACGGCGTCCTCGGCTCGCATCTGCCCTGGGCCAACCCGCGCCGCGGCTGGACCTTCGTCTCGACCGGCCACGGCGCCGTCCCGTGGGAGCCCGTCTTCCGCGCCCTCAACGCGATCGGCTACACCGGCCCGACCAGCGTCGAGTGGGAGGACGCCGGCATGGACCGCCTCGACGGCGCCCCCGAGGCCCTCGCCTTCGTCCGCAAGCTCAACGCGATCACGCCCCCGGCCGACGCCTTCGACGCGGCCTTCTCCACCTCCCGCTGAGCGGGGCGATCGAGCGGCTGACGCCGCGCCCCTCTTCCATGCTGATGGAGTAGCCCGCGTCGCGGGCCACCCCATGCTGATCGAGTAGCCCGCGAAGCGGACGTATCGAGATCCACCGTCGCCGAGACGTCGGTCTGCAGCCCCGCCGTGCTGGCGACGTCGGGTCTCGATACGCCGCTCCGCGGCTACTCGACCAGCAAGGGGCGCGCACAACATCAGCTGAGAGCAGGGGGCATCGCCTGACAGCGGAGGCCATCCCTTCTCAGCTGATGTTGTGCAGCGCCGCAGGCCCTTCATGCTGATCGAGTAGCCCGCGCAGCGGGCGTATCGAGATCCACCGTCGCCGAGAGCGCGGTCTGCGGACCCACCGTGCTGTCGGTGGGTGGGTCTCGATACGCCGCTCCGCGGCTACTCGACCAGCATGTTTGCGGGGGTCTCTTCCACTGGGTCCGCCGTCACCGAGAGCTGGGTCTGCAGTCCCGCCCTGCTGACCATGTCGGGTCTCGATACGCCGCTCTGCGGCTACTCGACCAGCAAGGGGTCCGCACAACATCAGCTGAGAGCAGGGGGCGTCGCCTGACAGCGGAGGCCACCCCTTCTCAGCTGATGTTCTGCAGCGCCGCAGGCTCACTGCGGACGGAGCAGCCCGCGCAGCGGGTCCTTCATGCTGATCGAGTAGCCGGCGCAGCCGGCGTATCGAGATCCACCGTCATCAGGACACGGGGCCGGCAGACCCGCCCTCTCGACGACGCCGGGTCTCGATACGCCGCTCCGCGGCTACTCGACCAGCAGGGGTCGCACGAGATCAGGCGAGGCCGTAGCGCGCGCGGGTCCGCCGGACCAGCTCGTCCTCGTCGATCGTCCCGGAGACGTACTCCTCCGCATCTGCGCGGAACGCCTCGCTCGTGCGGAGTCCCGCCGATGTGGAGCTGTGGATCGCGCGATCGATGGAGGCACGGCGTCGAGCTCGCTCCTCCTCGAGGCTCCCGGTCTGCCTCTCGGTCCGTCTCGTCACCATTGCGGGTGTCCCGTTCCGCCCCCGGAAAGAGATCCAGCCCGCACCGGATGCACCGGGCGGGCTGAACTGTTGCGATGACGGTACCAGCCGAGCATCGGCCGACCGCGTCTGGCGCGAGCCGTCGCAGACACACGAACGGCCGGCCCCCCGCGGGGAGCCGGCCGTCGGTCGTGCAGTGTCCCTACAGCCCCTGCGCCAGGCGGTAGTACGCCGCGTTCGAGCGGATGTCGGCCTCGAAGCCGCGGAGGGTGGTCGACTCGTCGATGACGAGGAGCTCGACGCCGGCGATGCGGGCGAAGTCCTCCCACGCCTCCAGGCCGATCTGCGTCGTCATGACGGTGTGGTGCGCGGCGCCGGCCGTGATCCAGGCCGCGGCGCTGGTGCCGAAGTCGGGGGCGGGCTGCCAGACGGCACGGCCGACCGGCAGGTGCGGCAGCGTCTGCGGCGGCTCGACGGTGGTCACCTTGTTCGCGACCAGGCGGAAGCGCTCGCGCACGTCGCTCAGCGCGACGACGACCGCGTCGCCGGCGTCGGCGGTGAAGACCAGGCGCACCGGGTCCTCACGGCCGCCGATGCCCAGCGGGTGGATCTCGAGCGACGCGCGCTTCGACGACAGCGACGGCGACACCTCGAGCATGTGCGCGCCGAGGATGAGCTCCTCGCCGGGCGTCATGTCGTAGGTGTAGTCCTCCATCAGGCTGGTGCCGCCGGGCAGGCCGGCGCCCATCACCGCGGCGATGCGGATGAGGACGGCGGTCTTCCAGTCGCCCTCGCCGCCGAAGCCGTAGCCGTCGGCCATCAGGCGCTGCACGGCGAGGCCCGGGAGCTGACGCAGCCCGCCGAGGTCCTCGAAGCTGTCGGTGAACGCCTCGAAGCCGCCCTCCTCCAGGAAGGAGCGCAGGCCGATCTCGACCGCCGCCCCGTAGCGGAGCGACTCGTGGCGCTCGCCGCCGGGGAGCAGCTCGGGCACCACGTCGTAGCTCTCGACGTACTCCGCGACCAGCGCGTCGATGTCGGCGTCCGTCGCGGCGTCCACGCGCTCGACGAGCTCGTTCACGCCCCAGGTGTTGACGCTGACGCCGAGGCGGATCTCGGCCTCGGTCTTGTCGCCCTCGGTGACGGCGACGTTGCGCATGTTGTCGCCGAAGCGGGCGACCTTCATGCTCTGCGACGCCGACCAGCCGGCCGCGGCGCGCGACCAGATGCCGATCGACTCGGTGACGCGGGCGTCGCTGGCGTGGCCGACGACTGTCTTCCGCGGCACGCTCATCCGGCTGAGGATGTAGCCGTGCTCGCGGTCGCCGTGCGCGGCCTGGTTGAGGTTCATGAAGTCGAAGTCGATGTCCTGCCACGGCAGGGCCACGTTCGCCTGGGTGTGGAAGTGCAGCAGCGGCTTGGCGAGCGCGTCGAAGCCGTGGATCCACATCTTCGAGGGGCTGAAGGTGTGCATCCAGGTGATGACGCCCACGACGGAGTCGTCGGAGTTCGCCTCGATCATCGTGCGGCGGATCGCGTCGGAGCTCTTCAGCACCGGCTTCCACTCGATCGTGACGGGGATGTCGCTGGACTCGTTCAGCTGCGCGACGACGGCCTGCGACTGCTCGGCGACCTGGCGGAGGGTGTCCTCGCCGTAGAGGTCCTGGCTGCCGGTGAGGAACCAGACGGTGCGGGTCGCGAGGTCGGGGATGATGCTGCGGGTCATGCGAGTGCTCCGGTGGGGTTCTGTCCGTAGACGTTCTGGTAGCGGTCGAACAGGGCGTCGATCGACTCCTGCGGGATGGGGACGAGCTCGCCGCCCTGCCGCGCGATGTGCACGGTGCGGGCGACGTCCTCGGTCATCACCGCGGCCTTGACGGCGTCCTTCGCGTCCTTGCCGATGGTGAAGACGCCGTGGTTCTGCATCAGGACGGCGCGCGAGCGGTGCCCGGTGAGCGTCGAGACGACGCCGCGGCCGATCGAGTCGTCGCCGATGATCGCGAACGGGCCGAGCGGGATCTCGCCGCCGAACTCGTCCGCCATCGCGGTGATCACGCAGGGGATTGCCTCGGCGCGGGCCGCCCAGGCGGTGGCGTAGGTGGAGTGCGTGTGCACCTGGCCGCCGACCTCGGGCATCTCGCGGTAGACGTAGGCGTGCGCGGCGGTGTCGCTGGAGGGGCTGCGCTCGGACCCGAGGCTGCCCGGGACGACGGTGCCGTCGAGGTCGCAGAGGATCATGTTCTCGGGCGCGAGGTCGTCGTAGGAGACGCCGCTCGGCTTGATCACGAACAGGTCGGCGCCGGGTACGCGGCCGGAGATGTTGCCGCCGGTCCAGATGACGAGGCCGTAGCGGACGAGCTCGGCGTGCAGGCGGGCGACGTCCTCGCGGACGCGGGCGATCGCCGCCTCGACCTCGGGGCCGAACCCGGTGGGCGCAGCGGTCGTGCTGTCGGTCATGCGGTGTCTCCTTGCGTGGTGAGGGTGTCGACGGCCGTCTGCTCGACGGCGAGGCCGGCGCGGTAGCGCTCGAGGTAGGCGGTGAAGCCGGCGACGTCGGCGCTGTCGGGCGCCACCGTCTCGAAGCCGGCGTCGCCGAAGACCTGCTCGGTCAGGTAGGAGTCGAGGGTCGTCCCCTCCTGCAGGCGGAAGGCGGCGAGCACCGCCATGCCCCAGGGGCCGCCCTCGGAGGCGGTCGCGGCGACCGAGACGGGGGCGTCGAGCGCTCCGGCGAGGAAGCGCTGGGCGACTCCGGCCGTGCGGAACATGCCGCCGTGCGCGAACATCTCGTCGATCACGACGCCCTCGCCGGCCAGCACGCGCATGCCGAGCGCGAGCGTGCCGAACACGCCGTAGAGCTGCGCGCGCATGAAGTTGGCCAGCGTGAGGCGGGAGTCGGGGGTGCGCACCACGAGCGGGCGGCCCTCGACGAGTCCGGCGATCGGCTCGCCCGCGAGGTGGTTGTAGGCGAGGAGCCCGCCCGCGTCGGCCTCGCCGGCGAGCGCCTCCGCGAAGAGGGTGCCGTAGACGGCGTCGCTGTCGGAGGGGCCGCCCGAGGCCGCGGCGAACCGCGAGAACAGGCCGACCCAGGTGGCGAGCTCGCTCGCGCCGTTGTTGCAGTGCACCATCGCGACGAGGTCGCCGGCCGGAGTGGCGACCAGGTCGAGCTCGTGGTGCACGCTCTCGAGCGGGCGCTCCAGGACGACCATCGCGAAGATGCTCGTGCCGGCGCTGACGTTGCCGGTGCGCGGGGCGACGGAGTTGGTGGCGACCATGCCGGTGCCGGCGTCGCCCTCGGGCGGGCAGAACGGGACGCCGGCCTGGAGTGCGCCGGTCGGGTCGAGCAGGAGCGCGCCCTCGGCGGTGAGCTCGCCGGCCGCGGCGCCCGCGGGGAGGACCGTCGGCAGCAGCTCACGCAGCGGCGGCAGGGTGCCGGCGACGCGGGCGTCGTAGCGCTCGAGGACGGTCTCGTCGTAGTCGCGGGTCGCCGGGTCGGTGGGGACCATGCCGGAGGCGTCGCCGACTCCGAGGACCTTCTCGCCGGTGAGGCGCCAGTGCACGTAGCCGGCGAGGGTGGTGAGGAAGTCGATCCTCTCGACGTGCGGCTCGGAGTCGAGGACCGCCTGGTGCAGGTGGGCGAGCGACCAGCGCAGTGGGATGTTCGCACCGAACAGCTCGGTCAGCTCGGCCGACGCGGGGCCGGTGCTGGTGTTGCGCCAGGTGCGGAACGGGACGAGCAGCTCGCCGGCCTCGTCGAAGGCGAGGTAACCGTGCATCATCGCGGAGACGCCGAGCGCACCGACCGTGGTGAGGCGCGCGCCGTGGCGCTTCTCGGCGTCGGCGACGAGGTCGGCGTAGGCGGCCCGGAGCCCCTCGTGCACGGCGTCGAGCGAGTACGTCCAGCGGCGGTCGACGAGCTGGTTCTCCCACTCGTGGCTGCCGACGGCGAGGACCACGGAGGGGTCGGCCGCGTCGACGAGACAGGCCTTGATGCGGGTGGAGCCGAGCTCGATCCCGAGGGCGGTCGCGCCGCTCGTGATCGCCTCGGCGGGGGGCCGTCGCTGGTCCATTGCACTCCTCGCTGAGGGCCATGTGACCGTTCACAAAGCCACGGGCCAGCGTAGGCGAACGGGCGCGCGGTCGGCAAGCGCGCCGCTCCTGCGTGCTGGCAGCGGACGCCCGCAGGGCGCGACCTCAATGCTGATCGAGTAGCGCCCGGAGGGCGCGTATCGAGATCCACCGTCCGGCGAACTCGGGGTCTCGATACGCCGCTCCGCGGCTGGCGGTGCTCACTTCCGAGCCGCCCCCTGTGCGGCTCGGCGCGGTCGGCTCGGGCGTGTGGTGCGTTCTGTGGGGCGGGTCGCGTCGCGCTGTCTCGAATCGCTGGCGCGCGATTCTCGATCGCGCGCTCTGCCCTGCGTCGTGCTCATGCTGATCGAGTAGCGCCCGGAGGGCGCGTATCGAGATCCGCCGTCTTCATGCTGGTCGAGTAGCCCTGGAGGGGCGTATCGAGACCCGCCGTGCTCATGCTGGTCGAGTAGCCCCGGAGGGGCGTATCGAGACCTACCGTCGCGCGGCCCCGCCTCAGACCGCCCGCGTCGAGTCCCGCTCCACCAGCACCGGCGGCACCGGACGGTCGACGGCGGCCGGCTCGCCGCGCAGCTCCGCCAGCACCACGCCGATCGTGCGGCGGCCGACCTCGGCGAAGTCCTGCCGGATCGTCGTCAGCGGCGGTCGGTAGTGCGCGGCCTCGGGCACGTCGTCGAACCCGACGACGCTGAGGTCCTCCGGAACCCGCACGCCGCGATCCGCGCAGGCGTGCAGCAGCCCGAGCGCCATCTGGTCGTTCCCGGCGACCACCGCGGTGAGGTCGGCGACCTCGTCGAGCAGGCGCAGTCCCGCCCGGTAGCCGGACTCCGCGGTCCAGTCGCCGCCGATCACCGCGGCCGGCTCCAGCCCCGCCTCCGCCATCCGCGCGGTGAACCCGTCGAGGCGGGCGTGCGCCTCCACCCAGTGCTGCGGACCGGCGAGGTGGGCGATCCGGGTGTGGCCGAGCGCGAGGAGGTGCTCGGCGGCGAGCCGCGCACCCGCGGCCTGGTCGACGAGGAGTCGCGGGTCGGCCCCGCGCCCGGCCGCGCCCAGGGTGACGAACGGCACTCCGATCGCGAGGCTCTCGATCGCCTCGAGCGCGCGCTCCTGCGGGGCGAGCACGACGATCGCCTCGACCGCCTCGCGCTGGAGGTGCTCGAGCGCGGCGGCCAGCGACTCCGCGTCGGGCGCCGCGTTGACCACGGGCACCCGGTAGCCGGCGTCGCGCGCGGCCTGCTCGATCGCGGCCATCGCCGTGGCGGTGCCGTAGAAGCTGTGGCTCTCGGCGGCGAGGATGCCGATCAGCCCGGAGCGCCCGGCCGCCAGCGCCCGGGCCGCGGCGCTGCGCCGGAAGCCGAGGTCGTCGATGGCCGCGAGCACCTTGTCGCGGGTGCGCGGCCGGACCTGCGGGCTGTCGTTGAGCACGCGCGAGACGGTCTGATACGAGACGCCCGCGCTGACCGCGACGTCGCGGATCGTCGGCTGTCTCGGCATGGGGTCACCGTAGCGCCCGGCGCTCGCGGCCGCGTCGCCCTGCCCTGCTGGTCGTGCAGCCCCGCAGCGGCCTCTCGAGTGGTGAAGCGGCTCGCGTCTCGGTGATGAGGGAGAGGACGCGGCTGCGCCGCGTCATGCTGGTCGAGCAGCCCCGCAGGGGACGCTCCATTCTGGTCGAGTAGCCCCGCAGGGGCCGCTGCATGCTGGTCGAGTAGCCCCGCAGGGGCGTATCGAGACCCGCCGCACGCCAGAACATCAGCCGAGAGCGTCCCTCATCGCCCCTCGGCGATGAGAGCCACTCCTGGCCGATGTTCTGCGCGGCCTCCGTCCCGTCGCCCTCGTCCAGCCCCGCTCGCTACGGTGAAGCTGAGGATTCACTCACGCAGTCAGGAGCCGGACGTGGAGAACCAGCAGATCGCGGCGCTCGTCGCCCTCGTCGTCGCCATCGCGGTGGTCGGATCGGTCATCGCGACCGTCCTGCGGATGCGCGCGGGCGCCCCGGGAGCGCGCCCGGCCTCGCGGGACGGCGGCTCGACCGCCGCGACGGGCGACGGCAGCTCGAGCGGGTCGGGCACCCGCGACGGCCGCGCCGCCGACGGCGGCTCCCCGGACGGCGGCCCGTCGAACAGCGGAGGCTCCGACGGCGACAGCGACGGCGGCGGCGGCTCGGACGGTGGAGGCGGCGGAGGTGGCGGCGGCGACTGAGCCACGGCACCGCCCACCGATTCTGGGGGCCCGCCCCACTTCCGGCTCGCGCAATCACCTCCGGCTCGCTGAATCCGCCGATCTCCGCGAGCCGAGGCCCGTTCCACGTGCCGAAGGTGACGGGCCCGATCTTCGGCTCGCGGAGTCACCGCTGGCTCGCCGAATCTCGCGGTTTCCGCGTGCCGACGGTCATCCCACGTGCCGGAGACGACACCGGTCACGCCGGGTTCGCGCGAGCGCCCGCCGGCGTCAGTGCTGGTGCAGGACCGCCCAGGCGAGCAGCGAGTCGAGCCGGCGGATGTCCGCTCCGCGCCCGAGCTTCACCTTGATGTGCCCGGCCCGTGTCCACAGCTCGACCTCGGAGTTGAGGTCGAACGTGCCCGCGTTCTCGCTCGACCACATGTTGATCGAGCTGTACGGCAGCGAGTAGATCTCGACCTTCTTGCCGGTCAGCCCCTGGGCGTCGCGCACGATGAGCCGCTTCGTGGTGAAGGTGGCGGAGTCGCGGAGCGTGCGGAACGACGCGACCGCCTTCTCCCCCTCCACCAGGAGGGAGTCGACGTCGGCGGGGACCGGGATCTCCTGCGCGAGGGTCCAGGTGAGCAGCGGTGCAGTGTCCATCGCACCACCCTGGCCGAGGGGAGCCGCGCCCGCATCCGCCGCGCGCCGGAGCGCCCAGGCTCCGCTGATCCCGGCGGGAGATGCTGGGGCATGCCCCTCGCCGTCCCCGACGCCCTCGTCCCGCTCGCCCTGCGCCTGGCCCGCGCCAACCGCACGTTCGTCAGCGCGGACGGCGCTCGCCGGCGCATCCGCGAGAACGCCCTCCGACCCGCGCGCTACGGCCCGCCCCCGCGGCTGCGGCCCGGAGTCCGCGTCGACGTCGAGCAGGTCGGCGGCTGGCACGTCTACACGATCCGCCCGCAGCGGATCCGCGGCGGAGTCGTCTACGCGCACGGCGGCGGCTGGGTCAACGAGATCGCGCCGCAGCACTGGTGGCTGGCGGCGCGGATCGCGGACGAGGCCTCGGTCGCGGTGACTCTCCCGATCTACCCGCTCGTCCCGTTCGGCACCGCCCTCGAGGCGCGCGACGGCGTCCGCGCGCTGGTGCACCGGAGCCTCGACCGGTACGGCAGCACCGCGCTCGCCGGGGACTCCGCGGGTGGTCAGATCGCGCTGTCGACGGCGCTCGCCCTCCGCGACGAGGGTGTCGTCCTGCCGTCGACCACGCTGATCTCGCCCGCGCTCGATCTCTCCTGGAGCAACCCGCGCATCCCGGAGGTGCAGCCGAGCGATCCGTGGCTCGGCACGCCCGGCGGCCGCGTCCTGGCCGAGAAGTGGCGCGGCGAGCTCGATCTGCTCGACCCGATCGTCAGTCCGCTCTTCGGCGACCTCGCCGGCCTCGGACCGCTGAGCGTCTACACCGGCACCCGCGACGTCCTGAACCCCGACGCGCACGTCCTCGCCGAGAAGGCGGCGGCGGCCGGAGTGCCGTTCGAGCTGCACGAGGCGGTCGGCCAGCTGCACGTGTACCCGCTGGTGCCGACCCGCGCGGGCCACGAGGCGCAGCACGACCTGGTCGACGGCCTCCGGGCGGCGCTCTGACCCCGGGCGCGACCTCCGGCTCGCGGAATCGCCTCCGGCTCGCGGTAATCCCGCGGTTCCGCGAGCCGGAGCTGCTTCTGCGTGCCGGAAGGCGTCGGAGCGACGTCGGGCTCGCGGAAGCACCTCCGGCTCGTCGAAACGGGCCGATTCTGCGTGCCGAGGCTCGTTCCGCGTGCCGGAGGATGCGGAAGCGACGTCGGGCTCGCGAAAACACCTCCGGCTCGTCGAAACGCCGCGAATGAGCGTGCCGGAGCTCGTTCCGCGAGCCGGAGCTCGTCTCTGTCAGCCGGACGGCCCGATCGGCCCTCGGATTCCGCACCCGACGGCGCTCAGGACCCCGCTCGCCGGCCGGTCACACCCCGCCACCGTGCACAACTCAGGCTGGAAGCCCCGAGTCCGTCGAGAAACGGTCGGATCGGCCTTTCGAGCCTGAGTTGTGCGCGGATTCCCGCCGAGACCTACGCGCCCCAGCTCGACTGCGTGCCGCCGACGCGCTCCTCCGCCAGAGCCTGCGCGTGGCCCGACGCCGCGTACGCCGCCATCGGGTCGGCCGGCAGCCCGCGCTCCGAGCGCCAGGCCGCGAGGGCGGGGCGGACGTCGGAGTAGAAGGCGTCCATGAAGATCCCGTTCGCGCCGAGCACGTCGCCGGCGAGCTGGGCCTCCTCGAGGGCCGCGCGGTCGACGAGCAGCGCGCGCGCCGTCATCTCCTGCACGTTGAGCACCGAGCGGATCTGGCCAGGGATCTTGTCCTCGACGTTGTGGCACTGGTCGAGCATGAAGGCGACGGGCGAGTCCGGGCCGTAGCCGCCTCCGCGCACCACCTCGTAGAGGATGCGGAACAGCTGGAACGGGTCGGCCGCTCCGACGATCAGGTCGTCGTCGGCGTAGAAGCGCGAGTTGAAGTCGAACGAGCCGAGCTTCCCGAGGCGCAGCAGCTGGGCGACGATGAACTCGATGTTGGTGCCCGGCGCGTGGTGTCCGGTGTCGAGGCAGACCAGGGCGCGGTCGCCGAGCGCGGCGACGTGCGCGTAGGAGGTGCCCCAGTCCGGAACATCGGTGTGGTAGAACGCGGGCTCGAAGAACTTGTACTCGAGGACGAGGCGCTGCTCGGTGCCGAGGCGCTCGTAGATGGCGGCGAGGGAGTCGGCGAGGCGGTCCTGACGGCCGCGGATGTCCTGCTGTCCCGGGTAGTTGGAGCCGTCGGCGAGCCAGATCTTGAGGTCGCGCGAGCCGGTCGCGTCCATGATGTCGATGCAGGCGAGGTGGTGGTCGATCGCCTTCTGGCGGATCACCGGGTCGGAGTGCGTGAGCGAGCCGAACTTGTAGTCGTCGTCCTGGAAGGTGTTCGAGTTGATCGTGCCCAGCGCGACGCCCTTCGAGGCGGCGAACTCGCCCAGCGCCCCGTAGTCGTCGACCTTGTCCCAGGGGATGTGCAGCGCGACGCTCGGCGCGAGGCCGGTCAGCTCGTTGACCTTCGCCGCGTCCGAGATCTTCTCCTCGATGGTCCGCGGGGTGCCCGGCGTGCTGAACACCTTGAAGCGGGTGCCGGAGTTGCCGAACGCCCACGAGGGCAGTTCGATCGCCTGCTGCTCGAGCTGGCGGAGGATGTCGGGGCTGAGGTCGGTCACGGCGGGGTCCTTCTGTGCGGGGCGATCCGGCCGTGCGGTGGAGCGCCGACCGGGCGGCACCGTATGAATCGTTTCACAGCGCCGTGGGGCGAGCGTATCGCTCCGCTTCCCGGGCTGTCAAAGGCCTGCAGAGAGGGGCCACCCCCGTGGTGCCGCCGGATGAGATGATTCCCGGATCGCGCGCAGCCCTGCGATCCGCGACGACCCGAGGAGACGATGTGCCGTCCATCAGTGTCCGCGAGGTCGCCGCTCGCGCCGGAGTCTCGGTCGGCACCGTCTCGAACGTGCTCAACCGCCCCGAGAAGGTGGGCGCCGAGTCCGTCCGCCGGGTGCAGTCCGCGATCGCCGAGCTCGGCTTCGTCCGCAACGACGCGGCCCGCCAGCTCCGCGCCGGGCGCAGTCGCAGCATCGGGCTCGTCGTGCTCGACGCCGGCAACCCGTTCTTCGCCGAGCTCGCCCGCGGGGCCCAGGCCCGCGCCGCCGAGGCGGGGCTCTCCGTTCTCCTCGCGAGCACCGACGCCGAGGCCGACCGCGAGGACTCCTACCTCGATCTGTTCGAGGAGCAGCGGGTGAGCGGGGTGCTGATCTCGCCGCAGGGGGAGGGGTCGGCGCGGCTCGACCGCCTCCGCGCGCACGGCATCCCCTGCGTGCTGGTCGACCGGGAGTCGGGTGACAGCGCGTTCTCGTCGGTCGCGGTCGACGACGTCGCCGGCGGGCGGCTCGCGGTCGAGCACCTGCTCGGGCTCGGGCGCCGCCGGATCGCCGTGGTCGGCGGGCCGGAGTCGATCCGTCAGGTCGCGGACCGGTTCGCCGGCGCGCGCGAGGCCGTGGGGGCGGTGCCGGGCGCGACGCTCGAGGTGCTGCCGACGCCGGGGCTCACCGTGCTGGACGGCCGGGCCGCGGGCCGGGCGCTCGCCGAGCGCGCTCCCGCCGACCGCCCTGACGCCGTCTTCTGCGCGAACGACCTGCTCGCGGTCGGCGTGCTGCAGGGGCTGATGCTGCTGGGCGAGCTGCGGGTGCCGGAGGACGTGGCGCTGATCGGCTACGACGACATCGCCTTCGCGACCGCGACCATCGTGCCGCTGTCGAGCATCCGGCAGCCGAGCGCCCTGATCGGCGCGACCGCCGTCGAGCTGCTCCTCGAGTCCGAGCCCCGCCAGGTCGTCTTCCAGCCCGAGCTCGTCGTCCGCGCCTCGACCGCCGGCTGACCCTCCCGTCTGCCTCTCCCCGCGAGATGCCACTTGTGCACGCTTTCCTCGGCGTGTCGCGTACCCAAGTGGCATCTCGCGGAGACGGGCAGAACGGGGGACCTCCGCCCGGAGGCTGAGCGCGCTGGTAGCGTTTAGTGGGCCGGGTCCAAGAAACGCGGCTTCCCCTCCTGACGAAAGCCGCCATGACTCTGCGCCGTTCCGCCCTCGCCGCCCTCGCGGCCTCCGCCCTCCTGCTGACCGGCTGCACCGCCGCGTCCGACGGCGACGCCGGGGGAGACTCCAGCACGCCGGTCGCCGACGGCGTCCTCACCTACGCGACCGGCGACGCCGAGCCCACCTGCCTCGACCCGCACGTCGGCGGCAACTACCCGCAGGCGCTGCTCGCGACCCAGGTCCTGGAGTCGCTCGTCTCGCGCAGCGACGACGGCACCATCACCCCGTGGCTCGCGGAGTCGTGGACCGTCTCGGACGACGCGCTCAGCTACGACTTCACCCTCCGCGAGGGCCTGACCTTCACCGACGGCACCCCGCTCGACGCCGACGCGGTCGCCGCGAACATCGAGCACCTGCAGGACCCGGCGACGAAATCCTCGACCGGCTACCTCGCCGTCGCGAAGGTGGAGTCGGTCACCGCCGTCTCGCCGACCGTCGCCCGCTTCGCCCTCAGCGCCCCCGACAGCGCGCTGCTCGAGTCGCTCTCGCAGCCGTGGACCGCGATCGAGTCGCCCGCCGGCATCGCCCGCGGCGAGGAGGCCAACTGCGGGGCGCCCGTCGGCACCGGTCCGTTCACGGTGACGGAGTGGGTCAAGCAGGACCACGTGACCCTCACCCGCAACGACGACTACGACGCCGCGACCGGCCCGACCGGCGAGGGACACGACGGCCCCGCCTACCTCTCCAGCATCACCTGGCGCTTCATCCCCGACTCCGCCACCCGCTACGCGGCACTGCAGGCCGGCGAGGTGGACGTGATCGACAACGCCCAGCCCGACACGCTCGCGGCCGCCACCGACGCCTCCGACCTGGTCGAGATCGACGCGCCCCGCCCCGGCTCGGTGAACCGCCTCGAGCTCAACTCGGGCCAGGCGCCGTTCGACGACCAGAGCGTGCGCGAGGCGTTCATCCGCGCCGTCGGCGTCAACGACGCCATCGACTCCCTCTTCTTCGGCACCGCCGAGCGCTCGTACTCGCCGTTGTCGAGCAGCGAGGCGACCGCCTACTCCGACCCGTCGCTCTTCGAGGACGCCGGCTCGGACGACGAGATCGCCGCCGCGGAGGACCTCCTCACCGCCGCGGGCTGGGTCGACTCCGACGGCGACGGGATCCGCGAGAAGGACGGCGCGCCGCTCGTCCTGCGCCTGCCGGTCAGCACCAACCAGTCGATCCCGGCCGAGCAGTCGCTGTTCGAGCAGATCCAGGCGTCGGCGAAGGTCGCCGGCTTCGACGTGCAGATCAGCCTGCTCGACCTCTCCAGCTGGTACACCGCGCTCGCGGCGAACGAGTACGAGCTGGTCAGCGCGCCGTACACGAAGGTCGGACCCGACGTCCTGCGCACCCTCTACGCGTCCTCCGGCATCACCCCGGCGCCGAGCGGCTACTTCGCCAACCACGCCCAGGTGAACGACCCCGCCCTCGACGCCCTGCTCGAGCAGGCGAGCGCGACCGTCGATGAGACGGAGCGCGCCGACCTCTACTCGCAGGCCCAGCGGATCGTGCTCGAGGGCTACTGGATCCTGCCGCTCTACGACCAGCAGAACCACTACCTGCACCGCTCGGCCGTCCAGGGCGTCGCCGCCCTGGCCACCGTCTCGACCCCCTGGTTCGCGGACGCCTGGCTCTGACCCTCGGCGCCCGTCGGAAGGTGGATCTCGATACGCCCTCTGCGAGGGCTACTCGATCAGCATGATCCGCACGCCGGTCGAGCAGTGGCCCCCGTGCTGGTCGGACAGCCACGCAGCGGCCCCATGCTGGTCGAGTAGCCGCGCCGCGGCGTATCGAGACCCGCCGTGTCCAGCAGGGTGGATCTCGATACGCCCGCTCCGCGGGCTACTCGATCAGCATGGTTCGCCTGCTGGTCGAGCAGTGGAGCAGCGGCCTCCATGCTGGTCGAGTAGCCGCGAAGCGGCGTATCGAGACCCACCCGCCAGAACCCGCACCCCCGAGAGGAGCCTCCGATGATCCGCCGCCTCCTCCTCCGCCTCGGCGGCGCGCTCGTGGTGCTCTGGGCGGTCGCGACGGCCGTGTTCTTCCTCATCCGCCTGATCCCCGGCGACCCCGCGCAGGCGATCCTCGGCGGCCCCGGCTCGCAGGCGTCCCCGGAGGCGCTCGCCGCGGTCCGCGAGCAGTACGGCCTCGACCAGCCGCTCCTCCTGCAGTACCTCACCCAGCTCGGCCGCCTCGCCCGCGGCGACCTCGGCACCTCCTACTCCCTGCGCACCCCCGTCGCCGACCTTCTCGGCCAGCAGCTGCCCGGCACCCTCCTGCTGGCCGCTCTCGCGCTGACCCTCGCCTGGATCCTCGCCCTCGCCACCGCGCTCTGGTCCACCCGCGGCGGCCGGGTCGCCGCCGCGATCGGCTCCGGCCTCGAGCTGACCGCCGCCGCCCTCCCGCACTTCTGGCTCGCCACCGTGCTGATCGCCGTCTTCGCGACCGCGCTGCGCTGGTTCCCGCCGGTCAGCACCGGCTCCGCGAACGGCCTCGTGCTGCCCGCGCTGACCCTCGCGATCCCGCTCGCCGGCTTCCTCGGCCAGGTGATGCGCCGCTCCCTCCTCGACGCGCTGGAGTCGCCGTTCGTGCTCGCCGCCCGCGCCCGCGGCGAGGGCGAGCTCGGCATCCGGCTCCGGCACGCGCTGCGCCATGCGGTGCTGCCGGGCGTCTCGCTCTCGGGCTGGGCGTTCGGCTACCTGATCGGCGGCGCGGTGGTGGTCGAGACGATCTTCGCCCGGCCCGGCCTCGGCCGCACGCTGCTGGCCGCGGTGACCGTCCGCGACGTCCCCGTCGTCACCGGGGTCGTGCTCGTCACCGCCCTCGCCTACATCGTCGTCACCCTGGCGACGGACCTCGTTTCCCGCCTCGTCGACCCGCGCCTCGCCGCCGCTCGCCCGCAGGAGGCCCGCGCATGAGCGAGCTCGAGCTGCGCGCCGCCCGCCCCGCGCGCCGGGCCGCCGGCCGCCTCCGCGTCGGCGAGATGCTCGCCCTCGCCTTCGTCGTCCTCCTGCTGCTCGCGGCCGTCGCCCCCGGCTTCCTCGCCCCCTTCGATCCTCTCGCCATCGCCCCGCGCGACGCCTTCGACCCGCCCTCCGCCGCGCACCTCCTCGGCACTGACGAGTCGGGCCGCGACGTCCTGAGTCGCCTGATCTCCGGCGCCGGCGCCTCCCTCCTCATCGGCGTCAGCGCCACCGCCATCGGCCTGGTGCTCGGCGCCGTGCTGGGCGTCGCCGCGGCGTTCGGCGGCCGCCTCATCGACGGAGTGATCGGCCGGGTCCTCGAAGTCCTCTTCGCCTTCCCGGCACTGCTGCTCGCGCTGCTGGTCATCGTGGTCACCGGCCCCGGAGTCGTCCCCGCGACGGTCGCGGTCGGCCTCTCCACCGCGCCCGGCTACGCGCGCATCCTGCGGACCCAGCTGCTCGGCATCCGCGACTCCGGCTACGTCGAGGCGGCGCGCGTGCTCGGCCACTCCGCGCCGCGGATCCTGCTCGCGCACGTGCTGCCGAACACCTTCGGCCCGCTCGCGGTGCTGGCGACGCTCGGCGTCGGGCAGGCGATCGTCTGGGCCTCGGCGCTCAGCTACCTCGGCCTCGGGGCCGAGCCGCCGGCGCCGGAGTGGGGCGCGATGCTCTCCGCGGGCCGCACCTACCTCTCGAGCGCCTGGTGGCTGACGGTGTTCCCGGGGCTCGCGATCGTGCTGACCACGCTCGCGACCACGGTCCTCGGCGGCCGACTGAGGGGTGCGCGATGAGCGCCGCGGGCGCGGGCAGCGCCGCCGTCGTCGAGGATCTTCGCGTCGCCTTCGACGGCGTCGAGGTCGTGCACGGGGTGTCCTTCCGCATCGAGCCGGGGGAGTGCGTCGCGATCGTCGGCGAGTCCGGCTCCGGCAAGAGCGTCACCGCGCGGGCTCTCCTCGGTCTCAGCGGGGGAGCGGCGACCGGGAGCGTCCAGGTCGGCGACCAGGAGGTGATCGGCGCGGGCGCGCGGACGCTGCGCCGCCTCCGCGGTGCCGGAGTCGGCTTCGTGCCGCAGGACGCGCTGCTCTCCCTCGATCCGCTGCGCCCGATCGGCCGCGAGATCGGCGACGTGCTGCGCCTGCACTCCCGGCTCTCCGCGGCGGAGGCGTCGGCGCGGGTGGCCGAGGTGCTCGCCAGCGTCGGCATGCCCGACCCGGAGGAGCGGATGCGCGACCGCTCCGGCGAGCTCTCCGGCGGGCTCCGCCAGCGCGCGCTGCTCGCCGCCGCGATCGCCCTCGACCCGCCGCTGCTGGTGGCCGACGAGCCGACCACCGCCCTCGACGTCACCGTGCAGGCGCGGGTGCTCGAGCTGTTCGCCGAGCAGAAGGCGCGCGGCCGGGCGCTGCTGCTGGTCTCGCACGACCTCGCCGTCGTCGCCGGGCTCGCCGACCGGATCCTGGTGCTCGCGGACGGCCGGGTCGTCGAGGACGGCCCGGCGAAGCGGGTGCTGCGCGCGCCGGAGTCGGTCCAGGCGCGGACGCTCGTCGCCGCGGTCCCGGCCGGGCGGCCGCGCGGCTCGCGGCTGACGGATCCGGACGCGCCCGTCGTCCCGCCCGCGCCGCCCGGCGAGCTGCTGCTGCGCGCGGCCGACCTGGTCACCCGCTTCCCCCGCCCCGGCGGCGGCACCCGCACCGCCGTCGACGGCGTCGGCCTCGAGCTGCGCCGCGGCGAGACCCTCGGGCTCGTCGGCGAGTCCGGCTCGGGCAAGAGCACGGTCGCCCGGCTGCTGCTCGCGCTGCGGCGCCCGGATGCGGGCTCGGTCGAGTTCGACGGCGGCCCGTGGTCGGCGGCGACCGAGCGTGCGCGACGACCGCTCCGCCCGCGGATCGGCGCGATCTACCAGGACAGCCTGTCGTCGTTCGACCCGCGCTGGAGCGTCGGCCGCCTGCTGCGCGACGCGGGTGCGGAGTCGGTGCCGGCCCTGCTCGAGAGCGTCGGGCTCGCGCCGTCGCTGGAGCGCCGCTCCCCGCGCACCCTCTCCGGCGGGCAGCGCCAGCGCGTCTCGATCGCGCGCGCCCTGGCGACCCGCCCCGACGTGCTGATCTGCGACGAGCCCGTCTCGGCCCTCGACGTCTCCGTCCAGGCGCAGATCCTCGACCTCCTCGACGACCTCCAGCGCCGCCACGGCCTCGCGCTGCTCCTGATCTCGCACGACCTCGGCGTCATCGCGCACATGAGCGACCGCATCGCCGTCATGCGCGACGGCCGCCTCGTCGAGTCGGGCCCGGCCGCCGCCGTCCTCGGCGCCCCGCGCGAGGCCTACACCCGCCGCCTGCTGGCCGCCGCCCCCCGCCTCGACCGCCCCTGACGCCGCCCGTCCCTCCGCGACTAGCGGCTGACGCCGCCCGCCTTCGGTGGATCTCGATACGCCCGCTTTGCGGGCTACTCGATCAGCATGCATCCCGTCCGCGGGGGGGGGGCTTGCATGCTGGTCGAGTAGCCCCGCAGGGGCGTATCGAAACCCACGATCTTCAGCAGTGGTGCTGCATGCGGGTGGATCTCGATACGCCCGCTGCGCGGGCTACTCGATCAGCATGAATTGCCGCCCGCCGCTCCCCAGGTCGCCCCCCGCCGCACCCGCCCGCCCGCACCGGTGCCCCCGCAGGGCATCCCTCGCCGTGCTCCCGCGCCGTAGCGTGACTGGCATGACGAACGACCCCGAGGCGCGCGACTTCCTGACCTCCCGCCGGGCCCGGCTGACCCCCGAGCAGGTCGAGCTGCCCGCCGGCGGCAACCGCCGGGTCCCCGGCCTGCGCCGCAGCGAGGTGGCCCAGCTGGCCGGCGTGAGCATCGAGTACTACTCGCGGCTCGAGCGCGGCGACCTCCGCGGCGCGTCCGAGTCGGTGCTGACCGCGCTCGCCGACGCCCTGCGCCTCGACCGCGCCGAGCGCGAGCACCTCTTCGACCTCGCCCGCACCGCCGAGCGCTCGCCGCTGCGCTCCCGCCGGCGCGCGCCCGCCGCCGTCCGCCCGAGCATGCGGCTCGCGGTCGAGTCGATCACCTCGGCCCCCGCGTTCGTCCGCAACGGCCGGCTCGACGTCCTGGTCGAGAACGACCTCTTCCGCGCGCTCTACGCCGACCTCTACGCGCTCCCGGAGCGCCCGGTCAACCTCGCCCGCTTCGCCTTCCTGCAGCGCGAGCTGGCCGAGGCGTTCTACCCGGTCTGGAGCACCGCCGCCGACATCACCGTCGGCATCCTCCGCACCGAGGCCGGCCGCGCCCCGCACGACGCCGAGCTCCAGGCGCTCGTCGGCGAGCTGTCCACCCGGAGCGACGAGTTCCGCACCCGCTGGGGCGCCCACGAGGTGCGCCACCACGCCAGCGGCAGCAAGTTCTTCCACCACCCGATCGTCGGCGACCTGCACCTCAGCTACGAGGCGTTCGAGCCGCTCGGCGACCCCGGCCTCGACTTCCTGATCTACAGCGCCGAGCCGGGCTCGCCGAGCGACGACGCCCTGAAGCTGCTCGCGAGCTGGTCGGCGACCCAGAGCGCCGACACCCCCGCCGCGCACCCCGCCTCCGCCGACAGGACCGCCGAGTGAACCGCCGCACCACCCTCCTCTTCGCGATCGCGGGCGGCGTCGCCGTCGGCAACCTCTACTGGGCCCAGCCGCTGCTCGACTTCCTCGCCACCGACCTCGGCACGAGCACCGGATCCGCGGGCTGGCTCGTCACTGCGACGCAGCTCGGCTACGCCCTCGGCGTGCTCCTCTTCGTCCCGCTCGGCGACGTGCTCGACCGCCGCGTCCTCGTCCCCGCCGCGATGCTCTGCGCCTCCCTCGCCCTGCTCGCCTGCGCGCTCGCCCCGACCTTCGCCGTGCTCGTCGCGACCCTCGCGCTCGTCGGCCTGACCACCGTCGCCGGCCAGATCCTCGCCCCGCTCGCGGGCGACCTCGCCGACGACGCCACCCGCGGCAGGGTCGTCGGCACCGTCGTCTCGGGCATCCTGACCGGCATCCTCGTCTCCCGCACGATCAGCGGCCTCGTCGCCCAGGCCGCCGGCTGGCGCACCGTCTACGTGGTCGCGGCGGTCGCGGGCGTCGTGCTCGCGGTCCTGCTCGCCCGGGCCATCCCGTCGCTCCCGCCGCGCACCCGCCTGCGCTACCCGGCCCTGATCGCCTCGGTCTTCGCGATCGTCCGCCGCGAGCGCTCGGTGCGCTGGAGCCTCGCCCTCGGCGGCACGTCCTTCGCCGTCTTCACGATGTTCTGGACCTCGCTGACCTTCCTGCTCAGCGCCCCGCCCTTCTCCTTCGACGTCGGCACGATCGGCCTCTTCGGCCTGATCGGCCTCGCCGGCGCCATCGCCGCTCAGCGCGCCGGGCACCTGCACGACCGCGGCCTAGCGCTCCCGGCGATCGGCGTCGCCTGGGCGGCGGTGCTGCTGTCCTTCGTGATTGCGGGCGTCGGAGGCGGCTCGATCGTCGCGGTCATCGTCGCGATCCTGGTGCTCGACGTCGCGATCCAGGGCCACAACATCCTCGTCCAGTCGCGGATGTTCCAGGTCGATCCGTCGGCGCGCAGCCGGCTGAACACCGCGTTCGTCACGACCAACTTCGTCTGCGGCGCGCTCGGCTCGGCCCTCGCGTCCTTCCTCTGGACCCACGGCGGCTGGGGCGCGGTCTGCATCGCCGGCGCCGTGCTGAGCGGCTTCGCGCTCACGGTCTGGCTGCTCGGCCGCCGCTCGGCCCTGGTGCTCCCCGCGGCGCAGCCGGCGGTCTGAGCGCGGCGACCGCCGGGCGATCCGGTCGGGCCCTTCAGCTCAGCCGGGACGCTCCAGCCAGCCGGAAGGGCTCGCCGGGCGCGAGCACGTGCACCCGCTCCGGATGCGACACCGCGCGCAGCACGTCGGCCGGGTCGCCGTTGAACGGCGCGAAGTCCGGCGAGTCCACCGAGCCCCAGTGGTGCAGCAGCAGCTGCGACGTCGGATGCGCGTCCGCCATCTCGATCGCGCCCTCGAAGGTGAAGTGCCACTCGCTGTCCGAGAAGTCGAAGAGCATCACGTCGGGGCTCGGCCCGGTGAGGTGGTGCTCGCGGATCAGCCGCGAGTCGCCGGGTGCCCAGACCGTGCCGTCCGGCGTCTCGAGCCAGAAGCCGCAGGCGTCCTCCTCCTCGAAGAAGCGCTGCCCCGGCTCGGGGAACGCGTTCTGCCAGGCGTGGTCGGCCGGGGTCAGCCGGACGCCCACGCCGCCGACCTCGAACGCGTCGTCGATCCCGTGCCCGTGCGCCGGGAGTCCCTCGGCGGTCATCTCCGAGGCGACGTAGCGCGTCGAGTGGAACGCGGTGGTCACCGGCGCGAGCTCCCGGCAGGTGGGCCGGCTGAAGTGGTCGTTGTCGCTGTGGGTCACCAGCACCGCGTCCAGCCGCGGCACGGCGGAGGCGGCGATGGGGAAGTCGATCAGCACCGGCATGTCGAAGCCGCCGAGCAGCGGATCGATCATCAGCGAGGTGCCGCGCGAGGTGAGCAGGAACCCGGCCATGCCGAGCCAGCGCAGCGTCGTGCCGCCGTCGTCCTCGAACGCCTCGTCGCCGAAGAAGCGGGTCGGCCCCGCCACCGCCTGGCGGCGCTCGTCGTCCTGCGCGTGGGTCATCGTCGTCTCCGCTCGTCGAGGTCGTTCCGGAACCACCCTACGAGCGGCTCCGAGACGGAGCGGCGCGTGCTGCGGCGCGTGCTCATTCCGCGAAGACGCGCTTCGCGACGTCGATCGCCGAGAGTGCCTTGGGCCAGCCGGCGTAGAAGGCGAGGTGGGTGAACGCCTCGACGATCTCGGCCTCGGTCAGCCCGTTGTCGCGGCCGATGCGGATGTGCGCGTCGAGCTGCACCGTGCTCCCGCCGGTGAGCAGCGAGGAGAGCGTGAGCAGGCTGCGGTCGCGCTTGGCGAGCTCGGGGCGCTCCCACACGTCGCCGAAGAGCACGTCCTCGGTGAGCTGGACGATCTTCGGAGCGAGGTCGCCGATGGTGGCGCGGAGCGGGCTGGGAGTGGTCTCGGGCACGGGGTCTCCTCGGGGCGGGGGGAAGGGGGATCCCGACCACTCCACACCGCTGTCCCCGCGCGGGACAGGCCCTGCCGGAACGTGTACCGCCAGGGCCTGTCCCGCGCGCCGACCCCGGCCTAGCGTGGCGACGGAGGCGGACGCCCGGCCCGCCGCCACCGCGGAAGAAGGACCCCGATGAACATCGAACCGACGACCCCCACCGTCAAGAACCCGCCCGAGCAGTTCGCCGGCGACGTCTGGCTCGACACGATCGTCGTGCCGCACGACGCCGACCAGCGCACCACGATGGCCCGGGTGCGCTTCGCCCCCGGCGCCCGCACCGCCTGGCACTCGCACGCCCGCGGCCAGTACCTGCACGTGACCTCGGGCGTCGCCCGCTTCGGCGGCCGCGACGGCACGATCCTCGAGGTGCACGCCGGCCAGACCCTCTACACCCCGCCCGGCGAGGAGCACTGGCACGCCTCCGCGCCCGGCGTCTTCATGGAGCACCTCGCCGTGCTCGAGGCCGCCGACGATCCGTCGACGACGACGGCCTGGGCCGAGCACATCACCGACGCGGACTACGAGGGCAGCGGAGCCGAGGACCGCTGACGCCCGCAGAACATCAGCTGAGACGCCTTCTCATCGCCCATCGGCGATGAGCCGCACGTTCAGCCGACGTTCTGCAGCGGCAGGCCCCGGGGGTGCTACTCGTACCGCAGCGACTGCACCGGATCCGCCCGTGCCGCCCGCGCGGCCGGCAGCGTCCCCGCCACGAACGCGATCACCATCACCACGAGCACCACCGTCAGGATCGACACCGGGTCGAACGCGATCAGGGTCAGCCCCGGCAGGTCCGAGAGCAGCGAGCCCGAGAGCACCCCGCTCAGCCCGGTCCCGGCCACCACCGCCAGCAGCGCGCCGATCGCGCTGCCGAGGAAGCCGATGAAGGCCGCCTCGATGCTGAAGAGCGCGAACACGCGTCCGCTGCCCATGCCCATCGCCTTCATCAGACCGATCTCGCGGGTCCGCTCCTGCACGCTCATCAGCAGCGTGTTGACGATGCCGAAGCTCGCCGCCAGCAGCGCGATCACCGCGAAGGCGTTGAGCACCAGCACGATCCCGTCGACGACGGCCTTGATCGTGCCCAGCTGGTCCGCGACCGTGGTGCCGGTGTAGCCGGCGTCCGCGAGGCGGTCCTTGAGCGCGGTGACCTGCTCGTCGTCCGCCGCCGCGTCGAAGCGCACGCTCGCCTGGGCGAAGCGGTCGACCTGATCCGCCGGCACGCCGATGCTCTGGGTCGTGAACAGCGCGTCGGTGAGCGCGTCGTTCGTGACGAGGCCCCCGCCCGCTCCCGCGATGCTCTCCTCCGCGACGCCGACGATCGTCGCCTCGACCACGTGCGGCGTCCGCTGTGCGTCGGTGACGCCGATCGACAGCGTCGTCCCGACGGCCGCCGCGTCGTCCGCGAAGCCGAGCGGCTCGACGTAGGACACCGGCAGCACCGCCTGGAGCTGCGTCGACGCGTCGTCGAGGCCGGCCCCCGCGGCGAGCTGGACGGTCTGCCCCTCCACGAGGCTCCCGATCCCGATCACGTACTTCGCGCCGTCGCCCGCCGCCACGTAGTCGGCCGAGATCGACTTCACCGCCTGCACGTCGAGCACGCCCTCGACTCCGGCGAGCGTCTCGAGGTCGGCCGGGGTCAGCGCGACGACGGTCTGCCCGGGAGGCCCCGCCGCCCCGCTCGCGACCGCGTCGGGGTCGTACTCGACCGGCCCGGAGCCGAGGCCCGTCGCCGACTCGGAGGTCTTCGACACGGTCATCACGTCCGACGCGCCGACCCCGTCGACCGTGTCGTCGATGTAGGCGTTGATGCCGGTGCCGAGCCCGTTGGTGAGGGTCAGGGTGAACGCGCCGACGAAGATCGCGAGGATCGTCAGGAGCGTGCGCGTCCGGGAGCGGAAGGTGTTGGCGATCGCGGTCCCGATCAGGTCGACGGCCTTCATGCGGCCACCGCCGCGGAGTCCTCGACCAGCAGGCCGTCGCGGATCATCAGGCGCCGGTCGCAGCGCGCGGCCAGCTCCTCGTCGTGGGTGACCACGATCAGGGTGATGCCGTTCTCGCGGTTGAGCGCGAAGAGGATGTCCTCGACCACCCCGCCGGTCGTCGTGTCCAGGTTGCCGGTCGGCTCGTCCGCGAACAGGATGCGCGGGTTGTTGACGAGCGCGCGGGCGATGACCGTCCGCTGCTTCTGCCCGCCGGAGAGGTCGACGGCCCTGCTGCCGGCCTTGTCGTCGAGCTCGAGCTGGGCCAGCGCGGCGAGGCCGCGCCGCTTGCGCTCCGCCCGGCCGATCCCGGCGATCTTCATCGGCAGCACCACGTTGTCGAGCACCGACGCGTTCGGCGTGAGGAAGAACTGCTGGAACACGAAGCCGAAGGTGCGGTTGCGGGTGACGTCGAGCCGGCGCCCCTTGAGCGTGCCGGTGTCCACTCCCTCGAGCTCGACCACGCCGGTGCTGGGGGCGTCGAGCAGCGCGAGCAGGTGCATCAGGGTCGACTTGCCCGAGCCGCTCTTGCCGACGATGGCGACGCTCTCGCCCTCCTGGATGTCGAAGCTCACGCCCTTCAGCGCCTCGAAGCGGTTCTGGCCTCGGCCGTACGACCTGCGGACGTCTCTCACCGAGATGATGGGCGTGCTCATGGGACTCCCTCCGCCGCCCGGCGGGTTCCGGGGCGGCCCCTCCAGCCTGGGCGGCGCCGCCCGATCGCGCGTCCCTCGCAGGGTGTCCCCGCCGTACCGCGGTCGCGGTAGGCGGAGCACCGCGGCGGGGTGACGCCGCCGCGCGCGCACTCCGCCAGGATGTGGGGATGACGCCGCGGATGCAGGCCCACCCGCGGCTGCGGTCGTGGCTCGGCGACGCCCTCGCGGCCGCGATCCTCGTCGCCGCGGCGTTCGCTCCGTTCCAGGGGTCCGCTCAGCGGCCCTCGGGTCTGCTCGAGTTCGCGATCGTGCTCGCGCCGGCGGTCCTGCTGCCGCTGCGGCGGCGCCGGCCGATCCCGGTGCTCGCGGCGATCGTCGTGCTGTCCGCCGCCGCGGCGGTCCTCGGCCTGCTCGCGCCGGGGGTCGTCCTCGCGACGGCGATCGCGATGTTCGCGGTGACGAACCGCAGCTCCCGCCGGGTCGGTCTCGTCGTGACCGGGGTCACGGTGGTCGCGGTGGTGCTCCTGAGCGTCGTCGGCGCGGCGGTGAGCCCGCTCGACGCCCGGGCCGTGCAGTACGCCGTCACGGTCCTCTTCGCCGCGGCCGCCGGCGACGCCACGCGCTCGCGCCGGGAGTACATCGTCGCGGTGACGGAGCGGGCGGAGCGGGCGGAGCAGACCCGGGAGTCGGAGGCGCGGCGCCGCGTCAGCGAGGAGCGGCTGCGCATCGCCCGCGATCTGCACGACGCCGTCGCGCATCAGATCTCGGTGATCAGCCTCAACGCCGGGGTGGCGAGCTCGGCGCTCGACTCCCGGCCCGAGAAGGCGCGCGAGGCGCTGAGCACGATCCGCAGTGCGGCCCGGTCGGTGCTCGGCGAGATCGGCGACCTCCTCGAGGTCCTCCGCACCGACGAGGCGGCCGGGACGGCCCCGCAGCCCGGTCTCGACCGGCTCGACGAGCTCGTCCGCCGCTTCGGCGAGGACGGCCTGCAGGTCACCGTCCGCACCGAGGGCGCGCTCGAGCGCGTCCAGGGGGCGGTCGATCTCGTCGCGTACCGCGTGGTCCAGGAGGGGCTCACCAACGCCCACAAGCACGGCGCCGAGCACCGCGCGCACGTCCTCGTCGCGGTGGCGGACGACCGCGTCGAGATCGTCGTGGCGAACCCGGTCGCGGCCGTCGCGGGTCCGGACCCCGAGCGCGGCAGCGGGCACGGACTGCTCGGACTCCGGGAGCGCGTGGCCTCCGTCCGCGGCACGGTGGTGACGGGAGCGACACCGGGCGGCTACCGGGTGGCGGCGTCGCTGCCGCTGCCGCAGTCCGCGGTCGGGCCGTCGGCGTCACGATCGCCGGCATACCCGACCGCGCCGATGACGACCCCGGAGGAGGACCCGCGATGACCACCGTCCTCGTCGTCGACGACCAGCCCCTGATCCGCCAGGCCGTCACCGACATCCTGAGCAGCGAGAGCGGCATCGAGGTCGTCGGCGAGGCGCGCACCGGCCGCGAGGCGGTCGAACTGGCGACCCGCCTGCGCCCCGACGTCGTCCTGATGGACATCCGCATGCCCGAGCTCGACGGCATCGGCGCCACCGCCCTGATCTGCGCCGACCCGGAGCTCACGGCGACGAAGGTCCTGATCCTCACGACCTTCGAGGAGGACGAGTACCTGATCGCCGCCCTGCGCGCGGGCGCCGGCGGCTTCCTCGGCAAGGGCGCCGAGCCGGAGGAGATCGCCGCCGCCGTCCGCGCCGTGCACGCCGGCGACAGCCTGCTCTCGCCCGCCGCGACCCGCAGCCTGATCACCCGCTACGTCCTCGCGCCCCAGGCCTCGCCGCCGCTCGTCGAGCCGCCGGAGTTCGCCCAGCTCACCGACCGCGAGCGCGAGGTCCTCCTGCTCGTCGCGCGCGGCCGCTCCAACCAGGAGATCGCGGACGACCTCGTCATCTCCCCGCACACCGCCAAGACCCACGTCAACCGCATCATGTCCAAGCTCTCGGCCCACGACCGCGCCCAGCTCGTGATCGCCGCCTACGAGAGCGGCCTGCTGACCCCCGGCGCCTGACGCGCCCGCCGAGGCGTCCTCGAACCGTCGAGGCGTCCCGCAGCACCGGGACGCCTCGACCGGAGCGGGAAGTCTCGCGCGCTACTGCACCGGGCCGGCGATGCGGGGGAGCAGGCGCTGGATGGCCGTCGCCGCCGCGCCGCGGGCCCACTCGATCAGGCCGCCGTCATCGACCAGCAGGGTGGGCGCGTCGGCGTCCGGATCGCGGACGGCCGCGATCGCCGCGTCCACCAGCGCAGACTGCTCCGAGTAGAGCGCCACGCCCTCGCCGGCCAGGATCACCGTGTCGACCATCGCCAGGTTCGCGATCGCCGAGATCATCGTGCCGAGCGCCCGGGCCGAGTCCTCGAGGATCCGCGCGGCGGCCTCGTCGCCCTCGCGCGCCAGCGCGAAGCCCTCGGCCAGCGTCAGCTCGCGCCCGGTCGCCACGTAGAGCTGCCGCGTCAGCGACGGCAGCGTCAGCATCGCCGTCGAGCAGCCGCGGTGCCCCGCCTCGCAGACCGGCCCGCCCGGGTCGAGCGGGAAGTGGCCGCCGAGCCCGAGGCCCGCGGCCGGCGGCGCGACGACGCGGTCGTGCACCACGAGTCCGTAGCCGACGCCCGCGCCCATCGTCAGGACCGCGAAGTGCGAGAGCCCGCGCCCGCGCCCGAACCAGTGCTCGGCCGCGGTGAGTGCGACCACGTCGTTCTCCAGCGCCACCGGCAGCCCGAGCTCCGCCGACAGCGGCCCGGCGAGGTCGACGTCGCGCCAGCGGAGGAACGGCGCGCGCCGCACCCGCCCCGCCGCGTCCACGCTGCCGCCGATCGTCACGCCCAGCCCGGCGAAGGCGGAGGCCCCGCCCAGCTCCTCGACCACGGCGACGACCGCGGCGATCACCTCCTGCGGCGAGGTCCCCGGCAGCGTCCGGACCAGCCCGCGCTCGGTCTGCGCCCGCAGATCGGTGCGGACGGCGAGCACCTCGGTGCCGGTGATCTTGACGCCCGCGAAGCGCAGCGCCTCCGGGCGGATGTCGAGCGGGCGGGCCGGCCGGCCGACCCCCGCGCTCTGCTCGGCGCCCTCCACGAAGAGGCCGCTCTCGAGGAAGGGGCGGGTGAGCCGGGTGAGGCTGGCGGGGGAGAGGCCGAGCCGCCGGCCGAGGTCCGCGCGCGAGATCGGCCCGTGGATGAGCACTTCGCGGGCCAGGAGCTCCGCCGAGGTGCCGGCACCGTCCTCCGCCGCGACGGTGTCCGTCATCGCCATGCTGCCGCCCTTCTTTCCGTTCCGACACGAAGCTACTCGACCGGCATCCCGCGAACGGGTCCCATCGACCACATCCGTCCTCTTGACAGCCCTATTACTTCTGCCGTAGAACTAACGCATGCAGCGCAGCACCGCATTGACGAGCACCCCCGAGTCCCTCGGATCCGCCGCCGACCGCGTCCTCCACCTCCGCAGCGGAGGAACGAGCGTGGTCGTCGACGCCCGCACCGCCGCCTTCCCGGCGATCGTGCACTGGGGCGCCGACCTCGGCCATCTTTCCGCCGCTGAACTATCGGCGCTCGCCGCGGCCGCCGTGCCGCAGCGCGTCTCCGGCGGCCTCGACGCCCCGGCCCCGTTCGGCCTCGTCGCCGTCGAGGCGGACGGCTGGCAGCACGCGCCGACCCTCGAGGGCACGCACGAGCGCGAGACCGCGAGCGAGCGCTTCGTCGTCGAGAGCCTCGAGAGCCTCGGCGCCGCCCTCCGCGTCGTCGCCGTCGGCGCCCGCCTGCGCGTCACGATCGACGTCGAGGTCGACGGCGCCGGACTGCTCACCCAGCGCGCCCGCGTCGAGAACCTCGACGAGCGCCCCTTCCGCCTCGAGCGCCTCGACCTCGGCTTCCCCCTCCCCGCGACCGCCCGCGAGATCCTGGACACCACCGGCCACCACCTCCGCGAGCGCCACCCCCAGCGCCGCCCGCTCACCATCGGCGAGCACACCCGCAGCACGCGCCGCGGGCGTCCCGGCGCCGACGCGACGCTCCTCCTCGCCGTCGGCACTCCGGGCTTCGGCTGGGAGCGCGGGCTCGTGCACGGCGTGCACCTCGGCTGGAGCGGCAACGCCGCGATCCGCGCCGAGCGCACCGTCGAGGGCGTCTCGCTGGTCGCGACCGGCGAGCTGCTCCGGCCGGCCGAGATCGAGCTCGCGCAGGGCGAGAGCTACGAGACGCCGATCGCCTACGGCTCCTGGGGCGACGGGCTGAGCGCCCTGCAGGCCCGGTTCCACGCGTCGCTCCGGGCCCGCGCGCAGCACCCCGTCACTCCGCGGCCCGTCACCCTCAACACCTGGGAGGCCGTCTACTTCGACCACGACCTCGCCGGCCTCACGGCGCTCGCCGAGAGCGCCGCGCGGATCGGGGTGGAGCGGTTCGTGCTCGACGACGGCTGGTTCCTCGGCCGGCGCGACGACACGACCAGCCTCGGCGACTGGACCGTCGACCCGGACGTCTGGCCGCGCGGCCTCTCGCCGATCATCGAGGCGGTCACCGGCCTGGGGATGCAGTTCGGGCTCTGGGTCGAGCCCGAGATGATCAGCCCCGACTCCGAGCTCGCCCGCGCGCACCCGGAGTGGATCCTCGGCCCGGCCGGGCACCTCCCGCACTCGGCGCGCCAGCAGCAGGTCCTCGACCTCTCCCAGCGCGGCGCGTACGAGCACGTGCTCGCCGCGCTCGACGCGCTGGTGACGGAGTACCCGATCGCGTACCTCAAGTGGGACCACAACCGCGACCTGATCGAGGCGGTCTCGCCCGCCACCGGCCGCGCGGCCGTGCACGAGAACGTCCTCGCGCTCTACCGGCTGCTCGACGAGCTCCGCGCCCGGCACCCCGGCCTCGAGATCGAGTCCTGCGCGTCCGGCGGCTCCCGCGTCGACCTCGGGATCCTCGCCCGCACCGACCGCATCTGGACCAGCGACTGCAACGACCCGCTCGAGCGGCAGACCATCCAGCCGTACACCCAGCTGGTCGTCCCGCCCGAGCTGATGGGGCAGCACATCGGACCGCCGCAGGCGCACTCCACCCAGCGCACGCACTCGCTCGCGTTCCGCGCCGGCACCGCGCTGACCGGCCACCTCGGCATCGAGTGGGACGTCTCGGCCCTCGAGCCCGCCGTGGAGGAGGAGCTGACCCGCTGGGTCGCCTTCCACCGCGAGCACCGCGACCTGCTGCACAGCGGCACCGTCGTCCGCGCCGACCTCGCCGACGACGCGGCCTCGCTCTCCGGAGTCGTCGCCGCCGACCGCGCGTCCGCCCTCTTCGTCCTCGCCCAGCTCCGCACGGGGGAGAGCTACCCGCCCGGGCGGCTCACCCTCCCGGGACTCGATCCCGACACCGCCTACGCCGTCCGACTCGCCCCGGTGTCCGCACCGCTCGGCGGGCCCGGCCAGTCGCCCCTCGACTGGACCCTCCACGACACCGTCCTCACCGGCCGCGTCCTCGCGACGGTCGGCCTGCAGACCCCCGTCCTGAACCCGGAGTCCCTCGTCGTCCTGACCGCCACCGCCGTCGAGTAGCCCCGCCGCTCGAGCGGCCCGTTCCGCTCCTTGCTGATCGAGCAGCCCGCTCCGCGGGCCGCCTTCGCCGATCCTGCGACCCGCTCCGCGGTCCGCACCCCTCTTGCTGATCGAGTAGCCCGCTCCGCGGGCGTATCGAGATCCACCGTCCTGCAGGCGCGCGGTCTCGATACGCCGCTCCGCGGCTACTCGACCAGCAAGAGGGTGCCGCTCCGCGGGCCGCACCCGCTTTTTTCCTCGGGCCGCACCCGCTTTCTTGCTGATCGAGCAGCCCGCTCCGCGGCCCCCCTCTTGCTGATCGAGTAGCCCGCTCCGCGGGCGTATCGAGATCCACCGTCCTGCAGTCCCTCACCCCCCCCGCGCAAGGAGGCGCCCCACCCATGACCCCTCGCCACGTCCCCCCGCCCGGCGCCCTGTCCCGGCGCCTCTTCCTCTCGGCCGCCGCGTCCGCCGCCTCGATCGCCGCCCTCGCCTCCTGCGCCTCGCCCGGCGCGGAGAGCGGCGTCACCACGCTCGACTTCTTCCAGTTCAAGGCCGAGGCCGTCGAGGACTTCGCCCGGATCATCGCGCAGTTCGAGGCCGCCAACCCCGACATCCGCGTGATCGCCAACAACGTCCCCGACCCGGACACCGCCCTGCGCACGCTGCTCGTGAAGGACAAGATCCCCGACGTCCTCACCCTCAACGGCTCCGGCTACTACGCCGATCTCGCCAAGGCCGGCGTCTTCCACGACTTCACCGGCGACGAGCTCGTCGAGCGGGTGAATCCGGCGGCGCTCGAGATCATCGACGCCCTCGGCAGCTTCAACGGCGAGGAGATCAACGCCCTCGCGTTCGCCAACAACGCCGACGGCATCCTCTACAACCGCACGATCTTCGCCGACAACGGCATCGAGGTGCCGACCACCTGGGACGAGCTGGTCGCCGTCTGCGACACCCTCGTCGCCGCGGGCGTCACCCCGTTCTACGGCGCGCTGCTCGACAACTGGACCGGCGCCCCGGCCTTCAACGCCCTGGCCGGCCAGCTGCAGCCGGAGGGCTTCTTCGACGCGATGCGCGCCGAGGGAGCCGACCTCGGCCCCGACTCGCCCGTCTCGTTCTCCAAGGATTACGCGCTGGCGATGGAGCGCCTCGGGCAGCTCTTCTCCTACACCCAGGAGGGCTCCTTCGGCCGCGGCTACGACGACGGCAACCAGGCCTTCGCGGCCGGCGAGGCCGCGATGTACCCGCAGGGCATCTGGGCGATCAACCCGGTCCGCACCAACAACCCCGACATCGACCTCGGCGTCTTCCCCTACCCCGTGCTCGACGACCCCGCCGACACGCAGGTCACCTCCGGAGTCGACGTCGCCGTAGCGATCGGCCGCGGCACCCCGAAGCTGGAGGCCGCCCGCCGCTTCGTCGCCTTCCTGCTCGACCCCGCCGTGGTCGAGCCCTACGTGCAGAGCCAGGCCGCGTTCTCCCCGCTCGTCGGCGCCGCCCCCAACAGCGACCCGACGCTCGCCGAGCTGCAGCCCTACTTCGAGCAGGGCCGCCTGATCGGCTTCGTCGACCACCAGATCCCCGCGAGCATCCCGCTCAACCCCACCCTCCAGGCGTTCCTCGCCAGTGGAGACGCGGACGCCGCGCTCCGCACCCTCGACAGTGAGTGGCGCAAGGTCGCGGCACGCACGACCCGGAAGTGAGCAGGACATGACCACGACCACCACGGCGGCGCCCCAGACGCCGGCCACCACGCCTCCGGTCGCCCCGCGCAAGCGGACCCTCGGCCGCACCTCGAAGACCTTCTACTGGATGACGGTCCCCGCCGTCCTGCTCTTCTTCGTCCTGCACACCGTGCCGGTCCTCACCGGCATCTTCTTCAGCTTCACGAACTACGCCGGCTACGGCTCGTGGGACCTGATCGGCTTCTCCAACTACCTGGCCCTGCTCCAGGACGACCGGGTCTGGAAGGCCTACGGCTTCACCTTCGGCTTCGCGATCGTGGCGACGATCCTGGTCAATGTGATCTCGCTCGGGATCGCCATCGCCCTGAACGCGAAGATCAAGTTCCAGACGGCCTTCCGCGGGATCTACTTCATCCCCTACGTGCTCTCGACCCTGGTCATCGGCTACGTCTTCCAGTACCTCTTCGCGAACTCGCTCCCGCAGATCGTCGGAGCGATCCCGGTGCTCGGCGAGAACATCCTCGCCAACGCCGACTGGGCCTGGGTCGCGATCGTGATCCTGGCGGTCTGGCAGGCGTCGGCCTTCTCGATCATCATCTACCTCGCCGGCCTGCAGACCATTCCGGGGGAGCTCTACGAGGCGACCTCGCTCGACGGAGCGACGCCCTGGCGGCAGTTCACCTCGATCACCTTCCCGCTGATCGCCTCCTTCTTCACGATCAACATGGTCCTGTCGATGAAGAACTTCCTCCAGGTCTTCGACCACATCGTCGCCCTCACCAACGGCGGGCCGGGCACCTCCACCGAGTCGATCACGCTGCTGATCTACCGCGGCGGCTTCCAGGGCGGCGAGTACGCCTATCAGACGGCCAACGCCGTCCTCTACTTCCTCATCATCATCGTGGTCTCGCTGATCCAGTTCCGAGTCCTCAGCCGCAGAGAGGCGTCCTTCTGATGACCGCGACCATCACCCCCACCACCGCCATCGCCCTCGGCGAGCCGCAGGACGGCAAGCGCCCGCGCCGCCCCTCCCGCGACTCCTACCGGATCAACTGGTGGGCCACCGCGCTCATCGCGGTCTGCTCGCTGACGATCCTGCTGCCGCTCTACTTCGCCGTCGTCACGGCGCTGAAGACCCCGGACCAGCTCGGCGGCACCGGCTTCGAGCTGCCGACCTCGATCTCCTGGGAGAACTTCGCCACGGCCTGGCAGGCGACCCGCTTCCCGCAGGCCTTCGTCAACACCGCGCTGATCACGGTGGGGGCGGTCGCGCTGACGCTCTTCTCGAACTCGATGGTCGCCTACGCGGTGGCCCGCAATCTCGACAAGCCGTTCTTCAAGGGCGTCTACTTCTATCTGCTCGCCGCGGTCTTCGTGCCGTTCCCGATCATCATGCTGCCGGTGGTGAAGGAGACGGCACTGCTGGGCCTCGACAACCAGGTCGGGCTGATCCTGCTCTACGCCGTCTTCGGCCTCTCGATCAACACCTTCATCTACACGGCCTTCATCCGCTCGATCCCGATCGAGCTCGAGGAGGCGGCCCGCACCGACGGCGCCTCGACCTGGCGCACCTACTGGCAGATCATCTTCCCGCTGCTCGGACCGATGAACGCCACCGTCGGCATCCTCACCTGCGTCTGGGCCTGGAACGACTTCATCCTGCCGCTGGTGGTGCTCTCCGACCCGTCGGCCCGCACGCTGCCGCTCGCGGAGTACGTCTTCCAGGGGCAGTTCAACACCAACTACACCGTCGCCTTCGCCTCGTACCTGATGGCGATGGCCCCGCTGCTGATCGTCTACCTCTTCGCCCAGCGCTGGGTCGTCAGCGGCGTGATGCGCGGCTCGATCAAGTAGGACGCCCGAGCGCGTCCTGCACGAATGAGGCCGAGCGGCCGGAATCGTCGAGATCCGGCCGCTCGGCCTTCTTCGTGCGCCCTGTCAGTCGGAGGCCGGCGGAGCGACGCCGATGATGCGGTCGTCGTCCGCCCCCGGCGACCCGCGCCCGTCCGTGTTGCTCGTCACGAACCACAAGGAACCGTCCGGCGCCGCGACCGCGTCCCGCAGCCGTCCGTACTCGCCCACGGCGTAGTCGGTCGAGGCCGACGGATCCGCGACCGGCACCGCGCGCAGCACCTCGCCGCGCAGGTTCGCCAAGTAGAGCACGCCGTCCAGCTCGGTCATCCCGCTCGGGCTGGCCGCGCCGGGCTCCCACTGCTGCACCGGATCGACGAAGCCGTCCTCGTCGGCGATCCCCTCGACCTCGGGCCAGCCGTAGTTCGCGCCCGGCTCGATCACGTTCAGCTCGTCCCAGGTGTCCTGCCCGAACTCGCTCGCGAAGAGCGTGCCGTCCTCCGACCAGGCGAGGCCCTGCGGATTGCGGTGCCCGCTGCTCCAGACCAGCGATCCCGGGTAGGGGTTGTCGTCGGGCACGGCGCCGTCGAGCGTCATCCGGAGGATCTTGCCCGAGAGCTCACCCAGGTCCTGCGCCGCCTCGCGCCGCCCGGCGTCGCCGACGGTCGCGTAGAGCATGCCGTCGGGGCCGATCGCGATCCGTCCGCCGTCGTGGGTGCGCGCCGCCGGGACGCCGTCGAGGATCGTCTCCGGCTCGCTGAGCGCGTACGCACCGGCCTCGCCCTCGAGCGCGAACCGCTGGATCCGGTTGCCGTCGGCCGCGGTCGAGTAGGCGAACAGGGTCCGGCCGTCGACGGCGAGCCCGAGCAGCCCGCTCTCGCCTTCGGCGACCACGCCGTCGACGACGCCCACCTCGCGGGTGCTGCCGTCCGCCGCGAGCTCGAGCACCCGTCCGCTGTCGCGCTCGCTGACGAGCGCCGTGCCGTCGTCGACGAACACGACCGACCACGGCGCCTCGAGCCCCTCCGCGACGCTGCTCGCGCCGACGAGCTCGCGCGCATCGGGGCCGGGAGCGGCCGGAGTCGTGCTGCAGGAGGCGAGCCCCAGGCCGAGCGCGAGCGTCGCGCCGACGAGGGCCGAGCGGAGGACGGGACCGGTCATCCCCCCAGGCTGCCCGCTCAACCTTCGAGAACTCTCACTTTCATGCTGGTCGAGTGGCCCCGAAGGGGCGTATCGAGACCCGCGCTCCGCCGGACGGTGGCCGCATGATCGCCCCGATCCGCCGCCACCGCCAGCACCCCGGCGAATCCCGCGCACCCCCACCGCATGTCGGACCCGCGGCGTAGCGTTGCAGAGGTGATGCGCCCCCAGATCAGCACCCTCGGCCAGCTGCGCGCCTCCGGGCACGCGCAGAAGACCCTCCGCACCGAGATCCGCGACAACCTCCTCGACGCCCTCCGCGAGGGCCGCGACCCCTGGCCCGGCCTGCACGGCTTCCAGGACACCGTCATCCCCCAGGTCGAGCGGGCGGTGATCGCCGGACACGACATCGTGCTCCTCGGCGAGCGCGGCCAGGGCAAGACCCGCCTCCTCCGCACGCTCAACGGCCTGCTCGACGAGTGGACCCCCGTCATCGAGGGCTCCGAGCTCGGCGAGCACCCCTACGAGCCGATCACCTCGATCAGCAGGCGCCGGGCGGACGAGCTCGGCGACGAGCTGCCCGTCGCCTGGCGCAGCCGCGAGGAGCGCTACGTCGAGAAGCTGGCCACGCCGGACACGAGCGTCGCCGACCTCATCGGCGACGTCGACCCGATGAAGGTGGCCGAGGGCCGCAGCCTCGGCGACCCGGAGACCATCCACTTCGGCCTCATCCCGCGCAGCCACCGCGGCATCGTCGCGATCAACGAGCTGCCCGACCTCGCCGAGCGCATCCAGGTCGCGATGCTCAACGTGATGGAGGAGCGCGACATCCAGATCCGCGGCTACGTCCTGCGGCTCCCGCTCGACGTCCTCGTCGTCGCCAGCGCCAACCCCGAGGACTACACGAACCGCGGCCGGATCATCACCCCGCTGAAGGACCGCTTCGGCGCCGAGATCCGCACCCACTACCCGACCGCGCTCGTCGACGAGGTCGCCGTGATCCGCCAGGAGGCCGACCTCGTCGCCACCGTCCCGGACGCGCTGATCGAGATCCTCGCCCGCTTCACCCGGGCCCTGCGCGAGTCGTCCTCGGTCGACCAGCGCAGCGGCGTCAGCGCCCGCTTCGCCATCGCCGGCGCCGAGACCATCGCCGCCGCCGCGCTGCACCGGGCCACCCGGCGCGGTGAGGAGGAGGCGGTCGCCCGCCCGATCGACCTCGAGACCGCGGTCGACGTCCTCGGCGGCAAGATCGAGTTCGAGTCGGGCGAGGAGGGCCGCGAGGACGAGATCCTCGACCACCTCCTCCGCCAGGCCACCGCCGAGACGGTCCGCGCGCACCTCCGCGGGCTGGACCTCACCCCGCTCGTCACCGCCGTCGAGAACGGCGCGATGATCACCACTGGCGAGCAGGTGACGGCCGAGGAGTTCCTCGCGGCCCTGCCCGTCCTCGGCGAGTCGACCCTCTACGACGACATCGCCGACCGCCTCGAGGCCGTCGGCGCCGGCCGCCGTGCGGGCGCCGTCGAGCTCGCCCTCGAGGGCCTCTACCTCTCGCGCAAGCTCAGCAAGGAGACGGGCGGGGGCGAGGCCGTCTATGGCTGAGCCGCTGGTCATCGGAGGGCCGCTGCCCGCCGGACGCCCGGTGCCCGGAGGGCGCTCCCGTGCCTAGGGGCAACCGCCGGCTCGGGCGCGACGCCCGCTACTCCCGCTACGACGGCGGTCCCGATCCGCTCGCCCCGCCCGTCGACCTGGCCGAGGCGCTCGACGCCATCGGCGAGGACGTCATGGCCGGCACCTCGCCCGAGCGCGCCATGCGCGAGTTCCTCCGCCGCGGCGGCCGCGACGGCCAGGGTCTCGACGACCTCGCCGCCCGGGTCGCCGAGCGCAGGCGCGAGCTGACCCAGAAGCACGGCCTCGACGGCACCCTCCGCGAGGTCCGCGAGCTGCTCGACCGCGCCGTCCTGGCGGAGCGCAAGCAGCTCGCCCGCGACACGCAGATGGACGACGGCGACCGCGCCCTCGCCGAGATCCAGCTCGACAGCCTGCCGCCCTCGCCCGCCGCCGCAGTGTCCGAGCTCTCGGACTACCGCTGGCAGAGCCCGGAGGCCCGCGCCGACTTCGAGAAGATCAAGGAGCTGCTCGGCGCCGAGATGCTCGAGCAGCGCTTCGAGGGCATGAAGCAGGCCCTGCAGAACGCGAGCGACGAGGACCGCGCGGCGATCGACGCGATGCTCCGCGACCTCAACCAGCTCCTCGAGGCGCACGCCCGCGGCGAGGACACCCCCGAGCAGTTCGACGCCTTCATGGCGCAGCACGGCGAGTACTTCCCCGAGCGGCCCGAGACCGTCGATGAGCTGATCGACGCCCTGGCCGCCCGCGCCGCCGCGGCTCAGCGGATGCGCAACTCGATGACCCAGCAGCAGCGCGACGAGCTCGACGCCCTCGCCCAGCAGGCCTTCGGCACGCCGGAGCTGATGCAGTCGCTCGGTCAGCTGGACGAGACCCTGCGGGGCCTGCGGCCCGGCGAGGACTGGGGCGGCTCCGAGCGGATGGACGGCGAGCAGGGCCTCGGCCTCGGCGACGGCACCGGCGTCTTCCAGGAGCTCGCCGACCTCGACGCGCTCGCCGACCAGCTCGCGCAGCCGCACGAGCGCTCGAACCTCGACGACCTCGACCTCGACCTGCTGGCCCGCCGCCTCGGCGACGACGCGGCGGTCGACGCGCAGACCCTCAAGCGCCTCGAGAAGGCGCTGCGCGACTCCGGGACCCTGCGCCGCGGCTCGGACGGCGCGCTCACCCTCACTCCCAAGGCCATGCGCCAGCTCGGCAAGGCGCTGCTGCGCGACATCGCGGACACGATCTCCGGCCGGCAGGGCGCGCGCGACGTGCGCCGGGCGGGCGCGGCGGGCGAGCGCTCCGGCGCGACCCGGCAGTGGGAGTTCGGCGACACCGAGGCCTGGGACGTCACCCGCACCCTCACCAACGCGCTGACCAGGACCGCGGGCGACGGCCGGGAGACCGGCTCCGGCGTCCGGATCGAGATCGGCGACGTCGAGGTGCAGGAGACGGAGGCGCGGACCCAGGCCTGCGTCGCCCTCCTCGTCGACACGTCGTTCTCGATGGCGATGGACGGCCGCTGGGTGCCGATGAAGCGCACCGCGCTCGCCCTGCACACCCTGATCTCGAGCCGGTTCCGCGGCGACGAGCTGCAGCTGATCGCGTTCGGCCGCCAGGCCGAGGTGATGGACGTCGAGCAGCTCGTCGGCCTCGACGCGGAGTGGGAGAAGGGCACGAACCTGCACCACGCCCTGCTGCTCGCCAACCGGCACTTCCGCAAGCACCCGAGTGCGCAGCCGGTGCTGCTGATCGTCACCGACGGCGAGCCGACCGCGCACCTCGAGCCGGACGGGCAGATCCACTTCGACTACCCGCCGGACCCGGTGACCGTCGCCGTCTCCGTTCGCGAGCTCGACGCCTCCACCCGCCTCGGCGCGCACACCACGTTCTTCCGGCTCGGCGACGACCCGGGGCTCGCCCGCTTCATCGACTCGCTGGCGCGGCGCGTCGGCGGCTCGGTCGTGAACCCCGACGCGGACGACCTCGGTGCGGCCGTCGTGTCGTCGTACCTCGGTGCGCGCGGGGCGGCTCCAGGCGGACGCCCGCCCGGCGACGAGCTGTTCGGCCGCGGCTGGGGCTTCTAGCGGGTCGGGTGTCCGGTCGCCCGGTGCTCCCGGGCGCCCGGATCGCCGTCCGCGGCTAGAACAGCGGCCACGGCACGGCGGGCATGCTGCCGCGCGGTGCCGGGAAGCGACCGGAGGAGCGGAGCCGGTCGCAGCGCTTCGCGAACGTCGCGATCTCCTCGTCCAGCAGCAGCTCGGACAGCGCCGCGCCGAGCGGCCCGTCGATCGCCGAGCGCAGCCGCTGCAGCGCCGCGAGCTCGTCGCCGGTCAGCGGTTCGCCGACCCAGCCCCAGAGCACCGTCCGCAGCTTGTGCTCCACGTGGAAGGTCAGCCCGTGGTCGACGCCGTAGCGGTGGCCGCCCGGCATCTCGAGCACGTGACCGCCCTTGCGGTCCGCGTTGTTGACCACGACGTCGAAGACGGCCATCCGCCGCAGCGCCGCCGAGTCCTCGTGCACGAGCGAGATGTCGCGGTCCTCGGCGTCGCTGCCGTCGAGGACGTGCCGCCAGCCCTCGGGCACCGCGTCGGCCGGCACCAGGTCGACGGCGTCCTGCTCCGGATCGATGTCCTGCCAGAGCTGCACCATGCCGATGCCCAGCGGTCCCTCGCGGAGCCAGGTGCGCGGCACGACGTTCCAGCCCAGCGCCTCGGAGGCGAGGTAGGCCGAGACCTCGCGGCCCGCGAGCTGCCCGTCCGGGAAGTCCCAGAGCGGCTTCTCCCCGGCGACCGGCTTGTAGACGACGGAGGTGCCGCCGATGCTGCCGAGGAACGTCGCGTTCGAGGCGACCGTGATCCGGCCGGTCAGCTCCAGCTCGCCGCTCTGCAGCTCGGAGTCGGCGGGCAGCTCGATGGCCGGCTGCTCGGCGCTCTGCTGCTCGTGCTCGGCGGACGGCTCGGACGCGTCGGTCATGTCAGCGGGCAGTCGTGCCCGTCGGGGTCCATCGGCTCGCCGCAGCGCGGGCAGAGCGGGCGGCCGGCGCCGACGATCTCGAGCGTGCGCTTGGCGAAAGCACGAGCGGTGCCGACGGGAATGCGCACCTGCAGCATCTCGTCGGGCAGCGTGGGGGAGTCGTCGATGCTGAGGTCGTCCTCGTCGTCGCCCTCGACCACCGGGTAGGCCTCGATGACGACCTGCGCCGTCGACGGGTCCCAGCCGAGGCTGAGGCTGCCGACGCGGAACTCGGCCGCGACCGGCTGGTCGAGCGGCTCGTTGTCGACGAGCTCGGGAGGCGTGCCGGGCGGCACGCTCGCCGGGTTGCCCTCCGCCGACATCAGCTGGTCGAGGATCTCGTCGATCTTCTCCGCGAGCAGCGCCGACTGCTGCTTCTCCAGCCCGACGCTGACGACGCGCGGCCCGGTCCGGGCCTGCAGGTAGAAGGAGCGGGAGCCGGGGGAGCCGATCGTCCCCACGACCACGCGGTCCGGCCAGTCGAATCCGTGCACGATGGGCATGCCCCCAGTCTACGAGCGCCCGCCTGACCCACCCCTGCACGCGAAGGAGACGCCCTTGCGGGCGCCGCCCCTTCGCACTGATCGAGCAGCCCGCGCAGCGGGCCCCCCATGCTGATCGAGTAGCCCACGCAGTGGGCCCCCCATGCTGATCGAGTAGCCCACGCAGTGGGCCCCCCATGCTGATCGAGTAGCCCACGCAGTGGGTGCCCCATGCTGATCGAGTAGCCCACGCAGTGGGCGTATCGAGATCCACGTCCGCCGGCGTTCGGTCTCGATACGCCGCTCCGCGCCTACTCGACCAGCATGTGCCTGCGCCGCTCATGCCATTGCTGCTCGAGCAGCCTTCGCAGTGGCACCTGCATGCTGATCGAGTAGCCCACGCAGTGGGCGTATCGAGATCCACCCCGCCCACCATCAGCTGAGAGTGGTGTCCCTCCCCCCACAGCCGAGGCCCACCCGCCTCAGCTGATGTTGTGCGCCGCTACTCGTGCCCCGCCCCGCCGCCGACCGGCGCCTCGGCCTCCGCCGGCGCCGGCGCCCGCAGCCAGCCCAGGTCGCCGGCCTCCGTGTTCATCGCGATCACGTCCGGCCGCCCGGCGCCGTAGCGGATGATCGACACCGACGCCGGCCCGACCGACAGCCGCTGGAAGAGATCGAGGTGCATGCCGAGCGCGTCGGCCAGCACCGCCTTGATGATGTCGCCGTGGCTGACCGCCGCCCACACCGCGTTCGCCCCGTGCTCCGCCGCGACCGCCGCGTCGTGCCGCCGGATCGCGGCGACCGAGCGCGCCTGCATCCCCGCGAGCCCCTCACCCCCCGGGAACACCGCCGCCGACGGCTGGTTCTGCACCACCGACCACATCGGCTCCTTCGCGAGGTCCCGGAGCGAGCGCCCCTGCCACTCGCCGTAGTCGCACTCCGTGATCCCCTTCTCGATCGGCGTCGCGGGCGAGCCGTCCTGCCGCTCGAGCAGGTACCGCGCCGTCTGCCGGCACCGCTCGAGCGGACTCGACACGACCGCGGCGAGCGGGACCGCGGCGAGCCGCTCCCCGGTGCGCGCGGCCTGCGTGCGTCCGACGTCGTCGAGCCGGACCCCGGCGGTGCGTCCGGCGAGGATCCCGGCGGTGTTGGCCGTGGTGCGCCCGTGACGGACGAGAAGGAGCGTGGGCATGCGGCTCAGCCTAGACACGCCCCCTCCGCCCCTCCTCCGCGCGGCCCGCCCCACCTCCGGCTCGCCATCCCACCTCCGGCTCGCCGAATCCGCCGATTCCCGCGAGCCGGAGTCGAATCGACGAGCCGGAGGTGCCGAGCCCTGACCTCCGGCTCGCGGTTCCACTCCCGGCTCGCGGATTCAGCCAGTTTCCGCGAGCCGGAGTCGAATCGACGAGCCGGAGGTCCCGCGAGCCACCTCCGGCTCGCAAGTCGATCCCGGGCACGCAGAACTCGTCGATCTCCGCGAGCCGGAGTCGAATCGACGAGCCGGAGGTGCCGAGCCCTGACCTCCGGCTCGCGGTTCCACTTCCGGCTCGCGGAATACGCCCGCTCGAGCGAGCCGAGCGTGCTTCGACGAGCCCGGGGTCATCCGCCCGGCTGCCCGCCCGCTCCTCCCCGCGACTGATGCCGCGCGGCCCGCCCCTCGCTACCGTGGAGGAGCGGCCGCCCACCGCGGCCCCGAGGACACATGCACCGAAGGGACTCCCATGGACGGGACGAACGGCACGACGCCGACCGGCACCCCGCAGCACGCGACCGACTCCCCGCAGGACGGCGTCGATCGGCACGACCCGACCGTGGCCGTCGCGAGCCCGAGCACCGCGACCCCGGCCACCGCGACCCCCGCCCCCGCCTGGGCCGCCCCGGACGCCACCGGCCGCCAGGACGAGATCGCCCTCCGCATCCGCGGCCTCCGCAAGCGCTTCGGCGACAAGGAGGCCGTCGCCGGCATCGACCTCGACGTGCCGGCCGGCTCCTTCTTCGGCCTCGTCGGCCCCAACGGCGCCGGCAAGACGACCACCCTCTCGATGGCGACCGCCCTGCTCCGCCCCGACGCGGGCACCGTCACCATCCACGACGTCGACGTCTGGCAGGACACCCTCGAGGCCAAGCGGCTGATCGGCGTGCTCGCCGACGGCGTCAAGCTCTTCGACCGCCTCACCGGCCTGCAGCTGATCACCTACTACGGCCTGCTCTGCGGCATCGACCGCCCGACCGTCCTCGAGCGCGCCGACGACCTGCTCGCCCTGCTCGGCCTCGACCCCGCCGACCGCACCCTCGTCGTCGACTACTCCGCCGGCATGACCAAGAAGATCGCGCTCGCCTGCGCCCTGGTCCGCGCCCCGCGCCTGCTGGTCCTCGACGAGCCCTTCGAGTCCGTCGACCCCGTCTCGGCCGCGAACATCCGCGACATCCTGACCGGCTACGTCGCCTCCGGCGGCACCGTCATCGTCTCCAGCCACTCCATGGACCTCGTCGAGCGGATGTGCGACCGCGTCGCCGTCATCGCCGACGGCCGGGTCCTCGCCGCCGGAACGCTCGAGGAGGTCCGCGCCGGCTCCAGCCTCGAGGAGCGCTTCGTCGACCTCGTCGGCGGCCGCACCCACCAGGAGGGCCCGGCATGGTTGCGCATCTCCTGAGGCTGCGCCTGCTGCTGCTGCGCAACACGCTCACCCGCAACGTCTGGCAGCTGATCGGCGTGATCTTCGGCGGGCTCTACGCGGTCGGCGTGCTCGGCCTGGTGGTCGTCGGGCTGATCGCGCTCGGCGCCTCCGACCCGGCGTTCGCGAACGTCGCCCTGATCCTCGGCGGCTCGGCGCTGCTGCTGGGCTGGGTGCTCGGCCCGATCTTCGTCTCCGGCTCGGACCAGAGCCTGGACCTGCCGACCCTGGCGACCTTCCCGATCCCGCTCCGGACGCTGATGCTCGGCCTCGCCGCCGCGGGCCTCGCGGGCTTCCCCGGGATCGTCACCTCGCTGGGCGCGCTCGTCTCCGCGGCGGCCTGGTGGAGCAACCCCGTCGGCATCCTGCCCGGCCTCGTCTCGGCGGTCATCGGCGTCGCCACCTGCGTGGTCGCCTCGCGCCTCATCGGCGCCCTGACCACGGGCCTCGGCTCGAGCCGCCGCTACCGCGAGGTGATCGGCGGCGTCGTCCTGGTCGTCGTGATCCTGCTCGGGCCGCTGTTCATCGGACTGACGAACGTGATCAGCGACGGCCTCGACACGCTCCCCGTCGTCGCCTCCGCCCTCGGCTGGTCGCCGCTCGGCGCGATCTGGGGCGTCCCCGGCGCGATCGTCGCGGGCGAGTGGGCGGTCGCCCTCGGCCGCTTCGCGATCGGCGTCGCCACGCTCGCCGCCGTCGTCTGGCTCTGGGCCCGGGCGCTGCGGCACGCGCTGGCCGAGCCGGCCGCGTCCTCCTCCCAGGCCGCCTCGGGCGCGCAGGGCATCGGCCTCCTCGGCCGCTTCCCCGGCACCCCGACCGGAGCGATCGCCGCGCGCGCCCTCGGCTACTGGTGGCGCGACCCGCGCTACAGCCGCGGACTGCTGGTGATCCCCGCGGTCGTCGTGCTGGCCGTCTTCTACAGCGCGCTGCAGGGCGGCGGCTCGACGCTGGTCGTCCTCTCCTCCCTCTTCATCGCGCTGATCTTCGGCGTGACCCTCTGCGCCGACGTCTCCTACGACGGCACCGCCTGGGCCGCGCACGTCAGCTCCGGAGTCGCCGGCTCGGCCGACCGCGCCGGCCGCGTCATCGCCGCCGGCCTCATCGGCGTGCCGGCCGTGCTGATCGTCACCGTCGGCACCTGCCTCTACGCGGGTCGGCCGGAGTCGATCCCCGCGGTCCTCGGGATGTCGCTCGCCCTGGTGCTCAGCGGCTTCGGCGTCTCGAGCGTCGCGTCCGCGCTCGTCGTCTACCCCGTGCCGGCCCCCGGCGACAGCCCGCTGAAGACCCCGCCCGGCTCCGGGATGATCTCGAGCGTCGTGATGCTCGGCAGCATGGGCGCGACTGTGGTGCTGTCGCTGCCCTCGCTGATCCTCGGCACGATCTCGCTGGTCGGCGGCAGCCTCGGCTTCGGTCTCGGCGCGCTCGCCGCCGCCCTAGTGGTCGGCACGGTGCTCGCCCTGGTCGGCGTCCGCGTCGGCGGCCGCATCCTCGACCGCCGCGCCCCGGAGCTGCTCTCCGCCCTGGTGACGATCGGCTGACCCGCGCGCCCTGCCGCCGCCCACCCCGTCCCCACACCCCGTCCCCCCACCCGCACCCCTCTCCCCACTCTCCAAAAGTTGCGGTAGTCGCGCCCGACTACCGCAACTTCTGGAGGTTCGCGAAGCCCGGCGGGCGCCCGGGACCGCGGGGACGCGTCGAGTACGCAGTAGTTGCGGTACTCGGCGCCGACTACCGCAACTTCTGGAGAGTCGCGCGGCTGCGGGGACGGACGGACCGCCCCGACCCTCTCGCCCTCCGGAAGTCGTCGTACTCGCGCGCCCAGTACGACGACTTCCGAGCACCCGCCGACCTTCCGAGGCCCGCGCGCTGCGAGTCGGTGGAGTACGCGAAAGTTGCGGTACTCGCCGTCGACTACCGCAACTTCTGGAGGGTCGCGCGTCCGCGGGCACGGACGGACGGCCGCGGCCCTCCCGCCCTCCAGAAGCTGTCGTACTCGCGCGCCCAGTACGACGACTTCTGCGCACTCGCCGACCTCCCGAGGCCCGCGCGCTGCGAGTCGGTGGAGTACTCGAAAGTTGCGGTACTCGCCGCCGACTACCGCAACTTCCGGAGGGTCGCGAAGCCCGGCGGGCGCCCGGGACCGCGGGGACGCGTCGAGTACGCGGTAGTTGCGGTACTCGGCGTCGACTACCGCAACTTCTGGAGGGTCGCGCGGGCGCGGACCGGGCGAGGGGCCGAGAGCGGCCCGGTCGGCGCGGCAGGATGGGGGCATGCGCAGCCTCGAAGTCCTCCTCGACCCGGAGTCGGAGGCCCGGATCCGCGGCCAGTGGGAGGCGCTCGAGGCGGCCGGCATCCCGAGCCTCGCGCTGCACACCTCCGCCAGCAACCGCCCGCACCTCACCCTCCTCGCCGGCCCCGAGCTGACCCCGCCGCCGCCCGGCGCGCTCGGCGAGCTCCCGGCGACCGTTGAGCTCGGCGCCGTGCTGCTGTTCCCGCACGCCGACCGCTTCGTGCTCGCCTGGGGAGCCGTCCGCTCGCCCGCCTTCGACGCCCTGCACGCCCGCGCGACCGAGCTGATGCCCGGCGCCGTGCCCACCTCGCTGCCCGAGTCCTGGACCCCGCACATCAGCGTCTCCCGCCGCCTCCGCGCCGAGCAGCTCGCCCAGGCCGTCCCGCTCCTCGGCGAGCCCTTCCCCGTCGGCCTCGCGAGCATCCGCTTCTGGGACGGCGACACCAAGACCATCACCGACCTCTGACACCGCCGCCTTCACGTCGGCCCGTCTCTCCTCCACCCGCCTCCGGCTCGTGATTCCGCTTCCGGCTCGCGGAATCGACCGGTTTCTGCGTGCCCGAGGTGTTCCCGCGCGCCGGAGGTCCGTCGGCTGCATCTCCGGCTCGTGATCCCGGCTCCGGCTCGTGGATCCGGCTGGATTCCGCGTGCCAGGGATGTCTCCGCGAGCCGAGGAACCTGCCGTTGATGTCTGGCTCGTGGTTCCGGCTCCGGCTCGTGGATTCGGTCGGTTTCTGCGTGCCCGAGGTGATTCCGCGAGCCGGAGGGGCTTTCCCCGCACGGCCGGCTCGCGATTCCACCTTCGGCTCGTGAGATCGGCGGATTCCGGCGAGCCGGGGATCGTCCCGCGAGCCGGAGGCACTCCGGCCGCCGCCACTCCACCGCACCCGCCCCTCCTCCCCAGCCCCGCACCTGCCGCGACCCTCCCCAGAACGCCGCTCGCCCGGGGCCGCGTCGGAGGCGGCGGGTAGAGTTCCACGGGTGACTGAGCCGACCGCGACCGCCCTCTCGACCGCCGAGCGCCCCACCGCGGACGCCCCGGCCGGCTCCTCCGCCGCGGCCCAGGAGATCCTCGAGCGGGTCTTCGGCTACGGCTCGTTCCGCGGCGAGCAGCAGGCCATCGTCGAGCAGGTCATCGGCGGCGGCGATGCGGTCGTGCTGATGCCCACGGGCGGCGGCAAGTCGCTCTGCTACCAGATCCCCTCGATCGTCCGGCCGGGCACCGGCGTCGTCGTCTCGCCGCTGATCGCCCTGATGCAGGACCAGGTCGACGCCCTGCGCGCGAACGGCGTCCGCGCCGAGTTCCTCAACTCCACCCAGGACATGGGCGAGCGCCAGCGCGTCGAGCGCGCCTACCTCGACGGCGAGCTCGACCTCCTCTACGTCGCCCCCGAGCGCCTCGGCAACGAGGGCACCAAGCAGTTCCTCGCCCGCGGCCGCATCGCACTGTTCGCCATCGACGAGGCGCACTGCGTGAGCCAGTGGGGCCACGACTTCCGTCCCGACTACCTCGCCCTCGGCGAGCTGGCCGAGCGCTGGCCCGACGTCCCGCGCATCGCCCTCACGGCGACCGCCACCGAGGCGACCCACCGCGAGATCACCACCCGCCTGCACCTCGGCGCGGCCCGCCATTTCATCTCCAGCTTCGACCGCCCGAACATCCAGTACCGCATCGTCAACAAGGTCGAGCCGCGCAAGCAGCTGATCGACTTCCTCAAGCGCGAGCACGCCGACGACGCGGGCATCGTCTACGCGCTCTCCCGCAAGAGCGTGGAGGCGACGGCCGAGGCCCTGCGCGCCGCAGGCTTCGACGCGGTCGCGTATCACGCGGGTCTCGACGCCCGGGTCCGGGCCGCCGCGCAGTCGCGCTTCCTCCGCGAGGAGGGCGTCATCGTCTGCGCCACCATCGCCTTCGGCATGGGCATCGACAAGCCGGACGTCCGCTTCGTGGCGCACATCGACCTGCCGAAGTCGGTCGAGGGCTACTACCAGGAGACGGGTCGCGCCGGCCGCGACGGCCTGCCCTCCACCGCCTGGCTCGCCTACGGCCTGCAGGACGTCGTCCAGCAGCGCCGGATGATCGACGAGTCCCCGGGCGACCTCGCGCACCGGCGGCGGATGTCCGCGCACCTCGACGCGATGCTCGCCCTCTCCGAGACGGTGCAGTGCCGCCGGATGAACCTCCTCGCCTACTTCGGCCAGGAGAGCACCCCCTGCGGCAACTGCGACACCTGCCTCGAGCCGCCCGCCTCGTGGGACGGCACGGTCGCCGCGCAGAAGTTCCTCTCGACGGTGGTCCGGCTCAAGCGCGAGCGCAACCAGCAGTTCGGCGCCGGCCACATCATCGACATCCTCCGCGGCAAGACCACCCCGCGGACGACCCAGCACAAGCACGACTCGATCGCCACCTGGGGGATCGGCGTCGACCTCAGCGACACCCAGTGGCGCGGAGTCGCTCGCCAGCTCCTCGCGCAGAGCCTGCTCGGCGTGAACGACGACGGCTTCGGCACGCTCGTGCTCACTCCCGAGTCGGCCTCGGTGCTGAGCGGCGAGCGCAAGGTCGAGCTCCGGCAGGAGCCCGAGCGCCCCGCACGCTCGAGCGGCTCGTCGCGCTCCGGCCGCTCCACCGTCTCCGACCTCTCGGCCGAGGCGCAGCCCCTGTTCGAGCGGCTCCGGGAGTGGCGCGTCGCTCAGGCCCGTGCGCAGTCGGTCCCGGCCTACGTCGTCTTCAACGACGCGACGCTCCGCGAGATCGCCACGGTCGAGCCGACCACGATCGACGCCCTCAGCGTCATCGGCGGCGTCGGCCAGAAGAAGCTGATCACCTACGGCGCGGCGGTGCTCGCCGTCGTCGCAGGCGAGACGCCCGAGATCGCCGAGCCCGACGCGAACCAGGAGCCGGCCCCGGCGCGCCGCCAGCCCGCGGCGCGGTCGACGGCCGGCCGGTCGTCCGGCGCCCGCCCGTCCTTCGGCGGCGAGCGCTCCGGCCCGCCCGTCTCCTCCGCCCCGCCGGAGGACGACTGGGTCCCGCCGGAGGAGCCCGACGAGGACCCCGGCTGGGACACCTACTGAGCCCGCCGCGGCGCTGAGCCCGAGGCGGAGCTGAGCCCGCGGCGGCGCTGAGCTCGCGGTGGGCCTGAGCCCGCGGCGCGGCTGAGTCGGCGCCGGGCCCGCGCTCGGCCTGAGTCCGGCCGGTCAGCTCCCCGAGCCGACCGTCGCCATCCAGCCGCCGAGCAGCGTGCAGCCGAACGACAGCGCGAGCCCCGCGATCGGCACCCAGAACGCGATCCGCCGCACCACCAGCAGCACGATCGAGACGGCGATCGCCGCGAGGAACGGGACCCACACTCCGCCCGCGGCAACGAGCACGCCCCAGCCGATCAGGCCGGTGTCGCAGTCGTTCCCGCCCATGCAGGAGTCGCTGGCCATCGCGAAGAACAGGCCGAGGTAGGACAGCAGCAGCGTCGCCCCGAGCGCGCACAGGATCAGCACCATCGTCAGCACGAGGTCCCACACCCGCACCGGGCGCCGCGACCGATCGAGGGTCGGGGCGGCACCCGCCCGCGCCGACTCCAGCGCCTGCACCGACTCCATCGAGGTGGGCGGCCGCCAGTCCGGCCGGCTCTCGCGACGGGGCGGCGGGGGCGGAGGCAGCTGCGGCTCGCTCATGCCCCGAGCCTAGCCACGCCCCTCCCGCCACCCCAGGGCGGCGGTGGAGACGAGCGGAGCACATCCCTCGTGGGCCGGCCGATCGACAAGGGTCGGATCCGACTCATGCTGGTCGAGTAGCCGCCGCAGGCGGCGTATCGAGACCCAACGCCGTCAGCAGACCGGGTCTGCAGACCAGCCGCTCGACGGCGCCGGATCTCGATACGCCCGCTCCGCGGGCTACTCGATCAGCATGTTCCGGCGCGCATGTCTGCTTCCAAGCTGGTCGAGCAGCCCCGCAGGGGCGTATCGAGACCCGCCCTCCCAGGCACGAACGGTCCGCAGATCCGAGCCCCACCACCGGCGGACCCGCGCCCAGCCCCGCTGGCCGGTTCCGACAACCCGCCCCCGCTCGCTCCCGCCGCCCTTTGTGGCCGCGCGACGGAACGTTTCCGCGATCCGCCGACCCGACCTACCGTGCAGGAGCACCGCCTCCCGACGCACTGCAGCGACGGGATCGACCGCTCGATCCTCCGCTCCGGCCGATCGCGAGCGGTCCGAGCCGAAGACGGTCGAAGGGATCCTCCTCATGAGCACCACAGCGCCCCGCCCCCACTCCGCCGCCGACGCCGCCGACCGCGCCGGATCGCGCTCCCGGGTCCGCCGCTCCCGCTCCGGCCCGATCACCCCGCCGCCGCCCGTGGACGTCCTCGGCAGCGAGGTCGACGCCCGGCTCGACGAGGACGGCGCCCCCGGCGTCGACGTGGCAGCCCTCGGCGAGCTGCTGCTCGGCGAGTGGCGCGAGCAGCGCCTCGCGACCCGCGCCCTCACCTCCCGCCCCGAGCTGCACCGGACCGACGGCCTGCCGATGGCCGAGCACCGCGCCCGGGTCACCCAGCAGATGAGCATCCTCGCGGCGGAGGGCGGCGTGCACCGCGCCTTCCCGGTCGCGCTCGGCGGCGACGCCGACCACGGCGGCAACATCGCCGGCTTCGAGGAGCTGGTCACCGCCGACCCGTCGCTGCAGATCAAGTCGGGCGTGCAGTGGGGGCTCTTCGGCGCGGCCGTCCTGCACCTCGGCACGCAGCCGCACCACGAGAAGTGGCTGCCCGGCATCATGAGCCTCGAGATCCCCGGCGCCTTCGCGATGACCGAGACCGGGCACGGCTCCGACGTCGCCTCGATCGCGACCTCGGCGACCTTCGACGAGGAGGCCCGCGACTTCGTCCTGACCACCCCGTTCCGCGCCGCCTGGAAGGACTACCTCGGCAACGCCGCCGTCGACGGTCGGGCCGCCGTCGTCTTCGCGCAGCTCGTCACCCGCGGCGTGAACCACGGTGTGCACGCGTTCTACGTGCCGATCCGCGACGAGGAGGGCGCGTTCCTCCCCGGCGTCGGCGGCGAGGACGACGGCCTCAAGGGCGGCCTGAACGGCATCGACAACGGCCGCCTGCACTTCGACCACGTCCGCGTGCCGCGCGAGAACCTGCTCAACCGCTACGGCGACGTCGCGGCCGACGGCAGCTACTCCTCGCCGATCGCGAGCCCGGGCCGCCGCTTCTTCACCATGCTCGGGACGCTCGTGCAGGGGCGCGTCTCCCTCGACGGCGCCTCCGTCGCCGCGTCGAAGATCGCGCTGACGATCGCGATCACCTACGGCGACCAGCGCCGGCAGTTCACCGGAGGCGGCGACCGCGAGGAGGTGCTGCTCGACTACCAGCGGCACCAGCGCCGACTGCTCCCGCGCCTGGCCACGACCTACGCGGCGGGCTTCGCGCACGACAGGCTGCTGCGGGCCTTCGACGACGTCTTCTCCGGCAGGAACGACACCGACGAGTCGCGGCAGGATCTCGAGACGCTCGCCGCGGGTCTCAAGGCGCTGTCCACCTGGCACGCCCTCGACACCCTGCAGGAGGCGCGCGAGGCCTGCGGCGGCGCCGGCTTCCTCGCCGAGAACCGGCTCACCCAGCTCCGCGCCGACCTCGACGTCTACGCGACGTTCGAGGGCGACAACACCGTGCTGCTGCAGCTCGTCGCCAAGCGACTGCTGACCGACGTCGGCCGCCGCTTCAAGAACGCGCAGCCGGGGGAGCTGGCCCGCTACGCCGTCGGCCAGGTCGCCGGGGCGACGGTCAACAACTCCGGACTGCGGCGGCTCGCGCAGGTCGTCGCCGACCGCGGCTCGACCGCCCGCTCGGTCGGTCAGCTCCGCGACGAGCAGCGCGAGCTGCTGACCGACCGGGTCGAGAGCATGGTCTCGGGAGTCGCGTCCCGCCTGCGGTCGGCCTCGAAGCTGCCCGCCGACGAGGCCGCTCGCCTCTTCAACGCGCACCAGAGCGAGCTGATCGAGGCCGCCCGCGCGCACGCCGAGCTGCTGCAGTGGGAGGCGTTCACCGAGGCGCTCGCCACGATCGAGGACGACGGGACGCGCACGGTGCTGACCTGGCTCCGCGACCTCTTCGGCCTCGAGCTGATCGAGAAGCACCTCGCCTGGTACCTGCTGCACGGCCGGCTCTCGTCGCAGCGGGCGCTCGCGGTGACCTCCTACATCGACCGCCTGCTCGCCCGCCTGCGCCCGCACGCCGGCGACCTGGTCGCCGCGTTCGGCTACCGCCCCGAGCACATCCGCGCGTCGATCGCCAGCGGCGCCGAGGCCACCCGCCAGGAGGAGGCGCACGCCTGGTACGAGGCCGCCCGCGCGGATGGCACCCTCCCCACCCCCGAGAAGTCGCCCAAGCGCTGACCCCCTCCGCGAGATGCCACTTGTGCACGCGACACGCCGTGAGAAGCGTGCACAAGTGGCATCTCGCGGCCTGCGTCAGCGCTCCAGGAAGGCCAGGGCGGCGTCGCGCTCGGCGCGCAGCTCGAGGACGGACTTGTCGATCTTGGCGCGCGAGTGGGCGTCGATCTCCAGGCCAGGGATGATGCGCCACTCGCCGTCGACGGAGCGGACGGGGAACGAGGAGATCAGGCCCTCCTCCACACCGTAGGAGCCGTCGGACTCGACGGCGGCGGAGGTCCACTCGGTGCCGGAGACCCAGTCGTGCACGTGATCGATCGCGGCGGACGCGGCCGAGGCGGCGGAGGAGGCACCGCGCACCTCGATGATCTCGGCGCCGCGCTTGGCGACCCGCGGCTCGAACTCCTCGTGCAGCCAGGCGGTGTCGACCAGGTCGGCGACGGGCCGGCCGTCGACGACCGCGTGGCTGACGTCCGGGTACTGCGAGGCGGAGTGGTTGCCCCAGATGGTGACGCCCGAGATCGCGTCGACCGGAGCGTCGAGCTTCGCGGCGAGCTGCGCGACGGCGCGGTTGTGGTCGAGCCGGGTCATCGCGGTGAAGCGCCCGGCCGGGATGTCCGGGGCGCTCGCGCGGGCGATCCAGGCGTTGGTGTTGGCCGGGTTGCCGACCACGAGCACGCGGATGTCGTCGGCGGCGTGCTCGTTCAGCGCGGCGCCCTGCGGACCGAAGATGCCGGCGTTCGCCGCGAGGAGGTCCGCGCGCTCCATGCCGGCCGAGCGCGGGCGGGCGCCGACGAGCAGGGCGACGCTCGCGCCGTCGAACGCGGCGGCGGGGTCGTCGGTGACCTCGATGCCGCGCAGCAGCCCGAACGCGCCGTCCTGCAGCTCGAGCGCGGTGCCGGCCGCGGAGCGCAGGCCGGCGGGGATCTCGAGGAGGCTCAGCCGGACCGGGACGTCGGGCCCGAGGAGCTGCCCGGAGGCGATGCGGAACAGGAGCGCGTAGCCGATCGCGCCCCCCGCTCCGGTGACGGCGACGGTGACGGGGACGCGCTGCATGCTCATGCGGCCGACGGTAGTCCGGCCGCCTGCGCGCCGCATCGGAAGCGGAGTCTCGACACCCTCTACGCGCTGCTCGACCCGCGCGAGGAGCGGCTGTCGCCGCGCTCTCCTCTCGTGCCCGTGTCTGCTCGTCGAGGAGCCGCGCAGCGGTCCATCGCGCGGCGAAGCCGCTTCGCGTCTGGTGGTGAGGGAGAGGATGCCGCCTCGCCCCGTTCCATGCTGGTCGAGTAGCCCCGCAGGGGCGTATCGAGATCCACCGTCCTCAGCAGGGCGGATCTGCAGACTCGCGTTCCGACGGTGGTGGATCTCGATACGCCCGCTGCGCGTGCTACTCGATCAGCAAAGTGGAGACCCCACCCCTTCGAGCCTTGACCGTTAGACCTCTAACAATTAGTGTTCTGAGCATGCAGGAACCCCGCGACCGCCCCACCTCCGGACTCGAGCTCGTCCGCTGGCTGGCGTGGGCGCAGCGCAAGGCCGGCGAGGACTGGATCCGCGCCCGCGAGCTCAGCCACGAGCAGGCCTTCGTCCTCGGCTACCTCGCGCAGACGCCCGGCGTCATTCAGCGCGAGATCGCGGAGGTCAGCCGGACGAGCCCCGCGAGTGTCACGAGCCTCCTGCAGGGGCTCGAGCGCCGCGGCCTCGTCGAGCGGCGCACCGAGGGAGGCGACGACCGCCGCAAGCGCGTCTACGCGACTCCCGCGGGCGCCGAGCTCATCGCCGGGTTCGAGGAGGCCATGCTCGCCGCCGACGAGACCCTCCTGGCACCCCTCGACCCCGAGGAGCGCGCCACCCTCCAGGCGCTCCTGACCAAGATCACCGCGGTCCTCCCGCCCCCCACCCGCTAGGCGCTCGGGCGCTCCGCCCCCGCCTCCCGTTCCGCCCTGCTCGCGCGCCGCTCCCTCGCGCGCCTCCTCACCGCGCCCTCCGCGGTGCCCCGACCGCGCCCTCCTCGGCGCGCCTCCCTCCTCGCGCCGTGCCGACGACCCTCGGCGCGCGCTCGACCCTGCCCGGAAGAAGCCCGCCCATGTCCAGCACCGACACCCCCACCGACACCACGCCCACCGACACCCCCACCCCGCGCCCCGCCGCCCCCGGCACCGACCGCTGGTACCTCTCCTCCGCCCCGATCGTCCGCGCCCTCGTGCACCTCTGCGTGCCGATGGCCGCCGCGATGATCGTCTCCGCCGTCTACAGCGTCATCAACGCCGGCGTCGTCGGCTCGCTGCACGACGCGACCCTGCTCGCCGCGATCACCCTCGGCTCCCCGCTGCTCGGGCTGGTGATGGCCGTCGGCGGCGTCTTCGGCGTCGGCGGCAGTGCCCTCATCTCGCGCCTGCTCGGCGCCTCGGAGCGCGACCCCGAGAAGGCGGGCGAGATCAAGCACGTCGCCTCCTTCGCGCTCTGGGGCTCGATCCTCACCGGCGCCGTCCTCGGCGGCCTCGGCCTGCTCCTCCTCGGTCCGCTGGTCGCCCTCCTCGGCGCCGACTCCACCACGGCCGCCGCGACCGGCGCCTTCACCGCGGTCACCCTCGCCTTCGTGCCGGTGCTCGCCGCCTCCTTCTGCCTCGAGCAGCTGGTGCGGGCGGAGGGCGCGGCCCGCCAGGTCATGATCGGCCTGCTCCTCTCGACCGTCGCGAACCTCCTCCTCGACGTCCTCTTCATCCTGGTGCTGCACTTCGGCGTCGCCGGGGCGGCGCTCGCCGTGGGCCTCGCCAACCTGCTCGTCGTCGGCTACTTCGCCCTCTGGCTCCAGCGCCGGAGCGAGCACATCGACCTCTCGCCCCGCTGGTTCACCCTGCGCGCGAGTGTGCTGAAGCCCGTCTTCGGCGTCGGCGCCGGCGAGCTGCTGCAGTCGAGCTTCCTGATCGTGACCGCGCTCGTGCTCAACAACCTCGCCGCGGCCTACGGAGACGGACCGCTCGCGGCCATGGGCGTCGCGGTCCGCATCGCCCAGGTCCCCGAGTTCCTGGTGATGGGCATCACCCTCGGCGTCCTGCCGCTGCTCGCCTACTCCTACGGCAAGGGCGACCGCGAGCGCCTGCGCGCGGCGATCCGCGGCGCCGCCGTCGCCGTCGGGACGATCACCGTGCTCGCGGCCGCCGCCCTCTGGCTGCTGCACGAGCCGGTGCTGGCGGTCTTCGCCGACGACCCCGCCGTGCTGACCCTCGGCGCCGTGGTGCTCGCGGCGCAGCTGGTGGCGATGATCGCCAACGGTTTCGCGGGCCTGCTGACCTCGCTGTTCCAGGCCACCGGCCGCGCTCTCGCGGCGACCACCATGTCGCTCACCCAGGGCGTCCTCTTCGTCCCGGTCGTGCTGCTCGGGAACCTCTGGTTCGGACTCGGCGGCATCATCTCGGCGCTGACCGCCACCGAGGTGCTCGTCCTCGTCGCCGGAGCCGTGCTCTGGCTCGCCTCCCGCCGCGCCATCGACCGCGGCCTGGCCGAGGGCGACGCCGAGCGCGCCGAGGCGGTGCTCGAGCAGGCCTGACGCCGCTCCGGATGCGCAACCCCCGGGCGCATCCGGGGCCGGGCCGCGTGAAATCGCTTCCCCCGACCCTGATCGTCAGTAGTGTGCGGCCCATGCGCACTCTGTACCCCGAGATCGAGCCCTTCCACACCGGAATGCTCGACGTCGGCGACGGCCACGAGATCTACTGGGAGGCCTCGGGCAACCCCGAGGGCAAGCCCGTCGTCTTCCTGCACGGCGGACCGGGCGCCGGCGCCTCCGCCACCCACCGCCGCCTCTTCGACCCGGAGAAGTACCGGATCGTGCTCCTCGACCAGCGGATGTGCGGCCGCTCCATCCCGCACGCGAGCGAGCCGGACGCCGACCTCTCCACGAACACCACCTGGTACCTGGTCTCCGATCTCGAGAAGCTCCGCGAGCACCTCGACATCGAGCGCTGGCAGGTCTTCGGCGGCTCCTGGGGCTCCACGCTGGCCCTCGCCTACGCCGAGTCGCACCCCGAGCGGGTCACCGAGATCGTCCTCCGCGGCATCTTCACCCTGCGCCGGGCCGAGCTCGAGTGGTTCTACGAGGGCGGCGCCGCCGCGGTCTACCCGGACCTCTGGGAGGGCTACACCTCGGTGATCCCGGCGGGCACGAGCGGCAGTCTGATCGAGGCCTACTACCGGCTGCTGCACGACGCCGATCCGGCCGTGCACGGTCCCGCCGGCGTCGCCTGGACCACCTGGGAGTCCTCGACCATCACGCTCCTGCAGAAGCCGGAGATGATCGAGGCCTGGTCCGACCCCGCCTTCGCCCTGGCCTTCGCGCGGATCGAGAACCACTACTTCGTGCACAAGGGCTGGCTGGAGGAGGGGCAGTTGATCCGCGACGTCGGCGTGCTGCGCGGCATCCCGGCCGTCATCGTCCAGGGCCGCTACGACATGTGCACGCCCGCGTTCACCGCGTGGGACCTGCACCGGGCCTGGCCCGAGGCGGACTTCCACCTGATCCCGGACGCCGGCCACGCGTTCGACGAGCCGGGCATCCTCGACGCCCTGATCGAGGCGACCGACCGCTTCGCCTCCTGAGGCGATCAGCGGCTCCGTCCCGCCCGGCCGGCGGGGCGGACTAGCCTGGGCGGATGCGCGCGGACGACGACAAGGGGATGGACGGCTGGCCCACCGGCCGCCTCCTCGCCACGGCGTCCCGGATGGTCGAGCACGCCTGGCACGGCGCGCTCGCCGAGATCGGCCTCACCCACGCGGGCCTGGTCGTGCTGCACCTGCTGCAGGCCGGGCCGGCCGCGCAGAAGGAGCTGGCCGCCTCCGCGCACGTCGAGGTGCAGACCATGTCGCGCACGATCGAGCGGCTGGAGCGCGAGGGGCACGTCTCCCGCGTGAGCGACTCCACCGACCGCCGCCGGCAGCTGGTGTCGCTGACGGACAAGGGCCGCGAGGCCTGGCAGCGCGCGCACCGGCTCGAGGTCGACATGCTGCCCGGGACCCTCGATCACGGTCCGCTGCGCGAGGCGCTGCTCGACATCATCCGCGACGCCAGCGAGTCGCGCTGGGGCTGATCCGGCCGAGCCACGGGGGCCGTCCGCAACCCCGGGCAGCGTGTCCTCGGTCGGCGCTAGTTTGACCGCATGACCTTCAACGACGACTCCCAGCTCAGCGGCGGCAAGGTCCGCCGGCGCGGCCGCACCACCGGCATCGCGGTCGGCGGCGGCGCGGTGGGCGTCGTCGTGCTCGCCCTGCTCTCGCAGCTGCTCGGGGTCGACCTGTCCGGGCTCGGCGGTCTCGTCGGCGGTGGCGGCGGATCCTCGCCGGAGCAGATCACCAGCACGGCCGTCGCCTGCGACAGCGGCGCCGATGCCAACGCCGAGGTCGACTGCCGGCTCGAGGGCGCGGCGGAGTCGCTCGACCGCTACTGGGCCGGCGCGGCGGGCTCCGTCGGGGCGACCTACACGACGACCGGCGGAGTGATCGTCTTCGAGGACCAGACCAGCACCGGCTGCGGCAACGCCACCGCCGCGGTGGGCCCGTTCTACTGCCCGCCGGACCAGACGATCTACCTCGACACCGACTTCTTCGACGAGCTGCGCACCCGCTTCGACACCTCGGGCGGCTCGCTCGCGCAGATGTACATCCTGGCCCACGAGTGGGGCCACCACATCCAGAGCCTGACCGGCGCGATGGAGTCGGCCGACCGCAGCGGCACCGGCCCCGACTCCGACTCCGTGCGCCTCGAGCTGCAGGCCGACTGCTACGCCGGAGCCTGGGTCGGCGACGCCTCCACCGTGCCCGACGAGACCGGGACCCCCTATCTCAAGCCCGTGACGCAGGAGCAGTACCGCGACGCCCTGAGCGCCGCCGCGGCCGTCGGCGACGACCGCATCCAGGAGCAGGCGACCGGCACCGTCGACCCCGAGGGCTGGACCCACGGCTCCGCCGAGCAGCGCCAGCGCTGGTTCCAGGCCGGCTTCGACGCCGACGCCACCGCCTGCGACACCTTCGCCGTCGCGGGCTCCGCCCTCTGACCCCGCCCCGGAGCGGCCCCGCGTTCATGCTGGTCGAGCAGCCGCGCAGCGGCCCCTGCATGCTGGTCGAGTAGCCCCGAAGGGGCGTATCGAGACCCACCGTCTCAGACACGGCGGATCTCGATACGGTCGCTCCGCGCCCTACTCGATCAGCAAGCAGCTCATGCCGGTCTAGCAGCCGCGCAGCGGCCCCTGCATGCTGGTCGAGTAGCCGCGCAGCGGCGTATCGAGACCCGCCCCCTCAGCTCACCGAGTCGCTCGGCTCCTCCATGTACCACTCCGTGAAGGAGCACGCCCGCCCGTCCTCCGCGAAGCGGATCACCCACAGATTCAGGTACGTGCGGTCCGAGGGGTAGATGGTCCGCGCCTCCACCACCGCCGTGGTCTCCGTCAGCGCGACGAGCCCCCACGCGAACGTCGGGTCGTCCGGCTCGCTCTCCGCGACCCACCACTCCACGATCGCCTCCCGCGGAGTGATCGCCTCCGCGTACGGCGCCGTGAAGTACTCCGCGCCCTCGGTGAAGAGCGCCGCCACATCCGCGGGGTCGTCCGTCGCCCAGGCCTTCTCGTAGCCGGCGATCCAGCTCTCGATCTCGATCATGCGCCCATCCTCGTCCCGCCCGCGGCAGCCCGGTAGAGCGATCGGGAAGGTTTCCGAGCATCGGTCGGTTCGGCTCAGAGGCCCGGCGATGCAAAGCTGAGCAATACGACCCGCCCTGCAGGACGCCGGACCTCCGGCGTCCCGCTCCTGCACGCCGCCGACACGAAGGACCGCAGTGCCCGACTCCGATAGACGCTCGCTCACCCGCTCGCCCAGCCCCCGCCTGATCACCGCCGTCCTCGCCTTCGCGGGGATGAGCGCGTCGTTCATGCAGACGCTGGTCGTCCCGATCCAGTCGGAGCTGCCCACCCTGCTCGGCGCAGACCGGAGCGAGACCGCCTGGGTGATCACCGCGACCCTGCTCAGCGCCTGCATCCTCACCCCGGTCTCCGGGCGTCTCGGCGACCTCTACGGCAAGCGCCGGATGGCCCTCGCCGCGCTCGTCGTCCTCGTGCTCGGCTCGATCGTCTGCGCCTTCGCGGACGACGTCTGGACGCTCGTGGTCGGCCGCGCCCTCCAGGGTGCGGTGATGGGCGTCATCCCGCTCGGCATCTCGATCCTCCGCGACACCCTGCACCGCGACCGCCTGCCCGGCGCGATCGCCCTCGTCAGCGCCACGCTCGGCATCGGTGGCGCGCTCGGCCTGCCGCTCAGCGCCCTGGTCGCCGAGAACCTCGACTGGCACGTGCTGTTCTGGATGTCCGCCGGGCTCGGCGTGCTCGACATCGTCCTCGTGCTCCTCGTCATCCCCGTCTCGACCCTGCGCTCGCCCGGCCGCTTCGACGTCGTCGGCACGATCGGCCTCGCGATCGGCCTCAGCGGCATCCTGATCGCCGTCTCCCGCGGCAACGACGCGGGCTGGACGAGCCCCGGCATCCTCGGCTCGGGCCTCGGCGGCGTCGCGGTCCTGCTGATCTGGGGCTGGTACGAGCTGCGCCAGGAGAGCCCGCTCGTCGACCTCCGGGTCGCCGCCCGCCCGGCGGTGCTGTTCACCAACCTCGCCTCGGTGGCCGTCGGCTTCGCCTTCTTCGGCGCGCAGATCACCCTGCCGCAGCGCCTCGAGCTGCCGGCCGCGTCCGGCGTCGGCTTCGGCCTCAGCCTCATCGTGGCGAGCCTGGTCCTGGCGCCCTCGGGCCTGGCGATGATGGCGACCTCGCCGCTCGCCGCCCGGCTCTCGGCGCAGTCCGGGCCGCGCCTGGTGCTGGTCTCGGGAGCGGCGCTGATCGCGGTGTCCTACCTGCTGATCCTCCCGTTCGGCGCGGAGGTCTGGCAGATCCTCGTGATCAACGCGCTGATCGGCGTCGGCCTCGGCCTCGCCTACGCCGCGATGCCGACCCTGATCATGCACGCGGTGCCGGCCTCCGAGACCGCAGCGGCGAACGGCCTGAACTCGCTGATGCGCACCCTCGGCACGACGCTGTCGTCCGCGGTAACCGCGGCGGTCCTGGCGCAGCTGACCGTCTCGGTGGGCTCCGTCGACCTGCCGAGCTCGGAGGCGTTCGAGACGACGTTCGTCATCGGCGCGATCGGCGCGGTGGTCGCCGTGGTGCTCGGGCTGCTGATCCCGAAGGTGTCCCGCCCGGAGGTGCGTCCGGCGCTGCCCTGACCGGTGCTCCCGGCCGGCGCCGCGCAGCCCGCCGCGCTCACTCCTCGTCGAGGAGCAGCCGCTCGATCTGCAGCTCGCGCAGGCGCACGGTCGCCAGCTGGTTCTCGCGCGCGGCGATCGCGAGCCGGCAGAGCAGCACGGCGAGCACGAGCACGATCACGACGACCGCGATGGCCGCGACGATGTAGAGGATGCCGAAGACGTTCAGAGCGGAGAACATCCTCCGACGCTAGCCAGCGGGGCTCGCGCGGATCGTCCCCCGCAGGACGGAGCCGGGACTCCTCGGAACCCCGATGGCGCTTCACATCCGGGCCCGAGGTGCCCGCGCGTAGGGTGACTCCCCGTGGAACCCCGATCTCCCGACCGCGCGGCGCCCGCCGTCCCCCCGCTGAGCGACGAGGTCGCGCAGGCGCTCGACGCCGGCACGGTCGCCGAGATCCGCGCCCTCCGCGACGACTTCGCGCGGTTCATGCTGCAGTACAAGTTCGGCATGGACGAGATCGTCACGAAGGTGACGATCCTGCAGGAGGAGTTCCGCGAGATGCGGGAGTACAACCCGATCGAGCACGTGTCGAGCCGGCTGAAGTCGGCCGACAGCCTGATCGAGAAGATCGAGCGCAAGGGCTGCGACACCTCCTTCGAGGGCATCGCCGCCGCCGTCACCGACATCGCGGGCGTCCGGATCACCTGCAGCTTCGTCTCCGACGTCTACCGCGTCTTCGACATGCTCACCTCGCAGGCCGACGTCCGCGTCCTCGAGGTGAAGGACTACATCGCCACTCCGAAGGAGAACGGCTACAAGAGCCTGCACGCGATCGTCGAGGTGCCGGTGTTCCTCTCGGGAGGCTCGGTCGACGTCTGCGTCGAGGTCCAGTTCCGCACCATCGCGATGGACTTCTGGGCGAGCCTCGAGCACAAGATCTACTACAAGTACGACCGCCAGGTCCCGCAGCAGCTGCTCGACGGCCTGTCCGACGCCGCGCGCACCGCCGCCGCCCTCGACGCCGACATGGAGCGCCTGCACCGCCAGGTCCGCGGCGAGCTCCCGCTCGACCCGGTCCTCCGCATCCTCGACGTCTGACCCGCAAGACCCTGCATGCTGATCGAGTAGCCCGCGCAGCGGGCGTATCGAGATCCACCGTCCACAGCACGCCGGGTCTCGATACGCCGCTCCGCGGCTACTCGACCACCATGGAACTCATGCTGATCGAGTAGCCCGCTCCGCGGGTGTATCGAGATCCACCGTCGCCGGGGCTACCCCAGCGCCGTCACCAGCACCAGCAGCAGCACCGCGGACCCGTTCAGCGTCGCGTGCGACACGATCGCCGCGCCGAGCCGCCCGGTCACCGTGGAGATCCAGCCGTGCGCCAGCCCGGCGATCACCGTCGTCGTCCCCAGCGTGACCACCGTCGCCGGATTCACCATCTGGTGCCCGTGCAGCAGGGCGAAGACCAGCGTCGACGCGATCACGCTGAACACCGCCGCCCAGACCCGGCGCCCGCGGGTCGGCGGTGCCGCATCGCCCTTCGTCCGCAGCATCCGGTTGCGGACCGCCCGCATGACGACCCCGCGGCAGAGGATCTCCTCGACGATCGGTGCGACCAGCACCGGGATCATCACGGAGCTCAGCACGAACCACAGCGGGTCGGGGTCGAGCTCGAGGTTGCTCTCCGCCTCGCCCAGCAGCGGCGAGAACACGATCAGCACGGCGACGATCGCGATCCGCACGCCGATCCCCAGCCCGATGCCGATCGGCACGTCGATCCAGCGGAACCGCAGCCCGTAGTCCGCGGCGAGCGACCCCAGCCCGCGGAGCTTCGACGCGGCGAACGGGATGACGAGCGCGACCAGGTAGCTGGCGAACGACCCCGCGAACACGAGCCCGGGGGAGTAGGGCAGCACCCCGAAGCCGAACAGCACGATCAGCAGCGCGAGCGGCAGCACGATCCCGGCGATCGTCAGCGCCGCCGTCGGCAGCCCCCAGCGCACCCGCGGATCCGGCAGATAGAGGAGAGAGGAGTACGGAGCGTCGACCGACGGCTGCGGCTCGGGCGGCGGCGCCCAGGCGAAGGCGGGCCCACCGTGCGGCGGCGCGGCGGCGACGGCAGGCTGCTCGGGGGCGACGGTCGACGGATCGGGCGGCGGAAAGGGGGCGGGATTCATGGCCCGCCCAGGCTACGCAGCCCAGCTGAGCGCCCGGAGCGCACCTCGGGCTCGCAGAACCACGTCCGGCTCGCAGGATCGAGCCGTTCTCGCGAGCCGAGGCCGATTCGACGAGCCGAGCAGCCGCTCTCGAACTCTGCTGCGCGAGATCCGTCGTACTCCTGCGTCGAGTACGACGACTTCTGCGGAGTGAGGCGCAGCCCGACCGGTGGGGCTCGGGAACGACCCGTTAACGGAAGAAACCCCCGCCATGTAGAAGCTAGGCGAGGGTTTCCGTGGCTCCGACGGGCGTCGATCCCGTGACCTCACGATTTTCAGTCGTGCGCTCTACCAACTGAGCTACAGAGCCGTTGCAGCCGAGGATGTCCGAGGACATCGATGCCGCGAGGAGACGAGCGAGTCGTCTCCTGGAAAAGGCCCTTCCTCTCGGAAGGGCCTCTCTGCGACCCTGACGGGACTTGAACCCGCGACCTCCGCCGTGACAGGGCGGCACGCTAACCAGCTGCGCTACAGGGCCTCGTTGCGAAGACAAGCATACTGCCTTCGAGGCTGTTCGATTTTCACATCCCGTCCGTCTCCGGCCGTTCTGCGGTGGTGCACTTCTCTTGCGGTGGTAGCCCTCATCCGTGACCCCAACGGGATTCGAACCCGTGCTGCCGCCGTGAAAGGGCGGTGTCCTAGGCCACTAAACGATGGGGCCGGAAGCTCGCCGGGGCGACCCTGCGGCCGACCCACCATGACTACCGACACGCAAGCATAGGGACAGCCGGCCGGATATGCAAAACCGGCCCTCGCGGGGCGCCGATCGCGGGGAGGCCGCCGGACGTCGATGCGCGCCTGTGCCCCTGACGGGCGACGCCGATCCCTAGGCGTACGGGGAGGGCTTGACTAGGGTGGGTCGGAATCGCCACTTCCTCGCGACGGAGCCGCACCGCCGCCGGGGGAGTAGTCCGTCTCCAGCACCGAGGTCCCATGATCCACTCTTCGCGCCGAAACCGCCCCGCACGCCGCTCCGGCGCGCCGCGGATCGGCCGTCTCCGCGGCACCGCCCTCGTCTCGGCCGCGGTGGCCCTGGTCGCGGGCCTGCTGGTCGCCACTCCCGCGCAGGCGGTCGAGTACCCCAGCTGGGCCGACGTCGAGGCGGCGAAGGGCAACACCCAGGCGGCGGCCGCGCAGGTGGACAGCATCCTCTCGCTGATCGACGGCCTACAGAGCGAGGTCGCGGCGGCGCAGCAGGTCGCCGAGCAGCGCGGCGAGGAGTACTTCGCGGCTCAGCAGGACTTCGATGACGCCTCGGATCGGGCGACCGAGCTCGAAGCCAAGGCCACCGCCAGTGCCGACCAGGCCGACGCCGCGACGCAGCAGGCGGGCCTCCTGGCCGCTCAGCTCTACCGCACCACCGGCACCGACCTCTCGGTCAACATCTTCCTCGACGGCGAGGGCGGCAAGGCCGACGACCTCCTCGGCCGCATCGGCAACATGACGAAGCTCGTCGAGCGCTCCAACGCCATCTACGAGCAGGCCAGCACCACCAAGAACACCGCCGAGTCGCTCGGCGACCAGGCGAAGGTCGCGCAGGCCGAGCGGGAGAAGCTCCGCGTCGCCGCCGAGGCGAAGCTCGCCGAGGCCACGGCCGCGCAGGCCGCCTCGGAGGCCGCGCTCACCGAGCAGCAGAACCAGAGCATCGTGCTCGAGCAGCAGCTGGCCGCGCTCCGCGACACCGAGTCGACGACCGTCGCCGAGTACGAGGCCGGGGTCGCGGCGCGCGAGGCCGAGCGCCAGCGCATCCTCGCCGAGCAGGAGGCCGCCCGTCAGGCGCAGGCCGAGATCGCTCGCCAGCAGGCCGCAGCCGCTCGCGAGGCTGCGGCAGCCGCGGCCGCGGCGGCCCCGTCTCGCGGGTCCGGCAACGGCTACAGCGCGCCCGTCGCACCCTCGCCCGGCGGCGGTTCGACGGCCGTCAGCGACTCCGGCTGGGTTCGTCCTGCCGCAGGCCGCATCACCGGCACCTTCGGCCCCCGCGGCAGCCTCTCCACCGGCGGCGGCTCGACCAGCTCCTACCACCGCGGCACCGACATCGCCGGCGGCTGCGGCATTCCGATCTTCGCCGCCCACAGCGGAACGGTGACCTACGCCGGCTGGTTCGGCACCTATGGCAACTGGATCGAGATCAGCAACGGCGACGGCATCAGCACCGGCTACGCGCACATCATGCCCGGCGGCATCTACGTCAGCGTCGGCCAGCGGGTCGAGGCGGGCGAGCAGATCGCCGCCGTCGGCACCACCGGCGCCTCCACCGGCTGCCACCTGCACTACGAGACCCGCGTCAACGGCACCGCCGTCGACGCTCAGCCCTTCATGGCCGCACGAGGAGTCACACTTGGTTGACGCGCAGAAGACCGCCCGCAGCTTCACCCCCGCCCCGCGTGAGCGGGCCTGGAAGGGCCGTCTTCCGCTGGCGGTCTCGGCCGCCTTCGCGGTGACCGCCGTCACGGCGTCGCTCGGCATCGTGCCGGCCCAGGCGGACGACCCGTCGTACCCCTCGTGGGACGACGTGCAGAACGCGAAGACCGACGAGGCCAGCAAGCAGGCCGAGATCGACTCGATCACCGCGCTGATCGGCGGGCTGCAGACCTCGGTCGACGACGCGTCGCTCGTCGCGATGAAGAAGGCGGAGGCCTGGCGCCAGGCGCAGGAGGCGCTCGACGCCGCGGCCGCCGCCGTCACCGAGCTCGAGGACCGCGCGAACGCGGCGGCGTCGACGGCGCACACGTCGCAGATGCGTGCCGGCCTCCTCGCCGCACACCTCTCCCGCTCCGCCGGCGGCGACCTCTCGATGAGCCTCGTCGCGAAGGGCCAGGACGCGGGCGATCTGCTGTACCAGCTCGGCGCCATGTCGCAGCTCTCCGAGCAGTCGCAGCGCGTCTACGCCGACGCCCTCGCCGACAAGCAGACCGCGGAGTCGCTCGCCGAGCAGGCCGACGTGGCCGTCGTCGAGCACCAGAAGCTGTCCGACGCCGCGGACGAGGCTCGCACGGGCGCAGACGCCGCCGCCGCCTCCGCCCGGAGCGCTCTCGCGGCCCAGGAGGCGAAGTCCGAGGAGCTCATCGCGCAGCTCGCGCTGCTCAAGGACTCCACCGTCGAGATCGAGACCGCGTTCCTCGCCGGCGAGCAGGAGCGCAAGGCCGCTGCGGCCGCTGCCGCCGCCGCCGCGAAGGCCGAGGCCGACGCTGCCGCCGCCCAGCCGGCCGCGCAGCCGTCGTCCGGATCCTCGTCGGGAGGGTCCTCGTCGTCGGGAGGCTCCTCGTCGACGGCGCCCCGCCCCGCGGCGCCGGCCGCGAGCCAGCCCGCGGCTCCGGTTCCGAACCAGCCGGTCGTCGAGCAGCCCGCCGCTCAGCCCGCCCCGCAGCAGCCGGTCGCTCCGGCGGCCCCTGCGCAGCAGCCCGCGCCGCTCCCGGCGCCCGCCGCCCCGCAGCCCGCACCGGCGCCGGTGCAGAACCCCGCGCCGCAGCAGAACCAGGTCGAGACCGCGATCTCCTACGCGATGGCGCAGCTCGGCGAGCGCTACGTGCTCGGCGGCATGGGTCCGGACGTCTGGGACTGCTCCGGTCTGACCAAGCAGTCGTATGCGAGCGCCGGCGAGTACATCGGCACCCACTCCGCGACGAACCAGTACAACACCATGGCGAACGAGGGCAAGCTCGTCCCCTACAGCCAGCGTCAGCGCGGCGACCTGCTCTTCTGGTCCGACTCGCCCGGCGACTACTACCACGTCGCGATCTACCTCGGCGACGGCCAGATGATCGAGGCGCCGAACCCCAACTCGCCCGTGCGCGTGCACTCCATCTGGGGCACCCCGACCGGCATGGTCGGCCGCCCGACGGCGTAGCCACCGCTCAGACGGCGCCGCCCGAAGACACGAGAACCCGCCCCCTCGAGGCGCCGGCAGCAGCCGGTCGACTCGAGTGGGCGGGTTCCGTCGTTCGGAGACCCGTGCGGGTCAGTGGCCCTCTTCGGCCAGCTTCTTGATGCCGTCCTGGACGATCTGCTCCGCCTCGGCGGCGTCGCCCCAGGCCTCGACCTTGACCCACTTGTTGGGCTCGAGGTCCTTGTAGCGCTCGAAGAAGTGCTTGATCTCGTTCTTGGTCTGCTCGGGGACGTCCGAGATGTCCTGGATGTGCTGCCAGCGCGGGTCCTTCGCGGGGACCACGATCACCTTGGCGTCGGAGCCGGCCTCGTCGCTCATGTTGAGCACGCCGACCGGGCGGACGGAGACGCCCACGCCCGGGAAGACGGGGTACTCGAGCAGCACCAGCGCGTCGACGGGGTCGCCGTCGAGGCCGAGGGTGTTCTCGAAGTAGCCGTAGTCCGTCGGGTAGACGAAGGAGGTGAAGAGCACGCGGTCGAGGTAGACGCGACCGGTCTCGTGATCGACCTCGTACTTGTTGCGGCTGCCCTTGGGGATCTCTACGACGACGTCGTATGCGGCCATGTTCGCTCCTTGAGTCGGTGGCGCCGCGGGCGGCGCATCGGCGGGTCGGACCGGCCGGGGGAGTGCGTGCGGACGCGCGCGCTCGCAGGCCGGATCGCTGGCCTAACGTTACTTGATGTGCCCGATCGCCCCCGCCTGACTCCCGCCGTCGCCGACATCCGGCGCGCGGTGCGCGCGAGCCTCGACGAGCTCGACCCGGAGGCCCTGGTGCTCGTCGCACTGAGCGGCGGAGCCGACTCGCTGGCCCTCGCGGCGGCGGTCGCCTTCGAGGCCGAGCGCGGCGGTCGGCGGGCCGGCGCGGTGATCGTCGACCACGGTCTCCAGGACGGATCAGCGGAGGTCGCGCGACGCGCGGCGCAGCAGGCGCACACCCTCGGTCTCGCCCCCGTGCTCCGCGAGGTCGTGTCGGTGCTGCCGGGCGGAGACGGTCCGGAGGCGGCGGCGCGCACGGCGAGGTACCGCGCCTTCGACGACGCGGTCGAGGCGACGGGTGCCGCGGCGGTCCTCCTCGGGCACACCCTCGACGACCAGGCCGAGACGGTGCTCCTCGGGCTGGCCCGGGGCGCGGGCGCCGCGAGTCTGCACGGCATGGCGGCCGTGAGCGGGGTGCTGCGGCGTCCTCTGCTCGGGATCCGCCGCGCGAGCACCGTGGCGGCCTGCGCCGACGCCGGCCTCGAGCCGTGGAGCGATCCGCACAACGACGACCCGCGCTACACCCGTGTCCGCGTGCGCCGCTCGGTGCTGCCGGTACTCGAGGACGAGCTCGGCCCGGGAGTCGCCGAGGCACTCGCCCGCACGGCGGACCAGCTCCGCGAGGACGGCGACGCGCTCGACGCGATGGCGCTGGACTGGGCGCTCGAGCTCGTCGGCCAGAACGACGAGGGCCACGTCACGGTCGACGCCCGCGGCCTGGCCGCCGATCCGCCGGCGCTGCGCCAGCGCATCATCCGCCTCGTCGTGCAGAACGAATTCGGCGTCGCCCTCTCCCGCACCCAGACCCTCGCCGTCGCCGCCCTCGTCACCGACTGGCACGGCCAGAAGGGCGTCGACCTCCCCGGCGTCCGCGCCACCCGGGTCTCCGCAACTCTCGTCTTCGCCCCCGTGTGATCCCCCCGCCGCGAGATGCCACTTGTGCACGCGACACGCCGTGGAAGGCGTGCACAAGTGGCATCTCGCGGAGGGGTGCAGGGCGCCGCCGCCCGTAGAGTGGCCGGGTGGAAGCAGCCGACATCGCCGACGACATCACCGAGGTCCTCTTCACCGAGGCCGAGATCCACGAGCGGATCCGCGACCTGGCCCGCGCCATCGAGCGCGACTACGCCGGCGAGAACCTGCTCATCGTGGGGGTGCTCCGCGGCGCCGTGATGGTGATGGCGGACCTCGCCCGCGAGCTCAAGCTCGACATCGTGATGGACTGGATGGCCGTCTCCTCCTACGGCAGCAGCACGAAGTCCTCCGGCGTGGTGCGGATCCTCAAGGACCTCGACACCGACATCACCGACCGCAAGGTGCTGATCGTCGAGGACATCATCGACTCCGGCCTCACGCTCTCCTGGCTGCAGGGCAACCTGCGCAGCCGCGGCGCGGAGTCCGTCGAGATCTGCGCGCTCTTCCGCAAGCCCCGCGCCGCCAAGGTCGAGGTCGACGTCGCCTACGTGGGCTTCGACATCCCGAACGACTTCGTCATCGGCTACGGCCTCGACTACGCCGAGCGCTACCGCAACCTCCGCGATGTCGCGATCCTCGCTCCCCACGTCTACGCCTGACCGGTCCGGGGCCGTCGCCCGCGCGGACGCGGCGCAGTCGAGCCTCGAGCGGCTCTTCGCGGTGCCGGTGCTCGGCTACCACACGAGCTACCCGACGTCGCTGCGCGCGGATCTCGAGTTCGACTACTGGTGGCTCGCGCACGCGATCGACGCCGCCGTCGACGCGTTCGAGCGCACCGGCGACACCGAGCACCTCGAGCGTGCTTCGCGGATCCACCGCGCCGTCCGGCTCCGCAACGGCGGCCGGCTGGTCAACGGCTACTTCGACGACATGATGTGGCTCGGCGGCGCGCTGGCCCGCCTCGGCGAGGCGACGGGGGAGGGCCGCTGGCTCGACCGCGCGGACCGGCTCTGGCGCTTCGCGGTCGCGCGCGGCTGGAACCTCCGGCACGGCGCGAGCCTCGCCTGGCGCCGCCGCCAGCTCGACTACAAGAACGCGCCGGCGAACGGGCCGTTCGCGATCCTCGGCGCCCGGCTGGAGCGCCTCCGCCCGGACGGCCGCGAGGAGCTGGCCCGCGCCGCCTTCGACTGGCTGCACGTGCGCCTGCGCGACGACGACACCGGCTTCGTCGCCGACGGCATCGGCCGCGAGGGCGGCTCGGCCCGCGACGACTGGGCGTTCAGCTACAACCACGGCGTCTACATCGGCGCAGCGCTCGCAGTGCACCGGCTGCGCCCGGATGCACGGCTGCTCGCGCACGCCTCCCGGACCGCCGACGATCTGCTCACGCGCCTCGCACCCGACGGCGTCTTCGTCGACCAGGGTGCGGGCGACGGCGCGCTCTTCGGCGGCATCGCCTACCGGCACCTGGTCGACCTCGCGACGGCGGACGGGGTCGATGCCGTGTCCGCCACGCGGATCCGCCGCTTCGTCACCGGCAGCGTCGACGCCCTCTGGCGCTCGAGCGAGCGCGGCGGGATCCTGCTCGCCGGGCCGCGCTGGGACGCCCCGCCGACCCTGCCCGCGACGCTCTCGGCCGAGCTCGGCGCGGTCCTCGCGACGGAGGCGGCGGCGACCCTCGAGCGGCGCACGGTGCGGGAGCCGGCGCCCGGCACAGCAGACTGAGAGCGTGAGAGCCCCTTCCGCGAGATCCACGGCCGCGCAACCCGTGGTCGCCGTCGTCATCAATCCGAGCAAGTTCGACGACGTCGGCGCCGCGCAGGACGTGGTCGCCACGGTCGCCCGCCGCGCCGGCTGGCGCGAGCCGCTCTGGTTCGAGACCAGCGTCGACGACTCCGGAGCCGGAGCCGCGCGGGCCGCGCTGGAGTCGGGCGCCGACCTCGTCTGCGCGATGGGCGGCGACGGCACCGTGCGCGCGGTCGCCTCGGTGCTGCGCGGCACGTCGGTTCCCTACGGACTGCTGCCCAGCGGCACCGGCAACCTGCTCGCCCGCAACCTCGGGATCCCGCTCGGCGCGCTCGCCGACGCGGTCGAGATCGCGCTGCTCGGGCAGGACCGGGCGATCGACGTCGGCACGGCGACCTTCGACGACGGCGAGGAGCGCGTCTTCATGGTGATGGGCGGCGTGGGCCTGGACGCCGAGATCATGGACAAGACCGACGACGAGCTGAAGAAGCGCGTCGGCTGGGGCGCCTACGTCGCGGCGGGCGCCGAGGTGATGTTCAAGGCCGGCTTCGAGGTGACGCTGACCATCGACGGGAAGCCGGAGCCGCCGACCCGCACCCTCATGGTGCTGGCCTGCAACTGCAGCTCGGTCGTGGCGAACATCGAGCTCGCCGCCGGCGCGGTCCTCGACGACGGCGACCTCGAGCTGGTGCTGCTGCGCCGCCGCTTCGGCCTCGCCCTCGACGTCGCGACCGGCAACCGCAACGGCCTCGCGTCCCTGCACCAGTGGCCGGGACGCGAGTTCTCCTTCTCGCTCGACCAGCCCGTGCTCGCCGAGCTCGACGGCGACCCGATCGGCCGCACCACGAGCGGCCGCTTCAGCGTCGACCCCGGCGCGCTGCTCGTCCGCCTGCCCGTGCCGACCCCGAAGAGCCCGGGCCTCACCCCGCACGACACCCTCGTGATCGACACCACCGAGATCGCGACGATCCTCGCCGCCGACCCCGACGGAGCCTGAGACCCGCTCGCCGGCCGCGGTGGATCTCGATACGCCCGCTGCGCGGGCTGCTCGATCAGCATGCGGACGCCGGGCCGCTCGATCGGCATGACCGAGGCGAGGCCAGCGCCGTCCCATGCTGGTCGAGTAGCCCCGGAGGGGCGTATCGAGACCCGACGTCGTCAGCAGGGAGGTCTGCAGACTTCCCTCCTGGCCACGGTGGATCTCGATACGCCCGCTGCGCGGGCTACTCGATCAGCATGCAGGCGACGCGGGTCGCCGGATCAGCATGCCCGGGCCGACGTCCGCGCCGTCCCATGCTGGTCGAGTAGCCCCGGAGGGGCGTATCGAGAACCCGCGTCGTCAGCAATGGTGAGGTGCCTTCCCCTGTCTCCTTTACGGATGTAATGTAAGTTACGAACGTAAAGGAGGCACCATGGCCGACCCCCGCCTCGCCCGCTCTCGCGAGCAGCTGATCGCCGCGATCACGGTCGCGCTCGATCACCCCGGCGACGAGCAGCCGTCGATCACCGACCTCTGCTCGGCCGCCCGCGTCAGCCGGCCGACGTTCTACCAGCACTTCGGCGACGTGCCCTCGCTGGTCGAGGCCGCCGCGCTCGAGCGGATGCACGCGCTGTTCGCCGCCGTCGTGCCGCCCTCGCCGCAGGACGACTGGGAGACCGCGGTGCCCCGCGTCGTCCGCGGCCTGCTCTCGGGGCTGCTCGAGCACGCCGACTTCCACCGCCGCGCGCTGAGCGGTGGCACCGCCCGCTCCGTCCAGGAGTCGGTCGTCGCCTTCCTCGCCCAGCGGCTGCTCGCCTTCTCGCCGCTGGCCGCGCAGGAGGCGGGCGATCGCGCCCGGGTCGAGCGCTTCGCCGTCTTCCTCGCCGCCGGGACCGTCTGGCTCGTCGTCGGCTGGCTGCTCGACGGCGACGACCGCCGCCCGGTCGCCTCCGCCTCGGCCGAGATCGCCGAGCTCCTCGTCACCGGAGTCGCATCGCCGCGGCTCACCGCCCCCGCCACCGACTCCTCGAAGTAGAAGGACCATGCCCGCCTCCGCCGCCCGCCGCTCACCCCGGCTCCTCCACCGTCTGCGCTCCGTCTCCCCGCGCCTCGTCGTCGTCTTCTCCGCGATCGCGCTCATCCCGCTGATCTACGCGGGCCTACTGACCTCGGCGAACCTCGACCCGACCCACCACCTCGACTCGGTCCCCGCGGCGGTCGTGAACGAGGACACCGGCGCGACCGCCGCCGACGGCTCGGCCCTCGCGCTCGGCGACGCGCTGACCGACGAGCTGACGACGAGCACCTCCGCCTCGAACTTCGACTGGACGCGGACCGACGCCGACGAGGCCGCGAGCGAGCTCGCCTCCGGAGCCGTCTACGCGGTGCTGACCGTGCCGGCCGGCTTCTCGGCCGACGTCGCCTCCGTCGGCGGGGACGACCCCTCGGCGGCGACCGCGGCCCGGCTGTCGATCGCGACGAACGACGGCGCCAACCTGATCGTCGGCAACATCGCCGCGACGATCGGCACCACGGTCACGCAGACCCTCGAGAAGCAGGTCAGCGAGGAGTACCTGAAGAACGTCTACGTCGGCTTCACGGACGTGCACGACAGCCTCGAGCAGGCCGCCGACGGCGCGACGCAGCTCGCCGACGGCGCGGCCACCGCGTCGAGCGGCTCGGACGAGCTCGTCGTCGGCCTCGAGCAGCTGCAGGACGGCACCGCGCAGCTCGCCACCGGGGCGGATTCGCTCCGCAACGGGGCCGACTCCGCTGCGGATGGAGCGGCGACCCTCTCCTCCGGGCTTCAGCAGCTCGCCGCCGGGACGTCCGCGCTGCCGTCGTCCGCCGCCGCGCTGAACGCCGGCGCGCAGTCGGTCGCCACGGGTGCGCAGTCGCTCGACGGTGGAGCCGCGGACCTGGCGACCGGAGCGGCGACCCTCGCCGACGGCACCGCCGCTCTGTCCTCCGGAGCGGCGACGGCCGCGACCGGCGCGCAGTCCCTCGCCGACGGCGCGTCCTCCGTCTCCGACGGCGCGACGGCGGCGCTCGCCGGCGCCGGGACGCTGCGCGACGGCTCGGCGGCGCTGGCCGCGAGCACTCCCGCCCTGGCCACCGGAGCGGCGACGGTCGACACCGGCCTCCGGTCGCTGATCGCGGGCTACGGCACTCTCACCGACACCCAGCGCCTCGCCCTCCTCACGCAGCTCGAGTCGGGAGCCGCCGGAGTCTCGACCGGAGCGACCGCCGCGGACCAGGGCGCGCAGACCCTCGCCGCCGGGTCCTCGGCGCTCGTCGGCGACTCCTCGGGCGGGCTGACCGCGCTCGCCGCGGGCGCCGCGTCCGTGTCCTCCGGAGCCGCCGACCTCACGGCCGGCGTGCAGTCGCTCGCCTCCGGAGCCGCGTCCGCCGACTCCGGCGCGCAGTCGCTCAGCACCGGGGCGCAGTCCCTCGCGACCGGCGCCGCCTCCCTCGACTCCGGAGCGGCGCAGGTCGCCGCCGGCACCGGCACCCTCGCCGGCAGCGTCGGCCCGCTGACGACCGGCCTCGACTCCGCCGCGAGCGGGGCCGGCGCGCTCGCCTCGGGCACCGCCTCGCTCGCCTCCGGCTCCGACGCCCTCGCCACCGGTGCCGACACCGCGGCGCAGGGCTCCGCGGACGCCGCGACCGGCGCGGGCAGCCTCGCCTCGGGGGTCGACTCCCTCGCCTCCGGTTCCGAGACGCTGTCCGGGAAGCTGGCCGACGGGGCCGCCGACGTCCCGTCCTACACGGCGGACCAGGCGGACGCGCTCAGCGCCGTCGCCGCGGCCCCCGTCGCGCTCGACACCGAGCGCCTGAACCGCGTGCCCGAGTACGGCTCCGGACTCGCTCCGTACTTCATGGCCCTCGCGCTCTGGGTCGGTGCCCTCGCCTTCTACCTGATGAGCGCGCCGCTGAGCGAGCGCCTGCTCGCCGCCCGCCGGCCCGCCTGGGTGATCGCGCTGCGCAGCTACCTCCCCGGCGCGCTGATGGCGGTGGCGCAGGGCGTGCTCGCCGCGCTGGTGATCCGCTTCGGCGTCGGCGTCGAGATGGCGCAGCTCCCGGTGCTGATGGGGATCGCGGTCCTCACCAGCCTGACCTTCGTCGCGATCAACCAGGCGCTGATCGCCCTGCTCGACGCGCCCGGCCGCTTCCTCGCGCTGCTGCTGATCGTGCTCCAGCTCTCCTCGGCCGGCGGCACCTACCCGATCGAGACGGCGCCCGCCTTCTTCCAGGCCGTGCACGGAGTGCTGCCGCTGACCTACACGGTCGAGGCGTTCCGCTCCCTGATCGCGGGCGGCAGCATCGGCGTCGCGAACGCCGTGCTGGTGCTCTCGCTCTGGCTGGTCGGCGCCCTCGCCGTCACCGTGCTGGCCGCCGCCCGCCGCCGCCGCGGCCTGACCCCGGCGCTGCGCGACCCGGAGCCCCTCCTCGAGACGGCGTGACCGGAGCGGCCCAGCTGGGCGACCGCGCACGACTCATGCTGGTCGAGTAGCCGCGCAGCGGCGTATCGAGACCCGCCGTCCCCAGCAGGGCGGTCTGCAGACTCGTCTTCTGACGCCGGTGGATCTCGATACGCCCGCTCCGCGGGCTACTCGATCAGCATGGAGCGGACCCGCTGCGCGGGCTGCTCGATCAGCAGGGGGCGGACCCGCTCCGCGCTGCTCGATCGGCATGGAGCGGACCCGCTGCGCGGGCTGCTCGATCAGCATGCAGGCAGCGTCCGGAGCCCGTCCCGCGCGCCGAGCACCCGCCGCCCCGCGCCCAGCCCGCGCTTCCTCCGCCCAGGGCGAACGCGTGGCGCGCGCTCAGAGAGCGGGAGGTAGCCTGACACTCACATTTCCTCGTCAGAAAGGTGCCGGGCCTGCGCCCGCAACATTCATGAACGTCAAGCGCATCTTCCGGGGTCCCATTCTCTACGTCGTCCTCGCGATCGTGGCCGTCTGGATCGGCTCCTCGCTGATCACGATGTCGGGCTTCCGGCAGATCAGCACGCAGGAGGGGCTCCAGCTCCTCTCCGACGGCAAGGTCGACTCCGCGAAGATCGTCGACGGCGAGCAGCGCGTCGACCTGACCCTCGCGCAGGACGACGGCGACAACGGCAAGCAGGTGCAGTTCTACTACGTGGCACCGCGCGGCGCCGAGGTCGTGGACGCGGTCACCACCGCTGCCCCGTCCGACGGCTACGACGACGAGGTCCCGCAGACCAACTGGTTCCTCTCCGCTCTCGGCTTCCTCCTCCCGATCCTCCTGATCGGCGCGTTCTTCTGGCTGATGCTCTCGGGCATGCAGGGCGGCGGCAACCGCGTCATGCAGTTCGGCAAGTCGAAGGCGAAGCTCGTCTCGAAGGAGTCGCCCAAGGTCACGTTCGGCGACGTCGCCGGCGCCGACGAGGCGATCGAGGAGCTGCACGAGATCAAGGAGTTCCTCAAGGAGCCCGCCAAGTTCCAGGCCGTCGGCGCGCGGATCCCGAAGGGCGTCCTGCTCTACGGCCCTCCCGGCACCGGCAAGACCCTGCTGGCCCGCGCCGTCGCGGGTGAGGCGGGCGTCCCCTTCTACTCGATCTCCGGTTCCGACTTCGTCGAGATGTTCGTCGGCGTCGGCGCGAGCCGCGTCCGCGACCTGTTCCAGCAGGCCAAGGAGAACTCGCCGGCCATCATCTTCGTCGACGAGATCGACGCCGTCGGCCGCCACCGCGGCGCCGGCATGGGCGGCGGCCACGACGAGCGCGAGCAGACCCTCAACCAGCTCCTGGTCGAGATGGACGGCTTCGACGTCAAGACCAACGTCATCCTGATCGCGGCGACCAACCGCCCCGACATCCTCGACCCCGCGCTGCTGCGCCCGGGCCGCTTCGACCGCCAGATCGGCGTCGACGCCCCGGACATGCTCGGCCGCAAGAAGATCCTCGAGGTGCACGGCCGCGGCAAGCCGCTGGCCGGCGGAGTCGACCTCGAGGTCGTCGCCCGCAAGACCCCGGGCTTCACCGGCGCCGACCTCGCGAACGTCCTCAACGAGGCCGCGCTGCTCACCGCCCGCTCCAACGCGCAGCTGATCGACAACCGCGCGCTCGACGAGGCGATCGACCGCGTCATCGCCGGGCCGCAGCGCCGCACGCGCGTCATGCGCGACAAGGAGAAGCTGATCACGGCGTACCACGAGGGCGGCCACGCCCTCGCCGCCGCGGCGATGCGCCACACCGACCCCGTCACCAAGGTCACGATCCTCCCGCGCGGCCGAGCCCTCGGCTACACGATGGTCCTGCCGCTCGAGGACAAGTACTCGACCACCCGCAACGAGCTGCTCGACCAGCTCGCCTACGCCATGGGCGGCCGTGTCGCAGAGGAGATCGTCTTCCACGACCCGACCACCGGCGCCTCGAACGACATCGAGAAGGCGACCTCGATCGCCCGCAAGATGGTCACTGAGTTCGGCATGTCCTCGAACGTGGGCGCCGTGAAGCTCGGCTCCTCCTCGGGCGAGATGTTCCTCGGCCGCGACATGGGCCACCAGCGCGACTACTCCGAGCAGGTCGCCGAGCGCGTCGACCTCGAGACCCGGCAGCTGATCGAGCAGGCGCACGACGAGGCCTGGCAGGTCATCAACGCCAACCGCGACATCCTCGACCGCCTCGCCGCCGACCTCCTCGAGAAGGAGACCCTCGACCACGACCAGCTGGCCGAGATCTTCAAGGACGTCCGCAAGATCGACGAGCGCCCGCAGTGGCTCTCGAGCGACAAGCGCCCGCTCTCCGACCTCCCGCCGATCGCCATGCCGCCGGCCAAGGCGCCGATCGACGCCGGCGCCACCGACGGCGCGGTCGTCTCGGAGAGCTCCGAGCCCGCCGCCCCGCAGCGGCCGCCGCTGATCAACCCGCGCCCGACGACGGCGTAGCAGCACCGTGCCGGTCGACAGGGCGCGCATCGAGGCCGCCGTCGCCGAGCTCCTCGCGGCCATCGGGGAGGACCCGGGCCGCGAGGGGCTCTCGACGACCCCGCAGCGCTTCGCCGACTCGTACGAGGAGTTCTTCGGCGAGTTCGACCTCGACCCCGCCTCGCACCTCGCCGAGACCTTCGCGGTCGTCGAGGAGGGGGAGCAGCCGCCGGCGACCCAGACGGTCGTGGTTCGCGACCTGGCCTTCCGCTCGGTCTGCGAGCACCACCTGCTGCCCTTCGCCGGCGTCGCGCACATCGCCTACCGCGCGGGTGAGCGGGTCGTCGGCCTCGGCAAGCTCCCTCGGGTCGTCGAGACCGTCGCGTCCAGGCCGCAGCTGCAGGAGCGGCTCACCGAGCAGATCGCGGACGTCCTCGACGCCGGCCTCTCGCCCGAGGGCGTCCTGGTCGTCGTCGACGCCGAGCACGGCTGCGTGAGGCTGCGCGGCGCGCGCCAGAGGGCCAGCTCGACCGTCACCGTCGCCGCGCGCGGCACCCTCGCCGACCCCGCCGCGCGCGCCGAGATCATCGCGCTGATCGGCGCCGCCCGGGAGGCCTGACGTGGGCCTCGCCGTCACCGATCTCGCACCCGGCCACCGCGCCGCGCTCCTCGGGATCCTCAACGTCACCCCCGACTCCTTCAGCGACGGCGGTCGCTGGCTGTCCGTCGACGACGCGGTCGAGCACGGACTCGGGATGACCCGCTCGTCCGGCGACGGCCCGGCAGCCTTCGGCGCCGACCTCGTCGACGTCGGCGGGGAGTCGACCCGCCCCGGTGCCGCGCGCGTCGACGCCGCGGCCGAGCAGGGGCGGGTGCTGCCCGTCGTCCGCGCGCTCGCGGCCGAGGGCGTCCGGGTCAGCATCGACACCATGAGCGCCGCGACCGCGGAGGCCGCCCTCGACGCGGGCGCGGTCGTCGTCAACGACGTCTCCGGCGGGCTCGCCGACCCGGCGATGCTCCCGCTGGTCGCGGAGCGCGGAGCGGTCTACATCGCGATGCACTGGCGCGGTCACAGCGCCGGCATGACGGAGCTCGCCTCCTACGCCGACGTGGTCGCCGAGGTTCGCTCCGAGCTCGAGCGCCGCGTGGACGCCGCCCGTGCGGCGGGCATTCGCGACGAGCACCTGATCCTCGACCCCGGACTCGGCTTCGCGAAGGACGGCGGCCACGACTGGGCGCTGCTCGCGCACCTCGACGCGATCGTCTCGCTGGGCCTGCCCGTGCTGGTCGGCCACTCCCGCAAGCGCTTCCTCGCCCCCTTCGCTCCGGCCGGCTCGACCGCGGCGGAGCGCGACGACGTGACGGCGCTGCTGAGTCTCGCCGCCGTCGACCGCGGCGCCTGGGGTGTCCGGGTGCACGACGTCCGCTCGAGCGCCCGCGCCCTCGCGCTCGGCGCCCGCCTCCAGGAGGAGCTCCCGTGACCGACCCCGCCCGCTCCGCCGCCACTCCGCCGACGCTCGACGCCGCCGCGCTCGCGCTGCGCGACTCGATCACCCTCACGGGCCTGCGCGTGCGCGCGCACCACGGCGTCTTCGACTTCGAGCGCGAGAACGGCCAGGACTTCGTCATCGACGCCACGGTCTGGCTCGACCTCGCTCCCGCGGCGAGCGGCGACGCGCTGGCCGAGACGGTGCACTACGGCGAGCTGGCGATCGCCCTCGCCGACGCCGTCACCCGCGACCCGGTCGATCTGATCGAGACCGTCGCCGAGCGCCTGGCCGCGGTCGCGCTGAGCTTCGCCGCCGCCGAGGTGGTGCGGATCACCGTGCACAAGCCCGACGCGCCCATCCCGCTGCCGTTCGACGACGTCGCGGTGCAGATCACCCGGGTCCGCCCGTGAGGCCGCGGCAGCAGCGGCTGCTGCCCGAGCGCCGCGTCGTCCTCGCCCTCGGCAGCAACCTGGGCGACCGGCTCGCGCAGCTGGAGGCCGCCGTCCGCGCGCTCGCGACGACCCCCGGGCTGCGCCTCGACGCGGTCTCGAAGGTGGTCGAGTCGCCGGCCTGGAAGCTCGAGGGCGCCGACGAGGACGCGCCCGCCTACTTCAACGCCGTCGTGATCGGCTCGACGACCCTCGAGCCCGACGACCTGCTCGCCGCCACGGCGGCGATCGAGAGCGCCGGCGGGCGGGTCCGCGGCGAGGGCGAGGAGCGCTGGGGCGACCGCACGCTCGACATCGACCTGATCGCGGTCGGCGGGGTCGTCCGCGACGACGCGCAGCTCACCCTCCCGCACCCCCGCGCCGGTGAGCGCGCCTTCGTGCTCGAGCCGTGGCTCGACGTGGAGCCGCACGCCGTCCTGCCGGGGCGCGGCCCGATCGCCGAGCTGCGTGCCCGCGCGACGGACCGGGTGACCGACCGGCCCGAGGCGATAGCGTGGCGGCGCCCGCGAACCTCCGAGACCGCCCCCGCCCCCGGCCGCACCGACCCCGAGAGCAGCACTCCGTGAAGCGCACCCGCATCAGCTCCCTGCTCGGCCTGGCCCTCGTCGGCGCCGTCGCCGGCTTCCTGATCGACCTGGCCATCGCCTCCGCGGGGCGCCCGGTGCTGATCCCGCCGCTCACCGTCCCGCTCACGCTCGTGGTGGTCGCGGCGCTCGTGATCGGCTTCGCGATCCCGATCCACCGCGCGACCAAGGGGACGCTCCGCCGCCCCATCGACCCGTTCCGCGCGATGCGCGTCGTCGTGCTGGCGAAGGCGTCGAGTCTCGTCGGTGCCCTGCTGCTCGGGGCCTCCGGGGGGGTGCTCGTCTACCTGCTGAGCCGGCCCGTGGTGCCTTCGCTAGGCTCCGTGTGGCAGGACGTGGCCGCCATCGTCGGCGCGATCGTCCTGCTGGTGGCCGGTCTGGTCGCCGAGCACCTGTGCACCATCCCGCCGACCGACGACGACGACCCCGCTGTCGGCGAGGTGAACCACGCCTGACGCCGACGCCCGCTCGGACGCAGGCAGGGAGGACGTCATCATGGCCGACGACCAGGAGGCGACCCCCGCGGCCGCTCCGGAGCCGCTGAGCCCGGAGCCGCCGAGCTCGGAGCCGCTGAGCCGGCGTGAGGCGCGGAGCCGCGAGGCGGCGCTCGAGCAGGAGCGCGAGTCGGTCCGGCCCGTGCGAGACGAGGTTCAGCCGGAGCCGGACGCGGTCCAGCCGGAGCGTGACGCGGTCCGGCCGGAGGGCGTCGGGCTCGACTCCGCCGGACCCGAGCGCGCGACCGGTGGCCGCCTCGACCTGGCCGGTCCGTGGCGGCGCGTGTCGCCGAAGTACGTGGCCGTCGAGGTCGTCTCGGCCGTCGTCTCCAGCGTGGTGCTCCTCGCCGTGCCGACCTTCCTGCTGCTGATCGGCGTCGACTGGGCCTGGATCCTCGTCGTCGCGGCGGCGATCCTCGCCGTCACGCTGCTGATCGTCGCCCCCCGCCGCGCTCGCGCGTACGGCTACCGGCTGCGCGAGGACGACCTGCTCTTCCGCCGCGGCATCATGTTCCAGCGCTTCGTCTCGGTGCCCTACGGCCGCATGCAGCTGATCGACGTCAACCGCGGCCCGCTCGCCCGCGCGCTCGGCCTGGCCGACCTGCGCTTCGTGACCGCCGCCGCGGCGACCGGTGTCAGCATCCCCGGGCTCGTCGACGGCGACGCCGAGGAGCTGCGCGATCGGCTCGTCGAGCTGGCGGAGTCGCGCCGGGCCGGCCTGTGAGCGAGGCTCCTGCGGCCGTCCGCGGCATCGAGACCGACCTCGCCGACGGCGAGTGGCACCGCCTGCATCCCGCGACGCCCGTGCTCAAGGGCGGGATCGGCCTGCTGGTGGTCCTCGGCATCCTGATCACCAACCTCCGCGAGCGCCTGCTCGAGCTCTTCCTCCCCGGCCCGGGCGACTACGAGAGCGGCGACCCGGTCGACGCCCTGATCGATCGCGGGCTGATCGGCTGGGCGCTGCTCGCCGTGGCGGCCGGTCTCGCCGTCGCCGTGTTCGCCTTCTGGCTGTCCTGGCGGATGCACACCTTCCGCATCACCGACGAGATCGTCGAGGTGCGCTCGGGAGTGCTGTTCCGCACCAACCGGCGCGCGCGGCTCGACCGCATCCAGGGCATCGCCGTGCAGCGCCCGCTCTTCGCCCGGCTGTTCGGCGCGGCCAAGCTCGAGGTCAGCGTCGCCGGGCAGGACGCGAACGTGCAGCTCTCCTACCTCGGCTCGCGGCTGGTCGACGCGCTGCGGCGCGACATCCTGCGGCTGGCGTCGGGGGTGCGCGAGCGGGAGGCCGTCGCAGGGGAGGCGCCGGCCGGCGGCTTCCTCGCCCGCCGGCTTGAGGAGTTCGCCGAGCCGGAGGAGCAGGCGCCGCCCGAGTCGGTGGTCTCCATCCCGCCCGGGCGGCTGCTCGGCTCCCTGGTGTTCAGCGGCTTCACCGTGTTCCTGGTGGTGGCGATCGTGGCCGTCGTGCTCACCTCGGTCTACGGCTCGCCCTACGTGCTGATCGCGATCCTGCCCGGCCTGATCGGCTCCGGCAGCTACTACATCCGCCAGTTCGTCCGCTCGCTGCGCTACTCGATCGCCGCGACGCCGGACGGCGTGCGGGTCGGCTACGGCGTGCTCTCGACCAGCAGCGACACCCTGCCGCCCGGCCGGATCCATGCCGTCGAGATCACCCAGCCGCTGCTCTGGCGGCCGTTCGGCTGGTGGCAGGTGAAGATCGACCGGGCCGGCCACGCGGCCTCGCGCGGTGCGAACGGCGAGCCGAACACCACGATCCTCCCGGTCGGCGACCTCGCCGCCGTCGAGCGCGTGCTCGCGCTGCTGCTGCCCGGCGACGACGAGGGCGCCGAGGCGACCCCGGTCGGCGACGCGTTGCGCCGCCGGGACGCCCCCGGCTTCACCAGCGCGCCCCGCTCGGCGATGCTCCTGCGGCCCTTCTCCTGGCGGCGCACCGGCTTCCGGCTGGCGGAGGACGTCGTGGTCCTGCGCAGCGGAGCCGTCTGGCGCCGCGTCACGGTCGTCCCGCTCGCGCGGATGCAGAGCGTCGGTGTGCAGCAGGGGCCGCTGCAGCGGATGCTCGGGCTGGCCTCGGCGCGCGTGCACACGGTCGCCGGCCCGGTCACGCCGCTGGTGCCGGTGATGAGCGTCAGCGACGGAATCGCCTTCTTCGAGAGCGTGGGCCGCGCCGGGACCGCCGCGGCCGAGCGCGACGCCAGCCACCACTGGGGGCGACGGCCCGCCGCCGCTCCGACGCCCCGCGACGCGTGGGCCGCACCCGAGGGGGATCCGTATGCCTGACGCCCGCCGCGACGGACGCCTCGGCGTCGGGATCATCGGCGCCGGACCGGTCGGCCCGGTGCTCGGTGCCGCGCTCGCCAACGCCGGGCACGCCGTGGTCGGCGTCGCCACGACGAGCGACGCCGGTCGCGAGCGCGTCGACGCCCTGCTGCCCGGCGCTCCGGTGCTCGCGATCCCCGATCTCGTCGAGCGGAGCGAGCTGGTGATCATCGCCGTCCCCGGCGCCGAGATCGCGGCCCTCGTGGCGGGCCTCGCCGCGACCGGCGCCTGGCAGCCCGGGCAGCTCGTGCTGCACACCGCCGCTGAGCACGGCTTCGGCGTGCTGGCGCCCGCCCTGGCGTCGGGCGTCATCCCGCTCGCGGTGCACCCGGCGATGACGTTCACCGGCACCAGCCTCGACCTCGCGCGCCTCGCCGAGACCTACTTCGCCGTGACCGCGCCCGGCCCGGTGCTGCCGATCGCACAGGCCCTCGTCGTCGAGATGGGCGGCGAGCCGGTCACCGTCGCGGAGGCGGACCGCCCCGCCTATGCCGAGGCCGTCTCCACCGCCACCACCTTCTCGACCGCCATCGTCGAGCAGGCCGCCGGCCTCCTCGCCGGCATCGGCGTCGACAAGCCCGGCTTCTTCCTCTCCAGCCTCGTCCGCTCCTCCGTCGACGACGCCCTCCGCCGCGCGGCCGGCTGACGCCGCCCCGCCGACGGAGGCGCGCCCCATGCTGGTCGAGTAGCGCCGCAGGCGCGTATCGAGACCCGCCGTCTTCAGCAGGGCGGGTCTGCAGACTCCTGCTCTGACGCTGGTGGATCTCGATACGCCCGCTGCGCGGGCTACTCGATCAGCATGGAGGGTGCCCGCTGCGCGGGCTCCTCGATCAGCAGGAAGGGTGCCCGCTGCGCGGGCCAGTTGATCAGCATGAACGGCGCCGGAGGCGCGCCCCATGCTGGTCGAGTAGCGCCGCAGGCGCGTATCGAGACCCGCCGTCATCAGCAGGGCGGGTCTGCAGACTCCTGCTCTGACGCCGGTGGATCTCGATACGGCCGCTGCGCGGGCTCCTCGATCACCGGACTCCGCCTCGCCGGTAGGGTTCTCGGGTGATCAGCACCATCGAACGCATCGGAGAGCTCCGGGAGACCCTGCGGGAGGCTCGGCGCGGCGGGGCGCGGATCGCCCTCGTGCCGACCATGGGCGCGCTGCACGACGGGCACCTCGCCCTGGTCGACCGGGCGCGGGAGATCGCGGACGTCGTCGTCGTCTCGATCTTCGTGAATCCGCTGCAGTTCGGCCCGAACGAGGACCTCGACCGCTATCCGCGCGACCTCGCGGCCGACGTCGCCCTGCTCGAGGAGCGCGGCGTCGCGCACGTCTTCGCGCCGAGCGTCGCCGAGATGTACCCGGACGGCCCCTCCTCCACCCGCGTCGTCGCGGGGAAGGTCGGCTCGCTCTACGAGGGCCGCTCGCGCCCCGGCCACTTCGACGGCATGCTGACCGTCGTCTCGAAGCTCCTGCACATCGTGCAGCCGGACGTCGCAATGTTCGGGCAGAAGGACGCGCAGCAGCTCTTCCTCGTCCGCCGGATGGTCCGCGACCTCGATCTGCCCGTCGCGATCGAGGGCGTGGACACCGTCCGCGAGGAGGACGGCCTCGCGCTCTCCAGCCGCAACCGCTACCTCGACGCCCGCGAGCGCCGCGCCGCCCGGACGATCCCGCTGCTGCTCGAGGCCGCCGCCTCCGCCGCCGATCGCGGGATCGACGCCGTGATCGCGGCCGCGCAGTCCGCCTCGATGGGCGAGCCGCTGGTTAAGCTGGACTACCTCGTCGTCGCGAACCCGGCGACGCTCCTGCCGGTCGACGACGACCACCGCGGCCCGGCCCTCGTGCTCGTCGCCGCGGTCGTCGGCTCCACCCGGCTCCTCGACAACGGCCCGATCCTGCTCGCCTGATCGCGCCCGCCGCCTCCAACCGAAAGCACCCGCGTTCTGACATGGTCGACACCCCCGGCGCCCCCGTGCCCCCGTCCGAGCCCACGCCCGAGGAGGCCTCCGAGCAGAAGGCCGTCCGCCTGGCCAAGCGCGAGCGCCTGATCGAGCTGGCCGGCGACGACCTCGGCGGCGGCGCCTACCCGGTCTCCGTCGCGGTCACCGACACCATCGCCGCGGTGCGCGCGCGCCACGAGGGCATCGAGCCCGACGTCAAGACCGGCGAGCGGGTCGGCCTCGCCGGACGCGTCGTCTTCCAGCGCAACACCGGCAAGCTCTGCTTCGCGACGCTGCAGGCCGGCGACGGCTCGCGGATCCAGGCGATGGTCTCGCTCGGCGACGTCGGCGAGGAGTCGCTGGCGAGCTGGAAGGAGCTCGTCGACCTGGGCGATCACCTCTTCGTCGCCGGCGAGGTGCTCTCCAGCAAGCGCGGCGAGCTCTCGGTCTGGGTGTCGGAGTGGAGCATCGCGGCCAAGGCGATCCTCCCGCTGCCGAACCTGCACAACGAGCTCGGCGACGAGACCCGGATGCGCCAGCGCTACCTCGACCTGATCGTGCGCCCGCAGGCCCGCGAGACCGTGATCGCCCGCTCGACCGTGAACGCGTCCCTCCGGAGGACCTTCGTCGACCACGGCTTCCTCGAGGTCGAGACCCCGATGCTCCAGGTGATGCACGGCGGCGCCTCGGCCCGCCCCTTCGCCACGCACTCGAACGCCTTCGACACCGAGCTCTACCTCCGCATCGCGCCGGAGCTCTACCTCAAGCGCGCCGTCGTCGGCGGCATCGACCGCGTCTTCGAGATCAACCGCAACTTCCGCAACGAGGGCGCCGATTCGACGCACTCGCCCGAGTTCGCGATGCTCGAGGCGTACCAGGCCTACGGCGACTACTCGAGCATCGCCGACCTCACCCAGGAGCTGATCCAGAACGCGGCGCTCGCCGTGGCCGGCTCCCACGTGGTCACCTGGGCCGACGGCACCGAGTACGACCTCGGCGGCGAGTGGGACCGCATCTCGATGTACGAGAGCCTCTCGCTGGCCGCCGGCATCGCGATCACCCCGCAGACTCCGCTGGTCGAGCTCGAGACGCTCGCCGCGCGCGAGGGCGTCGAGGTGCACGTGCCCACCCACGGCAAGTACGTCGAGGAGCTCTGGGAGCACTTCGTCAAGGGCGGCCTCGTCCGGCCCACCTTCGTCATGGACTTCCCGGTCGACACCTCGCCGCTGGTGCGCGCGCACCGCAGTGTCCCGGGCGTCGTCGAGAAGTGGGACCTCTACGTCCGCGGCTTCGAGCTGGCCACCGGCTACTCCGAGCTGATCGACCCGGTCGTCCAGCGCGAGCGCTTCGTCGAGCAGGCGCTCCAGGCCGCGGCCGGCGACGACGAGGCGATGCGCCTCGACGAGGACTTCCTCCGCGCGCTCGAGCACGGCATGCCGCCGACCGGTGGCATGGGCATGGGCATCGACCGGCTGCTGATGGCCGTCACCGGTCTCGGGATCCGCGAGACCATCCTCTTCCCGCTGGTCAAGTAGGTTCGAGGCGTGGTCAGGGCATCCAGCATCGTCGCGACGGTCGTCGCCGGCGTCCTCACCCTCGCGCAGTTCGGCGTGGGCGCGGCGGTCGCCGGCTCGGTGCTCGTCGACTCCGCCGATGTCGGCCGTGCGCTGGCGGATCAGCGGGCCGCCGAGTCGTTCACCCCCGACGGCACGATCACCGGTTTCGCGGACCGCACCGCGATGTCCACCCGCGGCCGCGCCCTCTACTTCGCCTCGAACCCCTCGGTCGAGCCGACGGCCGGCTTCAACGCGCTCTGCGGCTACGGCGCCTCCGACGAGATCGTGCTCGGCTGCTACACCGGCAGCGACATCTACATCTCCGACGTCGAGAACCCCGACCTCGACGGGATCCGCGACGTGACCGCCGCGCACGAGATGCTGCACGCCGCGTGGGTCCGGTTGGACGCCGCCGAGCAGGCCGAGGTCGGCGCGCAGCTCGAGGCGGCCTACGCCGCCCTGCCGCAGGACGGCCCGATCGCCGAGCGCCTGGAGCTCTACCGCACCGGAGGCCTGGGCGAGCGCGTCAACGAGCTGCACTCGATCCTCGGCACCGAGGTCGCCGACCTGCCGCCCGCGCTCGAGGCCCACTACGCCGAGTACTTCGCCGACCGCTCGATCGTGGTCGGCCTGAACGCCCAGTACGAGGCGGTCTTCACCGACCTCGAGGACCGCATCACCGAACTGGTCGGCCGCATCGACGCGATGTACGCGGACCTCACCGCGCGCATCGACGCCAACAACGCCGAGTACGACGCGCTGAACGCCGAGATCGACTCCTTCAACGCCCGGGCGGACAGCGGCGACTTCGCCTCGGACGCCGCCTTCGACGCCGAGCGGGCCGACCTGCTCGCGCGGGGCGAGGCGATCGACGCCACTCGTGCCGCGATCGACGCGGACATCGCGGTCTACGACGGCCTGCGCACCGAGCTCGAGGGGCTGAACGCCGACGCGTCGGCCCTCAACCAGTCGATCGAGAGCAGCTGAGCCGCTCCGGGCGGACGAAGGACCGGTCCGCCCGGCCCCGTTCGCTGAGCGGCCGCTCCGGGCCCGCTCCCGGCCGGGCCGGGTAGGATCGCCCTATGGACTGGGAGCTGTGGAATCAAGGACTGTGGGCACTCGTGCCGACCGTCACCATCGGGCTCCTCTTCTGGTTCATCATGCGCGCGCTCATCCGCTCGGACCGCAACGAGCGCCGCGCCTACGACCGCATCGAGGCGCAGGAGCGGGCCCGCCGCGGACTGCCCCCGCGCGACGCGGCGTAGAGCCCGGCGTGAACACTCCCGACTGGTCGCTGGTCCTCGCGGTCGGCGCGATCGTCGTGGAGCTCGTCGTCCGCGTGATCGCGGTCATCGTCGTCCCGCGCAACCGCCGCCCGACCACCGGCCTCGCCTGGCTGATGGCGATCTTCCTGATCCCCTACGTCGGCATCCTGCTCTTCCTCTTCATCGGCAGCTACCGGCTGCCGCGCAAGCGCCGGCGCAAGCAGGAGGAGATCAACCGCTTCATCCTGGAGTCGACCGAGGGCATCGACCGGGTCGCCCGCAACCACCCCTGGCCGCTCTGGCTCGAGTCCGTCGTCACCCTCAACCGCAACCTCGGCGCGATGCCCCTCGTCGGCGGCAACGACGCCCGCCTGCAGGGCGGCTACGAGCAGACCATCCGCGCGATGGCGGACGAGATCGACCGCGCCCGCCGCTACGTGCACTGCGAGTTCTACATCCTCGCCGCCGACGCGACGACGGCCCCGTTCTTCGACGCGCTCGACCGCGCCGTCGCCCGCGGCGTGACGGTGCGGATCCTGCTGGACCACATCGCGTCCATCCGCGTGCCCGGCTACTACACCGGGACGCACCGCCGCCTGCGCGCGCTGGAGCGGGCCGGCGCGCGCTGGTCGTACATGCTGCCCGTGCGCCCGTGGCTCGGCCAGTACCAGCGCCCGGACCTCCGCAACCACCGCAAGCTGCTGATCGTGGACGGCAACGCGGCGTTCATGGGCTCGCAGAACGTCGTCGACTCGAGCTACAACAAGCGCGGCAACATCCGCCGCGGCCTGCACTGGCACGACCTGATGGTGCGCCTCGAGGGCCCGGTGGTGCAGGGCATCAACGCCATCTTCATCACCGACTGGTACAGCGAGACGGACGAGCTGCTCCTGCGCGAGTCCGAGCCGATGGAGGCGCTGCAGCAGCGCGACACCATCGACTGCCAGGTGGTGCCGAGCGGTCCGGGCTTCGACGGCGAGAACAACCTCCGCCTCTTCCTCGCGCTGCTCTACTCGGCGCAGAAGTCGATCATCATCACGAGCCCGTACTTCGTCCCGGACGAGGCGATGCTCTACGCGATCACGACCGCGACCCGCCGCGGCGTGCACGTCGAGCTCTTCGTCTCCGAGATCGGCGACCAGGCCGTCGTCTACCACGCGCAGCGCTCCTACTACGAGACGCTGCTCACCGCCGGCGTGCGGATCTGGATGTACCGGAAGCCCACCATCCTGCACGCGAAGCACTTCACCATCGACGACGACGTCGCCGTGATCGGCTCGAGCAACATGGACATGCGCTCCTTCACGCTCAACCTGGAGGTGTCGCTGATGGTGCGCGGCGCCGACTTCGTCGAGGACCTGCGCGAGGTGCAGCAGGACTACCGGGAGCACTCCCGCGAGCTGACGCTGCGCGAATGGCGCCAGCAGCCGCTGCGCTCGACGATCCTCGACAATCTGGCGCGGCTCACCTCGGCCCTCCAATAGGGGTGGATCGAGCTTCGCTCAGGAATGGCGAGACTCTCTCACTTCTTGTTACGCTCCGAAGGCGAACGTTCCTCGACGTCCGCTCCTCTTCGATCGGAGTCGCCACCGTGATCCCTCGTCCCTCACATCTGAACCCGCTCTGCGTCCCGCTGAGCGCCGGCGCGCGCGCCGTGCGGCTCCGGGGCTCAGCGGGCGCCTCGGCGCTGCGCCGCACGGTCGACGTCTCCGTCCCGACGTCGGCCGGCTTCCGGATGGACCTCGCCATCGCCGCGACCGAGCGCGTCCGCGTGATCCACGTCGTCTCGACGGCGTTCGCCGTCCGCTGGCCCGGAACGAGCGCGGTCGACGGGTCCTCGGTCTTCCTCCTGCCGATGGACGGCGTCCTCGCCGTCGATACGACGTCCGGCCTGCTCGAGGTCGAGGAGGGCGGGCTCGCCCTCTCCACGGAGGATCCGGTCGTCATCCGCACCTCCCGCCCGGCCCGCTTCCTCGTGCTCTGCGCCGACAACGGCGTCTCGGAGCGCCGCCGCACCGACCCGGTCCGGCTCGTCCCCGCCACCTCGACGACGGCCACCGCGCGGACGATGCTGCGGGCGTTCCTGGCCGAGCTCGACCCCGAGAACCCGGTGCAGGCCGAGTACCTCGAGGGCACCGTCCTGCGCCTCGCCCGGCTGCTCGGCTCGGAGCGGGAGGAGGGCTCGCGCGAGCGCCTGGGTCTGCACGACATGGTCGAGGCCGCCCTGCAGGTGATCCAGGCCGACTACAGCGACCCGACGCTCGACCCGAGCACGGTGGCGCGGCGCTGCCGGGTCAGCCTGCGGACGCTCCAGCGCGCGGTGGCCGACGAGCGCGGCTCGACCCTGCGTCGGCTCATCTCCGACGTCCGCACCGAGAACGCCCTGCGCCTGGTCGGCACGCCGGAGTCGAGCATCCTCCCGCTCAGCGACATCGCCCGGCGCTCCGGCTTCTCGTCGCCCGAGCGGCTGCGGCGCGCGATCGCGACCGAGACGGGGCTGTCCCCGAGCGAGTACCGGCGCCGTCTGAACGGCGAGGACCTCGCCGCGGGCTGAGCCGGCCCGCGCCCGCGGTTCCCCCGATCGTCGCCCGCCCTCGTCGCTTGCGAATGACGGCGACTCGCGCAAGGCCCTGTGCTGTCCGAGGCGCCCGGCGTAGCGTCGGAGCGTCCTCAGCACGGTGGGCCGTCGGTCCTCCGGGGCCGGCACTTCAGAAGGGAACGTCATGGCGGCGAGCAGAACGACGCGCATCCTCATCCTCGGCGGCGGCTACGTCGGCCTCTACACGGCCTGGGGCCTCGAGAAGCTCCGGAGAGCGACGCCGATCGACGTCACGGTCGTCGAGCCGAACCCCTACATGACCTACCAGCCGCTCCTCCCCGAGGTGGCCGGCGGGCACGTCCAGCCGCGCCACGTCACGGTGCCGCTGGTGCAGGCGCTGAAGCGCACCCGCATCGTCCGCGGCGCGATCACCGGCGTCAGCCTGGCCGAGCGCTCGGCCACCGTCGCCGCGATGGACGGCACCAGCCGCACGCTGCCCTTCGACCACGTCGTCTTCGCGCTCGGCGCGGTGACCCGCACCTTCCCGACGCCCGGTCTCGCCGAGCACGCCATCGGCTTCAAGACGGTCGAGGAGGCGGCGCACCTGCGCGACCGGGTCATCGAGAACATCGCGAAGGCCGCGCTGACCACCGATCCGACCGAGCGCCGGCGCCTGCTCACCTTCGTCTTCGTCGGCGGCGGCTACACCGGGGTCGAGGCGCTCAGCGAGCTGCTCGACCTCAGCCGCCGCACCCTCGCCGCGCAGCCCTCGCTGTCGATGGGCGACGTCACCTGGCACCTCGTCGAGGCGCTCGACCGGGTCGCGCCCGAGGTCGGCCCGGAGCTCTCGGTCTGGACGCTCGACCACCTCCGCGAGCGCGGCGTGCACGTGCACCTGAAGACGACGATGCCCTCCTGCGAGGACGGCGTGGTCGAGCTCTCCAGCGGCGAGCGGATCCCTGCTGCGACGATCGTGTGGACCGCGGGCGTGAAGCCCAACCCGATCCTCGACGCGACCGATGCGCCCCGCGGGCCGAAGGGCCACGTGATGGCCGACGCGCGCCTCCGGGTGATCACCGAGGACGGCGAGCCCGTCGGCTCGGCCTGGGCGGCCGGCGACGGCGCGCAGGTGCCCGACCTCACCGCCGCGAAGCAGCCCGCGTACTACCCGCCGAACGCCCAGAACGCCGTCCGCCAGGCCAAGCTGCTGGCGCGCAACATCATCGCCGACATCACCGGCGGCCCGGTCGAGGAGTACCGGCACGTGTCCGTCGGCACGGTCGCCGAGTACGGGATCGGCAAGGGCGCGGGGGTCATCAAGGGCGTGAAGCTCCGCGGAGTGCCCGCCTGGCTCGCGCACCGGGCGTACCACGGGGCCGCCATGCCGACGTTCGACCGCAAGTGGCGCATCATCGCCGGCTGGGTCGTCGACGCCGTCTCGCGCCGCGACCTGTCGCCGATGAGCGCGCTGCAGGATCCGCGCCGCGCGTTCCGCGAGACCGCCGAGGCGACCGACCGCGAGGCGGCGGAGAAGCGCGCGGCGAAGGAGAAGGAGAAGGCGGCCGAGGCCTCCTGAACCGGGCCGCCTGATCCGGACCGGCGCCGGCGCGCTCAGGCGCGTCGGCGCGGCTTCAGCCGGACGGTCGGCAGGGTCGGCGCCGGCAGTGCCCGCCCCGGGTAGTCCGCGACCGTGCCGAACGGCCCGTCGGCGTCGCCGCCCGCGATCACGTCGCTCTGCCAGCGCTCGCGCGCGGCGGCGACATCGTCGTGGCTGCGGCCGACGAAGTTCCACCACATCACCAGCTGGTCGGGGAACGGCTCGCCGCCGATCAGGACCACCCGGGCGCCCTCGTCGCCGGCCGTCAGCACCAGCACGTCGCGGCCCGGGGCGAGGTAGGCGAGGTCGGAGCGGGGGACGTCGACGCCGTCCACCTCGAGCGGGCCGGCGTCGACCAGCACTCCGTGCTCCCACGCCGCCTCGAGCGGGATCTCGACGCGGGCGCCCGGCTCGAGGTCGAGCTGAGCGGCGACGAGCGGGGTGAACACGCTCGCGGGCACGGAGGCGCCGAGCAGCTCGCCGATGAAGACCTGCGCCGTCGCACCGGGCAGCTCCACCCGCACGCCGCGGTGGTGCTCGAAGAACGGCTCGCCCAGGCGCGCCTCCTCGGGCAGCGCGACCCAGAGCTGCACACCGTGCAGGACGGGCTCGGCGCCGGTGGAGACCTCGGAGTGCGAGATGCCGCGCCCGGCGGTCATCAGATTGAGCTCGCCCGGGCGCACCAGCTGGTGGCTCCCGACGCTGTCGCGGTGGTCGATCTCGCCCTCGAAGAGCCAGCTGACCGTCTGCAGCCCGGTGTGCGGGTGCGGCGGGACGTCCATTCCCGCCTCCTCGCCGAGGTGCACCGGACCGTAGTGGTCGGCGAAGCACCAGGCGCCGATCGTGGAGCGCGAGCGCTGGGGGAGCGTGCGGCGCACCTCGATCGCGCGGGGGCCGCCGAGCGGCACCAGGCGCGCCTCGAGGATCTCGACCGCAGGGGCCTCGACGGCGGGAGCCTCGACGGCGGTGCTGCGGGCGGAGGGCACCGGGTGCTCCTCCGGGTGCTTCTCGAGGTCGCTCATCCCCGAAGTGTATGCCTCTGCATGGAGTTTCGGCGGCTGCTCACGGAACGCTGCAGGCGGGCTCCGCCGCGTCCGGGTCCACCGGGGCGGCGGCGGCGGCGGCGGGCACCTCGAGGGGAGCGTCCGCCGGCGGCACCTCGATCGTCGCGGCGTCCTGCTCGCCGGTCCCGGCGATCGCCTCGGCGACGGTCCGGTGGACCAGATCGATGTCGGGCTGCTCGGGCAGGGTCAGCGGCAGGCCGAGCTCGACGCGCAGGAGGGGGTGCTCGCGGGCCGAGACGGCGAGCCGGGCGAGGGCCGGCAGCGACTCGGCCGGGAGACTCGTCGAGACGTTCTCGCCGCCGGCCCGGGCGATCGCCTGGAAGCGCGTCAGAACCGTCAGAGGGTCGGCCTGGCGGAACAGCGCGGCCTGCAGGCAGCCCTGCCGCTCGGACCGGTCGGCGTCGGAGGTGTTCACCCGCGACCGGGCGAACCAGAGCGCCTCGCTGCCGTCGAGGTGCTGGAGTCCCGCCTCGATCGGCGGACCGTACTCGACGGGTCGTCCGCTGCCGTCGTCGGGCACGCCCGCCTGGAGGACCGGGCGGCCGACCACGACCGAGACGCCGCCCAGCGCGTCGATGAGCTCGACGAAGCCGGTCATCCGGATCGACACCGTCGCCTGCACGGGCAGCCCCGTGTAGCCGCTGACCGCCTCCCGCACGGCGTCCGCGCCCGGGTCCGCGCTGCCGGGGTAGAGCTCCGGGTGCTCGAGCCCGTACTGGTAGGTGTGGTTGACGCCGCAGCCGGCGAGGCAGCGGGTCCCCTCGGGCAGGGCCGCCGCCAGGGCCGAGCCGGGCGGGTAGAGGAAGTTGGCGGCGGTGCGCGGGACGCCGAGCAGCACGCTGCGCCCCGTCACGGCGTCGACGCTGACGACGGTGAGGGAGTCGGGCAGGAGGACCTGGTCGCGCAGGGGGTCGTCGTCGAGGCCCATCAGCAGGATCGTGTAGCGGCCGTCGACGGGCTCCAGGCCGCGTCCGGAGGCCGAGACCGCCGTCAGCAGGCGGTGCTGCGCGGCGACGGTCGAGACCCACCAGGTCGTCGCCCCGAGGGGCGCGAGCACGGCCAGCGCGGTGACGAGCACGAGGGCCGCCCGCGGCACCGCGGTGCGCCGGGCGAGCAGGGCGGCGGCGATCGGGCCGGAGATCCAGAGCAGGCCGATCAGCGCGCCGACCGCGCCGAGCAGCAGCAGGACGCGGGTGTCGGTCGCGGCCCCGACGAGTGCTGCCGGATCGGAGACCGCGGTCCAGGCGCCGAGGGCGATGCCCAGCACGACGAGCACGGCGAGGCCGGCGCGGACGGCGGCCGCTCGCGGTCGGCCGAGCATCCGGTGCCCGATTCCGGGCAGCACGGAGGAGGCGAGCACCGCCAGCAGCGCTCGCCTCGTCGTGCCGGGAGCGGGCGGGAGGCTGGGCCCGCCGTCCGCTCCCGGATGGTGCGTCAGGCTCTCGCGCGCCGACGGCGCGCCACGACGAGTCCGGCTCCGCCCGCCAGGAGGAGGGCCGAGCCCAGCAGTGCGGTGGCCCCGCCCTCGAGGCCGGTCTCGGCCAGGCGGGGTCCGCCCGGCTTCGATCCGGTGCTCGAGGCAGGTGCCGCGGCGACGGGGGTGGCGGACGGGGTGGTCGGCTCGGTGGTGCCCACGGGCTCGGAACCCGCGGCAGCGCCGCCGTCGAGGGTGGCGCTCGCGAGCACGCGACCGTAGTCGTCCATCAGGGCGAGGGTGTGCGGCTCGGTCGTGTACTCGGCGCCGATGGTGGTGGTCACGGCGCCGTCGGCGATCGCGGAGGTGCCGATCGTGGTCGGCTCGGAGTAGATCACGGTGCTGGTGGCCAGGCCGTCGAGATCGCCCTCGGTCGCCCAGTACAGGTCCGAGAAGGTCAGGTCGAAGCTCTCGCCCACCAGGTAGCTCGAGGGCGCGACCGACGCGTCGGTGAAGTCGGCGAGGTAGATCTCGAAGTTCTCGAGGGCCGGCGGCGTGACGGAGGGGACGTCGCCGTCGACGACCGCGGTCCCCGCCGCCGGGTCGACGTCGTACGCGATCTCCTCATTGCGGTAGATCGCCGCGGTCGCGGCGGGCTCCGGGAGCTCGAGCCCGACCTCGGGCGAGCTCGGGCTGAAGAAGTACAGGTTGAGCGGGCCGGCGAAGTTGTGGACGAGGGCGTCGCCCTCCGCGTCGAGCGACGCCTTCTTGAGGACCCACTCGCCGCGGCTCCCGCGGGCGCCGACCGGCAGCTGCGCCTGGACGAAGACGTCGTAGCCGGCGTACTCGGGGCCGGCGTCGATCGAGATGCCGCCGCCGTTGAAGAGGATCGCGTCCTGCCAGTCCAGCGGGTCGTAGGGCGTGTCGGCCGAGGCCGGTGCGGCGATGGTCAGGGCGAGGCCCACGGCGGCCGTCGCGGCGAGAGCGCAGCCGAGGAGCGGGCGGAGCGGGCGGGTCGAGCGGTTCATGCGGTGTGTCCCCCGGTGGTGGCGATGGTCGTCGTCGAGGTCGTCGGCTCACTCTCGGGGGTGGATCGCCCGCGCGCAAGCCCTTCGAGACGGCCGTCGCCGAATCGGGACATCGTGTTCGAGCGGGCCGGACCCGCTCCGGGACGCGAGGCGACCGACGGCGCGAGCAGAGAGCGACGAACGGGCGGGCGGCCCGCCGTGCCGAGGCACGACGGGCCGCCCGCCCGATCGATCGTCAGGCGCTCGCGCGGCGGCGGCGTGCCAGAACGAGTCCGCCGAGGCCCGCGGCGAGAAGGCCGCTCGCCAGCAGGGCGATCGAGCCGGCCTCGACGCCGGTCTCCGCCAGGTGCGCGCCGGGCTTCGCGCCCGGCTTCGATCCGCTGTTCGAGACCGGGGCCACGGCCACCGGCGTCGGAGTCGCGGTCGGGGTCGCCGTCGGCTCGGCCTCGGGAGCGGCGGCGCCGCCGTCGAGCGTCGCGGCCGACAGCACGCGGCCGTAGCCGTCCAGCAGCGCGACCGTGTGCGGGTCGGTGGTGTACTCGGCGCCGATCGTGGTGGTCACCGACCCGCCGGCGATCGTCGAGGTGCCGATGGTGGTCGGCTCCGAGTAGACGACCGTGCTGGTCGACTGGCCGTCCAGGTCGCCGGGCGCCGCCCAGTAGAGCTCGGAGAAGGTGAGATCGAACGCCTCGTCGACCGTGTAGCTCGACGGCTGGACGGTCGCGAGCGTGAGCGGGGTGCCGTACGTCTGCAGGTCGGCCAGCGCGGGCGCCACGACCGTCGGGACGGTCCCGTCGACGACGGCGGTGCCGGCCTCGGGGTCGACGTCGTACTCGATCTCGCCGCCGCGGTAGATGGCCGCCGTCGCGTCGGGCTCGGGCAGCTCGAGTCCGGGCTGCACGGCACTCGGGCTGAAGAAGTAGAGGTTCGTCGGCCCGGCGAAGTTGACGACGCGGGCGGTGCCCTCGGCGTCGAGCGACGCCTTGCGGATGTTCCAGACCCCTCCGCCCTCGTAGCCCTCGACGGTGCGCGGGATCTGCGACTGCACGAACACGTCGTAGCCGGCGTACTCGGGACCTGCGTCGACGGTGATCCCGCCTCCGTTGTACTCGAAGATCTCCTCGCCCTCGACCTCGGCGGCCGAGGCGGGCGTCGCCGCCAGCAGCGCGAGGCCGAGTGCGGCGGCGGTGGCGGCGACGGTGCCGCGGGCGAAGGGTGGTGCGAGTCGTGTCATGTGGTGCTGGTCCCCCAGGTGATCGAGGCTCTCGGTGGTGAGTGCGCTGAGTCACGATCCCGCACGGGAGACCCCGTCGCATCCGCCGGGAGGCGGACGTGTCGCTGGGCGTCGGCGCCGCCGCACGGCCGCTCTCGGGCACCCGTCTCACGCCCAGGGCGAACAGGGGGTCCGACCGGGGGGAGCGCTGGTTACAGTCGAGCTATCGGAGCCCACCCCTGCGGGTTCTGTAGGGAGTGACAGCATGTTCGAGAGATTCACCGATCGCGCACGGCGCGTCGTCGTCCTGGCCCAAGAAGAGGCCAAGATGCTCAATCACAACTACATCGGGACCGAGCACATCCTGCTCGGCCTGATCCACGAGGGCGAGGGAGTGGCCGCCAAGGCTCTCGAGTCCCTCGGCATCTCGCTCGACGCGGTGCGCGAGCAGGTCCAGGACATCATCGGCCAGGGGCAGCAGCAGCCCACCGGCCACATCCCCTTCACGCCGCGTGCGAAGAAGGTCCTCGAGCTGTCCCTGCGCGAAGCGCTGCAGCTCGGCCACAACTACATCGGGACCGAGCACATCCTGCTCGGCCTCATCCGCGAGGGCGAGGGCGTCGCCGCACAGGTGCTCGTCAAGCTGGGCGCCGACCTCAACCGGGTGCGCCAGCAGGTCATCCAGCTCCTCTCGGGCTACCAGGGCAAGGAGCAGGTCGCCGTGGGCGGTGAGCAGCAGCAGCCTCAGGGCGGCTCGCAGATCCTCGACCAGTTCGGACGCAACCTCACGCAGGCGGCGCGCGACAACAAGCTCGACCCGGTCATCGGGCGCGAGAAGGAGATCGAGCGGGTCATGCAGATCCTCTCCCGCCGCTCCAAGAACAACCCCGTCCTGATCGGCGAGCCCGGCGTCGGCAAGACCGCCGTCGTCGAGGGCCTCGCCCAGGCGATCGTGCGCGGCGACGTGCCCGAGACGCTCAAGGACAAGCAGCTCTACACGCTCGACCTCGGCTCGCTCATCGCCGGCTCCCGCTACCGCGGTGACTTCGAGGAGCGCCTCAAGAAGGTGACGAAGGAGATCCGCACCCGCGGCGACATCATCACCTTCATCGACGAGATCCACACCCTCGTCGGCGCAGGGGCCGCGGAGGGCGCGATCGACGCCGCCTCGATCCTCAAGCCGCTGCTCGCCCGCGGCGAGCTGCAGACCATCGGCGCGACCACGCTCGACGAGTACCGCAAGCACTTCGAGAAGGACGCCGCGCTCGAGCGCCGCTTCCAGCCGATCCAGGTCGCGGAGCCGTCGCTGCCCCACACCATCAACATCCTCAAGGGCCTGCGCGACCGCTACGAGGCGCACCACAAGGTGTCCATCACCGACGGTGCCATCGTCTCGGCCGCCAACCTCGCGGACCGCTACATCAGCGACCGCTTCCTCCCCGACAAGGCCATCGACCTGATCGACGAGGCCGGCGCCCGCCTGCGCCTCTCGATCCTCTCGGCCCCGCCGGAGCTGCGCGAGTTCGACGACAAGATCGCCGTCGTCCGCACCGCGAAGGAGGCCGCGATCGAGGACCAGGACTTCGAGAAGGCCGCGTCGCTCCGCGACGAGGAGAAGCAGCTGCTCGGTGAGCGCCTGCGCCTGGAGAAGAAGTGGAAGTCGGGCGACGTCAAGGCGACCGGTGTCGTCGACGAGGGCCTGATCGCCGAGGTCCTCGCCCAGGCGACCGGCATCCCGGTCTTCAAGCTGACCGAGGAGGAGTCCTCGCGGCTCGTCTTCATGGAGAAGGCGCTGCACCAGCGCGTCATCGGCCAGGAGGAGGCCATCGCGGCCCTCTCGCGGACCATCCGCCGCACCCGCGCCGGCCTCAAGGACCCCAAGCGCCCCTCGGGATCGTTCATCTTCGCCGGCCCCACCGGCGTCGGAAAGACCGAGCTCGCCAAGGCGCTCGCCGAGTTCCTCTTCGACGACGAGAACGCGATGATCTCGCTCGACATGTCGGAGTACGGCGAGAAGCACACCGTCTCGCGGCTGTTCGGCGCCCCTCCCGGGTTCGTCGGCTTCGAGGAGGGCGGCCAGCTCACCGAGAAGGTCCGCCGCAAGCCCTTCAGCGTGGTCCTCTTCGACGAGATCGAGAAGGCCCACCCCGACATCTTCAACTCGCTCCTCCAGATCCTCGAGGAGGGTCGTCTGACCGACGGCCAGGGGCGCGTCGTCGACTTCAAGAACACCGTCATCATCATGACCACCAACCTCGGTGCGCGTGACATCGCCGGTGGTCCCGTCGGGTTCCAGATCGAGGGCGAGAACGCCACCGGCTACGACCGCATGCGCGGCAAGGTCAACGAGGAGCTGAAGAAGCACTTCAAGCCCGAGTTCCTCAACCGCGTGGACGACGTCATCGTCTTCCCGCAGCTGTCGAAGCCCGAGCTGCTCCAGATCGTCGACCTGTTCATCGGCCGCCTCGGCGACCGCCTGCTGGACCGCGACATGACGGTGGAGCTGACGCAGTCGGCCAAGGAGCGGCTGATCGAGGTCGGGTTCGACCCGGCCCTCGGCGCCCGCCCGCTGCGCCGCGCGATCCAGCGCGAGATCGAGGACCAGCTGTCCGAGCAGATCCTGCACGGCCAGCTCGGTGCCGGAGACCACGTGCACGTGGACTTCGCGGAGGGCAAGTTCGTCTTCACGACGACGCCGCGCCTGATCTCGATCAGCGCCGGTGCGACGGCGGGAGCGGCGACCGCCGGCCCGGCGACGCCCGATCTGATGGCGTAGCACCCGCACAGCACGACAGCGAGCCCGTTCCTCCTCGCGGAGGGACGGGCTCGTCGTCGTTCGGCCGTACGCTTGTCGGATGGCCGATTGGAAGTACCCGGTGCGCCGCGCGCGCACGAGCGACGTCCCCTTCATCCAGGAGCTCAGCGAGCCGCTCGTCAACGAGCGCATCCTCCTCGGCAAGGACCGTGTGGTGCTCTACGGCGCCGTGCAGGAGTTCCGCATCGCCGAGTCCGGTGACGGCACCGCCATCGGCTGCGGCGCGCTGCACGTGATGTGGGACGACATCGCGGAGGTGCGCACCCTCGCCGTCGCGAAGGACTGGCTCGGCCGGGGCGTGGGCCACCACATCCTGGAGCGCCTGGAGAACGACGCGCGCGAGCTCGGGCTGAAGCGCCTGTTCTGCCTGACCTTCGAGGTCGGCTTCTTCGAGCGCCACGGCTACGCGCCGATCGGCGAGAAGGTCGTCGACCCCGAGGTGTACGCCGAGCTGCTGCGCTCGCCCGACGAGGGCGTCGCCGAGTTCCTCGACCTCGCCCGGGTGAAGCCGAACACGCTCGGCAACACCCGCATGCTCAAGACGCTCTGAGCGCTCGCGCGTCGTAGCCTGTGTCGGTGACTCCGCCTCCCCGCCGCTTGCCCTCCCGGGTCTACCGACGGCGCAGGGCCGGCCTGATCCTCGCGCTCCTGGTGATCATCGCCGGGATCGCCGCGCTGGTCTCGCTGCAGCCGTGGGCGGGCGCACGCGGGACGGCCGAGAGCGCGAGCCCGACGGCCTCGGCGCTCCCGACGCTCTACCCCTCGACGGCGCCGGAGGGCTCGCCGCCCGCCGACGCCGCCGCCTGCACCGCGGACACCGTCGCGGTCACGGCCGTCACCGATGCGACGAGCTACGGGCCCGACGAGGCGCCGCAGCTCTCGCTCTCGCTCGCGAACATCTCGAGCACCGACTGCGTGATCGACGCCGGGGCGAGCGGGCAGGTCTTCACGATCACCAGCGGGTCCGACCCGGTCTGGACCTCGACCGACTGCCAGACGAACGGGTCGTCCCTCGAGATCCTGCTCCAGGCCGGCACCTCGGTCACGGGCAGCGCGATCACCTGGGACCGCACCCGCTCCTCGCCGGACACCTGCTCCGGCGGGCGCGAGGCGGTCGAGGGGGGCGGCGCGGCGTACAACCTGTCGGTCTCCGTCGCGGGCATCCCGTCGGGGTCGACGACGCAGTTCCTGCTGCAGTAGTCCGTCCCGCCTGTCGCCCTTCAGGGGGAGGTGGCGCGGAACACGCGCGCGTACGCTCACGGACATGATGAGGACGCTCCGCCGGCTCCTGTCCGCGATCACGCCGAGGGGGCGGGGCTCCGGAGCGCGCGGATCCGGGCTGTCCGCGGGAGCGGCGGGGATGCTGCTCGCGGCCGCGCTGGCGGGGGCGCCCACGGCGGCGGCGGGGCCCCTGCCCGCGGGCCGCGGGGGCGAGCCGGTCGCCGCCGCTGCTGTCGGCGCCGCCGCCATCGGCGGACCAGCACGCGGCGTCGACGACTTCCGCTTCTCCCGCTACGCCGTCGACTACGACCTCGGCCGCGACGCCGAGGGGCGCTCGACGCTGACGACGGTCGAGACGTTCGTCGCCGAGTTCCCCGAGGACCAGAACCGCGGGATGCAGCGGGCGATCCCGCTCCAGTACCAGGGCTACCCGACCGGCGTGGACCTGATGTCGGTGACGGACGAGACGGGGCGGGCCCGGCCCGTCGACACCGAGACCGAGGACGGGATCCTCCTCGTGACGAGCGCCGCGGACGGCTTCGTCAGCGGCAGCCAGACCTACGTCTTCACCTACACCCAGCACGACGTGACGCTGCCCGGCTCCGGCACGAGGAGCGGCGAGGACGAGTTCTACTGGGACGCGAACGGCACGCAGTGGCGGCAGCCCTTCGACCGCTACGACGTCCGCATCCGGCTCACCGGCGGCCTGGCCGAGGCGGCGACCGGGACCGCGTCCTGCTACCGCGGCGCGGCCGGCTCCACCGACGGCTGCTCGATCGGCCGCGACGGCGCCGTGGTGACCGCGAGCGGGACCGACCTGGCGGCGTACGAGAACGTGACGGTCGCGGTCGGCTTCGCGCCGGGGACCTTCACGCCGCGCGACGACGGCTACTTCGCCTCGGGCTGGGCCTGGGTGCAGCTGGCGTCGATGCTCGTGCTGCTCGGCGTGCTCGTCGCGGCGATCCGACGGCGTGCCACGGTGCTGCGCGATGCGCCGGGGCGCCCGACGGTGATCGCCGAGTACGAGCCGCCCGCGCAGGGGCTCTTCCTCGCGGCGGCGCTGCGCGGGCGGTCCTCGCGCGCTCCGGCCGCGGCGCTGCTCGACGCGGCGGTCCGCGGGCTGGTCCGGGTCGAGGAGAAGGACTCGGGGAGGAAGCCCGGCTTCCTCCTCCGCGTGCTCGATCCGGCGACGGCCGCGCCGCGACGGGCCGGGCGACCGCGGGTCGTCCCTCCCGTCGACCGGGAGTTCTTCGACATCGCGTTCGGGGCCTCGCCCGCGCCGGGCGCCGTCCGCGATCTGAGCGGGAAGGACAAGGAGTTCGGGAAGGCGGTGTCGTCCTTCCAGACGGTGATGTCCGCGCGGGTCGTGGAGGAGGGACTGCGGCGCTCCGGGACGGTGCGCGGCTCCGTGCTCCTGGTCGTGCTCGCGGTGGTCGCCGTCGTCGGCGTCGTGCTGTCCGGGGCGCTCCTGCTCGGGGCGGCGCTCGGCGGGGCGCTGCCGATCGTGCTGCTCCTCTCGGCGCTCGTCGTGGGGGCGCTGGTCTGCGTCCTGCTCGCGAAGGTGCCGCTGACCGCGGCCGGCGCGGAGCTGCGCGACCACCTGAAGGGTCTCGAGCTGTACCTGCGGCTGGCGGAGGCGGACCGGTTCGCGATGCTGCAGTCGCCCCGCGGTGCCGACCGGCGCAGCGTCGGTCCGGTCGAGGTCGTCGAGGTGACCGAGCGGCTGCTGCCGTGGGCGGTGCTCCTCGGGCTGGAGAAGGAGTGGTCGGCAGCACTCGCGACCGCCTACGAGCAGACGGGCGAGAGCCCGGTCTGGTACTCGGGGTCGACGGGGTTCCACGCCGCGGCGTTCGCGGGGAGCATCTCCTCGTTCTCCTCGTCCGCGTCGAGCTTCGTCGGCTCCTCGTCGAGCTCGTCGAGCGGCGGCGCGGGTGGTGGCGGCAGCTCCGGCGGTGGCGGGGGCGGCGGCGGAGGCGGCGGGGTCTAGCCCGTCCGGCCGCGTGCGGCCCGTCTCGACCTGCTCTCGGCGCGGCGGTCGGCGCGGAGCCGGCTCTTCGCGGCCGCGTAGTCGCGGGAGCTGCGGCTCGAGAGGGCGAGCAGCACGAGGATGTCGAAGGCGACGCTGCCGAGGTTGGTCTGCAGGCTGATCGCCGCGCCGCCCTGGAGCACCGCGGCGAAGGCGGTGATCGTGCTGAGCAGGCTGGAGGAGAGGGCGAGCAGGCGGGCCGTCCCGGAGCCGCGGAGCACGAGCGCGCCGAGGAGCAGCCAGAGCAGCGTCGCCGCCCCGAGGAGGGCTGCGGCGATCGGCCGCGTCGAGGCCTCGTCGAGCGTGGAGCCGCCCGCGGTGGCGGTGCCGCCGTCGAGCCAGGTCAGGTCGTCGAGCGAGGCGGCGCCGGCGAGCAGCAGCACGGCCTGGAGCGCGTACGCGAGACCGCGGGCGACGAGCATCAGGGCGCCGACGTGCGTGGTGACGGGCCGGCGGAGGACCGTCGCGGACGAGGTGCCGAGCGCACCGGCCAGCTCGGTGGCGGCGACGGGGGCGATCGCGTCGCGCTCGGCGGCCCCGGACGGCAGGGGGATCGCGCGGAGGTCGACGACCGGCAGATCGCCGTCGGTGACGATGGAGTCGCCGCCGCCGTTCCGGGAGTGGTAGCCCGTGGAGAAGTCCTGGATGACGTCGACCGTCACCTCGGGGTGGTGCTCGCGGAGGCTCGCCACGATGTGGTCGCGCTCCTGGTCGGTGTCGGGGGAGATCTTGTGCGTGACCTGGAGGGTGAAGAGCGACAGTCCGACGCTGCGGTCGAAGGTGCCGGCGGCGACCCACTCGACGGGGAATCCGCCGGGCAGGAACCAGTTCTCGGGGCAGCGCCAGAAGCGCACGTGGTGGCGCTTGCCCGGGTTGCCGGCGACCTCCTGCTGGAACGCGACGTCCTGCTGCCGCCCGAACACGAAGAGCGGCGAGACGGGGGCGCGGTGGTAGCTGCGGCGGGTGAGCGTGGCGGTGATGATCCGCCGGCTGCTGCGCACCGTGACCTCGTCGGCGCGGGTCCAGCCGGAGGAGGTCATCGCGTGGACGAGCTGCGCGTCGCTGCCCTGGAAGGCGAGGTTGACCGGGTCGCCGAGCAGGCCGTCGCTGGTGCGCGCGCGGCCGATGAAGTAGTCGGGCACGTAGAGCCGGGTGAGGATCCGGTGCAGCCGCGGCAGCACGAGGTAGGCGACCAGGACCCAGACGGCGACGTAGAAGCCGATCTGCGCCCAGCCGGAGCGGACGCCGTCGGTGACGAGGACGACGGCGAGGAGGGTCGCGGCCACGCCGCCGAGGACGAAGAAGGCCTGGTCGAGCAGCGCGGGGATCGGGAAGCTGCGGCGGCGGATCGCCGGTGCGGGGGCGGGGGCGGAGTGTCCGTCCGTGGCGGGACGGTCCTGGTCGGTGCCGGCCCGCTCGGTGTCGCTGCTCACGGCGTCAGCCTAGGGCGGCGGTCCGGCGCGGGGGCCGTCAGCCGACGGGGATGCGGGTGGGCACCGGCACGAGGGCGTGGGTGATCGCGCTCGAGAGGGTGAAGGCGCTCGAGTCCAGGTGGGAGGGGTGGCCGAGCCGGGTGGCCTCGTTGGCGCGCTGCTTCGCGCCGGACGCCGGACGGATGTCTCCGGAGAGGCTGATCTCGCCGAAGGCCGCGATCCCGGGGCGCAGCGGCGTGTAGGCGTGGGCCGAGGCGATCGCGACGGCGATGGCGAGATCGGCGGCCGGCTCCATCAGCTTCACGCCGCCGACGGTCGAGACGTAGACGTCGCAGCGGCGAAGCGGGATGCCCGCCTGGCGCTCGAGCACCGCGAGGATCATCGCGACGCGGGAGGCGTCCACGCCGTTGGTCACCCGGCGCGGGTGGTCGCCGTCGTTCGCGATGACGAGGGCCTGGATCTCGACGGGCAGGGCGCGGCGCCCCTCCATCGCGACGGTGACGCAGATGCCCGGGGTGGGGAAGCGGGTGCGGCTGAGGAAGAGGCCGCTGGGGTCGGGGATCTCGGCGATGCCCTCCGCGGTCATCTCGAAGCAGCCGACCTCGTCGGTGGGGCCGAAGCGGTTCTTGAGCGAGCGGACGAAGCGCAGCGCCGTCTGGCGGTCGCCCTCGAAGTGGCAGACGACGTCGACGAGGTGCTCGAGCAGGCGCGGGCCGGCGATCGAGCCGTCCTTGGTGACGTGGCCGACGAGGACGAGGGGGAGCGCGCGCTCCTTGCAGACCCGGATCAGCGTCGCGGCGACCTCGCGGACCTGGCTCGGACCGCCGGGCAGACCGTCCACCGTGTCGCTCGCGACGGTCTGCACCGAGTCGACGATCAGGAGGTCCGGACGGACCTCGTCGATCTGGCCGAGGACGGTGGCGAGGTCGGTCTCTGCGGCGAGGAAGAGGCTGTCGTGCATGGCGCCGGTGCGCTCGGCGCGCATGCGGACCTGGGCGGCGGACTCCTCCGCGCTGACGTAGAGGACGCGCTGGCCTTCGGCGGCGGCGCGCGAGGCGACCTCGAGCAGCAGCGTCGACTTGCCGACGCCCGGCTCCCCGGAGAGGAGGACGACGGCCCCGTTGACGATGCCGCCGCCGAGCACTCGGTCGAGCTCGCCGACGCCGGTGGGCCGGTGCGCGGCGGAGGTTGTCTCGATCTGGGTGATCGGCTTGGCGAGCCGCGCCGCGGTGGGGGCGACGGCGGCGACCGCGCGGACGAGGCCGGTGCGCTCGGTGCTCTCGATCACGGAGCCCCACTGCTGGCACTCGCCGCAGCGGCCGACCCACTTCGCGGTCGTCCAGCCGCACTCGGAGCAGCGGTAGGCGGCGGTGCGCGTCTTCGAGGAGGCCATGGGGTCCTTCCGGGCCGGGGGAGTGCGGGGCAGAGGGGGAGTGCGGGGCAGTGGTGGAGCGAGGGAGCACCGGCGACGCTACGGCCGGCCTCCGACATCGGAGCGCTCCTTCGAACGTGTCTTCGACGATAGCGGGCACCGCCGACACCGGGACGCGCCGCGCCCGGACTGTGGACACCCGGGCAGACGTCCCGGTGGGGAGGAGTCCCGGCGGCACCAGAGCGGCGCGCGGGCGGTGTCGGTCGTCTGCGGGAGACTGGGCCCATGACCTCGACGGTGCACACGCTCAAGTCCGGCCGCGCGCTCGGAGTCGCCTGGTCCGGCCCGGAGGACGCCGAGCACGTCGTCGTGCTCGCGCACCCCGCACCCGGCGCCGCCGGTCTCGACCCCGACCCCGCGGCCACCGCCCGCCACGGCGTGCGGCTGCTCTCGTTCGACCGCCCCGGCTACGGTGCCTCGGAGCTGCTGACCGACGTCGATCCCGCCGGCGCCGGTGCCGGCGCGAGCCCGGAGCAGGCCGCCGCCGACATCGCCGAGTACCTCGCCACCGTGGGCATCGCCTCGGTCACCGCGGCCGGCTGGTCGGCGGGCGGCCGCGTCGCCTTCGCCCTCTCGGCCAACTACCCGGGCCTGGTCGGGCGCGTCGCCGTCCTCGGCACTCCCGCGCCGGACGACGCCGTGCCGTGGGTCGGCGAGCAGAACCGGGCGATGCTCGAGCAGCTGCGCGAGCTGCCGGTGGACGAGGCGGTCCGCTCCCTCGCCGCCGCGCTCGACACGGCGTTCGGCCCGTCACCTGCCCCCGAGTCGCTGCTCGGCGTGCTCGGAGGGGACGCCGCCGACGAGGACGTGCTCGGGGCGCCGGGTGTCCGCGAGCGGCTCCTGGCGATGCTCGAGCGCGCCGTCGCGCAGGGCAACCTCGGCCAGGCCGCGGACATCGTCGGCTACACCCTCCAGGAGTGGGGCTTCGCGGTCGAGACGGTCGACGCCCCGGCGCTGCTCCTCTACGGCGGCGAGGACGCGACCGTCGGCCGCCAGCACGGCGAGTGGTACGCCGCCCGCCTGCCGGACTCGCGCCTCGAGGTCGTGCCCGGCCGAGGCCACCTGCTCGCCGTCTCCGAGTGGGAGCGCGTGCTCGCCTTCCTCCTGCCCGAGCCCGCCTGACGCCTCGGCGCCGGCCGCACGCCCGCGCTCGGCCGCGGTTCCCGCGCCGATTGGCGGGATTCCGGAGCCTCGCGTACACTCGTCCTCGGTACCGTGTCCGAGCGGCCGAAGGAGCATGTCTCGAAAACATGTGTGGGCTTGCGTCCACCGTGGGTTCAAATCCCACCGGTACCGCCAGTCAGAACCCCCGAGTCAGCGAGAGCCGACCGGGGGTTCTGTCGTTCCCGGGGATGTCGCGCCTGGCACTCGGGGACGACGAGTCGTCTGCGGACGTGGGTGACCCCCGTCCGAGGCTCCTGACCATCGTGGCGTTCGTCGGGCTGGAGATGGTTGCGCTGCCATGCTACGTTCACCGGAGTGATGTTGACGTGGACATCCGTGCAGTGGAGACGCCCATCGAGCGCCGCGGCACGAGCACCACAGGTACGAGGAGGTACCCATGACGATGGACAGGAGAGGGCTTCTCGCCCTCGCGGGCACGGCGGCGCTCACGGGCGCGGTCACGGCGGTCGCCGGGCCGGGCGCCGCACCCGCGCACGCCGCCACCGGGACGGCGGTCGTCGACCCGGCGCAGCGCGGACCGGTGTGGGAGGGCTTCGGCACGGCGCTCTGCTGGTTCGCGCACCGGATCGGCGGCACGCAGGCGGTGCGCGACACCTACGCCGATCTGCTCTTCGACCGCGACAAGGGTCTGGGGCTGAACATCGTCCGCTACAACATCGGCGGCGGCGAGAACCCGGCCTACCCCGGGCACATGGACCTCCGCGCCCGCATCCCCGGCTACCTCGCGTCCGCCTCGGCGGCCTACGACTGGTCGGCCGACCCGAATCAGCGCTGGTTCCTCCAGGCCGCCAAGTCGCGGATCCCGGCCAGCGAGTTCCTCGCCGAGTCCTTCGCCAACTCGCCGCCCTGGTGGATGACGATCTCGGGCAGCGTCACCGGGGGCAGGAACGCCGCCGAGAACCTGCGCCCCGACAGCTACGAGGCCTTCGCCCGCTACCTCGTGACGGTCAACGAGCGCTTCCGCACGACCTGGGGCGTGGCCTTCCGCACCCTGTCGCCGGTGAACGAGCCGAGCGCCGCCTACTGGACCTTCGGCAACCGCCAGGAGGGCAACCGGATGTACCCGGCGAACCAGGCGATCATGCTCAAGGCCCTGGCGGACGAGCTGGCGCGGCAGGGCTCGCCGACGCGGATCGCGGCGTCGGAGGAGACGAGCATCGATGTCGGCCGCGACACGGTGAACAGCTGGTCCGCGCAGACCCGCGCCCTCGTCGGCCAGTACAACGTGCACAGCTACGAGGGCTCCGACCGGACCGGCTTCAAGACCGCCGCGCGCGGCACGCGGATCTGGGACTCCGAGCACGGCAACGGCGACGCGAGCGGATCGACGCTCTCGCAGAACATCCTCTGGGACGTGAAGTGGCTCGGCGCGAGTGCGTTCGCCTACTGGCAGGCGGTCGACTCCGGCGGCTGGGGGATGCTCGACACCGACCTCAACAACGCCTCCGCGGATCTCTCGAGCTACACCCGGAACAAGAAGTTCTGGGCGATGGCGCAGTGGAGCCGCTACGTCCGCCGCGGCTACCGGGTGATCGGCGTGAGCGACAACGACACCGTCGCCTTCCACGACGAGGCCGGCCGGCGCGTCGTCCTCGTCACGGTGAACACCACCTCGACGCCGGCGACGGTCACCTACGACCTCACCCGCTTCGCTCCCGCCACCGCGACCGCCTCGGGGGTGCGCACCGGCGCGTCCGAGGACCTGGCGGCGCTGCCCCCGGCCGCGCTCGCCGGCAACCGATTCACGGCATCCGCTCCGGCGATGTCGACCACCACGTGGGTCGTCCCCTCGATGACCCTCAACTAGAAGGAGAGTTTCAATGACGAAACGAAGAGGACGGATCAGGCTGGCGCTCATGGCGCTCGCCACGGCGGCGCTGGTCGCGGTCACGGGCCTGGCGCCCGCGACGGCGGCGCCGCAGACCGTCACGAACGGCACGCAGTTCCTCACCACCCAGGGCCAGCCGATCCACGGGCACGGCGCCGGGCTGCTCAAGGTGGGGCAGTACTACTACTGGGTCGGTCAGAGCACCGACGCGGACAACCGGTTCATCTCGGTCCCGCTCTACCGCTCCACCGACTTCAAGAACTGGGAGTTCCGCGGCGACATCCTCACCAGGAACTCCTCGCCGGACCTGAACGTCTCGACGATCGAGCGGCCGAAGCTGGTCTACAACGCGGCGACGCAGAAGTACGTGCTCTGGATGCACTGGGAGAACGGACGGGACTACACGCAGGGCCGCGTCGCGGTCGCCACCTCGAGCACGGTCGACGGCTCCTACGCCTACCAGGGCAGCTTCCGGCCGCAGGGCTACGAGTCGCGCGACATGACGGTGTACCAGGACGACGACGGCTCGGCGTACCTCTTCTCGTCGACGGCCATCCCCACGACGAACGCGTCGACGGCGATCTTCAAGCTCAACGCGTCGTACACGAACGTCGAGTCGTTCCAGGGCCTGCACTGGGAGAACCAGTCCCGTGAGGCGCCGACCATCTTCAAGCGCAACGGCGTCTACTTCGCGCTCTCGTCCGGGACCACCGGCTGGAGCCCGAACCAGAACAAGTACTCCACGGCCACGAAGATCACCGGGCCGTGGTCGACGCCGACCGACTTCGGCGGGCCGACCGGCAACCGCTCGCAGCCGACCTACGTCGCGACCATCAGCGGCAGCGCCGGCACGTCCTACCTCTACATGGGCGACCGCTGGGCGGGCGCCAACAACGGAGCGGTCAACGACTCCAGCTACGTCTGGCAGCCGCTGCAGTTCCCGTCGAACACCTCGGTCGCCATGCCGGAGGTGGACGGGGTCGTCATCGACACCGCGGCGGGAACGGTGAACGCCGCCCCGGCGCTGCCGCGATCGACGATCAAGTCGGCGTCGAGCGGACTGTGCGTGAACGTCGCGGACGACTCGACCGCGACCGGCTCGAAGGTGGTCCAGTGGACCTGCGGCAACGGGTCGAACGCCGTGTTCGCCCGGGCATCGGCCGGCGGCTACGTGCAGTTCCAGACGCAGCACAGCGGGCTCTGCCTCGCGCAGTCCGGGTCCTCGGGCTCCGGCGGCGCGCTGGTGCAGGCGCCCTGCACGTCCGGATCGACGGCGCAGTGGCAGGTGAGCGGTCAGACGATCGTCAACCGCGCGAGCGGCGCCTGCCTCGACGTGCCCGACGAGAGCACGACCGCGGGTCGTCAGCTCGGGACCTGGTCCTGCAACGGAGGCAACCACCAGAAGTGGAGCTTCGTCGCCTAGCTGAGGCGTGAGGGTCGCGCGGTGGGGGGAAACCGCCGCGCGACTCCGCGCCTCGTGCGGGGGCGGGCGGGCCCATCGGGTCCGGCGCCCGCCGACCCCCGCCGTCGAACCCCCGGTCAGCGCGAGCCGACCGGGGGTTCCGTCGTGCCCGGGTGAGGGAGAGTGCAGTAGTCCGGAGGGGCCCGTCATGCTGGTCGAGTAGCCCCGGAGGGGACCGTCATGCTGGTCGAGTAGTCCTGGAGGGGGCCGTCATGCTGGTCGAGTAGCCCCGGAGGGGCGTATCGAGACCCACCGTCCTCAGCAGGACGGGTCTGCGGACTCGACTCTCGGCGGGGGTGGATCTCGATACGCCCGCTGCGCGGGCTACTCGATCAGCATGGACGCCCGCTGCGCGGGCTACTCGATCAGCATGGACGCCCTCTGCTGTCTGCTGTCCGCTGTCCGGCGTTCAGCCTTCGGGTGTCGGGCGGGTGGTGCGGGTGGCGATCGCGTGGGACAGGAGGGTGGCGGCCACGCCGACGGCGACGCCGATCGCGGTCTCGAGGGCGCGGTCGCGCAGGAGGACGAACTCGTCGGTGTGGTGGGCGAGCTCGACCATCAGGATCGCGAGCGGGGTGATCAGGGCGAGGGTCAGGCCGTAGTTGCGGCCGACGACGAGCTCGGCGAGCATCTGCAGCAGCACGACGACGCCGATCGTGACCAGCGGGGACAGCGGCAGGGCGAGCAGTGCGGCGGCGATCGCGACGCCGATCACGGTGCCGAGCATCCGGTGGCCGGCGCGGACGAGGCGGGCGGTCGCGTCGGCGCCCGAGACCGCCGCGACGGCGGAGACCATCGCCCAGTAGGGGTGGCCGAGGCCGGTCGCGGTGGGGATCGCGCCGGCGATCAGCACGACGGCGCCGAAGCGGAGCATCCCGGCGCGGGTCGTGGAGCGGACGGCGGCGGCGCGGAAGGAGGGGCGCCACGGCGTCGCGGGCAGCAGCCGGGCGCGCGGGGCGGCGATCCCGCTCACTCCGATGAGCAGCGAGAAGGCGGCGGAGGCGGCGGCGAGGGCGAACGCCTCCGGGATCCGTGTCGCCTCGACGGGCACCGAGGCGCAGGCGGTGACGGCGAACACCGGGAAGAGCGGGCCGGGCGGGTGCCAGTGCAGGGCGTCGCTGAGGTAGGCGGCGCCGACGGCGGCGAGGGTGACCACCGGGATGATCAGCCAGTCGCGCTGCGGCGACAGGGCGACGGCGGTGCCGATCGTCACCATCGCCACGAGGTAGGCGGCGGCCGAGGCCTGCATCAGCAGGCGCGGGCGGTGGGTGTGCCGGCGTCCGTAGAGCGCGGTGAAGGCGCCGAAGGTCGCGTAGAGGGCGAGGTCGGTGCGGCCGAGGACCCAGAGGAGGAGGAGCGGCACCGCCATCGAGATCCCGGCGCGCAGGGCGACGCGGTGGGCGCCGTCGTGCGGGCCGAAGGCGACCAGCTCACGGGGGTGCGGCAGGGCGCTGCGGAGGGAGGGGGTGGCGGGCATCGGAGTCCTCGGGTCGGCGGGCGGATCCGAGCGGCACCGGCCGGAGAGGTCGTTCACGGGTGAACCAGATATACTTTACTCGTGAATCATCTTCTGTCGAGCGACGCGTCGCATCCGGACCCCGGCGCGGCTCCGGACGCCGTCGACGAGATCCGTGCGGGCTGGCGTCGGCTGCGGCCCGAGCTGGACACCTCGGCGGTGGACGTCGCGGGTCGCCTGATCCGCGCCTCCGCCCTGCTCGTGCGGGTGACGGAGGAGCGGCTCGCCGCCTTCGAGCTGACCCGCGGCGAGTTCGACGTGCTGACGACGCTGCGCCGGCTCGCCGCCCCGCAGTCGCCGACGACGCTGCGGACGATCGGCCTCGCCTCCGCCCCGGCCGTGACGAAGCGGCTGCACGCGCTCGAGCGCCGCGGGCTGGTGCTGCGGACCGCGAACCCGGCGGACGGGCGCGGCGCGCTCATCGCGCTGACCACCGAGGGGATCGCGCTGGTCGACGCCGCCTTCCCCGAGGTGCTCGAGGTGGAGCGGGAGCTGCTGGCGGCGGTGCCCGACGCGCTCCGCGACGACGCCGCCCGGGGGCTGCGCGCGGTGCTCGCGAGCATCGAGGCGGCGCCGGAGCGGTGACCGCGCCCGCACGCCGCGGCTACCGTGGAGCTATGCGCCTCACGTCCAGCTTCACCGTGGACACGCGGCCGCCGGTGCTCCAGCTGGTCAAGACGGCGGCGGCGACCGTCGTCACCTGGATCATCGCCGCGCTGATCTTCCCCGGGACGCTGCCCGTCTTCGGCGCGATCGCGGCGCTGCTGGTGGTCGCGCCCAGCGTGAACCAGTCGTTCTCGAAGGCGCTCGAGCGCAGCGTCGGCGTGATCATCGGCGTCGTCGTCGGCTCGCTGATCGGCACGCTCTTCGGCGACGACAGCGCGATCGTCCTCGGCGCGATCGTCGCCGCGATCGCCGTGGGCTGGGCGGTCCGGCTGACACCCGCCTCCGCGGTGCAGATCCCGATCAGCGCGATGCTCGTGCTCTCGGTCGGCTCGGTGACGCCGAACTACGCCGTGGACCGCATCCTCGAGACGCTGATCGGCGCGGCCGTCGGGATCGTCGTGAATGCGCTGATCGTGCCGCCGATCACGCTCGCGCCGGCGGAGCGGGCCGTCGGCGACCTGACCGCGCAGCTCGCCGCGGCGCTCGACGACCTGGCCGACGTGCTCGAGACGAAGGTCGGCCGGGAGCGCCTCAGCGAGCTGCTGATCAACGCGCGGCTGCTGCAGACCATGCAGACCAAGGCGGAGGAGGCGATCGCGACCGGTGAGGAGTCGCTGCGGCTCAACCCGCGGCGCTCCGCGCACCGCGACCGGCTGCTGGCGCTGGACTCCGTCACTCCGCGGCTCGCCCGCATCGTGACGCGCGTGCGCGGGATGACCCGCACGGTGCACGACCTGTACGACCAGGACCTGGTGGGCGAACCGACGATCGGGGACATCGCGGTGCAGCTGCACCGGGCGGCGCACGACCTGCGGCTGCTCGTGCAGTCCTCGGTCGCGGTGCCGGAGCCGGAGCCGATCACCGACGAGCTGCCGGCGCTGACCGCCCCGCTGGTGATCGTGACCCCGCACCCGGAGCACTGGATCCTGCTGGGGGCGCTCGCCGAGGACCTGCGGCGCATCCGCGAGGAGATCGTGGGCGAGGAGTCCTGAGCGGGTTCCGCGCTCAGCGTGCGGCGGGCGTGTCGAAGAGGCCGGGCCCGGAGTCGCCGTCTCCGGCGTCGGTGTCGGACTCCTGCAGGGCGGCCGGGTCGGTCGCCTCCGCGTGCTGGGTCTTGCCCTCGGCGATCAGCGAGTCGTCGTCGACGAGGATGCCGGCGAGCTCGGTCACCCGGCCGCGGATCGCGCCCAGCGGATCGTCGATCGGGGCGTCCTCCTGCGAGCGGTCGATCTCGTCGTCCGGGAAGCGGCGCAGCTCGGCCTCGTCGCGGTCGGGCTGCGGCGCGCGGGCGTGCTCGACGCAGAGCCGGGCGACCTCCTCCGCGTGGGCGTGCATCACCGAGTGCGAGGCGTCCGGGATCTCCCAGGCGCGCGCGTGCGGGATCGCCTCCGCGACCTCCTCGGCCCACTCCCGCGGGACGAGGCGGTCGAACTCGCCGCGGATGACCAGCGTGGAGGCGCGGATCCGGGGCAGGACGTCCTCGATCCGGTACTGCATCATCTCGGGCAGCACCCGCGAGAACCAGCGCGGGCCGCAGAGCAGGTACGCCGCGGCGGCGAGGACGGCGACCTGCACCGGCTCGCGGATGCTCGACTGGAGGAAGCGCCAGGCGGCGACGGGGATGCGGCGCTCGTGCGGGTTCATCACCGGGCCGAGCAGGACGATCGTGGTGAGCTCGGGGCGGCGCGCGGCGAGCTCGGCGACGACCTGCGTGCCCATCGAGTGGCCGAGGACGACCGGGTCGTCGAGGCCGAGGTCGTCGATGACCGCGCCGACGAGCTCGGCGTAGTCGCCGATGGTCATGTGCCGGGCGTTCGGCGGGTGCGGGACGCCGCCGAAGCCGGGCAGGTCGAGGGCGTGCACGGGGCCGAACTCGTTGAGCGCCGGGGCGAGCCGCTCGAAGTAGGTGGCGGCGACGCCGATGCCCGGGACGAGCACGAAGGTGCGCTCGCCGGTGTGGCCGACGGTGTTGACGCGGGCGTAGACGTCGCGGCGGTGGACGCGGAGGACGGAGACGTCGGTGTTCTTGTAGCGGCGGCGCGGGTCGCGCCGGCGGGAGCGCGTGGTGGAGAAGACGTCGCGCAGGCCGTGGCGGACGCTCGAGGCGAGGGCGCGCAGGGGGCGGCCGGGGTAGGGCACGGGCGCCTCCTCGGGTGTCGCGGCGCAGCGGCCTGGCGGGAACGGGTCGGGGAGAGCCTAGGCGCTGGCCGATCCGCTCAGATCAGCATGTCCTCGGAGCGGTGGAGGATCAGCCGGGCCGGCCCGATGTGGAGGAGGCCGTTGGTGAGCGGGGCGCAGCGCACGCCGCCGCGGCGCCGCATCGCCTTGAAGGCGCCGGGCGCGAGCGAGACGTCCATCCAGGCGCAGGGGTTGGCCGGGCGGCCGCCCTGGAACTCGATCCGCTCGCCGCCCTGCTCCACCGCGAAGGTGCGGCCGGCGAGCGCGTCGATGTCGGCGCCGCGCACGATGATGTTGCGGCGGGTGTCGGCGGGGTCGAACGCGGCACGGCCGAGCTCCGCCGCGACGTGCTCGAGCGACTCGATCGCGAAGAGGGTGACCGCGGCCGTCCGGTGCGCGCGCTGGGCGAAGTAGCGGTCGCCGACGATGCCGAGTCCCGCGCGGATCTCGATCCGCTCGGGCTGCTCGTTGCCCTCGGAGGGGATCGGGCCGTCGGCCGGCCGCCCCTCGAACCGGTGCAGCGGCGAGACGACGAAGCGCACGAGCTCGATCGCGGCGGCCTCCATGACTGCCACGGTACGCGTGCCCGGGCGGGCGCCCGCTCGATTCGCGGAGGGGCTTCCCGGCATGTATAGTCGTACCTCGTTGCGTGCGCCCCCCAAGGCCACGCGATGGACTGCGCCCGTAGCTCAACGGATAGAGCATCTGACTACGGATCAGAAGGTTGGGGGTTCGAATCCCTCCGGGCGCACTCTGGTTGAGACAGAACAGGACGGCCCGCTTCGGCGGGCCGTTCTTGGTTTAACGACTCGGCGAGCCGCTCGCGGCCGCGGCGCAGCGCCAGTGCAGGACGCCGAAGCGGCGTCAGCCGGTGTCTCGCGCGAGTGGTCGACAGCTGCGGCAGTGCCGCCGAGGTCCGCGGTCGCGCTGAATCCGACGTCGGGGTCTGCTCGCGGGGCGTCGCGCGCCAGCTCGGGTACGGGGCGGCGGGGGCGCGAGGGGGAGGGCTAGCGTCGTCGGGGCAGGATCTTGCGCAACTCGGGGGCCGGTCTCGGGCGGCCGACGGTTGCGGCGAGATGAGCAGCCCTGCATACTCAAAACCACACGACGCAAGGTTTTGGGCACGACCGCTCGATTCTGCACACTCGATGACGAGAGGGAACGATCATGACGACGTCCAGCGGATCCGCAGCGGGGATGCCCTCGGGCATGACCACCGCGACGGCGACGGTGCGGGGGCACCACGCGTTCTCCGAGCCGACCGAGCCGGCGACGAAGGGCTATGTCTTCTGGCTGCTCGCCGCGCAGCTGATCTTCTTCATCGCCCTCCTCGGGCCGGCGATCGTCGGTATCGGCCTCAAGATCCAGTCGCTCGTCGACGCGGGCGAGATCGCGCAGAACGGCGCGACCGGAGCGGCCGCGATCCTCGGCGGGTTCGGCGCCCTCTTCGCGACCGTCGCCAACGTCGTCTTCGGCCGGCTCTCCGACCGCACGACCAGCCGCCTCGGGCGCCGCCGCATCTGGATCGTGGCGGGCACGGTCATCATGACCGTCGCGTTCACGATCATGGCGCTCGCTCCGACGCTGCTGATCGCGACCATCGGCTGGTCGCTCGCCCAGCTCGGCGCGAACATGACGCTCGCGCCCTTCATCGCCACGCTCGCCGATCAGGTGCCGAAGTTCCAGCGCGGCAAGGTCACCGCCGCCCTCGGGATCGCGCAGAACGTCGGCATCCTCGGCGGCACCTACGTCGCCCAGGCGTTCGTCGACCAGCTCTTCATCATGTTCGTCGCGCCGTCGATCCTGGCGATCATCGTCATGGTCGTCTTCGCGGTCGTGCTGCCCGACAAGCGACTGCCCGTCGCCCCGCCGAAGGCGACTCTGCGCGACTGGGCCGAGACCTTCTGGGTCAGCCCGGTGAAGAACCCCGACTACGCGCTGGCCTGGTGGTCGCGCTTCCTGATCACCTTCGCGAGCTTCGGCTTCACCACCTTCCGCTTCTTCTACCTCCTCAACCACATCGGAGTCGAGGAGGGCAGCATTCCCGTCGTCATCAGCACGAGCGTGCTGATCTACACGGTGGCGCTGATCGGCGCGAGCTACTTCGCCGGCTGGCTCTCCGACCGGATCGGGCGCCGCAAGGTGTTCGTCTGGAGCTCGACCGCGCTCTTCGCGGTCGGCACCTTCGCGCTGATCTTCGTGCAGGACATCGGCGCCTTCTACGTCCTCGAGGCGGTCCTCGGACTCGCCTACGGCATCTACGTCGGCGTCGACCTGGCGCTCGTCGTCGACGTGCTGCCGAACCCCGACGACTCGGGCAAGGACCTCGGCGTCTTCAACATCGCCAACGCGCTGCCGCAGACGCTCGCGCCGCTGGTCGGCGGCATCCTCGTCTACGTCAGCGACCCGACCGGCAACAACTACGGGCTGTGGTTCACGGTCTGCGCGCTCGCGGCCGTCGTCGGTGCGCTCGTCATCCTCCCCATCAAGAAAGTCCGATAGGCCTTTCTCGGACGTCCATAGGACAGGCTGGTCGGAGACGACAGTCCTGCCCGCACCACCATCACCAGTGAAAGCGACATCGATCATGACTCTGCCCCTGGCCTCCATCCAGCTGTACACGCTGGCCAAGGAGTTCTCCGAGGACCCGAACGGCTCGCTCGAGAAGCTCGCGGCGATCGGCCTGAAGAACGTCGAGGCGTTCGACTTCGTCCGCCGTCCCGCCGAGATCCGCGCCGCGCTCGACGCGAGCGGCCTCGCCTCGCCGACCGGCCACGCTCCGCTGCTCTCCGACGAGCTGTGGACGCCGGACGGCTCCATCCCCACGCCCGCCCCCGAGGTCGTCTTCGAGGCGGCCGCGCAGATCGGCATCCACACCGTCATCGACCCGTTCGTCTCGGCCGAGCGCTGGCTGACCGAGGACGGCGTGGCGGACATCGCCGACCGCCTGAACAAGGCCGCCGAGGTCGCCGCGACCTTCGGGCTGAAGGTCGGCTACCACAACCACGCGCAGGAGTTCATCGCCTCCTTCGACGGCCGGACCGCCTACGAGCGCTTCGTCGCGACGACCGACGAGCGCGTCGAGATCGAGCTCGACCTGTTCTGGGCGCTGACCGGCGGCCAGGACGGCCCCGCGCTGGTGTCGAAGCTGGGCTCGCGCCTGGTCGCCGTGCACGTCAAGGACGGCATCGCCCCGGCCGAGAACCCGTTCGCCCCCGGCGCCGCGGCCTTCGGCTCGGACACCCTCGACCAGCGCCGCCCGGGCGAGGGCGACGTGCCGCTCGTCGAGGCGCTGAAGGCCGGCGAGGGCGCGATCAAGTACGCCGTCATCGAGTACGACAACGCCCCCGGCGACGTCTTCGCGGACATCCAGGCCAGCTACGACTTCCTCGTGAAGGGCGGGTACGCGGCATGAGCGGGCCCATCGGGATCGGCGTCATCGGCGTCGGCGTCATCAGCGACACCTACCTCGAGAACCTGGCGTCCTTCCCGGACGTCGAGGTCCTGATCGTCGGCGACCTGCTGCTCGACCGGGCGAGGAGCCAGGCCGAGAAGCACGGCGTCCCCGCCTGGGGCTCGGCGGAGGACGTCCTCGCGCACGCCGGCGTGCAGGTCGTCGTCAACCTGACCATCCCCGCCGCGCACGTCGAGGTCTCGGCCGCGGCGATCGCCGCGGGCAAGCACGTCTGGAGCGAGAAGCCGCTGGGCCTGGACCGTGCCGGCACCGCGCAGCTGCTGCAGGACGCCGCCGCCAAGGGGCTGCGCGTCGGCTCGGCGCCGGACACGCTGCTCGGCCCGGGCTTCCAGACCGCGAAGCGCGCGATCGCGGACGGCGTGATCGGCGAGCCGATGTTCGCGTCCACCGTCTTCCAGACGGTCGGACCGGACCTCTGGCACCCGAGCCCGGCGTTCCTCTTCGCGCAGGGCGCGGGCCCGCTGCTGGACATGGGGCCGTACTACTTCACCGGACTCGTCAGCCTCTTCGGACCGGTCCAGCGGGTCGCGGCCCTCGGGCGGAAGAAGCTCGAGGAGCGGGTCATCCGCTCCGGCCCCGACGCGGGAACGACGTTCCCGGTGGAGGTGCCCACCTCGCTGCAGGTGCTGACCTCGTTCGCGGCCGGGCCGCAGGCGTCGAGCCTGCTCAGCTTCGACTCCGCGCTCGAGCGCCACGGCGTCTTCGAGATCCACGGCACGGAGGGGTCGATCGTGATCCCCGACCCGAACCAGTTCGAGGGGCGCACCGCGTACGTGAAGGCCCGCACCTCGATCGCCGACGGCCAGTGGGGCGAGCAGGAGTGGACCGAGATCGAGCAGAAGGGCACGGTCGTCGGCCGCGGCCTCGGCCTGCTCGACATGGTCCGCGCGATCGCCGAGGACCGTCCGCACGTGGCCACCGGCGAGCTCGGCTTCCACGTGCTCGACGTGATGCTGTCGGCGCAGGAGTCGGCCGAGAGCGGCGAGTTCGTCGCGATCGACAGCACGCTGTCCGCGCCGGTGCCCGCGGTGCCGGTGGACTTCGACCCGTTCGCGCAGACGCTCTGACGCGCTGACGGCGTCGCCGTGGCCCCCGCTCTCCACTCTCGGAGGGCGGGGGCTTCGTCGTGGGTGGGTCTCGATACGCCGCTGCGCGGCTACTCGACCAGCATGAGGGGCCGCTGCGCGGCTACTCGACCAGCATGAGGGGGGCGATGCGCGGGTGCTCGGACGGCAGAGACATGCTGATCGAGTAGCGCCCGCAGGGCGCGTATCGAGATCCACCGGCGTCGGACGGGGAGTCTGCAGACCCGGCCTGCTGGGGACGGTGGGTCTCGATACGCCGCTGCGCGGCTACTCGACCAGCATGCGGAGGCCGCTGCGCGGCTGATCGACCGGCGTGCAGGGGCGCTGCGCGGGTGCTCGACCGGCGGGCAGTGCGCGTCAGGGGGGCGGGGGCGTCAGCTCGCGGCGGAGGCGGGCGAGGGTGTCGCGGAGGCGGGTCTTGACGGTGCCGATCGGCAGGCCGAGCTCGGTGGCGATCTCGGCGTGGGTCAGGCCGCGGACGTAGGCGAGGAAGAGCAGGTCGCGGTGCTTCGGGGCGAGGCGGCGGATCTCGGCCGCGGCGCGCCGGAACTCGCCGGCGATCTCGCCGTGCGACTCCGCCTCGTCGATCTCGCGGAGGTAGCTGTGGATCGCGTAGCGGTGGTCGCGCTCGCGGGAGGACTGCGCGGCGCGGACCCGGTCGATGGCGCGGCGGCGGGCGATGACGGCGACGAGGTGCTGCTGCTCCTCGAGGACCGCGTGCCGGGCGGCGGAGCGCCAGAGCTCGAAGTAGGTCTCCTGCGCGACCTCCTCCGCCTGAGCGTGGTCCTGCAGGATGCCGACGGTGATCGAGCGGACGCGCCGGACGGTGCGCTCGTAGAGCCGGCGGAACGCGGCGTGGTCGCCGTCGGCGAGCGGCGGGACGAGGGCGTCCTGCGCGGACGGGGCGCCGTCCGTCACGGTGCGCCCGGATGCGGAGGCGTCAACCGAGCCGCGCCTCGGGAGTGTGGCCGACGTCCCGGGCCAGGCGCTCGAACGCGGCGACGGCCTCGTCGTTGCTGACCCTCCCGGCGTCGACGCCGTCCGCGATCCGGAGGATCTCGAGCTTGCGGTCGGCGCGGCCGGCCGTGTCCAGTGTCGACGTGCTGAGTGCTGCGGTGGCCTGGACCCGCGCCACGATGGTGCGGACCTGCCAGCGGCGGCTGTTGAACGACATCCCGCACTACCTCCTCGATCGACCCCGTGCATCATTCGGAGCCGCGGCTCTGTCCGATGGGTGTCGGGAAGGAGGAGAGGGGTCAGGACAGCTGGTCCTCGAGGTGGAAGACCTCGGTCAGCTGCAGGAAGCCGGTGTCGGGGGCGCCGTCGAGCTCGACGAAGAACTCGGCCATCTCGGCCTGCCAGCGGGCGTTGACCTCGGTGGCGGCCATCCCGGCGCGGGCGGCCTCGAGCGACGGGGTCTCGAAGTAGCCGATCAGCAGGCCGTCGGGGCGGAGGAAGAGGGAGTAGTTGTTCCAGCCGGTGGCCTTCAGTGCGGCGGCCATGTCGGGCCAGATCGCGGCGTGCCGGCGGGTGTACTCGGGGATGCGCTCGGGTCGCACCTGGAGCTGGAAGCAGACGCGCTGCATGGGGTGGGGCCTTTCGGTGGGGGATCTCGATACGCGCCCTGCGGGCGCTACTCGATCAGCATGAACGGGGTCGCCCTGCGAGAGCTGTTCGATCAGCATGAACGGGGTCGCCCTGCGAGAGCTGTTCGAGCGGCATGCAGACATGCTGGTCGAGTAGCCGCGGAGCGGCGTATCGAGACCCACCGCTTCAGGGACGGTGGATCTCGATACGCGCCCTGCGGGCGCTACTCGATCAGGAT